>CAWDOA010000021.1:0-15905 GCA_963803875.1 uncultured Acidimicrobiales bacterium | reverse complement strand
AGGTGATGTCGAGCATCCTTTGAAGAGCGACCTTCGACCACTCGGTGGTCTCGGGATCGACGGTGATCTGGTTGACCACTCGGCCCTCGACGAGGTTCTCCAACACGTGGGCGAGGTGGGGCATGTCGATCCGGGCCATCGTGGAGCACGGGCACAGGACCGGGTCGAGATTGATGACCGTCTTGTCGGGGTTCTCCTGGGCTATCCGGTTCACAAGGTGCACCTCGGTGCCGATGCCCACGGTTGACCCGGCCGGCAGTTCGGCGACCTTGTTGAGGATGTAGCTGGTCGAGCCGAGAAAGTCGGCCTCGGCGCACGCCTCGTAGGGCGCCTCGGGGTGGATAATGACGACTCCCTCAGGGTTCTCGGCCCGGAAGGCATGAACCAGTTCAGGCGTGAAGCGCTGATGGATGGTGCAGTGGCCTTTCCACAACAGTAGTGAAGCCTCTTTGCACTCGGCCTCGGACAGTCCGCCGCGATCCCTGCGAGGGTCCCACAACTTCATCTGATCGAGGCCATAACCCATTGCCAGACCGGTGTTGCGGCCGAGGTGCTGGTCGGGGAAGAAGAGCACCTTGTCGGCCTTCTGATCGTTGAAGACCCATTCCAACACGGCTCGGGCGTTGCTGGAGGTACACACTGCCCCGCCGTGCTTGCCGACGAAGCTCTTGATGGCGGCCGAGGAATTCATATACGTGATCGGAATGATCGTATTGATGTCGATCGTCTCGGCCAGGGTCTCCCATGCCTCTTCGACCTGATCGATGTCGGCCATGTCGGCCATGGAGCACCCGGCGTTGAGGTCGGGAAGGATCACAACCTGATCGTCGTTGGTGAGGATGTCGGCGCTTTCGGCCATGAAATGCACGCCGCAGAACACGATGTATTTGGCGTGAGGTCGTTCCTGGGCGAGCACGGAGAGCTTGAAGCTGTCGCCGCGAGCGTCGGCGAACTGGATGACATCGTCGCGCTGGTAGTGATGGCCGAGGATGAAGAGGTCATCGCCGAGACTCGCCTTTGCATCGCGAATCATCTGCTCCAGCTCGGAGTCGGACGCCCCGGAGTATCGCTCAGGTAGGTTCCGCTGGATCCGAAGCATGTGTGGAGTATACGAGCGCCCTCGGCTGCCCCGATCTCGTCGACGGTTAGCCGCAGACGGGCTCGGGAAATGTGGGGCTGGTCTGGAAACGAGCGACTGACTCGGAGATTCGCAGCGCCGTGACGAAGGATCCGCTGTTGTCGGCCATGCCGAGCAGATCACCGGCTTGGTCAACAACGAACGTGCCACTGGCAAACGACTCGGTGGTTGTCACCTCGGCGGCCTCGAACTTCGTCTGGATCGTGAAGCTGTGCACGGTCCCATCGCGGGTTTCGAATCCCGAGACGATGGCGGGTCGAAGAGTGATTTCGTCGTCGGTCACCGACACGAGTGCGAGCGTAGTTCCGGTTCGAATCCGGGTTGTGGTGGCGACTCGGAGTCGGCGCTCGAGCCGATCTGCGGGTCGAAGCACTGCGAGATCGTCGGTATTGGACAGGCCGATGATGTCGGAATCGGTAGCGATTCGGTCTCCCGTGATAGCGGGTGTTTCGCCGTTCTGGGTCGATTCGAGCGGGGCCACCACAGTTCCCCCCTCTACAACTGCTCCGTAGGTTTGGATCGGAGCCCCGCAGCTCGGGGTCTCGGAGATCGAGACGATCGCGGCGGGATCGAATCCTTCGACCGGGCCATCGACCACGAGCGGTTCGTCTGAGGGTCGAACCGGCACCTCCAGCGCTGTCATCGCGATCTGAGAGGGAACTTCTGTCCTCTGCAGGCCGATTGCGGTGCCGGCCCCCAGCGATGCAACCGCAACCAGGGCAGCGGCCGTGACCATGAAGGTATGGGACCTCCTGGGTCCAATTCGTATGTTGGAGTTGAGACGAGAGGAGATCGCGGCAACAGAGCGTGTCTGTTCGCCCAGTTCCGGTAGATCGAAATCGCTCTCACGCTCTGCAGGATCGGATGAAGGCTCATAGAGCGGGACAGCTCCGTCGTGGCCCGTTCTCTCGGGTGTCCGTCCACTCCTCGGTGAGCTGATTCGTGGTGACCTTCCTGTCTTGATGCGCTTGGATCCGATGCTGTCGAGGAAGTCCTTGCCCTTGTGAACTTCGGGGACTTCAGGTACTTCTGCCTTGGCAGGAGCATTGTCGAGTCCACAGACGGGGCAGCGGTCGACCGTCCGCGGCAGAATGTTCTGGCAACTGGTGCAACGGTCCATGACGACCCTCCTCTCGTATCTATTCGGTCGGCACGAATGGTCGCTGGGTTAAGGTCTGCGGCGATGTCGTTTCCCCCTGTTGCAGGTCGTTCCGAGGGCGGTGATCTGCTGGATGAGCGGGCCGATCGTTCGTTCCCAGCACTCGCTAGCATCGTGGTGAGTGGTGAAACGTCCTCCCGCTGGTTCGATTCCTGACGCACCAGGCTCCTACCAGTTCTTCGATGCCGACGGCCGGGTGATCTATGTCGGGAAGGCGAAATCCCTGCGGAGCCGGCTGAGCAACTACTTCCAGAACCCACGAAACATGCACGCTCGGACCGCCCAGATGGTGGCCACCGCAGAGCGGGTCGAGTGGATTCAGGTCGATACCGATGTTGAAGCGCTGATGCTGGAATACAACCTGATCAAGAAGCACCGGCCCCGGTTCAACATCCGTCTGGTGGACGACAAGAGCTACCCGTATCTCGCGGTGACCGTTGGTGACGAATGGCCCCGTCCTCGGGTGATGCGGGGCAAGAAGCGAAAGGGCACGCGCTACTTCGGACCATATGCCCATGCTTGGGCGATCCGGGACACCCTCGACTCGCTCCTGCGGGTATTCCCCGTCCGGTCGTGTTCGGACAACAAGCTCGATCGCCACTCCAAGCTCGGCAAACCTTGCCTCCTTTTTCACATCGAGAAGTGTTCGGCTCCCTGCGTCGGCGAGGTGACAAAGGAGGGCTACGACGAAATGGTTGCCGAGCTGTTGGAGTTCTTGGAGGGTGATACCGATCCGGTTCTGAAGCGGCTCGAAACCCAGATGAACTCGGCTGCGGCCGATCTGGAGTTCGAACAGGCAGCCCGACTCCGAGATCGAATGGGGGCGGTTCGTCGCACCATCGAGAAGAACCAGATGGTGGCCGAACGCACCGAGGACCTCGACGTTGTTGGCATCGCAGGAGACGATCTGGAGGCCTGCATTTTCGTGTTCTATGTGCGCCGGGGTCGAGTGACCGGTCGTCGAAGCTTCATCATCGACAAAGTTGAACCACTGGATGATCGAGAGGTGGTCGACAAAGTCTTGGAGAGCCTCTACGACGAGGAACCGGTACAGGGGATGCCCAAGGTTGTTCTCCTTCCCAACACCGGCACTGAGCCCGAGCTCTACACCGAGTGGCTTTCGGTCCTGCGGGGCTCCAACGTCGAGATCCGGCAACCGAGGCGGGGCGACAAGGTGGACCTTCTCGCAATGGTCACCAAGAACGCCGAAGAGGAGTTCACCCGCCATCGCATGAAACGGGCCACCGATCACAATGCCAGAGCGCGAGCACTCAACGAGCTCCAACAGTTCCTGGGCCTACCCGAAGCGCCGCTGCGGATCGAGTGCTACGACATGAGCCACATGCAGGGCTCGGACTACGTGGGTTCGATGGTGGTGGTCGAGGACGGACTCCCGGCAAAGAACCAGTACCGGCGATTCAAGATCAAGACCGTCGATCAGAACGACGATTTCGCAGCGATGGAAGAGGTCTTGAGGCGTCGTCTGACCGCCTACAAAGTTGATCGAAGTCAAGCCGGTCTCCGAGCGAGGGAAGTTTCAATACCCCCCTCAGCTTCTTGTTGTCGACGGCGGGAAGGGCCAACTGAGTCGAGCGATCAAGGTGTTGGAAGAGCTCGATCTGTTCGGGGACATCCCATGTGTGTCGCTGGCCAAACAGTTCGAGGAGATCTATCTGCCGTTCGATTCCGAGCCGGTGACACTGCCTCGGCAGTCCGAGGCGCTCTACCTGATGCAACGGATTCGCGACGAGAGCCACCGCTTTGCCATCACCTATCACCGGCAGTTGCGAGACAGGCGAATGACCAAGTCGGTGTTGGACGACATCCCCGGACTCGGTCCGGTTCGACAGAAACGACTGGTCAAAGAAATCGGCAGCGTGAAGAAGGTCAGGCAAGCCAGCCTCGAAACACTTCAGGCGCTCACGTGGTTGCCCGATTCGGTTGCCCAGGCCGTCTACGAGAAAGTGCGGGCATGACCGAATCAACCGTGCAACAGGACTGGAACGATCACTCCGGCTGGTGGGTGGCGGAGTTCACCGACGGGGTGGATCCCGAATACGAAGAGCAGATCATTCCTTTGGTCGTGGACCGCCTGGCCGGTGCCGGTCGAGTTCTCGATCTCGGGACCGGAGAGGGTCAGATCGCCCGAGCGCTGCGGAGCGGTGGGGTGGAAGTCGTGGGTCTTGATCCGTACCCAGGACAAATCCAGGTTGCGGTTGAACGGGGCGGGGGAGTGGCCTACGGGGTGGGTACTGCCCGCTCGATACCCTTGGCCGATGGGTCGCTCGATGCCGTAGTGGCGTGCCTGGTTTTCGAACACATCGATGACGTGGACGAGGCGATCGGCGAAGTGGTGCGGGTTCTGCGCCCTGGCGGACGGTTCCTGTTCCTCCTCAATCATCCTCTGCTGCAGACACCGAACAGCGGGTGGATCGACGATCAGGTGCTCGACCCGCCCGAACAGTACTGGCGGGTGGGTGAATACCTCACCGAAGCGGTGACCATGGAGGAGGTCGGCAAGGACATCTTCGTGAAGTTCATCCACCGACCGATGTCTCGTTATCTCAACGCCGCTCACCGATGCTGGCCTGAGCTTGGTTCGGATGGATGAACCGTCACCGCCGCCGGGGTTTCTCAGCCTCTCACCCCGCTACGACGCCGCAGCGTCCATTCCTCGACTTTTGGTGCTGGAGCTCGAAAAGCGCGGAGCCGCTCGTGCAGGTAGATTGGATGGAGACCGACTGGAGGCATGTCGTTGAGCAATGTCGTAGTGGTGACCGGAATGTCTGGCGCTGGGCGATCCACCGCTGCGGGAACGCTCGAGGATCTCGGCTGGTTTGTGATCGACAATCTCCCGGTGCCACTCGTGTCCAAAGTCGCCGAATTGGCCGGCTCGAACATCGACAGGTTTGATCAGGTCGCCCTGGTGATGCAGGGCTACGACGATGCATTGGAATTCGCGATCGCGGAACTTCGTGAGCGAGTCGATTCGGTGACGGTGTTCTTTCTGGAGGCATCGACCCAGACCTTGGTGCAACGGTACAAGAGCACGAAACGCCGACACCCGCTCATCAAAGGGTCCCTGATCGACGCGATCGACAAGGAGCGGTCGCTCTATGTGAGCGCACGAGCAGCCGCCGACCTGGTCCTGGACACCTCCGACATGAATCCGCATCAGCTGCGGGAGCGACTGACATCGATCTTCTCCGGATCGGACGGCGATCACGGAATGCAGATCACGGTCTCCTCGTTCGGCTACAAACACGGGATTCCGACCGATGTCGACCTGGTGCTGGACTGTCGCTTTCTCCCCAACCCGTATTGGGAACCCGACCTGCGGGAATTCAGCGGGAAAGACCCATCGGTGTCGACATACGTGCTGGACCGTGATGTCACCCAACGGTTCCTGCAGCACCTCAAGGCACTTCTCGACGATGTGCTCCCGGCGTATGCGAACGAGGGGCGGTCATACCTCGGCATGGCGTTCGGATGCACCGGCGGACGGCATCGTTCGGTGGCCGTGGCCGAAGAGATCGCAAGGTATCTGGCTTCGCAGGGCTGGGAACCGGGCATTCGCCATCGGGACATCGAACGCTAGCCATGGTCGAGTCCCGTCGAGTCGTAGCCCTCGGAGGCGGACACGGGCTGGCGAGCGCGCTGGCGGCCATCCGTAACTACGCCCAAAACGTCGACGGAATCGTGTCGGTTGCCGACGACGGCGGTTCCTCGGGTCGACTCCGCCGCGAACTCGGATTGCCGGCGCCAGGTGATGTTCGCCGATGTCTCACAGCATTGAGTGGCAGCCGCTCCATGCTGGCTCGATCGCTCGAGCATCGCTTCCAGTCCGGTCCGCTCGAGGGGCACGCTGTGGGCAATCTGATAATCGCCGGCCTTGCCGACGCATCGGGTGACTTCATTGCTGCGATCAGTGAGATGGAACGGCTTGTCGATGCGCAGGGTCGACTTCACCCCGCAACCGTCTGTGAGGTGACCTTGATGGCCGACTCCGATGAGGGGTCGATCAGCGGCCAGGTGACCATCGAGCGAGCCACTGGAATCCACAACCTTCGATTCACCGATCCGTCGATTGCCGCAAACCCGGACGCCGTAGACGCGATCTTGAACGCTGATCAGATCGTGATCGGACCCGGATCCTTGTTCACATCTGTTCTGGCGACTGCCGTCGTGCCCGGCATCAACGAGGCTCTCGCCGCCACCGACGGCACTTCGGTCTACGTCGCAAATGTGGCAAACGACAGGGCCGAGGCCAGAGGTTTCGGTTTGAACGAACACATCCGTGCGCTGGCCGACCATGGAGTGTGGCCCGATGTCGTGGTGGTCGACGAAACCGACGAACATCCCATCGGGGACTTCAAGGTGGTAGCGGCGCCGCTACGGGCCGCCGATCGATGGTCACACGACCCCCTCTCCCTGGCGGCTGTGCTGTCCAGCATCAGGTAGCTGGTCACTTCCCGGTTCATCAGCGTCAACTTTGTTCGAATAGGACTTCCAGCCCTACGGGTCCGCTCATCTGTGCCGCTATCGTCTGCGCCATGACTATTCGAGTAGGGATAAACGGATTCGGGCGGATCGGACGCAACTTCTTCCGCGCCGCCAAGAAGCAGGGAGCCGACTTCGACTTCGTTGCGGTCAACGACCTGGGCGACGTGAAAACGATGGCCCACCTCCTGAAGTACGACAGCGTGCTCGGCGTGCTCCCGCACGAGATCAAAGCGGTCGATGGAGGGATCTCGGTCGACGGCGACGTGTTGAAGGTGCTGAGTGAGCGCAGCCCCGCCGACCTGCCGTGGGGCGACCTCGGAGTCGACGTAGTGATCGAATCAACCGGTGTGTTCAACTCCCGCGAGAAGGCTGGGCTTCATCTCGATGGCGGTGCGCCGTACGTGATCGTCTCGGCACCGTGTTCGGGAGCCGACAAGACCTTCGTCTACGGCGCCAACCACGAAGACTTCGATCCCGCCACCGACAAGGTGATCTCCAATGCGTCGTGTACCACGAACTGCTTCGTTCCGATGGTGAAGGTGCTCGACGACAACTTCGGTCTCGAACACGGTTTGATGACCACCATTCACGCCTACACCGGCGATCAGCCAACAGTGGACACCGCCCACAAGGATCTTCGTCGGGCCCGCGCAGCAGCCGTCAACATCATCCCCACGTCGACCGGCGCCGCCCGGGCCACCGGTCTCGTCATGGCGAGTATGCAGGGCAAGCTCGACGGTATTGCGATGCGGGTTCCGGTTCCCACCGGCTCGATCACCGACTTCACCGGTGTGCTCAAACGAGAGGCCTCCGCTGAGGAGATCAATGCGGCCTACGCCAAAGCTGCGTCGGAAGGGCCCTTTGCCAGCGTGCTCGACTACACCGAAGAGCCGATCGTCTCCAGCGACATCGTTACTTCACCTGCGTCGTGCACCATCGACGCCGACTTGACCACCACCATTGGAACGCTGGTCAAGGTTGCCGGCTGGTACGACAACGAATGGGGCTACTCCAACCGTCTGGTCGACATGGCCAAGATCGTCGGCGCCGCCAACCAGTAGTCCTCAATCTTGCTGGCGCGCAGCATGGGAGTCGGGAGGCTGTCGCCGCGCCAGCAAGGCAGCACTCATTGTTGTCGGGATTGTCTGAGCGGAGCGAGGCCGCAGCGACCCGACCAAAGTCACCGGAAACCGGGCCCACCTCACGGTCCAACCAACTAGGCGTTCGCCACGCACACCGCGGAGGCGAGTGGAGGCAATGGAATAATGATCAATGGGGTACCTGAGCTAGAAGACCTTGGCGATGTGAGCGGCAAGAACGTTCTGGTCCGGGTTGATTTCAACGTGCCGGTGAGAGACGGTGTGATCACCGATGACCTTCGGATCCGAGCCGCCCTTCCGACTCTCGAGTGGCTGGTTGAACGGGGTGCAAACGTCACAGCCTGTTCTCATCTGGGTCGGCCCAAAGGCAAGCCCAACCCCGAGTTCTCGATGGAGCCAGTTCGAGTTCACCTCGCCTCACTGGCGCCCAGCGTGAAGCTCTTGGAGAACCTTCGGTTCAACCCCGGCGAAACCAGCAACGATCCGGCCTTTGTGGCTGAGCTCGTCGCCGGTCAAGACCTCTACGTGAACGATGCCTTTGGGGCGTCCCATCGGGAACATGCCAGCATCGTCGGCCCTCCGAAGACCCTCCCGGGCGCGATGGGCAGGCTCTTGGCCAAGGAGGTCGAGGTTCTGTTGGGGGTCCGCAACCAGCCGCGGCGGCCGTTTGTTGCGATCATGGGCGGCGCCAAAGTGAGCGACAAGCTCAGCGTCATCGAAGCACTGTTGGGTGTGGTTGACCAGCTGATAATCGGTGGTGGAATGGCGTTCACATTCCTCGCTGCGCAGGGCCACACTGTGGGCGACTCGCTCCTCGAGGAAGACATGATCGACACGTGCCGGTCGTTGCTCGATAGTGGAGCGTCGATCTATGTGCCCCACGACGTGACTGCACTGGTGGGGGGCAAGTTGTTCGATCCCGACGCTGGGGGCGAGGTCCGCCAGATGGGCGCCGACCTACCCGATGGTGCGATGGGCGTCGACATCGGCCCCGGGACTGCGGCCGCTTTTGTAGATGTGATCAATGAAGCGGGAACCGTCCTTTGGAACGGCCCGATGGGCGTGTTCGAAGATCCCCGGTTCGAGGCCGGTACCCGAACTATTGCGGTTGCGATGGCCGATGCCGGCGCGTTCACAGTCGTGGGCGGTGGCGACTCTGCCGCAGCAGCCAAGCAGTTTGGTGTCGACATGGACATGGATCATGTGTCCACCGGCGGAGGCGCTTCCCTTGAACTCATTGAACAAGGGGACCTGCCGGGCCTCGCTGCGCTGCGTTCCTAGTTTCGGTTCTGGCTCCTCGCCGTGGACCTCGCGTCGGGAATCCCCGTTTGGCGAGATATCGGTCCTCGGAATAGGTCGGCCAGGCGTCAGTCGTAGCTAGGCTCTCGGTATGTCACAACGCCGTCCATTGATCAGCGGAAACTGGAAGATGCACCTCAATCACTTTGAGGCGATGAAGCTGGTTCAGGAGCTCAGCTATCAGATCACCGGCGACGATATCGAAGTAGTCGACGTTTCGATTCACCCACCGTTCACCGATATCCGCACAGTGCAAACCGTGCTCGACTCGGACAAGCTTCCGTTCATCCTGGGCGCCCAGCACTGTCACTTCGAGGAGAAGGGCGCCTTCACCGGAGAGGTTGCACCATCGATGCTGGCCAAGCTGAACGTGAAGTACGTGATCGTCGGACACAGCGAACGTCGAGAGATCTTTGGCGAAACCGACGAAATGGTAAACGCCAAGGTCAAGGCAATCCTGGCCGCCGAGATGCTCCCTATCGTGTGCTGTGGGGAGACGTTGGAGGAACGCGACGCTGGCGACGCCGAAACCAAGGTTGGCTCTCAGGTGCAGGCTGCGCTCACCGGGCTCACCGCCGAGCAGGTCGGTGGTCTGGTGATTGCCTATGAACCGATCTGGGCCATCGGAACCGGTCGAACGGCATCGGCCGATGACGCCCAGGCGATGTGTGCCCATGTGCGCGCCGGGGTGCGGGGAATATACGGCGACGATGCAGCCAACGCAGTACGGGTGCAGTACGGCGGATCCGTGAAGCCGGCCAACGCCAATGAACTTCTCACTCAGCCCGACATCGATGGTGCACTGGTCGGCGGTGCTGCTCTCGATGCCGATGACTTCACCCGCATCGTCCAATTCCGGATCCAGTAGCACTTCAGAGACCAGGTGGGGTCGCGGCTCGGTTCCCGCTCCGTGACCGGATTCTTCAGAGGGTGGCGATACGAGGGGGTCGCGGCAGACAACTGCCCAACCCGAGGTGAGCCGACGTTCCTACCTGGGTAATTGCCACCTCACCAAACTGGTTGAAAACCATTAGGTTCGCGCCCGTGTTGAAGACCGTACTTCGGAGCAGCGGACTCGCGTTCGCGAGCCTCGTGTGCGGGATGGCTTTCTCGGGCTGCGGAGCACTTCCAACAGAGACCGTCGGAGCCGGCGTCAACCCACATCCCGTTGAAGCCACGTCTCCCGCCGATCTCGAGAACGCACGGACCGAAGTCGAAGGGTTGCCAGCCCTGCGAGTGGGGGGTCTGACTCCCTCGTCATTCGACCCGGCGTACGCTCGAACCGAGACCGAACTGGAAATCGCGTCCTTGCTGTTCAGACCACTGGTCAGTCTCGACCGGTTATCACACCCGGTCGCCGGTGCAGCCCTTCGGTGGAAAACCGACGACAAGCTGCATTGGACATTCAAGCTGGATCCTGAAGGGCGGTTCCACAATGGCGAACCGGTGACGGCTCAGTCCTTCGTCGATGCGATGATGTTCTTGGCCGATCCTGACAACGGTTGTCCAAACGGCTATCTCGGCATTGATGCACGAATTGAAGGATTCGAAGAGATGGCTCGGGGAGACGCTGAGGTGATTTCCGGCATTTCTGCGCCCGACTCGTTGACTCTGAACATTACGTTGACCGAAGCGAACGCCTTGCTTCCATCGATGCTTGCTCACGTGGCCTTTGCTCCTCGTTCTGAGGCTGCCCTCGGCAACGGCGAAATAGCGGCGCTGCAACCGATCGGAAATGGGCCCTTTGCGATCTATGAGCCCTGGGATGGTGCCTCCCCGGTCTCGCTGAGTCCGGTGGAGAGGGCCGACCACGTTGTCCGCTTCGAGTTCTTCGATTCGGTCGAGTCGATGTTCGCTGACGAAACCCTCGATATCTCCCACGTTCCAGTCGATCAAATTGACAGGCTTCGGAGTGAACCTGCAAGGGGGCAACTCATCGATCGGTCCATCGGCGCGTACAACTATCTGGCCTTCCCGTTGGATCAGGCGCCGTTCGACAACCGTGAAGTCCGGCGGGCGCTCAGTCTTGCGATCGATCGCGAAGCTCTGGTGGATCAGGTCTTCGCCAACGGCAAGAAGCCCGCAGTCGGATTCGCCCCGACGGGGAGTTTGGGGTCAACCCTCGGCGACTGTACGTCTTGTGTCTACGATCCCGACCTTGCTCGGCGACTGATCGAGGATGCCGGGGGTTTTGGTACCGATGCGATTGAGTTGGCCTTCAACACCGGTCGGAATCACGAGGAATGGGTTCAAATGGTGGGTGCTCAGTGGGCCGAGGTGTTCGGAATCGAGGTTCGGTACAAACCCGACGGGGCGGTTTCCTACTTCGAAGCTATTGAGTCTGGAGCGCACACTGGGCCATACCGCTTGGCCTGGAGTATCGACTTCGCACACGCGATGTCGTTCCTCGAACCGCTGTTCGTCGGGGAGGACAACACGACGATGGGGTATCGGAACTTCAAGATCGATGAGATTTCGAGTCGGCTGCTGCAGGTCGACGATCCGTATTCAGAGGACGGCTCTGCACTGGTTTCGCTGATGACCGCTCGATTGAACGAGGACATGCCGATCATCCCGGTGTTCGCCCACGTCGGTGCGAGGGTCCTCTCCGATCAGGTCTCCGAGGTACAGATGAATCTGGACGGCTCAGTGCGGCTGGAGGATGCGATACTGGATAGGTGACGGCCACGGCCAGCGAAACCGATCCGGAAGCGTCCCAACCCCGAACACCGCTGGGTCGGTCGTATTGGAAGCTGTTCACCGCATCCGTCATCAGCAATGTCGGAGACGGCATCGGAACTGTCGCCTATCCCTGGATTGCTACCGCTGTAACCCGGAACCCGCTGCTCATCGCCATGGTGGCTGTGGTCCAGCGACTGCCGTGGCTCGTGGTCAGTCTGCCCGCTGGTGTCGTCACGGATCGAGTTGATCGCCGCAACTTGATGGTGCAGGCCAACATGGTTCGCGGTGTGTTCACTGCCGTTGTTGCCTTCTTCGTTCTCAGCCGTCAGTCGTCGCTGCCCGGGCCAGACGAGGTAGACAGCTTCGTAGGGTCGACCGATGTAGTGCTCTACGGGCTGATCCTGCTTGCCACACTTCTTCTCGGCACGGCCGAGGTGCTTTACGACAACACCAACCAGACCGTTCTCCCCAGCATCGTGCGCCAGCCAAACCTGGAGAAGGCCAACGGCCGCATGTGGAGCGCTGAACAGATCGCCAACACCTTCGTCGGTCCTCCACTGGGGGCGCTCCTGCTGGTTCTGGCATTCTCGGTTCCGTTCTTCGTGGATGCCGGAACGTTCTTTTTGTCGGCGGCTCTCATCGCAACGCTTCCCTCCCTCAACCGCACCGTTGGAGAGCGGCCTCCTTCAACTGGTTGGAAAGACGACTTGAGAGAGGGTTTCAGCTGGCTATGGGGTCACGACTTCTTGCGACCGCTGGCGATCATTCTCGGGTTGATGAACATGATCGCTTCGATCGGCCTGGCCATCATGGTCTTGTTCGCCCAAGAGGTACTGAACACCGGCCCTACCGAGTTCGCGATCCTCATGACCGGTGGGGCTCTCGGGGGAGTGATAGGCGGCTGGACCGCATCGGCAGTCTCGAACAGGATTGGGCCCGGCAACTCTCTGGCTCTCACCCTCATCGGAGGGGCCATCACAACAGCAATCACCGGCCTGACCTCGCAGTGGCCTGTGGTTTGGCTCATGTCGGGGATCTTCATGTTCGTAGCGGTTTTGTGGAACGTGATCACCGTGAGCCTTCGGCAGACGATCATTCCCGATCACCTGCTGGGGCGGGTCAACAGTGTCTATCGGTTCTTCGCTTGGGGCATGATGCCGATCGGATCGTTGATCGGTGGCGGCGTGGTCGCTCTTGTCGGCAGCGCGGGCTCGAGGGAGTTGGCGCTTCGGGCGCCGTTCTACGTTGCTGCGGCGATGAACCTGCTTCTGGCTGCCTACGCCATCCCCAAGCTCACCACCGCCAAGATCGAAGCCGCCCGCTCTGGCTGAAATGGCGTGTCCACTCCACCATTTGCGAGGGTTCCATACTCCAGAACACGGTCGAGAGTGGACGACACACGTAGTTTCGATGCGGTCGGGCCTCCACCGGACTGTCGCCTGAACTGAGTACGCTTATCGGGATGGAACTGGCCCTGGGAATCCTCTACGTAATCATCGGTGGTGTGTTGCTCACGCTGGTTCTGCTTCACAGTGGGCGAGGTGGCGGTCTGTCCGACATGTTTGGCGGCGGGCTCGGCGCCGCAGCCGCGGGCTCGACCAGCGTCGAGCGCAACCTCGACCGTCTCACGGTCCTGTTCTCTCTGATCTTCGGATTCATGACCCTGGCGTTGGCCTTCGTCCTCGACACTTAGCCCGTCAGTTCGCTGCCAGCAACACTGCCCGAGATCGGGTGTGGCGCTCCAGCGATCGGCGCTATGATCTCCTAGCCCTCTTGTCGGAGTGGCGGAATTGGCAGACGCGCCAGCTTGAGGGGCTGGTGTCCTTAGGGACGTGGGGGTTCAAGTCCCCCCTCCGACACGTACGGAACTCCACACCCCGGATTCGGGGATGCGTGGAGTTTCGCTCGTTTTGCGCTGGTGGTCGTAGGTGATCGAGAGCTGGGCGGCTTCGTAGACCTGGCGGCGGTCTTCGGTGATGGCGGAGTTGAGGATGGCGACGATGCCGTGCATGCGTTCGACGACGTCGCGGATCTCGGTGGCGGTCATGCCTTCGCCGGTGGTGAGCTTGCGGAGACGGAGTTCGGCGGCTTTGCGGCGGTCTTCGGTCTCGCGGATCCATCCGGCGACGGTCTCGCTCGGTGACGCCTTCGAGGGCGGCTCGGTAGTTGGCGAGTTCGGTGTCGCATTCCTTGATGGCGCGTCGGGCTTCGAGTTCGTCGACGGTGGCCTGTGGGGTCTGCTGGGATTGTTCGAGCGCGCGGAGGTGTCGTCGATGTGGTCGGGTGAAAGAGTTGACTGAGCCAGTCGTCGACGATGGGCAGGAGGTGGTCTTCTCGGACGCTGAGGGAGCGGGGGTGGTCGGCGCCGGGGTAGTCGTTTTTCATGACGCAGCGGTAGTGGAGGTCTGCCTCGGAGCTGGTTGCCTTGCATCTTGCGGTCGCAGATCGAGCAGCGGACCATGCCCTTGAGCAGGTACGGGTTCGGGGTCGTGCGGTTGCCGGTGGTGGGCGGGTGCCGGCGGTGATGATGTCTTGGGCCTGGTCGAACAGCTCGTCGGTGATGAGTGGGTTCGTGGGTGGGCTCGGGGCTCTAGATCCAGTCGGCTTCGGTCGTTCCAGCGGAGTTTGGAGGTGTGGCCGAGGGCGACGTTGTGTTCGTCGAGTAGGACCTCGTCGCGGCGTTGCCTGGCCCAGACTCTGGTAGCCGGTGTAGCGGGGGTTCTGGAGGATGGCCTTGACGGCGGACTTGGCCCACACGCCGCCGGAGCCGGCGCGGTGGCGGTTGCGTTCGGGGTCGTGCGCCGAGGGGGAGAGGATGCCGTCGTCGGTGAGCGCTGGGCGAGCTGGGCGTAGCCGGCGCCGGTGACGAAGTCGTCGAAGATGCGTTGCACGACCGGTGCGGTGGCGGGGTCGGGTTCGAGGCGGTGGAGTCGTTGGCCGACGCGGGCCTTCTCGGGGTTGGGGTGTGGTGCCGGCGTCGGCGAGGTGGTAGCCGTACGGTGGTCGACCGCCGAGGTACGGCCCGTCTTGGGCTTGGACCCTCATGGCGGTGCGGACGCGGGTTCGGATGCGGTTGCGTTCGCCTTTGCTCATTCCGCCGAAGAGGGTCATGACGAGGTCGTGGGCTTCGGAGTCGGGGTCGATGCGCGCCACCGATCTCGGGCACCCACAGCTCGACGCCGTGGTGGACGAACAGCGGGAAGGTGAGGCCGAACTGGTTGCCGCTGAAGGCTCGTTGGGGTTCGCCGATGACGACGGCGTCGAAGCCCCGTGGAGGGTCGGCGAGCGCGTGCGAGCAGTCGTGAGGCTTCGGGCCGGCGTTGCCAGGGGAGTGAGCGGGATTGGCCGATGTCGAAGAACTCGACGACGATCTGCGCCGCCGACGGGGTCGATGAGATCGTTGGCTCGGTTGAGCTGCCAGTGCCCGACTCGAGGCCGGGTCCTGTCGGTCTTCGGTGCTGACCCGACCGTAGAAGGCGAACGTTGTCATGATGCCATGGACGATAGATCATCGATGGGACACTCGACCCGGGCACCGTTGCGGATGAGGGCAAGAAGTGCTCGAGCCAGCTCCGGTGTGAGGGGTGGTGTGCAGGGATCGGAGCGAACCGGCAGGGGGTCGTGTTGGGAAATCTTGCGGCTCGCTTCCATGCCAGACCAAGGGACACCCGCCGTGGCGGAACACGACGAGCACCATTGCGGTACCGATGAGCTGTCCGATGCTTCGCCAAGCTCAGCTCCACCCTGTCAGACGAGCCCGCCCTCACCCCGCGGATCGTGGCTCGCTCGCACCTCCCGGCAGCAGAGAAAACGCCGAGACACAACTGCAGGTCCTGCCGGACCTGCTGCAGCAGGAGGTGCTCGAAGCGGCTGCAAACGTCAGCAAGGTTCGTGCTGGCGCCCCGAGACTTCGTCCCAGGTTGCCCTCGATCGGTCGACCAGGTCTTGTCGTGTGACGGACGGCCACCTCCGCTCACGCCGGGCCCACCGGGAGGTGGGGTCCCAACGGCCAGGTCCTTGCAGG
>CAWDOA010000020.1:0-18473 GCA_963803875.1 uncultured Acidimicrobiales bacterium | reverse complement strand
TGGACCGTACTGGACTTGAACCAGTGACCTCTCGCGTGTGAGGCGAGCGCTCTAGCCAACTGAGCTAACGGTCCGAAATGGAGCGCCCAGCATAACGGCGGGGAACGGTGTCCCGGACCGGATGCATGCAGCGCCGGCGAAAACTCTCAATAGTGGGCGCAAATGAGACGATGAACAACGGTCAACAGCAAACTCTCAAGGAGACCCAGACAGCATGGCAAAGATCGAAACCATCGAGGGCGTCGGCCCAGCAGTGGCCAAGAAGTTTCAAAAGGCCGGTGTTCGCACCTGTGAGAAACTGCTCGTGGAGGGTGCCACCAAGAAAGGTCGCACCAATCTGGCCAAAGCTTCCGGGGTCGACGAGAAGAAGGTTCTCGCTTACGTCAACTGTGCCGACTTGATGCGGATCAAAGGCGTTGGATCCGAATTCAGCGAGCTGCTGGAGCGCGCCGGCGTCGACACGGTCAAAGAACTCAAGCACCGACGGGCCGACAATCTCACTATCAAGATGGCGGACCTCAATGCTGCGTCGATAAAGAGGTCGAAGAAGAGCATCGTGCGTCGCGTGCCCAGCGAAAAAGAGGTTGTGAAGTGGATCGCGCAGGCGAAGAAGCTCCCTGCGGTCGTGAAGCACTAGGCGAGCCCAACTGGAGTCCTCTGCTCCGACCCGTAGTTGAACATTCTCTGAGGGGTGGTGGTTGGTCCGCCACCCCTCCGTTGTTTTGACGCTCATCTCACTGAGCGGGGCGCCGATATGACATACATGCCTGCATCGACCACTGCTTCGTCAGTTGCCTCGGCGACGGTTTCCAATCTCAGCGCAGAGTCTGTCATCGCCGCGCTGCCATCTGTACAGACTCGTTATCGACGAGTCGGTATGCGGCTCAGCTGCCTGCCGTGCGAGGTGGCCTGGACGGGAAGCGGTGAATCCAACTGTTGGGTGTGCGGTGGACCCGGGATTGCCGGGCCTCCCCCCAGCATCTACCCCGACGGCGAAAGCTGACAACGACCAGGTCTAGTCGACCGCCGGCGCCCACGGGGCTGGTCGTCGTTGGCGGAACGCAGCGATACCTGCCTCAGCCTCGGGCCCATCGAACAAGGCTTGGGACAACTCGGTCATCTTCTCGAATGCCTCGGGCCGGTTCATTCCCGGAACGGTGTTGACGATCTGCTTGGCGGCAGCAACTCCGGCAGGCCCACCGAGCAGGATCTTCTTGATCACCCTCCGAACGTGGGAATCGAGCCGATCGTGGTCAACCGAACCGTTGATCAAACCCATCTCGGCGGCGCGGGCCGGCGAGAATCGTTCGCCCATGAGGAACGTCTCCATCGCGTCAGCCCTGCTCAACTTGGGAAGACACACGACCGAGATCACCGCTGGAGCAACGCCCAGGCGGACTTCGGTGAAACCGATCTTGGCATCTGACCGGACATAGGAGAGATCGCACGCCGCCATGAGGCCCACCCCTCCGCCGACGGCGTGACCGTCTATCTTCCCGATCACCGGGATAGTCGATTCTTGAATGGCCACGAATAGGTCGGACAGCGCAGTGCCATCGCCGTCATCGCCCATCCCCGAGACCCCCGGTCGGCTCTCGGAAAGGTCGGCGCCGGCGCAAAATATGGTGCCCGTATTGGTCAGGACAACCAGGCGAATCGCGTCGTCGCTATCGGCATCGGCGATGGCGCTCACGAGCCCTCGGAGCATTGGGCCGGTGAGAGTGTTCTTGGCATCGGGCCGATTGAGCGTGATCGTTCTCACCGATCCGTTGTCCTCGATCAGCAGGTCGGGATCGCTCATGGGTCAACGTTACGCGGCATCGACGGCTCGAACGAAATAGAGTCAGGTGATGGCGACCATCTTCACCAAGATCATCAACGGCGAAATCCCCGGCCGGTTCGTGTGGTCGGACAATGTGTGTATCGGGATGCTTGATATTCGTCCGCTTCATCACGGGCATGTGCTGGTGATCCCACGGGTCGAGATCGACCACTGGATAGATCTGCCGCCCGAAACCGCTGCCCATCTGATGTCGGTGGCCCACTCGATCGGCAACGCCCAGAAGAACGTAGTCGGTGCGCCGCGCGTCGGGCTTCTGATCGCAGGCTTCGAGGTTCCCCACACCCACGTGCACGTTGTTCCCATCGACGGTATGGGGGATCTCGATTTTCGGAATGCCGAAACCTCACCACGAGCCGACCGCCTCGACGAGGTAGCCGAACAGCTACGGGGCGCACTACGGATCGCCGGCCACGCGGACTCGGTGCCTGACAGCTGAGCTCTCAACCGAGATTCGAGGCGTTCGGATTCGACACGACCGTCTACCATCCACCCCATGTCCTCGATTGGCCGCCCTCGCAACGCCGTCTCGCTCATGCCCTCCTACAAACCGGGCAAGGATGCCAAACAAACCGAGAAGGAACTAGGGATAACCGACGCCATCAAGTTGGCGTCCAACGAGAACCCAATGGAGCCGATTCCGGAGATCATCGACGCCATCACGAATGCGGTCACCGGAATCAACAGGTACGCCGACCACCGGGCGGTCGAGATGCGCCAGACGATCGCTGACTGGCTGGGTGTTCCAGTGGCGAATGTGACCGTCGGGGCTGGAAGCTCGGCCATTCTTCATCGTTTGGTGAGCGCCTATGTTGATCCCGGCGATGAGGTGCTCTATCCATGGCGGTCCTTCGAGGTGTACCCGATCTACACGCGTTTGCTCGATGGTGAGCCGGTCACGGTGCCCCTTGTCGATGAAACCGCCGACCTGAACGGACTGCTCGACGCGATCACCGAGAAGACCAAACTGATCATGATCGCCAACCCGAACAACCCCACCGGCACCGCCTTGACGACAGCGTTGTTGTCGGAGTTCTGCGCCGAGGTTCCCGAACGCGTTGTTGTCGTGATCGACGAGGCCTACTTCGAGTTCGTTGAACCCAGGTTCGGAAACAGCGTCGTTGATCTTTTGCCTGATCATCGGAACGTGGTCGTGACTCGCACGTTCTCCAAAGCCCAGGGTCTTGCCGGGCTGCGGGTCGGTTATGCCATGGGTGACCCCGACGTCATCACGGCCATCGACAAGACCCAGCTTCCTTTTGCGGTCAGCATGCCGTCTCAAGCGGCGGCGATAGCAGCGGTGCAGCACGCCGACAAGATTGCAGCCAGGGTCGAGGGCATTGTGGCGGAGCGGACCCGAGTGGTCGCCGAGGTACGGGGTTGGGGTGTCGAGGTCCCCGACAGCCAGGCCAACTTCTTCTATCTCCCGCTGGCTGAAAGGTCGAACGACGTGTTCGCATCGATGGAGCGTGACGGTGTGGTGACCCGCCTTTTCGATCAGCTCGGCGTTCGCATCACAATCAGTACGCCTGAAGAGAACGATCGCATGCTCGCAGCCCTGAAAGGCGCTCTGTAGCGCTGGGACCGCGGGGCGGCTGGGGCACCGGGGATCGACTCTCAGGAGACCGGCGAGCTTCCCAATACCTGGGCCGAGTACTCCACCGAGGGTTTGGCCGGTAGCCCTCCAGCTGCCCGGCAGCGGATCGTAGGGATGTCGCGAGCCACGGTCACGCGGACGTCACGATGAGCGCCATCCCGGGCAACTCGGATCACGTTCTCATCGAGTTGTGTGAACGTGGTCGGACCGTGGGTCCAGTCTCCCTGCGCCCACACCGCTACTTCAGCTGCCATGCCGGCAGGAGTGGGTGCCTCCCACGACCCCCGGCATCGACCGGCGAAATCGGCGGGTTTGCCGGTGTGATTCATGGCTGCGGCCAACAGCTCGGTATCGGCGTAGGCCCACATTCTGCCGTCGGGAAAGGTCATGGCCGTCGGAGCAAATCGGTGGCCGCCGGTATGGGAGACCCGGAACACCGTGACCTCAGCAAAACGGCTGTCGTTCTCGATCTTCTTGGCCAGGCGACTACCTTCGGCTCCGCAACACACATCGTGAGAACCCTGTGTACACACCAGGATCGCTCGAGGGTCGAAGTCCTCGGCGCCCTCGGTGCTTCGGGGATCATCGCCGGCGGTCAGTGAGTCGACCGTTTCGGCCGCGGAACGACCTTCGAGGGGCAATCGAGCCGCGACCGTGCCTCCCGACGTTCTCCGAAAGGCATAGACGCTGGGCTCGTGCCCCGGACGTGGGTTCGAGGCCAAGACCCGGACCTTTCTGCCGAGGCGATCGAGGCTCTCGCTTTCGAGGCCGTCCAGATGCTCATGGCGGAACACCGGCTTTGGCCATGCAAGGGGGGTGTCGACCACGATCACACACTCCGCGGAGATGGCTGTGCCAGCCGGATTCACCGACAACAAGTTTGTGAAGACCGAGCACTTCACTGCCTCGTTTGGGGCTGGAAGAAGTTGTTCAGCAGCGGCGGAAAGGGGAAGCAACGGTTTCTTCTTCACACCAATTGTCTATCCGATCAGACCGGTCTCCAGCCGTCGGAGCCCATCGATCACCGCCATCAGGAGTCTGAGGTCAGCTTTGGTTTGTTCTTTCGGGAGACTGTCAACCCTGTGATCGTCGGCCGCTCAGGATCGGCGACACAGGTTGGTGAGGGTCCCGATGCCTTCGATTGTGGTGGTGAGTACATCGCCGTCCTGAAGAAACTCTTTGGGGTCTCGACCGGCGCCGACGCCGCCGGGCGTTCCGGTTGCGATGAGGTCACCCGGTTCGAGGGTTATGACCTTGGACAGGTCCTGCACCAGATCGACAGCTCCAAAGACGAGATGGTCGGTGTTGGAAGACTGCTTGTTCACCCCGTTCACATCGCAGGAGACTCCGAGGCCTGAGCCGTCACCCAGGACATCGGTTCCTACGATCCAAGGCCCGACCGGCGTGCAGTGCTCCCATGTCTTCCCGGCCAGGAACTGGATGCTTCGGGTCTGCCAGTCCCGCATCGACACGTCGTTGAGCACGGTGTAACCGGCGATTGCGGCCATTGCCTCGACGGCCGTGGCGTTGCGAACTGGCGAACCGATCACGACGGTGAGTTCAACCTCCCAGTCGACCGAGTTGGACACCTCCGCGGGTGGCATTTCGATTGTGTCGGTTGCGCCGATCAGTGCGCCGGCGAATTTGGCAAAACAGGTTGGGGCGGTCGGCACTTCACGACCCATCTCCTCGACATGATCCCGGTAGTTGAGCCCTACACAAATGATCTTCGACGGCTGCGGCACGACGGGGGCGAAGGTCACTTCGTCCACGGCCAACTCGGTGCCGGTTCTGGCCTGTTCCAGGGCCGACATCGGCGCCGCTCGCAGTGCGGCTGCAGCGTCCTCGTAGGAAAGAAGGCTGACTGCGTCGGCGTCCACGATCGCTGCCGCCGTGCCCGAGGAGGTCCTTACTGTCGCGAGCTGCATCAGGTCTTCGTCCCCGGGATCGGCGAGTTGCGAAACTCGTTGGTGATCGTGTTTCGTTCGGCCTTGAAGTAACGCTGGCATCCGTTGCGGCAGTACCAGGTCTCCTCCATCCAGCCAGCGGTGTTCTTGCGCATGTAGAGGTAGTTCCTCCACTCCTCCTCGGTGACGTGGTTGGGGTCGGGACGGCGGACGGATTCACCTTTGTACGCCAGGTCTTCACTGTTTCGGGGCCCACAGACCGGACACGGAACAAGCAGCATCGCTGGATCGTAGACGATCGACGCGGTTGTTGCCGTGGCGCTCTGACATGGGCCAAACAGATTATTCCTCAAGTTCGAATGGCCCATACGCCGAAGCTGCTGTCTATGCCGTCCGACTTCTCCGATGTTGCCCACCTTCTCCGCCGCAGCGGCTTCGGTGGACGCCGCAGCGAAATCGAATCTCTGACCGACCTGGATTGGCCCGAGCTCGTAGACCACGTTCTCGACACCTCGGACAATCCTCCCGTTTCAACCGACGTCCCTGACCTCGACGAGGATTCCACCGACTGGGGCGAGCGATACGTCGGCATGACCCACTTCTGGTTCGAACGGGCCCGCACCGTTCCCAAGCCGATTCAGGAAAAGGTTGCCCTGTTCTGGCATGGAGTGTTGTGCAGCGGCCTGGACAAGGTCAACAAGCACTACCTGATGTTCGATCAGATCCAATTGTTCCGGTCCAAGGGAATGGGTGATCTGGTCGAGCTCTACCAGACGATGGCGGTGCAGCCCGCCATGTTGCTGTACCTCGACAATGAGGACAATCGGAAGCGCAGCCCCAACGAGAACTTCGCCAGAGAACTGATGGAGTTGTTCCTGCTGGGCCAGGGTCACTACACCGAAGATGATGTGCAGGCGTCCGCCCGGGCCTGGACCGGGCATGGACTGAATCGATTGGGATGCCGAGCCCCGGGAATACGTGTTTCACTCCGACCAGCACGACCACGACACGAAGACCTTCATGGGTGTCACCAACAACTGGAACGGACCCGAGATCATCACCCACATCCTTCTCGGTCCCAAGCAGCGCGATGCCGCCCGTTTCATCTCCTCCAAGATGTGGAGCTTCTTCGCCTATCCGAACCCTGAAGCTGGGGTAGTGGAGGCGCTGGCCGATGCTCTCATCGCCGGCGGTCTGAGGGTGGACGCGCTGCTACGAGCAATCTTCCTCCATCCTGACTTTCGCAGCGACAAGGCCAAGAACGCTCTGGTCCGCAGCCCGATCGAGTTCACGGTTGCCGCGATGCGTCATGCCGGACTGGCCAGCGATGACATCGATCCACAGTGGTATGTCGGCGAAATGGGTCAGTCGATGTACGACCCACCCAACGTGGCCGGCTGGAAACAAAACGGCTACTGGATCTCCAGCAGCGCCATGTGGGCCAAGGCCCGCTTCGCCAGCAACCTGCGATGGCGCGCCAACGAGCGAGATCTTCTGGCGGATTCAGCCGAACTCACGGTGGACGAGAGCGTCAACCGAGCGTTGGACACCTTCGGCGTGTTCGATGTCTCAGACCGCACCAGAACTTCCCTCAATGACTTCGTGAGGACCGAGCGGGCAACGTCCCGTTGGGCCGAGCCGACCGGGCTCATCTTCCTTTCACTGCTCACCCCGGAATTCCAACTGGCCTGATATGGAACCCTCCACAGAACAGATCGTCGCGTCCCTCTCCACCCCTGCTCCCGAGGACACTCGCAGCATCAGCCGAAGGAACTTTCTGCAAGCAGCTGCCGCCACCGGCGCAGCAGCCGGGATTCCCACCTGGATGCTGATCGAGAATCTCGACCTGGCCGCTGCTGCAGCAGCCGTCCCCGTGGGTCCGGCGGACGGAATTCTCATCAACGTGACCATGGGCGGAGGCAACGACGGCCTGAACACCGTCATCCCCATCAACGAGGGCGCCTACTACGACGCTCGACCCCGAGTGGGAATAGCTGCTGAGGATGCCCTGGTCCTGAGCGACACCCACGCCCTGAACCCCAATCTCCCCACGATCAAGCAGCGTTGGGATGCGGGTCAGTTGGCCATCATCGAGGGGGTTGGTCAGCCCCTCGATGACCTCTCGCACTTCACGTCCATGGCCAGGTTGATGAGCGGCCAGATCCACGGCACGCCAACCTCGGGTTGGCTGGGTCGGTACCTTGACGATCTTCCGGCCAGCATCGAGATTCCCGGTGTCACGGTGTCGTCATCGATTCCGTTGCACATGCTCGGTCGGACTCCTCGGGTGACCGCCCTTCCCAAGCGGGTCTCGGGTCTCTTTCATGTCAGTGACAACGCGGTTGACCTTCGCCAATACGCCACGATTCGTTCCTTTGCCGGCAGTTCATCGATGGGCCCATGGGCCGAGGCGCTCGGCAGCTCTGGCGCATCGGCGTTGGATCTCGCCGCCCGGCTCCGCCCCGTCTATCCCACGACGCCGGTCCAGGGGCGTCTCGCTATCCGTATGGAAGTCATCGCTCGGCTGATCAATTCCGGCTTTGGTACCCGGGTGTTCTCGGTGTTGTGGGGTTCGTTTGACAGTCACAGCGACCAACCCGCTCAGCACCGGGATCGAATGATCGAGTTCGACGAGGCGATCAGAACCCTGTTCGAGTTCCTCGAACCCGAATGGCTCGACCGAGTGCTGGTGATCGCAAACAGCGAGTTCGGTCGACGGTTGGCCGACAATGACTCGCAGGGGACTGATCACGGCGCCGCCGGTCTCGCCATGGCGATCGGCAGCAACGTGAGGGGAGGGCTCTACGGGCAGCGTCCGTCGCTGACCAACCTCACCCGCCAGGGCAACCTCATTCCCACTGTTGACTTCCGTCAGATCCATGCCACCGTGCTCGAGGACTGGCTCGATGCCGATAGCGGCCAGATCCTGGGCGCCACCATGGAGACACTGCCGTTCCTCAAAGCGCCCGGCACGGTCGTCGACGAAGGGGGATCGCCACCGATTCTGGTTGATCCAGTTGCTCGCCGGAACCAGTTCATCCGCCTGTACCTGGCCTACTTCCTGCGACTGCCCGACGATAGGGGCCTCGAGTACTGGCTCACCGTCGCAGACGGAAACCTACCTCTGGCCGAGGCGTCGCACTGGTTCACCCAGTCCCAGGAGTTCCAGAACATGTACGGCGACGTTGATGACGCCAGGTTTCTCGACCTGATCTACGAGAACGTGCTGCGGCGATCGCCCGACCAGGCCGGCTACGACTACTGGTATCAGGTGTTGGCCGATGGGTATGGCCGTGGATCTCTGATGATCTGGTTCTCCGAGTCCGAAGAGAACATTCGCGACACCGCCGAAATGGTGGCCGGTTTCAATCAGCGATAGCTGTTTGTCCCTCCGGAGCACTCCCAGCTTGCATCGAGTCGTTCGTGGGGTGGGAGGAGTGGTCAGCGGGGGATCGTTTGAGCCAGACTGTCCGTCATGACTGACGTCAGAGATGTTGAAGGCTCATTGCTTGGCAATTCGGTTCTCCGCAAGGAGGATCCCGGCCTCCTCGACGGCACCGACAAGTACTACGACGACATCGATGTACCGGGAGTGGGGTTTGTCCACTTCGTCAGATCACCCTTCGCTCACGCGAACCTAGTTTCGATCGACACCAGCGAAGCGGAGACCGCGCCAGGGGTTCGTGGCGTATGGACCGCCGACACTCTGGAGCTCAAACCCTTCCTCGGCTTCGCGATGTTCGATCCGATCTTTTCGAGGCCGCCGCTGGCCAAAGGCAAAGTCCGATTTGTCGGCGACATCGTTGCGGTGATCGTTGCCGACAACCGAGGTCAGGCGCTCGATGCTGCCGAACTCGTCGACGTCGATTACGACCCGCTCGACGCCGTGACCGATCAGGAAGCGGCAATGGCCGAGGGAGCGCCGCTTCTCTTCGAAGAACATGGAAGCAACATCGTGTTCCTCACCAACAACGGGGAAGAGGAGGATCCTGTAGCCGATGCCGAGCGAATCATCGAGGCTCGGGTTCATTCCCAGCGGCTTGCTGGTGTCCCGATGGAACCAAACGGGTGTCTGGTGGTCCCGGGTGAGAATGGTCATCTGAGCGTCTGGATTCCGTCCCAAAACGCTATTGCGGTGCGCGATGCGTTGGTGGGTCAACTCGACCTCGATCCCGGCAACCTGCGGGTTGCAGCTCCCGTGGTGGGCGGAGGGTTCGGTTCCAAGGCTGGCCCCTACACCGAGTTCCTCATCACCACGAAGCTGGCCCAGACCTTGGGACAACCGCTCAAGTGGACCGAGCAGCGAAGCGAGAACATGGTGGCGATGGCGCAGGGCCGTGACATGGTCCTGACGGCCAGGCTCGGGATCACCAACGACGGTGTGATCACCGGGCTCGACTTCAACGCCATCGCCGCCACCGGTGCATACCCCGCGATCGGAGGGTTTCTGACCTACTTCACCCAGATGATGTGCCAGGGGGTGTACAACATCCCCGCACTGCGTTTCAGGGCCACTTCGGTCGCAACCAACAACACCCAGATCGCGGCGTACCGTGGCGCCGGCCGACCCGAGGCAACCCAGCTTCTCGAGCGTGTGATGGACATTGCGGCGGTCGAATTGGGCATCGACCCGGTGGAAATCCGACGTAGGAACCTTCTCACTCCCGACATGTTCCCCTATGCGACACACGGAGGGACGAACTACGACAACGGCGAGTACATCAAGGCTCTCGACAAAGCGGTGGAAGAGTTCGGCTACGAGGAGCGTCGGGCCGAACAGGCGGCTCGCCGAGCCAGCGGCGATCCGCGCCAACTCGGAATCGGAGTGTGCAGCTATGTGGAGATCACCGCGCCCACCGGCTTGCACGTCGAGTACGGCAAGGTGGAAGTCAACGAGGACGGTACCGCCACCGCCAAGGTTGGTACTTCCAGCCACGGCCAGGGTCACGACACTGCGTTTTCGATGCTGGTGAGCGACGTCCTCGGTATCCCGATGGACAAGGTGATCCTCCATCAGTCCGATACCGATCTGGTGCCCAAAGGCGCCGGCACCATGGGGTCCCGTTCGCTGCAGGCTGGCGGGTCAGCCGTCTTCGTCGCCAGCGAAAAAGTGATGGAGAAGGCCAAGAAGCTGGCGGCGCACATGTTGGAAGCCGCCGAGACCGACATCGTGAAGGCCGACGGAGGACTTCAGGTCGCAGGCGTGCCGGCGTCGGCGATCAGCTGGGGCGACCTCGCCGCCGCAGCCAAGGATCCCGCCAAGTTGCCCGAAGGGATGGAGCCTGGGCTCAGCTTCGAACACGACTTCGACGGTCAGGACGCCACCTTCCCGTTCGGCACCCACATCTCCCTGGTCGAGGTCGACACCGAGACCGGCGCAGTCACGATGCTCCGCCACGTCGCGGTGGACGACTGCGGGCGGATTCTCAATCCGTTGCTCGTCACCGGTCAGCAGCACGGCGGCATCGCTCAGGGTGTGGCTCAAGCGTTGTTCGAAGAGGTCGCGTACGACGAGGACGGCAATCCGATCACGTCGAATCTGATGGACTACGCCATTCCGTCGGCTGCGGAGTTGATCAACTTCGACACCTACAACACCGAGACCCCGACCTTCCGGAATCCGCTGGGAGCCAAGGGCATCGGCGAGTCGGGCACGATCGGGTCAACGTCGGCGATCCACAACGCCGTGATCGACGCGGTGAGCCATCTGGGAGTGAAGCACATCGACATGCCGCTGACGTCCCGCCGAGTCTGGGAAGCCATCCGAGACGCCTCCACCAGCTGAGCACCGACAACCTGCAAATTCCTGTCGATACCCACACCGGGTGTGGGTATCACGGGGGCAGAAACCCAGAATGTGGCTATCTACAGGTTTTTGGGGAGCCGCGGTACCCCCGTCAGCACCGTCTAGCCGACACCTCGGAGGTCAACCACGAACACGAGCGTTTCGTTCGGTGCGATCACTCCACCCGCTCCGGCTGAGCCATATCCGAGACCAGGCGGAATTGTGATGCGGCGTCGGCCGCCTACCTTCATTCCGGCGACTCCCTGATCCCAACCGGCAATTACTTGGCCAGCACCCAAGCCGAATGCGAAGGTGGAGCCTCGATTCCACGACGCGTCGAACTCGCTTCCTGTGGACCAGCTGGTGCCGACGTAATCGACGCTTACCTGCATCCCCGCAGACGCTTCCGGGCCATCGCCAACGACAACGTCTTCGGTCTGAAGCTCCGACGGTGGGTCGCCGGCCGGAATGTCGATGGTCGGTCGTTCGAATACATCAGTCATGAACTGAGTATGCGTTCAAATCCCTGTCAAGAGCTACAAAGGGGCCAAACGCCGATCGCTCAGCCACAGTGGCTGTGGCTGTCGACAGGAATTTGGGGTGGGTTAGCTCTCGAGTGTGAATCCGGTGTGGTTCTCGCACCATTCCCAGAGCCGTTTGCGGCGTTCGGGGGTGTCGCTACTCCTGGTGGTGGGGATCTTGTGGGTCGGTCTCACTTCGCGGTCGTGCCAGAACTCTCCGCTGGTTTCCAGAGCCCGGTCTGAGGCGGTGAGCCACACCATGGTGTCCGCCCCCTCTCGAGGAGACCGCAGAAGGTGGAGCGGGCCGAGGATCTTCGAAAAGCCAGGTAGTGCTTCGCTGACTCCGGGGGTGTCGACCCATCCCGGATGCAGCGAGTGGAACACGATCTCGGACGGGTCGATCTTCTGAGCCCACATCTCGCTGAGCACCACTTGGGCCCGTTTGGCGAGAGCATATTGGGCGGCTCCGCCGTAGTCCTCGTCAGACATTTCGAGCCCGCCGACGCTGAGAGGCTGGCTGTACATGCCGCCTGAACTCATCGTCAGGACCCGGCCCGGTTTGGCGGCCCGCAACTCCGACAGCAGCAGCCCGGTGAGGAGAAACGGGCTGGCGACCATCAGTTCTACGGCCAGGTCTGTTCCGTTTCGGCCCGCCTGCGCTCGGGGAAGAGCGCACCGGCGTTGTGAATGAGGGTGTGGATGACCTCGTGGCGTTCCGCCAGTTGTGCGGCTGCACTGCGGACATCGTCGCCCCTGCTGAGATCAGCCAACACGAACGAGATGTTCGGGTTGCCGGTGGTGGCTTTGATGCGGTCGACCGTGGCCTCGGTTTTGGCCTGGTCTCGAGCAACGATGACCAGATTGGCCCCGAGTGACCCGATGATCTCGGCTCCGGCTTCGCCGATGCCCGATGTTCCCCCGGTCAGCACAACCGTCTGTCCGTTCAGGCTGAACGATTCGAGAGCTGGCCAGTCGAAGAGGCGACGTCGAGCGCCCGGGCCGAGACTGGTGAAGCTTGGAACAATCGTTGCTTCGATGACTTTGTCGAGCACGGTACTGGGGGAGATACTCACGGCTGACACGCTAATCGGGTCCCCGTGATCAGGCCTATTCGATCGCTCCACGTTTCCACTGTCCGGCCGAGCATGCCGCCGTTGGGTTTCAGGTGGTCACGTGGTAGTAGCGATTGTTCACGTCGAAATCGAACTCGTAGCCGGTGACACGGCTGAAACCCGCACCGGTCACAATTTCGCGCAGTTTGTCCTCGTTCAGTCCCAAGGTCCCCAAACCCGCTCCACCCGGTTCAGACATCGCCGAGTTCATGCAGAACAGCACCGACATGGAATAGAACAGTGATCGGGTGGGAATCTTCGCGTTGTCCTCGAAGTCCTTGCCGGCCTTGATATCGGCTACCAACCAATCGCCGGTCCCGTTCAGTGCTGCCCAGGCCGAGGTGGCGGCGCGATCTGGAAACGGAAGGTCGTGCAACACGTCGAAGGTAGTCACGATATCGGCGCTGTTGGCCGGGAGATCGTCGAACGTGCCGAGACGGAATTCAAGGTTGTCGAGCCCGGCGGCCAAGTGTTGGGCCATCTCGATCGCATGACCGCTGGGATCGACGCCCAGAAACGTTGACTTCGGAAACGACTCGGCCAGCTCATGGGCCAGATCGCCGGCCCCGCACCCTACATCCACCACTCTGACACCAGTTTCGAGCCTCTCGAGAACCGATGGCATCGACCCCAATACCTCGCTCACCAGATGAGCCCGCTTGTTGTTGGTTCCCATGGCTCGCTGCATCTGCGCAACGCCGACACCGTGATCGTCCCATCCGAATCCGATCCCGGTCCGGAACGCTTCGGTGAGCCGTTCGACAGTGTTGGGCAAGGGCGGGCCGGTGAAGATGCCGGCTGTGAAAGCGGTGTGTTCGTCGTGCCCGAGCACGACCGCCATTTCCGGAGTGAAAGAGAATTCGTCTCCATCCTTGTGGACCAACTTGGCGGCAGTGAGGCTGTAGAGCCACTCGAGCACGTAGCGCTCGTTGGTGTCGGTCGCGGCAGCGAGCTGGGCGGCCGTCATCGATCCTGCGTTGGCCAGCGACTCCAGCAGGCCGAGGTCATGTCCCAACGAGAGCATCAGTGCCAACAACTCGCCTTCCTTCACTCGGTACACGGCCAGCTGGGCCAGTTTGAGTTGCTTGGAGTCGAGCTCGGTCATGATCCGACCGTAGTTCCCTCATGCACTCGTAGGCACGGCTCATACGCTGAGCCCGTGACTGAGCCATCGCCTCTTGCACTCCAATTGGCTGCCCGGGTGGAGAAATCCAACCCGCCTACCACGCGGCCATCTGCGCCGCAGCTGCGCTGGCGACCGTGGCGTTGCTCGACGATGAGCGCAGCCGCCCGGGGGGCGAATGGCACGAGGCGGTGGCTGCGTGGAATGGAAATCGCATTCGCAAAATCGTTCGCAGGGGTAGGGCATCAGCGTGGGAGAAAGCCCAGGAAGTAGATGGTGTGACCGTGGAATACGACGGAGCCGAGGTGCGTGCCTATGTTCCCGGTCCTCTCGACCAAACCCCGAGACCGCTGGCGAAGTTGCAGATCCAATCGACTGATCTCGAAGAAGTTGCACAGGTCGAAGCTCTACCAGAGGAACCCGGTCTGGTGATTGCGGTGACACCGTTCCACGAGATGAGTTGGGGCAAACAAGCCGCGCAGTGTGCTCACGCAGGCCAGTGGGCGTGGATGCGAACCGACCCCAGCGTCGTTGCCGAATGGGACGCAGCGGGCCGGCCGATTCGGGTGGTGCATCCGACGGAAGATCTCTGGTCTGAACTTCACCCGCGAAGCACGGTTCAGATTCACGACGGCGGCTTCACCGAGATCCCGGCAGGAACGAACACCACTATCGCAGTCTGGAACTTGTAGTGCTGTTGAAGCAGCAGGTGCTCGAAAGGATTGCCGCCGGAGAGATCACCGAGGTGTACCGGAACTGGAAGCGGCCCACGGTCAAAGAAGGCGGCACACTCAACACCAGCGTGGGGCAGCTCTCCATCCTCTCGGTTGAACAGATACCTCGGTCCGACCTCAGCTCAGCGGCTGCCAAACGAGCCGGATTCGGCACCAAGGCCGATTTGGTTGCCTCACTCCGGCCCGGCGCTGACCGGCGGCTCTATCGGGTTCGGCTCGAGACTCGCAGGTGAAGATCCCCGCATCGCACTTCGGCAGACATCGGTCCTGTCCAACGACGAGATCGCCGAGCTCCGAAACGCGACTTCGAGCGTTTCGATCGCCGTCCTATTTCGGTCGGACTGGAACCGCTGGCGCTGCTACGACTTATCGCTGAGAACGAAGGCGTTCGTGCTCCAGATCTTGCCGAGGTCATGGGTGTGGAGACCAAATGGTTCAAGGCGAGGGTCCGTCGCTTGAAGAGCCGAGGGCTGACCGAGAGCCTCCGTACCGGATACCGGTTGTCGCCACGAGGTCGAGCAGCCGTCGATGCGCTCAGCTGAGCCAGCGGGGTCTGACCCCGTAGCGGCGGCATCGCGGTCTCCTAGCCTTGGCTCATGGATCAGGCCCATCTCACCCTCGACGACGTTCACCGACTGGCCAAGGCGTCACTCATGAGTCACGGCGTGTCCGATGCCCAGGCGACAGCAGTGGCCGACAACGTCACTGGGGCAGAGCGAGACGGTTGCAAGTCCCATGGCTTGTTCCGCATACCGGGCTACGTGGCGTCGGTCAGGAGTGGCAGGGTCACCGGCGATGCGGTCCCGTCGCTACACGACCTGGCGCCCGGCGTGGTCAAGGTCGACGCCGAAAACGGGTTTGCGCCCCTGGCGTTCGAGATCGGTCGTCAGCCCCTCATAGGCAAGGCCCGTAGCCAGGGGATAGCCGTGCTGGCGATCACGAACAACTACCACTTCGCTGCCGTGTGGCCCGAGACCGAATCATTGGCCCAAGAGGGACTTGTGGCTATGGCGTTTGTGAGTTCGCTGAGTTTTGTCGCTCCGGCCGGTGGAACCAAACCGCTGTATGGCACCAACCCGTTCGCATTCGCATGGCCACGGGCCGACAGGCCACCGATGGTGTTCGATCAGGCTTCCAGTGCAAGCGCACGAGGTGAGATCCAGATTCACCAACGGGATGGGTTGCCGATTCCCGAAGGTTGGGGCATCGACACCGAAGGGAATCCGACTACGGATGCGGCGGAGATTCTCGCCGGAGCCCAGCTGCCCTTCGGCGGCTACAAGGGAGCAGCGATCGCGCTAATGGTCGAACTGATGGCTGGCGCCCTGATCGGCGACGTGTTCAGTTTCGAGGCGACGAAGGCCGACAACCGCGGTGGAGGACCTTCCAAGGGTGGCGAGTGCATCATCGCCATCGATCCGTCCCGCTGTATCGATGGAGGGGGAGCGGCCGCTCAGCTCGCCCATGCCGAATCGCTGTTCGGCGAGATCCTCAGTCAACCCGGAACCCGTCTGCCGTCGGACCGTCGGTATGAAGCCCGACTGCGGACCCCGACCGACGGCGTGCACATCCCGGCTGCTCTTCACGCCGAGTTGGTGCAGCTAGCCGGTGAGTAGGTTCTGCGCAGTTGTGCTGGTCGCCGTAGCGGTCATCGCAGCAGCCTGCGGTTCAGCGGCCGACCTGGTTGATGGGGTTGTCGCACCAGCCGGTTTCGAAGTCGCCGTTGTCGTGGACGACCTCACGGGACCCACCCAGTTTTTCATCGAAGACGACGGCAACATCGTGGCAGCTCATCTGAGTGGTGGTGAGAACGATCGGGCCGGTCGGGTTGTTCGTATCGATACCGACGGCAATCAGATCGACGTGTTGTTCACCGGACTCGACAAGCCCACCGGTCTGCTCGCCAGAGGTGGCGAGATCTGGGTGATGGAAGCCACACAGTTGTCACGGGGACCTTCAGGCGGTGGAGCACTCCAACCGGTTCTCACCGACCTTCCCAACAACGGTCGCTCGCAGGGCACTCTCACCCTCACGCCCGAGGGCGACGTGCTTTTCAACACGTCGGGTTCCAACCGGGGCGCAATGGTTGCGGAGGGATCGGGTCGCTTGTGGAAGGTGGGTGACGACGGGATTCCGATCGAGGTGGCATCGGGGTTCAAACACGCATATGCCCATGTGTTCGGTGCCGACAGCATCCTTTGGTCGACCGAGATGAGCGACGGCAGTTTCGACGGCACGGTGGCAGAGGACGAACTGGTGCAGGTTGTGGTGGGGGCCGACCACGGCTGGCCCTACTGTGTGGGCCCCAACCGTCCGGTGGTCGAGTTCGGCCAGGAGAGCTGCGACGGAGTCCCGGAATCGATTGTGACGTTCGGACCGGGTGCCACCCCGACGTCGGTGGTGATGTCGCCCTTTGTCGAGGGCGGTCTGCACGTTGCGCTCTGGAATCGGGGCGAGGTGGTCTCGCTCTCACAACAGGCACAGCCGGGCCGAGGGGACGGGGCCGTCCCCTTCCTTTCGGGCCTCGCTGGACCTCAACATCTGGTTGCGTACGACGGTCGGCTTTACATCAGCGAGTTCGGCGCCGCCCGAATCCTGGTGATCGTGCCGACCAACCCGTAATTTCGGAATACCGTTCCCACACCACATTCACCGCGAATTCCGTTCCGGGAGTACACCAGATGTATTCCCCGAACGGGAGAACGGGCGAATGTGGTGCTCCAACGGTATTTGCGGGCGGCTCGACCGGCGCTGAACGACCTCGACCAACCAACAACGGAATAGGAATTCGATCATGAAGTACAACTACCTGGGACGAAGCGGCATGAAGGTGAGCGAGATCTGTCTCGGAGCGATGACCTTCGGCCGTGAGGCCGATGAATCAACGTCGCACCAGATGCTCGATGCGTTCACGGCGAAGGGTGGCAACTTCATCGATACCGCTGACGTGTACGGACCGGGAACCTCGGAAGAAGTTCTGGGCCGGTGGCTCGCCCTTCAGAACCGTGATGATCTTGTGATCGCGACCAAGGTGCGCTTCCCGACCGGTGAAGGACCTAATGACGTTGGGCTCAGTCGCAAGCACATCATCAAAAGCATCGAGGGGAGCCTGCGGCGGCTGGGAACGGATCACGTGGACCTTCTGCAGATCCACTGCTGGGATCGGGGTACACCGATCGAGGAGACATTGGCAGCCCTCAACCTGCTGGTAGAGCACGGGAAGGTGCGCTACCTGGGGTCATCCAACCTGCGGGGTTGGCAGTTGCAGAAGTTCATCGACACCAGCAAGGCAATGGGGGTCGAAGCGTTCGTATCACATCAGCCTCAGTACAACCTGCTGGCTCGGCCCACCGAATGGGAAGTGCTCGAGGTCTGTCAGGCCGAGGGAATCGGTGTGATTCCCTGGGCGCCGCTGCGCGGCGGTTGGCTGAGCGGTAGGTACTCCCGAGACATGGGTGGCGCTCCGGAGGGTTCTCGGATCAAGACTGCAGAGGACGAAGGGTGGAGTGAAACCTGGGCTCGCTATGACAACGACACCACCTGGGCAATCATCGACATGCTTCGATCGATCGCCGAGGAGTTGGACGCTCACCCGGCCCAGGTCGCGATTCGCTGGGTCTCCCAACGGCCCGCAATCACGGCACCGATTCTGGGAGCGTCGAAGATGAGTCAGCTGGAGATCAACCTCGGCGCGGTGAACTTCGAGTTGAGTGCCGACCAGATGGCCCGTCTCACTGCGGTGAGCGACCTCGATACGCCCTACCCCTATGACGACTTCATCGAAACGGCCCAAGCCGGTCGATAGCCGCTCGGGCAAGCCTTCCGATGGTCGGGACGGTGAGATTTGAACTCAC
>CAWDOA010000019.1:0-28622 GCA_963803875.1 uncultured Acidimicrobiales bacterium | reverse complement strand
GGACCGCGCCGTGCGCCATACCGCCACCGGCGGTGGTGTTCGCAACGCCGACTGATGCGCCGCAAACGCGAGATCGGCGGCCGCCCGATAGACGTTCCCGACGTGGCCGAGGCCACCAGCCTGGGGGCCGCTCTCCTGGCTGGTCGGGCCATAGGACTCACAGCCGCTGAAGAGACGCGGAGTATCCACAACGCGGAGTATCCACAACACTCTGGGGTCAAATAGTGATCGACACCTTGCCACGGGCGTGGCCCTGGCCAACCACACGCATCGCCTTCGACGTCTCGGCCAGGCCAAAGGTCTGGTCGATAACCGGCACCACCTGGCCCGCTTCGATCATGTCCTTGAGATCGAGAAGATCCTGTTTCCTGACCGGCGCATAAAACGGCCGGCCCTGCGTTGGCACGAAAAGTGACAGCGCGGCGGCAGCAGCCATTCGACCCAGCGGGCCGATCCATCGACTGCCCGAGGTGCCGTTGTTGGTGAGCAGCTTGCCGTCCGCGGATAGGGCGCGTTGCAGTCGGCCAAGGAGTGGTTGGCCACGTTGTCGAGGATGAGGTCGTAGCGGGCACCGCCCTCGGTGAAGTCGTCGGTTGTGTAGTCGATCACATGATCGGCGCCGATCGATCGAACCAGTTCAGCGTTTCCCGTGCTGCACACGCCGGTCACGTGCGCCCCCAGAGCCTTGGCGATCTGCACCGCGAATGTTCCGACTCCCCCGGACGCCCCATTGATCAAGACGTGTTGACCCGGCTTGAGGTCACCGGCGTCCCGAAGACCTCGAAGCGCCGTTGTTCCCGAGACCGCTACAACGGCGGCTTGGGCCAGGGTGATGTTGACCGGCTTCGCCGCCACCTTGACTTCCGACACTGAGACATACTCGGCGCAGCTCCCGCCGGCGGCGTCGCCGAACACCTCGTCGCCGGCTGCGAACCCGGTGACGTTGGGACCCACAGCTTCGACCGTCCCCGCGAAGTCGAATCCTGGAATTCGCTTCCGCGGTCCTCTGAACCCAAACGCTGGACGGAAGAGAATCGGTTGGCCCGTCATCAGGAGCCAGTCACCAGGATGGACCGCAGCCGAGTGGACCTTGACGAGCAGTTGGTCGTCATCGGCTGAGGGCTTGTCGAGGTCGAGTAGCCGGAGGACTTCTGGCCCGCCGTACTGGTCGTGAACTATGGCTCTCACGGCATCTTCTCCTTGTTGGGTCTCCTGCAGTCTCCTCGGTCGAACGGGGCTGGGCTAGGGCAAGAGGTCACCAGGGATTCGGCGACGGTTCACCCCGGCCTGAACTGTCGCGTTCAAATGCTCGAGGTCACGGCTCCGCAGCTGCCTCGAACCCGTCGGCGAACTGGTTGAACGAATCGGTCATGTCGGGATGGCATCAGATCGCTCTCATTCGGTTGTTGCGGGCATTGTGTTCAACCTCGGCGAGGCCGAGCGCTTCGAGCACCGGGGGTACGTAGTTCCCGAACCGACCCCGCAGGCCCTTCTTGAACCCGTACCAGCCGCCCACGGGGTTGTCGGCGGCACGACCCCAACCTTCAACCGTGTCGGGGTCGGCCTCTTTCTGTTCGTCCTTGTTGCCCAGTGCCACCCAGTCGCCGTGTTCCACCAGCATGGCGTGAAGGTCCTCGATACAGGACGAGGTGGTAACGAAGCTGGGTCTTGCCCACCTGAACCACCAGCGCCGGTGGATCGGCCTCGGGGTCTCGGTAGGCCTCGAACCCGCTCTTGCCCGGTGGGGTCTTCAGTTGCCATGGATCGCCCGGTGTACCGGTGCCTTCAACATCGTCTGCAGTCATAGCGGCACACTCGCACAGCAACCCTGACACCTACTGTCATGGTTCGGTAGAATACGTCTGATGCGGGCTGCTCGGGCGCTGGACATGCTTCTCATCTTGCAACGCCGGGGCCGAACCTCGGCTCGCGTCCTGGCTGACGAGCTTGAAGTATCCGAACGCACCATTCTGCGCGGACGTGCAGGTACTCAGCGAAGCGGGTGTCCCGGTCTACACCACCCGCGGGGTGCGGGGCGGCATCGAACTGCTCGACGGATTCGAGACCAACCTCACCGGTCTCACCACCGACGAAGCACTCACGCTCTTCCTCGCCGGCCAACCCCGCGTCGCCCACCGCCTCGGGCTTGGCGCGCCGGCCCGCACGGCCAGAAGCAAGCTGATCGCCGCTCTACCCGAAGCGCTCGCCGACCAGGCTGACACCCTCGCCGATTGGTTCATCCAGGACCCTGACCCGTGGGACGGCCATCGAATTCCCCACGGTGAGCTCCGCCGTATCACCACCTGTATCCGACGACGCCGAGAAATCGAACTGACCATCGGACGCGAGCCACAGACCGACCACGGTGCGGCCCCTGGGACTGGTTCTCAAAGCCGGCTCATGGCACCTGGTCCACGCCAACCGTGAAGAGGTGAGAGTCCGGTGCATCGATGATCTACGGGCGACCCGCATCACCACGGCCCCGTTCGACACACCCCACGATTTCGCCCTCGCCACCTTCTGGGAAGCTCACGTCGAAACCGAGCGGCACCGATCCTCCAAGCTCACCGAGCCGAGGTGATAGTCGTGGCGTGCGAGGCTGAGCCGATGGCTCGTTGGGCGCAGGTAGCGATGTCGGCGCCCGTGATCGCGCCCGAGAGGAAGCCTCCGACGAAAGCATCTCCGCAGCCCAACGTGTTGACCAGTTCGGTCGTTCCCGCCGGAACCACCACTGAGTCCCCATCGCGGTTGACAACGTAGGCCCCTTCCGCACCGAGCGTCACCGCCACACACTGAGCCACGTCCAGGAGCCGGTGGGCGGCGGCCACGGGGTCGCTCAGTCCGGTGAGATGCTCGGCCTCATCGTGGCTGGGGAAGAGTACGGCCGCACCGGAGAACGCCTGCCATACCTCGGCCACGTTGCAATTCGAACGCAGCAGTTCAGCTGCCGACGGATCGATCGAATACGGGATCTCCCTGGTATCGGCGATCTCGGTGAGTCGGCCGAACAACGGTCGACTCTTGCGAGCGATGTAGGTGTAGGCGGTGAGATGAAGCCAGTCGACATCGTCGAACCACGAGGGGTCGATGTCACCTTCATCCAGTGCGATCACGTTTCGCTGATCCGAAACCAGGGACCGGTCGCCGTCCGGGCCCACGATGACGGCAACGGTTCTCGTCGACTGCCCGGCACGAATGACCGCCTGGACATCCACTCCGTGTGACTCCAACTCATGAATCAGGTACTCACCCAGGTTGTCGTTGCCCACCGGTCCGACGAACCGAGCGGTGATGCCCGATGCTCACCGCCCATGCGGCAACGTTCGCCGCCGATCCGCCCCCGGTCATCTCTACCGTCCCGTCGGTGTCGGAACCGTTCGCCAGCTCGTGACGAAGTGTGATCGCTAGATCGACGTTCAGATCACCGATGCAGAGGAGTCGACCCATAGCGGAGAATCTAGTTGGGTCAGGCCTGCGGTCACCGTCCGCGGACTAGAGAGCGAAACGGGTCCGGATCCAGTCGGTGAGCATTGGATCCACGATTGTGTGGCTCCGAGAGAGAGTTCCGTTGGCAACCAGCCGATCGCGGGCGGCCGCTACACCTCCCGAAGACGAACCGAACAGATCGAGCGATCCACCGAACATCGGGCGATTTCCGGCGACAGCCCGCAAGACCGACTGTTCGGCCCCGGAAAAGGAGCTGAACAACATCTCCAGCGTTGGCCCGGTGGAGGCTCGAACCGCTTCCACTCCCTCCGCCCAGGCCGCATCGGCCTTCGCCCCACCGAGATGCACCGATCGCCAAACGCTGTCGGCCAACTGCATCGCCCTGTACGGGTGTCCACCGGTGAACTGATGAACCTGGGCAGCCAGGTTTCCCGGGTCCTCACCGGTGCTTGCGAACCCCTCGTCGATGATCTGGTTCCACTCGGACGCGGTGAACGGTTCGATCTCGACCAGATCGGCCTGAGCGTAGAAGGGCTGATGGATGTCACTGAACATCTCTGTCATCGCAGTGGGTTCGGATCCGGCCAGCAGAAGGCCCACCTCCTGCACGTGGTGTTGCAGTTTGGTGCGCAGCAGCCCGGCTGCACCCTCCACGGCGTTGAGTCCGGTGAATTCATCGATGACTACGACCGTGGGTCCGGCCAACGCAGCCTTCACCAAGACGTCGAGCACCAGGTGAAGGGACGCAGTGGGATCGGGACGTTGTGCTGTCGGTTTGGAGAACTCCAGCTTGAACATCCCCAGATTGACCGAAGCCGACGCGGCGACCGATCGGAGATGCCGGCCAGCTCTCCCCCGGGTGTTGGCCAGCCCCTCATCGACGCGAACCACAAGATCGGCAGTGGATCGAACTGCGTACAGATCGATCCAGATGACCCCGGCGCTGGCATCGTCGAGAAGCGCTTCCACCTTGCGGAGCACACTGGTCTTGCCGAAGCGCCGTGGGCCCAGCAAGGCAGTAACCCTTCGTGAGGTGGCGCGCTCCAGCAGATCGGCGATCAGGTCGTCTCGGCCGCGAACTTGTTCGGCAGCGAGGGGGCCCTGGTGCGGGAATGGTGAACGTTCCACGCCGTCAACGTATCATATCTTGGCGCGTTATTGTGCTATTTGGCAGCACTTTCCACGTTCAACGCCCGAACTACCACCAGTTGGCGATCGCTGTCGTAGACGTCGTTGAATGGTGAGCAAGTGCATTGTGGGTGAGCTTGGGAAAGACGCGCGTCATTGCGCCCGGAAACAACTCTCCATCCTCGACGAATCCGGCTGCGCTCGACGAGCTGACCAGTGCATCACCGAATCTGCGAGCAACCGGGTGTTCAGGGTCAGCGGTGACGGTGCCCGCGATCACGAGGAGATCGGTTCGGCGCAGCTTGTGAGTGCGATGCGCATGAATGCGATGGCGTGTGTCGGGATCCTGCTCCATCCAGTCCTCGTCGTGAATCGCCCCGAACCGCAGGTCCTTGATGCCGGCACTGCGCCGGTCGAGCCCGAGCCCCACGAGTCGAGTGGCCGGCAGGGGCACAGCCCACAACGCAGCACTGGTCGTGTTGACGAATCGCCTCGAGCCCGGCACCGTCGTTCGGAACGCCGATCAGCACGACCCGCCGGAGTTTGTTCGTCCAAGGGCGACCGATCGGCAATCGTCGCCCGAGCGGCCAGAGCGCTTGCCCGTAGTGGCATGCGGATCGAACAACAAGCCCGCCCATGCTGTGTCCGATCAGGTTGACCTCGCCCACACGGAACCGGCCACGCCCGCATCAGCAGATTCAGCAGCTGGGCGAACTCGCGGCCGTTCGTGGAGATATGACGACCGGTGTTGTATCGCAAGGAAAGCACTGTCATGTCGTGATCGTCGGCAAGCAGCGTGCCATAGGTCGTGGATGCGTCGTTCGGGAATCGCCAGATCGACTCGGTCGACATCAGCCCGTGCACCAGAATGCAGATCCGAGAGCTGGGATTGGGCAAAATGTCGGCCAGCTCGTGGAGCATGCAGTCGCGGTCAAGCGGTAGCGCCCGATCGCCAAGCCTGATCGTCATCGTGGTGGCGATTGGTGAGTTGCGATCTTCGAGTTCATCACCGAACAAGCCGTTCACGATCGCCACCGCATCATCGGCGAGCCCGGGCGCGGCGTTCAGCAGCTTCAGAGCCATCCGAGCACCAGTGGAGCGGTCGGGGTCTGCTCCCGATGAGTCGAGACCGGTCATCGAGCGGACGTTACTTAATTCAACCTACGCCGCGACGGTGAACTCGGTCACCTCACCTACCGTGAAACCAGTTGATCTATTGCGTTGTGGCGACCAGCCGAGGGTCGCTCAGCAGCGGTGCCAGAAGATCGGACAGCACCTCATAAGAGAAGTGTTTCCGGCCGAGCTCGAAGTTGAAGTCGACGATGTCGGCCCGTCGATCGGGGTCGGTGAGGATCTCCCTGATCTCTTCGACGGCGTGGTTACTGAGGTGATTGTCCTCGATCTGGACAGTCTTGAAGCCCTTTGATCCGATGTCGGGCCAGTAGATCGGCTTGTAGTTGTTCACGAAAATCGGAACCCGGGCGGCCAGTGCCTCCACGAACGCATTGCCAAAACCTTCATAACGACTGAAATAGGTGCACGCATCCGCATGGGCGTACCCGTCGGACAACGAGAACACCGGTCCACTGCCGTTGGAGGTGACCCGAATATTCGAAAATCGGTCTCCGGCGAACTGCACCTGGTGCGGTCGGGACAGTTGCCCGGCTAGTGCTTGCAGCTCCTGGAGATACTCCCCTTCGCGATCGTCGGTAGCGGTTCCGGTGATGATCAGCTTGAACCGCGGGTCGTCGAGTCGGTCGATCAACTCGATCGCGGTCTCGATGCCCTTGCGGCGGACAATTCGTGTCACCTGGAACATGAGAATGTCGTCGTCGTCGTGCCCGAGATCGGTTCGGAGGGAGTGGTTGAAGGCGTCACGGTCGCCGAACGGGGCGTCGAAGTCCATCACGTTGGGGATGACGAGGGCGTCCATATCTCGCTCACGGCGGAGCGAGTCCTGGCAGTGGCTGTTGATCACCACATGGGCAAGGTTGGGAAGGTCGGGAGGGAAACATTCGTCGATGATTTCTTGAACCCCCCCGTATCGGCTGGCGTAGCGGTCACCGCGCTCCCAGTAGAAGTCGTGATCGTGGGCGATGGTGGGGATGCCGGTGTGCTCAATCACCCGTTTCATCGCCATACCCATCCTGAGATGGCACGGCAGCACGGTGCAGTTCTGGGTTATCAGCAGCTCGATGCCGGTCAGGTGCATCCAGCCCAGCACCCCGCTTTCGATTCGATCAGCGCCGTAGCGCAATCGATCCATGAGCTCCGCCTCGTCCGCGCCCTGAACGAAGAACGCATCTTCTTGTTCGCGTACGGTCTCAGGATGGGAGAAGGCAAGCTCGGGGAGGATGGTTACGCCCTCACACGGCGCCTCCAGTTCGCCGGTGAGCACATGGACCTCGTGGCCCAGATCGCGCAGAACGTGAATCCACTTCTCGGTCTCCAAAGCGACACCATCAATGCCGCCGATTCGTCCAATCACCACCCCAATTCTCATAGCCCGACTTTCGGTGTGGATCGACCAGAACTTGAGTTTGGAAACTATCGCGATAACGGACATGCTTGGAGGACCGGGCAGGAAATGGGAAGGGGCACATGGAGATCGAAGACATCAAGAAGCGAAAGATTGACGCTGCTGACGGCATAAGTGACGTCCTGGACGAGCTGGCTCGGGACCAGCCCGAGCCCTGGTCGACCGATTTCGACGAGACTCTCGGCGCCGGTATTGGGTTCGTGACCTTCGCGTTCGACATCGACGGCGTATCGATGGAGATCGCCAAGTACGGGCGCTCCTTGGAGGAAATCTTTCCCGGCGCGCAGATCCACTGCATCGCGGGCACCTTCGCCGACAAGGCCGATGTGGTGTTGGACCCGTCCTGGCATCGGCACACGCTCCCCGGTGCCGACGGGTGGGACAAGTGGGACGGCGGCAAGTGGTTCGCCGAAGCTGTTCTACGAGGACCTCCCGCCCAACACAGACCAGTCGACCTCCCTGGCCCAAGAGATCTGGCAGCAGGCTGTCACGCTTGCAGACAAGCTCGCCAACTACATCACCGAACACGACATCGGTCTGATCGTGCCGGTCAACACCAACTCCAATCCCGGCAACGTCGCATTCGCACTGGCGATCGTGCTCGCAACGGAGACAACCGGTTGTGCTGTCATCAACAACAACCACGACTTCTACTGGGAGGGCGGCAAAGAGGGCTGCAAACGAGGGTTCGGCGAAGAACCAGGACCCCGCGACCATTTCTTTCGCAATCACGACAACGAGGAATTCTTCTCCTTCTTCCAGCGCATCTATCCGTGGAACGGCAGGCGGTGGGTACAAGCCAACATCAACCCGCTTCAGACCCGAAGGCTGATCGATCGACTCCACTTTGCCCCCCACAAGGTCTTACACCATCGGCACCGGACTCGATCCAGCGTTCTTCCAACCGTGCTCGGCCAGAAGCAGAAGCTGGCCAAGCGCGAGCAGATGGCCCACGTACTCGGTGGGAACCCGGCGATCGAGCCGGTTCGGGTAGCCGACTTCCGTGCCGGCCTGGATGCGTGGATCGCCGACCAGCACCCGATCGTATGCGGCGCTCGAGGGGGCCGCTTCCTCGATATCAGCGATCCGAACGCCCTGTACCTCCTGCAGCCCACCAGGATCGTCGACCGCAAACGCATCTGGCGCGATTGGGAACTCATCGGTGCGCTGCTCGAGTATCCACCGTTCCGCAATGAGTTCGAGCGGCGACACGAGCTGACCCTCACCCTCCACGTGACGGGCCCGGCTCCCATCGAACACCAGCCCTGCATCGAACGAGTGCTCGACGCCTACGAGATGGTGCTCGACAAGGTGCCGGCCGCAATCGGACGGCGCCTCTTCCAGGCCTTTTCGGTCGGGACATCAAAGCTCCGCCGGTAGCTCCGATGTGCTGAGCATCATCGACATCTACCAGCTGGCCGATCTGGTGCTGTTTCCCAGCCTCACCGAGGGACGAGGGCTACCCATTCCCGAATCTGCTGCGGCCGGGCGTCCCGATCGTGGCCAGCGAATACGATCCCCCGGCAGTCTTCGCCGCAGTGGTTGGTTTGGACCTTCCACCCGAGCAGCAGATCCGCTACGTCGATTTCCCCGACGGCGACTTCTCCGATGAGACGTTGGCCAAGATCACAACGATGTTGCTCAACCCGAAGCGCCACTCCGAGATGGTGGCCCACAACCGCACGGCCGTTCTCGAGCGATACTCGCTCGAAGCGTTGCAGGTCTCCTTCGAAGAGATCGTCGGACAACTACGCACCACCGTTGGAGGCAACTTGATGCACATCTGCTTCATAGAAGACACGCACCTGCACGGGGGCACCCAGATCTGGGTGGCCGAGGCGATGCGGGCGTTCATGGCCCAGGGTCACCAGATCACCCTGCTCACCGCGGCCGATGGTTTCAACGCCACCGACGGCGCAACGACCGACGCCCGGGTGGTGACCTACGACTTCGACGATGTGGTGGCCCAGGATTCCCACCATCAGCGCATCTGGACCGATGCCCTGGAAGGGGCCGATGTCGCGGTCTGTACCGTGCATCCCCCCCGCAACGGGCTTCCACTGCTCGAGGTTCGCCGCCAAATGCATCGCCGACGCAGGCTTGTCGACCGTGCTGCAGCCCAAGACCGGCACGATCGTGCCCGAGTACCTTCGCGAGTACTACGCCCCTCCCGAGGACATCCGATACCAGGTGATCTGCATCACCGACTTCACCCGGCGGTATCTGATCGACACCTACGGCGTTCCCGCAGAACGGGTCAGCCTGATCTACCAGGGCACCGACGTTGCCACCTTCACTCCCGACGAAGCACGCGCCGCCCAGGCTCGCCAGGAGTATCCACTACCACCCGACGCCTTCCCCGTTCTGGGCAACATCGGCTCGTTCGAACACCGCAAGGGGCAGGTCGAACTGCTCGACGCCATCTCACTGGTCCGCGATCAGATTCCCACCGTCCACCTGATGCTGGTCGGCGACGGACCCGACGAGCAAATGCTCAAAGACACCGTGGCCGCACGCGGCCTGGGCGACAACGTCACCTTCTTCCCGTTCACCCGAGAGCCGGTCAAGGTGTTCGAACTACTCGACATCCTGGTGCTGTCCAGCCTCTACAAAGAGGGGCTTCCCAACGTGTTGCTCGAGGCGATGTCAATGGGTCTCCCCGTGGTGTCGACCCGGCTGGCCGGCACCCCCGAGGTGGTTCACGACGGAACGACCGGTCTGCTGGTCGAACCGGGTGATGTTCCGGGCCTCGCCGCTGCGATCGAACGCCTCGGCTCAGACGCCGATACCTGCCGGGCCATGGGTGCACGCCGGCCAAGCGTTGATGCGCGACCAGTTCGACAAACATCACCAGTTCGACGCATTCCTGGACCACTTCGCCACGCTCTGACAGCAGGTCCAGGGTCGAGGTGGCCCGATTTGGGTCCGGGCTTGGGTACCGGAGGCCTCGCCAAATCGCTGATCGCCAACCATTAAACGAAGCCTTCCCACTACGGTTGGGCTCATGACCGGCAACCGTCTGCAATCGGCGGGTCGATGGTTCGCCGTCGCCGTCGCCGCTCTACTGCTGGCCGGTTGTCCGGCGGACCGAAGAAGACAACCCGAATGATCGAGATGCTGCGATCTACCGGAAGGTGATCAGCGACATCGTGAACGACTCGGTGGTCGAAACCGAAGATCCCGAACACACTCCCGACGTTGTACATCGAAGCATTCGACCCAGAGGGAATTCCGCTGGAGGTCCAGGTCGAGATAGTCGCCGACTTCGGTGAGCGTTATCGACGTCCGTTTCGTCGATGACCGTATCGAGGCGACCGACATCGACCTGCCGGGGTCGCCGGTTCGACCCGAGAGCCTTCTGCTGGGCTTGGGGTCGATCGTCGAAGACGACGACGGTTTGTCGTGCGGGGCGAACAGTACTTTCTCTGAAACCGACATTCGGGCCTACCGCTACACCCTCGATGAGCTCACCGACGGGTCGTGGTCGATCGTTGATTCGCCCGCAATGGTCGATCCGGAAGGATTCAGAGTCACTCGTGAACGGCACGAGGTGGTTGTCTCGACCTCTTCTGGGAGATGCCGCGGCCGGTCCGCCTATTGCCGGTGCAGGCACTCCACAGCATCGGTGAAGGGCTGTTTGCGCTGTCGCTGGTCGGTTCACTCTTCTTCAACGTGACGCGTGGATGCGGCCCGACCGCGAATCCTGCTCTACCTGGCGCTCACCATGGCTCCCTTTGCCGTCCTGGCTCCCTTGATCGGGCCGGTCATCGACAAGCTGAAGGGCGGCCAACGTGCTGTCCTGCTGATTTCGATCGGCGGACGGGCCGTTGTCGCGCTTCTGCTGGCTTCGCAGTTGAAGACACTGCTGCTGTATCCACAGGCCTTCGTCATCGTGGTTCTGGCCAAGGTGTACGCGGTTTCGCGAAACACCCTCGTCCCTTCCATCGTCGAGGATCGAGCCCACCTTGTGATTGTCAATTCCTATCTGGCCAGGGTGGGCGCGGTATCGGGCGTCGTCGCCGCCAGTCTTGGTTTGGGAATCCTCCAATTCGCCGGCGCTGCCTGGGTGCTACGGGCCGGCGCAGTGGCGTATGCCCTGGGGGCGATCGCAGCGCTTCGAATTCCCCCACCACAGGCGGACATGAACGCCTCGGAGGTCGTGGAGTCGACCGAAATGCACGGTCCTGGCATCCACGCCGCCACGATCGGGATGGCCGGGCTCCGAGGCCGCCACCGGTTTCGCGTTCTTCCACATCGGCTTCTCTCTCAAGATCTCGGGTCATCCGGCCTGGGTCATCGGAACGGTGGCCGCGGCCGGGGCGGGCGGTTCGTTTGCGGGGACCTTCGCCGCCCCCCGTCTACGAAAGCGGTGGGACCAGCAACAAGATCATCACGGCCGCGGTTCTGCTGCTCGCTGTGGTCGCTGCGCTGACCGCGCTCCGATTTCACGGTGCTACCGCCTTCGCGTTCGCCGCGGTCCTTGGCTTCACCGGAAGCATCGGGCGCCGCGCGTTCGACGGGGTCGTGCAGACCGAGGCTCCTCATGCACGCCGCGGGAAGGCCTACGCCGGACTGGAAACCCGTTTGGAACTGGCATGGGTTGCCGGAGCGCTTTTTGCTGTCATCGCCAGGGCGGCGGATTGGTTGGGCCTGGTCGCACTGGCCGTTGTGCTCGGGGGCTTGGCCTTCGATCGAGTGAACTCCAGTCTCGAGGCTCGCAAGATAGAGGCCAAAGTGGGGGTGGAGACGCTTCCCGTTCCGGCTGCTCGAAACTGCTGAAGCCGTGGCCGCTCGAGGCGACCGCCAGCAAGCCGTCCTCGTGGCGCTAGCCGCCGCCGACGCCGCGGCACTGGTTGCGGACCTGCCGGCCGACGATCTCGAGTTGCTGAGGAAACGGGGACGGGAGGCAGCAGCAGAGAACGACCCGTCGGTCGAGGACGAAGTGATCCGACTAGCCCACCAACTGGTCACCGAATTCGCCTGATTCAGGTCGCCCGGAAGTCCGCCCGCAGCTCTCGCATGGTGGTCAGAGTGAATGATTGGCGTGCGAGCCAGCTCACCCATTCGTCGGTTCTGAACAGCTCGTACTCATCGGTGCGTACATGCCACGTGTTGGGCTCGATCACCTCGATTTCGCCCGGACCGGGCGCATTCGGATGGAAGGCGCAGAAGACCAGCTCGTCGAGGTCGCTGAGCATCGCTTGGTACTCGGTGGGTTCGTCAGGTCTCGTCGGAAGTCGGTTTCCACGCACCCGGTCGAAGATCGGCATCTTCGCGTTTGTGGCCTGTTCAGACGAACCGCGCGAAGGTCTCCTCGCTCACATCGGCCAGGTGTTTGTTGGGGCCGTAGCGATCGAGGGTTCGAGTGATGAGCACCGGAACGTCGTACTCGACGCCCAGTGCGATGTATCGATCGCACCACTCAGGACCCAGTGCAGCCCCCATGTGAGCATCGAGGTGGGTCACATCAATCCCGGCTGCCAGGCCAGCTCGATCTGGGCTCGCCATTCGGCCTCGACCGCCTCGGGGTGAGCGTTGGCCCGGACCTGGGCGACCCGGTGCCACATGAAGCCGTCGGCATCGGTCAGACCCGACGCCGGCGAAGGGTTGCTGACCGGACGCCATCGGTAGTGGGCCTTCTCGGCGTTGACGTGAGATGCACGCCGACGTCGAAGTGCGGGTCAGCGGCCGCCGCCGAGGCGATCTCGGGAAACCACGGGCAGGGCACCATGACCGAACCTGCCGTGATCGTCCCTTTGTGGCTCAGTTCGACGAATGCCCGATTGGCGCCGTGGCACATCCCCACGTCGTCGGCGTGAATGACGAGACGGGTCATGGCCACAACCTAGTTGCCCGTCATCGTTGCCGAGATCCGCGTACGATTCGATCATGACGCCGCATCACTTCACCGCCGATGCCGACCCCTCCGACGTGAGCGCATTCCTGGCACAGCACGGCTATGCCATCGTCGATGACGTGGCGCTCCCCGGGACTCATGGACCGGTTCGCCGACGAGGTGGCCCCGTGGGTCGAACGGTCAGCGGCCGGCCGGGACGAGTACGACGGACGCTTCACGCAACGAACCGGGCTCACTGATCGAACGTTGCCCGGCGTCGAGCCAGCTGGTGATGCACCCGATGGTGCTGGGCACGGTCGCTCACTTCCTTGGTCATGCCACCACTCAGCAACTGCATCTGACCCAGCTGATCACGGTAGGTCCTGGCGAATCGAAGCAGAAACCCCACCGTGACCAGATGGCATTCGACTTCTTCCCATTCCCCGGCGACGTACCACGTTCAATGCAACACGATGTGGGCGCTCACCGACTTCACCGCCGAGAACGGCGCCACCCACATCCATCCCGGATCGTCGTCGATGAGTGATGCGGATGCGGCTTCGAGCCCCACCTCCAGGCCGAGATGCGGCGTGGCAGCGTGCTGTTCTACGAAGGAAAGGTGCTGCACGGTGCCGGAGCGAACACCAGCGACCGGGTCCGGCAGGGCATCAACATCACCTACGCCGTCGGCTGGGTTCGCCAGGAAGAGAACCAGTTCCTGGCCTGCTCGCAGGAGGTGGCACGCACCCTCGACGACGATCTGTTGAAGATGATGGGATACCAGCAGGGTGCGTTTGCCCTCGGCTATGTGGGCGACCAGCAGGATCCGCTGTCCAAGCTGCGGGGTGAACACCGGAAGGTGAAGGTGATCGGCGACATCGAGCAGAGGAACGACGACATCCGACACTTCGTAGATGAACTCACCGATGACGGCGGGTCCTGACTTCGATCGTGTACCTCCGAACCTCAGTAGTCGGGGCGGGATTCGACCGGTTCCCGACCGTGGTGTGAGGGCAGCGCAGCCTTGACGCGCTGCTTGGCCATTTGGGCCCGCCACGACCGCACCTTCACGCCGTTGCGGTAGTTGTCACCAACCAGTCGATTGGTGCCTTCCCGGAACATCTCGACGATCTTGCGGGTGTCGTCCCGGGGGTCGTTGATGAACATGGGACCGAAGAACTCGTAGCGGATCTCGGCCGGTGTGATGCTCCCGGACTCACCGAATGTAGGGCAGTCGATGCAGACCGGCACGACCTTGAGGTTGGGGATGTCATACCCCTCGAGTGTGCGCCGGTTCGGCTCGTGGATGTAGAGCGTGTTGCCGTTCTTCGAGGCGACATTGTGCCTTGCCACCAGCGACATGACGGTCACCGAGCCTTTGGTGTTGCGTACCGCTTCGAGGACCGTCAGTCCGTAATTGTTCTTGCGCTCGCGGTAGCGTCGCACCTCCTCGCTCGGGCTCCCATCGAGTCGGGGCACGGTCTGAACCAGAGCAGAGATGTTGCGAAGTATGTCGACCACTGCGAAATTGCCTTCGCCCAGGTCGAGCTCTACCTCTGAAATCATCTCGCTGATCACCTGCACCGTGGTCGATCGTTGGCCGAGCCCGATCCGCCCCAGCGTTTCGGCCAGCACCGGCACGTCGGTGAACTGTCCGTGGTCGGTGACGAACAACAACGATTCGCCGGCGTCGATCCATCCGCGTAAACCGTGCTTGACGATGAACGCCTCGAGATCGTCGGTGAAACGTTGGTAGCTCTCGGGGGTGACGATGAGGTTCAGGAGGTTCTCGTCGATCTTCCGGCGGCTGTCGTAGGTGTGGAGCGTCTGAGCCATCGCGTACCGGGCGTCTTCGAAGTCGCGCACACCAAAGGCGGGGAATCGCGTACGGATCGTTTCGGCGTAGATGGCGTGCAGTGCCAGCTCGGGCAGCCGGTTCATCCAGCGAGCGGGAGCTTCTTCAGGAGAAATACGTTCAGTGATTCGCCCACTGTAGATTGTCCACCACCGACCCCGGGTGAGTCAGCGGGAGAAGAAATCGAGCGTTGGTTGCGATGCCGCAGTATCGAGCCTGAGCACCTGGGCACCGCTGTCGGTTGTGGCGTGATTCACCACGAGGTCCCAATCGCTGTTGAGTTCCAGGTTGCGGAGTTCATTGGCAAGGCCGAGTGCTTCACCGAAGCTCAGGCGATCATCCAACTTTGACCGACCCGGTGGACGTGTCGAGTTCAGCCAGCAAACCAATGGCACTGCCCGGATCGCTCAGTTCACCGAAGAGCGACTGAAGGAAGATCTGCTGGCGTTTCACCCGGCCGAGATCGCCCCGGGGGTCAACGACCGACTGACCATCGATGAGCTTCGGTATAGAAACGTGAACGCACGAACGCCAGTGCCTGAGTGGAGTCGAGCGTTGCCGGGCCGGCAACGGGCACATCGAGGCCGGTCTTTGTGTCATAGGCCGGATGGGGGAAGTCGATCGTGACGCCTCCGACGGCATCGACCAGCTCGATGAAGCCGGCGAAATCGATCTCGGCGTAGTGGTGAATGGGAATACCCAGGCTCCCCTGCACCGTGGAGATCAGCAGCTCAGCCCCGCCGAAGGCAAAGGCGGCATTGATCCGGTTGGCGGCGCCGTCACCTCCGAGGGGCACATACAGATCTCGGGGTAGTGCAAGCACGTGCTGGGTTCCGTCGTCGGCTATCCGCAGGATCTGGATGGTGTCGGTGCGTTGCCCGCCGATCTCCTGGCTGCCATCACCGAAGATCGCAGCTGCGTTATCGACGTCTCTGTCCAAGTTCTCCCGAGAGTCACTGCCAACGATCAGGTAGTTCGTGCCGCTCGCACTGGCGGGGGTCAGCAGTTCCGGCGACCTCCACCCGTTCGATCGCATCGAACTGGCGCTGTGCGTAGGCCAGGGTTCCACCGCCGACCACAAGCAGCAGAACCACAAGGATTCCGAATGCGATGAGAACTCGACGGCGGCGGCTTCGCTTTCGGCGTGGGGAGACCGACTCGTCAGATTCGTCGTCGGTGTGCTGGGGTTGAACCGTTGGGCCCGGCCCCGACTCTTCGACAACGGGCGTCTGCACGGTGGGATGCTGCACGGTGGGATGAGCCTCGGTGGGATGAGCCTCAGTGGGATGAGCCTCAGCGACTGTCTCGCTCGACGTCGTGATCCCGCGCCGAAGCCACGGTGCATCAAGCGGTTCGTCGGCAAGATCAGGCAGAAGCGCTAGACCATCGCTGAGGTCCGTAGAGGAGGTCTCGTTGTTCTTGGCCATTCCGAGCGACAAGGGTGCCACACGAAACCCTCGTTTCATCGTCAACCGTGATGGTCATCGGTCTCGAAAGCCCTTGCCATCCCAGAATCTTCTCGACGTACTTGTCGATCCGAGCCTCTCGGGTCTTGGCTTGCTTCGCATCTGAGAAATACAGGTTGTACTCCCGTTGGCGGCCCGGGGTCAGCGCACTGAACGCAGTCCTCAGCGACGGGTCCTCATCGAGAATCTGCCGTAGTTCGGCCATCTCTGCGGGCCACTTGACGGATTGTTCGATGTAGGCATCAACGTTGGGATTCATCGTTGCTCCCGGTCACATACTCATCGAGGAGCTCGCTAGGCCAGTAGCGCACCGGCACCACGCCGTCCTTCTCGAGGAGTTCGAGCCGAACCGCCGGGTAGTCGTAGCAGTTGAGCTCGTACCGGTTACCCCAGGGGTCGGTAAAATCGAATGCCCAACAAAGGTCGAAGTCGATGAGGTCGTTCACAGTCAAGGGGTTTCCCTGAGCGCTGTTGATATCGCCTGGCAATGACCGTGCGAAACCGATGAAGGTCTCGGCGTCGACGCTGAACGCCACGCCGGTCTCCTGAGGAATCATGGGGTGCGTTTCGGTTGCCTCGAACAGAGCCAGCATGGACCTTCCACCGTCGGCGGAAATCTGCAACGGGCCACCGTCGAAACCCCGCGCCCAGAATCCGTACTCGTCGACCGGCTCGAAACCGAGATGCTGGGAATACCAGGCCGCTGCGGAAGCACGATCTGGAACGCGGATGTGAACGTGGTCGAGTCGCCCCATCCGAAATCTGTTGTTGTACTCCATGCGGTAACGCTAGACCCGCTCCGCCGTTGGGTGGTTCAGTCCTCCAACGGAGCTGGAACCGATCGGGCTGGTCAGACGTCAAAGACGTGTGAGGATACGTTTGGTCGTCGCCGCTGTTGTCATCGGTTTCATTGTTGTCATCGGCTTTGTTGGCACGTCGTGCTCCGCCGAGCCCCAGTCCGAAGCCCCGTCTACCGAAGCACCCCGGATCACCTCGGTCACTACCGGCCGCGCTGAATCCAGCACCGAGACCTTCGCAACCGTTGACGTCCCGCTTCTGCGAGGAACTCGTTGGGTGCAACTCCACAACGGCGGCTTGCTCGACGACCGCGGCCGCACCATCCTCTTGATGGACACGGCGCGTCGGGCCGGCACCAGGATTGAACGCTCAACTGATGGCACGGTGTTTGTACTGGCCGACGGTGCCGTGGTGGCCATTGCAGCCGGCGCCACCGAGCCGGTGACGGTGCTGGACCGAGACGTTTACGAACTGGCCCGGCTCCCCGACGGAACGGTCATCGCATACACCGAGGACGGGACGATCGACCTGCTGACCGGCGAAGCGATCGACGCCGGCCCCGCTGAGCCAAACGAGAAGATCTTCGCCGCCAACGGACTCTCGGCCGAACGCACCGAAGGTGTGTTCGAAACAAGCGGGGTCGGGGCGATCACGCGGGTGATCCGGCCCGATGGCGTGCGGCTTCTGGATGAATGGGGCGAGCAGAACTCACGATGGGAACTGGGAGGCCCGTTGGACTCACGGGTGTCGCTGGTCGACTTCGACGGCCGGTTCCTACTGGCCGCGAGGGGACCGCATGATCCAGACCCGACGACCGATCCAGAACCGGATCCTGAACCGGACCAGTGGCAACACTTCCTGATCGATGTCCTGGGTGGAACCTTCGAGTACTTCGACGCCGTACCGGGATCAGTCGCACTGGCAACCGCCGACGATCCCGAACTCCCCAACGTGCGACGGGTCGGTGGTGTTGATTCGTGCCCAACATGGTCCTCCACTCCCCCGAAGCTGGCCCCGGCCGACCTCGCCGAGCCTGTCTCCCATGCCTTCGACGAAGTGATGCTTGGAGTCATCCGCTGTGATAGCCGATTCATGAAAGCGGTTGGAGCCCCGATCGAGTGGACCAACATCCGTGCGTGGCGGGCATTGATGGAGTCCCTGATCGGCGCCGCCAGGGTAGAAGGAGAAACAACGGTGTGGAACACCGCCCTGGGCACGTCCGTCGCCATCGACGCCAATGGCTCCATCGCTATCGCGGTGGACCCGGATCCGTCATTCGAGCTCAAGATCATGCGGGATGACTCGTACCTCACGGTGTGGGGATCGGCGGGACCCGAGGGCATCTCCGGAATACAGGCTGCCGCAACCTCGGCAGCGGACCGCCTCGGGCTCACCTACTACGACTGGGGTCTGTCCCCCGATGGCCCCGAACTGGATGAACTAACCCGCCAGGGCATCGAGGAGTTCATCGGCACCACGATCGGCGGGGCTGAGGACATCACTGCAGTCGACGCCTACCTGACCGACGAGATCCTCCGGATCTGGGCTCATGCGGACCGCAGCCGGTCGGGTGTGCTCGGCGAGTTGTCCCGACCCCAAATCGAACAGGCCGGGATTGCGATCGTGGAGTGGATCGACCGGCGCGATGTCACCGATGAGGAAGCTGCCGTGTTCGAGCGACTACAACGATTCGCAGCCGGCGGTCGCCTCGACGAGATCAACTGGGCGCCCGAAGTAGTGCTTGCCGCCGGACCGATCCCCGCTGTGATCCTGACACCCGATCAGCTTGCCGATCCCGCCAACTGGAACTTCGACGTGGGTTTCTTTCGAGCCGGCGACGGCAGGGTTTCCGCACTTTCGATGCTGACCCGCGGTCGATGGGCCGAACCGATCGTAGGTCCACATCCTCATTGTGCGTCCGGTCCCATGGCGGCACCGGCGGCGCTGTCGGGCCTGCGGAGAGTGTCGATCCAGCGCACCGACATCGACAGCTGTCTCGCATGGGGCACCGTGGACGTCTTCGTCGATCCCGATGGGCGCATCGCCGGGGTATCACTTGACTACTGGGAGCCGTAGAGAGACGATGCCGAGTCGATTCCCAGTGACGCTACGAGTTCTCCGATCCGAACCGGGTTCGGAAGTGGTTCGCTTGACCTGTGACAGGGAGAGGCGCCGTGTGGAGTAGTCGACGGTTGATCCTGGTCGCAACAGTTTGCGCGATCGGACTCGGATCCGCTGGAGTCCTCCTGTTCTCGAACCGAACCGCCGATACGAATGTGGTCGCAGTCGGGACCACGGCACCGCTTGCAGCACCGGAGCCCGGCGGGAGCAGTTCGACAACCGAGCCCTGCCACTTCCCCACCACCACCCCCGGCGGCACGGTACCCGAACCTCTCTGCGAGGGAGCGGACGGGGTCACCGATACCGAACCCGGTCCGGACAACGGCACCCTGCCGCCTCGAAGGTTCGTTTGTCCCGACGACGATTACCCGATCGTGATGGTCGCAACGATCTGGGCTCCGGCGTTCGCGGCACCCGAGTCCCTGCCGGCATGCGGCGGCGGACTTTGGGGACCTACCGACGGAGTACTTCTGGTGCCCTCTGAGCCGTTGGCCGGACTGGATCCCGACCTGAGCATCGGCGTGGCGCTCGACCGACGCCCCGGCGGCTTGGATTGGTCGGGCACTGCCCTGTTACCGGCGTCGGGTGGCGAACCGTTGATCCGCTTCACCAGTTTCACCACCAACATGCCCGACGGTGAGACAGTGATCGCCGAGTCAATTGCAGACCTCTGTCGCGGTGGCGAACCCACGGTCATCCGCGGGAGCGACGGCTGCTGGAATGGCCAATCATTCCACTGGTCCGAGACCAATACCCGCTACGAAGTTGCCGTTTCGCCGGGAACCGGCTTGGAGAGTTCGGACGTTGCCGAATGGCTCGAAACATGGCGACCGATCTGACCGATCTCTCAGAGCACTGCCCACAGGCCCATGCCAACCGTGGCGAGCCCGCCGACTCGGGTACCGAGACGCAGCGTTCCGGGGCGAAGACGGGGACCGAGGCTTCCGGCACCCACCCCCAGAACCGGGTGCCACACGATTGAGACAAGTACGACACCGAGAGCGAAAGCGGCCAAGCTCGGCCGATGACCAGCGAAGGGCATCGCTGCCAGCAAGGCAAGCCAACCACCAAGCGCAGTCGGCATGAGCGTGGTCAGGGTCAGAAAGGTCCGCAAGGGCCGCGACACCAGGGTCGCTCGTTCTTCGATGACAACCGGCCGCAAAAGCAGCAACAGCCCGAACGCGATGAGCAAGGTCGCTGACATGGCCTGCAGGATGGCAAAGGTCTGCTCGGAGAGCACTGTGCCCGCTGAAATGCACATGACCGCAACCGTTGACAGCACCAAATCACCCCCTGCCACACCGAGCGCGGCTCGAGCACCCGAGCCGCGGCCCTGTCGGCTGGCAACCTGCACCAGCGACACGCTGATAGGACCGGGCATCGCCACGGTCACCATGCCAAATCCAATACCAAGAAGTACCAAGTTCATTCCGCCAGTATCGGTGGTTAGACGGCAACAAGGCGGCGGAATAGGAGCGTCGATGTCACCCTGAAACGCTATCTTTGTGGTGATGGACGATCTCGACCGCAAAATCGTTGGCATCCTGGAAACTGATGGACGTATGTCAGTGACAGAACTCGCCGACCTCCTGCCCCTCAGCATCTCCGCCACACGAGATCGGCTCCGGAAGCTCGAAGATGGCGGCATCATCGATGGCTTCACGATCCGAATCAATTCGGCCGCCATCGGCCGCACGATCGAAGCGTTGATCGATGTACGCATCGACCATCGGGCCGACAACGACGACGTCGAATCTCACATCCTGGCTTTGCCCGCGGTGGTGAATGCGATGCACCTCACGGGTCGATTCGACATCCAACTGCATGTAGCCGCTCGCGATGTTGCCGAACTCGATGGTCTGCTGGCCCAGCTCAAAGACCTGGTCGGTGCCGAGGAGACCAACACGCGCCTGATCCTTCGAACCTTGGAAGGGTTTCCGAGAACCCCGAGCCTCGCCGACAGGAGCAGATGAGATAGGACCCTCGCTCGCGGCCACAGTGCCCGTTGTCCCTTTGAGCCGAACCCGCTCGTCGTGTAGAAAAGACCGAGGAGCGAATCATGACCAATACCGACACTCAGCCCACAGTTGTCGACAGGGAGGAGTGGCTTCAGGCCCATCGCGACCATCTGGTGCGGGAGAAACAGTTCACTCGCGAGCGGGAACATATGGCGGCACAGCGTCGGGCACTGCCATGGACCGAGATCACCGCCGACTACACATTTCAAACCCCTTCGGGCCCAGTCAGTCTCGCCGGCCTGTTCGAGGACCGATCGCAGTTGATCGTCTATCACTTCATGTTCGGCACCGACTGGGGAGACGAGGGTTGTCCGTCGTGTTCGTTCTGGGCTGACAGCTACAACGGCACCACCACCCATCTGGCTGCGCGCGACACCAGTTTCGCAGTGGTTTCCAGCGCAACCCTGGATCAGATCGAGACCTACCGCACCCGGATGGGCTGGGACTTCCGGTGGGTGTCATGCGATGGGTCAACATTCAACCTCGACCTCGGTGCAACGGCCACGCCCGAACAGGTGGAAGCCGGCGAGCACACGTACAACCTGGGCACGGCGCCGCCCATGGGAACCGAATCGGCGATGATCAGCGTCTTCTACCGCGACGGCGATCACATCTATCTCACCTACCAGGTAGCCGCACGCGGGCTAGATCTGCTCAACGGCGTCTACCACCACCTCGACCTGACCCCCAAGGGCCGAGACGAGGCCAAGCTGCCGTGGTCGATGGCCTGGCTCCGACGTCACGACTCCTACGACGACTAGGCCCACGTCGCCGCCACTATTGGTCAGAATTGGTGAGCCGCTCGAGGGCGACGGTAACATCGTCGACCGCGGCGAGTTCGATCCACCGCTCAGCCGCGGTGAGTCCTGCGGCCCGTCGTTCCAGCGTTGCGGCCGCGCCGCTGATCGGCGACGAGTCAGTCATGGTCACCAAACACACCATGTCCCAATCGCCGACGTTGGTGTACCACGCTTGATCCAAAGTGCCGCCGGCTTCTTCGACGAGGTGGGCGAAGTGGTCTCGTCTGGCGGTGGGGCCATCCCGCAGGATCCGCGACGCCTCGTCCGCAGACACCTTGATGAGCCCGAGATACTGTGACATTGCTGGGTCCTTTCGACGAGCAGTTTGACGGAGCCACCACGGGCCCCACTCAGCTTCTTTAACATAGGCCAGGCCGTCATGTGCAATGGAGTCGATCGCCGGACCTGGCCGGCGCATGCGGTCGGTTCGGAGCAGGAGCCGGAGGCCGCCCCCAGCCTCGGTTCGGCCCCATGAAGTCCGGACGGTCAGTTGTAGCTCAAAACGGTCTGCCGCCCGGCCTGTACGTGAGTGATGATGAAGCCGGTCGTCCTCAAGTCGGCTTCGAGAGTCGCAGTCGTGTCACCGTTGTGCCAGCGGAGGGCGAGCCGGTCGGGACTTGTGGGAATGACTTCGAGTTCACCATTGAAGGCATCCGACGTATTGCGCAGTCGCAACATGTCCAACTGATCGAGTACCACGTTGCGAGCCAACCCGGCCTCCACGTCGTCGGCGGTGAGGTTGGTTCGATTGATCTCCTTGTGGCCGCCGCTGCCGCCGCTGTCGGCCGCCTCGTTGTCGTTGACGCCGGCAAAGAGGTCGAGATACCAGATCTGGGGAGTGCCGGGCATGAACAGCTGGATGGCCCTGGCCAACCTCAGGCGGCTTTCACTCTCACCCAGGGCACTGAAGAACGTCGCATTCACCTGGTAGTACGAGATCTTCGTTCCGTCGGGGCCATACAGGTTCTTCACCCGTCCACCCCGTTCGAGCAGTCGCTCGATGATTTCTTCGATCCTCTCGTCCGAGAGCAGTCCATCGGTGCCACCGGCCGCGGTGCTGCCCCGTAGGTCGATCACCGGTATGCCGTCGTGGCAGCCCAACATGTTGACCGTCTTGATGTTTCGTTCGACGATCTCGCCGATCCAGCGCAACAGGTGTTCGTTGGTGGCCGAATCGAGAGCGTCGATCACGAGTCCGGGCAAGAAGAAGTCATACACCGGGTAGCCCTTGTCCGACAGCTCCTCATGGATCGCCGTGCCGTATTCGGAATGGATCTCGGGCAGAAGGATCAGGTTGCAGTCCTCGGCCATTACGCGAAGTCGGTCGAGGTACTCCCAGGTGCCGGGCTTGTTGAAGAAGTTGGCCCTGCCGACTTCTTTGTGCAGATATGCGAATGCGTCGAGGCGCAGGATCCGGGCCCCGAAGGCCGACAGCTTCTCGAGGGTTTCGCGGTAGAAGTCCCACACCCTGTCCGACTTGGCATTGAGGTCCATCTGGCCCAGATAGCTGCGCTCGCCGTCAACGACATCGACCTGTTGGTAGAAGGTGTTCCAGTAGAAGCGGTCGGAACCGTCGGGGAATCGGACTCGAAGGATCGGGAGGCCGGGTTTGCGCATGAAGAGCTTTTCGAGGTGCTCGGGAGCGGGCACGACATGGCCATCGGCATGGAGTTCGCCTTCACCCTCCCAGAACGCATTCCAGTCGATGAAGAAATCGGTGAACTCGGACTGATCTCCGTACTTCACCATGTCCTGAAACTGCGGCGAACCGACCGACAGGTGGTTGAGGACGAGATCGAACTTCAGGAGAATCCCAAGGGAGTCCAGCGCCTCGAGGTCGGTCGGTGAAACCAGTGATGGGTTGAGGTCGTAGTCGATGACCGAGAACCCGCGGTCGAGATCGCTGTTGAACACGGTTGGGAGTATGTAGAAGAGCGAGAAGACGTCGGCGAGTTCGGGTCGCTGCAGCATGCGCACCGTCCCAGCGAGGTCGCCGTCGATGCTGTCGGGGTATGCGTTCAGCATCACTCCGTTGGGAAGTTCAGCCTTCATTACACGGAGATGACGTCGTAGTCGCGAGTGATCACGAAATCGGCGAGTTGCTTGTGGCCGGCGATGATCTTGTGTTCCATCTTCAGGACGTTCTCGATGAACGGATCGCCCACTTCGCTGCCGCGGTTGCGCTTCTGTCGGTGTTCGAGAGTGTCGACCCGGTTGCGGGCGATGAAGACCTTCGAATCGATGTTCTTGAGCAGCGTGGTATAGGTGCCTTCGGCGATGACAACCTTGACCCCACCGAGGTCGATGGTCTCATCCTCGACCGAGTTCTCGTCGTAGTCGACCAGGGGTTTCACGATCTCGTCGGCCCCATTGATCGCATCGATCAGGTTCTGCTCGAGCACATCGAGCCGAACTTCGACATGGGGGCCGAGCCAGCTGTCGTCTTCACGACGCTTGGCATCATTCGACCTTGGCGGCAGCACGAAATAGTCATCCTGGCCGAGCAGCACCGAAGTTATGTCGTGCTTTTCGAGCTCCTCCGCGATCGCCTTCCCGGTCTCGGACTTCCCACTCCCCGATTCGCCAGCCACCGAGATCGTGAACCGGGCATCTTTTGCCTTCACCGATTCGACGATGGCCGGAACGATCACGCGGGCAGCGTTTCTGTGATGTTCCTCCAGAACGATGATGTCACCCTTCATGGCCTGTACCTACCGATCTCTGCGAATGGATGGCTACTCAACACAGTAAGCGGATTCCATGCTGCCGCCCCAAGCCATCGGGTTCCCTCTGTGGTGCATCGAGTCCCAGCTGCCTATCCGCCCAAGGGCCGGGCGGTGCCAATGGGGTATATGGTGCCGGGCGTGCAGCAAGTGCCAGATATCGAATCGAACGGTACGACAGTCCCGCCCCGGCCAGCGCTCCGATGAGTTTCACATTCGGATACGACCCGGTTCTCTTTGAACGATTTCCCACGCTGACAGCCGGCGTCATTGGCGCATCCGGCCTGCGCAACGGACCGACACCACCGGAACTGGCCGACGAGTACGCGGCGGCTCAGACCGAGGTTGCAGCTCGCCTCGCCAACGTACCGATCGCCGAGATTCCCTCGATTGGGGCCTGGCGTCGGACCTTCACCGCGTGCGGTGTCAAACCCACCCAACACAGGGTCGCAGCAGAAGCTCTGCTGCGCAGGCTTCACAAACACGGCGACGTGCCGAGCATCAACACCCTGGTCGACCTCGGCAACCTCGTTTCGATCCGCTACGCCATGCCTGTCGCAGTGTTCGACCAAGCCGAAGTCACAGGAGCAACAACCGTCAGGCTCGCCAACGGGGACGAGCGCTTCACCGATCTGGGAGCAACCGCCCCCGTCTCGCCCGAGCTCGACGAAGTGATCTTCGTCGACGAATCTGGCATCGTGAGTGCCCGACGATGGTGCTGGCGTCAGAGCGCACAGAGCGCCACAGGTCCGTCCACCACCGACGCGATCATCACGATCGAAGGCCTCCACGAAACGGCCAAGCCGGACATCGTGGCCGCCATCGACGTTCTCCAGGACCTCCTCGCCAGGTTCCAGCCGAACGCGACGCTCTCTACGCAGCTGCTCGACCGCTCGACTCAGGTTGTGACCCTCCAGAGCTAGTGTGCCTCGGCTCGGTCGCCCAAGGGTGAGTAGCTGACGGACTCGTGGGCGCCCCATGCACATCACCAAAGCGATGGCCTTGTCGATCGACCCGATCGAGGGCCACCGCCAGGTAAGGCGGCAACCCTCACGATCGGTGTCGGGAAGTGTTGCTCTAGATCTTCCGATAGCCGTTCAGGCCTGAGCGAGGATCGGGAGACATGTTACGACGGAGCGTCGGCGAAGCGAAGGTAGGGCTTGACCTCCTCCACGTTCTGGAAGGTCGCCTTGGCGTCAGCGGTCGACATGCCGGTGGCCACGATGACCCGATCGCCTGGTCGCCAGTCGGCGGGGGTGGCGATCTGATCACGATCGGTCGCTTGGAGGGCATCAATCACCCGCACGATCTCATCGAAGTTCCGACCCACCGACTTCGGATAGGTAAGCGTCAGCCGCAGCTTGTTGTCCGGATCGACGACGAAGACCGAACGAACCGTCGACGTATCACCTTCGCCGGCGTGGATCATGTCGTAGAGCTCGGCAATCCTGCGATCAGGGTCGGCAACGATCGGGAAGTTCAGTGGCGTACCGGTCACTTCGCCGATGTCGGGCGCCCACGCATGATGGTCCTCGATCGGATCTATCGACAGGGCCATTGCCTTCGTATTGCGCTTTGCGAATTCGCTCTGGAGCGCCGCAGTACGGCCAAGCTCGGTGGTGCACACCGGCGTGAAGTCGGCAGGATGACTGAAGAACACGGCCCATGAACCCTTCTTCCAGTCGTGGAACGAAATCTCCCCGTCGGTGGTGTCTGCGGTGAAGTCGGGAGCGATATCACCCAAATGTAAAGTCATGTCTGAATCCTTTGTAGCGCCGAACCATTCGGCGTCAGTAAATGTACGGACATTCCACTCCAACCACTCCGTCTCTTCGGTTATTCCAAGCGATCGACCGGTGAGAGTTCGGGTGCGGAGCCGGCATCTACGGTCCGGAGCGACGAGTGGCCCTCAACTGTGGACACCCGGGTACTAGGGAGGTTGTGCGCTCACTCTCAGCTGACTCACGGGTCGGGACGTCACGGTGTGATCATCACCTACCGACCTGGAGTTCCCTCATGTCCACGCCTCTGTTGTTTGCCCTGGATCTCGTCGCCATCTCGGCACTGGCGTTCGGCCTCTACTTCCCGCGGCATCGTCGCAAGGACCTGATCGTTGCCTACCTTGTCGTCAACGTCGGCGTTCTCGCTGTCGCAAACGCCCTGGCATCCACCGAGGCATCAGCTGGACTGGGCCTCGGGCTGTTCGGCGTGTTGTCGATCATCAGGCTGCGGTCAACCGAGCTCGACCAGCACGAGGTTGCCTACTTCTTCGCCTCCCTCTCGCTTGGACTCCTCGGCGGAATCGCCGTGACACCCGAATGGCTCACGCCTGTCTGCATGGCCGCCATCGTCGCCGTAGTCTTCGTCGCCGACCACCCCCGCCTTTTCGCCGAGTACCGGCGCCAGAACATGGTCCTGGATCGGGCCTTCACCGACGAAGCCGACTTGATCGCGCATCTCGAAGCACTCCTCGGGGCCAGAGTGCACCACGTGACAGTCCGCAAGGTCGACCTGGTCCGCTACACCACCTCGGTCGAAGTCCGCTACCAGATCCAATCCACGCCGGCGCTCGACGGTAGTCATGAAGCGCTGCCCGCCGCTGCCGTGCTCGGGCGATGACGAACTCGAGACGCCCGACTCTCGACGACGTCCAACCGGTGGAGACCGATCCGGTCGTCAGGCTCGAGACGGTAAGCCTCACCGAACTCAACAGCCAGGCTGCGCTCCAAACCAGGGTCGACCGCAAGTACCTCCTCGCCGAGCGAGATCTCGCCGGACTGTTCGACGGCCTCAACGGCACCGCACGGGTGCTCGAGGTCGATGGCCGGCAGCGGTTCGGCTACACCTCGACCTACTTCGACACTCCGACATTCGACTCCTACCTCGACGCGGCGCGGTCTCGGCCGAATCGGTTCAAAGTCCGCACCCGTACCTACCTTGACAGCGACATCCATTTCATCGAAGTGAAGACCCGCAGCAGGGCACGCCACACGATCAAGACCCGGCGCCCGGCAACGGCCGACGACCACGGCGGCCTCACACCCGCCAACCAGGGGTTCGTCGCCCAAACACTCACACATGAGCTTCCGGTTCGGCCGATGCACGGCCAGGCGGCGACAATCGCTGCGTTGTGCCCCGCATTGAGTACCCACTACCAGCGCACCACGCTGCTCGTCGAGCCCTCCGACCCCGAACCGAGCACAACTCCGGTACCGAGCCGGGCCACGATCGATACCTCGCTGGCCTTCACTGCACCAGGGCACACAACCCGGTCTCACCCCGGCCTCACCATCATCGAAACCAAGACCGCAGGCCCTCCATCACCGATGGATCAACTGCTCTGGCAGTCGGGGCACCGCCCCGTCAAGGTCTCCAAATACGGCATCGGTCTCGCTCTCATGCATCCGTACCTTCCAGCCGCAAAATGGAATCGGATACTACGCCACCACTTCGGGTGGCAACCCGAATCGATCGATCATTGTCGTGGGTCCGGTTCCTCACCGCCCGCGACTCCACCGAGGACAAGGTCCGCGGCCTCACCCTCGGCGGCGACGACTACCTAGAAAAGCCGTTCAGCCTCGACGACGACGCCCACATCGTGCTCAAGGCCGGCGAACATATTCACCTGTCGCCAACCGAGTACAAGCTGCTGCGCTACCTTCTCATCAACCAAGGTCGGCTCCTGTCCAAGGCCCGTCGTCGTGAGTCAGCGGCCAGGCTGAGCGAACCGTGTCTCGTGAACCGGTGCGGTGGCTCGGATCGGGGGCAGACGCAGGGTCAGCAGCCAGGTTGCGACAAGGAAGCCTGTTGATCCCCAGAGCGCCGCTTCGAGTCCGCCCCACAAGTAGAGGGCGCCAGACAGCAGGGTGCCCACGAGGCGGCCGGTGGCGT
>CAWDOA010000018.1:0-40195 GCA_963803875.1 uncultured Acidimicrobiales bacterium | reverse complement strand
GCGTGGAACGCTCCCCCTGAAGGGGACACTACGTGGAGCTGGGGGAATCGAACCCCCGTCCGCCGAGCAGGTACTGCTTCTGCTACGACCATTCCCCGAGGTTCGGACTTACGGCTGTCCATTTACCGGGTCAGTTACCGCCGGGTCTTTCCCCAGTGTCAGAAGTCTTTCCCTGTCCGTCAGTGGTCTCCCACCGTCCACCACTACTTCTGTTACCGGGCTGTAGTGGTCAGGCCCTGCGTGGCCTCGCGGTCGCAGTTTTCCTCTGTACTACCTAGAAACTAGGCGGCAAGAGCGAAGTCGGTTTTGTTGCCGTCTTCAAAAAGCCCCGTTTTACGAGTCTGAGCAACTCGGGTCGCACAAACAGCTTCTGGTCTCGACGTCGAAACCGATCAGCCCCGTGTACTGGATGTAGTTGTCAAAGAGCCTCTCCATTCTACCGCCGCCTGAGACTTCGGTCACCGGTCATGTTTCACTCGTCGCCTGGAACCTTCTTAGCGCCAAAAACGTGAGATACTGAATGCACTTCAGCAATCAGGAGGTTGCCCACGTCATGGCGTTTGCCCAGTCCACCACTCAGTACATCCCCGCATCGAACACAGACGAGGCAACTCGGTCTGCGTTCTTGGTGAGGGTCTACCAGCACGTTGCGCTCGCCGTCCTGGCCTTCGTCGCATTCGAGACAGTTCTATTCGTCACCGGTATCGCCGACTTCATGTTGGATACCTTCGGTGGGTCCAATCTGTTGTGGCTGCTCCTCATCGGCCTGATGTGGCTTGGCGGAACGATGAGCGCCAACGCCGCACTTCGGGTCGACAACCCCAACCTGCAATACGCCGGGTTGTTCGGCCAGGCCGGCATCTACTCGTTTGTCTTCGCTCCGCTCCTCAAGGTCGTTGCCGATAGCGACGGCGGCAGCGGCATTCTCATTCAAGCCGCCGGTATCACACTGGTCGGTTTCGCCGGGCTCACGGTCATCGGCATGACAACGAGCAAGGACCTTTCATTCCTCCGACCCATGGTGATGTGGGGAGGCTTCGTGGCCCTCGGGCTCATCGTTGCCGCTCTCCTATTCGGGCTCAGCCTCGGTATCTGGTTCAGCGTCGGCATGATCGCTCTGTCCGGCGTGAGCATCCTTTACCAAACCCAGAAGGTGGTTCGTCAGTTCCCGGCGTGGGCACACGTCGCCGCCGCACTGGGGCTGTTCAGCTCGCTGATGACGATGTTCTACTACGTCGTACGCCTGCTCGCCCAGATGCGCCGGTAATCTCCCGAACACTCGGGGGTTGACCCCCAAACCCAATCGGTCCGACCCCAATTCCGGGGTCGGACCGTTCGCGTTTTAGAATCGAACCGATGAACAGGCAGCAACGAATCCTTGCTGCGGGCCTGTTCGTGGTCGCGTGGGGCACCAACGTGTCGACACCTCTCATCCTGGTGTACCAGGATCGTCTCGGGTTGTCCGATCTCGGTGCCGTCGGGATATTCACGGTGTACGTCGGTGGAATTCTGGTCTCACTCCTGTTTGCCGGGCGCCTGTCGGACCGCTACGGCCGTCGACCTCTGATCCTCCCGTTCACTGCGGCATCAGCAGTGGCATCCCTGATACTGATTCTGGGTCGGGATTCTCTGCTGCTTCTGTTTGCCGGACGGCTTCTGCTCGGGGCGGTGAGCGGGGCGGTTCTGTCGGTCGGGACGGCGTGGCTCACCGAACTGGCGGCGGCACCGCTGGACAATCGGGACCGCCTCCACCTTGCGGGTATCACGACGGTGATGGTGTACATCGGCTTCGGGTTCGGTCCCATCACTTCCGCCATTTACGAACGGCTGGGACCGTCGCCCCTTGTGGTGCCATACCTTGCTCATGCCAGCGCCACAGCACTGGTGCTCGTCGGAATCGCCAGACTGCCAGAGACCAAACCTGCCGACCCGACTGTTGCCTTACGACCTCAATTGGGTATTCCCGCACCGGCACGCAGCACGTTCCTGACCGTGCTGGCACCAGCAGCTATCTGGGTATTCGGATTTCCCTCCACGAGCTTCGCTTTGTTCCCTGTCATCCTTCGCGATGCGGTCGGAGGCGCAAACGACGTATTGGTAGCTGGAATCACGGGCACCACCACGGCACTGGCCGCCCTGTTGTCGCGGCCTCTGCTTCGCAGGGCCGCCACATCGACAGCCGGCCTCCAAGTCGCCATGTGGGTTGGCACGTTCGGGTATGTGCTCGGAACAACGGCCTTTGTGACCAACCGTTGGCAGCTGATCCCAATCGCTGCGGTCGCGCTCGGGGCTGCATCCGGGACACTTCTCACCGCTGGTCTGGCGATCACTGAATCGGTCGCCGAACCAAGCAATCGGGGCTCCCTCAATGCCACGTTCTACTTCGCCACCTACCTGGGGATGGCGATGCCAGTTGTCATCACCTTCATCGCTCGGGGCACCTCGCTCAACATCGCGCTTGGCCTGGTAACCGCCGCCGCCACCGTCGTTGCGTTGCAGCTGACCATTCGCAGCCATCAGCCGGAGCCCGGGTGAACGACGACCGTTACGCTCTCTTCCCGGCGGGGTTCTTCAACCGGCAGGACCCGTCGAATGACCGGTGGTTCTATGACCAGCCCCGATTCGTCAGTCATATCGATGACGGTGGGATCGCAGCCATCGGCTCGCTCTATAGCCAACTGTCGATCGAGGGTGACGTGCTCGATGTGATGGGAAGCTGGATCTCACACTTCACCAGGCCACCGAAGCGCCTGGTAGTGCACGGAATGAACTCGCTTGAGCTCGCCAGAAACGAGGCGACTGGAAGTGGCGTGGTGGCCGATCTCAACGCGTCTCCGGTCCTGCCGTTCCGCAGTCGCTCCTTCGATGGGATCGTTTGCGCCCTGTCGGTCGACTATCTCAGCCAACCGTTGGAAGTCTTCGATGAGGCCGCCCGACTGCTTCGACTCGGCGGTCGAGCGGTTTTCTGCTTCTCGAATCGCTTGTTTCCCACCAAAGCGATTCGGGGCTGGCTCGCCGCCACCGACCAACAGCGGGTCGGAATCGTTGCCACGTACTTCACGTTGTCACTCGGGTGGGGTGAGCCCACAGGAGTGCAAATGTCCACGAGCGGACGCGATCCGCTCTATGCGGTGTGGGCTGACCGGATCAGCTGAACTCCCTCGCCAGATCCTGAGGGAAGATGCTTGGTGTGTCGGTGCTGGGACGATTGCTCCACATAGGAGAACGTTTCTCCAAGAAGCTCAACACGCCTTCTCTCGCATCGGCGCTGCGGCCCAATTCCGCAATTGCTCGACTGTCGACCCTGTGAGCTTCCATGGGGTGATCGAACGTGAGACCCTGCCACAACATCCTCCGGGTGAGCGCCACCGAGACCGGAGCGTTGGCAGCAATCTCCACTGCCACTGCCCTGGCCCGCTCCAGCAGGTCATCGTGGGAAACGACCTCCACAAGTCCCCCAGCCTCGGCGGTTGAGGCTGACATCACCCGTCCGCTGTAACACCACTCGAGAGCGGTTGGGATGCCGACGAGGCGGGGAAGAAACCAGGAGCTGGCAGCTTCGGGCACGATTCCTCGTTTGGTGAACACGAACCCGATCTTCGCCCGGTCCGATGCCAGACGGATGTCCATGGGGAGCGTCATGGTGATTCCTACGCCGACGGCCGGCCCATTGATGGCGGCGATGATCGGCTTGTTTGATTCGAAGATCCTCAAGGTCAAGATTCCGCCTCCATCCCTACGGACCCGGTCGGGATTTGAGCCATGGTCGAACGTGTCGCCTCCACTCTCCAGGTCCGCGCCCGCGCAGAAGGCTCGACCTGCGCCGGTCACGATGACAACTCTCACATCGTCGTCGGCATCGGTGTGGTCGAGAGCTTCGATCATGTCGCGCATCATCTGCACGTTGAATGCATTCAACCGATCAGGTCGGCTCAGCGTGATGGTTGCGATGTGGTCGACGACAGCAACGGAAAGGGTCATGAACGATGTCTACCCCAACCCGGGACACCGGCAAATTCCTGCCGAGAGCCACATTCACCCGAAATCCCTGTTGATAGCCACAACCACTGTGGCTGGTGACAGGAATTTGCCCAGGATGTGGGTGTGGGCAGGAATTTGGGTGGTGGATCAGGCGTCGAGGTAGCGGCTGACCGCAACACCGGAAGCGACAGCACCGATCAGAGCACCGGCCGCCAAGAGAACCATCGTGATGATCCACAGCTGACCGTTGTCCAGAGCGAAGGAATCGAAGAGGCGGAAATCGGCGTCGCGTACGGCGTCTCCCACAACACCATTCAGTGCCAACACGGCGCCGGCACTGAACACTGCTCCGACCAAGCCCTGAAGCAAACCTTCCAGCATGAAGGGCACCCGAATGAACCAGTTGGTGGCGCCCACCAGACGCATGACTTCCACCTCACGGCGCCGCGTGAACAGGGCTGTTCTGATGGTGTTGTACATGAGCAAACTCGATGCAAGCCCGCTGGCCAGCGCAGCGACGGTCATTGTGATGCTGGCTGCGGAGGAGAACTGATTGAGGCGGCGGATGTAGTCGCCGGCAAAATCGACCTGTTTCACCCCGGGAAGGGGCGTGAATTGGCGGCCGAGCTGTTCGACAACGCTGAGTTCGGGGTTCACAGGCACCACCCGGAACGAGGTGGGCAAGTCCTCCGGGGTCACCGCTGCCAGCACCTCGGGCGACTCGGCGAAATACTCCTCGAACTCGGCGAAGGTCTGAGCTCGATTGATGAAGGTGCTGTTTTTGACCACCGGTGAATCGTCGAGCGCACGTTGAACCGACGCAACCTGTTCGTCGCTGGCGTCGTTGTTGATCCAAATGATGAACTCAACGTCGTCCTTGAACCGAGTCTGCAGACCTGAGACACCCTGCTGGATCACCAAAGCAGCGCCGAGCAACGACAGTGAAACCGCCACGGTGAGGACGGTGGCGATGCTCAGCGAAGGATTGCGAATGATGTTGTGGGCGGTCTCTCTGACGATGTAGTCGATCCGAACGGCCATTGCTGTCTCCTGCTCAGTCGTAAACGCCGCGGCTCTGATCGCGCACGATAGAGCCATTTGAGAGCTCGATCACACGACGACGCATCGTGTCGACGATGCCGCGGTCATGGGTGGCCATGACAACAGTGGTGTTGGCAGAACGGTTGATGCGGTCGAGCAACCACATGATTCCGTTGGCGGTTTGAGGATCGAGGTTTCCTGTGGGCTCATCGGCCAACAGAATCACCGGCCGGTTGACGAACGCTCTTGCGATACTCACTCGCTGCTGCTCGCCACCGGACAGCTGGTGTGGGTAGTTGTCGATCTTTTCACCCAGGCCAACCAGTTCGCATATTGCCGGAACCTGGGTCTCGATGATGTGTTTGGGTTTTCCGATCACTTCGAGCGCAAAGCTCACGTTCTCCCCGACGGTCCGCGACGGAAGCAATTTGAAGTCCTGAAATACACATCCGATCTGGCGCCGCAGCAATGGAACCTTCCACGGGTGCAGATCACCAACATCTTTGCCATTCACCAAAACTCGTCCGCTGTCGGCGACCTCTTGCTTGTTGAGCAACCGCAGGAACGTGGACTTCCCGGATCCTGAGGGACCCACAAGGAACACGAATTCGCCCTTGCCGATCTCAGCGGAAGCGTCCCTGAGCGCGACTGAGGAGCCCTTGTATTCCTTTGTGACGTTCTCGAGTTTGATCACGTAGGGGCGCACTCTTCAAAGATCGGCCTCCGTGGCCAGACAGAGCCCGGAGGGGTTTGCTTGGCCCCTCAGGGTAGTAGGGGCCGATCGCCTATCGGCGTCACTGCGCCTGCTTCGCTCCATGGCTCGTGCGCTGCGAAAACGGCTCGCTATCAGGCTTCCTGAACGAGTCGCGAAGTCTTGCATGCTGCTGGGGCCGGCCCCCTGTTTTGTCCTCCGCTTGTCCGCTGCCAAATCGGTGGTGTGGGCATCTCCACGAGAAGACGAACGGCGCGCGTCGATCCCGTCGTACCACCATGCAATACTCGTCAGGACCCGATGCGAATGGGGGTGTCGGCTTCGCTATCGGAGGTGCTGTTCTGGAACAGACCTCTTGGGAGGAACGTTATGTCAGCCTTTTTGCAGCCGTTCGGCAAGCCGGCCGTTCCCAGCGAACGTGTGCTGGTCCGTGCCGAAGGGGTTCGGGTCTACGACACCAAAGGCCGCGAGTACATCGACGGTCTCGGCAGTCTCTGGTACTGCCAAGTGGGTCACAATCGCTCCGAGATCATTGAAGCTGTGCACACACAGATGAACACGTTGTCCACCTACAACTCATTCGCTCCGTTCACAGTTGAGATCGCTGAGCAAGCGGCGGACCGGATCGCCGAAGTCTCGCCATTCGAAGATCCCCGAGTTTTCTTGTGTTGTTCGGGTTCAGAGGCAATCGACACCGCCCTCAAGATCGCTCGGCTAATACCCCAGTTGAAGGGCGAACCAGAGCGTCAAATCCTGGCCCGTCGGACCCGCGGCTACCACGGTGTGAACCTCGGCGGAACCTCCCTCCAGGGGATCGCTCCAAATCGCGAGAACTGGGGTGACCTGCTTCCTCACGTGGTGGAGATCGACCCCGACAATATCGAGAGCGCAGCCCGCCTCTTCTCGGAGTCGGGAGACCGTGTTGCTGCGGTCCTGTGTGAACCGATGCAGGGTGCCGGCGGCGTCTTCCCACCAACCGAGAACTACCTCCGTCGTCTACGGGAGCTTTGCGATGCCAACGGTGCGATGCTTATCTTCGACGAAGTGATTTCCGGATTCGGGCGGACCGGATCGTGGTTCGCAAGTCAGACCTACAACGTGACACCCGACCTCATCACCTTCGCGAAGGGAGTCACGAGCGGCTACCAGCCTGTCGGGGGTGTACTGGTGAGCCGGGGTGTGGCCGACGTGATGGAGTCGAACCCGGACTTCCTGTTCCGCCACGGCTACACCTACAGCGGGCATCCTGCGGGCTCCGCCGCCGTGATCGCCAACATCGATTTGATGGAGCAGGAAGGCCTCGTGGAACGGGCCAACGATCTGGGCGAGCGAATGTCGGCAGGACTACACGCGCTCGCCGGTGACGGTGCATTGTCCGAGGTCCGTGGAATCGGCGGAGTGTGGGCCGGCCGTCTGGGGGACGGCACGACCTACGAACGGTCCTGCGCGATCCGCGAGACCATGCTCGACAACGGTGTAATCGCCCGACCCATCGGCGATTCCATCGCATTCTGCCCTCCGCTCATCATCAGTGACGCGGATATCGATATCTGTATCGACGTCTTGGCTGACGCCATCGCCAAACATCCGCTCTCGTGAGCATGTCGGGTACCCAACGACCAACCGTTCCAAGACCCAGCTGTTTGGAAGTGGGGCGATTGGCTATCGATCCATGAGTCGTTGGGCGGCGCGTTCCCCGCTGATAAACGACTCATCGGTCCAGATGTAGGCCCAATCCCCGTATCGGCCACAGTAGCTGATGCCGAGTTCGTCGAGATGGTCCTGAACGATCCTGGCACACGGCCCGGAATCGAGATCGAAGATCACGTTTGCGTACTCGATGAAACGCGCCTCTGAAAACACGATGTTCTCATCTTCTTTGAAGACGCCCATTCGTTTCAGGTCGTCGATGACAACGGGAATGTCATCGACGGGATCGTGGTCCAGCGGTTTGTACTTGTTCGAGTAGTACAGCTCGACCTGAACCGCACCCTGGCCCGGCGGGCACGTGGATGGGCTGAAGAGGTGCGGAAAGCTGAGACGAACCGACGCAATATCGGTGTCGTAGATGTACCGCCAGTGACTGGGGCTGATGTCGTCACGATCCACGCCAAGGTTCACGATGACAGCCTGAGAACAGCTCAGGAGGGATGCTGCCTCGGCTACCGCAGCTGGAACATCGGGGAGCAGCTTGATCATCTCGGGCAGAGGGATCGATGAGACAAGCGCTCCGTAGGGCTCAACGTGTCCGTTGGAGAATGTCACGGTCCGGGCGCCAGGGTCTATGAACTCGGCCCGGTGGCCCAGTTTGGGCTGAGTCCTGGCGACAAACTTCTCGAGGTATCCCACGAACCCGCCAGATTTCGGGTAGCGGAATTTGTCGACGTAGTGAACGCTCTTCTGGGGCGGTGCTACTGCCCCGAGAAGCACCTCGTCAAGATCAGGCTGGTACAACCGCGGGCCCAACCAGTCGGTGTTCATCAGTTCGGGGCCCACCGTGTGGTACTTGGTGCCGTAGGGACCTGGGAAGGTGTCGGCAAACGTGGTCCCGTACGCAGCAACCAGCCATTCGTGGTAGTTGCTGAAGGAGTCTGGCACCGGTTTCTGTTTGGTCTCGATGAAGTCGGTCAAGCAGCGAACAACGAGATCGCTGGGCAGAGCGTGCAGGTAGGCAATGGCTGGGTGTTTGATCCAGGTTCCCTCGAAGTAGTTGTCGACCTCGGCCTGGAGAACCTCGTACTCGTGGTCCACAGCGTCTTCGAGCAACGACTTGATGTGAGCGATCTCGGTGAAACTGATGTGGGGCCCGTCATCGAAAACGAACCCGGCATCGTTGGGAAACGATGCGGTATGTCCACCCGGATAGGTGTTCTTGTCAAATAGTTCGGGGGTGATTCCCTCGTCGAGCAAGCGCTGGGCGGCGCCCCACGCCGCCATCCCCGTGCCCAGAATTACTGTCTTGTCCAGGTTGTTCATCGTGCTCGCTGTGCTCAGGGGTGCGCATTGTGGGAGGGTTCCAGCACCTTGACGGTGGGAATTGGAACCACAAACCTTCCGCCCCAGTCTGCAATACCCGCCATCGAGGAAGCGATCTCATCAGCGAGATTCCATGGAAGAATCAAAACTATGTCTGGCTTCCGCTCGAAGAGGAACTCTGGCGTGTAGACAGGAATCCGTGAACCAGGAAGAAGTTTGCCCTGCTTGTGAGGGCTGCGATCTACCGTGAAGTCAATGAAGTCGGTCCCGATACCGAGGTAGTTGATCAGGGTGTTGCCCTTGCCGGGTGCACCGTACGCTGCGATCGATTTGCCGGCGCGTTTCTGCTCGATGAGGAACTCGAGGATTCCCCGTTTGGTTTCTGCGACACGCTCTCCAAATGCTGCGTAGTACTGCATCGTTTCCATCCCAGCGTTCGTTTCTGCGCCGAGGATGTCCCCGACCGAAGAGTCGGTCGGGCGGACGCCGGAGTCGGAGCGCTGGGCCAATACCCGAAGCGAACCCCCATGGGTGTTCAGTTCCTCGACATCGAAAACGGCGAGTCCGTGCGCCGCAAATATTCTCTGCACGGCGTGAAGGCTGAGATAGGAGAAGTGTTCGTGGTAGATCGTGTCGAACTGATTGTCCTGCACCAGTCGCATCAGATGAGGGAACTCCATCGACAACACGCCGTTCGGGGCGAGCAACATCTGAAGGCCGGCAACGAAGTCGTTGATGTCTGGAACGTGAGCGAGCACATTGTTGCCCACAACAAGATCGGCCAAGCCGTGCTCGTTCTCGATCTTGGTCGCTGTCTTACGGCCCAAGAACCCGACGTGGGTCCGAACACCAATCGCCTCGGCGACCTCGGCGCAATTGGACGCTGGATCGATACCGAGTACCGGGATGAAGTGGTCCACAAAGTTGCGCAGCAGGTAACCATCATTGCTCGCCACCTCCATGACCAGACTCTCCGGCCCAAGTTCCAAATCATCAATCATTGCCAGGCAGAAACTTTTAGCGTGAGCCAGCCACGAAACAGAGAAGGAGGAGAAATAGGTGTAATCCCCTGCGCCGAAGATCTGCTCGGCGGGCACGACGTCGTCGGCTTGGACCAGCAGACACTGTTCACAGACACGGGTCGTGAGCGGATAGATCGCTTCGGGGAGCCTTGCGTCGGCGGGACTCACCATGCTGTTGCAGAGCGGGGTCGTTCCCAGATCTACGAACAGGTTGTCAAGGGAGTTTCCGCAGAATCGACACGGTGGGACAGGGAAGCTGGTTTCGGATGATGACATCTTGGGATGAACCGATCTTGAAGAGGATGAATATGAGTTCGACACCGCCGAAGTTACTGACGAAATGCCGACTCATACCTACAGATCGAACACCCGAAACAGACCAAACTCAATGGACAAATGACCCTAATGTCTGGGTCGTTGTGGCCGCGATGGCCCGAGCGTCACCCCGCGCTGCCGCTAGTGCCTACGCCAGCGAAGCCAGGCTTCCATGAACGGCTCGACGTCGCCGTCGAGAACACCCTTGGGATTGCCGGATGTGAACGTGCTTCGCTCGTCTTTCACCTGTTCATAGGGCTGAAGCACGTAGCTGCGGATCTGGCTGCCCCATTCGGTGCTCTTCGATTCACCTGCTTCGGCCGCTAGTTCATCTTCTCGCTTCTGCCGTTCCAGCTCGAGGAGCCGCACCGCAAGTTTCTTCATGCACGTGTCGCGGTTCTGATGCTGGCTCCGTTCGTCCTGCGATGAGACAACCGTGCCGGTCGGGAGGTGTGTGATTCGCACCGCCGAATCGGTGGTGTTGACGTGCTGACCACCCGCACCGGACGAGCGGAACACATCTACGCGTAGATCCTTGTCGGGGATGTCAATGGTCTGTGCGCTCTCTTCAACATCGGGCCACACTGCAAAACTGGCGAAGGCGGTGTGGCGGCGTGCCTGCTGGTCAAACGGCGAGATTCGGACGAGCCGATGAACTCCTCGTTCGGCCTGAAGGAGGCCGTAGGCGTAGCGTCCCCGGACAGTGAATACTGCAGTTGTGATTCCTGCCTCGGCGCCCTCTTGCCAATCGTCGACCTCGATCGTGAAACCTTTGTTCTTGGCCCAACGCTCGTACATCTTGTAGAGCATCTCGGCCCAGTCCTGGCTGTCGGTTCCACCTGCACCACTGTGAATCTCGCACACCGCATCGCCCTGGTCATATTCGCCGGTGAACAACGCTCGGAGTTCGAGTTGGGCGAAACGATGAATCAGGCTTTCGGAGAGTTCGGCGATCTCTTCATCCAGCGAACCGTCGCCTTCCTCTGCAGCCAGCTCCGCAAGAGCCTCCAGGTCGTCGACCTGCCCGTCCAGTTCGTCGTAGAGATCAAGATCGCTCTTCACTGAAGTGAACTCGGTTTGGACCTCTCTCGCACGGTCAGGGTCGTCCCACAGGTCGGGTCGACCCATTTCGGTTTCCAGCTGTGGAAGTCGCCCCTTCAATCGCTCGATCTTCAGGTACTCGTCGGCCTCTTCAAGGTCTCGACGCAGCTCCTGAATGACATCATCGATCTCGGCCACGAGTTATGCGGCCCCATGGCACTTCTTGAACTTCTTTCCGCTCCCGCACGGGCAGGGTTCGTTGCGGCCGGTGTTGGCCCACTCGTCGTTCACTTTAGGTTTGTTGACGCGTTCTGGTTCCGCCGGTTGGGCCGGCTTCGCTGCGGTGTCTGCGTCGGCTTTCTCCGCATGCACGTCGGTTTCGGTGGGTACCGGAGCATTCAGTCCCTTGGCCGTAACCGCTCCGACGGCTCTGGGGAATGGAGCGTTCTCTGGAGCCTTGCTCTCTTCCGGTGGAGGTTTCTCTACCATTTGCACGTGCATGATGTAGCGGACGAAATCGTTCTGCAGCGCCGCCATCATGCCAGCGAACATGTCGAACCCTTCACGCTGGAACTCGGTGAGAGGATCGCGTTGACCCATGGCCCGAAGCCCAATGCCCTGTCGCAATTGGTCCATTTCGGTGAGGTGCTCTCGCCATCGCTGATCGATGAGCTGGAGCATGATCTGGTTCTCGACCTGACGCATGATCTCTGAACCCATTTCGGCCTCGCGAGCCTCATAGATGGAGATTCCGTCTTCGGTGAGCCGCTCGTTGAGGTCGGTCAGACCATCTGCATCACGCAAATCGTCCACGGTCAACTCGGTCGGCCAGAACTGCTTGGTGTCAGCGATGAGGCCATCGAGATCCCACGTGTCGTCCAGATTCTCAGCGCAGTGGGTGGCAACGAGCCCCTGGGCAGTGGTCTCGATTGCCTCCAGTGTGTCGTCTCGCAGGTCGCCCTGGTCCATGAGTTGGAGCCGACGGCCGTAGATGATCTTGCGCTGTTGATTGAAGACCTCGTCGTATTTCAGGACGTTCTTGCGGGTTTCAGCGTTCCGCTGCTCAACGGTGGTCTGAGCACGTTCGACCGATTTGGACACCATCTTGGACTCGATCGGAACGTCGTCGGGCATAGCCCGATCCATGACTCCGCTGAGAGCACCACTGGCGAAGATGCGCATGAGATCGTCCTCGAGACTGAGGTAGAAACGGCTCTCGCCCGGCTCTCCCTGGCGGCCCGAGCGGCCTCTGAGCTGATTGTCGATTCGTCGAGATTCGTGACGCTCGGTGGCAAGCACGTACAACCCGCCGGCCGCCTCGACTTGTTCTCGCCGCTCCGCCGATATCGGAGTCCAGTAGTCGATTCGCTTCTGGTAGTAGGCGTCACCGTCCTCGGTGCCCAACTCGAACCCTTCGGCCTTGGTATCCCGTTCGGCCAGCTTCTCCGGGTTGCCACCCAAGACGATGTCGACCCCACGACCCGCCATGTTGGTCGCCACGGTCACTGCCCCTGGAGAACCCGCCTGGGCAACGATGTCAGCTTCCCGGAAGTGCTGTTTGGCGTTGAGTACCTCATGCTCGATGCGGCGTTCAACAAAGAGTTCACTGATCTTCTCAGACTTCTCGACCGACGCGGTTCCAACCAGTATCGGTTGTCCCTGCTTCACCCGTTCTTCGACATCAGCGACAATCGCGTCGTATTTGCCGTCTTCGTTCTTGTAGATGTAGTCCGCTTCGTCCTTGCGGATGGTGGGCATGTTGGTGGGGATCGACACAACCGGCAGACCATAGGTTGTTTCGAGTTCGGCGGCGTCGGATTGGGCTGTACCGGTCATGCCGGACAGCTTGTCGTAGAGACGGAAGTAGTTCTGGAGGGTGACCGTCGCCATTGTCTGCTGTTCGTCCTTGATGGCGACACTCTCTTTGGACTCGACGGCCTGATGAAGCCCGTCAGACCAACGGCGACCCTCGAGAACCCGGCCGGTGAACTCATCGACGATCTTCACTTCGCCGTCCTGGATCAGGTAGTCCTTGTCGCGTTTGAAGAGTTCCTTGGCCCGCAACGCCTGGTTCAGATGATGAACAAGATCTCCCTGCACACCGTCATAGAGGTTCTCGATCCCGAGAGCCGATTCGACCGTGTTGATCCCTTCCTCGGTCACCGTGACCAGACGCTTCTCTTCGTCCACCTCGTAGTCCTCGTCGCGTCGCAAACGACCAGCGATTTGGGAGAACCGGCCATACAGATCTGCCGCACCCTTCACCTTGCCGCTGATGATCAACGGGGTACGGGCTTCATCGATCAGAATCGAGTCGATTTCGTCGACGATGGCGTAGTGGTGGCCGCGCTGCACCATGCCGGCGCGGTTTCGAGCCATATTGTCACGCAGGTAGTCGAAACCGAACTCGTTGTTCGTTCCATAGGTGATATCAGCGTCGTATTGGGCCTTCTTGTTCGGTCCGCTGGGCATGCCCGGCACAACCAACCCAACCGTGAGACCGAGCCACTTGTGAAGCGATCCCATCCATTCGGCGTCGCGGGAAGCCAGGTACTCGTTGACTGTGATCTGGTGCACGCCATTTCCGGCGAGTGCGTTGAGATAGACCGGCAGCGTGGAGACGAGGGTCTTGCCCTCACCGGTCTTCATCTCGGCCACCCAACCGAAATGCAGAGCAGCCCCACCCATGAGCTGGACGTCATAGTGACGCTGTCCGAAGATCCGCTTGGCAGCCTCGCGAGTGACTGCGAAGGCCTCGACCGCTAGGTCATCGAGGGACTCCCCGTTGTCGATCCTGGTGCGGAAATCGCCGGTCTTCGCTTGGAGATCAGTGTCGCTCATCGCCTCGAACTCGGGTTCGAGCGCGTTGACCGGTGCGACAATTGATTGAATCGCTTTCAGGCGTTTGCCGTCGCCTGCTTTGAGAATTTTGTCGAGAAGCTTCATATCCGAGGTTCAGCCTATCCTCACCAAGCCGAGGCCTTGGCTCATCAGTGACGCAACCCAGGTGTCGATGCGGACTCTCGATCGACTACCCAGCGCCGCTCTGGCCATCGGCTGACCGCGTTGCTCGGAGCGTGGCAAGAAGAGCAATGAGTTCGCGTTCGTTCTTCGCTCCCGCAAATGAATCTCGACCAAGGTCTGCGATTGTTTCCACCTCAGCCAGTTTGACGATCAACTCGACCTGAGTCTTCGGGATTTCGTTGCGGCGGGGATGAGCGTGAACCGCCCGAAGGAGCGATTGCGCGGCACGCCGATCGAAGAAGATCTTCCGGGCGGCAAGTGCGTGCACGATGAGCCCGCCCATCTCGAGAGCGGTCTTCTTGTCGACTGCGCCCAGTGCTCCTGCAAAGAGAGCCGGGGCCAGATCGTCGTTCGGCCCGCCGACTGCGAGGATGGTTGAATTGGGCATGCGCTTGATCAGCGTCCGGATGATCTCGACCGGATCGCCCTTGGAAGGGGTCATGTCGACAACGATCACGTCCGGTGGATGGTCGGTGATCACGGGGCCCAGACCTCCGGGCAATTCGGCCTCGGCGACAACCACGATGTCGGTGTCGCTCTCGAGCGCGGTCATCAGCTCACGGCGATAGACCTCGTGGTCATCGCACAGGGCCACGGTGACGGTCGAACTGGACACAAAGTGGTATCGGCACCCTCGGTCCCCAGCCTTAACCCGTCTGTAATTTCGTTCACCTACGCTAGATTACTCTTGTGCTTCTGGTGAGACGGTGTGCCATTTGTGATCAAGTCCTGGATCGTCGGTGCCGGCATCAACAGTTGAAATGGGTGTGTGGACGGTGTGTTCGCGGGATGACCCCAGCCCCCCTTGCGGCGGTGGAGGCGGTCGACCAAACCATCGTCCTGTGGCGCTACGACGAAACTACTGCACCGCTCGTGACAACAGCGAAGAGCCTGGGAGGAGACAGACTGATGAAACGCCTTGCGGTGCCACTGGCCCGTCGCTTGAAGCCGTACGTTCAGGAATCTTCCGCCATCACATGGATTCCACCCAGTCCGCGAGGGCGACGACGTCGCGGATTCGATCAGGGCAGGACATTGGCCATAGGCGTCGGACACGAACTCCTGTTGCCGGTCGCGCCGGCATTCATACGTACGGGGCGGGCCCAATTCGGCGGCTCTCGCTCGGTTCGCCTCGAAGGTCCGCGACTTGCCGTGCGCGACGACTGGGTCACGCTGCCCCGACGTGAGCAGATCCTCCTCATCGACGACGTGGTGACCACCGGAGCGAGCATCTCGACAGCTGCACGATTACTCAGACACCCGGGCCCGCCCATCGATATTGTTGCAGCCGCCCTAGCCGTCCGAATCTGAGGTCATCCCCCCTGAGCGTTCGGTGGACACCGCCGAACCAATCGTGGGTTTGGGTTGTTGCCCGGTTGCCACCGTTGTTCCCAGTACGGTCACCTCGGGCTGGAGGCTCGGGTCATCAGCGTCACTGCCGACACCGCAAGAAACACCGACAGCGAGGGCTACGACAACAGCTGCCAAGCGCCTGCTCATGGCCTGACTGTAAACCGGTCAACCCACTGTACGGCAATTGGCCCGATACCGATGGCCGCTCCTGCGACAACAAACTGCAAGAAGCTTGGCCACTCAAGTGAGGTTGTCAGAGATGCAACCGCTGCGAGGCAAAGAAGCCACACATTACGCGCCACCTGCCCCCAGGACACCGGATCGGCGCTACTGCCGCCGAAACATCGACAGGGCACGATGCGTCCAGATCGAATGGTGACGACAAGCACCACGGTGAAGCCAACAAGCAACGCGAACGCTGCGACACCACCCCAGCCCGGTGTAAGCAGTAGCAATACCGCAATAATCGCTTCCACCGCTGGTACGGCCCATGCCAGCAATCCGGCATGGGGAAGCCCTAGATCGACAAACCCGCCCCGGGTCCCTGCAATGTCACGCGCCTTGCTGGCGGCAGCAATCCCGAGCACACACGCCAGGAAGATCGCCGAAATCGTACTCATCGGCTAGCTCGCCCAAGAACCCTGAAGGCGAGCGAGAAGGCCCGGAGGGACAACCCGTTCCGGAGCGACCCGAAGTGCCGAGTTCGTGAAACGAAGCCAACCTCAAACCGCCTCCCGTAGCGAACCGGGCCCGGAAGGTGTCGATGAAGCGAAGCCGAACCGAGGAACGAGGGAGGCTACGTGAGAACACGAACAGGAAGGCACGCAGGCGAGCGAGAGGCCCCCGGAGGGACAACCCGTTCCGGAGCGACCCGAAGTGCCGAGTTCGTGAAACGAAGCCAACCGAGGAACGAGGAAGGCTACGTGAGAACACGAACAGGAAGGCACGAAGGCGAGCGAGAGGCCCCCGGAGGGACAACCTAGTAGCGGTAGTGATCGGGTTTGTAGGGTCCGTCGACCGGAACGCCGATGTAGTCAGCCTGCTCCTGGGTGAGTTCGGTGAGGCGAATCCCAAGTGCATCAAGGTGCAGTCGAGCCACTTTTTCGTCGAGCTTCTTTGGAAGAGTTGTGACCGATAGCGGATCATAACTGTCGGCATTCTTGTGGAGCTCGATCTGAGCCAGAACCTGATTGGTGAAACTGGCGCTCATCACGAAGCTGGGATGCCCGGTGGCGTTTCCGAGGTTCAGAAGCCGTCCCTCGGACAGAATGATGATGCTCTTGCCGTCCGGCCAGCGGAACTCATCGACCTGAGGCTTGATGTTGATCCGCTGGATATCGGAGCTGCGGAACAGGCCTGCCATATCGATCTCGTTGTCGAAGTGGCCGATATTGCCGACGATCGCGCCCTGTTTCATCATGCCCATCATCTCGGCGCTGATGATGTCCTTGTTGCCGGTCGAGGTGATGAAGATGTCAGCCTTGTCGAGCATGCGTTCGAGCGTGTTCACCTCGTAGCCGTCCATCGCCGCCTGAAGGGCACAGATCGGATCGACTTCGGTGATGACCACACGCGCACCCTGGCCGCGGAGCGCATCTGCACACCCCTTGCCCACGTCGCCGTACCCCATCACCAATGCGGTCTTGCCGCCGATCATCACATCTGTGCCCCGGTTGATGCCGTCGAGCAGGCTATGGCGAGTGCCATATCTGTTGTCGAACTTGGACTTGGTGACCGAGTCGTTGACGTTGATGGCCGGGAATCGAAGGGTGCCGTTCTTACTCATCTCGTACAGGCGGTTCACCCCGGTAGTGGTTTCTTCTGAAACGCCGCGAATCCCGGGAGCCATGCGGGTGAAGATGGTGTTGTCCTCGGCCTGCAACTTCTTCAGGAGGTCGATGATCACGTGCCATTCTTCGGGGTCATCGTCGGTTGCAGGTGGCACTGCACCTGCGGTCTCATACTCAGCACCCTTGTGGACCAACATCGTGGCGTCTCCGCCATCATCCAGTATCAGTGTGGGTCCGTGGTGGCCTGGCCACCGCAGCGCCTGCTCGGTACACCACCAGTACTCCTCCAGTGTTTCGCCCTTCCAGGCAAAACACGGCACTCCTTCGGGGCGATCGGTGGTTCCGGTAGGACCGACAACGACAGCTGCCGCCGCTTCGTCCTGGGTTGAGAATATGTTGCATGACACCCACCGCACCTCTGCACCGAGGGCGGTGAGGGTCTCGATGAGAACCGCTGTCTGAACGGTCATGTGCAGGCTGCCCATGATGCGAGCGCCTTTCAGTGGCTGCTCGTCGTAGAACTCGGCTCGAAGCGCCATCAAACCCGGCATCTCATGCTCGGCAAGTTCGATCTGCTTGCGGCCGATGCCATGAAGATCGATGTCAGCCACTTTGTAATCGCCCTCTGCCAGGGTGCGGGGGCGATATTCCGTTGTTGTCATGGCGACAAGTCTACGGACGATTGTTCACCAAGAATGGGCACAATGGTCCAATGGCCCACTACGAAACCTCCGCCCGCACCAACCACTCCCCCACCGAGGCGTTCGCCATGATGGCCGATATGACCCGCTTCGCAGAATGGGATCCCGGCGTTCAGAGCGCAACCCAGACCAGCGGGACTGAGCCTGGTCTCGGTGCCGCCTACCGCCTCGTCGTCAACGGTGTGGGACCGGCGCCCGCGACTCCGTTGACCTATGAAATGAAGGAATTCGAATCGGGCAAACGCTTCCGGGCGGTAGCCAAAGCGAAGTTCTTCTCCTCCGATGACATCGTGACCGTCACTGCCGATGGCGACGGCAGCATCGTCACGTACGAGGCCGACCTCGTTCTCAACGGACCTCTGAAGGTTCTCGATCCGCTGCTCGGTCCGATCTTCAACAAGATCGGAGATGCCGCAGCCGAGGGGCTCGAGGACTTCTTGAGCTGAAGCGGTTCGCCGGATCCGTTCCGCCAGCCCTAGGAGTCCAACCAGGTCTTCAGATCGTCGACTATGGGAAGGGGTCCGGGATCAAGCCGTTCGGCCGCTGCCATTTCCAGGCTCACCACATCGCCCATGAGTACGAGATCCAGAAGCTGAGCTACCGGACCCTCACCGGCAGCTTCTACCGAGATGATGTCGCTCATGACTTCCAGGGTCTTCTCTTCCACGTACTGGAAGCGGCGAGCGGTCTGGGGGTGTTCATACTCGTGCCGCAACTGCACCTCGGTGAACACCTGACGGGTGACATCACCGTGCTGTCCCCAGCCGACCAGTTCGTTGTGGCACAACTCTGGCATCTGAGCCCAGAAAGCCGGCGCCTTGGCGTTGTGGTTCACTGCGATTTTCCACCGCTTCGCTGCTGTTGTACCGATCACTCCACCGCCATAGACGATCGGCATCGTCCTCCCGATCCGACGCGCAATCTCCCGGGCCGGCGATTTGTCGCTGATCAGCTCTTCACGGCGGATTTTCAGCTGCTGCACCGCATCGGTGATCCAGGTGCGAGCGCCGGGAAAGAGACCGAGTTGTTCCAGAGTCAGCATCGCTGGAACCGCCAACGCACCCAGCGCCGCCCGCGGCATCGGCGCCGACCCAACGACCGGCAGAACCGGGGCTTGAGCGCGGCGGGCCAGAGACTCCAGCTCTCCGCCGGCGGTCACTGCCACGAGCGAAGCGCCGCTCTCAACTGCCGCCTCCAGTGATTCCAGCGTCTCCTCGGTGGTTCCCGACGAACTGATGGCGATCACCAGAGTTGTCGAGCCGACCCAGCTTGGGGGCAGATAGCCGCCATACACCACGATCGGGAGCGAGCTGAACGGTCGAGCTGAGGCAGCGGCCACATCGCCCCCGAACCCGCTGTCGCCCATTCCGAGAATGATCACGTGTTCGAGCTCGGCAGTGTCGGGCAACCCTCCGATGGTTCCGATAGCAGCCATTGACTCTTCGAGCTGTTCGGGCAGGGCCAGCATGGCGTCCCACATGCCGAGGCTGTCGATACGTTCTCTCACGTGTCCTGCTCCCATGTAGGACTGATCGATTCGGCGTCGATGCGACCCATGATCCGGTTGTGTTCGGCCTCATCCACAGTCTCCGCCTCATCGATGAGCAACACCGGGATGTCGTTTTCGATTCGATAGCGACGGGTGAGGCGAGGGTTGTAGAGAGTGTCCTCGTCCTCGAGGTAGTACAGGGGACCCTTGTCCTCGGGACAGGCCAGGATCTCGAGCAGAAACGATTCCAAAGTCACCCGGTGCAGGGTAGTTCGTCTGCACCGGATCGGGTAACTAACCCCTCAGACCCGGAACGCTTGCTCGCCACAACGTGGCCTCCCCTTCTGCGGTGAAGGAATCATCGGAGGCTGGGATCCAGACAACCGAACCTGCCACGAATCTCAACCCATTCAAGACAACCGTGCCCTGTTGGACGAACACGATCTCAGGACCGGGCGAGGCGATGGTGCCAGTCGGATCGATCAGCCGCTCGAGAGAGAATTCTGGAACGGGCGCTTCATACCGCCAGGTGTCCGACTTCGGGGTTTGAATCGGCGCCTCGATCGGTGAACAGTCGAGAACGTGGAGAAGCTCGGCCACATCCCGGTGTTTAGGGGTAAGACCGCCGCGCACCACGTTGTCGCTGTTGGCCATCAGTTCCATACCGACCCCGGAGAGATAGGCATGGAGATTGCCTGCGTCGAGGAACACCGCCTGCCCCGGCTCGAGCACAACATGGTTGAGCATCAAGGCCACCGTGACACCCGAGTCATCGGGAAAGGATGACGCAATCCGTTCGGTCCACTCCAATTCGGTTCGAAATGGATCCGCCGCAGTGAGATTTCGCAGCGACTGGGCACCACGCAGGGTGGCCGCTGCGAGGGCCGCCTCTTGCGCATCGGCAGCGGCCAGGATGTAGCCGAGAGTGTTCTGGTAGACCGTGGCCGGATCACCAGAATCGAACAACATTTCGACGATCGGCTGCATGACATCCTGTCCGGCGGCAGTCACCAATTGACTGAACAATTGACGGGATTCCCCCAGCGGACGAAAGCCGCACTTGGCGTGGAAAGGCGTGAGGGCTGCGATCAACTCCGGCTTGTGGTTGGGGTCTCGGTACACCCGATGAGGAGCCGCCAGCGGGATCCCCTCGTCGTTCTCCCGGGCGAAACCGGCAATGGCTTGTTCGAGGGTCGGATGAGACTGAATGGAAAGGGGCTCCCCGGCGGCCAGCACCTTGAAGAGGAACGGCAGTTGGCCAAAACGTTCAGCAACTTCATGACCGAGGGCCGCGTTCGGGTCGGCCGCAATTCGATCTACCAGGGATGTGCCATCGGCGCACCTACTACTGGCTCGCGGGTGGGCACCCATCCACAGCTCGGCCTTGGGCTTCCCATCAGGCACTCGACCCAGCAGGTATGGGATGGATTCAGTGTCGCCCCAGGCGTACTCCTGGACGGTGCAGTTCAAGAGCTCCACTGCGGTTCTCAGCCGGCCATCACGGCTTGGACCTCGGCCACACGGGCGGCGACGGCGTCATCGTCGGCGGCTTCGAGGTTGAGTCGGAGCAACGGTTCGGTGTTGGAGGCTCGAAGATTGAACCACCATCCGTCGTTGCGAACCGTCAGACCGTCGACTTCGTCCTGTTGGCTGCCGGCGAAGTGTTCTTTCACCGCTGCGATCACTTCTTGCGCGTCATCGACCCGAGTGTTGATCTCACCCGATGCGCTGTATCGCTTGAGCGGATCAAGCAATTGGCTGAGGGTGCCACCGCTCGCACTGAGTTCGGCGAGCACCATCACGGCCGCTATCAGTCCGCTGTCGGCACGCCAGTTCTTGGCGAAGTAGTAGTGAGCACTGTGCTCGCCGCCGAATTCGGCGCCCTCATCGGCCATGATCTGCTTGATGAAGCTGTGACCGACCCGGCTGCGAATCGGAATCCCGCCGTTCTCCGAGACGATCTCGGGCACTGCGTCGGAACAAATCAGGTTGTAGATGATCTTCGCGCCCGGGGTGGTGGCCAAGGTTGCCTTCGCCAACAGTGCGGTGGTCAGTGATCCGCTGACCGGTTCACCCCGTTCGTCCACCAGGAAGACCCTGTCGGCGTCACCATCGAACGCCAATCCGATGTCGGCACCGACTTCGATGACTCGAGCCCGAAGGTCGGCCAAGTTCTCCACCTGAATCGGGTCGGCAGGGTGGTTGGGAAAGGTGCCGTCGAGTTCTGGATACATGATCTCCAGATCGAACGGTAGATGCTTGAAGACCTCGGGCACCACGTATCCACCCATGCCGTTGGCAGTGTCCGCCACGACCTTGAGCGGGCGAAGGCCGTCTGCCTCGATGAAGCTCAGAACGTGTTGAGCGAAGGCATCGAGCATCTCTGCGGTGCTGGCATTCCCCGGCGAATCCGCAGCTTCGATCTCCCCCCGCCCGTGTGCTTCGGCGCCTTCCCGCATGGCGCCAAGGCCGGTGTCCTGACCGATGGGAGCAGCACCCGATTTGCACACTTTGATTCCGTTGTACTGGGCGGGGTTGTGCGAGGCGGTGAACATGACGCCTGGCTTGTTCTCCGAACCAGAGGCAAAGTACATCATGTCGGTTGACGCCAATCCGATATTCACCACATTGAGTCCCTGTCGATTCACCCCCCGCGTGAACGCATCGACCAGTTCAGGCCCCGAGGGGCGCATATCGTGGGCGATCATGATCTCGCCGGTCTCCGGCTCAGCCGACTTGATGAACTCGGCGAAGCCGACCCCAAGTGCTTCACAGGTGTCTGCATCGATCTGTTCGGGGTAGATACCCCGAACGTCATATGCCTTGACGATTACCGAAAGGTCTTTCACGCGACCAATCTAGGACCCAGAAGCGTTCGCGGACGACGGTTCGATGGAATCGGCATCGCTTCCTGCCCGACGGTCTGCTCCGCCACGACGATCCACCCGCACCGCACCGGCCCGTCTTTCCAGGATCTGCTGCTGAGCGGGATTGGGGGTGTACCAACCCCAGCCCGCCGCCCTTCGTAACTTCACCAGGTCGCCAAACAGTATGAAGGTGTCCTGGATCAGCCGAACGGTTGATCCCTTGCGGTTCTCCACCGACACCGGGATTTCGGTGAGCGACAACCGATCCTGTTCGGCAATCAAGAAGACCTCCACGTCGAAAGCGAAGCCGTCGATGCGGCACCGCTCGAAAACGACCCTCCCGATGTCTCCGCGGAACCCTTTGATACCGCACTGGGTATCGCGAAAGTGCCCGAGGAGAACGAGATGAGTGAGGCGGTTGACGAAACGGCCACCCAGCTCACGGAACCAACGGGCCTTGACCAAGGTTGTGGTGTTCTCGTGACGACGACTACCTACGGCTACATCCCAGCCCGCCTCGATCTCCCTCATGATGTCGAGCACTGCCGAGGGCGGATAGGCGAGATCCGCGTCGGTGAATACCACCGATCGACCGTCGGCGGCTATCACACCGGCCCGAACCGCAGCTCCTTTGCCTCTGTTGTCGGGCTGGGTCAGGACATCGGCACCGGCCGCCCGAGCTGCGGAGGCCGTGTCGTCAGTCGAACCATCGTCGACCACCAGGACTTGGAGGTTGTCGGCACCAATCTCAGGCCACAGCGTTGCCTGGAGCGTTCGGACCGATTGGGCGATCCTTTCAACCTCGTTGAACGCCGGCAGGACAACCGAGAGTCGGTAGTGCTCGGAGGAAGCCGGCCGGTTCACCTTGAGAGCCAACTCACGTCGGACCCGACCGAACAGGATCCATCGATACACAACCCACCTGAGCGCAGCGCCCGCCGCCACCGCAGGAATCTTGGCGAGAAGAAGCTCATCGGTGATCGCGTACCCAAGATAGAGAACCGTGGTGTCCAACAACGCTGCGAACGTTGCGGTTGCGAAGAACAGGGCCGGCTGCCGAACCCAACGAGCCTCCTCGTCGCCGCCGAAGGTGAAGATCCGATTGCCGAAGTAGGCGAATGTGGATGCGAGGGCAAGCGCGAGGATGTTCGGTGCCCACAGTGGGGCGGTTTCGGCTCGGTCGGCAAGGAAAAGGAATACGCCGATATCGATGATCGTGGCGAGTGCGCCAACGAACGCGAATCGACGAAGTCGAGACCTCACTCGTCCTCCGGTCCTGGGGCCATCTCAACATCCTCGAGCGAACTCAGCATTCGATCGGCCAGTCCGATTTCTGCGACCGAAGGCGCTTGAACTGGTTCCGCTCCGATTTGGTTGGGCCCGCCCTCGAGCTCGGATTCAGCAAGAAGCCGGGCGAACAGATCAGGTTCGATTCGCTCGTCGGCATCGTCGTGCATTCCGGACCCGCCATGCATGCCGACGGCGGCTGTCCTTCCTTTGACCAACCGGGATTGGGCGTCATCGCGGGCCAGGAGCACCGCGCCCGCGCAGCCCAGCGCGAACAGAACGAAGGACAGGTACTCAACCATGGTGTAGCCGTAGTGCATCTCGACCGTGGTGTCGGTAGGTACAACAACCATGAGGTTGGGGCCGGCACGAAAAGGACCCTCGGCGCCCGAGACCTCCCAGTTGGGAAAGAAACTCACCTTGACCAGAACCGGCGCCCCGATTTCGTCAACCGAAAACGAGATCGTGTTGCGGCCGACTTCGATGTCGGACACCTGAGCGGGATCGAGTGCGCCACCGTCGAATCTGGCCAGCGTGCTCACTCGCTGCCATTCGTCCGGGCCATTCTCGGCCGGGAGTGCCTGAAATCCAGCCGGGTTGTTGTAATGCGCAACGGCCTGGCTTTCCCAGCCGACATCGAACCGAGTGCTTGCCTCGGTCACGTTCTCGTCGGTGGGACCGGAGGCCACGACCGGCTCGAACTCAAGCCCTTCCACCAATGACGAGCGGGCCACCTGATAGACGACGAAGGGCTGGGCCTCCGCGATTCGATCGAGATCGGGATGGCCATCGGCCGCGGCTATGGCTTCGTCGGACTGGGCCATGTAGTAACGGACGCCCACGGTTTGAAGTTGGGCGACCCCCCGATCGATGTTGAAGCTCTGATAGGGCAGGTCTCGCTGGGCCCGTGAGGGTCCCACCGAGAGCATGCTCTGGTTCAGAAAATGGAATGGGGTCGATGCCGATGATTCGAAGTACAGACCCTCCATCGATCCGATACAGCCATCGGTCCAGTGCGGCAGCAGCATCAGCGCCATGGGTGTGCCATAACGATCGAGGTCGGCGCTGTACTCCCACATGGCCCGCCCGCAGCCCTGGGTGTTCCCGACCTCAGCCATAGCGTCCACAACCGATGCGTACTCCCCGTAGCTGCGTTTCTGTTCGTATCCGCTGTAGTTCCACTGGACCCAGCTGGGAATGAAACTCTTCTCTCCCCCTTCGATTCCCAGGAACGTGTACGAGCCTTCCTCGCTGACGCCTTCAAAGCGCTCGGGGAAGGCCTGAAGCGTGAATGTGACTCCGATCAGCGCTGCTGCCAATGTGAAGCCGACGAACCCATAGGTCACCACCGGGTCGGGGGCAGCGAGCCGCTCCGAGACAGCGGTGCCGATCACTCGGGCCAACAGCGCAATGCCAATCGCTGCGGTGAGATACACCGACAGGTAATAGAACGGAAGAATCCGGGCATTCCACAACTTTCCCTCGGGGAAGTTCGCCACACCCAGAGCACACGCCACGATCAGGATGGACAAGAGCATGCCGAGCCGGTCCTTGAATGCGAAGGACAGCAGCGCCCCGACTCCGGCAACGGGGAGTGCGATCCGCATCGGAGTGTTGACGAGGTCGGGGAGGAAATCGTCCAGCCGCTCCCAGCCCATGTCATTGAAGTAGTCGCTCCTCATGTAGAACGGAAACAGCCATATCGAAGCTATGAGTGCACCGACCGGGCCGACGATGGCCATGAGCCTTATCCGTTGCACGATCGCCGGCGAAAGCGACGCTATCGCAACAACGACGATCGGCAGGGTGGCAAGCGCCGCCAACCTCGGTGCCGTTCCCAGGCCCTCATCGAGCCCGACCGGCACCAGCGCCGCGGCCATTCCGGTTGCGAGAATCCACCAGCGGGGAGCGTCGATCCACAACACAACCAAGATCGCGGAAACGAACATGACGAAAATCAGTGGGATCACGTGAGTGAGGGCCACCAGCGCCAACAGCACAGCAGTGGACGCCCGCCACTGGCCCGTGTCGAGCATGCGAAACAGCCAGCCGATCGTGAGAAGCGCAAAGGCAAGGCTGATCGAGAACGCAAACTCGCCGGCCAGCGTGCTGGCGATATTGCCGCCGTAGATGTTGAAGTTGGTGTCGAACAGAAAGACGGTCACACCGATCGCAGCCAGAGCCGGAACGGGTTCAACAGCCCTGGACAACTTCGCCATCGCCCATCCCGCCAACGGCATCAGGATCAGACCGGAAACAGAGACGAGCTTGAACGCTGTGCCGTACGGAACGAACACCAGCGATGCTGCGGCGATCAGGCCCACGATTCTGATCAATCCCGTGAATCCGGAGTCCTTGACCGTGCGGTGACCGGCGATGAACCAGGCAGCGCCGACCACGATGAGGGCCAACGGAACACCGATCAGCGGATTGAAACCCGCGTTCACTGCGATGATCGCCAGTGGCGGGGCGATCATGTAGTAGTGGTAGGCGGGGAATCCCGCATACCAGTCGGGGGTCCACCCCGTGAGACGACCCTGACTGAGAAGGTGATCGCGCATGTAGGCCGGTCCCCACACGTGGGCACCCATGTCACCACCCGAGGGAGTGGTGTCGGTCAGAAGCAGATCAGGGCGGAGCTGAAAAAGAACAAAGACTGCGCACCCCAGGGCCACCGCGAGGCTCACCCATGGGCCGAACCGACTCAGAAATCGGCCGGTGGGTCCGGACGGTTCGACAAGCTCGGGGCTCTGCTCTGGATCTGGATCTGGATCTGGCGCTCGAGGCAGTGGTTTCGGGACGGTCAACACAACTCCCCAAGTGTGGCAGTTTCACGAATGCGAATGAGGGCACCGGGGGTTCTCGATTCCAAAGGCGGGTCTCACGACCTAGTTGATCCCGAGCAGAGATGGGTCCTGCGGCTCAAATCACCAGCCATCGCTCACAAACCACCGGCCAGCGACGACCGGAGTGCGGCTCAGGCGATCCACGGAGGAAGACTTCACAATGGCACTACCCACAGCTCAACCCTGCCCTACCTGCACCTCGGAGTTGGTGACGCTCACGATGAACGTCGACGGCCACGACCTGATCATGTTCTCGTGCCAGACCTGTGACACCCGCAGTTGGGAGCTCGCCGGCGAGGACATCAATCTGGAGGCTGCCCTCGAGCACGTCGGTACTCATGCTGGCCGGCGCCGTACGTCTGTGTAGCCGCTCGAAAAGGTCTCGAGAAGTTGTTGCTCGCAGCGCGTGCGACAACCAGAGAACTAGGTCAGTTCCAGCTGACTGACCAGAACACCGAACGTGACGCCGTTGAACGCCATGTGAAGCCCAATCGCAGGAGTCAAGCTCTTGGTCTTCACACGGCAGAAGGCCAACACAAGGCCGATCACCAGCAATCCGGGGAACTGAATGGCCTGGAGATGGCTGACGGCGAACCACAGTGAGCTGATCAAGATGGCGGGCCACAGTCCGAGCTGGTCCATGATCGCCGGAAGAACCGTCCCTCTGAAGAACAGCTCCTCCACGACCGGTGCCACGACCACGATCATCACGAACAGCAAGATCACATCCACTGGTGAGGCCGCCATGTCGATCAGTTCCTCGGCGACGTCACCGACCTCGTCGGAATCGATCAGGCTACTCAGAGGGAGGTAGACCAACGGAATGACCACGATCTGCACGATCAGGCCTACAAACGCCCAGATCGCAACATCTTTCCCCCTGAAGTCCAGCTTGAACGCCTGTACATACGATTGACCCGCCCGGCGGGCCAGAATCAGGGGACCTACGCCGTAGGCGACCCACAACGCGAACTGGCCGGCAAAGAGCCATGGAACAGATCGGGGTAGTTCGTCGTTTGCACTGTTGAGGGTTATCAAGACGGTGACCCACACCGCAGATCCGAAAAACGCCGCCACCCAGATTCCGAGTGCGGTCCAGGGAGTCCACGGGACGCTGTGTCTCTCAACCCGCTCAGTCTCAGACAGCATGCGCCGACGGTACCTGTGACACGCGTCGTTCACCCGGCGCCTGACCCTGAAGACTTCGACCTCAACCCCTAAGCTGGAAGACATGTCAGAGCAAGGCCCGAATCTGCCTCCCCCTCAAAACGGCCGCAACCCTCGCCTCCCAGGCTCCAAAGGCGAAGGCAGCATGCCCCGCTGGGCGATTATGTTGGTCAGCGCCGTCGTGATCACGCTATTGGTGGTGGCCATCAGCGGCGGAGCTTCCAATCCGACCAACGAGATCTCCTACGACGAGTTCCTCGCAATGGTCGATGCGGGCGAAGTAGCGGAGATCAAGTACAACAACGCCACCTTCGAGATCGAAGTCATCACCAACAGCGAGCCCCCCGAGATTTTCCGCACCTTCAGCCTCCGCGAGATCCCCGAAGGCACACAGGACAAGCTCGTCGACAGCGGGATCAAGATCAGCCCCAACACCAACTCCGGCAACGTGTTCACCAACACGATTCTCCCGCTGTTTCTCCCCATCGGCCTGATCATCCTGTTCTTCTGGTGGATCAGCCGGCGCCAACAGAGCCAAATGGGCGGCATCATGTCGGTCGGCCGGTCCAAGGCAAAGACCTACACCACTGAGCGCCCCGGAACCACGTTTGCCGACGTCGCTGGATATGCCGGTGTGAAGCGAGAGATCACCGAGGTCGTCGACTTCCTGAAGCACCCCGGAAAGTTCGGAGAAATCGGTGCTCGTATCCCCAAGGGAGTACTTCTGGTCGGCCCTCCCGGAACCGGCAAGACCCTCATCGCCCGAGCTGTGGCAGGCGAGGCCGGCGTGCCGTTCATGAGCGTGACCGGGTCCGATTTCATGGAGATGTTCGTCGGCGTCGGAGCCAGCCGGGTCCGCGACCTTTTCGCCGAGGCCCGCAAGATGGGTCGAGCCATCATCTTCGTCGACGAAATCGACTCCATCGGCCGTAAACGCGGTGCGGGCATGGGTGGAGGCCACGACGAACGGGAGCAGACGCTCAACCAGATGTTGGCCGAGATGGACGGCTTCGAGGCCACCGAAGGCATCGTGATGATGGCGGCCACCAACCGACCAGACATTCTCGATCCTGCGCTCCTTCGCCCGGGCCGGTTTGACCGCCAAGTCGTTGTGCCACTTCCCGAGCTTGGTGACCGCAAGGAGATTCTGGCAGTACACACCAAGCACAAGAAGATGGCCGACGACGTTGATCTCAACGTGATCGCCCGGGGCACGCCCGGGATGTCGGGTGCCGATCTGGCCAACCTCGTGAACGAGGCTGCGCTCTTTGCGGTCCGTCACGGTGAGGCCAAGATTCACTCGGTGAACTTCGATCAGGCCCGGGACCGAGTCCTCATGGGTATCGAGCGCGAATCGATGGTTCGCTCGCCCGAAGAGCTCGAACGCACTGCCTACCACGAGGCCGGACACGCCCTCTGTGCTGCTGCGCTGCCTACCCATGACCCCGTTCACAAGGTCACGATCATTCCAACCGGGATGGCGCTGGGTGTCACGATGACCCTGCCAGAAGGCGACCGTCACAAGCTCGAACAACAGGAGGCCGAGGACCGGATTGTCATGGCACTCGGCGGACGGAATGCCGAGAAGATTGTGTTCGGCGAAGTCTCCAGTGGCGCCTCCGACGATCTCCGCCAAGCCACTCAGATGGCTCGCCGAATGGTGACCGAGTGGGGTATGAGCGAGACCATCGGGCCGATGAGTCTCAACGAGAGCGGCCCAGTCTTTCTCGGCGATAGCGGCTTCACCGGCAAGGAGTACTCCGAGCGAACCGCTGAATTGATAGACACCGAGACCCGCAAGATCCTCATGGGGATGGAGGATCGGTGTGCAGAACTGTTGAACAGTAAACGGGGCGCTCTCAACCTCATAGCCCGGAGCCTGCTCGAGCACGAGACTGTGAGCGGGGCCGAGGTCGATCGCCTGATCGCGTTGGCCGAAGACAATCCTGCAGCTGCTTCGATCGAGCCAGAAACCGTTGAAGGAGTCAGTGCGAGCGTGCCCGGTGGTGGCGAAGAACTCACCGGTTCGGTGGTACAAGACACCAACGACAACAGCTGAGAACCACTGAATATGGCCTTCGGGGCTGACCCCTCCCCCGGCCGGTCTGTCAGCTCGTTTGGCTGAGCGCTTCTTGCAATTGGTTCTTGCTGAGGGGCCCAAAGAAGGTCTTCGCCACCACACCGGAGCTGTTCGCTATCACGGTCGTCGGCACACCGTCGATCCGGTATCGCCGGTGCCGCTCCGGGTCATCTTGCACGTCCACCCGTTCGGCTGGCACGCCGATCGATTCGATCGTTTCCCAGACCGTCGGGCATGTGTTGCAGGTGAGCGATCCGAACATGACGATCAGGACCGGTTCCCCAGGGTGTGCGAACTCGCTGCGGTCGATTTCGCTGATGGCTCGATAGCTCGGTGACGACGGGGGTTCGGTACGCCTCCGCTGCATGACCACCGCCACAATGACCGCCACGATGGTGAGGCCCAGCAAAATGGTGAGTCGCAGAACCATCAGCGGGAGAGGACCGGAACAACGCCAGCAACCGTCACCACGCCACCGGCCACCGTTTGAATCTCGATGGACACGGGTGCGTCGCTCGAGATCGACAGCGCGGTGCGGAGCACGGGAAGTACAAGGGGTACTACCCGCCGGGTCTGACCATCGACCAAGACCCGTTCGGGTTCGAGCAACCGCCCGCCGACCATGCCTCGGATCTCGACCAGAGCATCACCGTCGACAGCCGTTATCAGAATCACCGTTGCACCGTCGGGTTCGAACCTGGTGTACGGGACCACCCACGCATCGGAAGCGACCGAACTGCCATTGCTCACACCCAGACCCGTCGATGCGGTCGGCTGGGCAAGGTCGTCGAGAACCAGCGTGGCGGTATCAGGCAGGAGATCGTCGAACGAAATATCTTCCTCGTCATCGGTCTCCTGCCGTACGAGGTTGCCACCGAGAGGATCTCGCCGCTCGATCGTCGATGGGTCGATGGTCACGACCGCTTCGGAGACCGCAGCGGTTTCCTCGGAGCCGGCCACTTCGACGGTTGCCCCACTGTCTTCGGCTCCAACAAGTGAATTATCGACCATCGGGTGAAGCTGGGAACGGGCAACCACAACCGGCACATCGTTGACACTCACCACCCGTAGGCCGAGCTCGAGCGGCAGCGGGATTTCCAATGCACTGATCAGGTCGGCCACATCCAGAGACTCGAATCGCCCGGGCTGCACTGTCAGATCGATCGAATTCAGTCCATACGACGCCCGACGGTCGGTGGTCGAAAGATCGAAATACAGCTCCAGCTCAGCCTGCTGGCCGCTTGGGTTGTGAATCACCAGTTGATGATCGGCTTGCTCGCTCACTCGCCCGGCGGGAAGTATCCACTCCGTTGCCGGCGCCGGAGTACCCAAGACCAGCGCCGCACCCTCAGGTCCGAGTTCGCCGTTGGCCACCTGTAGCTGCTCGGCCACCACCCGCCCCTGGATCGCTGTCACGGTGGTGGCGACGACCGGCTCGATGGAAACGTAATCTGACACGTTGATCACTTTCACCGTGCGTCCCCGTACGACTACCGACGACAGGTCCTCTGGCCTCCGTTCCCGCGTAGCGGTTCGGAATGTCACATCGAGTACCACGTCTTCACCGAACGGGTTGAGCAACGCCACGAACTGATCCGAGTCGCGACGGGTACTGCCGCTGGCAAAATACCAATCACCATTCACCGTGGTTGCACATGGGCCCGACGAGGATCCATAGGCCGTTTCGATGTCGTGTCCGACAACGCCGCTGCCACCCACAATTTCCACAACTGCGGCGGCGTTGGCCGATGAATCAACCGAACTCAGGTCAACTGACTGTGTCTGATATGGATCGATCTCGAGCCTGATTGTGGGACCGGGACCGATGTCGGTCATGACCGACACGGTGGCCGTGGCGCTCTCCGCCGACACATTCGAGACGTTGATGGTGTGGTTGCCGTAGCCTCCCGGAGCGCTGGATCCGATCGGGCAATACCACGAGGCTGTGAGCGGCGTCGGATTTCCGATGGCGCTTCGCAGAACCACTGACTCGGCTGGCTGAAGCTGAGGGGGCAGGGTGTCGGGCACTCGATCCAATAGCATCGCGCCGATCAACAGTGCTCCGAGGACACCAACGAGGGGCCATCGTTGAATCGCCTTCACAACGAATCACCTACCGGTTCGAGTTCGACGTCTTCGGTTTCCCGTTCGCCTGGCGATCTGACGATCGGATCGAAGATCCAGAATCGGCCCTGCGACGCCGTCGTGGGTTGGGTCTTCGCGGGCGAGAGACGACACCAGGATCGCCCCCAGCATCAGAAGAGCCTGTAGCAGTGCCCATCCCCACCAAAATCTGGGCGGTTTGTAGGCAACACCGAATGGCACCGTCGGATCATCGACCGTGAGGAGAGTCAATCCTCCTACGGTTTCTGCGATCTGTCCCGCGCCTCCGGTGGGTTGCCAACCTCGGGCTGGCTGAGCGAGCAGGATCCGATCCCCCGGACCGAGCGATGGATCTGGATCGAAATCGAGCGATGTGGCTGACCGCTTGGTGGGAAGCAGGGATCGCGAAGCACTCAGATCGATGTCGAGAAGATCGACCACGGTAGACGCTGACTCGTCGAAGGAATCGTCTACGACCACCGCTATTCCACTTGCCGCTTCGTTTCTGAAAACCAGAAGGTTCAACGTTCCGGCCTGCCGGCGAAGGTCGAGCTGGTCATCGAGGGCCCGAGCCAGTGCTGTGTCGATCTCGAAGCTGGGTCCAGCGTAGGGAGCCGGCGCCAACTGCGGCTGGAAGACGACGTAATCGATCCCAAACGGAGCGAGAAGCCGGCCCAACCGGAAGGTGTCTCCGGCGATGGCAACATCGATCATTGCGCCAACGTTGCCATTGACCTGGGAGTCATCGGGGAGGTAGCGATCCTGGATCGTTGTTGTCCCTGCGTTTGTGATCGCGAACGAGACACCGCTGACGGCGGAGTCAGATGTCTCGGCTGCGACGACCCGAGGATCTCCCAACCAGAGAACACGACTCTCTCCAACCTCTGAGTCGAGGAGTGAGGTGATTTCGGCATAGCCCACTTGCGGATGGCCGTGGCGACCATCGAGAGCTTTGCCGAAGCCGAGCAACAGAACCGCCACACCACCTACTGCGGCAACCACGGTGGCGAACTGCCGCCAGCCATAGCCGTATCTCTTGAGGTCTACCTGCACAGACCGAACCGACGCCCCCACGCCAAGGGCCAGGCCCGCCGCAGACAGTGCCAGAACAGCATCCGCTCCGGGGAGCGCGAGCCCGTCATCGGAGGTCGCTGCGATCCAAGCAACAACGAAGCCCGACATGGCGGCGAGCCAACCAAAAACAGCGGCTTCGAACCTACCTTTCCGACCGAACAGAAGTCCAAGGCTGGCAGCTGCGATCAGACCCCACATCAGCCACGATCCGTCCGACCGACCGGGCGCAAACTGCAACAGCTCCGCGAAACCGTCGATCGATTCCTCCGGTGACGCCTCTCCGACAATCCAATCCCATGCGCCACCGGACACAACGTCGCGGGCGAATCGAAGATCCAGAACTGCGGGCACCGCAACCGCTCCGACAGCACCCGCCGCTCCGTATCCGACGCGAAGCAAACGGCCCGAGATCAGCCCGAAAAGTACCACCGAAAAGGCGGCGAGAACCGCAACGAACACCGCTGCCGGGGCAAACCACGCTCCGACCGCAGTCAATGCTCCGTAGCGAACGACGCGAGCGGACAACGGACGGGTTGTGGAGCTCCACGCCTCGAGACCCGCTAGCCGAGCTGCGGAGATCAGCAGGAATGGAGCAAACGCCCACAGCACCAGGGTCTCCCACCTCGCCGCTGCGAATGCTTCAGCCGTCAGAGGGTTGGCCACTGCGATCGCAGTGGCCACCGCAGCTGATCGGGGCCCGCCCAGGGGACGTACCAGCCGGAAGGTTCCCACCGCGCCTACGACCAGCGGTCCGACCAGAAGCAGCAGGTGCAGCGTCCCGGGAGACCAGGCGAACACAAGTCCGAGAAGTCCGAGCACAACAAATGAGAGTGGACTCGACGTCTCAACGCCGAGGCCGGTCTGCCGATAGCCGCTCCACCATTGCCCCAGAAGCTCCTGACCCTCGGGAAGGATCGGATTGAACCCGACGACCACCGGATCATCGCCGATCAGATCCCAGGTGCCCAACGCGATCATCAGGACGGCCAGTCCCAGGAATGCAGCCACGGTCGAACCAACACGCTGCCGCTCATCGAGAAGGCTCCGCCGGAACGACCTGGTCCACTCCGAAATCCGGGCCGTCGGCCGCAACGACTGTTCCACGAGGCTCCCGACCGAGGGACCGATCTTGCTCTGCAGAGCATGGATTTCGTTGTCGCCAACTTGGCGAATGGCTCGCAATTCCCGGCGCCGGCTCCGCATGCCCTTGAAGCGACGTAGGTTCCAGGGAATCGCTCCGAGAGCGGCTCGGGCGTACGAGGGGCGCAGCCGGACAAGGTTGCCCAACGAAACGAGGACAACAGAGGCGAGGGTAATCAGAATCCCCAGAGGGACTCCCCAGCGAGACGTGGTGACCCCAAGGGTCCGGAGCCGGTGTCGGGCTCGCTCACGATACTGCTGCAGGTCCAGGGCCCCGGACGGTATCGGCGCAGCGATTCGGGCGCTCGCAAGGGGAACAACGATCACCCGGGCTGCCACGGCATGGGCACGCCAACAGAAATCGAGATCTTCGTTCTCTCCGCTCATCACCGGATCGAATCCGCCGAGATGTTTGAACAGATCAGTGCGGATGAGTTGTGCCCCGGTCGGGATGACGAACACGTCCGAGACCGCACTGTATTGGTCTTGATCGAACTCGTCGTCTTCGATCAGGTCGATCCTGCGGCCCCGACGGTCTGCGCCAAAACCAACGGCCAGAAGCTTGCTGGGGTCGTTCCAGTCCACCAGCTTGGGCCCTACGATCCCAGCGTTGGATCGGAACATCTCATCCACCAGATAGGACAACGCGGCAGGAGCAAGAGCCGTGTCGTCGTTGACGATGAGGAGGAAGGGAGTCTCTGTCTCGTCGACGTTGCCGCGTGGACAGGTCGCGACAGTCCAGTAGCATGGCATTGCCGCTTTCGCAGCAGTTGACTGCGAATTGGTCCATGACCCCGCACTTGACGCCGGCGTAACGAATTTCCGCCTGCTGGCAAAGCAGGGAGACCTTCTCCGGCGGCAGGCGGCTGTTCGTGAGATCGAGCAAAGCCGTCGCAAATCCGACCTCGAGCGCTGCCGAGGAACTCAGGCCACCGCCGATCGGCAGGTCGCTGTCAATAATGACGTCGGCGCCGCCGAGTTCGATGCCTTCTTCTTTGAGCAGGGAGACGACCCCAGCAGAGTCTGCTCCAGCCAGGTCGAGCACTGGCATCCTGGTCTTGTGCAGGTTGAGGGTGCACGATTCGTCCATGCTCAACGAATTGATGTTGAAAACCCCGTCGCGACGCGCTGCCGCTGCAATCCAGGTGTACAAAGCCGTGGTTGTGGGCAGCACCAGGCCTTCATTGTAATCGGTATGTTCGCCGACGATGTTGACCCTGCCTGGCGCACGATACAGTCGCGGCTCCTCTGCGCCGGTTTTTGCGAACTCGTCGAAGAGCCGTTGCCTGCGGGCAGCTACGGTCATGAAGCAATTTTCGACCGCAAGCGACCAGCGACGCGTTTCTCCCGGCGCTATCCAGCTGAGGGCGCCGTTGTTGATCGCTTCGGCGGCATCATCGTACGCGGTTGTCGCCGGCTCGATGCCAAGGTTGTGATAGGGGTCCGACGCCGAACCGTACTAGCCGCCGTTGTTTATCCAAAGCCCCAGCCACGGCAGTTGCGTCTTATCGAAGAACAGCGAGAGGCGCTCTGCGGTATTGCCAATAACGACGTTGACTGTTCCCGAATCGGGTGAGTGCACGAAAACTTTTGCAGCGAACGAATCTTGCTCGGCCAGGAAAAACTCCGTGAAAGGTCGATTGACATGTCTCCTTCAAGATCGAGCCTGTGCCTTCCCTTGCGGTGGTGGTGGGCATGCTCGTGCTCAAGTCCCTGGTCGTGGCGGTCGGGGAGTTCTTCATGTTCATGGCGATCTTCCAGCCTGGCCGATATCCAGGAAGAACAGGTGGTTTGATCGCCGCCGAATAGTCGATTGAGCTGTACGGCTTGGTATTGCAGTTGGCGGTGAACACTGACCGAACCGAGGGCAGTGACATTTGCCGAAGAACCACTGCCGGATGTGCTGTTCACCGAGCCAGCACCACCCTGGTGGCCAAGAGATCGCCATGATCGGAATCGTGAGTTTGTCATTGGCTTACGGCCGCAGCGTGCAGGGCGTAATCGACATCAGGATTTCGTCCCAGCCGCCCGAATCCAGCTTGCCCGTAGTCAACGCCGTATCGACCAACGCTGAACGGAACAGCCGGGTTTTTCCAAAGCCAGTCGCGACCGCTTTTCAGGTCGGTCCACTCGGCAATTTTGCCGCCAGCCGCCGCCAGCACGACAACCCGAACGTGCTCGTTCTGCAGACGAACTACGTCGAGGCCGCGCCCGGACTGATCCTGCTCACAGCTGCTCATGGGTATGTTTTTTGCCCTTGAGGGTTGCGGAAGTTGTTTTTCTATTGGCGCCGCAAGCCGTTATCTAAGAAATTCTTACTAGCTTAGAAAACATCAGACCCCAACAAAATGGACAGAAAGCTATTTTTGATGGATATTCTTACGAACATCGGAGACCATCGAATGACGGACTTGCATCCAAGGGACGGCTTTGCCGGGCAGGATATGTTCGTGATTCCACGACCGATCCTTGCGCGAGCCGGGCAGCACCCGCTGATTCGATCGGTTTACCCGACGGACATCGGCTGGTTTCCCAATGCGGCCAATCACTTTCGACGGCGAGCGGAAGGCGCCCGGCAGGATCACTTGATGATGTGCGTCAACGGGCACGGCTTCGCCGTTATCGACGGTACAGAGGTTGGGCTCGGCGCCGGCGAACTGCTGCTGATCCCGCGTAATGTCGAACATAAGTACTGGGCCGCAGAAGACAAACCCTGGTCAATTTCGACCGGGTGCATTTTCTGGGGACGATGCTGATTATTACGTCGATCGATTTTGCAGAAAGGCTGTCCCGTGCCGACCGAGCCGGAAGCGCAGCGTGAAGCTGTTCGCCGGTTTCGTGATTGCCTTGACGCCCTGTACGAGGGATATGCGACGTCGACGCTGATCTATGCGGCGCAATCGGTGCAGCACATTCTCTCGCTGTTACTATTCAGAAACCGTTCGTTATCGATCGATTCGAGCCGCAAAAACCGTCGCTTTGCGATCAATGCGACGACAGAGTACATGTTGCACAATGTGGACCAGCCCCTGCAGCTCGACGAAATTGCCGCGCAGGCCGGGCTTTCCGTCAGCCACTTTTCCGAGTTGTTTCGCACACAGACCGGTCAGTCACCGATAGCGTATTTCATACACCTGAAGATTCGTCATGCCTGTCGTTTGCTCGACCTCAGCCAAAAGACGGTGAAATCCATCGCGTTCGAAACCGGTTACCGTGACCCATACTATTTTTCCCGAGTTTTCAAGAAAGTGATGGGCGTGTCGCCGGGTCAATACCGGGAAATAAAAAAAGGGTGAAGTGCGCTGTCAGTCTTCTTGCGCCGTTGTCTGGGTGATCATGTTTTTCATTGCCCTGTATCAGTCTTCCTGCAAGCCCATTTTTTCGTTACCGGCAGGCGGGATAGATCGACTGTTTCTGGTCGCAAGCCGCTGGCGGAATTGCAATAATGCTCAAGGGGCTCTGCTGACACAAAGCAGACACTCAGGCTATGCTCGACGCTGCGATCGTTGGCATCGCAAAGGGATAGCGGATCATGACCGTATCTGGCACCAATTTTGGGAATGCGGCAGAAGACTACGGCACTTTCCGGGCCGGATTTCCTGAGTCGATCTTTGATCGACTCGCTGCGTTCAATGTTGGATTGCCGGGTCAAACGTGTCATCGATCTTGGGACCGGAACCGGAACGCTAGCGCGCGGATTTGCTCGCAACGGTTGCCATGTAATCGGCGTTGACCCTGATCCACGAATGATCGGCGAAGCAAAGAGGCTCGATCACCAGAGCGATAGCTCAGCATCACGTACGTGGAGGCGAAGGCCGAATCCACGGGTCTGGACAGCGACGCTGCTGATGTCGTAACGGCAGGTCAATGTTGGCACTGGTTCGATCAACCACGGACAATTGCCGAAGTGATTCGCCTCCTCAAGCCTGGCGGTAAACTTGTCATCGCGAACTTCGATTGGCTGCCACTGGCTGGGAACGTGGTCGAGGGCACGGAAGATTTGATAATGGCAGACAACCCCGACTGGCATTTTTCTGGCGGTCTCGGAATGTATCCGCAGTACCTCCCGGCTTCTGAGTGAGGCGGCATCGAGGATATTCAGACGTTTTCGTATGACATGGATGTGCCGTATACGCCAGAGGCCTGGAGGGGCCGTATCCGGGCAAGTGCGGGCATCGCCGCATTGGATGCGGACTCGGTTCATAAGTTTGATTCAGCCCTTGCGGAGTTGCTTTCCACTCGCTTCCCATCGAGTATCCTGGCCGTACCCCATCGCATTTTCGCGATAGTCGCGGAGGCGACACAAATGAATGACCGCATCTGGCCGAAAGCAGAAGCTGGATTGTTAGAAAAGCGCCTGGTTGTTGAAGACTCACAGCGGACACGGCTGAAATGATGGTCAGGAGTGCCCAGCGCGATCCCGGGCGCCACCACAATGACGGATGATAGTCCGAGCGAGTGGACGTCGACGACTTGCTTATCGTCCACGTCTATGGAACCGGTTTTCAATGTGCCGTTGGTCTGAACGTTGTGCACAACACGGCAGGACGCAGCACGATACGCTCGCCGCGTTGTTTGACTCTTTAGTTCGTCAGTATCCGTTGCGCGATAAACACAAATCCCGCGTATCCGGGAGTCCCTTGGCGCTGTTAGACTTCAGTAATGGCACTTGCATTGATCGGCGCAATCATCGGCCTGTTCGCAGGTGGCCCGGTCGGGCTGCTTGTGGGTGGAATTATCGGCTATCTCGCCAGCACTGCACTGCGACGAACGGTGATTGGCGGGCTGCGTGTTGCGCAATCGGCGCTGATTGAAACGACTTTCGCCGTCATGGGCGCGCTCTGCAAGGTAGATCGGGTTGTTACGCGCGACGAGATCAATACCGTTGAGCAGATCTTTCGCATGCTGCGACTCAGCGACGAATTGCGGCGTCAGGCCAGGGCGGCCTTTAACGAGGGTAAGCAGCCTGATTTTGAACTCGATGCTGCGGTAGATCGATTTGCTGCGATCAGTCGCGGGCGCGCGCCGCTCGTGCAGCTCTTTCTGCAGTTGCAGTGCATGGCGGTCGCAGCGGATGGACATTTTACCCGGCCGAACACGCGATGCTGGTCCGGATCGCCGGCCGTCTTGGGGCTGAGCGAGGCGGATGTCGCGCAACTGGAATCCGCTGGTTCGCGCAGCGAGCAACTGCTGACGCAAGAGGTGCGGCGGGTACGCCCGCAAAGGACCGGTTGCCGATGCCTATACCGCATTAGGTGTGCGCCCCGACGCCGCCGCAGGCCGAGATCAAGCGCGCCTATCGCAAACTCATCAGCAAGAACCACCCGGACAAGCTGGCGGCTCGGGGCTGCCGGAAAGCATGCGTGCGGTAGCTGAAGAACGATCACGGGAAATCAACGCAGCATACGACCTGATTAAAGGTGCGCGCGGGTTTGTCTGAGGGGGAACACTTGGTCTCGATGAACTACCGGATATAGACTCCTCCTCCTGCGGTCCTCGCTAACCAGGGCAAGCGTGCGCAGCGAGTTCGACAAAGCGTGCAACGTATTCTTGATTGCTTTTCGTATTGGTGACGAGGTCCCGGTGGGTTACGCGAAGTTATGCACCGCACCTGAGGATCCAGGCATAAATGGTGAAAACACGATCGAGATAGAGCGAATAATGCAGACAAGCGAGCTATCGGTCGCGGAGTGGGGGGCCGCGCCGATGCGGGCCTGCTTGAAAGTAGCTGAGGAATTCGAATGCCAGACAATTTGGCTCGGTGTGTGGGAGCGAAATGAACGTGCAATCCAGTTCTACGAGCGCTGGAGGTTTAAGGCCGTAGGTTCGCGCCAGTTTGCTTTGGGATCTAAGCTGCAAAATGATCTGCTGATGGCCCGGCAGCTGACGTAATAGCGCATCGAACCGAACTCCAGTGACCGTGTCCAGCGCGTTAGCGCATTGCTTGTTTACACCAATTGAGGTGCTTGATTTTCCGAAATCGCGGAAACAGGACATTATCCAGGCGTTGTGACTGGTGGAGCCGAGGAGGATCGAACTCCCGACCTCCGCATTGCGAACGCGGCGCTCTCCCAGCTGAGCTACGGCCCCTCCGACCGTCAACATAGCTGACGTCGACGTCGCCTTTTCATCCGTAGTTTCCACGGCAACCCATGGCTCCGGCGTTGACCCGCCAGGCTACAGTCG
>CAWDOA010000017.1:0-105683 GCA_963803875.1 uncultured Acidimicrobiales bacterium | reverse complement strand
TTTGCTTCGACCGCGATCACGGCCAGAGACCGAGGAAGTCGTTCGAACGCGAGCCAGCGCTACCGCTTCGGCAAGTCCAATACCATGGCTCGACACGGCGGGCTCAGAGAGACGAAGGTCATCCAGCGCGTCGGTTTCCGGATTGTTCCCGGATGATCCCCGCTCACCATGGCGTCAACGACGATCACGTCTTGTTCACTTCTGAAGGCCAGCACGAGATCAAGCAGGTCCCCGACAATCACACGCGTGTCGAGCCGATCCGATGCGGCGCCGAGTCGTTCGCGCACCGCCTCGACTACGAGCGGCCCGACCGCGTCATCACCCCGATGCGGATTGCCAACGCCAACCACCAGTTGAGAGTGGGCCGCCGTAGATCCGCTCACGTGCTACTCGCGTTCGACGGTCAAGCGCAGGAAATGAGTCGAGCAGGAGATGCACGGGTCGTAGTTGCGAATCGACTGTTCGCAACGCAGTTCCAGTTCATCGAGTGGCAGATGGAGGTGTGCGCCGACGAACTGGCGAAGATCCTGCTCGATCGACGGTTGGTTCTGCGAGGTCGGGGGGATGATCGTTGCTGCGAGGATGGAGCCGTCTTCGTCGAGCCGGTAGCGGTGGTAGAGCAGCCCGCGTGGCGCTTCGGTCGCAGCCCATCCTTCACCGGCCCGGGCGGGAACGTCCACGAAGGGTGTTGCCGGCGGCTCGTATGCGGTGATGATGCGGATCGCATCCTCGACCGCAGCAAGCACCTCGAGTCCTCGTACGACGATGCTGCGGAACGGATTTCTCACGACGGCCCCGATGCCGAGCTCGTTGGCGAGATCCTTGCACGGCCGGCGGCAAGATCGAAGTTGTTGGCGTAACGGGCCAGAGGCCCGACGTGGTAAAGGTCGCCGTTGGGCCTTCTGCCGTGGAGAGCGGTGGAGTGGGGCACCTGCACTTCGACCATGTGGCCCTCGAACTCCGAGACGTCGATGTCGAGGCCTCGATCGGACACGACCCGACCCTCGTTGAAGGGGTACTCGTCGGGGTGGCGAAGTGAGACGAATTCGACATCGACGGTTGCCTCGGGAACCTCGAACTCTGCAGTCCAGCGCACGAGCTCGATGCATCGTTCCCGTGCCTCCTCGAGCTCCGGCAACAGCTCGCCGAGGTCTTCGGGCCGACGGGAGGCGATGGAAACCACCGAGTCGGACGTTGACCGGGTGGACGGAGCGTCCTCCAACGATCTCCACCAGGCGATTGCCGGTCTTCTTGAGTTGGAGGACGAGTTCGACCTTGTCCGGGTGGTCGGCCGCGATGGCGATCCCCGATGGATACCCGAGGAAGTCGGGGGCGTGGAGAAGGCCGATGTGCAGCACGTGACTCTCGATCCACTCGCCGCAATAGAGCAAGCGTCGAAGGGCCCGAGCTGGCCCGAGACCGTGACGCCGCATGCTCGTTCGATCGCGTGGCATGCGCTCATCTGGTAGGCCACGGGGCAGATCCCGCAGATCCGAGCGGTGATGTCCGGAGGTTCGGTGTGCCCTCGCCCGACCAACGCTTCGAAGAATCGCGGTGGTTCGTAGATCTCCAGACGGACGTCGGACACGATGCCATCGGCGACCGTCACGTGCATCGCGCCCTCACCCTCGACCCTGGTGAGAACGGGAACGTGGAAATCCATGTTCTTGTGGGTCATCCGCCGACCTTTCTTTGTTGACCCACCTGATCCTGCGCAACGAGTTGGCGTTCGGCCTCGAGGGAGAAGGGTGGTGATGCTGCGTTGAAGGTCTGGAACAGCCGAGTGATTGCTTCCTCACCGTGTCCGGTATGGGAGAAGTGGTCTGCCAGCGCTCGGGTGTTCGGCGATTCCATCGGGCCGAAGCATCCGTAGCACCCTCGATCGAAGCGGGGGCACAACGCCCCGCAGCCAGCTTGGGTGACCGGTCCGAGGCACGGTTCGTCCGTGCTCACCATGATGCATGGGCGACCGCCGGCCTTGCATTCGGTGCAGACACTTGTTGTCGGAATGCGGGCCGGCCGGCTGGCCAGCAGGGCGGCGATGAACTCGAGCAACTGACCTTGGTCGATCGGACAGCCCCGCAGCTCGGCATCGACCTTCACGTGGTCGGCGATGGCGGTCGATTTCGCCAGGATGCTGATGTGTTCGGGCTCGGGGTAGACCGCGGCGACGACCTCGTTGATTGCTGCGTTGTTGCGCAGCGCCTGGACACCGCCGGCAGTTGCACATGCACCGATGGCGACCAGAACAGCCGACTGGTCTCGGATCTCGCGGATCCGCTGCTCGTCACCTGGTGTCGCGATCGATCCCTCGACCAACGAGAGGTCGTAGGGCCCGGGTTGTAGATCACTCGAGGCCTCGGCGAAGTACGAGATCTCGATGTAGTTGGTCAACTCGAGAAGCTGATCCTCACAGTTGAGCAACGTCAGCTGGCAGCCGTCGCAGGAAGAAAACTTCCAGACAGCGAGGCGAGGACGGGGTTCTCGGCGGAGGTTGCATGGATCAGAGCTCCGGGATTCGGTTGAAGGCGCCCAGCGTGTCGGCATCGACGACCGGGCCGTCGCGGCAGAGGAGGACGGGTCCGAGTTGGCAGTGGCCGCAGTACCCGATCCCACATTGCATGTTGCGTTCGAGTGAGAGCCAGATTCGTTTCGGTGGCAGACCGAGTCGCAGCAAGCTCTCGGTTGTTGCCCGCATCATCACGTCCGGTCCGCACACGAACGCTGCGGTCGTCGGCCCGAGGCCGGCGCACTTCCCGGCGTCCAGGATCTCGGTGACCAGGCCGACCGAACCCGGCCAGTCCTCTGGCCCCTCGTCCACGGTGATGATCACCTCGGCCCCCGAACGCTGCCATCGTTCGAGGTCTTGCTCGAACAGCAATTCGTCGGGGTTCCGGCGCCGTAGACCACCAGCGTTCGAGTCTTCGGACGCAGGCGAGTTCGATCGCTGCTCGCAGCGGTGCGAGACCGAGACCTCCGGCAACGATCAGGAGCTCGCTCGAGCCGAGGGCGGAGAAGGGCCAGGGCGTGCCGAACGGCCCGCGAATCATGACCGTCGCCCCGACCGGTGTGTCGACGAGTGCACCGCTGATGGGCCCCGCCCGCCGAATCGTGTACTCGTGGTGCGTGGTGATCTCCGCGCTCGAGCTGATCGAGATCGCTGCCTCTCCGACACCCCACGCGCCGAGCATGCTGGCCTGTGCCGGTTCGAAGTGCGGTAACTGGCCAGTGGTTGGTACGACGGAGAGGGTCGCCGTGTTCTCGAGATTCCAGATCTTGTCCACCACTCGATAGATCCGCGGGATCATCGGAGCACCAGTCGATGCTGTCTTCAGCGGCATTGCCTTCATCGTCATTGGTTCACGCTCCTCAGCCTCAATTGAGCGACCGCATCGGTGAGGTCGATCCCGACCGGGCACCAGGTGATGCAGCGGCCGCACCCGACACAGCCGACCTCGCCGAACTGATCGATCCACGACGCCAGCTTGTGCATCAGCCACTGCCGGTATCGGGATGCGGTTGATGCTCGGGTGGGGCCTCCAAGGTGGGAAGTCCAGGCTGAAGCACGAGTCCCACACCCGCCACCGTTCGGTGATGTCACCCTGAGGTCGGTGACGTCCTCGGGATCGTGCAGAAGCAGGTCGGGCACACCAACGTGCAGTTCCCGCAGTTGAGGCAGCGGTCAGCGATGGAGTCCCATGCGTCACTTTCGAGGTTTTGGTACAGCAGGTCACGCACCCCCTCGGCGTCCAGGGTCCTCGTGATGACCGCTTCCGCCGCCTCGACAGCGGCCCGAGCCGCCTCGATCTCGACGTCGTTGGCACGTCGTGTTTCAACAGCATCAATGAGTTCGGCCCCTCGGTCAGATCCGAACCCGACGACGAAGCGCACAGAGTCGCCATCGACCAGTTCGGTCAACGCCAGATCGTGGCCCGGCCCTACGGCTGGACCGGTTCCCATCGACGGGCAGAAACAGGTGGCGGCAGGGTCGGTGCAATTGACGGCGATGATGAGCGATGCCGACCGGAGGGCGTCGTAGCTGGGATCGACATGGGGGCCTTCACGCAGGATCCGATCCTGTTTTGGATGGCTGCCAGCTCGCACGGGCGAACTCCCAGGAACGCCCGTGGCACACGTTCGGTCCGAGCCATGCGGATGGTGAGCGATCCAGACTCGTCACGGGTCATGGTCCACACCTTGGTCCGTGCCAGCTGAAGCAGTTCTTTCCACGACTGCGGGCCGACCGCATAGCCAAATCGCGATGCATCTGATCTCGGGACGAGGCGATATCGACCGGGGGCCTGTTCATCGGTCGAACCCACCGGCAGCTCTTCCACGGATTCGATCCGGTCGTGACCGATGACGCCGTGTTGTACTACCGGCGCCCATACTTCATATCCTCGACCGATCAGCTCGTCGATGAGCTTGCCCAGTCCTCCGAGGTCAAGCATCACCGCCGGTCGGTGCGCCGTATCCATTGATCGAGCGTCTCCCGCGCCCGGGTCGTGGCCAAGGGCCGAAGGGCTCTAGTTACCCGGGACGCCACCCGGACCCGCCAAGCTGGCAGACGATCGGCCACCGTCAACGGTTCAGTTCAACCCGTACACCCTTCACGGCAAAAAGAGCCTGCTCGGCGATGTCCAGTGCATGTTTGCCAGCGCGGTTCAGCGTGATTGAAGCTTGATCAATGGCCAGTGCGGTCTTTCTGTCCGCCGAAGCTCCTCTGTCCATGACCTGTTCCAGCAGCTGACGGCGCGGTCCGCTCCAGCATTTCGACCAGCTGAACCACCTGGAGCAGGCCTTGTCCACGTCCCCCTCTTGGAGTGCGTGGATTGCCAGCTCGGTGGCCTCTGCAACTCGATCCGACATCTCCGCCATATCCGGAGGAAGCGCAACGCCTTCCCCCAAGAGCAGTCGTCGCCGCGTCGACGAGGCAATCGGCAATCCGTTCGAGATGCAGGCTTGTGTCATGGACCGCAAGAATCGCTCGACGTATCCCGAGCGACCGGCTGGCGCAGCGCGATCAGTTCGAACACGTGCGAGGTGAGTTCAGCATCCATCGAATTGATGGCGCCGTCCTCTTCGATGATCGCCTTGAGGGCGAGCGAGTCAGACTCCAGAACCGGGGCCCGAGCCGTTGAGCGAGCTCCACGATGCGTCTGGTGGATGAGCGTCAAGGCCACGTAGTTCTTTCAGGTCAAGGTCGAATGCGGACCGCGGTCTGCGAACGCCATTGGGGATGAAACGGTCAATGAGATCTCGCACCCGCCCATCGATCTCGTCTCGCAGAACCCGAAAGGAATCGGAATCGCCGGCTCGACGGATGGGGCAACTCCCATGCCTCGAAGTGTTTGCCCTCGAGGACCACGACATCGTCGTGGGCATCCATGGTGACGATGATGTCGGACGCCGCCTCGATCTCCGGGGTGACAGGCTTCGGGAAGTTACCGCGCATCTCGATTCCGATCTCGTGCATTGCTGAAATGGCGGCTTCCGCCATCTGACCAGCGGGCTTTCGGCCAGCCGATCGAGCATATGCTCGACCCCCGGTCGCTCGGTTGAAGAGCGTCGCCGCCATCTGTGAGGCAGCATCGTTACGCTCGCAAACAAAGAGCACGTCGGGAGAGATCGCAACTGGTTCATGGGATGTCTTGGCGAGCGCACGCAGACGATCGACGGCGAATCGTTCAACGAAGGCCGGGACATGGGCTAGTACCTGAGCCTTGCTGGCCAGCTCCTCATAGGAGTCCTGTACATAGTGTTCGAGTGTGTCGGTGGTGAAGTGCTTGGAGAATTCACGCTCCAGGCGACCAACCGTTTCTGTCAGAAGGTGCTGATGTTGAGCTCGTAGACCAGCTCGATCGTCGTGAGGTGAGTGTTCCAACGGTGTTCCTACCTGGGTTCGATGCACAAGGATGCTGGTCACCAAGGTAGATCGAGCTGCCCACTTCGACATACCCCTTGGATAGGCAACGTTGTATCGAGGCCTACGCGCTGTTGTCAGGCCCGGTTGTGCCTTGGAGTCTGCTCGGTGTGAATCGGGACCTTCGTCTCTTTCGAGCATGGTTGATCTCGCACAGGGTGAGGCCAACGATCAAGTTTCCAAGTATCGGGAGCAGCCGTGCCGGTCAAAGCGTCCGTTGGCGCAATCGAGTACGCAGACCAGAAACGACGCCAGTTGTGGGCGTGGCTACTGTCTGGTGATCCTGCGGTTCGCTGGCAGGTGCTGTCGGACCTGACCCATGCGACGTGGTCACAGGTTGCTGAACAGCGCAGCCTGGTTGCCAAGGAGGGCTGGGGGGCGGCTTTGCTCAGCAACCAGGACTCCGATGGGCTGTGGGCCGGTGCGGTCTACAGCCCCAAGTGGACCTCGACCACCTACACCCTTCTCCTGTTGGAGCGACTCGGACTCGAGTCCGGCAATCCTCAAGCGCTCGCGGGCTGTGAGCGGCTCTGGGAAGAGGCCCGCTTCTACGGTGGTGGAATCAACCTGGCGAAGACCATTCGCGAACCCGAGACCTGCATTACCGCGATGATGGTGTTCCTGGCCCGGTCCTTCGGACTCACCGACTCCCGAGTAGACGAAACGGTCGAGTGGTTGATTTCAGAACAGCTCAACGACGGCGGCTGGAACTGTGAGTCGATCCGGAGTGGGTCCCGCCATGGCTCGTTCCACACGTCGATCAGCGTGCTCGAGGCCCTGCTCGCCTACCGAGACTCAGGCGGAGGTGAGGATGTCGAAGACGCCCTTGCCTCAGGCCGCGAGTTCTTCCTGGACCATCGCATGTACAAATCGCACCGAACAGGCGAGGTGTCGAATCCTGCGTTCGCGCGCTTCCCGTTTCCTCCCCAATGGCACTACGACGTGATGCGGGGCCTGGAACACTTTCGTGCTGCTGGCGCAGTCCGCGATGACCGTCTCGCCGACGCCATCGAGGTCGTCCGACACGCTCGACGTTCCGATGGCGCCTGGCCTGTGTATCGCAGCCACCCCGGACGCTACTGGTTCAAAATGGAGACCCGTGGCCCCAGCCGGTGGTCGACGCTGCGTGCGCTACGGGTGCTGGACTGGTGGGACCGAGGCGACTGACAATGATCCCTGAGAAGCCGATCCGCGCCACCGGGAGAAGGCTTTTCCAAGCTCGCTCACCCAGAGCACAGTGCTGGCCAGTACCACAGTTGTGATCCACTCTCCACGATCGAGCGGGGCAGTTCCGAACGCTTCGTTCAAGACCCCGATGTGGACAACCGCCACTTGGAGGAGGGCGGAAATCGCTACTGCAAGCCACAGCCACGGATTCGAGAACAGGCCGCTGAAGGCACTTGCGGACATCGATCGAGCATTGAAGCAGTTGAACAGCTGGGTGAAAACCAGCACGGTGAATGCTGCAGTTCTCGCCTCCACGAGAGTGGAGGAACCTTCGAAGAAGCCGCCTGGTAGGAACAGGTCGAGTGCCAGAAGCGTCACGGCCGCCATCACCACTCCGACCAGGACAATCCGCTTCCACATAAGGCGATTGAGTATTCGCTCGCCCGCCCGGCGGGGCGGGCGCTTCATCAATTCTCCCGTAGGGGGATCGACTCCCAGAGCCAACGCAGGCGCCGAATCGGTCAGCAAGTTGATCCATAGGATCTGGACCGCCAGAAGCGGGGCGATGACCGTGTTGCCGTCAGCCCCTGCCAAACCCAGCACCCCGGCGAACACGACGCCCAACAGCACGGTGAGAACCTCGCCCGCATTGGACCCGAGAAGGTACAGCAGGAAGCTCTGAATGTTGTCGAAGATGGCGCGGCCTTCTTTGACCGCAGCGACAATAGTTGCGAAGTTGTCGTCGGTGAGAACCATGCTCGCCGCTTCTTTCGCCACGTCGGTCCCCCCGAGCCCCATCGATATGCCAATATCGGCTGCTTTCAGGCCGGGGGCATCGTTGACGCCATCGCCCGTCATCGCACAGACCTCACCTTGGTCCTGGAGCGCTGACACAATTCGGAGCTTGTGAGCCGGTGTCACGCGGGCGAAGACCGAAGCTGACCTAACAGCATCTGCGAATTCCTCATCGGTCATGCTGTCGACTTGGATGCCCGTGAGCACTGAATCACCAGCCTGGAGAACGCCGACCTCCCGAGCGATCTGTGAGGCCGTACCCGGGTGGTCACCTGTGACCATCACGACCCGCACGCCTGCCGAGTGAGCTTCAGCTACCGCACCGGTTGCCTCCGAACGTGGTGGGTCGATCAGGCCGATAACCCCCACCAGAGCTAGGTCGCGTTCCAGATCCGCCACCGGAGTACTGTCCAGTTCGGATTCCGAAACGGACCGGCCGGCCACGGCCAGCAGCCGTTGCCCCGAATCAGCCATCATTCGATCCGATCGTTCCACTCTGCTCTACGTTCCGCGGTGAGCGGAACGACCCCGTGGTCGTCGGACTTCGTCGGAGCAGAGATCGAGCACAATCTCTGGAGCTCCCTTGAGTGGCTAGTCGGTTCTGCCCGTACGTCGTGGAGTGAATGGGTGAGAACTGACATTCGTTTTCGGTCCGAGGTGAACGTCTCTCCCGCCACCCACCTGCGGTCGTGCGCGAGGTAGTTGAGATCATCGAGATATGTGCGGGCCATCGTGGCCAGCGCTTGCTCGGTCGGGTCAGCGAACCGGTCGAATGCGCCAACCTCCAACGAGGGCGCACTGGCGAGTAGTGCGGTGGTCATCAGCGCTTCGAGTTCCACATCCGAAGCGGTGGACGGCTCGCCGCCCAGCGCACCGCCCGAGGGGACCGCAAGCTGCCGGACCTCCATTTGGTTCTTCGTGAGCGTGCCCGTTTCGTCGGTGCAGATCACCGTCGCCGAACCCAGTGCCTCCACCGACGCCAGCCGCTTCACGACCGCATTGCGCTCTGCCATTCGTTGCACCCCGAGAGCCAGGACCAAGGAAAGAACCGCCGGCAGACCCTCCGGTACTGCCGCAACTGCAAGTGACACACCGATCAGAAGTGCATCGAGAAGATCATCAGCCGACTCGACTCCATTGACCAGAAGAATGACTGCGACAACAAGCGCCGCAATAGCCAGCACCCCGATGCCCAGCGACCGGGTCACCCGGGCAATCTCGATTTGTAGTGGCGTGTCTTGCTCTTCGGTCTGGTCCAGAAGCTGGGCAATCGCCCCGACCTCGGTATCCATGCCGACGCCAACCACGACTGCGGTTGCTTGCCCCGCCGCAAGAGAGGTTCCTGAGAACACCATGTTCGATCGATCAGCGACCGGAGTTCCCGCAGCGAGCGAAGCAGTGTCTTTGGGAATCGAAGTACTCTCGCCGGTGAGGGGGGCTTCGAGGGTCTGAATCCCGGATGCGATGAGGACGCGTGCGTCGGCAGCCACCGCGTCGCCCTCGGCCAAGATCAGAATATCGCCAACCACAACTTCGTTGGCGCCTACCTCGAATTCGGACCCGTTGCGGCGGACTGTGGCTCGGCCAGCGTTGAGCTGCTGGAGAGCAGCCACCGCCTTCTCTGCTCGGCTCTCCTGGACAAAACCGATGAGTGCATTCAGGAAAACGATCGCCGCAATGGCGATCGCGTCGAACGGCAGGTTCTCACGGCCTTCCAAAATCCACAGAAGAAGGCTGATTGCCCACGCTCCGACCAGGAGGTACACCAACGGTTCAGCGAACTGGGACGCCAGCGCCTTCCACCATGGCGTCGGTTCCTGGGCGATCAGAGCGTTGGACCCGTACCTCTCGCGATGTTCGACGACTTGCTCAGGCTGGAGCCCGTGGTTGGAGTCGGTGGCGAGATACCGGCAGATGTCTGAGCCCTCGACGACATGAGCATGCTTCAAGTCCACATCGTTGCCCGGTGCCGCCGAGGCCAGGTCTTGGCCGCTGTCCAGGTCGCTTGGCTCTGACGGAACGCTCACCCTCCACATCATTGCACCAGTGAGCTGGATTTCGGCACAGGGGTCCCGCTGTTTCCCTGCTTTGATCCACCGATGAGCAGTGTCGGCTAGTTCGCTCGACGGCCAGATCCACGGTCCTCGACAGGGTGTTCCAATGCATCTCGGGCCTGCTGTACGCCACGCCGCCCGCACTCACGGGTCTGTGGATCGAGTGGCCAGGGCTCAGGCCCACCAGCTCGCTGATCAGGAGCCCACAGCGAAATCTGGGCAAGAGGGACTTTCACGGAGCGGCCGCTGACCCTGGATCCACGCCGCTTGGCGGTCCTAGTAGTCATTGGTACACCCTCCTCTCGTGGGGTCTGCTCTCGTCTACGGCAAGCGTCGAACCGGTCCGCAGAGCCCGCTAGGGCCCAAGGTCACTATCTCAGCTCAATTCCGGCCACGGCCCGATTGGGACGAAAGCCCGTATCTCGATCGAGGACACCGCCGTAGTGTCCAGTCGGAAACAAGGAGAATCCGATGAATGTTCGACGACTACCGCCCAACCTACCGGGCGGTGACGTTCACGATCCGGTGCGAACCGTCACCGAGTTCGTCGTTCTCACCGCCAACGAAGGCGACACGATCGAACTGGTAACGCGCCGAATGAGGCTCTTCGACTGCGGCGCCCTGCTCGTCAACTACGAGAATGGCGATCTCGGGGTCCTGTCCGAGCGAGACGTTCTGCGGGCCGTAGCGGAGTGTAATCAGGAGCGAACCGCTGGTGAGCTGGCATCGAGAAACCCTCTTTCCATTGACGCTGATCAGGATGTTGGCGCAGCCGCAACGCTCATGACAATCGCTCGGGTTCGCCACCTCGTGGTACACGATGGGGACCGCGACGGCATCGTCTCACTCCGAGATCTCGTCGGACCCCTTCTCGCATCAGCGTTGGCCTAGAGATCTCACATGGTCGCTCTGTGGGTCGCCCTCCTGGCCGGATGCATCTTCGGAACCGCCGTCTCGAGCCGAAGAGCGGTTACGACGGCTCTGCAGATCGTCGAGTCGACCCGTTTTTCTCCGGCGCTGGTCGGTCTCACCATCATGTCGATCGGCACCGACCTGCCCGAGATCGCCAACTCGATCGTCAGCACCGCATCGGGGCACGGCGATGTGAATGTCGGGGACTCGATGGGATCGGTCCTGACCCAAATCACTCTGGTGCTCGGCATCCTCTGCTTCGCCGGTTCCTCGATCGTTGTCGAACGCAACTTTCTGATCTCGATCGGCTCAGCGGCCTTCTTCGCTTCGGTCATGGTGTGGGTGTTCGTTGGTGACGGCTCGCTGAGCCACTTCGACGGAGTGGTCCTCATCGTGCTGTGGTTCGGTGGAACAGTGCTGCTGGGTCAGTCCGAACTACGGCCTCGCAAAGTTGTCGCGACTGGAACCACCACCATCTTCAGAAACGCGGTCGTGACCCTCTTCTGGCTCGGACTCGTCGGCGCGTTCGCATTTGGTGTGGTGACTTCATTCCTAGAGCTGTCGGAGGACCTCGGCGTTCCGGAGTTCATCGGCAGCTTCATGGCATTGTCTTTGGGGACTTCGCTACCCGAACTTGCCGTCGACTGGACTGCGATCAGGAGAGGCGCCTCCTCGATGGCCGTTGGAGGCATCTTTGGATCGAGCTTCGTGGATGCGACGCTCTCGGTGGGAATCGGCCCAGCGTTGTTCAGCTCAGCGGTAAGCGAGGACGTTCAATTCGGTGTCGGAGTGGCAGCGGCGGCGGTGGCTCTGGCCACGGTGATCGCAGCGAGGACCCAGCGCTTCGACTCGAGGCTCGGTATCGCCCTGATAGCGATCTACCTAGTAGCCCAGGCAGCGGTTGCGTTGAGTTGAGCGCCACTGAGATCGGTAGGGTCCGATGGCCCTTATCGAGCGCCCTGTTCCCGTCTACTCTCGATGGCATGAAGAGCGCACCGGACCCCACTCCACCAGCGGAGACACCGTGGGAGTTCTACCCCGACGATGACTTGCGCGAAGAACCAGCCGAAGCGGCCGAGGACCAAGCGATGCACGTCGAATTCGTCGAGGGACCGCTCTATGTTCCGACGAACCCCGATGCCGTCGTTCACTACCTCGAGGACGAGGAGCCGGAGGTGCCCGATCTTTCGGTTTCTCCCCGTCCCGACGATGTCACTCCCCAGGTGGACACCTTGCTGGTGCAACAGCACTACATGACAGAGGACTGACGAAAGCCCGCCGTCGTCGTCCACCGGTTCACACAATCCTGCCACGCGACCGGCACTGGCATATTCGACCTCGAGGATCGATCTCCACGCGGGCGGCTGCGGGACCTTGGACTCTTTCGAACCGCAAGCGGCCAATGGATAACTGATGAGGTGGAGACATATGAACAGCTCCGTGCACGCTTCGACTGGGCCCATGCTGGCAATCAGCTTTCTGGCTTGCCCGACGGCGGTTTGAACATCGCCTACGAGGCCCTTGACCGACACGTTGCCGATGGCAATGGTGATCGAGTGGCCCTTCGGTGGCTGGCGAAGTCCGGGACTCACGTGGACCTCACCTACGCCGAGATGGTCGATCGAACCAACCGGTTCGCCAACGTAGTCGAGAAGTTCAACAGCAAGGGCGTCGCCACGCTCATGGGACGAGTCCCCAACCTCTACGTTGCTGCTCTTGGAACACTCAAGGCCGGTGCTGTCTACACACCGCTGTTCGCAGCCTTTGGTCCCGATCCGATCAAAATGAGGCTCCAGATCGGACAGATCGACACCCTGGTCACAACTGCGCTGTTCTATCGACGCAAAGTAAGGGCGCTACGCAGCGAACTACCGGCTCTGCGTCAGGTACTCATCGCCGGATCGGGAGCAGCCGACTTCGACGACCCCTCGGTATCGGATCTCGAAACGCTCCTCAGCGAGGCGCAGCCGGAGTACACCACCGCTCACACAACACCAGAAGACCATGCTCTTGTGCACTTCACGAGCGGAACAACCGGCAAACCCAAGGGCGCAGTCCACGTCCACAACGCCGTGGTAGGACACGCTGTGACCGGCCGACTCGTCCTCACCATGAAACCCGGCGATGTGTTCTGGTGCACCGCCGACCCCGGCTGGGTCACCGGTACGTCGTACGGGATCATTTCGCCGCTCGTCAACGGTGTCACCAGCATCGTCGATGAGGCTGAATTCGACGCCGAGCGTTGGTACCGGACCCTTGAACAGCAACAGGTGAACATCTTTACACCGCACCAACCGCGCTACGCATGCTGCAAAAGGTCGGCGCCGATTTGAGCGCCGGTTTCGACTTCTCATCGTTGCGGCTCGTCGCCAGCGTCGGCGAACCCCTGGATCCCGAATCGGTGGTGTGGGCCAGGGAGGTCTTCGGTGTTCCGATCCTCGACAACTGGTGGCAGACCGAGACCGGCGGAATCATGATCACCAACTTCGCCAACGAACTGGTGAAACCGGGATCGATGGGTCGCCCGCTCCCCGGAATCACCGCCACCCTGCTGGAAACCGACGCCGAAGGGGACCTCGTGGTGAATGCCGATGGTATGCCCGTCGAGGTTGCCGATGTCGACGAGGTTGGTGAACTTGCCCTTCTGTCGGGGTGGCCTTCGATGTTCCGTGGCTACCTCAACCAACAACAACGGTACGAGCAGTGTTTCGCCGGTCCGTGGTACCACTCGGGCGACCTCGCCCGCAAGGATGCTGACGGCTACTACTGGTTCGTAGGGCGGAACAACGACGTGATCAAATCGGCCGGGCATCTGATCGGACCCTTTGAGGTGGAAAGTGCGCTCACCGAACATCCGGCAGTCGTCGAAGCGGGCGTCATCGGAAAACCGGATCCGACAGCGGGAAACATCGTGAAAGCGTTCGTGGTGCTCGCCTCGGGTTTCGAGGCAAACGACGACCTTCGCAAGCAGTTGATCGCCCACGCACGCAAGCGGCTGGGTCCCGCGGTTGCACCGCGAGAGATTGACTTCGCCGAGAATCTCCCCCACACACGAAGCGGAAAGATCATGCGCCGACTCCTGAAGGCTCAGGAGCTCGGGACCGACGTTGGTGATCTCTCGACCCTGGAGGTACCCACATGAGAACTGCGCCAAAGAAGCTGCTCGCCGACATGATTCGAATTCCGCGTGCTGGAAGAACGGTGCGCCGAACTCTACGGACAAACAAAGATCCGCGGTTTCCTCCACCTCTACATCGGTGAGGAAGCGATCGCGGCTGGCGCGATCAATCAGCTCCGCGACGATGACAACATCTTGGGCACCTACCGCGAACACGGCCATGCATTGGTGCGCGGTGTCCCGGCTCGCTCGATCATGGCCGAGATGTATGGCAAGGCTGCCGGGTGTTCCGGTGGCAGGGGTGGGTCGATGCACCTTTTCGATGCCAAAAGACATTTCTACGGCGGAAACGCAATCGTAGGCGGACACCTACCACTGGCGGTCGGCCTTGCACTCGCCGACCACATGGCGGGCCGCGACCGGGTGACCGCATGCTTCTTCGGTGAAGGGGCAATGGCCGAGGGCGAATTCCACGAGTCGATGAACCTCGCGGCGCTATGGGATCTGCCGGTCTTGTTTTGCTGTGAGAACAACCTGTACGCCATGGGCACCTCACTTGCCACCAGCGAGTCCGAGACAGACCTGGCACTCAAGGCCAGCAGCTACAACATGCCGGCCTGGCCGATCGATGGGATGAACATCGAAGACGTCGCAACCGGGATGGACCGGGCGATCCTGGCTACCAGAGGTGGCGGCGGCCCGAGCTTCATCGAGTTCCGAACCTATCGGTTCCGGGCCCACAGCATGTTCGATCCGGATCTGTACCGGGACCCTAGTGAGGTGGAGGAATGGAGAAAACGCGACCCCATCGCCACGTACTCAGCCAGCTTGATCGCTCGTGGTGACATCAGCAACGCCGAAGTTTCCCAGCTATGGGACGATGCATCCCAAGAAGTCGACGACGCCGTTGCATTTGCCGAAGCAGCCGACTGGGAATCTCCAGAAACACTGACCGACCACGTCTACGCAATGGCTCACCCAGGCGAAGAACCGGAGAGCACCACCTCGATCGATGATTCCGACGATTGGGCGGGTGCCGGTACCGCACTGCCCGCACCCCCGGAAGTGAAGGCATGACTACAACCCAGCATGAAAGCCACGCCCCTGACGAAGGGACCGACGAACTCACCTACCGAGATGCAATGCGCGAGGCGATCAGAGAGGCGATGGCTGAGGACGAACGGGTCTTCATCATGGGTGAAGACGTTGCCGACTACGGAGGAACCTACGCGGTTACCAAAGGCTTGTTCGAAGAGTTCGGCCGTGACCGCGTACGAAACACCCCCCTGTCAGAATCCGGGTTCGTCGGCGCCGGCGTTGGAGCCGCCCTGGGCGGTATGCGCCCCATCGTGGAGATCATGACGGTCAACTTCAGTCTTCTGGCGTTGGATCAGATCGTCAACAACGCGGCAACGCTGCGGCACATGTCGGGTGGACAGCTCGGCGTCCCTCTCGTCGTTCGTCTGACAACCGGGGCGGGTCGACAACTGGCAGCTCAGCACTCCCACAGCCTCGAAGGGTGGTACGCCCACGTTCCCGGCCTACGGGTTGTTGCTCCCGCCACGGTCACCGACGCTCGGTGGATGCTCCGCGAAGCCCTGGCTGATCCCGACCCGGTGATCATTTTCGAGCATGCGACGCTCTACAACACCACCGCGGCCCTGGAGCCAGGACCGGTCGACCTGAGCTCTGCTGCCGTGCGGCGAAACGGAACCGACCTCACCGTGGTCGCCTCGGCGGGGATCGTTCCCAAGGCGATCGAGGCCGCCGACCGGCTCGCTGAGGAAGGGATGTCGTTGGAGGTGATCGACCTTCGGTCGCTCCGCCCGCTCGATCGATCCACCTTGACCGAATCGGTCACTCGAACCCATCGTGCGCTCGTGGTCGACGAGGGTTGGCAGTCGGTTGGCTTGGCGGCCGAGCTCTCGGCCGGTATCACCGAAGACTGCTTCTACTTACTCGATGCTCCGGTACGCAGGCTCTGTTCTGCTGACGTCCCGATCCCCTACCCAAAACACCTCGAGGAGGCAGCGATCCCCACGGTGGACGACATCGTCGAGGCGGCGCGAGAGATGATCACGGATGGGCGAGGCAGTGGCTGAGTCGGGAGGAACCGTGGTGGGCGAACCAGCCACCACCGCTGCAAACCAGCTCTTCGCACTTCCCTCGCTGGGAGCCGACATGGATCACGGAACGGTCCTTGCGTGGTTGGTGAGCCCCGGTGACGAGGTCAAACGAGGTGACGTGGTCGCAAGAGTCGAAACCGAAAAATCGGACATCGACGTGGAGATCTGGCAGTCGGGCATCGTGACCGAGGTGCTGGTGGACGCCGGCGTCCAAGTGCCGGTTGGAACTCCCCTGCTCCGTCTGAGCGAACCGGACGAGGGATCGGCACCACCTGCTCGGGCCGGCGAAACCGGCGACGTCTCCGACCCGCCCGATTCGCCCACGGCGCCATCCCCGGCGACATCGAATACACCCGAACCTGCCGGTGTCACTTCGTCCAGGGCCCGCCTGGACCGAGCGGAATCCGGACCGCTTTCGTCGCCGTTTGCTCGCACGCTCAGCAAGGAGCGAGGAGTCGACATTTCCAGTCTCAACGGCACAGGACCAGCCGGCGCGGTAATCGCCCGGGATATTCCCGACAAACCCGATCAGACTTCAGAACCGCAACGCACCACCAAGCCATCGCCGGCGGAGAGGATGCGTCACGCCATCGCCGAACGAATGTCGATTGCAAACCGAGACATTCCCCACTACTACCTCGAGTTCGACGTGGATATGACAGAAGCACTGACGTGGATGGCTTTGCACAACGAACACCTGGAGGTATCCGAGCGGATTGTCCCGGCGGCACTGCTGATCAAGGCGACGGCACGGGCTCTTGCCGAAGTTCCCGCGCTCAATGGGTTCTGGTCAGATGGCATGTTCCATGCGGCCGACGAGGTTAACGTTGCGGTTGCGGTCTCACTTCGAAAGGGCGGCCTCGTGACACCTGTCATTGGGGAGGCCGACAAGCTGTCGATCGATGAAACGATGGATGCCCTCCGAGAACGGGTCGCCGGGGCTCGCGGTGGATCGCTGCGAAGCAGCTGGATGGACGGAGGCACCATCACCGTGACCAACCTGGGCGACCACGGAGCGGATCGAGTTCACGGAGTGATCTTTCCGCCTCAAGTAGCTCTGGTCGGTTTTGGCCGAATCAGAGAACAGCCGATGGTCCATGAGGGGCAAGTGACACCGCGACCTGTCGTGGTCGCATCCCTCAGCGCTGATCACCGGGCTACCGACGGAGCCACCGGAAGCCGCCTGCTGAACCGGCTCAACGCGTACCTACAGAAACCAGAGGAGCTATGAAGGCAGAATCGGTCCCACCACTCACCATTGAACGCGCCGGCGAGATCGTGCTCGAGGCAATCGCAATGGTCGCTCCCGATGTCGAGGAGGAGCTTCCCTCGCTCGATCACAACTGCGACTTCTTCGAGGAGTTCGAGCTGGATTCGATGGATCATACAAATGTGATGGCCAAACTGTGGGAACTCTCCGGGGTTACCATCGCTGAGAGGGACTACGCATCGATGCGTACCGTTCGTTCCATTGCCGGCTTTCTGGCAGCAACATCATCCACTGCGAACAAGGAGTAGGCGTGTCCACAGAAGACAAGAACCGTCCCGGCTACGACGAGGCGATCGAGCGCCTGGTTGACTCTCTGGACGAACCGGGTTTGAACCCGACCCAGGTCGCCGAGCTTCGCAGCACCGCGCTCGGCGCAAAGAGACATCGGACCACCGAACACCAGAACCGACTGCTGGAGGCGCTCGACAGATTCGAGACCGACCATCCGAACTTCACCAAGTTGGTGAATGATGTTGCCTACTACCTGAGCGGTTCAGGCATCTAGAAGATCTCAGGATCAGTTCGATGCCTCGACCCACCAATCAGATCGACCTGCTCACGGCCGCCGGCGACGAATTCGAACGCCTTTGGGCGGCTGTCGACACCATTCCGGTGGCTGATCGGGAGCGGCCCGGCGCCTGTGAGCAATGGTCGGTGAAGGACCTGCTGTCCCACCTTCACGCATGGCACGAGATGGCCCTGGGGTGGGAGTCGTTGGGATCAGCGGGCAAACAACCGGCAATCCCAGCAGAGGGCTACACCTTTGCCGAGACACCCGCCCTGAACCAGGCCATCTACGAACGAACCAAGAATGACTCCTGGGATGATGTCGTAGGTGCACTGACCGGAACCCATGACGCCCTCCTCGCCGTGATCCGCAGCTATGAGGATTCAGACCTCTTCGAGAAGAAGCGATACCCGTGGACGCGATCGACCTCGGTCGGTGCGTACATGGTCTCGGCGACCTCGAGCCACTATGCGTGGGCATCGAAACTGATTCGCAAGTTCACCAAGACCCTCGCCACCGACCCAGCTGCCCGTTCCTAGACAGGACGTTCGCCTCTGCATCGACGAGGGCCGTCGATGGACGATCAAACAAGAGCACGTCGACAGGAATTGTCATGCGCCCATTGCGAATCGTCGCCATCCTCACGGGTTGTCTTCTCGTACTACCCGCGATCGCAATGCTTCTGAGCGGTGCCGCGCTGGCCCTGGGACATACATTTGGCCGTGATGCAGATGGATTCTTCGAAACAACGATCGATCAGATAGAGACTGCGACTGTCGCGATCACGGCCGGGGAAGTCGACCTCACATCCGACCCAGCTGGTCCGAGCTGGCTCGTCGATCGGCTCGATGCCGAAGTGCGACTCATCGTCGAAGACTCTGCGAACGACATGTTCATGGGCATCGCGCCACGATCCGACGTCGACGCCTACCTCGACAGGGTCGCCCACAATGAAATCATCGAAATCGGTGACGGCCTCGTGCCCGTCTATCGCTACCGAACAGGATCGGACTCGGTGGCACCGCCAGCTACACAGGGGTTCTGGGCCACCTCGGCCCAGGGCCCGGCACCGCTCGTCCTCAACTGGAAACCGACCGAAGGAACCTGGGCCGTTGTTCTGATGAACGTCGACGCGTCCAGTGGTGTCCGGGCGGACGTCAATGTCGGGGCGAAAGCAGGCTTCGTGCTGCCCGCCGCTCTCATCCTGTTGGGTGTTGGCATGGTGCTCACGCCCGTGACCATCGGACTGATTGTTTTTGGAACGACGTCGGAACGTGACCTTGCTCCAACCACGAGAAAGGGTCATCCAGCCCCGATCGAATCGCCACATTTCGCTGGAGCGTCGGTCTCCGCGTCCCACCCCGTGGCCCTGGAGGCCCGGCTCGACTCCGAGCTGTCCAAATGGATGTGGCTGGTCAAATGGATACTTGCGATCCCCCACTTCATCATATTGCTGTTCCTCTGGGTGTTGTTCATACCACTTACAGTGGTGGCAGGATTCTCCATCCTGGTGACCGGCCGCTACCCCCATTCGATCTTTCGCTTCAACGTCGGGGTCATGCGCTGGTCATGGCGTGTGTCGTACTACGCAGCGAGCGGAGGTTTGGGTACCGACCGATATCCACCGTTCGGTCTCAGCGCTCAGCCCGGCGACCTCGCCACGTTGGACGTGGCGTACCCCGAACGACTGTCCAGAAAGCTGGTGCTGGTCAAATGGTGGCTGTTGGCCCTCCCGCACTACCTCATCGTCGGGATACTCGTAGGTGATCTTGGCTGGGTGAACACCGACGGCGCCTCGCGTCAGCGGCCTCAGCCTGCTCGGACTGTTCTGCTTCGTGGCCGGTGTGAGTCTGCTGTTCACGGGCACCTATCCGCGTGCGCTGTTCGACCTGATCATCGGGCTGAACCGATGGATCTACCGCGTGCTGGCCTACGCCACCCTCATGACCGATCGGTATCCCCCATTCCGGCTCGACCAAGGCGGCCACGAACCGTCACTTCACGACGGAGTTCGTCCGCGTTCTTCGACCGCCGACCGAGCGACCGACCCGACGAGGACAGAAGCGGTCGGACCGTGAGGAATCCAACATGACCGAGATTCGGTCCGTTCGGCTCGACCATGGCCGGGTCATCACTGTTCGACACGGCGGTCCCGAGGACGTTCCGGGCCTTGTCGACCTGTACCGACGACTGTCGATTGAGGACCTTCAGCGGCGATTTTTCAGCGGAGCGTTCCCTCCTCGAGAGACGGTGGAGGCGTGGGCCCACGTGGCCGATCGAAAAGGCGGAGTCCTGCTGATCGCGGAGGAGTCGGCTGAGGAGGGCACATCATCGATCGTGGGCGAGGCCGGCTTTGCCCCTCTCGACGACGGTGATGCCGAATTGGGCATCACCGTTGATCGAAAGAGCAGGGGGTGGTTGGGTCCGTGGCTGCTCGACGCATTGCTGGAAGAGGCAGCGGCTGTTGGCATCCCCAATATCCAGGCGCTGATTGCGGCCCGAAACACCCAGATGCAGTTGATGCTGTGCCGGCGCGGAGCTGCAGGAATCCCCGACGACGACTGGACCAATGTGCGTTTGACGGTTTCAACCTCGGCGCGTGTGCCATCGTGGCGCAAGACGTCGAGCGGCCGACAACGCCTGCTGGTGGAAGGCCATTCCCATCAATGGACCGGCACTTCCGAGGCAAACCGGCGTGGATTCGACGTGACCGTGTGTCGCGGTCCTTCGGCTCGCCACGACCACTATTGTCCGGTGCTCGAAGGCGAGCGCTGTCCGCTGGTCGAGGGGGCAGATGCAGTGCTCTTTGCGCTCAGCGCCGAGGACAACGACGACCTTCTCGCGGCCCATGCTGAGCGACGGACCGGCGCCCCCCTGTTCGTCAAGTCCGCTGATGAGACGACTGGAGAGGTGCTAGGCCGCATCCAGGACAGCCTCGACGACGACCGCTCGATCTGACACCGGACCGTTGCTAGAAGCGCCCAAAGAGTGAGGTGTATGCCTTCTCGAGCGCATGGCGAACGTCGATGAGAACCTCCTCGACGTCGTCGCGAAGGTCGACCGCTACGCCACTACCTTCATCCATCGCCTTCTGAAGCTCGATCATCGCCCCAGCTCGAGCATGATCCAGACGATGGCCGAGTTCTTCCAGTTCATCTTGCAGCTCCATCGAGCCCAAAGCTCCCTTGAGTCGAACTGCGTCCAGCCGGGACTTCCAATTGCGAACCTGCTGGTCCATGGCGAGCTCGTAGTCAGGGGCGTGATCCTCGGTGGCAGCCCTGAAGTCGGCTTCCAGGGAGTCCACTTCGTCGGAGAGGTGTCCGACTTTGGTTGGCGTTCCTATCTCGACTTCTTCCCAGTCGTCGAGGTCCTTGCTGAGGTCGCGGAGTGACGCGCTCAATCCTTCCAGTCGCTCTGCGTATTGTCTGGTGACGTCGCCGGTCCAGCCGGCAATCCTCGAACCCAGTTCTTGAACTCGGCGCTCGAGAAGCTTGAGATCGGCTTGGATTCGATCATGGGCTTTGTGTGTACTGCGAGCAGTCATCGCTACTCCTTTTGATGAGAGGGGTCGGTGTTGCCTCTCATCTCAACTCGGCTCGGAGAGCGGGGCTAGAGCACTTGGTCAGAACGCCCGATTACCTGCTGTTCATGAACGACGGCTGACCCGTGGTGTGAATGACCCTTCTCCAGATCGGCCCGTCGGGCTCCAACTGACGGCGCCGCTGGGTGGCAGCGCTGAGGGGAACGATCGTGAATCGCTGATTCCAGTGCCCGACCATCACGTCGGTGAATCCCGCCATTCCGGCATGAGCAGCATCCTGGCCGAGAGACAAACAAAATTCGCCATCGACTGCGTTGGCGGCGCGACCTCGCACGAGGTAGCTGGGATCGATGTAGCGCACCACGCCGGCGGTCTCGGAGTTCGAGAAGTGCGACAAGATGTGATCCCGCAAGTAGACCCCAACGTCACCAAGTTTCTTGTTGCCTGATTTATCGGTCCCTCTACTGGGCACGAAGTCTTGACCGGCTCCTTCGGCGATGGCGATCACGCAATGGTTGTACTGATTCAGGCGCCGGTCAACGAAGGCCAGTAGGCCATCGGGGCCATCGATTTCGAAGGGAACTTCAGGAACAAGGCACACGTTGCAGTCGGGGTTGGCCAGGGTGGCGTGGGCGGCGATGAAGCCGGAATGCCGACCCATCAGCTTCACGATGCTGACCCCGTTGCGGGCTCCACGAGCCTCATTGTGGGCGACTTCGATGGCGGCTGTTGCCACCTCCACCGCGGTTGGAAAACCAAAGCTCCGATCTACCCAAAGAAGGTCGTTGTCGATCGTCTTGGGTACCCCGACCACCGCAAGATCGAGACCACGTTCCTGTGCCGCTCTGGCGATTGCCGATGCACCTTTGAGTGTTCCGTCGCCGCCGATGCAGAACAGCAACGAGATGTTTCGTGAGACGAGATTGTCCAGCATTTGGTCGATGTCCTGCGGGCCGCGACTCGATCCGAGCAGCGTCCCGCCGTCGCGGTGGATCGAGTCGACGATCTCGGGAGTGAGCGGAATCGGGTCTGGACCGATTCCGGCAACACCGGCGTATCCATACCGGAACCCGTCGACTTCGTCCACGCCGTAGAGATACTTCAGGCAGAGCGTGATGCTCCGAATCACGTCGTTGAGTCCTGGGCAAAGACCACCACAGGTCACGATTCCCGCCCGCACCTGCGAAGGTTGAAAGGCCAATTCCGCCCGGGGGCCGGCCAAGACGAACGTCGGCGGAGCAACTCCTCGAGAGAGTGCATCCGCCGCTGCATCCAACGAAGCATCGGCGAGCACCACAGGCCTGTCATCGGCCAACGGTCCGTTCTGGACGACGGCCGCGGGCAACGGGCAAACGCGGCCCGGCAGTCGGCGGGGAAGCAGGTCCTCGGCGGTGAGCATCAGACAACACTACGTCAGTTCGAGAGTCGACAGAGCAGACCAACCGCTCCGGGACGTTCGACTCTGCCCGCCTGGACTTCGGTGACTCACGATCGACCAATGACCTCCGTCTCGGACCCTCGGGAGCAGTGGCCTTCAATGGCCTTCCTGGCGGTCGGACGGTCCACATTCGATGTCGATTCTGGCGCTGAGCTTTGTGCACTTGCACTGAAGACACTGCGAGAGCTCAATCCCAATGTGCTGGGAAACGACCAAGTTCATCTCACCCCGGACGACGTCACCTCAACAATTGCCGAGTGGCCAGAACATCTCGACGTCATCATCATCGCGTTCGGGACCTTCGCCGACGCCTCATTGGCGGTCACCGTTGCGCAAGCCCACGATGAAGATACTCAGGTTGTGCTGTGGTCCTTCCCCGAGCATCGAACGGGGAAACGGCTGCGCCGGAATTCCCTGTGCGGCGCAAACCTTGCGGCGTACAGTCTCGGTCTCCGAGACCTGCACCCGACCGGTCTGCACGGCAGACCGACCGATGTCGAGATCGCCGATCAACTCCGGACTGCGATGCGAGGCTGGGGCGAAACACACGCTGGACACTCCCAAACCGATTCCTTCACGGCGGTCGAGCACGCTGCAGCTTCCGCCGTAGCTCATCGCCTGGCCGAAGCACACATCGGAATCATCGGCGATGCCCCTCCGGGATTCGAACCGTGCGAACTTGCCGACGATCCGCTGCCGATCGGCACCACGTTCCAGCGGATGCCGATCTCGGATCTGTTCGAAGTTGCCTCTCACACCGAGACCCCGGTGGCGCTGCCGCGTGGCATGACCGGAATCGAGAAGATGGAACCGGTCGCAACCGCCAGGAGCCTGCAACTACGAGAGGCGTTGAGTTCGCTCTCAGACCAACACGACTGGGATGCGCTTGCCCTGCGGTGCTGGCCCGAGTGCTTCACCCAGTGGGGAGGAGCAGCGTGTGGTCCACTGTCGATGCTGAGCGATTCGGGACTCCCGGCGGCATGTGAGGCAGACGCGTTCGGTGCGCTCACGTTGCTGATGCTCAGCGAAATCACGGAGCGCCCAGCGTTCCTGGCCGACCTCGTCGACTTCGATACCGTCGACAACACCGCTGTGTTCTGGCACTGCGGGGTGGCGCCCAGATCGATGGCCGATCCGTCCCGTCCCGTCCGAGCAGGCGAGCACCCAAACCGGCACATACCCCTGACTGTGAACTTCGGCCTGCGGCCCGGACGTGTGACCATCACTCGGCTGTCTCGATCCCACAATCGGCTGCGGCTTGTCGTGGGAACCGGCGAGATGATGGCTGCCCCTCCCCCATTCATCGGGACCTCAGGGGTGGCCACGATGGATTCACCGGTTCAACACTTTCACCGGGTACTGATTTCGGAGGGGCTCGAACACCACTTCGGGGTCGCATATGGCGATCACCGGCGAGCCGTTCAAGCACTTGCCTGGATCTGGGACATCGATGTTGTTGATGTCTGAGGCCGTTCAGCGCATCATTGAAATGAACTGGTTTGACCTTCGCCTCTATTGAGCCCCGAGCCAGCGACCCCACACTGATGGCGTGCGAAAACTCGAGGGCCCTCTCGGATCCATTTCCTCCGATCGTCGTCATCCAATTTCGGTCCTTGATCTGGCCGATCTTCTGGTTCGCAAGCTCCCCGTTGGTGCGAACATCGTCATACCGATCGCCAACGGCGAGCCGGTCGCTCTGTTGGACGCACTGGAGGAGCGAGCCCAGTATCTGACCGACGTGAAGATCCATCAGATGCATGCGCTCCGAGATAGGCCCTACATCCGCGGCGAGTACGTGGGCCATCTCGAACACGTGTCGTGGTTTCTGTCCCATATCGTCCGTAGGTCGTACCTGGCCGGCAAGTGCGACTTCACCCCTGCCAACTTCAGCGAAGTGCCACAGTTCATGGCCGACAAGAACCCCGTGGCCGTAATTGCAGCGGCAAGCCCACCGGACCGACACGGCTACTTCTCACTTGGCCTGGGAGCAGACTACGCCGCAGCGCTGATCGGCAGAGTGCCGTTCATTCTCGAAGTCAATCCACTCATGCCACGAACCCACGGAGCCAATCGCCTCCACATCAACGACGTTGCGGCCTGGTGTGCAGCGTCAACTCCACTGATCGAGGTCCCACCAGCTGAACCCGGCGAGATCGATCGAGCTATCGCCGCCTCCATCGTTGATCGAATCCGCGACGGATCAACTATCCAGCTCGGCATCGGCGCAATTCCTGCCGCGGTGGCGACCTTTCTCTCCGACCACCGAGACTTGGGAGTTCATACCGAGTTGCTGAGCGACCCGGTCGTTGACCTGGTGGAGTGCGGGGCCGTGACAGGGTTGATGAAAAAGACCAACAGAGGCCATGTCGTCACTACATTTGCTCTTGGTACGCGCCGGCTGTACGACTTCGTCGACAACAACGATCTGGTTCAGTTTCTGCCCGTCAACGAGGTGAACGATCCTCGCCTGATCGGCCACGAGGACAACTTCGTATCGATCAACGCCACCCTCCAGGTAGATCTGTTCGGCCAATGCGGATCAGAGACCCTGGGAACCCGGTATTACTCGGGCAGCGGTGGACAAGCCGACTTCGCCAGAGGTGCTCAGTATTCACGCGGTGGACAGGGTTTCGTGGTGCTGCGGTCTACGACCGGCGATGGAGGAACGTCAAAGATCACGCCCACTCTCTCTCCAGGTTCGGTCGTTACGACCCAGAAGAACACCGTTGACAAAGTTGTCACCGAGTACGGAATCGCTGAGCTGCAGGGACGGTCGATTCGTCAGCGAGCTCGTGCCTTGATCTCGATCGCCCACCCAGATCACAGAGACCATCTGGAGAAGGAAGCCCGGGAACGAGGAATCCTCATCGATTGAGCGGATCCACCGCCATCAATTGCGACTGCGCGATTCGAGATTGAAGATGGTGTTCCTGATCACTGCGATGCACGAGTCGATTTCTGCTACGACTTCATCGGCCGCTGAACTCAATCGTTGGTGCTCACCCCCGGCGGCCTGGAGCCGCATGCCGGCGGCAAAGAGCCGTTGGATCACACGGTCTTGCAGTTCGGTGGCGATGCGTTCCCGCTCCTCAACGAGTCCGAGACGTATCCGCTGATCGCGTGCGACCTGGAACTGAAGCGCCAGCACGCTCTCCGACGACAACGCTTCGACAAACCTGATTTCCGCATCGCTGAACATGGCGAACCCGGTGGGCCGGCCCACCACCAACACACCTTCGGGTTTGGTCTGAGACAGCAAGGGGACCACTATGACCGAAGCAATCTCACGGTTCCGATCTCTGGCTGTTGGGTTCAGGTCGCCCCGATTGCTGAGATCGTCGACCACGCTCTTCTCGCCGCTCGCGAAGACCGCCGCTTCCAACGAATCATCGTCGATCACTTCTCCCACAGCGCCGGAGTCGACACCGACAGCGGCGGCGACACGCAACTCACCGTGACCATCGGGCGTCGCGATCAGGCTATGGATCGCACCGAGTGAATGAACGGCGGTCTCGAGAATGAACCCCAGCACATCATCGAGCGGTTGATCAGCCAGCACTGCGAGACGGATTTCGCCGAGGAAGGTGAGAAGTTCCTCCCGCTGATCTCGCTCGAACTCCGCCGTGAGGATCCGGCTCATATCCACGATGTGGGCCAGTGCACGCGGCCCTTCATCTGTAGCCAGCGACGCAGCCGAGAGCAATGCGGTCACAACGCTACCGTCGGGGCGGAGATACCTTTTCTGGGTTCGATAGAGATCGAACCTGCCGGTGGCCAAACCCTCAGCACCGGCCAAACTTGAGTCGCGATCCTCGGGATGAGTCAGCGAATCGAACGATTCTCCGACCAGCTCCTCGATGGAGCGTCCGAGCATGTCTGCCAAGGAGTCGTTGGCGGCAAGGATCCGGCGCTCGCCCGACACCCGGAGATCCGCAATAGCCATTCCAACCGGAGCATCCTCGAACGCCGACCGAAAGGCTCGTTCCGATGCCGACAGTCGCTTGACCTGAGCCAGCCGCTCAGTGGTGTCGCGCACGAGTGCGATCAAACAGTCCTTGCCAAAGGTCAACGAGCCAGGGTGCTGGATCAGCACTTCGACGTTCCGGTCCGATGCCCCCCTGCGACTGTGCACCGAGTCATAGGTGATCAGGGAACGATCGCCCGCCACCAGCGGCGCCAGAAGATTCTCGAGCTCTTGGCGACCGAGGCCGGGGGCCAAATCGGTAAACATCATGCCGTCCAAGAGGTCGGAACGGGAAAGGCCGGATTGCCGGCACGCTGCCGTCGTTCACATAACACAACGTGAGGCTGCCGACCTCGAAGATGAAGATGGCTTCCTCAACGGTGTCAAGCGAGGCTCGAATTGCTTCAACCTCAGATTGCTGATCACGAAGCGCGGTCACATCCCGAACAACCGCAAAGACCGAGAGCTCGTCGTCGACGGTCTGTATCGGGCCCAAGCTGATCTCCGCTGCGAACTCCGAACCGTCGGCACGTAGCCCTACCAGACTGCGGGGACCCTCACCCATCAATCGGGGCTGAGGGTGTTCGAGATAGCGCGCAAGCTGGGCCCGATGGAATCGCTCGGGCACCAACTCTTGCAGGCCACATTCCTGCAAACCGGTTTCCCCGTAGCCAAACAGCTCGTGTGCGCTCGTGTTGGCCCATGTGATTCGACCCGACGAATCGAATGTGAGCATCGCGTCAGGTGCTGCCTGCATGTGCTGCCGTGCTAGCTCACCTGTGAATTTCACGGACTCCCCAGTGTTCCACGGATCGTGATCATGATCACGTACGACGATGTCGGACTCGATGGACCAAGCCCTACTCAGGCCGGGTGGGGAGCATACGACCTGAGATCGTTGACGGAACGATCTGTAGGAATCGACTCTTCACTCCGGCGGCCCACGGCCCTACCGACAGATCCTCGGCGAACATGAGATCATCGATCTGCTCTAGTTCGTTTGCCTCTCCACGCACCACAACGCTCCAGCCGAACTTGCGCATCTCATCGATGGCGTCGACCTCGAATGCAACCGTGGGGTTCAGCACGGCCGCCGCCAGCTTCATCCCCGGCGCGGTCTGAACGTAAATCTCCTTGTTCCAGACCTTGTAGTTGACCGGGAAGATGTCCGGGCTGTTGTTGATGACCACCGCCAGACGTCCGATCGACTTCTGGGCCAACAGCTCCCAACACTGCTCAGGGGTCAAGTCTTCCAGTGGTGCCCGTAGATCGTCCTCGCTCATATCTCTAGGAGACATTGGTCCAATGAGGTCTAGACAGGGCCTTTAGTCCCACCTGCTCTTCGGAAGATCGGTTGACGAAAGTCCCTAGCGAGTCCACACAGCTACGGGTCACTCTTACACGGAGGGATCCACCGAAAGAGGAACCACAGTGTTCAAACGAGTTCTCGTACCAATCGATTCGTCCAAGTCCTCGTTGCGCGCACTGAAGCCGGCCGACGCTTTCGCCAAGGCATCGGGAGCCGAACTCGTCGTTGCCACGGTCTTGTTCACCGAGGTGATCGACGAAGACCAACGGCGAACCGATCTTCGAGAACGGGTCGAGGCGGCAGGGCTGCAACCGGACCAAGTTGTGATCCGACTGAACAGCGTGTCGGTGGAGAACGCACTTCACGATCTGATGGATGACGAGACGCTCGTCGTGCTCGCCAGTCCGGGCCATTCTCACACCCAGCGACTCCTGGGCAATGTCTCCGAGGAGATCGTTCACCAACGTCCCGCCGGTCTGAGTGTGATCGTCGGGCCCAATGTGGATGTCGAGAACTACGAGCTCGACGGTGCCGTCTTCGGCTGCGTTGACCCTCAAGCCGAGAGCGAGAGCTTGCTCAATGCTACGGCCCGGGTTTCGACCGAGTTCAACCTCTCACCCTGGCTGATCTCGGTTGGTGAGGAACTCAAAGTGGCGGCAGGTGTCAGCGCCCTGCCCGGCCACCATCTCCCGTTGGAGACCAATCAGCTCCATGCACTGGCCCGTGACCTCGAGGCGCGCGGCACTGCCACGGTCAACTACGACGTGCTCCACGGCGCTCATCCCGCCAAGGAAATCGTCAGCTTCAGCGAGAGTCGGGATGCGGTACTACTGGTCGTTGCCACCCGGCAACGTAGCGGGCTCGATCGTTTGCTGTTCGGCAGCGTGGCCATCGACATCGTGAAGCGTGCCTCAGTGCCTGTGCTCGCCGTTCATCAAGAAGGACCCGAAAAGTGAATCGAAAGATCGTCGTCGCAGTCGATGCATCACCAACGGCCAGCAGCGTGCTCAGTTGGGCCCTGGACCAGGCCGACGGCGCCGACGAGGTAGTGGCGCTCTCAGTATGGAATCTCACGTTGCTGGGCGGTCTGGAGAACCCATTCGCCAACCTGCACACGGCTCAAATGGCCGCTGCTGCCCGGGTGAACAGCCTGATCGAAGAGGTGAGTAGGGATCGGTGGGAGAACCATCGATCGGCCGTGCCGGTACGGGTCGACGTGCGCCATGGGGACCCGGTCACCGAACTGGTGAAGGCTGGCGAGACGGCTGACCTGATCGTTCTCGGAAACACTCATCACTCAGGACTAGGAGAATTGGGCTCGGTGGCCAGGTCTGTGATCCGAGGCGCAACGTGCGCAATTGCAATGGTCCCCACGGCCCACGTGGACGCAATCCCGGCAGGTACAAAATGACAATTCTCATCATCTTCGGCTCGAAATATGGGTCCACCGGCAGAATCGCCCATCACATGGCCGATGTGTTCGCTCAGAAAGGGCTCCAGGTCGAGGTCAGAACGCCGGACCAACACCCCGACCTTGCCCAGTACGACGGTGTGGTCATCGGCAGCGCAGTCTACGCAGGTCGGTGGCGGCGTTCGGTTCGGAACTTCCTGCGCTCCAACGGCCCCGCACTCGCAGCTCTTCCGGTGTGGCTGTTCAGTGTCGGCCCGCTCGGGAACCCCCCAACGCCAACCGAGAACCCCAAGGACGTCGAATCAGCCCTCACGGCCCTGGACGCACGAGGCCACGCCCTGTTTGCCGGTGCCTTGGACTCAACCCATCTGTCCTTTGGTGACCGGGCCATGATCCGTGCTCTCGGTGTCGCCGACGGCGACTACCGCAACTGGAATCGGATTACCGCGTGGGCCGAAGATGTCGCGGCAGATCTTGCGCTGACCAAGTAGCCCGAATCAGCACGTAGCCCGGATCAGCAGGTAACCAGAATCAGCAGGTAGCCAAAATCAGATTCGTGCGACCAGCCAGCTAGGAGATCCGACGGCCGGTGATCTTGTCCGGGACGATTCGAACCCACCGATTCAAGCTCGGATCGTTGGTCCACGGGCGGAGTCCAAGCGCCTCAACTTTCTCGAACTCCTCGTAGTCTGCGATCTCCTCCGCCGGTCCAATGACCAGCACACTCCAGCCGGTGCGGGTCTCCCGATCCCACCTGTCCACCTCGAACGCAACCTTTTCGCCTCCTGCGACCGCATGCAGCTTGCGTCCGGTGGTGGTTCTGAACACTATGTGGCCGTCGAGGAATCGATAGTTGATCGGAAGAATGCACTGCTCACCGCCAAGACTGAATCCGATACGGCCTACCGGGGTTCGAAGGAGCAGGCCCTCGCACTCGGCCATCGTCAGCTCATTGAGGGCTGTCGGACCGGAAACGATATGGGAGTTCACAGCTGGGCCTCCTGATGTGGCGAAAACAAATCGAGCGGCAGATCGCTCACTTCAGCGTCGCCCGTGCCCTATGTTCTCAACAGGGTCATTGGTCCCAAGCCAATCAGACCAGCCCTTACACACGCTTTCATCGTCGGCCCGGTTAGCTAGTACCTTTGGAAGTAATCCCAGTCCCACCTTGATCCGAGGGTGCTCTTGAACGAACTCGAGATGTCTGAGCCGATCGTGGTTGTGTCCGATGAAGCCTCCTCCGGTGTCCCCGCCTGGGCCATGGTCGAGTCCTCACCCGACGGGATGCTCTTGGTTGACCACGACGGTCGTCTCATCTTGGTGAACGGGCAGATCGAGCGCATGTTCGGGTTCGACCGCGACGATCTGATCGGAGAGAATGTCGACCTTCTGTTGCCCGAACGGCTGCGGGACCGTCACAGAGACCAACGAAGTCGCTATCAGAACGCGCCCGAGCGTCGCGCCATGGGCACCGATCTCAACCTGTGGGCTCGGCGCCGCGACGGGTCGGAGTTTCCGGTCGAAATCTCGCTCAGCCCGGTGGAAACCGGAGATGGGGCCGGCGTCGTTGCCACAGTCCGTGACGTCACCGAAAGGAACAATGCCGAATCCGAAGTCCATGCGGTGCTTCACACGGTCAACTCCGCTCGCGACGGTGTCCTCATGTTCGATCCGGATTCGTTGCGATTCACCTACGTGAACAACGGAGCTGTCAAACAACTCGGGTACAGCCGCCAACAGTTGCTGAAGATGACGCCTTTGGACATCGAACCGGAGTTCACCGAGCAGGCCTTTCGAAGAGTGTTGGAGCCACTGCTCAGTGGCGAGCAAGGCTCGGTCACGCTGACCACCACACACCGCCGCAGCGACGGTCGCGAGGTGCCTGTCGAAATCGTGGTCGAGTACCCCGAGGCAGCGGCCAACGGTCGACCTCGCCGCCTGGTTGCTCTCGTGCGCGACATCACCGAGAGACTCGATGCCGTCCGGGCTCGAGCGGCCAGTGAGTCGGCCTTCCGCACCGCATTCGAGTGCGCCCCCGTCGGGATGGCGATCGTCGACTTCAGCGATCCTGGGCGGCGAAGGATCAAGAGTGTCAACCAAGCACTGTGTGATCTATTGGGATACGAGCCCGAACAGCTACTCGACAAGAGCTTTGCTGAGCTCACCCACCCTGACGATGCTGGTGACAGCGACGAATGGGCCCTTCGGGTTGTTGGGGGCCACACCCCGCGGTTCACCGTCGAGAAGCGATACATCCACGCCGACGGCCACGAAATCTGGGTATGGGTGCATGCTGCGGTCATGGATGAAGGTCCAGGCGACTCCACCCGAGTGCTGGTGCATGTTGCGGATCTCACCGAAGCCCGCAGAGCCCGCCGGGACGAGGCCCGGCTCCGCATTCTCGAGGACCGTGCCCGGTTGGCCGAGGATCTTCACGACCTCATCATCCAACGATTGTTCGCAGCAGGAATGGGCCTGCAATCACTGCAGGGTCACCTGAACGACACCATCGCCAAGGAGAGACTTCAAGGAACGGTGGATGAACTCGACCGAGCGATCACGGACATGCGATCTGCGATCTTTCGGCTGCACTCACCGGTACTGGCCCGAACCCAACGCGACATCGAGTCAACGATCGAAGCGGTTGTTCCCTCGCTTGGTTTCCGCCCGCAACTTCGTGTCATCGGCGATTCGGAGGCCATACCCGGAATCGTTGTCGAGCAGCTCCTTCCGGCGCTCAGCGAAGGACTGACCAACGTGGCCCGTCACGCAGGCGCAAGCTCGGCTGAAGTTTCCATCTGCATCGGAGGTCACGTCAGCCTCACCATTGCCGACGATGGGACCGGCGTCGACCCCAATTCTGCTCATGGTCACGGGCTCAAGAACCTCCGATCACGGGCTGAGCGGGTGGGTGGAACTTCAACTCTCGCAAACAGCAAGACCGGAGGCGCAATCCTCACCTGGCAGACCGGCGACCTCTGAGGCTGGCGGCGAAGGTCAACGAGCTAGACGACCTCTTCGCGTACCACCAAGATCGAACAGGGGGCGTGGTGTAACACCTTGGTCGAGACACTGCCGTGCATGAGCCGTTTGGCTGCCCCTTCACCTCGAGATCCGACAACGATCAAGTCCGCATTGTGCGTCTCTGCGACGTCGAGCACCGCATCAGCTCCCGATGACGCGTGGCTATGCGTCTCAGCGTCGACTCCAGCCGAGTTACAAATTGCCTGCGCAGCGGCGAGTCGTTCTTCGCTGAAATAGTCGGCATGGAGTTGAGGCCAAAACTCATCGGGAAGGGAACGTTTGAGCTCGTACATCTGCTCAGGTGTCATCGGCCGGGCACCGGTGACGACATGCAGGTGTGCATTCTGCTCTTTCGCAATTGAGGCTGCTGCCCGGACAGCCCGTTCAGCGTTGATCGAACCGTCGGTGCCAACGACAATGGTCTTGAACATGTACAACCTCCCTGGTTCCCGATTACCACCAGCCTGATGGCGGGACCGAGCTCACAGCAGAGCACAAAGTCACAGGAGAACGATGTGGCCGTAGGGCCCTAGCGCCATGCCCGAAACGACCCCACGATGTCCCTGTGGTTGTTCCGCTGCTCATCGTTGTACTCATCGCCTGCTTCATCGGAGTGGCGGTGCTGGCCGTCGCCGAGGTCTCGATCATCCGAGTACGTCGCTCTGCGGTGATAGCTGCTGCCGACTCCAACCAGCGACGATCCGATGAACTCATCGCTCTGCTCGACGATCTACCAATCGTTCTCAACTCGATCTTGTTCTTCGTCCTGCTCCTACAGATCACCAGCGCCACGGTGGGAGCGTTCCTGGCCGAACAATGGTTTGGCGGCCTTGGACTCCCGGCGGCGACAGTGGCTCTCACGCTGGCTCTGTTCGTGTATGCCGAGGCGATCCCCAAGACGTTGGCGGTGAGAGACCCATACCGGATGGCCATGCGGGTCACACCGGTTGTGTCGATGCTCTCGGCCATTCTTCGACCAATCGTTGCCGCGCTACTTCGTCTGGCTGATCTACAGTCACCCGGCCATGGAGCGACCCTGGGTGTGTTCACAGCTGAGGAAATCGTCTCGGTAGCCCAGGAGGCGGCTGATGCCGGCGAGATCGAAGCTCACGACGCCGAACTGGTTGCCAGATCCTTCGAGTTCAACGACCGCAACGTCGCCGATGTGATGGTGCACCGCGACAATATCGTTCACGTCTCCGCCGCGGTCGCTGCGGGCGATGCCCTCGCGACCGCGATCGCGGCCGGACACCGGCGCCTACCCGTCACGGGCGACAGCCTGGATCAGGTCGTTGGTACCGTTCGACTCCGCGACCTCGCCGCTCAAATCGACCGACAACCTGAGGTACCCGTGGCTTCCCTGACCGCGTCGGTGTTGCGGTGCCGACCCGAGGATCGATTGTCGCAGCTCCTTGGCAAGATGCAGGCATCAGGGTCCCTTGTGGCGATCGTGACCGATCCAACCGGAAAGACCCTCGGCCTGGCCACAATCGAAGACATCGTGTCAGAACTCGTTGGTGAAATCGCCGACGACATGCCCGACGCCGGCCGTAGGCCACATGAGGACCTTGGCCCCTTCTAGAGTCACAACGTGGGGAGGATGGTGAGCTGAATGGCATCATTCACATCTTGATCTCCAAACAGAGCGTGATCTCCAACCAAAGCGATCACACAACACAATCCTTCTAGGAGGAATCCAAGTGCCAGATGGAAGAGTTCTACGGATCGACGACGAGCAGCAGTGCGTCTACATAGTGCGTCGTGGCCGGACCTACAGGGCGCCACTATCAGAAGTGGAGACTGCAGCACGGGTCCCAAGCGCGCGAGTGCACTTCGGACTACGCCGGAGTCACGGCGCCGAAACCGCCGAGAGTGTCAAGTTACGCAAGGGCTCCCGAACCAACCACCGCCATCGCCGATTCGGTGACCTTACCGGTGCCGCTCGCCCCGGTTCCAAGATTCGGACAACGGCGCATGACGAGTTTGGAATCGACGTCACAACGCAGCCGTTTCGCGTTGTCGAGGCATGGCTGGAATCGATGGAGGAACAGAACTTCGACCTGGCCGCTTCGCTCTACCTGCCCGAGGCAGTAGTGCACACGGCCGACGGACCGATTACCGGTCACCGCCATCTTCGCGCCGCCCTCGAGGACTCAGGCTGGAGAGCCAACCTCGACGATGTCATCTTGCATGGCGAAGATCGCAATGTTGCAGTAGAGCTACCCGACGACTCCGATCTGCCACCAACGTGGCTCAGGGTGCGTCGCGGAGCGATTGTTGAGCAGTGGCTCGGTGTCGAACCGGACTGGGAGCCAGTACCGGAGGCTCCCACCGTTGAGATCGAGGTTGTCAATCGGACCGGCGTGCCCAAGGGCGCTGTCTCCTATGCGAAAGACCGACTCGACCACATCGTCGACCAGATCCCCGAAACCGTCCACGCTGCACGAATCAAACTGTCGATGTCGTCAAATCCATCGGCACAGGATCCGGCGGTCGTTGAGTCGACAATCGACCTGGGCGGCAGCTTCCTCCGAGTGGCGGCATCAGCGGGAACACTCCACGAAGCGGTCGACCAGGTCTTGTCCAAGCTTCGCTCGAAGGTGGAGAGTCGCCGGGACCGGCGTCGCCACAGTCCGACCGGGCTTCGTTCCGCTGATGGAGAGTGGCGCCACGGGAACCGTCCAACTCCGATGCTCCCATACTTCGACCGACCGCCCGAAGAGCGGGAGATCGTCCGGCACAAGACCTTTGCCCCAACCGATATGACCGTGGAAGAAGCCGCCTGGGATGCAGATCTCATGGACTTCGACTTCTTTCTTTTCGTAGAGCTCAACACCGGCAAGGACTGTGTGCTGGAGCGAACCGACGGCGCATACATAATCCACGGATTGGGCGAAGCAACGGTGGAGGCCGAGTCGAACAGTGCTCAGTTCGAGTTCGCCGCTGACACACCCCCGGTCCACACGCTGATCGTGGCGATCGAAGTTCTCGATCAGGGTCGACTACCGTTCCATTTCTTCGTCAATGCCAAGAGCAGTCGCGGAAATGTCCTTTACCGGCGATTCGACGGCCACTACGGATTGATCACACCGCTGGTGGACGATTCCTGACCGAGACGTTCTATTCGTAGCGTTTCTTGGCTCGTTCCTCGAGTCGGGCTGCGAACGCAGCAGCCTCAGTTCGACGACTCATACCCAACTTGGACAGCAGGTTTGACACATAGTTCTTGACCGTCTTCTCGGCGAGGAACAGTTCATCGGCGATCTGACGATTCGATCGTCCCTCGCCGATGAGATCAAAGATCTTGTGCTCCTGGGGTGTGAGCGTGGCCACCCGGCCCTCCTCGCTGTCCTTGAGCCGCGCCATTGCCATACGTACGGTCGCGGTGTCCAAGAGCGCCGATCCGTTGGCGACCTTTCGAATGGACTCGACCAGGTCGTTGCTGCGGATCTGCTTGAGGACATAGCCGGCGGCTCCGGCAAAGGACGCATCGACGAGCGCATGATCATCAGCGAACGATGTGAGGATGAGACAGGCGATGTGTGGATACTCAGACCTGATGTCTCGGCACACCTCGATACCGTTGCCGTCGCCCAATCGGACATCGAGGACCGCAACATCGGGGTGACAATGCTCAACCTCCCTCAGAGCTTCGGCAGCTGTGCCCGCTTCTCCGACGACTGTGATGTCGGCTTCGGCGTTCAACAGATCGGCGACACCCCGACGCACGATCTCGTGATCGTCGAGCAGGAAGACGCCGATAGGGGCTGGGCCGCCGCCATCATCCTTTTCGGTCTTCATGCACACATCCCACGGGGCCAGCTCAGCTTGTAGGCATGATGTCCTCCAGCTGGCCGCCCTCAATAGGGACTTTAGTCCCAGCCCCGACGGGAACTACGCCTATTCGGGGACAACGATCGTGACCGACGTAGGGTGCTGGGCAAGCGAGGTGGCGGTGGAACCAAGCAACAGATGGGCAACTCCGCGATGACCCCGGGAGCCAAGTACCAGGGCGCTCGCCTGCTCACCGGCGAGGCGCAGCTCCATTCTCGGGTCCCCGGCATGGACATCGATCTCGATGAGCTTGTCGATCTCGTCAGGGCGTGACACGACTTCCACAGTTTCACGGACCGTGTCCAACATCTGATCGACCAGTTCGGATTCGGGAGGTTCAGGCACGCTGAACGCATGGAACATCATGTTGAATGTTCCCATGGCGACAACCTTGCCGTCGCTGTCAACGTGATCAAGCGCCCATCGCAGCGCAGCCTTGGAGTTGTCCGAACCATCTATCCCAACGACGAGACGCGACAGGGGACCTTTGACGTTTCCGGTCTCAGGCACGATCGCAACCGGGACCGAGGAATGCTTCACACAGTAGGAACCCACCGAACCCAGGAGCATCTCGGCTGCGGCACTGCGACCACGACAGCCCACAACCAGCAGATCGAGCCCCTCAGCAGCCTCAACCAGGCAACGGCCGGCAGACCCCTGCACGGTGCGATGCGTCTCCACCAGACCGGGATCCACCTGGTTCAGAACCGCGACGGCTCGTTCCTCGGCTGCGCTTTGGAAGATCTCCGGGCTGTACACCGCGCTGGGCGCCATTCCCAGTCCATCGAAGAACGGGCCGATGTTGTAGGCCGTCAGCGTCCGGATGTCTCCAAGACCCTTGTCTGGGTCAGCCGCCCATTCCAAGGCAAGTCGGGAGTCTGGAGACCCGTCGATGCCAACGACAACCTGGGGCCTGTCGGAGTTGGTGTTCATAGGCTCATGATCAGTCGAGCTTGCGAACGAGGGCAGAGCATTAGGTCCCTTGCGACTCCTCGGCCATGTCGAGTTCGGTTCCAACCTCGGTGACCAACTGGGCTACGTGATGCGAGGAATCGATCACAACTGCCTCCGGCCAAACATCGCGACTGGCGATCGCATCCTCCACGATCGAAGGCGTGGCGTCAGAGAAGTCGTTGCGTTCAGGTTTGCTGAGCCGATCGATAATCCTCGCCTTGCATTCCTCGGCGGGGAGCGCACACTCGAACTCGTGGAGGACGGCCCCTCCCGATGCGGCAATCTCTCGGGCCGCGGACCGGAGCTCCCCAGTGGGCCAAGAGGCATCCAGAATCACCGATTCCCCCTGCCTGAGCAGACGCAGTGCCTGATCGAGCAGTGTGGCGTATGTCCGTTGGTTGAATTCTGCCGAATAGATGCCCGTACCGAATGGCGTTACATCGCGGTCCTGATGCCCTTGACCGGCGACATCCTTGCGAAGTTCATCGGAATTGAGCACGATCCAGTTGCGCTGAGCGCCCAGGGCGTTGGCGAGGGTGGTCTTTCCCGTTCCCGGCGAGCCGCCGATCAGCACCAGCCTGACCGCCGCCACTTCCAGATGCCGCAGGGACAGCTGCAGGTACGCACGAGCAGAATCGGCGGAATCGATGTCACCCTGGGTGAACCGGAGGCACGCAATCTTGGCTCGGACGTGTGCTCGGTACGCAACGTAGTGATGTAGCAACGACGCCGGATGATGCTCGTTGGAGAACTCGGTGTAACTGCCCATGAAATGGTCCGCAAGGGCCGGACCGGCCAACCGTTCGACATCCATCGCCAAGAACGCAACATCGAGCAGCACATCGCTGATCCGCAGCGAATCATCGAATGCGAGGCAGTCGAGGATTCGGGGACCATCATCGAGGCAGAAAATGTCGTCGGCGGTCAGGTCGCCGTGACCGTCTCTGACCAAACCCGAATCGATTCGCTGCGCGAACAACAACTCACGGGCTTCGATGAAGGTTGAGTACATGGCCCGTACCCGACCAAACTGAACCGGATCCAGGACCGGTCCGACGTACGGTGTCATCGTCTCGACGTTGTCATCCCAGTTCTTCTTCACCGCCGGCAGCGACGCCGGTGACGGTTCCTTTCGCACAGGGTCCAGGGATGCGTGGAACTGGGCGATCGATCGCGCTACTCGCCGCACGTGCGATTCGCTGTCGGGCTGTGTCAACAGCAGTGAGAGTCGCCTGTGAGTGGGCATCCGCTTCATGACCAGGAATCGATCAACCGTGGATTGCCCTTCGATGACGTCGGACAGGCCCAGGTAGACATCGGGAGCAATACGGCGATTGAGCTGCAATTCCCGCTCTGCGGCCTCCATGCGTCGCTCCGAAGTCGAGAAGTCGAGAAACCCCATCTTGACCGGCTTCAGTAGCTTGTACGCCCGGTCACCAGCGAAGAACACCGTCGAGATGTGGGTCTCGGCGATATCGGCGTACTTCTCGGTCATCTATCCGCTGGTCGCTTCATCGTCGCGGTGAAGGTAGAACTGTTCCACCGCCTCGACGGCTTCGGAGGCGTACACCGCTGCCGGTCCGCCTCCCATCATGATTGCGACGCCCAGCGCCTCGTGGACCTCTGCCTTCGTCGCCCCCGCCTTCAGCGCATCGTAGGTATGGAGCGCAATGCACCCTTCGCAACGACTGGTGACACCTATGGCCAGCGCTATCAGTTCTTTGGTCTTGGTCGGCAACTCTCCGTCGGACATGGCGGCCTTGTGGATCTGGCCGAACCCGGCCATGACCTGCGGCAAATCGCGGCGGAGGGCGCGAAACCCGGCGAGGAGCTCATCCCTGCGACGAATGAACTTGGTAGTCATGGTGGTACCTCATTCCGATAGAGCGTCGAGTAGATCAAAGGTGGACAACACACCGACAGCTTGGCCATCCTCAGTGATCACGAGGTGATGAATCAGTTCGGCCTTCATCACCTGAGCAGCCTCGACCACGCTGGCCGACGAGTCCATGGTGACCACGGTGTGAGTCATGCACGCCGAGAGCGGTGACGTGCCCTCCCAGTCGTCAACGAGGTCGTGCGAGGTGACCATCCCGACCGTCTGACCGTTCTCAGCCACAATGGGAATAGCGTTGATGGCTCCGACCAGCATGCGATCTCGTGCGTCGTCGACCGTGTCCGTGGGAAGCAACGTCAGCACATCGAACGTCATCAGGTCCCTCACAAGCCTCGGCTGTTGTGCGCTGTTTCTCATGACCCCATTTCAAGGGTTTGCGAGGCGCTCGGGCAGGGTCAAACGTCACTCTGTCAGCGGTTTGGGCCCCGGCGGAATCCCCGGTGTGTCGGCCCTCGCTACCAAATACACGGAACACAAGATCGAGGCGCTCGACATTCCCGATATCCCTGAGTTCGTAGAGATGATCTCCGACACTGGCGCGGGCCTGTATGCATGTATGGCGTCCGCAGATCTTTTCGGCTTCACCGAGGACGATCTCGTCGACTACGTGGAAGGGATTATCACCGTCGGCGAGTTCTACGAAATGGCCGCCGGCGGACAAATTATCTTCACATAGACCCGATCCCAAGATTCGATCCACCCAGTAGGTTCGGCTCATGGCGAAACGGCTGGAAATTGTGGCAATCGAGGGCCTCCCGGAAATCCAGCCCGGCGACGATCTCGCCGGGCTGATCCATACCGCCTGCCAGGCCGAGTACCCCCTGTGCCAAAGGTGACGTTCTGATAGTCAGCCAGAAGGTGGTCAGCAAGGCGGAGGGTCAACTGGTGCGCGTAGATCCCACGGATCCGCTGAGCCACAAGCCACTCGTGGTCGCCGAGGCCAAGCGGGTGTTGCGCCGCCGAGGTGACCTGATCATCACCGAAACCAAACATGGCTACGTCTGCGCCAACGCAGGGATCGATCGAAGCAACGTTGCGCCTGACATCGCGGCTCTGCTCCCTGAGGACTCCGATCGTTCTGCTCGCCGAATCCGCGACGCCATCACCCACCGGCTCGGAACCGAAGTCGCAGTCATCGTGGCCGACACCTTCGGCCGACCCTGGCGACGCGGCGTTACCGACATCGCACTGGGCTGTGCCGGAATCCGGCCGATACTCGACCTGCGGGGATCCCCCGACGCCACCGGCCGTACGCTCACCGTCACCGAAATCTGCATCGTTGATGAGCTCGCCGGTGCTGCCGAGCTGATCAGAGGCAAGAGCTCCGGCGTGGCGGTGGCGGTCATCAGGGGCGTCGACCCGTCCTGGTTCGGCAACGGAACCGTGGTTGACGATGTGGTTCGAAGCTACGACGGGGATCTGTTCCGCTAGCGGGTGCAGCCCGGGCCGAGATGGGTAGCGTCGAACCGTGAACTACGACCTGATTCTTTTCGGCGCCACGAGCTTCGTGGGTCAGATCACCGCTCGAAACCTGGTCGAGCGAATCGGCGTCGACGGCGCTGTGAATTGGGCCATCGCCGGCCGCAACCCAGCCAAACTCAGCGAGGTCGCACAAGAGACCGGGGCCGCGGTACCCGAGCTGGTCGTGGACGCCAACGACGATTCCACCGTCCGGGAAATGGTCAACTCCACCAAGCTGGTGATCTCCACAGTGGGCCCCTACGCACAATATGGAACCGGGGTGGTCGCTGCCTGCGCCGAACTCGGGACCGACTACTGCGATCTCAGCGGCGAGCCGCACTGGATGGCACGCATGATCGACGAGTACCAGGACGTCGCAACGGAGTCCGGAGCACGAATCGTTCACGCCTGCGGATTCGATTCCATTCCCTCCGATTTGGGGGTTTGGTTCCTTCAGCGCCACTGCCAGGAGCTGCACGGCGAACCGGCAGTGACGGTTGAACTGATTGTCAAGGCGATGAAGGGGGGCGCCTCGGGCGGAACGATCGCCAGCATGATGAACATGATGGAGGAACTCGCCCAGGATCCTTCGTTGCGCAAAGTCCTGACAAACCCGTACGCCCTTGCGCCATCGGGGGAACGATCGGGAATTCGCCAACCCAACCCGAGTCGTGTCCGCGAACACACCGAGGAAAAGCTCTGGCTGGCGCCGTTCGTGATGGCCGCAACCAACAGCAAGATCGTCCACCGCACTCACGCACTTCTCGGTAAACCGTGGGGGGACTTCACCTACAGCGAAGAAATGGCAACCGGTGGCGGCCCCCTGGGAGCCGCCAAAGCCGGAGCCCTCGCCGCCGGGCTGGGGGGTTTCATGGGGCTTGCCGCACTGGGTCCCACCCGAAACCTGATGAGGCGGTTCGTCCTCCCCGACCCGGGAGAAGGCCCTTCGCCCGACGCTCAGCGGAACGGATTCTTCACGATCATCCTGCGGGGAACCACCTCGAGTGGCGACGTGGTCAGGGTGCAGGTCACCGGTGACCGTGACCCCGGCTACGGGTCTACTGCGCGAATGCTTTCCGAGTCAGCGCTCACGCTGCTCGAGACTCCGGACTCTCAGCACACCCGGTGGTTTCTGGACGCCCGCCACCGCCATGGGGGACGATCTGATCTCGGCCCTCACCGACCACGCCGGTTTGAGCTTCACAGTGCTTTGAGCGCACATCATTGTCTCTCACCTACTCTGAACCAATGGCATCGCTCGTCGTAACGATCATCGGTAAGGATCAAAGCGGCCTCGTGAACTCAGTAGCCGCTGCGATCGCTCAGCACGGCGGAAACTGGGAAGAAAGCAACATGTCCAACCTGGCCGGGCACTTCGCCGGCATCGTGTTGGTGACGGTGCCCGATGACGCAGCCGAATGCCCTCACAGAAGAACTCGAACGCATCGAAACATCCGGGCTTCTGAGCGTCACAGTGCAGAGAGCAGCGCCGAGCGGTGAGACCGCGACTCGCACCTTCTCGCTCGAACTGGTGGGCCAAGATCGGCCTGGCATCATTTACGACATCTCCTCCGCACTGGCGTCCAGACACGTGAGCATCGCCGATCTTGAAACACACACCCGCAGCGCCCCGATGGCCGGTGGCACCCTGTTCGAGGCCACGGCGGTGCTGAGTGCGCCGCTGGAACTGTCCGAGGACGATTTGGGCGATGTGCTCCAGGCCCTCGCCGACAAGCTGCTGGTCGACATCGAGCTGCACGACGAGGTCGAGTAGACAGCTCAAGGCGGATCGGTAACTGCGGGTAGCCTGCCAATTGTGGACGAAGGTGAACTACTCGACGGCTTCACCGAGTTCGCTACCCAGCTCGGCCTAGAGCTGTACGACCACCAGCTCGAAGCGATCCTCGAGCTCTACAGTGGAAACCACGTCATTCTCAACACGCCCACCGGATCAGGAAAGAGCTTGGTGGGAGCGGCCGTCCACTACGCATCGCTGAAGCTCGGCCACCGCAGCTACTACACCGCACCGATCAAGGCTCTCGTGAGCGAGAAGTTCTTCAGCCTCAGCAACGACTTCGGCGCTGAGAACGTGGGGATGGTCACCGGTGACGCCAGCATCAACAGTGACGCTCCCATCATCTGCTGCACCGCCGAGATCCTCGCCAATCTGGCACTGCGAGAAGGATCGCGAGCAAACGTCGATCAGGCAGTGGTCGACGAGTTTCACTACTACGCCGACCCACAGCGAGGCTGGGCGTGGCAGGTGCCCTTGCTGGAGCTGCCCCAAACCCAGTTCTGCTTGATGAGCGCGACCCTCGGTCCGACCCAGTTCTTCGAGCGCGATCTCACCGAACGCACCGGCCGAGCTGCGATCACCGTGAAGTCAACGGACCGGCCGGTGCCGCTCACGTTCGAGTACCGGCATACAACCCTTCACGCTTCGGTTTCGGACCTCCTCGAGACCGATCGGGCACCGATCTACCTCGTCCACTTCACCCAACGGGAGGCGACCGAGGCTGCTCAGAGCTACCTGAGCCTCGACCCACTCTCCAAGGAAGAGAAGGCCAAGATCAAGGAGGCGATCGGCGGCTTCCGGTTCGACACGCCGATCGGAAAGGACATGCGGCGCTGGATCACCGGAGGCGTCGGCGTCCACCACGCCGGCCTGCTCCCGAAATATCGGTTGCTGATCGAGAAGCTCGCACAAGAGGGACTGCTGAAGATCATCTGCGGAACCGACACCCTTGGCGTAGGCGTCAACGTGCCGATCCGATCGGTTCTTTTCACCCAACTCTGCAAATACGACGGTCGCTCCAATCGTCTGCTCACCAACCGCGAGTTCAAGCAGATCGCCGGCCGGGCCGGTCGGCGAGGGTTCGACACCGAAGGCCACGTGTGGGTGCAGGCGCCGCCCCATGTGGTGGAGAACGCCCGCGCCGAAGAGAAGGCGGCGGCTTCCAGCAGCAAGAAGAAACCGAAGAAGAAGCAAGCCCCCGACCGGCGCTACACCCACTGGACAGAGGACACCTTCAACCGGATGGTGAACGGCGAGCCCGAACCGCTCACCAGCAGCTTTGACGTGAGTCATCAGATGATGCTGAACGTCCTCGATCGCGCCGGCGACGGGTGTGGTGCAATGCAACAAATCCTGAAAGAGAATCACGAGACCGAACGACGAAAGCGGGGACACAAACGGCAGGCGATACGTATCTATCGATCATTGCGCGATGCCGATCTGCTGGAGTTTCCCGACGAGCCCGACGAGCTGGGCCGCCTGGTTCGAGTCACCTTCGACGTGCAGGAAGAATTCGCCCTCCATCAACCGCTGAGTCTCTGGGCGATCGCAGCTGTCAATTCGATTCCGCTCGCATCGTCGGCGCCGGGGGCGCCTCCTCCGGTCGCTCCAAGCTCGCTTCGCTCGGTCAACGCTGAGGAGCCTGAAGAGCTGCTCCGTCCCTCCGCAGCGGCACCCAGAGATCACCATGCGGCAGTCGAGACCGAGGCATCAGAACCCGGTGAGCCAGAACACTCTTTCGCATACCGGGTACTCAGCATTGTCGAGTCGGTCCAGGAAAACCCCGGGGTGATCATCGCAGCCCAGCTCGATCGAGCCAAGACCGAGCTGATGAACGACATGAAGAGTCGCGGCGTCGAATACGAGGAACGAATGGAACGACTGGCCGAGGTCCGACCACCACAGCCGGAACGAGAGTGGATCTACAACCACTTCGACCACTTCAGAATCCGCCATCCTTACGTCGGCCAATACACGCCCAAACCCAAAAGCATCGTGCGAGAGATGCTCACCGAAGCTATGACGATCGTGGAGTACATCAACTACCACGGACTCAAACGAAGCGAAGGTGTGCTCCTTCGTTACCTCTCCGATGTGTACAAAGGCTTGATCCAGAACGTACCGATCGACGTTCGCACGCCCGAGATCGAAGAGATCATCGACTGGCTCAACGTGGTCATCCGTACGGTGGACTCGTCGCTGATCGACGAATGGGAGAAGCTGCGCAACCCCGACGAGGCCGATGCTGCTCCCGCTCCCCCGCCGCCGATGGCCGACTTCACACAGACCAAAGCATTCGCGATCCTCGTCCGAAATCGCATGTGGAAATATGTTGAGGAGCTTGCGTTCTACCGTCCCAATCTCGTTCCGATCGAAGGAGCCACCGGCCTCTTCAGCGCCTACTACGACGAACACGATGCCGTGATGGTGGACGCCGAAGCACGATCGCCACACAAATTCATCTGGGAACCCAGCACCGGCGACGTCACCCAAATCATCAGCGATCCCCAGGGTTACGACGAGTGGCGTCTCACCGGCTCGGTCGACCTCCCCGCCAGCAACGAACGAGGCGAACTCGTTCTCACTCTCACCGACCTTGGGCGGACCTAACTGTGTCACACCCCTAGGGGATAATACGGGTATGAAGTTCTCGGCGGAGATCGAATCCGATGGCGGCCATTTGGCCGACGAGCGGCAACAGCTTCTGGCGGTGTCGGAGCGACTGCGTGACATCGCAACGCTCGACAACTCCAGCCTCTCCCGGGCCGAGATCGCCGATCTGATCACCGACCTGGTTGCCAACACCGAACAAGCTGCGGCGGTAGCGGGTCGGTTTGTTGCTTTCGGAGAGCGCAACACTTGCGCCCTCACCAAGGGGGCAAAGTCGATGACGCCGCTGCTCACCTCCACCTGTCGCGTGTCACGGGCCAGGGCTCGCCAGCTGCGCCGAGCCGGTTTTGCATCGGAGCGTCTCCCCCACTTCCATCAAGCGTTGATGAAGGGCGAGATCACCATGGCCCACATCGATCTCGTGCAGCCAGTGTGGCGATCGGTGAACTCCGACCAGTTCAAGTCGGCCGAACATCACCTGGCGGAGCTCGCCGCGATGTGTACCCCAGAGGAGTTCAAGGACTACCTCGCCGAGTGGGAAGCGGTCTCGGATCCTGATGAACACCTCGACGAATTCATCAGAGCTCAAGCCCAACAACATCTGCTCCTCCAGTACGACCTCAACGGCAACCTCCACCTCACCGGCACCATCGGCGCCCTCCATGCCGAACCCTTCGCACAAACCGTGCTGGACCGGTCCGAGCCGATCAAAGCCGAACACCCCGACCGGTACCGCTCGGCCACAGCAATGGATGCCCTGGTGGACCTGGTACTGAATCCCGACGGCAAATATCGAGCCCACCTCGAAATCCTCGACCCAACCGGCGGGACCGCCGAACCCGGCGCAGGCGACACACCCACCAACACCGACCGAACCAGAGGTGTCAGCCGGATACGGGTTCACGGAGACCCAGGGTTCAGTGCCCGCTGCTACCCCCGCACAACCCGAGGCACCCTCATTCCACCTGCCATCACCCAAAAGCTGGCCACCACCACAGCCCGGGTACGACGCCACCGACTCGATCACAACGGAAACATCGCCGGCGACAGCCCCGCCGGCCGCCACTTCACCACCATCCAGAGACGGCTGATACGGCTCCGTGATCACCACTGCCAACATCCCGGCTGTAGCACGACTGCCCGGCTCTGCGACACCGACCACGTGATCGCCTGGATCCAGGCCGGACCGACCCTCATCCGCAACGGCCAACTTCTCTGCCCGCTACACCACCGTTACAAACACCGAAACGATCCGAAACCCAAGGGTGTCCGAGCCAGCATCTTCGACGACGGCCCGCTGGTTGCTCAGCTCGAATAGAACCAGGGTCATAACCCACATGACGCCAACCAACGTTCACCCCGCCCTGTGCGGGGCACTCGCAGGTGCGGCATCATGATGTGGATGACAGTGCTCACGGATCGACCCAACACCGCCCTACTCGTGATCGATGTTCAGAACGATGTGATGGCGGCCGCCCACGATCGCGATGTCGTCGTCACCAACATCAAGGCGCTGGTCGACGAGGCAAGAGGCGCTGGCGTCCCGGTCATCTGGGTGCAGCACGATGACGACGGGCTGCCGCTCGATTCGAACGAATGGCGGATCGTGCCTGAACTGACTCCGCTCGCCTCCGAGCCTCACGTACGCAAGACCGTCCGAGATTCCTTCGAAGGCACAACGCTGGAGGATGAACTGGCCAGCCGCAACGTTGGTCGGCTTGTGATGACAGGCGCACAGACCGATTTCTGCGTGCGCTGGACCCTCCATGGAGCCCACGTGAGGGGCTACGACACCGTGTTGGTTGCTGACGCCCACACCACCGACGAGTCATCGCCGTCCGGCATGCCAAATGGCGCCGGACTGATCGCTCACACCAACTCGATATGGGCCTCGCAAACATCACCGGGACGCACAAGCGAAGTCGTACCAACCTCCGAAGTGGACTTCTCGAACCTACCTCGGTAAAAATCCCCGAACTGCGGCGAGAGGAAGTGCGGTCCGGGTTGTGTAGGGGCTGCGCCACAGCCCACCGTGACATGCAGCATCGCTGAGAATCTGCAGCGGGTTGGAGAGTGTCACAAAGGGGTCGGCCGGGCCCGTGGTTGTTCGAAGATCACGGATCAGCATGAGCGCCATCAACGCGTTCGTGGTGTCGGGTTCGAACACTTCGATGTTGAACATTCCAGCACCGCGATAGGCAGCGGCCAGCGCTTTGTTCTTCGTGACCGATCGAGTGGTGCTGCTCGGCGACACATTGGCCGAAACACGGGCGCCGCGGGCTCGTGAATCAACCGCCCGCCATTCTTGAATCCGTTTGGCCAGTGCGTAGTTCGGTCCCTGTTGAGTCACGAGCGTGTCGAATACCGCCGATCGATACCCCTCCTTGCCGTCGATGCAATCGGTGATGGCCTGCTGGAAGAGGCGACCACCCGACACTGTCCGGGCCACGGCCTGAGCCATGCGAAGGCTCTTTGGTCGGCGGGCCCAGGCCCGTCGTGCGGCTTCGGCGGTGTGTTCGGATACTGCGTAACAGTCGGTGGGCGTCAGCAAATGGGCAACTACCACCGACCCCGGCGTGCGCTTCTGCAGAGCATGAGCGATGAGGGCATCTTGAGCGGCAGACACACGGAGGTGCGCTTCGCCATCGGCGTAGGCATATCCGCCGAGGACGATCGGCCCCTCGAGGGCGTCGATCCAATCACGGATCTCCGGCAGATCTGAGGTGAGATCTGCTCCCGGTTGTCCGTCTCTGACCGGGTAGAGCAACGTACTGCGTTCACCGGCCCGAGCGGTGAGCCGGTTCCAAATCTTGTCGACGGGGAGATCGACCGCAGCGACCCTGGCCCCCAGTCCCATGAGCGCTGGATACGGGCCCAGCTCAGCTCCGGCGCCCATTACGACGAATGTCAGATCGGAGAGATCGAGCCAGTCGGGATTGTCGAGTACCTCTTCCAATCCGGATGCGGCGCTCACTTCGATGACACCGGCTGCAACCCACCGTTCCAATTGGCCTCGGAGGTCGTCGCCACCCAGGTCGATACCTCGGTATGGAACTGTGAATCGCGGAACCGGGCCCGGCGTGCCTGGGATGACCTGGGTGTCGAGGGGCGGATTCGTGGCCCGACCGGTCATCACCGCATGGAGAGGTTGATCGTCGCCGTTGCGCACGAAACGCAGCGAACCCGACACCGCCGCCAGTCCTCGCGGAGCGATTCCCCTTGCATCAGCCGGGCTGGCGATCCCGGCTTCTGAGGCGGCAACGAAGTGCCGGTGATAGTGCTTCCGCCACTCGGATTCAGCACGAACCGCAGCCGCAGCCGCCAGATTCGACTCACCGATCGCCTCGGCCAGGACGGTCTTGGCAAATGCCGTCGTAGCTCGGCGACCGGCATCATCGAGGGGTACCGCAATACCAACGGACTCAGACTGGGAGGCGCGGACCATGAAACGACGTTACTTCCGGTTGAACTCGGGCGCCCGTTTAGACGCAAATGCGGCGATACCCTCGAGCCCGTCGGGGTGCATGGATGCAGCCAGGAATACCTCCGCCTCCCGCTCGCCCGCCTCGGGAAGTGTGCTCTCGAAGCCGGCATAGACGAGCTTCTTTGCATGGCCCAGTGCGTAACCGGGTCCAGCGGCCAGTTCTCCTGCCATCGCCAACGCCGCTGAATCGGCCTCACCCTTGGGAACGACCCGGTTGACGAGGCCCCACTGTTCGGCCTCCTGGGCGCTCAGCATGCGATTGTTCAGGACAAGGTCCAAAGCCCGACGCACGCCCACATGCCTGGCCAAGAAGTACGTGCTGGTGCCATCGGGGGTAACACCGGCCTTGGTGTAGGCCATGATGAATTTCGCGTTCTCGGCCGCCACGACCAGATCGAAGGCGCAGACCAACGACATTCCGGCCCCGCCGGCTGCGCCGCCGACACCGGCCACCACGGGTTTCGGCATCGCGTTCATGCGGTAGAGCGCACCGTGATAGTCGGTGAGCATGTCAGAAGCCACGCGACCGACGTTCTCACCTTCAGCTGCGAACAACTTCAGATCACCTCCAGCGCAGAAGACCTTTCCTTCGGCGGTGACACAGACAGCTCGAACCTCATCGTCCACGTGTGCCTCGAGCATCGCCGCCCGGAACTCGCGGGAGAACAGCGGAGTGACCGCATTGGCACCCTCCGGGTTGTTCAACCTGATGTGGGCAACACTGTCGGCAACGCTGTACAGGATCGTTTCAAAGTCCATCAGCCGATTCTTTCGGCAAAACGCAGCGGACGCAAAGTGGCGTCGAGCCCCTAATTGTCGCTCGGGATCCTCGCCGCGACATGAGCGGAGTGCGCTTCTACGGTTTCGGAGTCACCGACAACGGTGAGGTCCGACAACCTTGCAGCTGTGCCGATGAGCGCATTCGGTCCGACGATGGAGTCGATGATCTGCGCATCGGAACCGATCCGTGCCCCGCGGTGGATCATCGAGCCCCGCACAGTTGCACCGGCATCGACGACGACACCCGACTCGACGATGGAGTTCTCCACGATTGCGCCGTCGTGAATGATGGTGTCTGCGGCGATCGCCGGTTCTGTGCTGCGGACGCCGTTCACCAGATCGAGAGCGACCTTGAGGTAGCTCTCCGGAGTTCCCGCATCGACCCAGTAGCCAGCCTCTTGAACGGCGAACAACGAGCCGTCGGTGACCATGGCCGGGAAGACAGCCCGTTCGATGCTCGACCTTTTCCCCTTCCGGGATCCGGTCGAGTACAGACGGCTCGAGAACGTAGGTACCGGCGTTGATCCAGTTGGTGGGTGCTTCGTCAGCCGGCGGTTTCTCGATGAACGCTTCCACTCGTCCATCGGCATGTATGGGAACGACACCGAAGCGCGACGGGTCATCAACCGGCGTGAGATGTATGGTTCCTTCTCCACCAAAGGCGCGATGTTGCGCTACGAGTGCTGCGATATCGAGATCGTTGATCACATCTCCGTTCAGAGCGATGAACGTCTGGTCGGTGAACCCGGCAAATCGAGCGGCAAAGCCGATGGCACCACCGGTGTCGAGCGGTTCGGGCTCCACCGCATAGTGCATTTCGACGCCTGCGATCTCGCCGGTTGGGAACTCGTCCTGGAAGACTTCGGGCAGGTAGCCGAGCGCAAGTACCGCTTCGGTGACCCCACCACGAGCCAGGTTCATAACCACCCGCTCGAGCATCGTGAGACCGTTGACAGGAAGCATCTGCTTCGGCGCCGACAGGGTGAGCGGTCGGAGTCGTGTGCCGAATCCGCCTACGAGGATCACTGCGCGGATTGAAGACTGCCTTTACATGTTGCCGGCGGGTGAGAGTGTTCTCAGGCTACATCGATCCCAGCTGGACAAATAGACGCTCATAGGCCTGTGCTTGCTGGTCAGGGGTGAGCAGTTGACCCACGAACTCCTGGGCCCTGCGACCCAGTTCCTCCAAGTGGGCTCGATCAGAGAGCAGTTCATCAAGGGCCTCGATGAAGGCCGAGGGGTCATCTGGGGGCACGGTGAGTCCGGCTCCGGACCGGTGTATCACCTGGTCAGCATCACTGCCGAGATCAATGGAGGCCAAGACCGGTCGCCCTGCCGCCAGAATTCCATACAGCTTGCTCGGCGTACTGGACTGGGCCAGCCCGGCGCTCAGGAGGATCAGGTGAATGTCGGCGGTACCGAGAACATCGGAGACCGCTTCTCGCGGGGCGAAGTCCGAAACAATCACATTCGGCATGGGTTGGGCCCAGCGGTCGACATCGGCGCGGGCAGCGCCCTCACCGTTGATGACGAATCGGACATCGGACCTGTCAGCGAAATGGACCGCGGCCGCCTCGACCAAGTGAAAACTCTGGCTGAAGCCGACATTGCCCGAGTACATGACGACAAGTTCGTCATCGATACCGTGACGCCCCCGGTACTCAGTCATCCGATCCACCACTCTCACCCGGCTGGTGTCCACGAAATTCGGGATGATCTGTACGTTCTCCGGTTTCACCATCTTCGCCCGTACGTTGCGAGCCTGGTCTTCACTCAGAACCGTGACCGCGTCGGCGCTGTCGTAGAGCGACCGTTCCAATCGCCGTGCGACCTTGATCGCCCGCTCGTTGGTCAACATGCCGAGTTCGACCGCGACATCGGGAAAGATGTCTTGCACGTTGAAGACGAACGGGACCTTGAATCTTCGGGCCAGAAGTCGTCCCGCGCTGCCGAAGAAGATCGGGGGCGACATCGCCAGCACGATGTCGGGTCGTTGCTTTGGCAGAGCCACCAGAAGCGAGAGGGCCGTTTGGGCGGCGAAGGCGAGCGATCTCGAGACAACACTGCCTTTGTCGGTTGGAAACGGCCAGACCCTCGTCACCGATCCGAAATCAGTGCTCTCGGATCTGACCGGTCGGCCCCTCCACTCCGGCTCCACATCATGATCCCGATACCACGGCAACGAGGTGACAACATCAACCATGTGGCCGCGGTCGGTCAGAGACCGAACCAACTCGGTCATGACCTCGCCGGTGGCTGCGTGCAGATCAGGGGCGAAATGTGGGCAAAGAACAAGAATCCGCATCAGAAAGCATCATGTGTTCTGGATGTAAGCAAGAGCGTCACGGTAGGCCGAAATCAACGCTTGCCCCGACCTCTTCCACTCGAACGTCGCAGCCCGAACCAATCCCGCTTCGCTCAACCGTTTTCGAGCGTGGGGGTCGACTATCAACGAACCCATCGCACGTGCCAACACAGCAGGCTGCCTGGGGGGTACAACGATTCCGGCATCGCCTACGACCTCGGGAGAGGAGCCTGCATCCGCCACGATCACCGGGGTACCGAGGCTCATGGCCTCGAGCGCGGGAAGACCAAACCCCTCGTACTCGGACGGTATGACCACAGCGGTCACCGAACCCATCAGTGACAGGAGTTCGTCGCGCTCGAATCCGGCCTGTTATCGAAATTGCGCTCTCCAGTCCTTCAGCCTCTATCTGGGCGCGAAGATCGGCCGTTAGGGGCCCCTCTCCACCGGTGAGGATCAGGCGAGCGTCGGAGTGCTCGACCCGCACAAGCGAGAATGCCTCGATGAGATCGGCGTGGCGCTTGTGAGGATAGGCAATGGCTGGATACAGGAAGACAGGACCATCTCCGGGAGGCGGGCTCGTTGGTCGTGTCGTTGACTCCAATCCAAACGGCACCACGTGGATCCGGTCTCGAGCCACACCAAAGAGTTCGGTGACCCTGGACGCCGTGAAACGGCTCGGCGTCACAATCGCCGACGCAGATTCGATGGATCGCGGAATCATCCGTCCTAGCCAGTTCCGCTTCACTACCCCGAAATTCTCGGGCATATCGAGTGGCTGAAGGTCCAGGATCGTCAGCATCGGTCTCGATGGGGATCCAGCGGGGATCAGGCCCCCGGCGTGGTGCACGAGGGACACCGCAGCGCTCTGACGAGAAAGCCATGTGTGTTCGGTGACGACCCGACCGGCCTTGCCCCCTGGCAAGCGTGGTGCGGTCAAGATCTCGAACCGCTTCTCGAGATCGGGATGGTGATCACACAACGATTTCTGGACGAAGAGTCGAAGTTCGAGATCCAGAGGATCCAATTCATGGACAGCTCGAAGCAAACTCAGCGTGTACTCCTCGCTTCCGCCGACCACACCCGGATCGAGCCACAACAAGTTGACGCCAACCGTTTCCATCGGGTGCCGGTCCTAGCCGACCGCGTCGGCGAACGCTGCTCCGTATCCGGCCGCGGTGGCGTCCCAGCTCATCTCGTGGGCGCGATCCAGTCCGAGGGCGGTGAGACGAGCTGCCATCACCTCATCGGCCAGGATCCCGGTGAGCGCATCAGCGATCTCATCGGGGTTCGACGGGTCCACCAACAGCGCTGCGCCACCAGCCGCTTCTTCGGTGGCAGTTCGCCTCGACGTGACCACGGGCGTTCCCTGCGCCATCGCTTCGAGCACGGGAAGCCCGAACCCTTCGGCATGAGAAGGAAACGCAAAGACTGACGCAGCTGCGTACAGACCGTGCAGGTCGCGATCGGGCACCTTGCCCAGGCGATGACATCGCTCACCCAGCGGATTCAGCACATCCTCGGCCTTCAGATTCCAGCCGTCAGGGCCGACCACTGCGATCGGCACGTCCAGCTTCTGCATCGCCTGTGCCAATCCATCGAGGTTCTTGCGAGGTTCGCTCGTTCCGACCCAGAGAACGAACGTCTCGGGAAGGTCGTAGTGGGCCCGGATCTCAGCGACCTCTACAGCATCGACTCGTTTCGGAGACACCCCCCAGGGAATGACACGGATGCGATCCGCCGATACGCCGGCGCGCACGCAGCGATCGGCCACGGTTCGAGATGGACAGGCGATCACGTCGGAACGATCGACAGCCGCAGCGAATGCCCGTGGAAAGAAGCTACGCCCTCGGTTGGTATGCCACTCCGGGTGATCGAGGAATTCGAGATCGTGGACAGTGGTGATCATCGCCGAGTTGCCCCTTGGTGGAGGCACCATGGCCGAGGCCCAAATGAGATCACAACCGTCGACCATCGGTTGAATCCTGGGACGGTTCAGCCGTAGCCACGACTCGTACAGAAGCGGGCGCTTGAGTCGGCTGTGGACTACCGGGATCGTCAGTTCGCTCCCCTCCATGGCGTCGGGATGAGCCGCAGCGACGCCGACGAGATCAGCTTGTCCAGCCCGCTGAAGCGCACGTACCGTCTTGTGGGTGGCCCGGGCGGTGCCACCCGGAACCGGATGCCAGAATTGTTCAACGGTAACGGCAACCCTCATCAGCTTCGATGCTACTTGCCATCATCGGGCCTGAGCCTGCCAATCGTGGAGCCTTGCTCAGTTCTGTGCCCAATGCGGGCCCAAGGTCGGCTAGGTGAGACCGAGTTTCTCGGCGAAGTATGCGCTGGTGAGTTCGAGCCCCTGCCGGAGAGGCACTTTGGGTGACCATCCGAGTTCACGCTTGGCGACCGTGAGGTCGGGCTTACGTTGGGTGGGATCGTCTTGGGGCAACGGTTGATGCACGATGCCGGCCGAACTGTTGGTGATGTCCACCACATGCTCGGCCAGTTCGAGCATCGTGAACTCGACATCGCTGCCGATGTTGACCGGTTGGGTGTAGCCACTGTCCAGCAGCGCCAACTGTCCTTCGATCTGATCGGTCACATAACAGAAGCTGCGGGTCTGAGTGCCATCGCCGTAAATCGTCAGCGGCTCACCCCGCAACGCCTGGGTGATGAAGTTCGACACCACCCGACCATCGTCGGGCCGCATCAGCGGACCGTAGGTGTTGAATGTGCGGACGATCCGCACGTCGATATCGTGTTGTGGCCTCGTACGCAAGTGTCAGCGCCTCGGCAAATCGTTTGGCTTCGTCGTACACACTCCGAGGTCCATTGGGATTGACATTGCCCCAATACGTCTCTGGTTGAGGATGGACCAACGGGTCGCCATAGACCTCACTGGTGGAGTTGAGATGGAACGTCGCCCCCTTGGCACGGGCCAATCCCAGGCAGTTGTGGGTTCCGAGGCTGCCCACCTTCATGATCTGAATCGGGATCTTCTCGAAATCGATGGGTGATGCCGGCGAGGCAAGATGCATGATGGTATCCACCGGACCCGGCACCCAGATGTGGTTCGTCACGTCCTGATTGGAGAACGAGAAACCCTGACGGCCGAAGAGTCCCTCGATGTTCTCCTCCGAGCTGGTCACGAAGTTGTCGAGACATACCACCTCGTCACCACGATCTAGCAGGCTCCGGCATAGATTTGATCCGAGGAAGCCGGCGCCTCCGGTGACGACGATCCTGGCCACCTCTAGCGTCCGATACCGATGACGTCGAAGTGCCGACGCTTGAGAATCGAGCGATCGAGCAGATTCCGGCTGTCTATCACTATACGACCCCGCATCTGATCAGCCAGTTGATCGAAATCGACATACTTGAACTCCGGCCATTCGGTGAGAACGACGAGCACGTCCGCGTCCTTGGCCGCAACCAGCGGATCTGAAGCGACTGTCACCAGCGGCAACTGAGGAATCTCGGCCGGTATTGCCGGATCGAAAGCGACTACCTGGGCGCCCGCTCCGCTGACTCGCTGGAGAACTTCGATCGCCGGGGAATCGCGAAGATCATCGGTGCCGGCCTTGAACGTGAGACCCCACGCGGCCACTTTCTTGCCCGCGAGATCTGGGCCCAACGCATCGAGAACCTTTTGTGCGGTTCGCTCGAACTGCAGTGTGTTCACGTTGAGGACTTCACGCAGCAGCGTGAAGTCGTAGCCGTAGTCGTCTGCGATACGGGCCAGCGCCGCCACATCTTTGGGGAAACAACTTCCACCCCAGCCCGGGCCGGGTTTCAGGAACTCCTTGCCGATGCGCGTGTCATACCCCATCCCCAACGTGACCTCGTCGACGTCGGCGCCCACGTGTTCACAAAGGTTGGCAATGGCATTCACGAAGCTCAGCTTGGTTGCGAGAAAGGCGTTGCTGGCGTACTTGATCGTCTCCGCCGTTACCGGATCAGTGACCATGATCGGGGCGCGCACTCTGCTGTACAGCGCTGCCACCCGAATCGCAGCTTCCTGATCGCTGGAGCCGATGACGACTCTGTCCGGATGCAGGAAGTCCTGAACGGCGGTTCCTTCACGCAAGAATTCCGGATTGGATACAACCTGCACATCGGGCCTGTTCAGGTGCTTGGCGACAACCTCGGTGGATCCCACCGGAACAGTCGACTTGTTCACAACAACACTGTCAGCAGGAAGTGTCGGTCCGATTTCTGCTGCGGCGGCTTTCAGATAGCTGAGATCGGCTGATCCATCCGAATCCTGGGGAGTCGGCACACACAAGTAGTGGAACTCGCAGTGCTCACTGGCGTTGGTGGCACCGACCACGAAACTGATCTTTCCGGCGGCCAGCGCCTCGGCCACGATTCGGTCGAGTCCTTCTTCGACGATCGGGATCTGGCCGTCCTGGAGCCGGGCGATCTTCTCTGCATCGATATCGGCACAGATCACATCGTGACCGAGGTGCGCAAAACACGCCCCGGTTGTGAGGCCTACGTATCCGGTTCCGATTACAGCGATCGTTGCCACGTCTGTTTCTCCGTCACTTACAGGTTTCCGCCAACCTTTGCAGGCTAGCGATGGGTACTGCGGGGGCTTCGCTGGGCGGATCTACCCGACTTGGGATCGATCCGTGGTTACGGTGCACCCGCACAACCTTTATCGGCCACAAGTGGCTTCAGTTGACCCGCTCGGAGGTGGTTCTTGGACAGCGACACCGTCGAGTTGGGCCGCTCCGCCAGCATCTGCTTCATCTGAGGGCGCACCGCTGTCTGGGTTGACAGGGGCCGGTAGCGCGGGATCACCCAAAGAAACAACAACGGTGCGGCCCGACAGCGCTGGGTCCTCAACGAATGCGACCGGTTCAGCCAGCTCCGCTGCGATCACCTCTGCCGCCTGCCGCGCATCGGGAGCGTGACGGACGGCTATGCCACCGTGGTCCAGAGGGACGACCGCTGCAGGTGCGGTACCAAATCCCCGGATCAACAGCGACTGCGCAAGGTCCGCGGCCTCGTCGGTCCTCGATGCAACATGGACGATTTCGCTACGGACCGTGCGTGGATCGTCCACTCTCGCTCCACGAAAGAGTTCAAGAATCGGTACGGCCTGTTCTTCATCGACGAAGAGAACACTCGCCGACCCGACCCATCCGAACTCGGCGGGAAGGCTGTACGCCAGGAGGCTGTCGCTGTCGAACTCCCGAAACGCATTGCCGATATCGAGCAACAGGGCGGGGCTGAGTTCCTGGTCAAGCGTGACGTGTTCTATAGCTGCATCAATCAGTCCGTTGAACACGAACGGATTTCGGGACCCCGATGCAATCGCCTGCGCGGTGACTTGACGAAGAAAGTCCTGCTGGCGCTTGATTCGGTTCAGATCACTGGCCTCGGCCAGGCCGCCCACCCACCGACCGTCCTCGTCCAGAGTTTGGTAGTAGCGGGACCGGACATAGGCCAACGCGGTGGGGCCATCGAGCGCTTGACGGCCGCGTTCGAGCATTTCGAACCCGGTCTGGGAGGAATTGGTGCGCGTGTTCCAGTCCCGTGCGGGCTCGTCGAACCACACCTCCACTTCCCCCAGGGCATCCACCAGACCCTGGAATCCGGCGAAATCGACGTTCACGTAATGATTGATCGGAATGCCGAAGTCCTGCTCGATGGTGTCGATGAGCATCGCGGGACCTCCGACCGCGAAGGCGCTGTTGATCTTTGCGTCCCGATCTCTGCCGGCGATAGGAAGCCAGAGATCGCGCGGAAACGAAAGCAGTGCAGCCGATCCGTCCCGTTCATCGATGTGGGCCACGATGATGACGTCGCCATTCCGCTCACCCTGACGACCCTGGTTGATGGGGTTGTCAGGATCGAGCGAAGCTGCGGAATCAGATCCCACGAGCAGAACATTGAGCACACGCTCACCCGGTTCCGAACCGACCTCCAGCGGTGTCAGCGAACCGGTGAGTTCAACCCGTTCGATTCTCTCGATTCGGCCGAAACTGTTCTTGATGAGATAGGCCGAACCAAGTGCGAGAAAGATGCCGACAACATTTGCTGAGATCAGAAGGCGCTGAGGCCAGCTACGGCGGGCGGCCCTCTTGGCCGCCCTGCGCTGCCGACGATCCCGTCGTGATGATTCAGACACGTTCTGAGCTCTCGTCGATCGGTTGCATGGTGAGCAGCACACCTTCCTCTACCCGAACCGTCGCCCGGCTGCCAGCCAGCACATTGCTCAGACCACGGGCGCTGGTCGGGCTGAGTTCTTCTGCGTCCAGACTGAACAACAGTCCAGCGGTGCTGACCGACGCTGGTCCCCCGATCGGAATGAGTGACACCAAGGATCCGAGTGCACCCCTGATCTCGGTTTCTTCTCGCACAACACTGATCCAACACTCCTCAGCAAGGCCGAAGACTCGGGACGTACTCCAGCGAACGTCGGCCAGGACGACGAGATTCAGCAGAGCGTGGTCTGGCCGGCCGCCGCCCAACCCGAGAACGTAGATCACTTCGGGGTCGTCTTCGCTGGCGGCCTCGAGTGCCAGCTCCAGATCGCTCTGGTCCTTGTGGGGACCGAACTCTCGCACCTCCGAACCCTGCTGGGACAGCCAGACCCGAGTGACATCGGAGGCTGAATCGAAGTCGCCAACTGCGACATCAACACGAACACCAAGCGCTCGTGCGTGATCTGCGCCGCTGTCGGCGGCCACGACCTTCACCGGTCCTCTCAACGATCCGATCAGGGCGTCATACTGCGCCTTCGTTGGGCCGACCCCGCCGGTCAGTACGACGGTGACGACATCGAGATCATCGGATGCGGGGAAGACCGCGGACATAGGCCATAGAGGGTAGGCCCGCCCAACGCGGGCTCGAACCCACGGCGGCCCGTGAACGTTGTTCGTCTTCAGCTTCCAGCCAGGTGATCGGTAGTGTGGAAACCATGTTGACCCGAACCCTTTTCAACGATGACCACGAGCAGTTCCGTCAGAGCGCTCGGGCGTTCATCGAAGCGGAGATCGTCCCGAATGCCGAGACGTGGGAAGCCGCCGGCAACGTCGACGTTGCCATGTTCAAAAAAGCGGGAGAGATGGGATTTCTCGGAATTGAAGTGGACGAGAAGTACGGAGGCGGCGGCGTTGACGACTGGCGATTCAACGTCGTCTTGAACGAAGAGGTTCAGCGAGCCGGTGTCATGGCGAGCGGAATGTGCATGACCCTCCACAACGACATCTGTTTGCCGTATTTCACAGAAATGGCCAACGACGAACAGAAGGCCCGATGGCTACCTGGAATCTGTTCGGGAGACTCGATGACCGCAATTGCGATGACCGAACCGGGAACCGGATCTGATCTGGCTTCCATCGGTACGACGGCGGTACGGGATGGCGACACCTACGTGATCAACGGTTCCAAGACCTTCATCACGAACGGGATCAACTCTTCCCTCGTGATCGTCGCCGCCAAAACCGACCCATCGCAGAAACATCGTGGAATGAGCCTTCTGGTCGTCGAGGAGGGAATGGACGGGTTCAGCCGTGGCCGGAACCTCGACAAGATCGGAATGCACGCCCAGGACACGGCCGAGCTTTTCTTCTCCGATGTGAGAGTCCCGGCAGAGAACCTTCTCGGCAACGAGGGAGATGGTTTCTTCGGGCTGGTCCGAAATCTGCCCCGAGAAAGGCTCAGCCTCGCCATAAGCGCGGTCGCACATGCTCACGCTGCCTTCGGTTGGACCGTTGACTATGTCAAGGAGCGAACCGCGTTCGGGCAGCCGATCGGTACGTTCCAGAATTCCAAGTTCGAGCTCGCCGAGATGAAGACCGAACTCGATATCGCTCAGGTCTTCCTCGACCGCCAGACCGAGGCCTACCTCGTTGGGGAACTCACCGCCGAGGACGCAGCCGAGGCCAAGTGGTGGACCACCGAGCTCGAGTGTCGAGTCATGGATCGGTGCCTGCAACTCCATGGCGGTTATGGCTATATGGAGGAATACCCGATCGCCCGGGCCTGGCGAGACGCACGCGTGCAGAAGATCTACGGCGGCACCAACGAAATCATGAAAGAGATCATCGGTCGTCAGATCGTGGGCTGATCTGTCCCTCAGTGCAGCGCTATACGGCCCGACAATTGCCAAAGTCGGCGGCGACTGCCGGAGATCTCCCACAGGAGCACAACGCCTATCAACTCGAGCATGTGGCTCATCTCGGCCATGCCGTTGGACAACCCTCGTGCGACATCGATGATGCCGGTGAGAATGATCATGGCACCCAACGCCGACGTGAGCGGTACGAGTCCGATAGCTCGCTCGGGTCGCCAGGCTGCGTAGATGAAACCGAAAGCTAGCGCAGCACCGAATGCTCCCAGATGCCGTCCGCTGTGATCGGTTGCACCGAGTTCGGTTCCGAGCATCGTGCTCCCGAACAACACACCGGGGATGGACAGCAAAAGGAGCGTGAAACCCGTCGCTGCGAGCAGCGTTCGCTTCCATTCTCCCGATCCAAGATTCGGCGCACCCGCCTTGTTCAGGACGAGTCGGGCCAGATCGAGCGGTTCGTCACGAACCGGACGAAATGCCATGACCCGTTTGAGCCGGTGGGCTTCCCCGGCAAAGGTCGCGCACTCTTCGCACGTGGCGATATGAGCGTCGACAAGGTCAACATCGGCTACCTGTTCGCCATCGATCCGGGTGGAGATCCACATGCGGGCGTCGTCGCATTCCATGTTTGGTTTGTCGCACGACTGCACGATCCGGTTCCCGCCGGTGGCATCATGCATGTATCGACGACTGGACTTCACTCGCACTCCGGGCCAGGGACGGTGACCGGCATGCCGCCGAATCATTCATCCGCGCTGCTCAGCAACCGGTGCTTGACCTGTGTCGACATCTCGGTGATCCAGACAATGCAGAGGACCTGGCCCAAGAAGTTTTTGTCCGCGCGCTCCGCTCTCTGCCTCGTTTCCGTAACGACGGTTCCGCTCGAGCGTGGCTGATGACCATCGCCCGCAACACCTGTGCCGACGCCGTGCGTTCAAAGACTCGCTGGCGCAAGCACATGTCACCTGTGGAACTGCCCGACTCGCCCGAGTTCGATCGGACCGGTTCGATCGACAACGAACTGCTTCTCCAACAGCTTCGACCGGATCGGCGTGAAGTGATTGTGCTCACTCAGCTCGCCGGATTGTCCTACGCCGAGGCCGCTGAGATCTTGCAGTGCCCGATCGGCACGGTCCGATCCCGTGTGGCGCGGGCCAGATCCGATCTTCTCGATCTGCTCGCCGAGCCCGAATGCTCCGCCGAGTTCGATGCTGATGGAGCTCGCAAAGCCGAATGACAGCTATCGGTTCTCGGCACTGGTTTGCGGGGCGAGACCGCACAGCCGATATCACCGGTCTCGGGATTGGAGTTCTCATCGCACTGGCGTTCGGCCACGATGACGGCCTGATCATCTGCCCGTTTCGACGATGCACCGGTGGATATTGCCCTCTGTGTGGGACAACCCGGGCGGCCTTCTCGCTGGCCCGACTCGACGTCTCAACCGCGTGGGCTCGGCACCCGTTCACCGTGCTGGTACTCGCTCAGCTGGCGACGGTGGTGGGCTTCAGCGCACTGGGCGGCACGGTCTCGCGCCTATTCCGCACCCGTCTGCTCCTTGGAAATGTTGTGCTGGTCCTCGTGATCTGGGCGGTCAGGCTTTCGACAAGCGATATTCCGCCACCGACCAGCCTTCAGTTGCCGTTCTAGACCTTGAAGACGTTGGCGTCGATGATCTTGTCGGCCAGACGCTGGTTGTTGGAGTCGAAAAAGATCCACAGGGTGTTGATCAAGCAGGCGTTGTCGATGATGCCCCCGAGAAAGTACCGGCCGAGTGCCTTCCATCCACCAACGGGGTGCCCGTCGAGGCCAAGCAAAGCGATTCCCTGCTGCTGCTTGCCGATCGTCTGACCGGTTCTGCCCTGCCGGATCATGTAGTTCCAGATGTAGAAACCGAGGATTCCGACATAACCCAAGACAAATGCGATCCCTCCGAGGGCGTCGGATATCGCGGCAAGGACGCCGACGAGAATCAGGAGGACGATGAAGAGGAAAACCCCGATAGCCGTATCGATCAGGAACGCCACGAACCGCGAACCCAGATCGGCCTTCTGCCCAACTGCTGCTGAATTTCCAGGCGACTGCCCTGGAATGAGCTGAGGGCCACCCTGCCATTGACGTCCATCCCAATAGCGGTGTGTTCCGGGCGGATCACCGGCGGCGTAATACCAGCCCGGTGGAGTCTGACCACTTTGGTCAGTCATAGCGTTCGTTGACTACTTGGTGCTGATCACCAGTGTTTTCGCGATCTTGTCCCACACGACCTGACGTTGACTGTCGGTGAAGATCATGACGATCGATGCGACGAACACGAGCAGATTGATCAGCTGACCAATGCCGGGGATCACGCTGACGACATTGATCGCGAAACGCCGCGCGGCGGTTTCCATGTTTATGTCGCTGTAGTCCTCGTTGACCACCTTGACCGACATCACCGACTTGCCAACGGTCGCCCCGCGAGTACCGAGCAAGTAGACCTCATAGGCCGCAGAAACGAGGAATGTGGCCAGACCACCAACAAAACCCTGACCCAGAACACCGGCGACGATGAGCACCGGAATGAGCAGCACGAGACCGTCGATGATTCTGGCGAGCAGACGTCGGCCGGGATCGGCGAGCGTGGCCGCCCCAACGGCTACTCCACCCGGCCCTCCGGCTGCCACCGGCTGAGGGCCCCCCTGCCATTGGGAGCCGTCCCAGTACCGCTGGGTTCCTGGTGGGTCACCGGCGGCGTAATACCAACCCGGCGGGGTCTGAGCATTTGAGTCTGACATCCGAAGGCTCCTCCTCTGGGGCGATCCTCTGACACCCTAGATCAGAACCGTCGTCGAATCGTGTAAACCCTCGACCAGGTTCTCAGGTGGCGGTGACCGGCTGCGATGGCCCGCCCCGCAGCAGGGCCCACAGTTGGTGTGCCGCAGTCAGGAGCACGGCAACTCCGACGACCAGCGAGAGTGCGACAATGAACCGGTGGACCGACCACGGGAGGTACGTGGGAAGGATCGGATTCGCGAGAGCTGATCGCCCCAGAAGTCCCCACAGCAGTAGCTGGGTGCCGGCAACGAGCAGCAAACCAACATGACCCAACGGGTTGGATGAACGTGAACGGAGTAGCTGCGCGCCGATCAAGGCCACCACGCTCAGGGCGGGAGGAAACCACAGCGTGAACGGGGGACCCGTTTCGGCTGGCACCGATACGACGGCCACAACCCCGGCCATCAACGCCAGGCCTGCCGTGAGTACCGCTCAGCGCGACCATCTGGCGGCGCATCAGAAGCGCCGCTGCCACGAGCCCCACGGCCGCGCCTCCGATCGCCGGGAGCGGGGACGCCGGCTCTTCCAGAATCGAGACCACAGTGACGCTCACGTCGTTGCCGTCCACACGGAGCGGAATGACAGCCTCGAGGATCGTGTCACCAGGTTCGGCACCCGGTGGCCGCTTGGGGTTCATCCAGTGGGACCGGTGATCATGCCACGCATACCGTCCGCCGGTACCGACCTGCACCCAATCTGGATCTGCGTCGTTTTCGACGAAGTCGGGAACGATGTCACCTGCGCCGTACCGCTCCTGGTTCAGATACGTGGAGGCCGACAGCCGGTTCTCCTCGACCACGCCGTCGGGACTGATCCGGAGATAGGGCTCGCCCTGGTATCCGACCACCTCGATCAGCACCGGCTCGAGTTGGGAGACCTCGAAGAAGCTGTCACCACCGATCATTCGGACAGCAATGCTGCCGGTCGGTGGTTCAACAGCCTGGATTGTGCTCAGATACTCGGTCGGACCGGGCGGGTCTGCGCTCACCGGTGCGGCGACGCCCACCATGACAATGAACACCGCTGCGAAGAACGCTGCAAGGCGCCTCACGAGTCCTCCACGATCACTCTGATCTCGCCGCTCGGGTGCACGGTACAAATCCCGATGAATTCACCTGCGGATGTGAATTCCTGACGGAGAGTTTCACCGGCGCCGACGAACCATGGACCAACAAGGTGACCTCGGTCGTCGAGGTTCACGATCTCGATCGCCTGACCTACCTTTGCACGTAGCTCGCCAGGGAGAATTTCCAGAGGCGTGCCAGCATCGAGCTGCTCGCCCGCCCCGACGGGAATCTCATAGAAGAAGTCGGCAGAGGTTGTGTCGGAGGACTCGCCGACCCCGAACGAATCATCGGCGCCCGAGCAGGCTGACACCGCGACCATCGCTGCCATGGCCAAAATCAGAAGCCGGCTCATGCAGCCTCGCGCTCCAACAGCAGCCGCAGATCGTTGGAGATGTCATCTGCCGGCACGCCGAAGGGCCAGCTGACCAGCAACTCACCTGCCCGGTTGACCGCATACAGGGACCCGGTGTGGACGACGTCGACGTTGCCATCGTCGTCGACGGTCACGTCGTAATCGGCGCCGAACGCATCGGCTACCACGCGCAGATCGGGGTCAACAGTTGTCCGAATCGCGGCCGCATCAGGCAGGAACGAGCGTACGTATCCAGTGAGCACGTCGTCGGTATCTCGGTTCGGATCGACGGTGACCATGGCTGTTTCGATGATTGCACGTTCTTGGGCGTCCAAGGATCCGAGCGCCACTCGGAGATCAGCCAGCGTTGTGGGGCACACATCAGGACAGTTCGTGAACCCGAAGTAGACAACCAACAGCTGAGCACCGCCGTCGGCCTCGAAGTGGAATGGTTCGCCCCCATTGGTCGCTTCGGGCAGTTGAGCGTTGTTGACGATCGGGGTTGGGATTCGCTCGAAACCGCTCAGGGTCGTTTGGTCCTCCCCACAGGAGGTGAGAAGGATCGATGCCGCAGCGACTACCACCAGGAGACGAACGTTCACTTCAGCTCCTGGATGTAGGCGACAACCTTCTGTATTTCTTCTTCGGTCAGCGAATTCAGAGGCATCTTCACGGTATATCCGTCGCGAACGCGGGCCGAGGGGTCGTGTATCGATTCGCTGAGGTAGTCGGCGTCGGCGATCAATGATGTCGCATCGGTGAAGGTGACTTGTGAGCCGGAGAGACCCTGCCAGCTCGGTCCGACGCCGCCTTCACCGTTTTTGCCGTGGCATGCGGAACAGCCCGAAGCCAGGGCCAGTGAGCGGCCGTCGAGCGCAACCGCACTCAGATCCGCCGGTGATTCTGCATCGCCACAGCCGGCGAGAAACGACCCCAGAATCAACACCGAACACATCACCCGAACGCGGAGGGATCGATCGCGAAGCACCTGTCAATGGTCGCTCGAAACAGCTCAGGAGTTCCCATCGGGTGAGGTGAAGTTGGCCACGTCTCAACTTCACCGGAGTTAGCCTCAGAGCTGATGGAACTCACCGCTGTCGAAATTCGGGTTCTCGGAAGTCTCATCGAGAAGCGAGCAACAACGCCCGAGCACTACCCGCTCACGACCAATGCGCTGGTCAACGCCTGCAATCAGAAGACCAACCGAGCACCGGTCACCGACTACAGCGAACGAGATGTCATCGCCGCGATGATGGAACTTCGGGCGAACAAACTCTGCCGTAGCATCTCCTCGGGCCGTACCGACAAACACAAACACGTGCTCGACGAAGCACTCGGCTTGGACGAGGCGCAGCTGGCGGTCGTGGCGATCATGTTGCTGCGGGGGCCCCAGACGCCCGGTGAGATCCGAACACGGACCGAGCGGTATGTGAGTTTCGACTCGGTCGATGCCGTGGAATCGGTTTTAGAAGATCTGGCTGTCGCTGATCGTCCGCTGGTGGTCGATCTCGGTCGTGGCCCCGGCCAGAGTCAGAACCGATTCATGCATCTGCTGGGGGGCGTAGTCGATGCCAACTCTGTGCATGCTGACACGGTGCTTGCCGAGGTCGGGCCGTCCACGACCGGCGGCCCGTCTCGGAACGATCGCCTTGTCGATGTGGAGACCCAGGTGGAAGAACTTCTGCGCCGGGTCTTGCGCCTGGAAACCGAACTGGGCCTCGTCGACCGGCGGCCGTCAACTTCGGACGATGTCGCAACCGACCCACAACGCAAGTAGGACCACGATCACGACGTGCGAATCCCGAAGTCAAACGTGTGAGACCATGGCACCGTGAGCGACAGCTACGTTGCCTGGAACGGCCGAGAGTATCCGTGGCCACCACCCACGGGGTGGGAGCAGCGAAGTGATGGCCGCTACTGGCCGGTACACAGCGACCACGCATCATCGCCAAGTGTTGGTTTCAACCCTCAGTACGGCCCAGCCTCCGCCGCGGTGTTCGCCCTTGCCGACTCGCTCCCGCCGCCGCTTCCCCACGACCGGGTGGGGCCACGGCCGCTCCGACGTCGTTCCTACGCGGGTCTTGTCGTGGGCGTGGTTGTCTGCCTCCTCCTGGTGCAGTTTGTGCGGCTCGATGTGTTGGGGTTCACCGTAAGCCAGGGCGATTTTGTCGATTTCGAAGAAGACGACGTGCTCGGCGTGGAGCAGGCACCTCTGGGAGAAGAGCGTGAACTGTCCGAGCAAACCAAACAGGAGTTGCTCGAAATCAGAGAATGCACCAACGACGACGGTGCCGCCATGACCGGGGTGGTTGTCAATCCCCTCGAGAGCGAGCGGGCGTATCTCATCACGGTTCGTTTCGTTGTGAGCGACGAGCGGCTGCGAGACGGATTTGCCGAAGTGACGGTGCCGGCCGGCCAAGGGAAAGAGTTCACTGCCCGTAGCGCTTCGCCCGCAGTGGATGGCGAAGTGGGCTGTTCGTTCGGTGATGTGTTCCGTTTCACACCCGAATAGGTCGATTCACCTGAGGATTACAGCCCAAATGCTCCAATACTCGTGCGCCATGCACCGCCACCAGTTGATTCGTCGCGCAGCGATTGCCTCACTCCTTGTGGTGTCATCGATCGTCGCTCTGCCATCCGCTCCTGCTTCAGCGAACTCGGTCGCACCCGCATACAAGTCCCAAGTTTTCGGAGATGCCCACATCCACCAGGCAGCCCGCCTGTACAGGGCCGTCTTGGGCCGCGAAGCAGACCAAGCAGGTGCGGTCTACTGGGGTGGCCTGCTCGCAAACGGGTATGCAATCGAAACGATTGCCACTCACTTGCTGGCCAGTGAGGAGTACCAAACCCGATCTGTAGGAGATCATGTCGTGGACACCTACGTCGGGGCGTTGGAGCGAATGCCCGAAGCGGCTGGCCACGAGTACTGGTCACAGTTCGAGGATCCCTCCCGGGTGGTGGTTGCGATCAGCGATTCCCTCGAGCATCGGCTTCTCACCGACACCTTGCCACCGCCCAGCAGAGTTCGCCTCGCCCCTACCGGCTGGGTTGATGCCGGCCACGGCGTGTTCGTGCCCCCCATTCTCCTCGAGATTCGGTTCTGCGAATCACGTGGTGACTACACCGCAGCCAACCGCCGGTCATCGGCTCGTGGTGCCTATCAGTTCCTGCGAGGATCGTGGGCCGCCTACGGTCACGCCGATCGTTATGGCGTTCGGACCGCCGACTTGGCAACGCCTGCTCAGCAGGACGAGGCAGCCGTGATCACCTGGCAGGCCGACGGTACGCGACCATGGAACGCCAGCCGCCACTGCTGGGGTTGAGTCACCTCGCGCCTTGCCGCTGACAACTACAGGGCGTAGGTGGCAGTAGTACAGCTGACGGCGAAGATCGGAATCGGTTCGCAGAAATGCACGGTGCCCTGAGCGCCGGAGGCTGCTGCGGCAACCGACACGAACGTTCGGATCTCGAATCCGCCCTGACCGGCGTCGGCGTAGACGGTGAGGTCGTCGTAGTCGAGCAAGGCGGACCTGTCGTTGCGACACCACCGATCCATGAAATCACGGTCCCACTCCTCGTTGATACGACCGCTGTCGGGGGTAGCGGGCCAGTGGGAAATGCCGCCGGTCCCTATCAGCGCGACTCGCTCCGGGACCGAATCGGCCGCTCGCCGAACCGCTTCTCCGAATGCCCACGACCGATGCAACGGCGAAAGCGGAGGTCCCTGACAGTTGATGTTCACCGGGATGACCGGCAGATCGAACCGTGGGGTCAGGAAGTGCAGCGGAACCGCTATGCCATGGTCGAAGCGCCACTCCTGGGCATAGGCGACGTCGACGGTCTGCATGATTTCGGCGATCATTCGTTCGGACAGCTCCGGATTCCCGGGAGCCGTGAACTTTGCGATGTTCAGCCATTCAGGATCCTCGATGGGACCCTCGTAGCCATCCGCCATTCCCACCGCGAAACTCGGCATGTTGTTCATGAAGAAGTTGGCGAAGTGTTCGGCGGCGACGACCATGAGGGCGTCCGGGCGGCTCTCCTCCAGACGGTCCCGAAGATCGTCGAACGCTCGGTAGAGGCCATTCTTCAGTTCTGGGTCAGCCATGTCGGCCCGACCAGTGATTCCGGGGGCGTGACTACACACGCCGGCAAATACCAGTGGCATTGATGGTTCCTTCCGTCCTTATTCCTCGCCGTAGACCGGCGCGTTGGTTGTGTCCAACCCGGTAGTGAGGGCGTACACCCCTTCTCGGACCGGCCCATAGCTCCGAATGCCTTCACGCATTCGTTCGAGGTAGTCGGCCCATTCGACCTGATGGAACGCAGCGAAATGCATGAGAATCTGTCCGTTCACACCCAGGTGATACAACTTCCCGATATCGGGAGCGACGAGCGCATCCGCCTCCTCTTCGGTGAGCCTTCCACCGTCGCCGAAGGCCCTGACCGCGAGCTCGGGATCGTTGCGATGAGTCTCTTGGAACGATGCGTCCCGGTTGAGCTCATACAGATACTTCTGGAGGTAATACAGACTCATGAGAATTGGACCTCGATTGTTCCTAGCTGCCCGTAGTCGACTCGGACGTTGTCGCCTTGCCGAACGTCAACCGGACGGGTGAATGAACCTGCCAACACGATGTCGCCGGCGCACAGGGCCATGCCGTGTTGGGCATACCGGCGGGCCAGCCACACGATTCCGTTGGCCGGATGGTTGAGCACTGCGGCGGCGAGACCGGACTCCTCGATCTCGCCGTTTCGTTCCAGCAGCGCTCCCACCCACCGCAGGTCGACTTCATCTGCGCCGACCGACAGACCGCCGGTGATGATCGCTGCGTTCGCGGCGTTGTCGGAGATGGTGTCGACAACGGTCCGTCGCCGGCCGGTGGCGGGATCGGTCCGGTACGAGCGGGCCGCGATGAGCTCCAGCGCAGGCACCACACGATCGGTGGCCTCGATCACATCGTTGAAGTCGACTTCGGGCGTATCGAGGTCGGCAGCCAGAACGAAGGCCAGTTCAACTTCGATCTTGGGATCCAGATGGTCGTCGGCCGAGATGACAACCGGCCCATCGGTGGCGTCGAATGCCATCACGTCGGTGATGAACCCTGAGTCCGGAGTTGAGATCTGCATGGTGGCCTGCATCGCTTTGGACGTGAGTCCGATCTTGTGGCCGATGACCCTCTCACCGCGGGCCACACGAAGATCCCGCCAGGCAGCCTGTATGCGATAGGCATCGTCGATTGTTGCATCCGGGAAGACCGAGGTTGTCTGGCGGGTCTGGGTTCGGGTTCGTTCGGCATTGTCGAGGAGCGCGGCCTCAGCGAGCACTGCGTCGCCATTCAGTGTCACGACTTCTCCAGCTCGTTGAGGAGGGACAACAAATCGATCATTCGGCTCTCACCAAAACGGTTCTCGATGTCTCCGTAGATCTCCTCGGACTCGGGTGCTATGCGGCCGAACAGCGCCAGTCCCGAGCGGCTGAGCTTCACCGACGACCGTCGCTGGTCCTGCGGATCCAACTGCCGAACGATCAGCGACCTCTCGTCCAGATTCGACAGAATGCGAGACAGGCTGGGCCCGAGCAAGAACGTTGCGTCTGCAATTTCGCCCACATCCATTGGCAACTCGGCGGCGGCGAGGGCACGGATGACACGCCATTGTTGCTCGGTGAGACCGTGCTCGGCCAGCATCGGTCGAAACCGCCGCATCAGAGCCTCGCGAGCTCGTAGGAGAGCCATCGGCAACGAGCGGTCGAAGCCCCGCAATTCCGATGTGGTCATGGACCTTCCCCGGGGAGGACCTCATCTTCGACACCGTTTCGGAGGACTCCGATCTCGGCGACTTCAACCTCCACCGTGTCACCCGGAACGAGCCAGATCGGTGGATCGTGACGAGCGCCCGCTCCGGTGGGTGTGCCGGTGAAGATGACATCTCCGGCCTCGAGCGTGCAAAACGTCGACAGGTAGTGGATCTGGTACTCGATCGGATACTTCATGGTTCGGGGCGAATCCTGCTGGCGGACCTCGCCGTTCACCCGTGTCTGGATGGTGAGATCGTCGAATATGGGGATTTCAGAAATGGGAACCAGCCACGGTCCAATCGATCCTGAGTGACGCCAGTTCTTGCCCTGTGTGACGTTGAACTTCGCATGGCGAACCCAATCGCGGATCGTTCCTTCATTGCCCAGCGAGACAGCTGCGATATGGCTGCGAGCTCGATCCACCGGTATCCGCCGGCCTGCCTTCCCGATGACCACCACGATTTCGCCTTCGTAGTCGAGCTGGTTGCTCTCTGGTGGGCGCACCAGATTCTGGTTGTGACCGGTAAACGACTCGGGAAATCGGACAAAGACGCTGGGGTACGACTTGTCCGACGTGTCGTCGTATTCGGCACTTCGACCGCCGTAGTTCACGCCGATACAGAAGATCTTCCCAGGCCGAGCCAGTGGCCGATCGAAGGTCACGTCATCGATCGAGTAGTCCGCCGGGTCGTTCCGATACGGCGCAGCATCGTCGAGCCTGCCCGCAGCGATCATGTGACCGAGCGACCGTAGGCCGGTACGACGCCCCAGCTCGACCACACCCGTCCCGGCATCATCGATGATCCCGAAGCGACGGATGTCGGCACCATCGGTGCGGAAGGAAAGAACTCGAGTTTGCGTCATCGTTGCACAGTCTAGCCAAGAAGTGTCTAACATGTGAAATAATGCCTCACCTCACCATCGAGTATTCGAGCAATGTCGCAACCGCATGCGATATCCAAGCGTTGGTGGATCACGTCCACGCCGTCGCATCCGCCCATGAGCTTCCGCCCGAGGACGGCCTGCGGACACGGGCAGTCGGCCGAGACCACTACCGGATTGCTGACGGCGACCAACGATATGGGTTCGTCTCGTTCGTCGCCCGCATCGGTCCCGGTCGAAGTTCCCAGCTGAAGGACAACTTTCTCAACTTGATGCTCGACACCATCGAGGCGTTCATCACCTCCTGCGCGCCGGACCTGATCCTGGCCCTGAGCGGCGAGATCCAGGAGATCGACCCCGACAATCGCGTCAATAGAAACCAAATCCGAAACTACCGAAAGGGCCGGGACTAGTGCCTGCTCACACCTACTCGTTCGAACAAAACCTCGAAGAGGTTTCCACCCACCTCGGAAGATTTGCCGATCAGCCGCTTTTGCATCTCATCAACGGCGAGGCCGTGCCGAGCGTCTCGGGTGAGACGTTCACAAACCGCTCCCCCGTGGATGAGGCTGTTCTGGGTCGGGTGGCGGCGGGCGATAGCGCCGACATTGCAGCGGCGGCGAAGGCGGCGGAAGAAGCATTCGGTGTGTGGCAGGAGATCGGGCCCGTTGGTCGCCGGAAGACCCTTCGCGATGTCGCTCGACTGATCACCGAACGAGCGCGGCAGATAGCGCTGGTCGAATGTGTCGACACGGGGCAGACGATGCGATTCATGTCGGCTGCGGCGGTTCGCGGTGCCGCCAACTTCAGCTACTTCGCCGACCACGCCACGACGGTGGCCGACGGGCACAGCCTCCCCACCCAGACCCACGTGAACTACACAACCCGCCGAGCGATAGGGCCGGTTGGGGTGATAACTCCGTGGAATACACCCTTCATGCTCAGCACATGGAAGATCGCCCCGGCGCTCGCCGCCGGTTGCACCGTTGTGCACAAACCGGCCGAGTGGAGCCCCCTGACAGCACACCTGCTGGCGGAGATCGCATTGGAAGCAGGTCTGCCGCCGGGAGTCCTCAACGTGGTCCACGGGCTGGGCCACACCGCCGGCAAGTCACTCACCGAGCACCCGTCGATCAAGGCGATCGCATTCGTCGGTGAGTCGAGCACCGGATCAGCGATCCAGGCTCAGGGCGCGCCAACCCTCAAGCGGGTGCACTTCGAACTGGGCGGCAAGAACCCGGTGATTGTCTTCGATGACGCCGATATCGACCGAGCACTGCGAGCCGTGACTTTCATGATCTACAGCCTCAACGGTGAGCGTTGCACGTCATCGAGTCGGGTTCTCATACAGGAGTCGATCTATGACAGCTTCGTTGCTCAACTCGCTGAACGCATCAAGGGAATCACGGTTGGGCATCCGCTGGACCCGGCATCGGTGATCGGCCCGCTCGTACATCCTCGCCACACCGAGAAGGTGACCTCGTACCTCGGTGCGGCGTCGGAACAGGGCGCCGCCGTGCACCGCGGAACGGCGATGGCCGATCCGCCGTCGGCCAATTTCGTGGCTCCAATGCTGTTCGCGAATGCGACCAACGAAATGAGGATCGCCCAGGAAGAGATCTTCGGACCGGCGCTGACTGCCATCCCGTTCAACGACGAAACCGACGCGGTGAACATCGCCAATGACATCGACTACGGCCTGGCCGGATATCTGTGGACCAACGACGTCGGGCGAGCGCACCGGGTCGCCGATGCGCTCGATGTGGGCATGGTGTGGGTGAACAGCCAGAACGTCCGTCATCTGCCGACACCGTTCGGAGGTACCAAGGCCAGCGGTATCGGGCGGGACGGCGGCGACTGGAGCTTCGACTTCTACACCGAGACCAAGAACATAAGCGTGGCCTTGGGTGATCACCCGATCCCTGATCTGGCGGGATAGACAGTCAGCGACTCGGCAGAACAGTCAGCGACCCGGCAGAACAGTCAGCGACCGCAACACAGTCGGCAGAACAGTCAGCGACTCGGCGAGCAACAGTCAGCGAATCCGTTTGGTTTCGTAGGCCCAGATGACAAGTTCCACCCTGTTACGGGCATGGACTTTTTCCATCAGGTGGGCGATATGGGCTTTCACCGTTCCCAACGAGACGAAGAGTTCCTCTGCGATTTCGCTGTTGGTCAATCCGCGTGCGACGGCGGCGAGCACCTCTTCTTCCCGTTCGGTGATCGGGTCCACCGGTTGGGGTCGCTTCACCAGGCCCGCGCCGGCTTCGATGTGTTGGAGCAAGCGGCGGGTGATGCTGGGAGAGATCAGGGCATCACCTTCGGCCGCTGCTCGAACCGCTTCGATCAGCAATTCGGGACCGGCGTTCTTCAATAGGAACCCTGTCGCACCCGCTTCGAGTGCTCCGTAGATGTTCTCGTCGGTGTCAAAGGTGGTGACGATCACAACTCTGAATGGTTCGGCGACAGCGGGTCCGGCCAGTTGGCGGGTGGCCTCGATGCCGTCCATCTCTGGCATCCGCACATCGAACAGGCATACATCGGGTTGGAGGTGCAGAGCCTTCGTGACGGCCTCCCGTCCGTCCGCCGCTTCACCCACGACCTCGATGCCGTCGGTTGCATCGAGGATCATCTTGAACCCCGTACGAACCAGTTCTTGATCGTCGGCGATGAGCACGCGGATCATTGCTGTACCGATCAACCTTGTGGGATGCGAGCCACAACGCTCCAGCCGTTGTGGGGTGTCGGACCTGCCACGATCTTTCCACCGACTGCGAGAACCCGTTCCTCCATACCGATCAAACCGTAGCCATCCTCGGTTCTCTGGCCGGTGACGCCATCGTTCACGATTTGGAGCACTAGTTCGTTTTCGGTGATCGTGCAGTTGACGTTGATGAAAGAAGCATCTCTGGCGTGTTTGCGGGCGTTGGTCACCGACTCCTGGGCAACGCGAAATGCTGCGGCCGCGATCGGGGGAGACAGAGCGGACAGGTCCGATTGGCCCGTGACCTGAACCCCGGGGTGCATGGATTCATCGCTCAGTGCGATCAGCGATCGGGGGGCCACGGTTCGGGTGAGGTCGTCCGAAGTCCGCAGGACACCGACCATCTTCTGCATTTCGTCGATCGCTCGATTGGCGGTCGCCTCCACCTCGGCCATCGCATGAAGAGCCGCAGCCGGATCGTTCCTGGCAACGTACTGGGCGGCTTGGGCTTGGACTGCGATCGCCGACACGTGGTGGGCTACGGAATCGTGAAGTTCCCGGGCGAGGACATTGCGTTCGGTGAGACGAGCCTGCTCTACGTTGTTGAGCTGGAGAACAAAGCGGTACCGCATGACCAGCGCCGCCGCAGCAACGAGCGTCCAGAGCGTGAAGCTGCCGATCAGGCCGGACGCTTCTCCTGTTCTCAGCAGCGCACCGACCGGTTCAGCGATCAGGACAACAGGCAGGGCCAGCAGTATGTCGGCCTCGGGCCGCCATCGAACTGCGGCGTAGACCAGAAAGGCAATTGAGAGGAAGGCGCCACCGGTGAGGCCGAATTCTGCATCATCGGTGAATCCCGAAGCCAGCGAGAACACGAGCACGCTCGCGACGAGCGGGTAGGGACGACCGACCCGGCGCCACGGCACACCTGCCGCAGCGATGATCGACGCAAGAACTTCGAACCACCCCGAGGGATGGAACCCGATCTCGGTGAGGCCCTCGAGCACACCGAGTATGAGGAACAGCCCAGCCAGGACCCAGTCGGTCCGCCGAGGTGGTGCCCCCGATTGGGTCACTGCCAAAGCCGACCGGAGGTCGTTTCGACGTTGCCGGACCCACGCCAGCCGCGGGGAGAGGAAGGGGATGCGGACCACGGAATCGACGTTACGACACTCGGGCCGACCAGGTGTGGCTCTGGGTGGGGTGGTCCCGGTTCATATGGTTGAACCTAGGCCACGTGAGGCCCGGGAACATCGGCCGAAAGGCCGAGGTGACCGTGATCGCCTCTGAGCTACCCGATCCCGGCGAATGCAAACTAGGTTGCGCTCCGTGACCACAGTTGCCGAACTCGCCATCGGGGCACTCCGCGCCCTCGACGTCGACACCCTCTACTGCATTCCGGGCGTGCAGAACGACGATTTCTTCAATCCCCTGGTTGATGCCCGTGACATCACGCCCATCGTCACGCGCCACGAACAGGGTGCGGCGTACATGGCCATGGGACACTCGCAGGTGACTGGTGACCCAGCAGCGTTCTGCGTTGTACCGGGACCGGGCATGCTCAACACAACTGCTGCGCTGACGAGCGCCTACTGGGGTGGCGGTCGGGTTCTGGCGCTCATCGGTGCAGTGCCAACGTGGCTGGCTGGCAAAGGCACCGGTGTACTGCACGATCTCGATGACCCGGGCGCGGTGCTGGGCCAGGTGACCAAACACACCGGCTACGTTCGCAGCGGCGAGACAGCTGTCGAAGAGGTGTCGCTCGCATTGAAACAGCTGCTGTCCAACGAACCCCGGCCTGTCTCGGTGGAGTTCCCGGTGGACTGTTGGAACCACGAGACCGACGGCGTTTTGCCTACTCCCGCTCGCTCGGTTCCGACGGTGGACAGCGATCACGTGGAACGAATCGCCAGTGTGCTCGCTTCGGCCGAGAGGCCGTTGATCGTGGTCGGCGCAGGAGCCTACGGGGCGTCTACGGAGGTGCGGGAGTTGGCCGAACGGCTCGAAGCACCTGTGTTCACCCGGCGCCAGGGCCACGGCGTGCTCGATGCCCGTCACCGGCTGTGGGTCCCGCTGACGGTGGGGCACGGCCTGTGGCCTGAGGCTGACGTGGTGGTGGGAATCGGCACCCGGCTCGAGTTCCCGCTGCTGCGATGGGGCACCGACGATCAGATGACGATCGTTCAGGTCAACATCAACCAAGCAGAACTGGACCGTCACGGCCTGGGCACGATCGGGTTGCACGCTGATGCGGCCCAGGGCGTGAGGGCCATCGTGGACGCACTGCCAAGCGACGCAACCGGCGGACGTCAGCTCGACGACGAACTCAACCGACGGCGGGCTCGGTTCGACGCCGACACCGCCCATCTCGAACCGCAGCGCGTCCACGATGTCACTCATCAGGGATGTGTTGCCCGACGACGGCATCATCGTGGAGGACGTGACCCAGATGGGATTTGCTGCGCACCTCTTCTTCGAGTTTCGTCATCCACGAACCTTCCTCACCAGCGGTCCTGCCGGAACACTCGGCGCCGGGGTGGCTCAAGCCATAGGAGCTCAGGTAGGTGCCGGCGATCGTAAGGTCCTCGGGCTGATCGGCGACGGTGGCTTCCTGTTCACGGCCTCGGAGTTGGCGACGGCAGCCCAGTACAACATCCCGGTCACCCTGCTGCTCCACGACAACGGTGCCTATGGAAATGTGAAGCGTATCCAAACCGAACGTTTCGGCCCGGACCGGACCATTGCGTCGACGCTCGAGAACCCGAACTTCGTGGCCTTCGGCGAGAGCTTCGGTGTCCAGAGTCTTCGGGCCGACGACCTCGATTCGCTCAGAACCGCTCTCCACACCGGGTTCGATCACGACGGTCCAACGCTGATTGTGAGTTCGATGGGTGAAGTGCCGAACCCGTGGCCGTTCATGGCGTTGCCCCGCAATCGCGGCGCCAGCCGACGAGGCGAGTAGCCCCGAATGAGGTAGCCCGAAAACCGGCAAAAGCCGATTAACTGTCTACATGGCTTCTGTAACCCTTGGTGGTAATCCCGCACACACGAACGGCGACCTTCCGGCCGTAGGTTCAACCGCTCCGGCATTCTCGCTGGTCGGCAGCGATCTGGGCGAGGTCCGACTGGCCGATCACGCCGGCAAGAACGTCGTGATCAGCATCTTCCCCAGCATCGACACCCCGACCTGTGCCACCAGCGTGCGCACGTTCAATGAGAAGGCAGCAGCCCTCGACAACACCGTGGTGTTGAACGTTTCGGCCGACCTCCCCTTCGCCCAGGGAAGGTTCTGCGGTGCCGAAGGTATCGAGAACGTTGCAACTGCCTCGACCTTTCGTGACTCCGAGTTCGCCGAGAACTACGGGGTTCAGCTGGTCGACGGTCCGCTTCAAGGTCTGTGTGCCCGCGCAATCGTCGTTGTCGGAGCCGATGGGCACGTGAAATACACCGAACTCGTCCCCGAAATCGCTCAAGAACCTGACTACGAAGCAGCAATCGCCAGCCTCTAGTCCCGGGTCGGCTGAGGGATCTTGGCCGTGGGGAGGGTAACGACGAACCGGTTGGGTGGTTCCAGATGAATGGATCCGCCGTGCCCCTCGGCAATGGTTCGGCAAATGGCCAATCCGAGCCCGCTCCCACCCGAATCCCGATCGCGGGCATCGGTGGAGCGTGTGAATCTCTCGAAGATGCCGTCCCGCAACGCTTCGGGAACACCGGATCCGTCATCTGCGACCGTGAACTGAACGTTGCCACCCGCCTGACTGACCGACACCGTTACCTGCCGAACACTGTGCCGAAGCGCGTTCGAGAGGAGGTTGCGGATGAGCCGGGTCAGTTGGTCGCCGTTTCCCGTGACCTGGCTGGCGGAGACAGCCGACGTGTCGATCGACGTGGTTGTTGACCGTCGCTGCCGGTCGACCTCGGCCAGGACCACGTCGTCGAGGTCGAGCAACTCCATGGGGATGTGTTGTTGTCCCTGATCACTGCGCGCCAGCGCCAACAGATCTTCAACCAGGGCCTGCATGCGAATGGTCTCGTTCAGAATGTCTCGTTCGGCCTCCTCCCGGCCAGGCGCATCGGGATGGGCGATGTTCACTTCCATCTGGCTGCGGATTCCGGTGAGAGGGCTGCGCAACTCGTGAGATGCATCCGATACGAACTGCTGCTGCTTTGTCGACGACGTCTCGAGACGACTGAGCATCGAGTTCATCGTTGCCGCCAGCGCGCTCAGTTCTTCGGTGTCAGGTGTCGAGACGCGCGCGTGCAGTTCCTCGGCGGAGATGGCGTCGACCTCACGTCGCATCAGTTCAACGGGGGCAAGGGCACGGCCAACGAAGAACCAGATGAGCATTCCCAACAGGACCGCCAGCGAGGGCAGCACAACCGCCAGTGCGCGGCGCAGGGCCCGCTGAGCTTGGTCGACATCGGCCATCGAATAGCCGACGATCAGCGCCCGCTGAGCCCCGACGTCGGCTGACACCACCCGAAACCGATTGCCATCGGAGTCGACAACCGTCTGGAACGCTCCGTCCTGGTTCGGAGCGAACAGATCGACCGAATCGATGATTGGTGTCTGTTCTGAGAATCGCCCAGCTGCGAGGGCGACATCACCGTTGCGTGTGACCAGCTGAAAGTTGTTCGAGGAGTTGCGGACGAATCGTTCGAGTTGAGCGGCATCGAGCACGTTGGAGCGTGGCCGCCGACCGTCGAGAGAACGGCCAAACGTGATCGCCAGATCGCGTTGAACCTCGGCTACCTCTGCTCGCAGAGCGGAGTCCACCGCGGCGTCGAGCTGCCGCTGTTGGGATACAAGCAACAGTGCAGCCACCAGAGTGAGCAGAACCAAGGTGACCCCGGTTGCCACCAGTGCGATGCGATTGCGCAAGCTACCCCAGACAGTCGACATCGTCAGCCATTTGGTTCGAGTCGGTAACCAACACCTCGCACGGTTGTGATCGTACGGCTTCCAAACGGTTCATCGATCTTCTTCCTGAGGCGCCGAACGTACACCTCGACGATGTTTGCGTCGCCGTCGAAGTCGTAGTCCCACACATTGGCGAGAATGTCGACCTTGGTGGAGATCTGTCCGGCGCGCCGCACCATGAACGCAAGGATGGCGAACTCCTTGGCGGTGAGTTCGATCGGGGTGTCTCCGCGTTGGCACAAATGCCGCTTGGGATCGAGCACGAGGTCACCAGCTTGGAACGTAGATCCCTCCGCGGTGTCTGCTCCGCCGCGACGGAGAAGGGCTCGCAGCCGAGCGGAGAGGACCACAAATGAGAACGGTTTGGTGAGATAGTCGTCCGCCCCAGTGTCAAGGCCTTCGGCGACATCGAACTCGCCGTCCTTCGCAGTGAGCATCAGAACCGGCGTCCAGTTGCCGGAATCGCGCAGCGAGCGGCATACCTTGTAACCGTTCAACTTGGGGAGCATCACGTCGAGGATGATGGCGTCGTAGCTGCCCTCCTGGGCTCGCCACAGTCCGTCCTCTCCGTTGTCGGCTATGTCCACCCCGTAGCCTTCGGCCTGAAGTCCTCGTCGCAGAGCCGACGCGACCGTGCGTTCATCCTCGACGACAAGAATTCTCACGCTCACACTTTCGCACGGTGGACTGAACGCCAACTGAAATTGGACTAGATCTCGGTGAAGGTGACGAGCAGCTGGTTGCTGGCCACTTGGTCGCCCGGGGCCACTCGCACGTCTGCAACCGTTCCCGGGCCGGCCGCCTTGAGCGAGTGAAGCATTTTCATCGCCTCGACGACCACAAGAACCTCACCGGAGGCGACCTCTCGACCGGGCTCGGCGTGCACCTCGGCCACAACCGCGGGAAACGGTGACACGATGGCGCCGGCGGACCCGTGGGCCTCCTCGGTCTCGGGCGCCCAGTGATTCGACCGGTGCACGACGGTGAAGAAGTGGGAATGACCAGCCTCGTTCACCGCCACGTGTTCGCCCTGGGCGACACCCACCACGTGGGCCTCGAACCGAGGGCTCGAAACGTGGACTTCGCCGTCGAGGTCCTGTAGGAGCACTGAACGCTCGGGACGTCGAGGTGTGAGTGCGAAGCTGTGCAAGGAGTCCCACGGATTGAGTTTCTCAACCGATCGACGTTTGGTCCGCACCAACCCGGCGGCACGCTCCGCCGCGGCAGGCACATCCCGCTCGGTCGGGATCGTTGTCTCGTCGAGGAACCTCGTGGTCACTCGCCCAGCAACAACCGGCGGCTGCTCCAGGAGCCATCGATGGAACCCGGTGTTTGTCACCACGCCACCCAGGATCAATGTGTCGAGAGCGGTGACCATCGATCCCAACGCGGTGGGTCGGTCTGGACCGTGCACGATGAGCTTGGCGACCATTGCGTCGTAGTGGGGTGAGATCTCTGAACCTTCTTCGATCGCCGCCTCCCACCGCACACCGGGGGGAACTCGCAGTATCGAAACGGTGCCGATCTGCGGCACGAAACCACGCGCCGAGTCTTCTGCGTTGATACGGGCTTCGATCGCATGACCCTGGTGCGGTACATCTTCCTGGGCGAGAGGAAGTGGGTCTCCGGCCGCTGAACCGATCATCAGCTCCACGAGATCGAGACCGGTGACAGCCTCGGTGACCGGGTGTTCGACCTGAAGCCGCGTGTTCATCTCCAAGAAAAAGTAGTCGCCGGTTTCGTCATCGACGACGAACTCCACCGTGCCTGCGCTGTCGTAGCCGATCGAGTGACCGAGGAGCCGGGCGCTCTCTCGAAGGCCGTGGCGGGTGGCGTCGGGCAGGTTCGGCGCCGGCGCTTCTTCGAGAAGTTTCTGGTATCGGCGTTGGACCGAGCACTCCCTCGTTCCAAGATCGATCAGGTTGCCGTGCTTGTCGCCAACGATCTGAACCTCGACATGGCGGGGCCGCTGGATGTAGCGCTCCACGATCATGGCGGTGTCGCCGAAGGAGCGGTCGGCTTCACCGATCGCCTCATCGAGGGCGGCGTCGAATCCGGAGGACTCGTGGACGATGCGGATGCCCTTGCCACCACCACCGGCGGCCGCTTTGACCAGAACCGGAAAGCCGATTCGCTCCGCCGCCGCCGCAAGGTCGGCACGGTCCTGAGAGGTATCGAAGCCGGGAATGATGGGGACGCCGGCCCCGGCTGCGAGTCGGCGAGCCTGGATTTTGGACCCCATCGACTCGACGGCCTCGGGCCGCGGGCCGATCCAGGTGAGCCCGGCTGCGGCCACCGCCCGCGCGAAATCCGCGTTTTCGGAAAGGAATCCGTATCCGGGATGGACCGCGTTGGCTCCCGTGGTCCTCGCTGCTTGAAGCACTCGATCCGTCGACAGATAGCTCTTGGACAGTTCGGCCGGACCGATGCGAATAGCCTGGCCGGCCTCTTGAACAAACGGGGCCTCCGCATCGGGATCGGCAAAGACGGCGACCGTCTGATGGCCCAGTCGGTGAGCGGTTCGGATTATTCGGCGAGCGATCTCGCCTCGGTTGGCAATAAGGATTCTCATAGCGGTTACATCCGATAGACGAGGCCGGGGCCGGCGGCGGGTTCGTTCTGACGAGCAGCGAGCGCAAGGCACAGTCCCAGTGCGTCTCGGGTGTGAATCGGATCGATCAACCCGTCGTCCCACAACCGGGAGGTGGCGTGATAGGGATCGGATTGGGTCTCGAACTGGCCCCGAATCTCGGCCTTGATCTCGGCGATTTCCTCCTCGGTTGTCTCCGCTCCCTTGAGCCCGGCGAGGCGTATGTCGCTGAGGACCGTCTCGGCCGTGTTCGGAGCCATCGTCGCAATTCGCGAGTTGGGCCATGCGAACAAGAACCTTGGTTCGAAGCCCCTACCGCACATGCCGTAGTTGCCAGCTCCGTAAGAGCCGCCGATCAGCACGGTGTATTTGGGCACCGTGGCATTGGCAACCGCAGCGACCATCTTCGCACCATGCTTGGCGATACCGGCCATTTCGGAGTCTCGCCCCACCATGTATCCGGTCGTGTTCTGAAGAAAGACAAGTGGGATTCTCCGTTGCTCACACAGCTCGATGAAATGTGTGGCTTTCAGAGCCGACTCGGAGAAGATGATGCCGTTGTTGGCGATCACACCCACCAAATGGCCCCAGACACGGGCGAATCCGGTGACGATGGACGTGCCCCACTCGGGCTTGAATGGTGAGAATTCGGATCCATCCACCAGCCTGGCTATGACCTCGGTGCTGTCCCACGGGATTCGGTCATCAGCGCTGATGATGCCGTAGATCTCCTCGGGCGGGTAGAGCGGTTGTTTCGGCTCGACCCAGTCGATCCATCCCTGGCGGTCGCCGATCGAACGCTGGTTTGTTGTCTGGCAGATCTCTCGGAGCCGTCCGTAGGCCTCGTGTTCGTCGGTGGCCATGTAGTCACTCACGCCACTGACCTGGGTGTGAAGTTCTGCGCCGCCGAGGTCGTCGGGATCGATCACCTCACCCAATGCCGCCTTCACGATCGGTGGTCCGCCCAGGAAGATCCGGCCTATCCCTTCGACCATGATCACCTCGTCTGACAGTGCGGGAACGTACGCCCCTCCTGCGGTGCATCCGCCCAGAACTACCGAGACCTGGGGCAGGCCGCGGGCCGAAAGGCGAGCCTGGCGGTAGAACGAACCGCCGAAGTGATCCTTGTCCGGGAAGATTTCGTCTTGCAGCGGCAGGAACGCACCTCCCGAATCGACCAGGTAGATCACTCCGAGGTCGTTCTCGTCTGCGATTTGTTGTGCCCGAACGTGCTTCTTGATGGCGATCGGAGTGAGCGATCCGCCTTTCACCGTTGCGTCGTTGGCGATGAACACATACGGCATGCCGTGCACCACGCCGATACCGGTGACGATTCCAGCCCCGGGAGCGGTGTTGTCGTACTGGCCGTAGCCGGAAAGTGTGGAGAACTCCAGGAATGGGGTTTCGTCGTCGATCACGAGGTCGATGCGGTCCCGAACCATGATCTTGCCGCGCCCGAGGTGCCGTTCGATGCTGCGCTCGCGGCCCTTGCCACCATCGATGGCCCACTGCATCCGCTCGTGCAGTGTGGCCACGAGATCTCTGATAGGCGTCGGCGTTGGCAGCGAAGTCGGCCGAGCCGGTGTCGATCTTGGAGCGAATTGGTCGCATCAGGCTGCCCTTTCAACCCGCTCGGTCGCTCCAGCCCAGAATGCATCTGTAATCACGTCGGCGAACTCCTTCAGACTGCCTTGATCGGCATCGAACCAATCGATGGATGAATTCATAGCCCCGAAAAGGGCCAACCGAAGAATGGTGATCTCGGCGGCAGGCGTTTCGGGAAGTGAATCGGACAACAACCCGGTCCACATCGCCTCGTACGCATCACGGCGGAGCACCACAACAGACCGAACCGGCTGCGGTGCGGTTCGGAATGTGGTGACATGCAGCGATGTGTAGGCCAGGTTCGAGTGAAGCACGTCGAGATGTCCGAATACGTGGGACCGAAGCCGGCTGCGAGGTTCGGGTGACGTCGGATCGAGGCCGGATGCCACCTCGGTGAAACCATCGATCATCAGGTCCATACCTGCATCGAGCACCTCGGTATACAACTCGTCCTTGGACCTGAAGTGGTAGTAGACCGAACCGGCTTTGATCCCCACTGCTCCGGCGATGTCACGGAGGGATGTCTCGGCGTATCCCTTGGTGGAAAAGAGCTCGGCCGCGGCATCGAGAAGCCGTCGCCTCGGTGCTGCCTTTGGCTCGCGCTCGGATACCACAGGGCTACCCTACCTAACGTTTGTTAGGTTTGCAAGCGCACCGGTCGGCTGTTCGAGACCATCTGCCCACCAGCCATAGGATGAACGCAATGGATCCTCGCACCCCGGTCATCGTCGGAGCGGCCCAGCTCAACGGAGGAGGTGGCGACAACGAACCGATCGCCATGATGGCCGAGGTCGCGCAGCGAGCCTTGCCGTCCACGCTGGCCATCGACCAGGTTCGCGTCGTCAACGGGGTGTGGCCATACTCCGACCCCGGAACCCTGGTGGCCGAGCGGTTGGGGTTGTCCCCTGCGGCCACCGGACTCACCCAGATGGGCGGCAACGAGGTGTTCGACCTGGTGAATCAAACGGCATCGGATCTGCTTCGCGGCACGGTCGATACCGTTCTCATCTGTTCTGCCGAGACGATGAGAACCCGCCGTCGAGACAAGCGAGCGGGTCGCACATCGCCGTATCTCTCCGAGGCTGAGGGAGCTATCCCCGATTTCGAGTTCGGGACCGACACCGAATACTGGGAGGACGCCGACTGGAAAACCTGGGGTCTGGAGGCTGTGAACTTCTACGCCATGGCCGCCAGCGCCGTCCGTCACCGATCGGGGCTCACACCGAGCGAGTACCTGTCGGCGACGGCTGAACTCTGGGCGAGAGCGAGCACCGTTGCCAGCAGGAACCCGAACGCATGGACAACCGCAGCAGCATCTGCGGACGAGATCGCAACCGCAACCGATCAGAATCGAATGATTGCCGATCCATTTCCCAAACTGATGACGAGCAACATCAACGTGGACCAGGCAGCCGCCGTTGTTCTCTGTACCGCCCACGCCGCTCGGTCAGCCGGTGTTGATCCCGGCTCATGGATCTTTCCGCTGGCTGGAAGCGGTGGGCACGACCCTCTGCTGGCCCGAACACGAAACTCCTTCGCCGGCAGTCCCTCGATGCGGATCGCTGGCGCCCATGCAATGCAGCTGGCCGGCGTTTCTCTCGACGAGGTGCGCTTGATCGATCTCTACAGCTGTTTCCCGTCGGCGGTGCAGACCGCCCAGCACGAGTTGGGCATCGATCCAGCCCGGGAGTTCACGATCACCGGCGGGATGACGTTCGCCGGCGGCCCGTTCAACAGCTACTGCCTCCATGCGCTCGCCCAAGCGGTCGAGGAGTTGCGGGTCGAGCCGAGGACCGCGTTTCTCACAGGCAACGGCGGGTGGTTCAGCAAACACTCCTTCTGTGTGGTGGGAAGCGAGACTCCCCCGTCCTCGTTTCGGTACGAGCGACCTCAGGATTCAATCGACGCTGAACCGGTCCGGCCGTTGATGGCACAGACCCCCGGCACAGCAACCATCGACGCCTACACCGTGGGATACGGACGAGACGGCGAGCCGGTCAAAGCCATGATGGCTGTCGCCGACACGTCGGGAGCCCGCGCCTGGGCCACCAGCGCCGACCCTGACACGATGTCCACGCTGATCGGCTCCGACTGTGTGTCGCGCGAGGTGTCGGTACGGGGCAACCTTCCGGTGTTGACAGCCTCGCTCTAACAATTTCGATGCGCCTTTGGGCGGCAAGTAGCCTCCCAGTATGAAAGCAGTCCTGTCGCATCAGCCCGGTGGTCCTGAGACCCTCTCGATCGAGGAGGTTGCTTCGCCGACCGCGGGTCCGGGGAAGGTTGTCATCGACGTCAAGGCGATCGGGGTCAACTTCCCCGACTCCCTGATCATTCAGGATCTGTACCAGCTGAAGCCCACCCGCCCGTTCGCTCCCGGCGGTGAGCTCGCCGGCATTGTCTCTGAGCTTGGCGAAGGGGTGACCAACCTGGCTGTGGGTGACCGGGTGCTCGCTGTGCCAGGACACGGAGCGATGGTCGAAGAGATCGAAATCGACGCAGCATCGTGCACCCCGATCCCCGACGATATGCCCTTCGACGACGCCGCATGCCTGCTGCTCACCTACGCCACCAGCTACTACGCACTGAAGAACCGTGCCCACGCACAAGACGGCGAATCGCTCTTCGTTCTGGGAGCGGCCGGCGGGGTAGGTCTCGCTGCGGTTCAATTGGGTCGGGCGATGGGGCTGAAGGTGATCGCCGGCTGCTCGACCCAGGACAAGGTTGATCTTTGTCTCGAGCACGGCGCCGAGTCCGGCATCGTGTATCCGCGTCAGCCACTCGATCGAGACCAGCAAAAGGCATTGTCGAACCAGATCAAGTCGGCCGGTGGGGGCGGCGTCGACATCATCTACGACGCTGTCGGTGGGGACTACGCCGAACCGTCGGTTCGGGCCATGAACTGGGAGGGCCGATTCCTCGTCATTGGATTCCCGGCCGGCATTCCCAAGCTTCCGCTGAACCTGACCCTGTTGAAGAACTGCCAGGTGGTCGGTGTGTTCTGGGGAGCGTCGACCATGGTAGATCCGGCCGGCCACCAGCAGAACGTGGCCGAACTGTTCGACCTGTACGCCAACGGCAAGATCAAACCCTTCATCTCCAGCCGTTATTCACTGGATGAAGCTCCCGCCGCCATCACCGAACTGATGGAACGACGAGCCAGGGGAAAGATCGTCATCGAGGTCTGATCGACCCGGCTACTCACACGGCGTGGCTTCGAGCGCCCGCGCTCGAAACTGGTCTTCGGATCGATCGGTGAAGGCCGGAACCGATGCCACCTGTCCGGCCCCTACCTCACCAGGTACAAACCCGAATGCATCAACACTCTGTAGCTGATTGCTGCGCAACCTGAAAACCAGTTCATCTGAGTCGCCGATCGTTTCGAACAGCGGCACGACGGTGCGCAACCCTGGCAACTCGGCGCCGATTTCGAACTGCTCGGGAAACGCACCTTCACCTTCGATCTCCCAGATGATCTGCTGTTCGGGCTGCTCGTCGGTGCCGCCGATCCGGTACAGGCGCACAGCTTCCAGGCGTTCACCGGGACACACCGCCGACACGACACTGATGCTGCCGTTCTCGATGAGCACCCCTGAGCGGGTCTGGTCCAGGGTCGCTCCGATCAGCCAGAAAACCAGCACAACCACCACCGCCAGCACCGCATTGACCCCGATGACCAGCGCGCAGCCCGTGCCGGGGCGGCCTCGTTCGTACTCAACCTCTTCATCCACAGCGCGACGCTATCGCTGAGGACCGGACAGGGCGGAACCGGGCCGCCTGGCGACCCTGGATAGCGTTGTGCTAGATGGCTTGGCCCAACTCGTACACCTTTTCGATCTCGCCGGCGTACATCTCGTTGACGACATTGCGCTTGATCTTGAACGTGGGAGTGAGCTCACCGGTTTCGACGGTGAACTCCTGAGCCAACACTCTGAAGTTCCGCACGTGTTCGACTCGGGCGAACTGATTGTTCACCCTGTCGGCGATCTCTTTTTCGAGATGGCCACGCAAGGCATCGCTGGCATGGAGCGAGGCGAGGTCTTCTCCGTGAGCTTCGGCGAAACGCTTGGCCGCTTCGGGCTCCAGGGTGATCAGTGCGGTGAGATATCGCTGCTGTTCGCCGATACACACGGCATGTCCGACGAGTTCGAGCGCGGTGAGCGCACCCTCTATGTTCTTGGGTGCGATGTTCTTTCCGCCGGAGGTGATGATGATGTCCTTCTTGCGACCGGTGATCGTGAGGTACCCATCGCTGTCGAAGCTGCCGAGATCTCCCGAATGCAACCAGCCGTCGATCAGGCATTCGTCGGTTGCTTCCTGATCCTTGGAGTAGCCGGCAAAGACGTTCTTGCCGCGGAAGATGATTTCGTCGTCAGGGCCGAGTTTGACTTCGACCCCCGGGAGAGGCTTGCCTACCGTACCGAACTTCACAGCACCCGGCAGGTTCGAAGTGGTGGGACCACTACCTTCGGACTGCCCGTAGATTTCGCAGATGGAGATACCCAGCGAGCCCATGAACTCGAGGATCTCCAGGGAAGCCGGCGCCGCACCGGAGATGAAGATCCTGCATCGGTCCAGGCCGAGTGCCTCCCGTAGCTTGGAGAACACCAGCTTGTCGGCGACCTGTTCTTGTATGCCGAGCAGGCCCCCGGGAGAGCCGCCGGCGTTGCGCTCGGCTGTGGCCTTGGTCCCGACGCCGCGGGCCCAGTCGGCGATCTTGGCCTTCACCCCTTCAGCTTCTTGCATCCTTGCGCCGACACCGGCATAGAACCGCTCCCACACGCGAGGAACTCCGAAGAAGACCATCGGACGAACCTCTTTGAGGTAGTCGGCGACCTTGAGTCCCTCGTGGCAGAAGTTCACGACCGAACCAACCGTGATGGCGATGTGAATGCTGTTCAGCTGCTCAGCGATGTGGGATAGCGGGAGGTAGCTGAGAATCTCGTCGCCGGCCTTGATGTCTGCTGCGTTCGACAGCATCTCCGCAGTCCAGGCAAGGTTCTCGTTGGTCAGCATCACCGCTTTGGGTGGTCCGGTGGTTCCGCTGGTGTAGATGAAGGAACCGGCCTGATCTGCTCGGAGTGCATTTCTGGCCTCAGCAACCACGGAATCATCGATGTCGTCGCCGCTGACGAGGAAGTCCTCCCAGCTCATCACCCGGCTATCGCTGGGGGTTTCAGCACCCTCCATCATCACGACATGGGCGAGCGTGGGTGTGTTGTTCCACTCGGCAAGGACCTTCTCGAATTGGGCGGAGTCTTCCACAATGATGACCTTGGACTCGCTGTGGTTCACGATGTAGGACACCTCCTCGGGAGCGTTGGAGGCGTAGATGCCCGCACCGGTACCACCCACCCCCATGGCACCGAGCAACATGATGCTCCACTCGGGGCGATTGTTTCCCAAGATCGAGACAACGTCGCCGTCGCCGACCCCCATCTTCATGAGCGCTTTGGTGCACCGTCCGACGAGAACGTCGTACTCGGCCCAGGTGGTTTCGCGCCACGATCCAGTGATCTTGTCGCGGTAGGCGACGGCGCTACCGCTTGTTGAGGCTCGATCGTGGAGACGGTGGCAGATTGTTTCAAAGGCCATGACGGTGAATCCTTCTTCGGTCAGGTGGTAGGTGAAGCCTATGACCCTGGTCACACGGTCTCCACCTCGATTTGGAGGTTATCAAGGTGGCTGCAAACTACCAATGAGTAACTGCCGGCGCGTCTCGAAGTTGCAACGTTGGTGCAACGTTTCCATCTTGGTATGACACCGGAACCCAAGTAGGTTCGTCCCATGGCCCCTGCTTCCCGTAGCGGCGGATCGAGCACTCAGCGTGTTCATCCCGAAGAACGCACGTTGCGAACCCGTAGCCGGCTGATCACCGCGGGTGTGCACGAGTTCGCTTCGCAGGGTTATGAATCGGCGTCCACCCGCACCATCGCTACCAAAGCAGGTGTATGTCAGGCAGCGGTCGACTTCCACTTCGGATCCAAGGACGACCTGTGGCGAGCAGCAGCGGAAAAGGCCTTCGGTGAATTCCATGCCACTTTCGGAACCGCCGTGGAGACCTCGGCAAAACTCCAACCACGAGCGCGCGCCGAGATTCTCGTGACCGAGGCAATCGTGTTCTTCGCCAAACACCCTGAGTTTCATCGGTTCTTGACCAATACGACCCCAGGGCCCCGACTTCAGTGGCTGATCGACACCCACATCAGCCCTCTCCACGCAGTGTTCGATGCACTGATCGCGGATCTCGACGCCGATCTCGACGCCGACGTCCCCGATCGGAGCCACCTCTTCTACATGTTCATCGGAGCGGCCAGCACCCCCTACGAGATGGCCGAAGAGTTCAGTGCCGTGAACGGCAGCTCTCCCTTCGACGCCGAGGCGGTCACCCGCCACGCCGAGTCGATGATCCGCACGTTCCTGCCCCCGGCGAACCGCTAGAAGCCCTCCTCGTTCTTGCCCAAACTGGCGATGGAAGCGCCCGTCCTGCGGGCACAACGGACGCCGGTTTCAAGCCTTCGCAAACTGGCGATGGAAACGCCCGACCTGCGGGCACAACGGACGCCGGTTTCAGGCTGCGACGGCCCTCGGAAGATGGCGACCAAGTTGGCGAATCACGTCGTCGGGCCGCTCGCTCACGTCCCAGTAGGTGAATCGCACCGGAGTCCAGCCGGCAGCAACCAGATCGTTCTGCCGATCGAGATCAGCCTGGAGCTGTTCGGGACTCGAGTGTGCCAACATCGAATCGCACTCTACGAATACGCCGTAGAGCGGCCATGCGAAATCTACGAAGTAGGTGCGCCCGCCGACATCAATTCGGTACTGGGCGATCGGCGGCGGGAAGTCGCCCCGGCCGAACACTCGCAGAGCCATCTTCTCGTACGAATTCACGGCCCGCTCGTCCAGAGTGATGCGAGCTCGAAGGATCTTGCGAACCTGCGCCGGGCCCCTTCGACCACGCTTGGACAACTCAGCCAGCCGCATTTGAAGATCCTCGTACGTGAAGTGTCGGGCTTGGACAGCCGCCGTGAGCTGTTGACCCAGCTGTTCGTCGGAACAGAATGGCGCAGAATCGATTACCGACCTCAACGGCGTGGTGAGCCGCAAGCGCCCCTTTCGCACGGAATCGACCGGCCGAAGGTCTCGGGACTCCCACGACACGACGTGCATGGATCGGCTTCGTGTTCCTCGAGGGCCGACGAGGTTCACCTTGGTACGAACTCCGCCGGGGAGACCCCAGACCTCCAGTGCCGTTCTGCCACCGATCACCTGTTGGTCCGATCCGATCTTCATGGCGAGGTCGAGGCTTTCCTCGAAGCCGAAAGCCCCAGATTGGGTTCGAAAGACACCTCGTTGAATTCGGTGGAGCAACCCCAGATTGACCCATCGCGAAACGGTGGAAGCAGGAATGCTCATTCGACCGAGTTCGTCGCTGGTGATGAAACCACTGCTGTGTCGGGCGGCGTCGACGACCGCCGCAAATCGGCGCATGGAATGGCTGGACATGTGAACCCCTTTGTTTGGCTTTCAGAAGGAGCACACGCTCGAGCGGCCTCGGGCCCAGATCGACAGAGTGCCAAGTCGAGGTCCGTCTCACAACCCTGAGCAGAACTGGCGATGGAAACGCCCGTTCTACGGGCACAACGGACGCCGGTTTCAAGCCTTCGCAAACTGGCGATGGAAATGCCCGGGGAACGGGCACAACGATCGCTAGATGGTGGCCAGGTCGCCGTCGTCGAACAGCGGGGTCATACCGAACGTGGCGACATCGGCGTCGAGTTCGGCGTCGCTGGGGTTGGGGTAGTAGTCGGCATTCATCAAGATCTCGGGCAGCAAGCTGGCGTCGCTAGTGGTGTTGAGGAACAGCTGTGGGTTGCTGAGCACCTTGCCCACCGCCCGGGCGATGGCGTCGGGATCGGTCAGCGGCTCGTACCACGAGAGCTTCTCCCCGTCGTGACCTTCGGGCCAGCGACCGATGGCGATCGATTTGATCGTCTGAACCGCCACAGTCTGCTCGGCACAGATTTCCAGCAACTCATCGACGTCGGCTCGGTATGCGTCGCTGGCGAGCATCGTGTGATTGAACGGGAAGAGCACCGAGTCGAAGTTGAACTCCCTCAGGCTTCGAATGTGCATACGAGGCACGGTGATCCCGTGTCCGGTGACGCCAATGAATCGGACCAATCCTTCCTCCCGAGCCTGCACCATGGCCGCCAGTGCACCGTCGGCCTCGAATGCCTGGGTCCACTCATCAGGATCGACCAGGTTGTGGAGTTGAATGAGATCGACCGAATCGACTCCCATTCGCTCGAACGATTTCTCGAGCTCGGCTCGGGCTGCCGAACCATCCCGTTTTCGGTCTTGGTGGCCAGGAACACTTCGCTGCGATGGCTGGCCAGGAAATTTGCGAGAAGCGGTTCGGCCTTGCCATAGGAGGCTGCGGTGTCGATGTGGTTGATACCGGCGACAGTGGCCACCTCCAAAGTGGCGTCGGCCTGCTCTTGGCTCATGTTCCACAACGCGGCTGCTCCGAAGATCAATCGGCTGCTTTCGTGGCCGGTCCGGCCAAACGGTGCGTACTTCATTCCAACACCGTACTCAGTGGCAGCTCCGGGAGAGAAGGCGAGTTCAGTTGCCGCTCGATGCCCCGACATCCTGTGATCGTTTCACGTATCGGGCGACGCCCACACTGACCACGAACAGCACACGCCGATGCGACCAGGCACAGTGGAATTCAGGCCCGCCGTGCCGTCCTCGATCCGGTCGACCGATGCACCGGCGAGGGTGAACGCAATCGTTCCGGGAAGCGAACCGACCGCAGTGGCGGCCAGGAACGAAATCGGCCGTATACGCAGCAGACCGGCCGCGTAGTTCACGAGGTCATAGGGCAAAAACGCAAGCCGCATCACCATCACCGTTGTGAAGCTCTCGCTCCGCATCCGGGCGGACCAGCGGGCCAAGATCCCCTGGGTCTGTTCCGAGCCCTCACTCTGAAAACCCAGAGATCGAGCGAGCCAGTACGCCACCATCGCTGATGCATTCGCTCCCGCGACGGTGGCCGCAACCCCCACGACGGGGCCGAAAAGGACTCCTCCGCCGATGGTGAGGAGGGATGCCGGGAACAAAACCAGCGGACGAGCCGCATAGATCACGAAAAACGCCAGAAGGGCCCACCATGCTCCTCCGGCAGTGTCGATGAATTCCTGGAGCGCGCCGGTGGTGCCCAGACCGGTCGACCGCTGGTACACGAACCAGCCAACAACCGCGGACAACCAGCCCACGACAACAACTACTCGTTTGGCTGCATGATTCATCGCAAGTCCGAACCCGCAATCCGGCCAGCTTGTTCCCACAGCAACAACAGTCCTAGAAGAGCAGCGCCAATCCGAAGATCACGGCAAGGATCCCGTAGCAGATGGTGAAGACGACGGCACTGAAGGCAACAGCCGGGAATGTGGCGATTGTTGAGATCGCGTTTGCGACGTCTGTGTACTTGGACAGCGAATTCTTGGCCGCAGTGCGAAAGTTGCGAGCCTTTTTGGCCCGCTTCACAAATCCATCGTTGTCCGACTCGGCGAGTTCATGGGCGGTCGTTGCGTCTCTGAGCCCGCCGACCAGTCCGGCGATGCTGGTACGCAGGTCGGTGGCGTTGTTGATTATTGCCCGAATGCCCGACCACAGCCGATACGACACACCGACCCCAAACAGGACAGCGGCACCGCCGAAGACAAACCACAAGATCCGCCACGTACCACCGAGCGCCAGCGAACCGAATACAAATGCCGTAAGCCCGGTCACCACCGTGGCCCAGAACAGCATGGATGAGACGCCTCGCACTCGGCCGGCGAACCCAAGCGCGATGCGATACAGCGACTGAGCGTCGTCTTGCGCCGAGGCGAACGATGCGAATTCGTCAGGTTCCACTGCTCCTCCGACTACGAGCTCTTCGGTTCCGGCCGATTCTCGACCGGAACCGGTCAGGCTCCTCCATGCTGCTCCACATCGCATGCGTGCGCGGGGACCCAGTCCGCCGTCTATCGTCGAGGTGTGCCCATGCCGGATCTCGAGATCGTCTGTGTCGACTGCGGTGGGACCTGCTACCCGCTTGGGTGGTTTCCTGAGGACGGTGAACTGGAAGCGGGAACGATTCTGCCCTACCGCTGCAGAGACTGCCTCGACCGTTGGGATGTCGTGATCGGCGACCCGCTGGACGACTGAAAACCCCTACCGCTCCCCCGGCAAGGGCCGCTATCATTCTGATTCGCCTTGGTGGCCGTAGCTCAGTTGGTTAGAGCGCCAGGTTGTGATCCTGGATGTCGGGGGTTCGAATCCCCTCGGTCACCCGTCGTGTTCGCCAGTACGCTGGAGAACACATACATGCGCCTCTAGCTCAATTGGCAGAGCATCGGACTCTTAATCCGCAGGTTCTGGGTTCAAGTCCCAGGGGGCGTACCACCCTGACCAGCACATACGCGATGCAACTACTCCCGCATAACGGTCGCGGGTGCCGAAGTGGGTGCCAAACTGTCACTCCTAGACCTGTTTCTAGAACCGCCCCCGCTCCGGCGAGCCTCGAGTACTCGGCCGCCGGCCGGTCCTACCGGCCTCCTGTTTCTGTTTGTTGGTCTGTCATCGCATGCCGTCCCCAAGGGACACCCTTCCAACACTGTCGCGACACCCGACCCAAGATTCTTCACCTGCCTTCTCGCCCAGTTCTCCTCAGTTCGCCTGCGGCCCACACACCTGAGGAAGGGAGACCGGGTGGCTGCGGCTCCCTCAGAACTCGTGACCCTGTCCGGGGTCGGCTGCTATTGGTTGTCAGTGGCATCGTGGGCTCGGCCGGTCAACAGCTCGAATGCCTCACGACGGTCCTCCCAGCCCGGCGAGTTGGTGGGGCCGCCGTTTTCCGGTCAGCACCATGCGCATGAGGATCGCTGCGTCTTCGACACCGCGGGATCGCCATTCGTCGTCGCGGTCCGCCCAGGCATCGATCTCCCTGAGATCGAGGAACTCCCGGCGGGTCGCATCTTCGAGATGTTCGACCATCCATGCGTGAGCGAGCTCATGCGGCAGGATGTGGGAAGCCTCTGAGCAGACCCGGACGTGGTGACTGTGCGGCTCATACAAGCCGTAATGGCCGTTACAGCCCTCGATCGAAGTCGTGAAAGCTGAAGGTCAGATCCGGGAGTTTCAGGCCCTGGTCGCTGAACAGCCGCACGGCAGACTCCACCCGGACCACCTCGTCCGGGTCGAGATCTGACCATTGTGTTGGCTCCCCGCAGCCGGCGTCGAGGGGTATGCGGTAGTCGCAGTCCGAAGCTGCGGTGGTCCACACGGCGCCGGTGGCAACGTCTGTTTTGTCGTGCCCGATTTCACCGTGGACCGTGGCCGGGTTGAGGGTCGCTGGCGAAGTGACTTGAGCCGATGTTCCGATCTCAACGCAGTGAGCGTATCGAGTCGTCGTCAGGGCGAACAGAAGAGTGACGGCGGTGAGCATGATGGCGGGCTTGGGCATGCGCCGACCATCCGTTGTGGTGGTTTCGAATCGTTCGCCCTGCGATCGCCACCGCTTCACAGTGCATTGCGGTAGTGCGTCTCAAGAACCCATTCGGACCTCAGCGGCAACGTTGAGCTGGGTTTTCGCGTTGCGAACAGACTGCGAACACCGTTGCGTTTACTGTGGGTATGGGGAACGCCAAAGGGGATCCGATGGACGTCCATCTGCTCGGCCAGATCGAAGCGGTTGACGGTGGACCACTCGCGCTGGGCGGGCCGACCCAGCGGCGTGTCCTGGCCGCACTGGCGCTGCACCGCAACGAGGTGGTATCGATACCGCATCTGGTCGAGGTCATCTGGGCTGAGACAGCACCGCCGGATCGGGCCGAGCACAACGTCCGCACCTACGTGCACCGGTTGCGGTCCTCGCTCGACGGGCACGGTGAGCGGATCGACACGGTTGGCTCCGGCTATCGGATACGACTCGACGACGACGAGCTCGATGTTGCCCGGTTCGAACAACTCGCCGGTACCGCCAAGCGGCTGGCCGACACCGGCGAGGCAGTGGCGGCGCTGGATCTGATCGACGAGGCCGAACGGCTGTGGCGCGGCGCCCCGGTCGAAGAGTTCGAACACGAGGCCTGGGCCATGCCCGACGCAATCCGGCTCCGCGAGCTGTACTCGCTCCTCCGCGTCAGGCGTGCCGAACTGCTACTCGAACTCGGCCGACCCGGCGAGGCAACCGCCATGCTCGAGGTCCTGGTGCGGGCCGAGCCGCTGCGGGAACAGCCTCGAGCGTTGCTCATCCGCGCGCTGTACGAGTCGGGCCGCCAAGCCGACTCGTTGCGTGCGTTTCAGGAATTCCGGCAAACCCTGATCGACGAGGTCGGGATCGAACCGTCAGCCGACCTGGTAGATCTGGACCGGTCGATTGCATCCGGCCGGCTCGCCGCGACCGCAACCGACTCGCACCGTGGGCGGGTACGTCCTGCATGAACGGATCGGCGAAGGCGCCTTCGCAGTTGTGCACCGGGCCACCCAGGAGTCGTTGGGTCGTGAGGTTGCGGTGAAGATCATCCGGGCCGAACTGGCAAACCGGCCCGAGTTCATCCGCCGGTTCGAAGCCGAAGCCCAAATGGTCGCCCGCATCGAACACCCCAGCCTCGTGCCCCTCTACGACTACTGGCGAGAACCCGACCGTGCCTACCTGGTGATGCGGTGGATGACGGGCGGCTCACTCCACACCCGCCTCGACGAAGGCCCATGGCCACTCGACGCGGTGATCGAACTTGTGGACCAGATCGCGGGCGTACTCAGCGCCGCCCACCAACAAGGTGTCGTACATCGCGACGTGAAACCGGAGAACATCCTGTTCGACAACGAGGGCAGGGCCTACCTGGCCGACTTCGGGATCGCCCTCGAAGAAGCAGACCGGGCCCGCCCCGAAGCGGCGCTGTCGGAAGGCTCACCGATCTTCGCCTCGCCCGAACAATTGCGCCGTGACCCGGTCGGACCGGAAGCCGATATTCACGCGCTCGCCATCGTTGCCTACACCATGTTGGTCGGCCGCCCCCCGTTCGCCGACACTCTTGATGAGCCGACCCGACTCCAGCGCCACCTCCATGAGCCGATCCCGCCGTTCGATCGGTCCGAACCGAGATCCCCGAAGGCATCGATCAGGTGCTAGCGATCGCTGCCGCCAAACAGCCAAGCGACCGGTATCCCACTGTCGGAGCGTTCGCGCTCGCATTGCGCGCCGCCTTCGAAGGCGGAACAACGATCCACACCACACCAGACCGCTGTTCGCTCCCACACAAACCCCTACAAAGGACTGCGGGCGTTCGACGAAACCGACACCGCCGACTTCTTCGGGCGAGAACGCCTCATCGACGAACTCAACGCGACCACCTCGACGACCCAGACAGCCGCCTCCTTGCCATCGTCGGTCCATCGGGTTCGGGCAAGTCATCGGTAGTCAGAGCCGGCCTCATCCCTGCTATCCGCAACAATCGACTTCGAGGGTCATCCAACTGGTTCACCACCACCATGATCCCGGGCGCTCGCCCCTTCGAAGCCCTGGAAACCGCGCTGCTACGAGTGGCGGTCAACCCTCCCAACGCGCTCCTCGATCAACTCCGGACGGTGACCGAGGCATCCTCCGGGCGGTGCGACGGATCTTGCCCGATGACCGTGCCCAGATCGTTGTGGTGATCGACCAGTTCGAAGAGCTGTTCACAACCGGCGTCGCCGCCGAGACATGTGACCTCTTCCTCGACGCACTCACCGTCGCCGCCACCGAAGCGGGTTCGCCGCTGCGGATCGTGCTCACGATCCGTGCCGACTTCTACGACCGGCCACTCCGACACCAGCGCTTCGCCTCCCTGGTCAAACAACACACCGTCGTCGTCACACCCCTGGCCCCCGACGAGCTCGAACACGCCATCACCACGCCAGCGGTCCGCTCCGGCGTCAGTTTCGAACCGGGCTTGGTCGCCGAGATCATCGCCGACGTCAACCACGAACCAGGTGCGCTGCCGCTCCTCCAATACGCACTCACACAGGCCTTCGACCAGACCGATAGCGACACGATCACCATCGACACCTACCGGAACATCGGCGGCCTCACAGGGGCGCTCGCCCAACGAGCCGAATCACTGTGGCAAGACGCCGGTGATGACGAACAGCATGCAACCAGGCGGCTGTTCGGACGCCTCGTCACACTGGGCGAAGGCGCCCAGGACACCCGTCGGCGTGTCCATCTCGACGAACTCGGCAACATCCCCTCTACTCAAACAGCCATCGAGAGGTTCGGTCAGGCCCGACTGTTCACCTTCGACCGCGAGCCGGCCACGCGACAATCCACCGTCGAAATCGCTCATGAAGCCCTCATCAACGAATGGCCACGCCTGCGCACGTGGCTCGATGAAGACCGAGACGACATCCGGCGCCTCCGCCACCTCAACCGCGCGGCCCACGACTGGGACTACGCCGGCCGCCCCCGCAGCGATCTGTACCGCGGTGGACGACTCGAAACGGCCGAACAGTGGGCACGAGCCCACGGCGACGATCTGCATGAACTCGAACGCGACTACCTCGACGCCAGCATCTCGCTCCGCAACGAAGAGACCGCCGCAGAGAAGGCCCGATTCGACCAGCAGGTTCGCAGCAACCAACGCCTCCGTGCTGTAGTCGCCATCACCGCCGTCATCGCCGTCGTCGCACTCGTCGCCGGGGTCATCGCCGTTCAGCAACGGTCCCGAGCCGATGAACAGGCAGCGGAAGCACGCAGTCAGGCCGATGCCTCTGCGGCCAGCTCTGAACTGGCCCTGCAGCGCGAAGCGGAGGCCCTGGACGCACGAGAGCTCGCCACACGAGCGGCATTCGACGCCGAGACCGGCCGTCTTGTCGCCACAGCACACTCGCTGTCGACGTCGAATCCCAGAGCTGCCCTTCTGGTCGCCCGAGCGGCCTACGACCGGGAACCGTCGGCGGCCACGCTCGGGGCTCTCCAGACCGCCCTGGTCCGAGCCGGGCCGGTGTTGGGATACTTGGGCCCGGGCATCAGCTACAACGATGCGAAGTGGTTGGCCAATGACCGGATTGTCGGGGTCCGGACCGACGGACTCGACCTCTACAACCTGTCTTCGGGCGATCGGATCGACTCGATCAAGCTAGACGTCGGCGAACGCGCCGCCACCGTTGTCGGTACCGTGCGAGCCGCCTCGGCGACCGAGGTACCCGTGCTGGCCGTGGCCTCGGGTGAGTCCTCTGTTGCGGTCTACGACATAACCGACGGGTTCACCGAACGGTTCGAGGTGCAGACACAAGACCCGGTCTACGCAGTCGGTATCAGCCCCGACGGCTCCTCCCTGGTTGTGAGCGATGAAGCGAACCGCCTCACATTCTGGAACCAGCAGGGCACGGTTCTCTTCAGCGAGAACCTCGACGACAGCGCCAACTTGCTCGAACTCGTCGAACCAGTCCTCGGTCCCAACCTCGCATTCGCGCGACTGGCACGTCGCCCTTCACGTCGGAAGCTCAATCCATCCCAACGGCGACGAGGTTGCCGTCGGCGTCGGCCCCTACATCTACCGCTTCGACTGGAACGGGTCCCAACTCGGTCCGCCGGTGTTCTCATCATTCGAGCTCGCTCCTGGCCAGAGAAGCGGATTCCCCAATCGTGCTGTGTTCACCGGAACGAACGGACCGGAGCTGCTCGTCGGCACCGCTCACATCTGGGGTGCCGACGATCCCTCTTCAAATGCAGAGCCGGTAACGCGCCCGATCCCCGAACTGTCCGGCGGCGGCATACCGGGAATCGTGACCGTGATCAGCCGGCACAGAACTACTGCGCTGGTGCTCCGCTCGAATGGTGAAATCGGACGCGTCGATGCCACCACCCGGACGTTCGAAACGGTCGTGGATGTCGGCCTGGGTGCCTCCGGTGGGGCGGTGATGGATCCTGCGATGGGCGACCAGGCCGCGATCGCCAGCCCATCGGGAATCGCGCTCGTGTCCCTCGCCGATGCCGGACCCATCGCATCATCTATTCCTCGCCATCCCGCAGCCCGCAACACTACGATCGCACCCGACGGCCGATACGCCGTCACGGGAGGTGCCGGGGATGTCGCACCAACAACCGTATGGAGCAGAAATGGAACGACCTGGAATCGCGACGAGACGGTCCCCGAAGGACCAGATGCAGTCGCTGGCGTCGGCCCCACCTACGACGACCCATTCCTGGCGCTGATCGGCCCCGGAAACCGACCACCACAGCGGTTCTACTCTCTGGCGGACGACAGTCCCGAGTTCGTCGGCGAACTGGAATGGGTCGACCCGTTCTACTCAGCCGGCAGCGGACACGCCGAGAGGCAGCTCATCGTCCAGGGCGGACCGATCGGGATTCAGGTTTATGACTCCTCTACCGGTGACCCCGGAGTGAGACTCCCTGCCCCGCCGGGATCCGAGGGTGAAGACATCTCGAGCGTGCGTTTCGATCCGTCCGGACAACGGCTCCTCATCTCCGCAGCTTCTGGCCGCTCACAGCTTTGGAACACGTCCGATTGGGAGCCGATCGATCTGCCTCAGCTCGAGAGCGCAGACATTGCCGTTGCCTACTGGAACGAAGACGGGAGCATCGTGGCAACCGCATCGTCGACCGGAACGGCATCGATCCGCCACGGCGAGACCTTCGAACTCATCCGCAACATGGTCGGAGCGATCGGAACCGGAAACACCTGGAACAATGGCGCCCTGCTCCTTTCCGCCGACAACAGACTCGCTGTTGACCAATTTCGACGGACCCGGCCGGCTATGGGACGTAACCACCGGACAACAAATCGGCATCGAATTCCCAACACTTGAACGAACCAACAGCGGAACCAACACCGGCCAACCCCTCCAGTTGATCACCGCAACCGATGCCAGCGCACTCATCTGGAACCTCGATACCGCCTCCTGGCCCGACATCGCCTGCCGCGCCGCCGGATCCAACCTCACCCCAGATGAGTGGAGCCAGTGGGGCCCACGCGACGAGCCCCATCAGCCGATCTGCGCCCAGAACCCGGGCTAGCCACACGAAACCGGGTGCCCAAGTGGGTGCCAAACTTGCCGTGACTGGCTGGACTGGGCCGGACTGACTGGACAGCGGGCCGGACTATCCCCCGCTCACCGGACCGGGCCGGACTGTCTGGACCAGAAATGTCGGGCTCTTAATCCGCAGGTTCTGGGTTCAAGTCCCAGGGGGCGTACCACCCTGACCAGGTAGTTTGTGATGCAACTACTCTCCCATAACGGTTGAGAGTGCCTAAGTGGGTGCCTAACCCGGCCCAGGGGGTACCCGTGGAGCTGGTCCATCCGGCTGCTGACCCGCATTCGGGGCGAGTCCACATTGTTCGTATTTGTTCCTCATCGGTTCGCCCAGGGACCTCCACACACCTCAGCCGCTACAACAAATCCAGAAAGCTCGGAGATTCGAAACTCCCCTTCGACCGCTCTGTTCTGCCGGCGTTCACCGGTTCATCTTCGTACGACATCAGCTTCCAAGGGACACAGCCACATAGCCAGCGCGACAACGATCTGAACGAGCCGACGCGACGCTCCCATGAACGAATGCCGAGACTCTGCCTAACCAGGGCGACAGAGTTTCCGAGCCCCACAGGGACGGCGTGGTGACGAGCGTCCAACTCGAGTCGGTGTTGACGGCGGCGACCATCCCGGTGACGATCACGGTCGGTTCGCCCGAGGTCGCCAAGAATCAGCGATTGTCAGTCGTCAGGCATCGTCAACCGGCATCGACGGGGACCCGCGCTCGCGCCCGATCCGGTGATCGCATCGCCCATAACGAGACACCGATGCCATAGGTGACGAAGTGTCCGTGCGGCGTCACCTCGATCGCCCGCCATCCATCGCGTTCGGTGTCGTGCCGGTACAGCTTCTCGAAAAGCGCCTCGTCGAGTTGGCCCTTCTCCAGGATCTGCGCGGTTCCCGAGAACGTGATCGTCGCAGCGGGGATCTTGACCCAAGGCATCAGCGGGACACGCTTGGCGATAGGGATGGTCATCGAGACGTCGCCGTTCTGAGTGATGTGCTTGATCTTCCATTGATCTCGGCCAGCGCCGATATAGAGCCGGCGCCCATCGACGACGTAGACGATGCCGACCGTACGCGCTTGGTGTCGGGAATTGACCATGCCAAGCACCGCGAAGTTGCTGCGCTCGACCTCGTTCCAGAGCGATGCCGTCGTCAGCTCAGGTCTCATCGCCATCTCCCAGCACGCGTCACGGATGGTGGTGTCGTCGTGGCGGATTGCGCTCTCACGGCTGGCGACGGCTCGTTCGCGACGGCAGTAGCTCTGCGCACTGCCTGATAGTCCATCCTCTGACCTCCTGACACGAATACCTAGAGGCCATCGTCGCGCCGGTCAGATGCCGAGCGAAGGGAACAACGTCCCACAGCCATCGACCCTGCGCCGTGACGTAGAACCGAAGCATGTCCCCATGTCATCCATGAGCTAGGCGGGAAGATTCCGTGAAGACATACCCAAGTCGATGATGCAACCGAAGGCACCGACCTCAGCCGGCATCGCAGGCGCGTCTGGCTCGACCTGCATTGTTGATCGGGTACGTACTGTTATCAGCCCCAACAGGCATCCCGTTTCACGCTTTCGACCGTCGTGTTCATCCCGGCAACCGCCTGAACAGCTACCACGGCACGGTATTCGGCCCCACGCACTGGCAGCTTCGTAGAACGATTCCGGTGCGTCCGGGGACCTCAGTAGCGACATCGTGTCCGACCGCCTACGGGCCCTGCCGGACGTCCAATCGGTCATTGCCGACGACGCTGTCATCGATCTCACTCTGGACGACTCTTACACCGTCCTCCCGGAAATCCTGGCCGAGGCCAACGACGCCGGGGCCAGGGTGCTGTCTGTGCAGGTGAAGGAACCCGACCTCGAGGAGGTCTTTCTCCAGCTCACCGGCCGGGCGCTCCGAAACTAGGAGGCGGCAGCCACCCTTCCTCTCACCGTGGGCGGCACTCAGGCCACGATCGAGCGACGGAGCATGAAGGTCGCAGCCACCAGCACCACGAGCCCGTAAATGACCAGTACTGCGAGTTCGGTGCCGATCTGTGCGATACCGCCACCGCGCTGGACCACCTCGGCTGTCGTAGCCGCGGTGGCCATCATGCGGCGTGTCACTCCCAGCCGTTTGGATTGGATCAGCGCACCGGCCAACACCTCGACATCACAAACACGAACAGCACGAGCTCCTGGGCTGCGACGAAGCCCACAACATCGGCCTCGATGAATGCCTCGCCGTCAGCGTCTACGGTGCGCACGCCGACGTGCGTCTGAGCCTCTGCCGTCGCTGCGACGAGGGCGGCCGCTTCGCTCTCTGACACGTCGGTCTCGGCAACGACCAGCCGAGTCGCCCGTAGAGTGGCGTTCTGCGCAGCGACAGCCGACCGGACAAAACCCTGGACCTCGAACCCACCGCTTCCTGGAATGACGCCGTACGAGAGTTGGGCCACACGTCCGGACTCGAGAGACTCGTCGTAGTCAGCAGGGACCATCACGAGAGCATCGATGTCCTCCCGCTTCAATTGGTCGGTGGCAGCGCTCAGGCTGTCGAACACCACGGCATCTGCACCATCGATGTTCTCGAGCTCGTCAATCAGCGCCTGAATCGCCGGCGTTTGCCGGCCCTCGACGTACGCACCGACGCGTGGGGTCGCTGTGCCCACGGTCAGCCCGAGGACAAGAATCAACAACATCGGCAGAGCAATCACAAAGAACAGGTTGGCTCGGGTCCGGGTCAGACGCCGGAGACTGTTGAGCGCGATCGCCAGCACCTTCACGCGGCCACCAATCGTCGGCCCGCCGTAGCAAGTCCGATACCACCAAAGGCCACGATGAAGCCTACGAGTACCGCCACCGTCGAGCCCAGGGACCTGTCCTACTCGGCCCCGGCAGTCGGCTGTGCAATTCTGATGGTCGCTATGCCGTTGTCCCCGTCGGCAGCGCTGGACAGCACACTCGTGGTGACCGGCCCGGGTCGGTGCAAGTGGCCGCGTAACAAGTTGGGCCAAGCCGTGGGTCCCGGCGAGCCCAGTACGTGGATCTGCAACCACGTTCTGCAGGACATTGGACCCTGACGCTTCGGGCGGCTGCGCTTGAGGATGGTTCTGAGAACCTGGAGCCAAGCGTGGATCAACTGAACAAACCTGCAAAAAGCGAGATCCCCTGGTCCATCACCCTCGACGGTCGAGATGATGTAGTGCCAGTCGCGGACTCCGGAGGGCGTGGTTCGGGCGGCGCTGAGATCCGTCTACGCTCCGGGGCCGGGAGGGCGGTGATCGCTGCCGCGGTTCTCGGCTCGGCCCTTGCCTACATGAGCGACGACATGTTGAACGTCGCTCTTGTATCGGTGTCGCGGGACTTGAGCGTCGGCGTGTCCGAGATGCAGTGGGTGGTCAACGGCTACTTCCTGACGATGCTCTCGCTTATGCTCACCGCCGGTTCGTTCGGCGACGTTCGCGGTCATCGGCGCACGTTCCTCGCCGGCCTTGCAATCTTCTCCAGCGGCGCTCTGGTGTCGGCGACTGCGCCAGTGGTCGCTGCGCTCGTCCTTGGCCGAGCGATCCAAGGTGTGGGGGCGGCGCTCGTGCTCGCCGCAGCATTGGCGTTGGTGAACGGTTCCTTCGCCGAAGACGAGCGCAGCCGTGCGGTCGGGGTTTACATGGGGATCACAGCCGTCGCAACCGTGGCGGGGCCGGTGCTTGGTGGCCTTCTGATCGATCTTGTCTCGTGGCGGGCAATCTTCGTGGCCCCACTCGTGTTCCCGCTCGCCGCCGCTGTCATAGGCACGGTCTGGGTGCCGGAGCCCCGGTTGCACGCCGACAGAAGCGTCGACACGGTGGGGGCGCTGTTGGCGCTTGTGACAATCTCTGCATTCAGCTTCGCGCTCGATACGTGGGCCGGATTCTTGGACAGAAACTGGGGTGATTGCCGGGTTCGTGATGGCGATCGTCGCTGCGCTCGCTTTCCTTCGCCACGAACACAACGTCGACGAGCCGATGCTGCCACTGACCCTGTTCCACAGCCGGGTGTTCTCCGGAGGGAACGTGGTCACGCTTCTGTCCTTCATGGTTTCGGCAGGAACGTTCCTGTTCGTGGTGGTGCAACTGCAGACCACCCTGGGCTACCGACCAGCAACTGCCGGCCTAGCTCTCGTCCCCATCTACTTCATCATGTTGCTCGGCTCCCCTCTCGCCGGCAGCTTGGCCGACAAGATCGGACCGAGGATTCTTGTCGTTGTCGGAAACCTTGTCGTCGCAGCCGGTGTCTGGTGGCTGAGCTTCGTCGACTCCGGCTCGCAGTTCATATCGGACGTGTTCCCGGGTCGTCGTGGCGTTCTCGATCGGTTTGGCAACGCTGGGTGCGCCGTTGACCGCCGCAACCCTCGGCGCAGTTGGAGCAGACGCCCAGGGGGCCGCTTCGGGGGTCCACAACACCGTGGGACAACTTGCTGGATTGCTGATGATCGCCGTGCTGCCCGCAGTCGCCGGGCTCTCCGGTTCGGGCTTCGACGATCCTGAGTTCGCCACCGGCTACCGGAGCGCCCTGCAGGTGTGCGCCGCGTTGTGTGTTGTCGCCGCCCTTGTTGGCGCGACCACGATTTCGTCCGCCGCTCGAGAGACAACCATCGAGACGCACAGCGAGAAGCAGGATTCCAGCTGACGTCGGCCTTGATGACCATCGACTCTGGTCACCCTGCAACCCGCTACTTAGCGTGAGGAATGACCGTCCCAGCACCAGCGTTTGGAGAAACAAATGAAAATCGCAATCGTGTACGACAGCTCTACTGGGAACACGAAGTCGGTCGCCGAGCAGATGGCCTCACGTGTACACGAAGCGGGTCATGACTGCCTGGTCGAGTCGATCACCCAGGCGGATCCAGCGGAGGTTGGCGCCGCGGACGCCATCTGCATCGGCAGCTGGACAAAGGGTCTGTATGTGGTCTTCCAGGGCCCGACCAGAGCGACGCTCGAATTCATCGCAAAGCTCGGCCGGCTCGACAGGAAGCCCGCCGCCGTGTTCGCTAGCTACGCCGTCGCTATCGGCAGGACGCTGCCCAAGATGGCAGCTGCACTCGAAGCCCAGGGCGCCACGGTCAGCGGCCAGTTCAGGTCGAAGGGGTCGGTCATCGACGACGATTTCGATGTGTGGCTTCGCGCCCGAGCGACTCGACGTCTCGCCGCAGTTGATCAGCCGCCCGTGCCGGATGGGACCGTGAAGGACGTTCTGCTCTTCCGGCATCGTCACACCTCAGTGAGCATCGAGGTTGAGCAACACACAGCAGAAGGGACAGCCATGGACACCTTCGACGACCGCAGGGCCGCCGCAATCGAACGCATCGAGAACAAGCGTCAATTCAAGAATCATCTGGTCATCTACTTGGTGATCAACACGATGCTGATCATCATTTGGGCGGCGTCGGGGGCCAGCTATTTCTGGCCAATCTGGCCGATGGCCGGATGGGGAATTGGGTTGGTGCTGCACGCTTGGACGACCTACGGCGACCGGTCCATCAGCGAGGCCGACATCGCCGACGAACTCCGACGTGAATCAGAGCGGAGCTACGGCCACTAGACGAGCCTGCTTGTCTGGGCAGGTGGTTCTCGTCGTCGGAGAACCACCCGCTCCAAGCGTTAGACCTCTTTGATGAGGTCGGCGTAGGGCAACCTGACCCTGTGGTGCCCGGAAAGTGCGCGGCGTGGGGGCTGAGCAGGGGCGATGCCGCCATCCTTGTTGCTCGTGTTTCGTGATTCCTACCGCTTCATGACTGCCCTGGCTCGGCCCAGCTAGGGCTACCGCCGAAATGCAGGGCCGGATCGCCGATCTATTCTGGAGTTCATGACCAGCGAGCACCGTGAACTAATCGTTCGAGATCCGATGGTGTGTCACGGGCAGGCAGTAATCCGAGGCACGAGAATCATGGTCAGCGTGGTCCTCGATTGCATCGCTGCGGGAATGACCGAGCAAGAAATCCTCGACGACTACCCCACGCTCACCACCGACGGCATTCGAGCCGCTGCCGCCCACGGAGCCGAGCTCGCTCGCGACGAGTACCCCGCAGTCGCCACCCAGTGAAGATCAAAGCTGGATGAGAACATTCCACAGCGAGTG
>CAWDOA010000016.1:0-814801 GCA_963803875.1 uncultured Acidimicrobiales bacterium | reverse complement strand
ATGACCACACGTGAGGGCCAACGGGCCATTTGGCTACTTCGCAGCGATGGGGCCGGCAACACCTTCAGGTGTTCCTGGCAACGGGGACTGGGAAATTGATTGCACGATTCGTGCAGTAAGTGTAGGTTTCATGCATGACCGATCTGCGGGCCCGACAACCGAGCTGGCCAGGGACACGATTGTCGACGCATGTGCCGATCTCGTCACCGAGAGGCACCACCTCAACTTCTCGATGAAGGAAGTGGCCGAACGGGCCGGGGTCTCGTTGCGCACCGTCTACAACCATTACGCCACCCGGGAAGACCTGCTCGACGCGTTGGCCGAAACCATGGATGCGCAGACCCGAGCCCTCGGGAGCCCCCAGGCGAAGGATCTGAAAGAACTCGGCGACCTGCTCCACGCCGTCGAGACCAACGTCGGGATCTTCGAACAGCTCGGCGGGATCGGCGAAGCGCTGGCCCAGATGCCCCTTGTCGATGTTGGCCGAGACGCCAAACGCGTTGAGCGCACCGAACTCATCACAACCTTCATCGCCCAGCAGATGCCGTCGGCGCCCCCCGCCGACGCACACGCCATCGCCATCGTGCTCCGCCACCTCTTCAGCCACCGCAGCTGGTTCTGGCTCACCCGGGAGTACGGGCTGGACACCGATGAGTTCATCCGTGTCTGCAACTGGACTGTCAAAACCCTGGTCACCGCAGCCGAAGCGGGTGACCTTCCCGAACCAAAGGAGTAGCAATGACCACCACGCCTACCCGGTCCACAACCTTCGAACCACTGGACCTCGACCACCCCCGGGCCACCGATCCTGCCGTCACAGGCAACAAGGGTGCCGGGTCTGGCTCGCCTACGAGCCGCATCGTTCGCGGTCCCCGATGGAATTGTGCTCCCCATCGGGATCGCGGCCGAATGGCCCGACGGTCCCGCGCCCACCCAGCTGCGTGCTGCGGTCGCCGAAATTTGCGATCATCTGCCCGGCCCCTTGGCCGTGCGCACTTCGGCAACGTGGGAGGACGGCGCCACCAGCGCTCATGCCGGCGCCACGGCCACGGTGTTGGGCGTCTCCGGGATTGCCGACACGTTGAGCGCCATCCGCCACTGTCTCGACGAATCGGCACTCGCAGCGCGCCAGCACGGTGCCACCGGCGATATCGCCATCGTGGTGCAACAGCTCGTTCCGGCCGAGTGGGCCGGCGTCGCATTCACCGCCGACCCGGTCAGCGGAGAGCGAGACGTGGTCCGAATCGCCGCCACCAAAGGACTCGGCGAAGCGCTGGTACAGGGCGAAGTTGTGGGGTCCGACGTCACGGTGCGAGGCCAACAGATACAAGGCGAACGAGCGGGGCTGCCGACCGACATTGCCTTGGCGGTGGCGGCGGTTGCTCGCCAGGTGGAGGCATCGTTCGGGCAGCCACAAGACATCGAGTGGGCTTCGGCAGAGGGCACGGTGTGGCTGGTCCAGGCCCGCCCTATCACCGTGTTGCCGATCGAACCGACACCACCGGAAGGCAACAACTGGCAGAAGGACACCGCCCACTACCCCGAGCCGCTCACCCCGTTCGGCTGGTCGATCATGCACGCTTGCGGAGAGGAGATCCGCGGCGTGTTCGACGAGATGGGGCTCCTTATACGGGGCCTTGAAGAAGTATTTGTTGGCGGTGAGATCTACGGCCGGGTACTTCCAGCCTTCGGTTCGCCGAACAGCGCGGGAAAGCCACCGCCCGCCATCGTCCTCGGTATCGCCGCTCGCATCGTGCCCGAGCTGCGCCGGCGAAACGCTACCGCTGGCCGGGTGCTGGCCGAGAACCGGATGCAGCGCTGGGTGGACGACTGGCACCAACGAGACCGGACCGCCATGGCGCGCCGAGCAGCCGAACTCGCCTCGGTGGACCTCGAGGGGCTCGACGATGCAGGCCTCACAGAGCATCTCGACCGCACCTTGAAGCTCGCCCGGGACGGTCAACGCATCCACTTCCGCCTCGTCATGCCGTTGGCCTATGACATGCACCAACTGCACCGATTCGTCGGCGAGCACCTCGGCTGGGACGACCCCACCATCGCCACGATGCTCTGCGGCCACTCCCCCGCCTCCCGCGCCTCAGAGGACGCCATGGCCCGGCTGCGCACACACATCCACAGCACCACCGGCGCCCAAGCCGCTTTGCAAGCACAGCCGGGAAAGCCCGTCGAAGCCCTCGCCGCCATCGATCCGGCGCTGGCTGCGGAACTACAGGCGTGGACCGCCGAACACGGGTGGGCCCTCATCAATTACGACGCCGGCGTGCCCGTTCTGGCCGAGCGGCCCTGGATGATCACACGCCTGCTTTTGGCCGACCCCGAACCGCTCGACAAGGGAGCCTCAGATGTGGTCGCCGACCGGGCCCGCCAAGCCCTGCCCCCTGATCGGCGTCAGGAGTTTGACCGGATCCTCGCCGTGGCACGGGCCATCTACCCGGTGCGGGAGGACAACACGATCATCGTGGGCGACCGGCCCTTCGCCCTGCTACGCCGAACGATGCTCGAGGCTGGTCGCCGCCTAGCAGCCAGAGGCGATCTGCCGACAGTCGCTGACGCCGCCTACCTGTTCATCGATGAAGTGCGGGCTGCGTTTGACGGCCAGATCATCGCCGACTTGACCGATCGCGTGGTCCAGCGCCGGGGTGAGGAAGCGTGGGTTCGAGCCCATCCCGGCCCTGCCTACGTGGGCGAACAGGCTCCACCGCCCGACATCTCCCGGCTCCCGGAGCCGCTGCGAAAGGTCAACGAGCCCGTTCTGTGGGTCGTCAGCCACGAGTATCCCCCACCCAGCGAACCACCGACCGACGCCGATGTCCTCCTCAACGGCGTCGCCGCCTCCCCCGGCATCGCCGAAGGGACAGTGCGGGTGATCCGTGGACACGACGACATGCACCGTCTCACCGACGGTGACGTGCTGGTTTGCCAAGTGACCAGCCCCGCGTGGGCGCCGCTGTTCCCGCTGGCCTGTGCCGTCGTGGCCGACGGCGGCGGTGCGTTGAGCCACGCAGCAATCGCCGCCCGAGAACATGGCATCCCCGCTGTGCTCGGAACCGCGACCGCCACCTCGACGCTGCACGATGGCCAGCGGATCCGCATCGACGGCAGCAAGGGCCTTGTGTTCCCCGCCGAGCCGTCAGACTGATGTCTTTTGTTCGTGGGTGATGTTTGAACTGAAGACCTCGTGGCAGCCGACGGTCTGGACAGCGATCCGTCGGGAGATGTCAGCTCCAGACGACTTTTGGGCCAACGTCAGCTGGTGGTGACGGCCAGTGTGGTCGGTTGCAGAAATGGCGGAATTGCGCTGGCCCGAGTTGAAATCGAGCAGAACGCTCAACTCCAGGACCGGGTCAGCCCTGGCCGGCGGCGGGTAGTCGGATCTCGAACGTCGATCCGGTGGGGGCGCTGCTGGCGGTGATGTCCCCGCCGTGGGCCCGCACCAAGGAGCGGGCGATGTTGAGGCCGATTCCGATGCCCGAGCCGGAAGGGTCGAGACGAGTGAAACGTTCGAAGATTGCCTGAAGTTGCGACTCAGGAATCCCGCTTCCGGTGTCGGCAACCCGGAGGCGACACATCGACGAATCGGCGGAACCGGTGACGGTCACCTGCCCGCCGGCCGGCGTATGGGTCAGGGCGTTGCCGACGATGTTGATGAGTGCCTGCACGAGACGATCGACATCGCCGTCGATCTCGACGCCGGGTGCCACGTCGACGATGAGATCGACTCCCTTGGCCTCATATTGGGGGCGAAGTCGTTCCACCGCAGTGTTCACGACCCGCGCCAGGTCGATTCGCTGGATGTTGAGGTCCAGCGCCGACTCTTGGGCCCGAGCAAGAAGGGAAAGGTCATTGGTGAGACGCGTGAGCCGATCGGCTTCCTGAGCGACCACCGAGAATGTGGCTTCGCCGGCCGGTAGCACGCCGTCGATGAGCCCCTCCATGTAGCCCGATATGGAGGTGAGCGGGTTCCGGAGTTCGTGAGCCAGATCGGAAACGAGTCGGGCCCGGGTCTGCTCGGTTGTGCGCAGCGATTCGCCGAGAGTGTTGATGGAGTCAACCAGGCCCCGCAGTTCCGCTTCGGGCGGTTGGGCAATGGTGACGCTGTAATCACCGGCTGCGAGTGTGGCGGTGGCGGCCTCGAGTTGGCTGATCCGTGCCATGAGCGCCCGGAGGAGCAGTCCGCCAACAATGGCAGCAACCACCACACCGACGACCGCGGCGCTGATCGCAGCAGTGGAGAGAGCCTGGTCATAGGCGTCCTGGATCTGAGCGGAAACGTTGTAGCCGTTGTCGCGAGGGCCGCTGGGACCGAACCCCTGTCCGCTCACCGAGCCACCCCGAGCCTGAATGCGGCGCTCGAAGAGGGCGGGGGTGAGATACCGAACCCCGGCATAGCCCACCCCGGCAACCGTGGCGATGACCACGAGGATCGCGGCCATCAGCCGGGCCCGGAGGGTTCCCAAGCTGGTCACGTCAGCTCGCGAATGAACCGGTAGCCGACGTTGCGGACAGTCCCGATGAACCGAGGATCCGTGGCGTTGTCGCCAAGTGCACGGCGCAGGTTGCGGATGTGGACATCGACCACACGATCGTCACCGACGTAGTCCCAGCCCCACACCTTCTCGAGAAGTTGGGCTCTCGAATACACCCGTCCCGGTTGGGATGCCATGGCCGCCAGCAGGTCGAACTCGAGCGCTGTTGTTGACACCAACTCGCCATCAACGGCTACTTCGCGACTGGCCGTGTCGATGCGAAGCCCGGCAAACTCCTGCACTTCCGACGCCGGTGCGACTATTCGGGCGGCTGCGGCGAAGTACGGCCTTGACCCGGGCAACAAGCTCCCGAGGGCTGAACGGTTTGGTGAGGTAGTCATCAGCGCCGACGGACAATCCGATCAGTTTGTCGGTCTCCTCGGCCCGTGCGGTCAGCATGATCACGTACACATCGGAGAACGTACGAATCTGTCGGAGCGCCTCGATGCCGTCGATGCCCGGCATGAGAACGTCCAACACCACAAGATCGGGTTGGCGACGCCGAACGAGGTCAACGGCTTCGGCGCCGTTCTCAGCCGCCACAACGTCGTAGCCCTCGGCGCGCAGATACGACCCGACCAGGGTCCGGATGTTCTCCTCGTCGTCGGCGACAACGACTCTGGGTGAATCGGTGGTGGCCATCAAGGTCATGCTACGAACTGCCACCGGGGTCTGGCACAACGGCCCGACCCCGGTTGTTCAGTTGGCATCAACGGTCAGCTTGCGCCGCGGCCGAACCGGTTGGCGTTTCCGTCGGCGGACCCAACGTTCATCGGGCCGTTGCCGTTCTGGAAACCCTCGCCGGTGCCGTTGTCGCGGTCACGATCTCGGGTCCGGAGATGCTGACCATCGTTCAGGTCGCACTCGCGAACTTGATCGCGATCACCGACTCTCCCCATCCGGCCCTCACCGTCAAACAGGTCGCAGTCGCGTACCTGGTCGCGGTCCTGTTCGGCGGCTACGACGGTTGCGGGCGTGGAATCGGGCGCATCCTCTGCTGCTGCTACAGAAGCTCCGATCGGGACCGCCAGTACGGCGGCGAGCCCGATGCTGAGAAGTGTCTTGTTCCTCATGACAAATCCTTTCGTGTTGTTCGTCTTGCTGGTCACCGTCAGTAGATCCCAGCCCCATGAAGGCCGAAGCACTGCGTTGATGAAGCTCCGATGAAGCAACCTGCCGAATCGAGCCGCTCCGGCTTCACCGCAGCTTCATACGCGAGTCCGGGTCCCCTTCACATGCCAGTGGCCTACTGAAGTCAACAAAACGACCTGTCCCGAAAGGACCCCACCATGAACAAGACCGCCACCGCTCTCCTCACAGCAACGCTCGCCGCAACATCATCGCGCGAGCGGCACCACGGTCGCCAGCCCCACCGACACAACGGTTGTCGAGGCGATTGACCTTGCCAGCTCAACGGGCGACACGTCGTCCTACGGATCAGGCACTGGTCGGAATCGACGCTGAGCTGCCAGTAGCTCTGAGCCAGGCCGACCGTGACGGGCTGGCGTTCATGCGGGAAGAAGAGAAACTCGCTCGCGATGTGTACCAGGCGCTGTACGACGTCTGGGAGCTGCAGATCTTCGACAACATCGCCGCCTCCGAACAACGACACACCGATTCGGTCCTCGAGCTTCTGAACCAGTACGGCCTGCCCGACCCAGCTGAAGGTCTCGCCCCTGGCGAATTCTCCAACCCCGAACTGCAAGCGCTCTACGACGACCTCGTCGAAACCGGCAGCCAATCATCCACCGACGCCCTCAAGGTTGGTGCCCTGATCGAAGAGCTCGACATCACCGACCTGCGCCTACGCGCCAGCACCCAACCCGACATCGACCAGGTCTACTCGACCCTCGAACGCGGCTCCAGCAACCATCTCCGGGCCTTCATCCGCCAACTCGAACGCCGAGACGTGACCTACACACCAATCCACCTCGACCAGGACACGTTCGACCAGATCGTCGACTCCTCAACCGAACAGCGTGGACAGAAGTCGCCCCGAGGTTCCCGGGGACGTGGGAGAGCGTGACCCAACTATCCACATGCGTCGGAAGTGTTGGAGAGCAACACTTCCGGCGCGTCTGGGCCGAGCCGAATGCTAACTGCCGTCGGGGTCGGCGATCCGGAACGGCCAGCTCAGCTCTTGGCGTTCACCATCGGTGATCGCAATCAGCCCGAGGTTGTACTGACCGCGAGGGGTGTCGGCCGCCGGTGCTACCCGCAGTGTCATGGTGCCTTCGATGGCAGGTGTCAGAGTTGCTGTCACACCTTCGGGCACCGTTCCGATTGTCACAACCGTGTCCTCCAGCACCGGCACCGTGACCTCAACCCACTGACCGGCCTGGATCTCCGCAGATACCGAAAGACCCAGCTGCTCCAGGTCGACAGCGGATGATTCGCTCGAGTCGTTTCCAAGCGGGAAGCCGAGGAGCGACCACACGACGATCAGCATGCCGACCGGGATCGTTGCCCATCGCAGCACGGTGAGTATGCGAGCCTTTCTGTCCTCAGATTGCGGGACATCGGGCACTACAACAGCTTCATTGACGACACTCGGGGTCGACATTTCTTGGTTTCTCCTTAGAGCGGACACAGACGTGCCCTTGGACCCAAACATTACGACACACTAGCCAATGTTGTCAATAGCTATTGCTGCACTAACTATTGAGCCTCCACAGCCGGCATCCGCGCAGCCATGGCGATCGCCAGAGCCATCAGCACCACATGCGCCGGAAGTGTTGGAGAGCAACACTACCGACGCGTTTCCGATCGTGTCGAGGGCGACCGTCCTGCTCGGAGGAGTAGCCAAAGACCGAACCAGCCTTCGGCGATCACCGATGGGATCGACACCATCAGAAGCAAAGCCGTGGCATAGCTGTCGTAGTTCGCCAGTAGCGAGTGGGCGCCGGTGTCGATGATGTACGCGGCACCGGCGGCGATCATGAAGAACCCCAGGATCCTCGGAGTCTCGGTTGATCTCGCAACCAGATAGCCGAGCACGATCAGGTGCATGCCGAATGCGGCCAAGCCGACCAGCCAAGCCGAGTTGAACAGTTCCAGGCTCACCATCGCCTGAGCGTTGCGCTCGGCAACGCCGAACGCCTCTGCGATCGCTGGGGAGTCGTAGTAGGAAAGGGCTTGGAAGAAGAAGACGGCGGCGACGCCGAGGAACACCGTGTAGACAAGTCGGGACCAGGCGGCAATGAGTGACAGGTCGCGATGCTGGGTTCGGAACACGATGTAGAGCGCCCACGCCACGACCACGTCGATCAGGAAGATTGCCAGGAAACTGACCAGTCCGAACCGGAAGAGCCCGTTCGACTCGGCGATGTTGGCTGCGGTTTCTGCGGCATCGTCGGCCACGACGAGTCCTTCGCGAACGAAGAAGTTGGCGAAGATTGCGAGACCGAAGAGCAGCACGTAGCCAACCCCGGCGACGATGGCGGCGTGGCGCCGGTCTGTCGCCGGCTCGGGAGTTGTCACGCCGGCAGGTTCGAGTTCCAGTGGCGGCGAGGTCGAAAAGGTCGTTGTCATCGGTTGATTCCTTCCGGTTTGATCTGGACTGTCGCCGTATCGGTCCTGGGTCACGGCTCGCATCCGGTTGCTGTTGTGGTCCATGCCTTTGTCCCTCGTGTTGTTTGCGGTGGCTGCAACTGCGGTCATTTCTTACTCCTCCGGGTTTCGTACTTTGTACGATAGACATCTTGTCTCGTACAAAGTACGATGTCAAGAGAGAATCTCAGAAGAACGACCGATGTCACCCGAGGAGTGAGTGTCGATGCCAACCAAGACCACCACCGGGTTGACAGCTGAGCGGGTCATCGAAGGAGCCGTTGCCCTGGCCGACGCAATCGGCATCGAGGCCTTCACAATCCGCAAGCTGGCCGACGCCATCGACGTGAAGCCGATGACGATCTACTACCACGTGCCCAGCAAGGAGGCGATCATCGACGGGATGGTCGACTACGTCTTCACCCAGATCGAACTGCCGCCCGAAGATCTCGACTGGCGTTCGGCGATCAAGGTTCGGTCACGGTCGATGCGCCAGGTACTGGCCCGGCACCCGTGGGCATCACCGTTGATGGAGAGCCGCACGAACCCGGGCATGGCCACGCTGCTTCATCACGACGCGGTGCTCGGTTGCTTCCGGCGAGCAGACTTCTCGCTCGCCCTCTCCGGTCACGCCTTTGCGGTGATCGATGCCTACCTCTACGGCTTCGCTTTACAGGAAGCGTCGCTGCCGGCAACCGGGGGCGAGGAGATGGCTGAACTCGCCGGGTCGATGGCGGAGCAAATGCCGGCCGACATGCTCCCCAACCTCACCGAGTTCACCGTGGGCCACGTGCTTCAACCCGGCTACGACTTCGGCAACGAATTCGAGTTCGGCCTCAACCTCATCCTCGACGGACTCGAATCAGCAGCCGCCGCGGAGAGGTGAGCACTAGGAGCGGCCACCGCTGCGGGGCCACCCTCGTCGGCACGAGTGATCCGCTATCCTGCCAGTGCCCAAGGATCTTCTCGAACCGGTTGCCGAGGTCGGGGTCGATGATCTCACCGGCATCGGCGTCGAAGGTCTCATAGAACGTCGGGATACCGAGGCTGTCCACCAGGTCGGCACCGAAGAACGGGGCCGATGGGACGGCACTCCCGAGGACTCCGGCGCCGGCTCGAGGGCCGGGCGTGGCCGCGAACATCTTCATGTTCGGGCTTCTTCCTTGTGCGTGTTTTGGGTGGGAGTGGTGGTGAGAGGTTCGGGCGAGCCTTCAAGAATCGGCGACCCTGGCCTTCGCGGCTACCGCCAGTTCGAGGTTGCGAGCGATGATGAGCGAGGGCAGCTTGTCGACGCCGACTGCGTTGCGGTCGACGGTGGCCGAAGCGTCGAACGAGCCCGTGCCAGCGTCGAACCGTACGTTGCTGATCTGGACGGTGAGCGGGAACTCGTTGCCCTTGACAGTCACCGATCCATCGGCCTCGTAGGCATCGCCGGCCGGCTTGACCGCACTGGCCCTGAACACCAGTTCGGGATGGTTGTCGGCGTCGAGAAAGTCGCCGCTGTGGACATGGCTATTCCGCTTGGGGTTGCCGCTGGTGTAGCTGCCCGAGCTGGCCATGATTTCCACGTTCGTGACGATTCCGTTGGGGTCGATGTCGATGGTGCCGGCGGTGACCTCCAGCGTCGCTGGAACCTTCAGAAAGAGCAGCTTGGTGGCTGTCACGGTGACCGTGGTAGCGGCCGCATCGAGCAGCCATTTGCCGGTGGGTAGTGCGTGGGTGGTCTCGGTGTGTGATGTGGACATCTGTCGGTTTCCTCGTTGGTGGTTTGGGTGTCAGACGGTGCCGGTGGCGGGGATCGAGCCCATGCGGCCGGCGTTGAAATCTTCGATGGCTTGTTCGATCTCTGCGATGGTGTTCATCACGAACGGTCCGTAGCGGGCGATCGGTTCGCCGATCGGTTGGCCGGACAGCACGATCGCGTCGAGTGGGGCGGAGGCGCCGGCGGGTACCGAGAGGATCACGTCGCCTTCGGTCCGTTCGAAGACGGCAAGCTGGTGAGCCTCGAGCCCCGTGCCCAGGTGGCCCACAGTGCCGGCGCCGGCGAACGCGTAGACCGCCGCTGTGTGACCGTCGGGGGTGGGGATCGACAGCTCGGTTCCGGGCTGGAGAGTCAGCCGGGCGTACGTGATCGGCGTGTGGGTTTCGGCGGGCCCCTCGACGCCGAGGATCGAACCGGCCACGACTTCGGCGGTCCATCCGTCGCCGGTGGCCCGGACAAGCTGGTCGTTGGTGAGCGCCTGATACTTCGGCGCGGTACGCCGCAGGTAGCTCGGGAGGTTGACCCACAGTTGCAGGCCGTGACCTACTCCGCCTTCGGTCTGGATTCGCTCGCTCGGCATCTCGGAATGGACGATCCCGTCGCCGGCTGTCATCCACTGCACGTCGCCGGGGCCGATGATCCCATGGTTTCCGGCTGAGTCGCGGTGCTCTACTTCGCCCTGCAGCACGTAGGTGACGGTCTCGAAACCCCGATGGGGGTGGGCGGGGGCGCCGATGGCCTGGCCGGGTTTGTGATGGGTCGGTGCCATTTCGTCGAGCAGCAGGAACGGGTCGAGCAGATCGAGAGCGGCCGTGGGAAACGGTCGGTACACCTCGAATCCGCCGCCTTCGAGCGTGCTCGTAGCGGCGACGATACGGGCCACTGGTCGAGCCTGTTTCTTGGTTGCAGTTGTCATTTGACCATCCGGTTCACTTGACTCATCAACTAAATGCTTGAAGCTTCAATCTATCCACTGATTATTTGAAGCGTCAACCTATATGGTGTGAATGTGACCGATCCGACAACAACGGACGCACCGCGTTGGCTCAATCGTGACGAAGCGGCCGCATGACGAGGGCTTCTCACCGTGGTGCAACGGGCCTTCCCCGAGATCGAACGCGACCTCCGCTCACAAGCCGACATGCTTGCGATGCACTATCACTTCCTTGTCACGTTGTCGGACGCGCCTGGCAACAAGATGCGGCTCACCGATCTTGCCGATTCGGCCAACCTTTCCCAAAGCCGGCTCACCCACCGTCTGGGGACGCTGATCGAACGCGGTGAGGTGGAAATTCGCCAAGATCCCGAGGACGGGCGGGCCAAGAACGCTCGGCTGACGCCTCAGCGAGCACAACATGGTGCGGAAGTGTTGCTGTCCAACACTTCCGGCGCGTGTTGGCCGACGCCAACTCGAAAACCTGCTTGAACCAACACGGTCTTCATACCGGCTTCATACCGACGCTGTCTGCTGGCGCGCAGACACACCAAACAACAGAAGGAGTCTGAACATGTTGAAACGAATCTGGCTTGCGCTCGCCGTCATGACCGCCCTGGTTCTGGGGACCGTCGCAGTTGCGGCGGCGCTGAACCCCGGAGACACCAACCCGGTCGAACCTTCGCCTCAAGAAGAGAGAGTCCAGATCACGCGGTGACGACCAGCGATGGCTTCGAGGGAAATCTGGTCGAGAACGTCGTCCTCAAGGACTTCGACGAATTCGAACCGCTGTCCGTGAAGGATGGGCTCAACGCGATGCTCACGAATTCCGAGACGGGCCAGAAGTACTCCGTGAAGGGGCAACTCCGAATCAGGAACGGCGAATTCGTGTCGGACACCTTCCGGTTCCGCTGCATCAGGAGCTGACACTGTCCTGTGACGAGCGCTCGAACACCAGCACGGCCTGGTGTCAGAGGATCGCGACGCGACCGGCAGGTGTCAAACTGCGGCGGGGGCGAGCCGGCCCCGGGCGGTCTGTTGAACCTGCCGGTTGATACCGGGACAGGTTTCGAGCAGCGACGCGAACTCGCTTCGACTCAGCTCGAGAACCGTGGCATCGGCGGAGGCGACAACTGAGGCATTGCAGCTCGACCCGTTGAGTAGGGACATCTCGCCCGCAACTTGTCCGGGTCCGAGGTCGGCGATGATCACGCCGTCTCGGACCACGGTGAACAAACCGTCGATGACAACCAGGAACAACTGACCGTCGTCACCTTGTCCGATCACCTCGGTGGCGGCGGCCACGTCGACGACGGTGCCGAGTTTGGACATCCGACGCAGCTCCGACGCCGGAACCTGAGAGGCGAACGACAGCTGCTTGAGCTCTTCGGGGGTGCCTCCGAACCGCCCGAGCATCGAGCGCAGTTTCTCATCCAACCGGATGCCCGGCGTCTGGTCTTGGTCGGGCACAACGACGCTCACGATCAGATCGGGCAGCGCTCGGACGAGTCGATGGAAAGCGGCGGGCTCCTGGCGCGGCAACGACGAAGGAACGAGCACCCGGCGGGTTTCGGAGTGAGCCGCGAGGTATTCGATCTCCGACACCGGGTCCGAACCACCGCTCACGAGGGTCTCGACCACCCGATCAGGGGTGTCGATGCGTTCGGCGACCTGATCCAAATAGACCGAAGCGGCACTGGCCAGGTCGATGTTCTCGACACCGGCGAACTGGTGCAACGCCTCGCTGGAGCGGCCGTACATGAGAACCACGAGAGCGACGTGGGTGTCATCGGAGCCGAGCAAGCTGAGGGCGCTTTCGCCGTCGTCGGAGGTGGGATCGAGCAGAACCAAGGTCTTGGGTTGCAGAAGCAGTGGGGAGAGGTTCATTGGTTGAACTCCGGTTCCTTGTAGGTAGACGAAAAGCGTACGTATCATTTGTTTCTTCAACGTGTCCGGGAGGTGACAGGAGCCGTTTCAGGGGTAGACGTTGGTCACGTGTGCCCGATGACTCCCCTCGGCTTGATCCAGATGCGCCGGAAGTGTTGGAGAGCAACACTTCCGGCGCATCTCACCGTTATCAGGCCGCGCCCACGTGGACCTCCGGCTGTTGCAGGAAACAAGCAGCCTCATGCCCTTCGGCGATGGCGAGGAGCTCGGGATCGGACCCCCGGCATCGGTCGAAGACCTGCGGGCATCGGGTGCTGAAATTGCAGCCCACCGGCGGGTCGAGTGGGCTGGGGACATCTCCCTGCAACAGGATTCGATGACGGTGACGTTCGACCTGGGGGTCCGCTACCGGCACCGCCGACAGCAGCGCTTGGGTGTAGGGGTGTACCGGCTCCTCGTACAGGGTCACCCGATCCGACATCTCGACGATTCGGCCGAGGTACATCACGGCCACCCGATCGCTGATGTGCTGCACGGCGGCGAGATCATGGGCGATGAACAGGTAGGCCAAGTCGAGTTCTTTCTGGAGGTCTTCCAAGAGATTCATGACCTGGGCCTGGATGGAAACATCGAGTGCCGAGATGGGCTCATCGGCGACGATCAAGTCGGGCTCGGTTGCAAGAGCGTGGGCGATCCCAACCCGCTGCCGCTGGCCGCCGGAGAACTCGTGTGGATACCGGGTCCCGTAGTCGGGGTTGAGGCCGACCAGCTCCATCAGCTCCCCGATGCGGTTCCGCCGCTGCTGACGGCCCTTGTGAAGTCCGTGGATTTCGAGCGCCTCCGCCACGATCCCGTTGACGTTCATCCGCGGATTCAGCGAGGCGAAGGGGTCCTGGAAGATCATGGCCATCTTGCGTCGTAACGATCGCAGCTCGGCTTTTCCGGCCGCCCGAACGTCGGTGCCGTCGAAGTAGACATCGCCTCCGGTGGGTTCGACAAGGCGAAGCAACGAGAGTCCGGTTGTCGATTTGCCGCAGCCGGACTCGCCCACCAACCCAAGGGTTTCACCCCGAGACACGGTGAACGACACACCATCGACGGCTTTGACCGTCCCGCTCTTCTTGCCCAGGGAACTCCCAACCCGAAAGTGGACCTCCAACCCTTCGACCGAGAGCAGCGGGTCCGAGCTCACGATGCACCGGCCCTGGCGGCCTCGACCATGGCGGCCGGAACCTCGTAGGAACACGCAACCCAGTGTCCGGGCGTCACCTCTCGAAGCTCGGGCATCTCATACTGTTCCGCTTCGTTCAGACGAAACGTGCACCGATCCCAGAACGGGCAGCCTTCGGGCAGGTTCACCGGATCGGGAGGGATGCCGGGGATGGCGTAGAGCCGGTCGGGGCGATCGGCGCCCGGTTTGGGGAGCGACGCCAGCAACCCCATGGTGTAAGGATGACGTGGGTCGGCGTAGAGATCGTCGACCGAAGCCATCTCTACCACACGACCGCCGTACATCACGATGACCCGATCGGCGAAGCCGGCAACCACCCCGAGATCGTGGGTGATCCAGATGATCGACATGCCCAGCTTGCCCTGAAGCTCGTTGATCAGCTCGACGATGGTGGCCTGGGTGGTCACGTCGAGCGCGGTCGTTGCCTCGTCGGCGATGAGAACCTTGGGGTCACACGAAAGGCCCATGGCGATCATGACTCGTTGGCGCATGCCGCCGGAGAACTGGTGCGGGTAGTCATCGAGACGTTCCGCAGCCGATGGGATCCCGACCATCTCGAGCAGTTCGGCCGACCGGACCCGGGCCTCTTGTTTCGACATGCCCATGTGCATGCGAAGACCCTCGCCGAGCTGCCGGCCGATGCGAAGCACCGGGTTGAGCGACGTCATGGGGTCCTGGAAGATCATCGAGATGTCCCTGCCCCGGACCGAGCGCAGGTGGGCTGCGTCGGCGGCCACGAGGTCTATCCCGTCGAACCACACTTCGCCGGTCACCCGGGCCGGGGGCTGGGGCACGAGACCGATGAGGGACAACACGCTGACGCTCTTGCCGCTGCCGGATTCGCCGACGATCGCCACCGTCTCGCCGGGGAACAGTTCATAGCTGAGGTCGTTGACCGCCTTGGCGACACCTCGTTTGGTTCCGAAGTGGACATTCAGATTCTCGACCCTCAGAACCGGATCGGCGGCAGCTGCGTCGAGGGTGTCGCTCATGCCGACTGCCCCCTCGACTCGATGACGGACTTCTGGCGGGGATCCAGCGCATCACGAAGCCCATCGCCCAAGAAGTTGAATGCCATCACTGTGAGCAAGATCGCCAGACCGGGGAAGATGGCGATCCACGGGGCGTCATCGACGAAGGCACGACCGTCGGCCAGCATCCGGCCCCATGCCGGGGCCGGTGGCTGGACGCCGAGGCCGAGATAGGACAGCGCAGCCTCAGAGAGAATCGCAAAGGCCAAGCTCAACGAGGTCTGCACGATGATCGGACCGACGATGTTGGGCAAGATGTGCCTGGTCAGGATGCGAACATCCGATGCACCCAGTGACCTGGCGGCGCGGACGAACACCTCCTGCTTCACGGTGAGAACCGATCCCCTGGTGATCCGGGCGAAGATGGGCATGTACACGATGCCGATGGCGATCATGGCATTGGTGAGCCCGGGGCCGCGCACTGCCACCACCGCGATCGCCAGCAGGATGGCCGGGAACGCGAACACAATGTCCATCAGTCGCATCAGAATGGAGTCGCTGGCCCCGCCGTAGAAGCCGGCCGCCAGCCCGATGGGCACCCCCAGGGACAATGCGATGCCGACGGCGACAAACCCGACCTGAAGCGAGGCTCGGGTAGCCACCATCACCCGGGACAGAACGTCACGGCCCAGGTCGTCGGTGCCGAACCAGTGGCTTGCGCTCGGCCCCTCCAGCCGATTCGGGATGTCCTGTTCATTCACGCCGTAGGGAGCCAACTGCTCACCGGCGATCGCGAAGAAGAACAGGACGAAAAGGACAACGATTCCGAAGACCGAGAGCCGATTGGCCAGGACAGCTTGGAGAACTTCGCGTCGCCGCGACGTTGGCGGTGGAAGCACACCACCATCGAGCACGGCCGGATCGACCGGCATCTGAGCCTGGTCGCTCATGACGCCTCAGCTCGCGGATCGAGGAAGGCGTAGAGGACATCGACGATGAGGTTGACCGCGAGGAACACCGCTGCGAGATACAGCACCGCCCCTTGTAGGACGGTGTAATCGCGACTCTGGACCGCATCCAGAGCAAGCCGTCCGATACCGGGCCAGGCGAAGATCACCTCGACTACCACCACACCACCGAGTAGGAATCCCAACTGAAGCCCGATGACGGTGACGATGGGAATCGCGGCGTTGGGCAGCACGTGTTTCAACACGACGGCTCGCTCGGTGAGACCGCGAGCTCGTGCGGTCCGTACGTAGTCCTGATTCAACGCCTCGATGACCGCGGACCGAACGAAGCGGGTGATGATCGAACCCGAGATCAGGCCGACGGTCACCGCCGGCAGTATGAGGTGCTCGAGCCAACCCGTGAACGATTCTCCGATCGGGACGTACCCCGAGGGCGGCAGCAGCCGCCAGGTGAGCGAGAACAGCAGGATGTAGAGGATGCCGGCCCAGAAGTCCGGCACCGAGATACCCACCTGACTGGCGGCGGTTGCCACATAATCCAGTTTCGATCCGCTCTTCACCGCCGAGATGACGCCGACGGGTAGTGCGACCAACAGTGCGATGAACAGCGCCGCGCCGGCCAACGTGAGGGTTGCCGGGAGCCGGGCCAGCACCTCGCTTGTTACCGGCTCGGAATTGCGGAAGCTCTCGCCCAGGTCGCCCCGGACCGCATTACCGAGCCACTTGAAGTACTGCGTGACGAGCGGTTCGTCCAGGCCCAGGGCCGCACGTTTGGCGTTGTAGGTCTCCTCGGTGAACCGGGTGCCGAGGGCAAGGCGAACCGGATCCCCGGGGATGAGCTTGGCCAGCGCAAAAACGATGGTGCTCACCCCGAAGAGGGCAATCAACGTCATACCGAGTCGTCGCAGGAGGAAGCGAGCCACTGCTCACTCTCTCCTGCGACGGCTTGGGTTCACAGCCGGCTAGGACAACGTGGTTTCGACGAACCGCACGGCACTGTCGGGCCGGGTCGTGTAGCCGATCACATTCGTCGCCCACGCATCGATCGACTGCGGGTTGTACAAGTAGATGTACGACGCTTCGTCGACGATGATCGTTGCCGCTTGGTCGTAGAGCTCCTTTCGCGCATCTTGATCGCTCTCGATCCGTGCCGCATCCAGCAGGCTGTCGACCTCGCTGTTCGAATAGCCCTGGAAGTTGAAGTTGGCGTCGGTGCGATGCTGAGCGTAATAGAAGTCATCCGGGTCGATGTTGCCGATCCAGCTGAGCATGAACGCATCGAACTCGCCTCTGCCCTCCAGGTCGAGCCAGGTTGCGAAGTCCACATCGTTGATCACGACCGTGATGCCCAAGGGCTCGAGTTGGGCTGCGATGACCTGAGCCTGGGTGACCGTCTCGGGGAAATCGCTTGTCACCAGGAACTCGACCTCGAGGTCGGTCACGCCGGCCTCGTCGAGGAGTGCCTGCGCACCTTCAATGTCGCCCGGCGAATAGGGGCTGTAGTCGAGCGACCAGAAGTTCCCTGCGGGGACGGCGGTCTGGGTGGCTACACCGGTGCCGAACGTTGCGGCCTCGGTGATCTCCTCGCGGTCGATCGCGGATGCGATCGCCTGGCGGACCCGAACATCGTCGAACGGTTCCCTGGTCTGGTTCAGTGCGAAGTAGTGATAGTCACCGGCGGGTGCGGTTCCCACCACGAACTCATCGTCGGCCTGAAGGTCTTCGAGGTCGGCCGGAGGAACCGAGTCGATCCAGTCGACTTCGCCGGTCTGGAGGTTGGTCAACAGCACGGTTGGGTCGGGAATCACTCGGAACTCGACTCCGTCGAGTATCGGGAGACCGGCCTGCCAGTAGTTCTCGTTCTTGACCAACGTGACCCCCTCTCCAGGGGAGTAGGTGTCGAACACGAACGGACCGGTGCCGATGGGGGCGGTGTCGATAGTCCCATCCTCGACGTTCTCCTGGGCCACGATGGACATGCCCTTGAAACCGCCGACGAGCACGGGCAGGTTGGGTGTGGGCTGGACGACGGTGATCTCGACCGTCAACGGATCGACCGCAACGATCGACTCGACATTGGCGAGACGGAAAGCGTTGCCAGAACCGGTGTCGGGATTCTGGATCCGTTCGAGGCTGTAGACCACATCGTCGGCGGTGAACTCCCTGCCGTTGTGGAAAGTGACCCCTTCACGGAGGTTGAAGGTCCAGACCAGGCCGTCGTCGCTGACCGACCAGTCGGTGGCCAAGGCAGGCTCCATCGACAGATCGTCGCCGGGTTGGATGAGCGTGTCGTACACGTTCTCCAGAACCTGGAAGCTGACGCCTGCGCTGGTGAGGTGGGGGTCGAAACGATCAGGTTCAGCACCCTGACCGGCGATCAGCGTTCCTCCGCCGATCGCGATCTCTTCTCCATCGGTGTCACCGTCGTCGGTGCCTCCGTCGTCGGTGCTCCCGTCATCGCCCTCCCCGTCGTCGGCTGCGGTCGTGTCGGTTGCGTCGTCACCCCCCGACGAATCATCGTCACTGCCGCATGCACCTGCGACGAGCATCAAGGCGGCGAGGAGTGCCACCAGTGCCATCCATGGCTTCTTTGTTGGTTTCATTGGCCTCTCATTTCTTTGTATCGGATTCTGGACTATTGGCTAGAAGCTGGGCGGGTTCACCACACCGAGTACCAACGCCTCGTCGCCGCTGGTGTTTCGGTACCAGTGAGGATTGGATGCGTCGTAGGTTATGGCGTCGCGCTCGTGAAGGACGTGGGAAACGCCTGCCACGTTGATCTCGAGCACTCCGCGCTGGATGACGATGCACTCCTCGCCGACATGCTGAAACGGCGAGGACTCATTGGAGAAGCCATCTGGCAGGGTTGTCTCGAGAACCTCCAGCTGGCCACGAAGATTCGGTGACAACAACTCCCACACCGGTCCACCGACGCCCACGTCGAGACGTCTGCGCTCTTGGTGGCGCACCAATCCGGAGGGAGAGCCCACTTCATCGCCGTCGACCAGATCCCCGATCCGGAGGCCCACCGCGTTGGCGATGGCATGCAGCGTCTTGAACGACGGGTTTCCCTTGCCGCGTTCGATCTCGCTTATGAGCCCCGGACTCACCCCGGAGCTGCCGGCGAGCCGTTTCACGGGCATGGATCCTCGAGCATCTCTGATCCGCTGCCCGACGCGGGAGATGGCCGCCTCGGGCGAGACCGGGGCCACGAAGTCATCGGGAACGACGGGATGATGGTTGGGTGCGTCGGCGGGATCAAGCATGAGGCGACGTCTCGAAGCGTTGCGATATCCGCGTTGCGTTCGATCTATCGAACGTGATACTGGCATATTGAACAACCAGCTGCAACCGAATCTTCGAACATCGCAGCCACCCGGTGTCCAAGCAGATCATGACCATGGCTCGTCGGATCGAGTTCGTCCCGTCGGTCGACATGGGTCGGAAGTGTTGGAGAGCAACACTTGCGGCACGTCTCGACGCCAGGGCCAGCACAGGTCACGCCGTGAGCGATACGGCATCGAGGTGGCGGTGGAGGTGGCCGCTGAGTTCGGCGGCATCGAGACCTACCCCGTCGAGGAAGCTCGACTTGCGACGGCGGAGGAACGGCAGGCCGAGCACGTACAGGCCGGGGTCGTTGAGCACTCCGCCGTCGTGAATGATCGCGCCTTTTGCATCGAGCAAATGCTTGGGTAGCCACGGGTTGTGGGGCGAGAACCCGGTGGCCCAGACCACCGTCTCGATGGTCGAAAGGTCGATGTCGAGCGGAGCGGTCGGCACCGCCGTGGCAGCGGGCCGAGTCGCTTCCGTGAGCTCGGCCTCCAGACCATGGGTGTCAGCCCACTCGTCGATCGAGGCGAGCAAGCGACCCTGCTTCAGATCTGCCGAAGCGCAGACGTTCGCGAATGACCCCGAGAACTGAGCCTTCGTGCCGGAGACCCCAACGAGGCGGCCTGCCAAACGAACGCCCGAGGCTGTCAGCTCGTTCAAGCCGAGATCGCGTCGTTCCTCGGATCCAACGAGCTGGAGCGATGGCAAGCGACGGGCCCGACCGATGTCATCCACCTCGTCGTAGCGTTCGTTCAGAACACCGATGGTCTCCAACCACCAGTGGATGTCCATACCCCGGTAGGAGCGAGGAAGCCGAACGTGGTCGCCAACCGCCAGGGTGACGTCATGTCCTGCCCGGGCCAGTTCGTCGGCCAGTTGTGCTCCCGACGCTGAGGCGCCGACCACCAGCACGCCGCCCGGATCCACTTGATCGGGGTTGCGGTAGTGGATCGGAGCGATCTGACGAATCGATGATGGCAATTCGCTCGACAACGCAGGGATCCTCGGTGTGCTGCATGCGCCGGTGGCGAGCACCACAGCTTTGGCCTCCCACTCCCCCGTCGTGGTCGCAACGCGCCAACCGATGTCGCACTTCGTGATGGCGTCGACCGACGTGTGCTCGATCACGGGAGCGTCGAACGATTGGTGGTAGCGGTCGAGGAAGTCGGAAACCTGGGTGGCGTTCATGTATCCGTTGGGGTCAGACCCCCCGTACCGGTGACCGGGCAGCCGAGTCATCCAGTTGGGGGTGAGCAGGCGGAGGGAATCCCATCGTTCCTTTCGCCACGAGTTCGCCACGGTGCCTCGCTCGAGGATCACGTGGTCGATCGACCGATCGGTGAGGCATCGGCTCATGGCGAGGCCGGCTTGTCCGGCTCCGACGACAACGACGGTGGTCCGCATGGGTTTCCCTCCCGCTCCTACAGCACTCAGCCGACCGAGACCGAAACGGCCGTCGGGTTGGTGATGACGTCGAATACGGCTGAGCGTTTCTGGGACTGAGCGACGAGGGCTTGGATCTCCTCGTCGGTTGCGTCGGCATCGATCACGTAGTTGACCCGCACGCCGGTGAACCCGTTGCGAACGTCGGGGTCGATACCCATGATGCCGCGTAGGTCGTTGTCAGCCTCGACCGTCGCTTTGACCGAGTTCAGCGTGATGTCGCGGTTGGCCGCCACAGTTGCGATACCGGCGGTCAAACAGCCCGCCAGACCGGCGAGCACGAGCTCGGGCGGGGTTGCGCCGTTGTCCTGTGAGGCGAAGTGTTCGGGGTGGTCGCTGTCGTAGACGTGTCCCCCCTTGGAGCGGGTCTGCTCTTCGCCGAGGCCGAAGAAGCCGTTGAACGATGTCTGGGCATGGGTTCCGCTCTTCCACTCGCACTCACCCCTCCAGGTGAAGGCGGCAGCGGGCGGCGCATCGGTCAGCGCTTGGCGAGCACCGAGAAGTGCTTCGATGTTCACGCCGTTTGGGTTGGTGGTGGTTTCGGTGATGGTCATTGTCCTGTCTTTCTGTTGGTTGTTGTGTTTCGATCAACGGACCGGCTTGGTGCCGACCACGTGAACGAGCTGGTTGCGCAGGCGATAGCTGCCCGCAGCGGACTTGAAGGGCTCGAGGGCGCCGATCGCAGCGGCTCGCATTGCTTCTTCGCCGACGGCCTCGAGGGCGGGCACGAGGAGCCCGGGCGAACGTAGTGTCCGCCAGGCGTGCTCATCGTCCAAGAACTCGAATATCGAATCGCTGGCGCCCCGTTCGACCGCCACGAAACCGGCGTCGGAGAAGTAGCGCTCGGCCTCACCCGGCTCGGCGATCGACGCGAGCCCGATCATCTCCTCGGCCACCGCAGGAGTCGACGAGCCAACGGCGATGAAGTAACCACGCAGGTCCAGTTCCTTACCCGGACCCCAGAAGGTGATTGCGAACTTCCCGCCGGGCTTCAGTACTCGATGGGCTTCTTGGAAGGCAGCCTCGCAGCCACCCCAGATGCCGTTGAACGATGTCACGGTGTCGAAGCGCTCGTCGCCGAATGGCAGATCGAACATGGTCCCGACTCGCAGGTCGGCACCGGGAACTCGTTGGCGGGCGATCTCGATGAGGGCGGAGGCTGCGTCGAGGCCGGCGGTGCGGGCGCCGAGGCGGTGAGCGCGAGCCAGGGCGTAACCCGAGCCGCACGCCATGTCGAAGAGCTTGGTGCCTTCGCCGACACCGCAGATCGAGAACAGCGCTTCGATCGCATCACGAGCGTAGGGCTCGAAGAGGTACGCCCAATCGAGCGGAGCGTGTCCCCAGGCTTCGCCGGCGCCGACCCAGCCGTCATCGGCGACGGCCGGGTCGATGGTGATGGCAGCCATCAGGCGGCCCAACTGCAATCGGTGCCGTGGTGAAGGTCGTCCATCATCTTGCTGAGATCGAAGTTGGCCGACATCCCAGTGGTCGTTGTCCTTGCCATTTTCTGTCCTTTCGCTGTGGTCCTCGGGTTCGAGTTCCCTTTGTTGAAGTCAGCTTGTGGGAAGACAGCGCCGAGGTCTTGGAGGACAAGTGGAGAACGTCTGAAGATTTCCGAGACGCTGGAGAAACCCCTTGAAGATCAACGTTTTGGGCGATCGTTGCGAATCGTGAAGACTGGGCTGGTGCAGTTCACGTGGGATGGGTTCGAGCTGGACATCCCCGCCCGTCGCCTCACCAGCGAGGGCGGCGACATCCACGTCGAACCTCAGGTGTTCGATGTGCTCGCCTATCTCGTGACGAATCGCGAGCGGGTGGCCACCAAGGAAGAGCTGCTCGACGCAGTGTGGGGTGACCAATTCGTATCGGAGTCTGCGCTGACGACCCGGATCAAGAACGTCCGTAAGGCGCTTGGAGACGATGGACGCACCCAGCGCTACATCCGCAACGTCCACGGGCGCGGGTATCAGTTCGTTGGCGGAGCCGAATCGACTCGGTCGGCGCCGACTCCGTCCGCTGCTCGAGCGGTTGCCGCTCGACCGGTCCAGTTGGGCTCATCGATCGCGGTCGACGAAGAGTTCGGCTTTGTTGGCCGGGCTGCCGAACTCAATGCGATCGCCGACGCTGTCGCCGACCACCACCGCTCCACCCAGGTCTTCATCGGCGGTGCCCCCGGACTCGGAAAATCGCGGCTGGCGTTGCGGGCGCTCGACATCGCATCCGCAAATTCAATCGTCTGCGCCGGTCGCTGCGACGAAACGCTGACCAGCGCGCTGCAACCGGTGCGGGATGCCATCGGTCAACTGGCGGCCAGCGACCCCGCCGGCTTCCGCTCGTGGTGCGAGGGCATCGAGGGACAGATGCTGCACCTCATCCCATCGGTCGCAGCCGTACTCGACGGGCAGCCGGTTCCGGTCGACGGCTATGCCACCATCGACGTGGTCCTCACGGTCATTCGGCGAGCGTCGGAGAGCGGCCCGGTCTATCTGCTCGTCGACGACCTGCAGTGGTCGGACGAGCCGACGCGATCATTTCTGGCCCAGCTTCATCGACGGTTCGGCGATCAACCGATCGTCACCATCGCCACCTATCGCTCCGGATCATCGGAACTTCGCGCCGGCGCTCGGGAGTGGATTTCCGCCCAGCGTCGACAGCCGAATGCGGTTCGAATCGACCTCGCCGAGCTCGATTCTGCCGCCGCGCGAGAGCTCGCCGGCAACGCGCTCGGTCCCGATTTCGATGACGTTGATTCGTTGCTGGCACGGACCGGTGGACACGCGCCGTTCCTGACCGAGACGATTCGCGACGAAGTGTTGGGTGCTGAAGCGTCGGGCTCGGTGGCTGAGCTGGTAGCGAGCCGGTTCGAACGACTCGAACCCAACGTCAGCGATCTGGTTCGCGTCGGTGCGGTCTATGGCCCGACGTTCGCGTTCGACATCGTTGGACCGGCCGCGGATCTCGACCCAGCTGACGCACTCCATGCCATCGACCGCGCCATCGATGCAGAACTCCTCCACGAAACCGCGTCGCCATCGGAGTTCCGCTTCTCTCACCAGCTGATCCCCGAAGCGATCCGATCGTCGCTGAGCAACGCCACGCTGGCCCGAACCCACCACCGATTGGCCGACGTCCTCGAACAGGCCAACGCCGACCCGGCCACCATCGCATGGCACACCCTCGGTGCGGTCCCGCTGGTTCAGATCGAGGAAGCGCTGGAGCGAGCGGTGGCTGCTGCCGAGCTCGCCCTCGAGGACAACGAGTTCGACCGGGCCATCCGGCTGATCGAACGCTGCCTCGACGCCGACACCCAAACCCGTCAGCGCGCCGACCTGCTGATCATGGTTGGCACGGCGCGGGTCCTGTCGGGCCGGTCGATCGCCGCCGTTCCCGAATTCGATGAGGCTGCCGAGCTGGCGCGCCGCAACGGTTGGGTTGACATCCTGGTGGCCAGTGCCCTCGGGCGGTTCGGCGCCAGCCCGTACCGGAACATCAGCGAACGCGAGACCGTCGCGCTCATTCGCGAGGCACTGGATGCGCTGGATCCGGGGCCTTCGATCGAGCGGGCACGACTGAGGGCAAAGTTGGCCGTCTTCCTGACCTTCGATGAACGTTTGGCCGTACGCGAACGCATGTCGTCCGAAGCCTTGGCGATGGCAGCCGACGCTGACATCGTTGACCGAATGCGGGTTCTCGAGGCCCACTGCATCGGATTGTCGTGCCCGGCTGCGATCGACCGACTGGAGGGTGCGCTGGATGAGCTGCAGGACCTTCTCGAGCAGACCGGATCGTATTGGGTCGACGCCGCCGCGCCCGAAACCGCCCACCTCATGCGAGGCAACGGTGGCCAGTTCCGGGCGGTTGCCGAGATCGATGAGATACGGGCCCGCAAGCAACCGATCGTGGAGTGGCGCGACCTTGCACTGCGCTCAACGATTGCGGCCTTCGATGGCGATATGGAAACGGCTCGCCGGTCCTGCGATCACGCCGCGTCGATCGGATGGCCGTATTGGGGCGAGTCGGCCGCAGCTCTCCATGCGTTCACCCACCTCTTCATCGATCAGGTGAGTGGCCAGTGGGAGCGCTCGCCCGACATCTTCAAATTCATCCTCGAGCTCACCCATTCGCCGCGTATCCTGCCCGCCGCCGGTCTTGCCTTGGCAATGAATGGAGACACCGCTCAGGCCGGCGAGATAGCCGACGAACTGGTTGGTCGGCGCCACGACTTCGAGTGGTTCGGCGAGTACATCCTTGGGGGCAACATGCTGTCGCCCGCAGCCGAACTGGCTCTGGCTCTCGATCACGATGAGCTGTGCGAAGTGGCCGAGGAGCATCTCTTGCCATATGAACACCTTGTTCTGGGGCTGCCCTGGGGCCCAAGCCTTGCCGCCGCCGATTCGCTCGCCCAGCTGGCCCGCCGGCGAGGCGATGTCAAGGCAGCCCAAACCCATGCCGAAACCGTGCGCCGGCTGTACGCAAACCTGCACGCCCCTGCGCTCGAGGCCCGCTTCGAACGGGTCTTCCCACCAACCTGAGCGCTCCGAGGCGGACACATGCGCCGGAAGTGTTGGAGAGCAACACTTGCGACGCGTCTCGAGGTCAGGGGCTCATTCCAGCCGGGCGGCTTCGTCCTGTGCTCGGCGCAACGACGCAACATCGAAGCCCGGCTGCTGCGCAGCCTCGATCACGATGCGCTCCCTACGCACGATCAGTTCCGCAGCTGCCGGCACGTCGGCTGCCACCTCGGCAGGGACCACGACCGCTCCATGCTGGTCGAGGTGGATCAGATCTCCGTCGGCAACCCGCATCCCCGCAACCGTCACCGGCCGGCCGAAGTCCACGACGTGAACGTGCGCATGTGAGGGCCCCACCCGCCCTGCCAGAACCTGGAAGCCATCGGCAAGGTCGGGTAGGTCGCGCACGCTCCCGTTGGTAACGACGGCCGGACAGCCGAGTCCCATATGGATAGCGCTGTTCACCTCGCCCCAGAACGAGCCATACCCGGGCTCGGCATCGAGATCCTGAATCACCACCACGCTTGGCTTGGGCCCCGCGTCGATGTATTCGTAGTAGGCGTTGCGGGCATATGCACCGTCAGCAGCGTCATCGGGATGGGCGGCACGGATGGTGGCGGTACGGGCCAAACCGACCACAGACCCAAGCTCCGGCCTGGCACACACCAGCGGCTGGGTGGTGAACCCGTAGCCCTGCCGCTCCGGGGCGACGAGCTCCAACGCATTGCAGACCGTGGGGGTATCGAGCGACCTGAGCCCAGCCAGGATGCCAGCATCGGGAACAACCATGTGCCGAGCCTAGAACCCCCGGAGCAGCTTGAGTTCACCAATCCGCTCGGTACTGCGTCTCTCCAACTCTCGGTCTGTCGTTCTTCTACAGATCGGAGCCGCCGGTGAGCCTCGATGCGATTTCGGGCACGGTTGCTACAGAGCAACACTTCCGCCCCGCATTCGAGCCCATATGTAGGGGCAGGTTCACCGTTGCCCATGCGGTTCAGCGATACCGAGTCGGCGGAAGGCGCGTAATCCGCAGCCTGACGTGCCCTGTAGGGCACCCAACCCTGCGAATTACGGAAAAGCTTGCGTTCTCAGCTTGGGAAGCTGCTGTGCCGCAAGGCATCGGAAACCGCTCGGCGAGCGGCCTTGGTGTAGTCGTTGCCAGGGACGTCGAAACCCATGCCCATCACGGGTAACCCAGCGGGCCACTACAGGAGTCCGAGTTCCCTCACGGTGTCTCGTTCGTCGGCCAGTTCTGCGGCCGAGGCGTCGATCCGAGCTCGGCTGAAGTCGTTGATCTCCAGTCCCTGCACGATCGAGAAATCGCCGCCCGAACAGGTGGACGGGAAGCTGTAGATCAGACCCTCGGGAATGCCGTAGGAGCCGTCGGACACCGTCGACATCGACACCCAGTCGCCGTCGGGAGTGCCCAGAGCCCAGTCGTGCACGTGATCGATGGCAGCATTTGCCGCCGATGCCGCCGACGATGCGCCCCGGGCTTTGATGATGGCCCCGCCTCGGGTTGCGACCGTCGGCATGAAGGTGTTCTCCAGCCAGTCCTGGTCGTTCGACCATCTCGGCGGCATTCTGACCATTCACCTTGCAGTGGAACAGATCGGCATACTGGGTGCTGCTGTGGTTCCCCCAAATGGTCATGTTGGTGATCGTCGTGATCGGCTGACCGACCTTCTGACCGAGCTGGGTGAGCGCCCGGTTGTGGTCGAGGCGGGTCATCGCATGGAACTGGCGGGGATCGATGTCGGGAGCCGAATGCATTGCGATCAGGGCATTGGTGTTGGCCGGGTTGCCGACGACGAGGACCTTGATGTCCTTGGAAGCGTTGTCGTTGATCGCCTTGCCCTGAGGTCCGAAGATGCCCCCGTTGGCCTGGAGAAGGTCGGCCCGTTCCATCCCGGCCTTCCGGGGCATCGCCCCGACGAGCAGTGCGTAGTCGGCATCAGCGAACGCAACGTTGGCGTCGTCGGTCTTGACCGTTCCAGCCAGCAGCGGGAAGGCGCAATCGTTCGAGTTCCATCTCGACACCGTCGAGCGCACCGAGGGCCGGGGTGATCTCCAGCATCTGGATGATCACGGGCTGATCGGGCCCGAGAATCTCTCCCGATGCGATGCGGAACAGCAGGGCATAGCCGATCTGGCCGGCGGCGCCGGTAACGGTTACTCGTACGGGGGTTTTGGCCATGGTGATGTAGCCGGAACGCCCCGTTCGACCGCCGGCGAAAAGGCAAAACTGCCGCACTTGGACATCGAATCGGTTGTCGGCTACGCACTTGGCATGACGTCCTCCGAAATGATCGAATTCCCCTCCAACGGCGACAACGCCCGTGGCTACCTCGCTCTACCCGATCAACCGGCTCCCGGTGTTCTGGTGCTCCAGGAATGGTGGGGTCTGATACCCCAGATCAAGGGTGTGGCCGACCGGTCTGGCAGCTGCGGGCTTCGTCGCACTGGCACCCGATCTGTACCACGGCGACCTCGCCGGCCACGACGAGATGGACAAGGCCGGGGAGCTCATGACTTCACTCCCGCCGGATCGAGCCGCGCGAGACATGAGTGCGGCGATCACCGCACTGCTCGATCGTCCCGGTGTCACCGGCGACGCGGTCGGCGTTGTCGGTTTCTGTATGGGTGGGATGCTGTGCCTCATGATCACCGCCGGTCGAGGGTGACCGGGTGGCTGCGGCAGCTCCCCACTACGGCGCTCCATTGGGCGACGGGGCTCCGGACTGGAGTCCGACTGTCGGCCAAGGTCCGTGGCCACTTCGCAGAGACCGACGACTTCTTCCGACCCGAGCCGATCAAGGCGCTCGAGGCCGAACTCAAGGCCATGGGCAAGGACGTGGAGTTCACGATCTACCCGGGTACGGGCCATGCGTTCGCCAACGAGGAGAACCCGCTCGGCACCCACGATGTCGAAGCCATCGCCTCCGTCGCTGGGCGCGACCTGACCTCTTCGAAGCGAGTTCTCCGAAGCCTCGCTCTACCGTGGGTCGGCGTCCCACCCAGGCCAGGTGGAGCCGCGCATAGATGCCGGGTTGCGCGACCAGCTCGGCGTGGGAGCCGATCTGGGCGAGTTCGGCCCCGGTCGAACACCATGACCGTGTCGGCTGACTTCGGCGGTTGCCAATCGGTGGGCGATCGACACGATCGTGCTGCCCTCGGAAAGCCTCCGGATCGCGGCGGTCAGCGCGGCATCGGTCTCCGGATCGACGGCGCTGGTCGCCTCGTCGAGAATGAGAAGTCCAGGATCGGCCAGTGCGGCGCGGATCGAGTGCGACCAGCTGACGTTCGCCGACGGAGAGGTTGCTGCCCCGCTCCCCGGCCTGGTCAGCAGACCGTCGGGGAGTTGATCGATCCACCATCTCAATTCCAGTCGATCGATGGCGTCGGCAATGTCGGTGTCGCTGGCGTCGGGCCGCCCGAATCGGATGTTGTCCCCTATCGATGCATCGAACAGGAATCCGTCCTGAGGAACCATTCGCACCGTCTCGAGCCGTGAGACCCGCAGAAAGCTCTCGGATCTCGACCCCGTTGAGTCGAATCGAACCCTCCTGGGGGTCAGCCAGGCGGCACAGCAGCTTGGCGAAAGTGGTCTTACCCGAGCCCGTTTCGCCCACGACCGCCACGTTGGTTCCGGCCGGGATGACCGTGATCACATCGATCAGTACTTTCGGACCCACCCGGTAGCTGAAGTTGAGCCCGTCAACGTCGACCCGAACCGCCCCCCGGGGGGCTTCGAGACCCGGATCTGGGTCGGCCACATCGACCGGCGAATCGATGAGATGTAGAACCTTGCGCCACGCCGACACTGCGGCCTGGGTCTGATCGAGTACCTCGCTGAGAGTGGAGATCGGTCCGGCGATCAGGGTGACGATGAACAATGACGCAACCAGCTCACCGGCTCGATTCCGAGTCGATCTCGATACCGAATCCCGAGGATGAGAACGAACGCGAACGCCAGTGGCGAAGAAATCCGAGATCACGAACACCAAAGCCATGTATCTGTTGGCTCTCAGCTTGGTGTCATAGCGATGTCGATGGTCCGGCTGAGAAGCTCAGCCTGTCGTCGTTGGGCTCCGTACGCCCGGATCACGGCCGCACCCGTCACCGCCTCGCTGAAGCGAGGACAACATCGAACCGACCGCTGTTCGATGTTGATCGTTGGCAGCCAGTTGGCGACTCTGCACCCACCGCATCAATGGCACCGCCGGGGCCAACGCAAGGGTGACCACGATGGCGAGCGGCCACGAGTAGTAGGCGAGCACCGTCAGAACATCCCCAGGATCAGTACGGGATTGGTCACCCAGATGAAGAAACCCCAGTTGCACGAACTGGGCCAGCGCCTCGACGTCGCTGGTGACACGAGCGAGCAGGATCCCCTTGCGGGTGTCGTTGTGGTCGGCGACCGAAAGCTGATGCACCTTGGCGAAGGCTCGGGTCCGGAGATCGTAGAGGGTCTCCTCCGCCCTCTGGAGCAAACGTCGTTGGGTGCGCCAGTTGGCGACGGCGGCGAACAGCACGATGCCGACCACGACGAGGACCAATTCTGTGACCACCGAGGTGTCTACCTCCCCCGACCCGGTGAGACCGCCCCGGTCAAGTGCCTGCTGAACCAACACCGGCACCGCCAGCTGGCCCAGCGCCACGCTCAGCCCCATCCCACCGGTGAGCCAGAGCCCTCTGCGCAGGGCCGGTGATGCCGTGATTCCCCGGCGTATGACGCTGAGCGCGCCCTCGGACTCGTCGGGGTCATAGGGAGAAACAGTCGGCTCCTCTCGTTCGGTCCGGCCCCGACGAGCCTGGGTCGCGGTCATTGGGCCGCCTCCTCATAGGCCTCAACCAGCGAGCGATAGCGGCCGATCCGAAGCAGTTCTGAGTGTGAACCGACGCCGGCAACAGCCCCTTTGTCGAGATAGACAACTCGGTCAGCCAGCTCGATCGTCGAGAGCCGCTGGGCGACGATCACCGCGGTCATGTCGAGTTCGGTGCGCAGTGCTTCGAGGATCTGTTGTTCGATGATCGGGTCCACCGCACTGGTGGCATCATCGAGGACGATGAGACGTGGGCGGCGGTAGAGCGCACGGGCGAACGCGACTCGCTGACGCTGCCCGCCGGACAGGGTGACACCCCGCTCCCCGACCACCGTGTCATAGCCCTGCGGCAGCTCATCGACGAAACCGGCGGCGGCCGCTATCCGGGCGGCCGCCACCAGTCGTTCGAGGTCCGGAGTTCCGAATGCGACGTTCTCGGCGATCGTGTCGGCAAAGAGGAACGACTCCTGGAACACCAAGGCCACGTGGTTGGTTCGGGTCTCAACCGGCAACTCCGAGACCGGATGACCATCGATCTGCATCGTGCCGCTCGACGGGCTCGATGAGTCCGGCGATCAGCGAGCACAGAGTCGATTTCCCGGCCGCGGTGCCACCGACGATGGCCACGACCTCACCCGGCTCCACCTCGAAGCTGACGCCTGTGAGCGTGTTCGTCGGTTGCTTGGATTCGATCATCCGAGGAAGGGCCTCAGCGTCGTCGGTGTCGTCGAGACGAGCGACCGCTCGGGTAGGTGTAGCCGACGCCTTCCCGTTTGAGACGCAGTGCGTGGCCCGCAGCGGGGTTCAGCTCGCGTTCGGTTGTGACCGGTCGGTGGGGCAGCTCTTCGTTCCAGACCGTCTGCAGTCGGCGATGCGACACCACCGAACGGGGAACCATCGCGAGGAAGTACCCGAACACCCGCATCGGGAACGACAGAAGCGTGAACAGACGCCGCCACCTGGACCAGTTCGCCGGCGGTCATCGCCCCGGCCTCGATTCGGTATGCGCCGATCAGAACGACCGCGGCGATCCCGAGGCTGGGCATGGCGTCGAGCACGGCCTCGAAGACGGCGCGGATGTTGCCGACATGAACCCGATCGTTCCGCAGTCGAGCGCTCACCGGTTCGAACCGCTCGGACTCCTGATGAGCTCGACCCAGCGTCTTCACCACGAGCGCTCCATCGAAGCTCTCGTGGGCGACCGAGCTGACCCGGCCGACGCTGGCCTGCACCGCTGCTGTTGGACGCTCGATTCGAGAGGTGTACACCCTGTTCAAGGCGTACATGGCAGGAAAGATCAGCAGAGCGACCGCGGCAATGAGTAGATCGATCATCAGCAGAGAGATCGCTGCGAAGACCATGAGGAAGAACGTGCCGAGTGTGAACGGAACGGGGTCGAGCACGTTTGTGGCCATCATCGTATCGTTGTCAGCGTGGGCGAGAAGGCGCCCCGCCATCGAGCGTTGATGGAACTCCATCGGGAGTTCCAGGTAGTACCGACTGAGACGTTCGCGAAGGCTCCGCTCCACCTGCTGGGTGGTCATTCCTGCGTAGTAGCGGCGCATCACGGTTCCCGCAGAGCGGATGATGGCGACGCACAGGACGGCGACCACTCCCCACAGAACATCGGATGCGGTCACGGTGGACCCTTCATCGAAGGCAGGAAGCACGACCTGATCGGTCACCCGACCGATCACGACGCTGGACCCGACGATGCCGAGAGCGGTGAGGAGCGAGCCCAGGATCGCCACGGAGGCCGCAAGCGGGTGCATTCGATACATCCGAACGACAAGGCGTATTCCGAGGCCAAGCACCGACTGCGATGGAGAGTCGGGGGAAGATCCATCGAGGTCACGCTATCGCTGCAGAGGAACGAGCACCGGCGAGCGGAATCAGAAGATAGGTTCACCGAATGCGTGCCCTGCTTTCGGTGTACAACAAGACCGGCATCGCCGAACTGGCCCAGGAACTGCATGCCCTCGGGGTGGACCTCATCTCCTCCGGAGGAACCGCTGCCGCGATCACCACCGCCGGCATACCGGTCACCGACGTGGCCGACTACACCGGAGTGAAGCCGATGCTCGGTCACCGCGTCGTCACCCTCCACCCGTTCATTCACGGTGGGCTACTGGCCGACCGCCGCGATCCTGGCCACCTCACCGACATGGAAAACAACGGGATCGAGTTCATCGACATCGTCGTCGGCAATCTGTATCCGTTCAACGTCGATCCATGTATCGAACTGATCGACATCGGCGGTCCGGCCATGATCCGAGCCGGCGCCAAGAACCACGCCTTCGTGACCGTCCTGATCGACCCGGACGACTACCCGGTCGTGCTCGAGGAACTGAGCGAGAAGGGTCAGACCAAAGCGAGCACCCGTCGCCGCCTGGCTCGCAAGGCGTTCGCTCACAGCGCGGTCTACGACGCCAGCATCGTGCAGTGGCTCGACGGCCACGCATCCACACTTCTGGACGCCGACGAGCCGAAACCACTGCCGCCTCGTTGACGATCGGACTGGAGAAGACTGCTGACCTCCGCTACGGCGAGAACCCCCACCAGACCGGAGCCCGCTACCGGGTGAACGGACAGCGATCGTGGTGGGATTCGGTAACCCAGCACAGCGGTGTCGAGCTGTCATACCTCAACATCTTCGATGCCGATGCCGCCTGGTCGCTGGCCAATTCCAGGTCCCCGATGAGCCGACAGTGGCAATCATCAAACACGGCAATCCGTGCGGTCTGTCGGTGGCGTCGACGCTGGCCACCGCCTACGAACAGGCTTTCGCCTGCGATCCTCGATCGGCGTTCGGGGGAATCGTCGCCCTGAACCGGCCGGTCGACGACGCCACGGTTGCAGCGATGGAAACCGCTGCCCAAGCCGACGTCGTGATCGCACCCGGATACGGCCCAGGTGTCATCGATCGGCTCATCGCCAAACGAAAGAACACCCGCCTGCTCGAAGCTTCGCCGTCGCACAATCGAGCGTTGCACATACGACAACTCTCCGACTCGTTCCTGGTGCAGGACCACGCCGATCTGCGATCGACGCCCGACGATTGGAAGGTGGTGACCGATCGCACCCCGACCCCGCTCGAACTGCAGGACGCCATTATCGCATGGCGGGTATGCGCTGCGGTCGCATCGAATGCGATCGTGATGGTCAAAAACCGGACCGCCTTCGGGATCGGTGCCGGCCAGCAGAACCGGGTCGAGTCCTCGATGCTGGCAGCCGCCAAAGCCGACGGACGAGCCGACGGAGGCGCGTGCGCCTCCGATGCGTTCTTCCCGTTCCGTGATGGGATCGACGCCGCCGCCGACGCCGGAGTTGCAGTTGTCGTTCAGCCCGGGGGTTCGGTGAACGACAACGAGGTGATAGCGGCCGCCGACGAGCGAGGCGTCAGCATGATCTTCACCGGCGAACGTCAGTTCAAACACTGATTCCCGGATCGAGCACTCAATCGGCTCGGTGACACCGATGGTCAGCCCGGGAATGAGACAATGACCCTTCTATGTCACTGACCGGGAAGCTTCGACGGGGCCCAATCGTTGGACTAGCGCTCCTGTTTGCAGCAACCGGATGCGCCAGCGATGAACGGCCCTTTCTGCTGCCGCCCGACGCCGTGCAGGCCGCCGTGCCAACGACTGTGGTGGAACCGACCACCACCCTTCCTGTTGTGCCTGATCCCGGGGATCCGCTGGCGCTCATCTCGCCCACGGGAATCGTGGTGCCGATCCTCGACGTTGGGGAGGACGGCTACCTGGTACAGACACCGTGCCAGGCCGAAGCAACGCTGGTATTCGGCACGCCCCTCTACCAGGTCGACGTCGTGCTCGATCCCGGTCACGGGGGCTCCATAGAAACCGGAGCGGTCGGCCCCAACGGTTTGGTCGAAAAAGACCTCAACCTGAAGCTCTCCAAGGCGGCTGCTCGCAAGCTCGAAAACCGGGGTCTCACAGTCGCGTTGACACGGACGAGCGACTACCGAATCCCGCTGATCACGCGAGCTCAGATTGCCGACACGTTGGAGGCTCGAGCGTTGATCTCTGTTCATCACAACGCACCGGTGTTGTCCACCAGCAGCCGACCTGGAACCGAGGTGTTCTACCAGACCGAATCGACCGAATCGGCCCGGCTCGGAGGGCTCATCCAGGAAGAAGTGGTGGACGCGTTGGCGGAGTTCACCGAGGTGAAATGGGTAGCGGGCCGGGGATGCCGGGGTGGTCGGTGTCCTCAAACCTGATGGCACGCCGAGCTACGGGATGATTCGGAGACCCGAAACAACGGCTGTCCTTGCAGAATTCGGCTATTTGGCCAATCGATCCGAGGCCGACCTTTTCGCCACCGACGAGTACATCGAGGTTGCGGCCGAGGCGCTCGCCACGGCCGTAGAGCGCTTCCTCGACACCGACGACACCGGTGCAGAACCGAACGCCTCGAACCGCACGTTCACTCCCACCGGCGGAACCGGCGGCGTCTCCGGCTGCACCGACCCGGCGTTGGAGTAGGCAAGAGCACGCCGGCTCCGTGCCAACGTGGCCGAAGCGACCCGACCAAATCAGACAACAACGACGAGCACGCGACCCAGAAGCACGCGAGCGTTCGCCACCACAGCCCGAGGCGAGCGCAGTTGCCGCCGCGCCAGCAAGGCAGCTCACACCGCTCTACCCGGCTCCGTGCCAACGTGGCCGAAGCGACCCGACCAAATCAGACAACAACGACGAGCACGCGACCCAAAAGCACGCGCGCGTTCGCCACCACAGGCCCGAGGCGAGCGGAGGCAGTGATTTAGACGACCGCAGGCAGAAACTAGAGCCCTGCGACGATTTCGGCCATGAGTTCGCCGGCTTCGGTTGGATTCTGACCCACTCGTACCCCCGCTGCTTCGAGGGCTTCCATCTTGGCTTGGGCGGTTCCTTTGCCACCCGAAACGATGGCACCGGCGTGGCCCATCTTCTTCCCGGGTGGGGCGGTGACGCCTGCGATGTAGGAGCTGACGGGTTTGGTCATGTGATCTTTGATGTACTCCGCTGCCTCTTCTTCGGCGGAACCCCCGATCTCGCCGATCATCATGACAGCCTTGGTCTCGGGGTCGGCCTCGAAAGCCTTCAGGCAGTCGATGAATGAGGTGCCTGGGACCGGATCGCCACCGATGCCCACACAGGTGGTGACGCCGATGTCCTTCTGCTTCAACTCGTACAGCGCCTGATAGGTGAGGGTGCCGGATCGGCTCACGATCCCGACCGGGCCACCGGCTTTGGCGATGTGCCCGGCAGTGATGCCGACGTTGGCCTTTCCGGGGCTGATGAGGCCGGGGCAGTTGGGACCCAGCAAGCGAGTGTTGGGGAAGTCACGCTTCAGCACGTTGTAGAAATAGGCCTCATCGTGGGCGGGCACACCTTCGGTGATACACACGACTAGCTCCATTCCAGCCGCTCCCGCCTCCAGCACTGCACCCTGCACACCCGGGGCCGGCACGAAAATGCAGGTTGCGGTGGCGCCGGTTGCTTCTGCCGCTTCGGCGACCGATCCATAGATCGGTATGCCGTCAACATCGGTCCCGGCTTTCTTGGGGTGGGTTCCGGCGACCACCTGGGTGCCGTACTCACGGTTGAGGAGGCCGTAGTAGCGACCGGTGGATCCGGTGAGGCCCTGGTAGATGACCTTGGTGGTTTCGTCGAGGAAAATGCTCATGGTTGGTTCTCTCCTCTACTTGGCCAGCTCGACGGCCTTGCGGGCGGCGTCGAGCATGGTGTCTTCCATCATCAGTTTCTCGTTCAGCCGCGGAGCCAGAATCGCCCGACCTTCGTCGGCGTTGGTGCCGTCGAGGCGGATCACGATCGGGGCGTCGATACTCACCCGCTCCATGGCCTCGAGGATGCCGTTGGCCACCTCTTCCCCTCGGGTGATACCGCCGAAGATGTTGATGAAGATGCTCTTCACGCTGGGATCGTTGTTGATCACATCCATCGCGTCGGCGAACATGTCGGCGTTGGCCCCGCCGCCCACATCCAGGAAGTTGGCTGGCTTGCCGCCTACCTGGTTGACCACGTCGACCGTGCTCATCGCCAGACCGGCGCCGTTGGCGATCACACCCACCGTGCCTTCGAGCCCGACGTACTGGAGCCCCTTTTCGTGGGCCGCTTCCTCCCGCTCATCACGTGGCTGGGTGGCGTCGTACTGGCTGTACTCAGGGTGTTCATAGATTGCGTTGGAGTCGAGGCTCACCTTGGCGTCGAGCGCATGCACCTCGCCGGTGGGCTTCAGGATGAGAGGGTTGATCTCCACCAGATCGGCATCGCCCTGCACATACGCGGTGTACAGCTTCATGAGAATGTCGACAGCACCCTCGGTGGCCTGCGGGTTCAGCTTGGCCGCTTCGACCCACGACCGACACTGGCTTTCGCTGAGCCCATCGGCAGGGTTCACGTGAATCTTGGCGATGGCGTCGGGGTTCTCGTCGGCCACGGTTTCGATCTCCACACCGCCCTCAGCACTGAGCATGCCCAGGTGCTGCTTGGCGGAACGATCGAGGGTGAAGCTGGCGTAGTACTCCTCAGCGATGTCGCTGGCCTTTTCCACCCAGATGATCTTCACGATGTGGCCCTTGATGTCGAGCCCGAGGATGTTGGAGGCGTGCTGGCGGGCCTCTTCTTCGTTCTCGGCCAGCTTGACACCACCGGCCTTGCCCCGCCCGCCGGTGTGGACCTGCGCCTTGACCACGACGGGATACCCCACCCGATTCGCGATAGCCACCGCCTCGTCAACGTCTCCGGTTGCTTCGCCGTCGGATACGGGAATCCCATATGTGGCGAAGAACTGCTTGCCTTGATACTCGAGCAGGTCCATGGCGTCCGATCGTAGCTACCCCGCCCACCAGACCGCGATTCTGCACCCCCAAGGCGGCCATGGAGTCCGAAGAGCCACTCGGCAGGCGAATTACGGCCCGGCCAAGGTGGCGACGACCTGGCCGTTGAGGATCTCCACCGGGTACTGGCGCAGACCTTCACCGTCCTCTGGGTACTCGAGCTCGGGACAGACATCGTTGCCCACGAACACCGACGTGGCGCGGTCCCACACCACGAAACAATCCCGGGTGGCGTCATCGGGCCGGACTGCGAACACCAGCCACCCGACCAAAGGGTCATCGTCGATGTGCTGAACATAGACATCGCGATCGTTCCCGAGTCCTGAGATCAGGAGTGGATCGCCGCCGAAGACATCTTCGTCATCGATCTTGGACGCAAGATCCTCGGCATCGCCGACGAAGAACTTCTCGTCGCCCAGGTTCAGTTGAAGCTCGCCATCGCTGGCCTGACCGGCGATCCGAATCAACAGGAAGCCAATGGCAATGGCGCCAAGCACTCCGGCGATGGCGATCACCGCTGCCTGGTTTGCAGGGTTTTTCCTATTGGGAGCGACTGGCATTACAGAGAAGTATCGCAGGCACAACTTCGGGCTTCACCAGCCGAAAGGTAATCAGTTACTCTTGTCACTGCGGAGGTGAATTTGTGCGTGCCGAACCAGTTGTTCTGGCTCAACTGACAGACACGCACGTAAGCGTGGGAGATCACGGCCCCGGCGCCGCGCACTGGGCTGAAAACGCCCGGCGGTTGCGCACCGCTCTACGGTCGCTGAACGCCGAAACCGAACGGCCGGCCGCCGTGATCGGCACCGGCGATCTGGTCGAATGCGGAAAACAACCCGCCTACGACCTGCTGGTCGAGATCATGGCCGATCTCGAGCTTCCGTTCTGGCCGCTGCCTGGCAATCACGATTCGAACGGTCGACTCCAGGCGGCATTCCCCCACATGGCGTGGGAGAAAAACCATGCGAGCTGGGTGCAGGTCGTTCCAGGGACCGACGTCACGGTCATCGGGCTGGACTCGACCACGCCCGGCGAGCCGGGCGGACACATCGACCTGGAACGGCTCGACTGGTTGGCCGACTCCATCGAGGCAGCGAGCGGTCCCACAGTGCTCGCCATGCACCATCCCCCGTTCCTAACCGGAATCGACTGGATGGACGCATTGGGATTCAAGGGCCTCGAACAGCTCCAGCAGGTCCTGGAGGCTCATCCGCCAACTCGGATCATTGCCGGTCACTTTCACCGCTCGATCGTCACCCAGGTGGGCCGCAGCCCGGCGTCGGTGGGTATTTCCACCACGCTCCACGTGAATCTCGATCTCAGCAACGCTGCGATCCCGGCAGTGATCAACGACCCGATCGGTTACGAACTGCACTGTGTCCTCCCCGATGACAACCCGCAGGTGATCACCCATACCCGCTACATCGACCGCGCCTCAGTGGCCCAACCGATTCAGCTCTGATATTGCCTTCACTCGCCTGCGCTCGCGCCGGTAGCCCTGCACTTCCGCTGCGCCGACCTCGTTCCTCGGCGGCGACCAGCTCTGTATTGCCTCACTCGCCTGCGCTCGCGCCGGTAGCCCTGCACTTGCGCTGCGCCGACCTCGTCAGCTCTGATGCTCAGTCGATCTTCTGGAGCGGTGCCCAGGCGAGCAGGAGAACTTTCTCCCCCACTTTGGGAAACCGAATCGTTGCTTCGGCTTTTTCGCCGCTGCCGCTGATGTCGAGGATCACGCCGTCGCCGAAGCTGTTGTGGCGCACGTCGTCACCGATCCGCAGCGGGCTCTCCCTCGACCCGCCCGACGAGCCTGCCCTGATTGCCGAGTCGATTTGACGGTCGCGTCCACCAAATGTGGCAGGCCCCTTGCTGAACGCGTTTGCATCATCGATCGATCCGATCCGACGACCGAAGCTGGTGGAGAGCTTTCGTTTCTTCGCCCGGCTTCCTTCGGCTGAGGTCATCACGCCGACCGGGATCTCGTCGAGGAAACGGCTGGGCGGGTTGTATTGGGAGCTGCCGAACAACATGCGGTGCTGGGCGTTGGCGAGATACAGGCGTTCCTGGGCTCGGGTGAGCGCCACATAACAGAGTCGGCGCTCCTCCTCCATCTCCTTGGGTTCGGTGAGCGCCCTGATGTGCGGGAAAACCCCGTCTTCCAGCCCGATCACCGCAACGACAGGGAACTCCAATCCCTTGGCAGCGTGCACCGTCATGAGCAGAACCCCGGCGTCGTCTTCGATTCCGTCCGCATCCGACACCAGCGAAACCTGCTCGAGGAATTCGTCGACGGTCTCGAAATCCCTTGCAACGCCGATCAGTTCTTGCAGATTCTCCAACCGGCTCTCTGCCTCCACGGATCGTTCGTCTTCCAGTTCAGCCAGATAGCCGCTGTCGTTGAGCACACGTTCGAGCAGTGCGACGGGGCCCTTCTCGATCTCGAGCGTGGCGCTGTGATGGAGTTGCAGGAACCGGGCGATACCTCGGATTGCAGGACCGGACACGCCGGCATCGTCGGCGCGTTCGAGGGCGTCAAAGAACGTCAGGCCGTTCTGGGCAGCAAAGGTGTCAAGTTTGGCGACACTGGTATCGCCCACCCCCCGTTTGGGTGTGTTCAGAATGCGCTTGACCGCAACCTCGTCGTTGGGGTTCACGGCGGCCTTGGCATAGGCAAGGGCGTCCTTGATCTCCCGACGGTCATAGAACCGGGTGCCGCCGATGACCTTGTACGGAATCCCCACCCGCATCAGGTATTCCTCCATCACCCGTGATTGGGCGTTGGTCCGGTAGAAGACCGCCATTTCGTCCCACCGGTATTCGCCATAGCTGTGAAGCCGGCTGAATTCGTTGGCAACAAACTGTGCCTCGTCGACCTCGTCCTCACCTACGAAGTGCTGAATCATTTCTCCGTCCCCGGTTTGGGTCCAGAGATTCTTGGGTCGGGCTCCGAAGTTGTTGGCGATCACCGCGTTGGCGGCGGCGAGGATGTTCTGGGTGGAACGGTAGTTCTGTTCCAGCAACACCACCGACGTGTCAGGAAATGCCTCTTCAAACTGCATGATGTTCCGGATGTCGGCTCCCCGGAAGCCGTAGACACTCTGAGCGTCGTCGCCGACAACCGTGACCTGGCGATGCTCCGCTGCGATCTTCAGGACGATTTCGTTCTGTACAGCGTTGGTGTCTTGATACTCATCCACCAACAGATTGGCGAAGCGCCGCTGGTAGTGGGCCAACACCTCGGGTTCCTTGCGAAAGAGTTTGGTGGTGTTCAGCAGGAGATCATCGAAGTCCATTGCACCGGCCTGTTCGAGCCTGCGCTGGTACTCCAGGTAGATGTCGGCGGTTTTCTTGGCCGCTATGTGCTGGGCGCGGTCAGCGAATTGAACCGGATCGAGGCCTTCGTTCTTGGCCGAGGAGATCGATGCCTGAATCGCTCGGGGGTTGAATCGTTTGCTGTCGAGTCCCAGATCTCGAATCACATACGCCGCCAGCCGTACGGCGTCGGCCTGGTCATAGATGGTGAACGCACTTGGATACCCCAGCGCACGGCCATCCCGCCTCAGAATCCGAACGCAGGCGGAGTGGAACGTGGACACCCACATCTTCTGAGCCACCGGGCCAACGAGTTCTTGAACACGATGTTTCATCTCGCCGGCAGCCTTGTTGGTGAACGTGATGGCCAGGATCTCGAACGGGGACGCACCCTCATCGATGAGCCAGGCGATGCGTCGGGTGAGCACCCTGGTTTTGCCCGAACCGGCCCCGGCGATCACCAGGAGCGGCCCCCCGGTATGGGTGACGGCATCCAATTGCGCGGCGTTCAGGTCACCGGTGACGCGACTCTCGACCACCATGTAACGGTACCGCTTGTCACCAACATCCACCGGCGTGAATGACGTACGGCTCTGTTCAGACAGAGACCCCGGGAGCGATGATCACGTTGTGTTCTACGTGAGCGTTGGAGTGTGGCTGACCATCGTGGTCGCCAGCTTCGTCGTGTCGAAGAGCAGTCGAGCGCGATCCGTGGTCACAGAGAGGTTCGCTGCGCCTCTCTCCTGGGTCGCGCTGGGGGCAGCATTGGTGGCCGGCGTTGCTCCGCTCATCGCCCCCGGCTTTGACGGCGAGCCGGAGCCGGGCGAGTTTTCCGCCGAACGGGCGCAAGCTCACATCGACGTCATCGCTGCGGAACCTCATCCGATGGGCAGCCCTGCCATCGAGGAAGTCCGCAACTACTTGGTTGAACAGCTCCAGGACCTCGGGCTCGACCCCGAACTCCAACCTGTCCCCGGAGTCAGGGACTACTACACCAATTCGGATACCACGGTTCCGGTCGTCAATGTGATCGGGCGGATTCCCGGTACGGCGCCAACCGGCTCGATCGCACTGGTGGCGCACTTCGACACAGTGCCTGCAACGCCGGGAGCCAACGACAACACCTCCGGAGTCGCAGTGGTGCTGGAAACAGCCCGACTCCTGGTGGCCCAAGACCCTCCTCGCAATGACGTGATTCTGCTCTTCACCGATGGCGAGGAGCCGGCGCCGAAGTTCGGCTCGACTGCCTTCGTAGCTCACCACCGGTGGGCCGACGACATCCGGTTCGTCGTGAACCTGGAGTCGATCGGGACCTCTGGCCCTTCCATGCTCAGCGAGACGAACGGGCCGCAGAGCTGGGTGCTCGACCGCTATGCCGTCTCCACTCCCCAGCCCGTTGCCTTTTCGTTCCTGACACAGACGACCGAGTTGATCGGCGGTTCGAACACCGACTTCGCTCCCTTCCGCAACGCTGGAACTCCTGGTGTTGAATTCGTCTACGCTCGCGGCTCGCCGATCTACCACTCCGCCGCCGATTCGTCGGACTCGGTGAGTGCTCGTAGCCTGCACAGCCACGGCGTGAACACGGTTGCACTGGTCCGTCAGCTCGCTCATGAAGATTTGTCAGCAATCGAGGGCGGTGACATGGTCTTCTTCACCGTCGGTCGTCACCACGTGGTCAGGTACCCCTCCTCCTGGGCCCTGCCGCTGGCGCTTCTGGCCGGTCTGGCGCTGTTCGGAGCCATCGGCCGTCGCCACGAACGCTGGCTGACAACCGCCAAACATGCGGGCTGGACCGCAGCGATATCGATTTCGCTGGCCGTCGGTGCGGCTGTTGTGTGGGTAGGGCTAGCTGGATGGCGCAACACGATGGGGATCGCAGAAAGTTACCTGTACCTGTCCGGTTTCACTGCTCTGGTGGTGGGGACAGTGGCCCATCTCAGAAGGCCGGGAGCCGAACGACCGATCACCCCCGAGGGTGTCCTGGTGGTGTGGTGGATTGTCGGACTGCTGACCACCTTCTTCGCACCGGGAATGAGTTACCTGTTCGTCGTTCCGGTGCTCTTGGGATCGCTCGCACTGGCTGCTGGCTCCTCGCTGGACCACAGCTGGGAACGACTGGGCACTGCGGTGCTGACCGTTGGGGTGGTGTTCGTGGTGTTGATCCCGGCGATCGACACGTTCTTCCAGTTCGCGCAACCGCGGCCCGGCAACCCCGACTCAGAGATTCTGCCGACCGTCTCGGTCCCCGTCCTGCTGATCGCACTCGTGGCCTTTCTCGCTACATCTCTCAACGGGCAACCCGGATGGCGGGTCACAACCACCCCAGCTGCTCCAACCCCTGCCGAACCCCAGCCACTGGAAGCAGTGAACGCTCTTCGGGTCGGGACACTGGTGGGCACTCTCCTCGGGGCGGCCATCGTTGCGTTCAGCGGCGTTCTGAGCTTCTGGATCATCGCAGGGCTCGCTGCAGCGGGTGGCGTGATCGGCTACTGGTCAGCAAACCGCCGACAGCGTTCCAGGTGACGAATTCAACCGGTTTTCGCGAACTTTTGCAAGCACTCAGAGACGCCTTGGGTAAAAGTGCTGGTCAGCGAAACGGCGATGAGAAACCCTCAGATTCTCTTCACCAAGGGGTTGCGCCCTTGTAACTTCACTGCTGTAATTCCAAGCCGGTCACCACAACATGTGGGGCCAAATCGCAAGCTGGACGCCAGAACCACCATATCTAGTGGGTCCAAGCCCAAGAGCAATCACGGCAAAGGGAGCAAAAGGGTGACACTGATCGAAGAAACAACAACTGCGAGGGACGACATCTCGGTTGATCCAACCCCCCGCATGCGAGTTCGCAAACGCAACGGCTCCCTGGAACCGGTCGACATCAATCGCATCGTCAATGCGATCGCCAAAGCATCCGAAGGTCTCATCGGAGTGGACCCAATGCGCGTGGCGACCCGCACAATTTCGGGTCTCGCCGACGGCGCCACCACCGCCGAGCTGGATCAGCTCTCCATCCGTACGGCTGCCGGATTGATCGTCGAAGAGCCCGGCTATTCCAGACTGGCGGCCCGGCTGCTGTCCACCGTCATCGACAAAGAGGTCCGCAACCAGAAGATCCCATGGTTCTCCGAGTCGATCTCTGTGGGCCATCAACTGGGCCTGGTCTCCGATGAGGTTCTGGCATTCGTCGAAGCCAACGCCCCGTCACTGAACGCTGCCATCAATTCCGATCGCGATCGCAGTTTCGAATTCTTCGGTCTTCGAACTGTCTACGATCGCTACCTGCTGCGCCATCCCGAGTCCCGCCTGGTCATCGAGACACCGCAGTACTTCTTTCTGCGAGTCGCATGCGGTCTCTCGCTCACCGCCGACGAAGCGATCGAGTTCTACGACCTCATGTCGTCGCTGTCGTACCTTCCTTCCAGCCCCACCCTGTTCAACAGCGGTACCACCCACCCCCAGATGTCGAGCTGCTACCTCCTGGATTCCCCCGAGGACAGCCTTGACGGGATCTACAAGCGCTACACCGACATCGCTCGCCTCTCCAAGTTTGCCGGCGGGATCGGCGTCGCTTGGCATCGTGTTCGGTCCGCCGGAAGCCTGATCAAGGGCACGAACGGCCTTTCGAACGGCATCGTCCCCTGGCTTCGCACCCTCGACAGTTCGGTCTCAGCGGTCAACCAGGGCGGCCGCCGCAAGGGTGCGGCATGTGTCTATCTCGAATCGTGGCACGCTGATATCGAAGACTTCCTCGAGCTCCGTGACAACACCGGCGACCACGCTCGCCGCACCCACAACCTCAACCTGGCCAACTGGATCCCCGATCTGTTCATGCAGCGGGTGGAGCAGGACTGGCAATGGTCGTTGTTCGATCCGAAGAAGGTTCCCCACCTGGTGGACCTCTATGGCAAAGAGTTCGAGGAGGCGTATCAGGCCGCCGAGGAAGCCGGCCTCTACGACCGTCAGGTCCCAGCCCGCCAGCTCTACAGCAAGATGATGCGGACCCTGGCCCAGACCGGCAACGGCTGGATCACGTTCAAGGATTCGTCCAACCAGAAATGCAACCAGGTCGGTGGAACCAACGCCGACGGGTCTCCCCGCATTGTTCACCTGTCGAACCTCTGCACTGAGATACTCGAGGTCACCGATCAGCAGAACACCGCCGTCTGCAACCTCGGGTCCCTCAACCTGGGATCCTTCGTCGGAGCCGACGGCGAGTTCGATTTCGACCGTCTCGGCCAGGTTGTCAGACAGGTCGTGCCGTTCCTCGATCGTGTCATCGACATCAACTTCTACCCAACCCCCGAAGCCGAACACTCCAACAGCCAGTGGCGTCCAGTCGGCTTGGGCCTGATGGGACTACAGGATGTCTTCTTCAAGAAGTCTCTCGCCTTCGACTCCCCCGAAGCCCAGGCTCTCTCCAAGACCATCAGCGCCCACATCTACTTCCACGCTCTCACCGCCTCGAACGAACTCGCCAAGGAGCACGGCACCCACGATGCATGGGACGGCACCCGGGCCGCCAACGGCGAACTGCAGATGGATCTCTGGAACGTCGAGCCTCCCGCCGAGCTCGATTGGGACTCATTGCGGACCGAGATCGACGAACACGGGCTTCGAAACAGCCTGCTGATCGCCATCGCTCCGACCGCCACGATCGCGTCGATCGTCGGTTGCTATGAATGCATCGAGCCCCAGGTCTCCAATCTGTTCAAGCGCGAAACCTTGAGTGGCGAGTTCATGCAGATCAACCGCTACCTGGTCAAGGAACTCCAGCAGCGAGGTCTCTGGGACGACCAGATGATCACGACCCTGAAGAAAGCCGAAGGGTCGGTGCAGGGAATCGAGCGGATTCCCGAAGAACTTCGACTGGTCTACCGCACCGCTTGGGAGATTCCCATGCGGGCCCTCATCGACATGGCCGCCGATCGAGGCGCCTACATCGATCAGAGCCAGTCACTGAATCTGTTCATGGAGACCCCAACCATCGGCAAGCTCTCCTCCATGTACCTGCACGCATGGAAGCGGGGCCTCAAGACCACGTACTACCTGCGCAGCCGGGCCGCCACCAAGATCAAGCAGGCAACCACCGGCGGCACCGAAACCACCCCACCCAGCCCCCTTCCGACAACCAACAAAACCTTCACCGACGAAGAGGCCCTGGCCTGCTCGCTGGAGAACCCCGAAGCATGTGAGGCGTGCGACTGATGGCATCTAGCAGAAACCTTCTCAACCTTCCCCGAAGCAGACCCGACCTCCGGGGGCAAGCCACATCGGAACGCCCACGCAACATTCTCGACCCGGGCTTCGATCTCACGCTTCGGCCGATGCGATATCCCGAATTCTTCGAGATGTACAAAGACGCGATCAAGAACACCTGGACGGTGGAGGAGATCGACTTCTCCGACGATCTCACCGACCTCAGCCGGCGCCTTCTTCCAGCCGAACGTCATCTCGTCAGCCGACTGGTGGCTTTCTTCGCCACCGGTGACAGCATCGTGGCCAACAACCTTGTGCTGAACCTGTACAAACACATCAACGCTCCCGAAGCCCGGATGTACCTCTCTCGCCAGCTGTACGAAGAGGCGCTGCATGTGCAGTTCTACCTCACACTGCTGGACAACTACATCCCCGACATGGCCGAGCGGGAAGAAGCCTTTGCCGCGGTCGAGACAATCCCATCGATCCGTCAGAAGGCCGAATTCTGCTTCAAGTGGATCGGTTCGATCGACACGCTCGAGGAGATCAGGACCGACGAGGACGCTCGGGCGTTTCTACTGAACCTGATCTGCTTCGCAACCTGCATCGAAGGTCTCTTCTTCTTTGCAGCATTCGCCTACGTGTACTTCCTGCGGTCCAAGGGCCTACTCAACGGCCTAGCCGACGGGACCAACTGGGTATTCCGCGACGAAAGCTGCCACATGAACTTCGCCCTCTCGGTGGTGGACACGGTGCGAGCCGAGCGACCTGAACTCTTCGACGATCGACTCGAGTCAGAAATCCGTGAAATGGTGTCCGAAGCAGTCGACTGCGAACTCGCCTTCGCCGACGACGTTCTCGGTGAAGGCGTCCAAGGTATGAGCCTGGCCGACACCAAGGAATACCTCCAGTTCGTTGCCGACCAGCGGCTGGCACTGCTGGGGTACGGCCCCGAATTCGGTTCCAAGAACCCGTTCAGTTTCATGGAACTTCAAGACGTTCAGGGTCTGTCGAACTTCTTCGAACGAACCGTTTCGGACTATCAGATGGGCGTCGTCGGCGACGTCTCTTTCGACGAGGACTTTTAGTCCCTCCGGGGGCCCTCCACGCTCGCCTTCGAGCCTCTTCGGCCCATGTACTCACTCCGCAGCCTCCTCGTTCCTCGTCGACAGCTCCGCTTCATGGACCGGGCCTCCAGGTCGGCCCGGGAGCGGTAGTCCCTCCGGGGGCGAGTATCGGCGCGTAGCGCCGATACTCGGTTGAGAGGAGGCGCGTAGCGCCGACGAACGGCGACCTCCGCCTCGCCTTCGCCTGTTGGCCTCCGGAACGGTAATCCCTCGCGACAGCAATCAGGTGGTGGTCCCGTATAGGCTCCGCCCGGTCCACTACACCGGAGAGCCAACCGAACATCATCGAGCGTCGAGGAGATCTCCGTGGAAGTTGTTGAAGAAGAAGTCTGATGGCCGTCGTAGTGCTGCTGATACTTACCGGTGCACTGATATCGCCTGCCGAAGGTCAGGATCCGGTCGTCACCGACGACGTGGAAGTGGAACAGCCTCTCGAAGCACCCAACGCCACGTCCAAGGCCTACGTCGTCGTCGAAGAAGCGCTGCCCTTCGAAGCGCTCGACGGCGCAACCACGTATTGGGGTGTGCTCGGCGAAGCCGGCTACCGGATCGAGATACCCGAGGAGTGGAACGGTCAGCTGGTGATGTGGGCCCACGGCTATGCGGGAACCGGCACTGAACTGTTCGTGCAGAATCCGCCAGATGGAACCGGCGGTTCGGCGGAGTTCCGCCAGCACTTGATCACCAACGGCTACGCGTGGGCCGCCTCGAGCTATTCCAAGAACGACTATCACATCGCAACCCCCGCTGTAGAGACGAGGCAGCTCGCAGGACAATTCGACCTGCTTACCGGAGCTGGATCGCCGGATGCGATCTACCTGGCGGGTGTGTCCATGGGCGGGAACATCACCGCCTACTCCGCTCAGAGGTTCCGCTACGTCTATGACGGTGTGATGCCGGTCTGCGGTGTGCTGGCCGATCTCGATCTCTTCGACTTCTTCCTCGATGTCACGCTTGGCGCTCAGACCCTTGGAGGAGCTGGGACCTACCCGGTCACCGACCCCGCTCAGTGGATCGGTGGCGACGTTCCGACAATCACTGCAAATCTTTCCGGCGACGGCCCGGGCTGGCCGACCGTGCTGAGCGACGATGGTCAGAACCTCAAGAACATGGTCGAGCTACGCAGCGGTGGCGAGCGCCCCAATTTCGACGAAGGCTGGGCATTCTGGAACTCGATCCCCTCCGACGCTGGAGACGGCAATTTCCTGTTCGGTCTGGCGATCGATAGCGGGACCGTTCCGATCGACAAGCAACACCTCGGCAACGACGACCTTCTGTACCAGTTCGATTCCGATCCGGCCATCTCTCAAGCCGAAGCAGAGTTCAACGGTCAGGTCCAGCGAGTCCAAGATGTTCAGCTGCGCAAAGGTGACCGCAGCGAGATCCCGTTCAACAGTGGACGATTCAGGGCACCCATGCTGACCATGCACAACCTGGGTGATCTCTTCGTTCCGTACTTCAACGAGATCGAATTCGCCGAGCGGGTCGAACTCAACGGTGACCCCGACCTCCTTGTTCAGCGAGCGATACGGGGCGCTGGCCACTGCGACTTCACCACGGCCGAGTACGTCGAGGCATTCGAGGACCTGGTCGACTGGGTGGAGTTGGGCGAACGGCCCGCCGGTGATGAGGTTCTGGATCCTGCGGCGGTTGCTGCCGCCGACTACGGGTGTGCATTCACCCGGGGCGACCACCTTGCAGCCACGCCCTGCCCGGCCCCTCCGGACAGCGGTGAAGAAGAAGACGACGACGAGAGCGACCTCGATCCGTATGGACCCGGCCCCGACCCGGTGGACGAGACATCCCTCGATCCATATGGAGACGGGACCTGACCCACTTCGGGGTCCGGCGGATCTTCAGCTTCTCTAGACCTTCCTGGTAGCACCTCATGGAGCGAGAGACCGTGCCGATAGGAGCGGGTGCAGGGTTCCTCAGACACTGAGCTGGCGCGCGACGCCATCTCGGGAACAGCCCGTGGGGGATGTCGAGCGGCGGCGCGACATCCCCCGGGCCAGGACGAGGATGCGGCGGCCCCTGCCCCCTCTCACACCCAATCCGACGTTGGTGTAACCGTTCTGGCCGAGGCCACCGAACTGTTGGAGCAACGACGGTTTGCCGACGCGGCCCGGGTTCTGGAGGCGTTGGAACGGCTACGGCCCGACGACCCCAATGTTTTGGCTCTGACCGCGGTCGCCAACGCGCACCATGGCCGCAACCGAACCAAGGTTCGCACATCCGTGAAACGCCTGAGCGAAGAGTTCGGTGACTTGGCAGTCACATGGCGAACAGTGAGCAATGTGGCACTGGCCCGCTTCCATTTCGATCCAGCCCAGAAAGCCGCCAGAACCTCGGTTCAGCTGGGACCCCACGGCGCCGGGAACTGGCATTCTCTGGCTGCCGCCTACGCCGGTCACGGCTGGTTCGACGAAGCGGGCGAATGCCTCTCCGAAGCGACCCGGCTCGATCAGGGTGCCGAGACCACAGAGCCGACCTTGGACTTCTGGCAATGGCAGGTGGGCCGGGCTGTGAACCACTGGGCGATCACGAGGACCTATGTCGCATTGCTCGCCTTCCTCGGTCTTCTCTCGATGGGGCTGCTCGGTCTGGCCTTGGCATTGTCGGTCCCGATGTTGCTTCGGGAGATTCGGGTTCGCCAGGTACCGGAGCCGTTTCGGACTCTCGCCGATCAAGCATGGCGAACAGAACACAAACTGAGGGTCGCGAATGCAGTGGTTGTGCTGGTTGTCCTGATCGCCTGGGTTGTGGTGTTTAGTATCACTAGATGATCGATGGCACGATGACCTTCCGATTTGCCTGCATCGTTTTGCTGGCCTCGTTGACGGCGGCGTGTACCAGCGAAGGCACCGTGGAAACTGAGCCCACCATCGCCACAACCGGGACCACGGCCAGCCAGCCCGAGCCGACGACCACTACGACCGAAGTATCAACCGCTCCCACACCCCCCGAATCAATGCCGGGCGACGTGATCGAGTTCGGACCGCGAGCTGGAGATCAAATCGCCGTCGTCGGTGTTGCCCACGACGACACCCTCAACGTACGGATAGCGCCGGGCACCGAGTTCGAAATCATCGATATGCTCGATCCGCTCGCCGATGACATCATCGCGTTGGGCGAGAACCGGCTGCTCACATCTTCGTTCTGGGTGGAGGTCGAGTCGGGCGACGGCGCCGGCTGGGTGAACGAAGCATTTGTCGGCTTCCTGGGAGTGTCGCAGGAGAGCACTTCCCCAGCAGTTGCCACTACCGGCGGTGCAGTGGCGGTTGGTGAGATGCTCGCTCAGACCTATGTCTCTCAAGACCCACCCAGCACCGTGACGCTGGTGAGCGACGAGGGGGACACAGTGATCTACGACGTGCTCGGGCTCGGTGATGACGCTGTCAAAGGCTTCCGGCTGACAGTCGTCACCGAACCGGTCTCCGGCGGCACCGGCATCGCCTCCTTCACCGAGCGGACGATCTGTTCTCGGGGTCTGGCTCAAGACCTTCTGTGTGTGTAAGTGGTTCGTCGGCGGATCCGAGCCTCATTCCCACTCGATAGTGCCGGGCGGCTTGCTCGTGATGTCGTAAACAGCCCGGTTGACGCCGTCGACCTCGTTGATGAGCCGGTTGCTCATCTTCTCCAGCAAGTCATAGGGCAACCGGGCCCAGTCGGCGGTCATCGCATCATCTGAGGTGACGGCTCGAATGATGATCGGGCGGGCATAGGTTCGCTCATCACCCATCACCCCGACCGAGCGAATGTCGGCCAATACCGCGAAGTACTGCCAGATCTCGCGATCGAGGCCGGCGGCGATGATCTCTTCTCGCACGATGGCGTCGGCGTGCTGGAGAATCTCCACAGTTTGCGGGTTGACTTCACCGATTATCCGCACGCCCAAACCCGGGCCGGGGAACGGTTGGCGCCAGACGATCTCCTCTGGCAATCCCAGTTCGGTTCCGACCGCTCGGACCTCATCCTTGAAGAGGTTCCGCAGCGGCTCGACCAGCTCGAATTCGAGGTCCTCGGGGAGCCCGCCCACGTTGTGGTGGCTCTTGATCTTGGCGGCAGTGCCGGTGCCGCTCTCGATCACGTCCGGATAGAGAGTGCCCTGGACCAGGAACGTGGCGTCTTCGATGCCGCCTTGGGCCCGTTCGAAGACCCGAATGAACTGCTCTCCGATTACCTTTCGTTTGTCTTCAGGTTCGGTGACACCGGCGAGATTCTCGAAGAACCGATCGGCGGCCCGAACATGTATCAGTTCGATCCCCTGGGACCGTTGGAACGTCTCGACCACCTGCTCGCTCTCGCCTCGACGCATGAGCCCCGTGTCGACGTAGACACACGTGAGTCGGTGGCCGATGGCCCTGTGCACCAAGGCGGCAGCCACGGCAGAATCGACCCCGCCTGACAGCCCACAGATCGCTCGGCCGGTGTCACCCATTTGGGTCTTGATGGCAGCGACCGATTCTTCAACCACTGAGGCCATCGTCCACGAGGGTTCGCATTCGGCCAGTTCGTAGAGGAAGTGGCGCAGTACTTCTTGACCATGTTCGCTGTGAACGACTTCGGGATGGTGTTGGACTCCGTAGATGCGCCGTTCTCTTGATTCCAAGGCTGCAATCGGGGCGTTGGGAGAGGAGGCTACGGCAACGAACCCGTCAGGCACATCGGTGATGGCATCGAAGTGACTCATCCATACGGTCCACTGGTCGGGACAGAAGTTGAGCAGGCGCCCACCGTCGCCGGTGCGGGCCATAGTGGTGCGGCCATATTCGCCCCGTTCGTTGCGACCCACGGTGCCGCCTAGCTGATGGGCGATCAGCTGAGCTCCGTAGCAAATACCGAGTATCGGAATTCCGAGTTCGAAGATGGCAGGATCGAGGCGGGGGGCGCCCTCGACATGCACCGAAGCGGGCCCCCCGGAGAGAATCAACGCAGCCGGTTTCAGGTCTGCGATCTGCGCGGCGCGTGAGGTTGTTGGCGATGATCTCGGAGTACACGTTGCACTCGCGAACCCGGCGGGCGATCAACTGAGCGTATTGGGCACCGAAATCGACAACCAGGACAACCTGGTCTGGAGCAGCAACAGCTCCGATCATCCCCTGACCATCATCTCTGCCTTTTGGAGTTCCTTGATCGACTCGAATCCCAGGCTGGACATGCTCTGGCGAAGCGCTCCCATCAGGTTGGTGGTGCCATCGGCCGAGGTCGCCGGGCCGAAAATCACTTCCTCCAAAGATCCGACCGGGGGTGCCGGTAACACCTGACCGTGGGGTAGTTCCTTGTGGGTAACCGAACGGCCCCAGTGCAGACCTCGGCCGGGAGCTGAGTTGCAGTTGGCGAGAACCGAGCCCAGCACGACCGCATCAGCCCCGAGCGCGACCGCCTTGGCGATGTCACCGGCGGTTTCGATCCCACCGTCGGCGATCACGTGCACGTACACGCCGGTCTCGTCGAGGTGACGCATACGAGCGGCCCGAACGTCGGCGATGGCGGTCCCCTGGGCCGCGCCCAAGCCGGTGACGTGCCGGCTGGTGGCGGTGCGTCCGGAGTCGATTCCCACCAACACCCCCGCTGCTCCGGTCCGCATCAGGTGCAACGCAGCTGAGTAGCTGGCGCACCCGCCCACAATGACAGGAGTCTCGAGCTGACGGACGAACTGCTTCAAGTTGAGCGGCTCCGGTTTGGCCGACACGTGCTCCGCCGACGTGACGGTGCCAGAGATGACCAGAACATCGAGTTCGGCCTTGAGCAGTACATCGGCCAGGGCGGCGACCCGCTTGGGGCTTATGGCACCGGCGGAATACGCTCCGCCGGCTCGGATCTCCTTGGTTCGCTGGATCAGAAGATCGGGATCGATCGGGGCTTCGTACCATGTGCGCAGCAGCCCGAGCGCCCGTTCTGGCGTGGCTTGGGCCAGCTGGGCCAGAAGTTCGTCGGTCTTCTCGTGCCGGGTCCACAGTCCTTCCAGGTCGAGAACACCCAGGCCGCCGGCCCGGCCGATAGCGATGGCCTGGTCGGGGCTGACCACCGAGTCCATCGGGGCGGCGATGAACGGTAGATCGAAGCGGTAGGCATCGATCTGCCATGACACGTCGACCAGTTCAGGGTCTCGGGTTCGACGGGTGGGAACGAGGCTCAGCTCGTCGAGGGCGTAGCCGCGGCGTGCGGTCTTCCCCATGCCAATATCTACGTCGGCCACTGGCTCCTCCTCAGGGTGAAGGGGTCAGGCTATCGGCCGCAGCAGCCGCAGTGCTGCACGGGAGTTACTTCAGAGCGACAACCTGCGACACGAACAATCCGTCCTCTGAGCCACCATCAGTGCTCCACACCACATAGTTGCCGACAAAGGCGAATCGTTCACCGGAGTAGACGTTTATCGCGATGACGACGTCGTCAACTTGTTCCAGCGACCAGGACGAAGAATCGAGCAGCATCGGATCAACAGGAGCTGCGAATTCCGCGACCTCGATCGCCTCGAGCCCACCGAATAGGTACGCACCGTTCACGAACTCAGGAGCCTCTGCCAGGTCGATTTGCCAGGAGATGTACGTTTCGTCTTTTCCTACCTGGAACGCCGACTCGTATGGCACGAGGACCGCTTCGATTCCTCCGAGGTCGAACATCGACCAGTCGGATTCAACAACGGTGGATGAGCCCGATGGCACGGGCATGAAGCTCCCACCGGCGCCGGCCCCGAGCAGAGCACCAAGGTTCTCGATGTCACCCACGTTGGTGCCCATCGCCTCGACATCAATCGTCAGCAACAGGTCGATGAGTTCCTCCCCGATCCGCTCCTGGTTCTCCACCAGTTCCTCGATGTCGGTACCCATCGCCACCAGATCACCCGGATCGAGTACCGCCATGTGGTCGTTCACCGATTCCAGCATCGTGGGCATGATCGACAGGTACCAACGACCATCACGTTCCACCACGGTGACACCCCGTTCGACTGCGGACAGCTTGTCGAAGGAGTTCATCGTGACCTCCGACAGGTCGGCGATCTGGAGAAGTTCATCCTGTAGCCGGCTGAGTTCAGCAACCTGTCCGTCGTCCTGAGCATCACAGGAGTTCACGGTTTCATCATCGACGGTGATGAGGACGCATTCGCCCTCTGTGGTGATCGAGCCTCCCATACTCATCGAGTCGGACTCGATCGAAAAGCTGGCCTTCATCGAGTTGAAGCTGACGAGCTGGCGCCCGTTGGCCTCGGTGGCGGTGAAATCAATCGAATCGAGGCTCCAGTCGAGCCCGATGGCATCAGCCTGGGTCCTTGCCTCGTCGAGTGAATCCTGAACGTCCTGCATGAAGAGCGGGCTGTAGTCATACAGCGCTGCCGCCTCCTCCGGATCCATGAGGGTCAACATCTGATCAGCATCGAGATCCAAGGCGGCGGTCATCAAGTCTTCCAACACCGCATCGGGCGTCGCCGACCCAACCGGGGCAGGACCGGTACCAACCCCGGGAAACGCCTTGCCGGCATCTCGCCGGGCATCTTCGGCGGCGGAATACCACAGACTCACATACCACGATCCGTCGTCTTCCACGACAGCCATCTTCATTGGCTCATCGCCGAGGTTGGTGGTGTCCACGCCACCGTCGCCCTGGTCGAGGTCGAGCTCGAACCGGTCGAAAAGCGACCCGGCGGGGAACGCGGGATCGTTCGGCGCAGTCAGAGTGCCTCCGGTTGTTGTTACGTAGTGAAGGCGAGGGCTGGTGGCTTCGATCGAGTAGGTGAGCCCTTCGACCTCGAAGTCGATGAACGACAGCTGGGCGAGATCGGTGTCAGCCGACACGACCTCGAGCCGCTTGGCATGATCGACCATGTCGAATACTGGCTGAGCGATCGATTGCCGTTCGGCCGGGTGGAGGACCTCGGCCAATCCCAGTAGATCGTCATTGTCGAGGGCGGTGAAGAACTGGGTCACGGCGTCGTCGGAGCTGGCCGGACCGGCCGGTCCCGTGAGCGCGGACCGGCTGGCGAACAATCCACCGACGGCGAGGGCGGCGACAAGCCCTCCGACCGCAAGGCGACCTGACATGCCCGACTTCTTGACCGTGCTGGACGTCGTGACCGACTCCTCGGTCGAGTTGCTCAGCAGTTCGGGAGTTCCGATATTGGCAGTGGCAGGGGGGGTGAATTCGGGCTCGTTCATCCGCGGGCGTCCTTCTCGGTAGTCCCGTGATGAATCGGAACCTACGGGGGCTTTCCTTTAGCTCTCTGGGCGTTTCTCCTCACAATTCAAAACACCAGATCAGCTGGGTGTTCCGGCTGTGAGGAACATGCCGAGTGCCGATGCCAGCAACACAGCCCCCGCCCCGGCGGCCAGGAGCGGGCCGAACCCGGAGTCCAGTTCGCTGAAAAGCACGATGACGCCGATCGTCAATCCAACCACACCTTGCACAGCAGCGAGGAGGGTGGCTGGACCATTTCGCCCCAGGGCGACGAAGCCGATGACACCGGCGGCCATGACCGGCACGAGAAACCACACCAGGCGGATGGTGGTGAACCCGTCGAGGCCGAGCTGCTGGGGTATGCGGAACATTTCGAAACTGTTGCGCATCTGGGTACCGCTCCGGAACCAGCCGAGGAACATCGCCAGAACCATCGCCACCGATCCAAGCGATGCGGCGATGGGTGCGTTCCGCTCGATCTTGTCGTAGGTCGACACCTTCATGCGCATCAGAGCGCCCGAGCCAATTCGCCGGCGAGGTTGCCTCTCGGTTCAGTCCGGACGCCGTCGAGCCCGAGAAACCCACTCATTTCCATCAACGACTCGGCCAGATTCTCAGCCACTCGTCGTGGGTCGTGGCCGGTTTCGGCGAACGTAGCTCTTGCGATCAGCGTCGAAGACTTGCGGTCGGCCTTCAGATCGACCCTCCCCACCAGCTCCTCTCCCAGCAGGAACGGCAAGACGTAGTACCCGTGAACGCGCTTGGGCTCGGGCACATAGATCTCGATTCGGTAGTGGAAGTCGAAGAGCCGCTCCGCCCTGGGGCGGAACCACACCACCGGGTCGAAGGGGCTGAGCAGCGCACGAGCGTTCACTTCACGGGGACGTTTCGCTTCGGGGTGAAGATACGCCGGCTGATCCCATCCGTCGACCTCGGTCCTGACCAAACGACCGTCCTCGACCAGCTCAGCCAACAGCGGGCGGGCAGCCGGCATCTTGATTCTGAAGTAGTCGGCGATGTCGGCGGCTGTGCCGATGCCATGGGCCTGAGCTCCGAGCATCAACAACTCCCGCTCAGCGGCTTCCTTCCCCAGCGGAGCGGCGTCGAGAACCTCAGTCGGGAGAACCCGCTCGGGGAGGTCGTATTGGGTGAGGAAGTTCCCGGTGCGATTGGCGACGGTCAGCGCACCCGAGCTGTAGAGGCACACCAAGGCGATCTTTCCCTTGGGGTTACCCCACCACGGTCCGGCCCGTTTGCCCGGGTCGGAAAGGTCAGACACCGAAAGAGCTCCCCGCTCGTGGATCTCGTGAAGCACAGACTCCACATAGCCGGGCTCGTCAGCACGCAGTTGCTCGGCCTTACGCCACTTCGGTTCGCGAAACCGGTGCGCCAAGAACGGCCGCAGTTCCGCAGACGTAATCGACGCCTCGTGTGCAAGGAACTCCATGTTCTTGCCGCTGCGCCACAGCCAGTGATCAAGCCGGCCTCGATCGTAGGGACCGAGCCGGGCCAACATCGGAAGGAAGTGACTTCTGGTGATCACATTCACCGAATCGAGTTGGAGAATCTTCATCCGCCTCAAGGCTCGTGCGAACTGCCGAGCGGTGACGCTCGAGGGGCGAGGGTCGGTGAACCCCTGAGCTGCGAGAGCAATACGACGAGCAGCGGAACGGTCCATGCAGTTTGAAGTGTGCCCGATAACTCAGCTCCATGTACGCGAGCTTTATGCTCGGCACCTCAAGCTGCGCAGAGTCCAGACGATCCACAGAGGAGCACCCTGCCGTGCGAGAGTTCATCAAAAACCACAAGACCCTCGCAACGGTCGGCGGTGTCGCCGGAGGGGCACTCATCCTGTTCTTGGCCTTCGGCGTCTTCGGGATTCATACCGCCTTCATCGACAACGAGGTGAGCGAGGCTGGCCCGGTCTTCGCGAGCGGCGCGAACCTCGATCAGCCGACGGCCAGCCAAGCTGACGGCCAGGCGATTGACACCGAGGACGACGGTTCCGGCGACATCGCTGAGCCCGAAGAGATGGCCGAGACCGAAGAGATGGCCGAGCCCGAAGAGGTGGCCGAGGGGCTTGCAGAACCGGCTGTGCTGACGGTTGCAGCCGGCTCATTTGAGGACTCCAACATCCATTCGGGTACCGGCGACGCAGTCATTCTCACTGACGGCACGCAGAGCTTCCTCCGCTTCGAGGAGAATTTCGCGACCGACAACGGTCCCGACCTCAATGTGTATTTGCGGGCCAACGACGGATCCGGGGAGTTTCTCGACCTCGGTGATTTGAGGGGCAACATCGGAAGCCAGAACTACGAGATCCCTGCCGGCACCGACCTGAGCCGCTTCACGATTGTCGACATCTGGTGTGTCAGGTTCGGAGTGAGCTTCACCGAAGCCGAACTCGCCTGAGTACCATTCTGAGTATGGATATGCCGCCCCCCGATCCTGACAAGCTGCTCGATTTCTGGATGGAATGGGAGAAGGGTGACACCACTCCGGGCACGGTGATGAAGAACCTCAAGAACGGCGGGATGAAGGAACTCCTCCATCAGCTGGCCGGACGGGACGTGTCCTGACCTTCCAGCCACCTGCTGGCCGCGGCGGCGCCCAGGAGATCCCTCGACCTCCCGGCGCCGAACTCGGTGATCCTCCGGTGTGGTCGGATCTGGAACATCCCCCCACGATCGACCAACTGGTCGAGTTGGCCGATCCGGACACACCCGGTCACCCCGAACCTCCACCCGCGCACGGCAAGCCGCCATCGGCAGTGTTGGTTCCGATCTACGACACCCCCGAAGGTCCCGAAGTCCTCTTCACCCGCCGGGCGTGGCATCTACGCTCCCACGCCGGTGAAGTGTCATTTCCCGGTGGCCGGCGCGACTACGACGACGTGGACCTGGTGGACACTGCGCTCCGGGAAACCGAAGAAGAGATCGGCCTGTCCCGCCACAACATCGAAATCGTGGGCGAGCTCGAACGGCTCACCACCATCACCAGTCCGGCCAACATCGTGCCCATTCTGGGAGTGCTGCCAGGCCGGCCCGAGCGTCTCACCATCTCACCCCACGAGGTCGATGATGTGCTCATGGTTCCGGTGCGCGAACTGCTCCAACCCGAGGTGTACCGAGAAGAGATCTGGTTTCATCGGATCGATCCACTGGCCTCGTTCGACGGCATTCCGATCACGTTCTTCGAACTTGTCGGGGACACACTGTGGGGCGCCACCGCCCGCATCGTGCGCACCTGGCTCGAACAGCTGATCACCCCTGAGGCGGACGCCTAGAAGTCCCAGCCCGGCTGCGGCCTCGGCAGCCGAGCCGTCAGCGAATCGAGACGCCGCAGTACATGATCGTCGGCGTCCATTTGACCGATGATGCCCAGCGCAGAAGCGGGCAAGACACCGAGCCACCATCGTGAGAGCGCGTTGATCGAGGTTCGAAGATCAACATCGGTGGCCGTGTGGGTGAGGCGTTCGGCTGTGTGGGTCGCTCCAAACGAGAACTTCCAGAGTCCTGAGAGAGGCAACCATGATCCGGTGAACCCCGATTGCGCCAGGTGACCCTCCACCGGATCCTCGAGCCGAACCACGACATCGAAAGGCTCGGTGACCGGTGCCATCGCTGCAATGCACGTCTCGAGGTCAACGATTCGAATCTGCCACCATGCGTCTGCCTCGGTCCGGACATGAAACGTGCTGCCCTTGGTGCGCCGGTAATTATGGCCCGGCTCGGTATCGAAGTCCTGAGCCTGCATCCAAACGGGTTCGATGAAACGGATGAGGTCTACCTGATCACCCCACTCCTGAATGAGTCGCAGCAGTTCGAGACACTGTTGGGGCGACTGATACGCCCATGCAACGAGCCGGTCCGGTCCGTTTTCATCGTTGTGTTCCACCGCCATCCAGTGCGAGATCACACCGTCGGTCCGGTACCCGTAGATCGACACCTCGTGATCGATGTTCACTGCGGCAACGGTGGATCGCTCTCCGCCGATGACGACTCCCCCATGAGTCCGGTGGCGGTTTATGACCGCCTCGTGCAGTTCCTCGCCATGGTGGTCCAAGTCGAACCGCTCCGGGGTCCGGTAGTCAGCCGGTATCTGTAGTGACCCCGGGTAGACCCAGACTTTGTGCTCGTAGGGTCCCACTCCAAACCCGAAACGGTCATAGAAGCCCTGCTCGAACATGCCCAACAATGCGACCGCTACACCCTCGTCGCCCATGTCGGCAACGGCGCGAGATGTGAGGAGCGACGCAGCTCGGAGCCGACGAGCAACCCGACTCGTAGTAACCGCCGTGATCGCTCCGAGGGAAAGTTCGCGATGATCTGGTTCGTTCCCGTACCGCATCGACCCCAGCGTGCAGTGAACTGCCGACTCGGCCTCACCGTTGAGACGGGCCACCAGCGACCGGCCGTCGTTGGCGCAGAAGAACCCCCGGATCTGGGTGGCCTTGGTTTCTTCACCGTCATGCCAACCGGTTTCGCTCCAGATTCGAAGAACCGATTCCATGTCCCTTTCGAAATCGAACGGAGCCAGCTCGAGCTCATCGTTTTCCATGCCCCTAGGTCTAGCCGTATTACGGTGAGGCAATGGAAACCGTTCGCCTGACCACCTCCGAAGCCATTGTCCGCTGGATGATCGCCCAGCGGACCCGGCTCGAAGACGGGACCACCGCGCCGCTCTTCCCCGGCGTGTTCGCCATCTTCGGTCATGGCAACGTCACCTGCCTTGGCCATTCGCTCCAACAGGCCGGAGACGACCTTCCTACCTGGCGAGGTCAGAACGAGCAGGGCATGGCCCTTGCTGCGATCGCGTACAACAAGGCTATGAAGGGCCGTCAGATCATGGCGGCCACCAGCTCGGTCGGACCCGGAGCCACCAACATGGTCACCGCTGCCGGCGTCGCAATGTCCAACCGACTCCCCTTGTTGTTGTTCAGTGGTGACAGCTTCACCAGCCGAATACCTGACCCGGTGCTTCAGCAGGTGGAACACTTCGGTTCACCCAGCACAACGGTCAACGATGCCTTCCGGCCCGTCACTGTGTTCTGGGATCGCATCAGCCATCCCGCCCAAATCCTCCAGGCACTGCCCGCCGCCGCGTCGCAGATGCTCGACCCCGCCACCCGGGGGCCTGCCTTCATTGGCCTTCCGCAGGACATCCAGGCAACAGCCTTCGACTACCCCACCCGATTCTTCGACCCGGTCGTCCGTGAAGTTCCCCGACCCCGTCCCGACGTCAGCGAAGTTGTCGAGGCCGCACGGATCATCAACGAGGCCAACACACCCTTGATCATCGCCGGAGGAGGCGTGCATTACTCGGTGGCCGAGGCTGAGCTCCAGGCATTTGCGCTCGGCCGGGGTATCCCGGTAGTGGAAACCGTGGCCGGCAAATCATCGCTCCTCGGCGATGACCCCAGCTACATCGGCCCAATCGGGGTTACCGGATCGGAGGCGGCCAACAATCTGGCTGCTGAGGCCGACGTGATCATCACCGTCGGCTGCCGGTTGCAGGACTTCACGACCGGGTCGTGGACGCTGTTCACCAACGACAACACGATCTTCGTCAATATCAACACCACCCGATTCGACGCCCAGAAGCACCGGTCGGTCCCTGTCGTGGGTGATGCTCGGGAAACGCTGCGTGAGCTGGAATCGCTGACCGCCGACTACCACGCCCACGATGCATGGAAAGAGCTCGCGGCCAGCAACAAGGCCGGACTCCGCACCTACCTCGACGCGATCGGCACGCCGCCGGCCGATGGCGATCCGCTCTCGTATGCCACGGTGGTCAGAGCGGTCAACGACGTCGCAACCGAAGACGACATCTGCCTCGCCGCCGCCGGTGGGTTCCCGGGCGAGGTGAACAACGGCTGGTGGTCCAAGGGCATCCATACCTTCGACTGCGAATACGGATACTCCTGCATGGGGTACGAGATCGCCGGCGGCTGGGGCGCATCGATGGCCCAGCAGGCCAAACGCATCGACGGCGATGTGTTCGTCTTCGTCGGCGACGGCAGCTACCTGATGATGAACAGCGACCTCTACAGCTCAGTCCTCACCGGCCACAAGATGATCGTGCTGGTGTGCGACAACGGCGGGTTCGCCGTGATCAACCGCCTTCAGATCGGGCAGGGCGGAGAGCCGTTCAACAACTTGTTGTCCGACACCCGTCGCGGCGGCCCGGCGGCGGAGGATCTGGTGAAGGTCGACTTCGCCGCCCATGCCCGAGCGATGGGCTGCAACGCCGAGAACGTCTCGACCATCGCCGAGATGAAGGCGGCGGTCGAGCGCGCCCGATCAGCCGACCGCACAACTGTGATCGTCACCGACGTCGACCCCTACACGTGGACAGAAGGCGGCTGCTCCTGGGAAGTGGGAGTACCCGAGGTTTCGGTCCTACAGGGCGTCACCGACGCCAAGGCGGCCATGGAAAAGAGCATGAAAGATCAACGCATGGGCTGGTAGTGGATTTGGCTGCAACGGTGCTGGGTAGACCGATTGCGCCTCATCAGGCAGGCGCTGTGCTGCCCCTCCGGGGGCCGTTCAGGCGCCATGGAGGCTTCGCCTCCGGGCGTGACACTAACCGCTCTTCTCGTTTCACCGTTTCACACAATAACGCCCTCATCACTCCGTGAGAGCCGGGCTCAACTCGGCGCAGGCCTTCTAACCAAAGCCTGCCCATTTCAGGAACTTGGCTTTGGGCCAGGTGTTGACCACCAGTTCCCGCGGGGCCCAGCCTCGCTGGGCGGTCTTGACCCCGTATTCGATGCGACCGAGTTCGCTGGTGTGATGGCTATCGGTATTGATCACCAACTTCACTCCCCGATCAACCGCCTTTCGCACCACGTCGCTGGCAGCATCCAGACGTTGCAAGGCTCCGTTCACTTCGAGCGCCTTGTCGAACTGGAACAGGGCTTCGAGCACCACGTCGACATCGATCTCGATACCGGGACGACGGCCGATGTATCGGCCGGTGAGGTGACCGATGCTATTCACCGTGGGGTCGGCGATCGCCGCCACCAAACGAGCCGTTTGATCCCTCACTGACTGGTCGTAGTGACTGTGGACCGATGCCACCGTGTAATCGAACAATGCCCGGAAGTCGTGGTCGTAATCGAGCCCACCCCCGGCACCGATATTGAGCTCACAGCCCCACAGGATTGTCATCTGCGGGTGGACTTTGGCTGCCTCGGCGATGTGTTCCCGGTGTTCGAGCATCTCTTCAGCCGAGGAGCCATTGATCGCAAGGTCTTCGCCATGATCGGTGATGGCGAGGTAGTCATACCCTCGACCGGCAGCCTCGGCGATCATTTCCTCCACCGTTGACCGTCCATCGCCACTTCGGTCGGTGTGATAGTGGAGATCACCTTTGATGTGAGCCACTTGCACGAGATCAGGCAGGCTGTCGCTGGCGGCCGCTTCAACCTCACCAGTGTTTTCCCTCATCACCGGCGGGATGAAGGCCATGTCGAGAGCGTCGTAGATCAACTCTTCGGTCTGAGCCGCCACCACCTCGGTAGGGGTTTGATCGTCCGCCGCTTCGTCGGGCTTGCGCAACAGTCCGTACTCGTTGAGCAGCAATCCGCGATCGAGCGCTCGCTGCCGCATGGCGATGTTGTGAGCCTTCGATCCGGTGAAGTACAGCGTGGCCGCACCGAACTGCTCCGGGGTCACAACCCTGACGTCCACTTGCATACCGTCTCGTGTGAGGAACGAGGTCTTGGTGTCGCCGCTGAGGATGACCTCATGGACCGTGCTCTGCTCTCGGACCAGCGCCATCACGGCCGGGCCGTCGTTGGAGGCAACCGTGATATCCACGTCGCCGATGGTTTCGCTCATGCGTCGCAGGCTTCCGCAGTACATCGCATCGACCACATCGTCATGGCCCATCAGCTCCTCGATCAGCCGTTCGGCTAGTGGCATCGCATCGCCGATGGGCCTGCGCCGCTCCTTGCCGCTCAGCCCCAGCCGCTCGATCGCCCTGCCGATCTTTTCCTCGGCCTTGGCGCCCAGGCCCTTCAACGCTCGGAGTTTCTTCTGGTCCAGCGCTTCCTTCAGAGCGTCAAGGTCTTCGATCCCCAGTTCGGCCCGCATCAAGGCCAATGTCTTGGGCCCGACACCCGGAATGCGGCTGAGTTCCACAACCGATGGCGGGAACTCGGCCCGCAACTGTTCAAGCTTTTCCACCTGACCGCTGTCTATGAACTCCCGGATCTTGCCGGCCGTTGACTTGCCAATGCCTTTGATCTTTATCAACTCGGTGGCAGAGAGCTGGATCACGTCCCGGCCATCGGCCTGGAGGCCCTGCTTTGCGTTCTCATAGGCTCGCACCTTGAAGCTCTGTGGACTCTGCTCTTTCAGAGTGGTCAGCTGAGCCAGCTCATCGAGCAGATCCAGAACGTCGCGGGTCGAGGCCATTGGCTACGCGATCATGGATCGAAGCATCCAGGCAGTCTTTTCGTGAACCTGAAGACGCTGGGTGAGAAGATCTGCGGTGGACTCGTCCTTGCCTGCCTCGGCAACCGGGAACACCGTGCGGGCCGTGCGGGCACATGCCTCATGGCCCGCAACCAGATCGGCCAGCATCTCTTCGGCCGTTGGAACACCGCTGGCTTCTTCGATGGACGTCAGTTCGGCGAACTCCCTGTACGTGCCGGGCGAAAATTCACCGAGGCTTCGGATCCGCTCAGCGAGGATGTCGACCGCAACCCACAATTCGTTGTACTGGGTTTCGAACATCAGGTGGAGCGTGTTGAACATCGGGCCGGTGACGTTCCAGTGGTAGTTGTGAGTCTTGAGGTACAGGGTGTAGGTATCGGCCAGCACCCTGGAAAGGCCTTCCACGATCTCTTTTCGATGAGCTTCTTCGATTCCGATATCGATGGTTGTTGACATGGAAACCAACGTAGTCCCGCCAATGTAGGAACGTCACACCGCCCCGTCCTCCCTCCATCGGACAGATCCGGCACACTGGCAGGGTGGCAAAGACCGAAAACCAACAATCGGTGGAAGACCTACCAAAGATGGGGCCGCTCCAGTACGGCCTCATCGCAGGCGGTCTGGCGATCGCTGCCTTGATGATCGTTCTGGCCAGCGTGTACAGCGCCGATACCAGCGACACTGGCCCGGTCTTCAGCGGCGGTCCGGTCGATGGCGGCGGTGAACGAGACGATGTCGAAGACGGGGTGCAGGAGCTCGACATCAATCCGATCGAGGGCTTTCTCCCCAGGACCGGTGAAGGATCGACCTGCACCGAACCGGTCGGCGTGGACCTCATCCCGGGGTTTTCCGCCATCCTCACCATCAACGGCGTGGAGATCCCACCCGAAGACATCAATGGTGCCGATGGCGTCGCCACCGCTGGCAGTTCGCTGGGCGAAGTGAGCTGGGGTCCTGAAGAGGGCTGCCCCCGGGGGGCAATTCTCAGGCCCCAGGGCAACCGGCTCGAAGCCTGCGTGTACCGAAACATCGACGGCCCCGACTCCTGCCGCACCTTCGTCCACACCTTCGACGCGCTGTAGTACCCCTGCCAAAGCTACATGAGCAACCTTGGCGGTTCACTTCACAGAGATGAAGGGGGCAAGAAGCGTAATTGCGTGAACGCTGACCGCAAAACGGGCCCAGTTCGCTGGATTCACTATTGGCCTTGCGGCCGACGCCATCGTCGACTATCGCTATCGGACGACGATTCGAGGGCTGTTCAAGCAGAGCTACAACCGTTACCGCTCGGTCCCGATGCTGTTGGCTCAGCACCGCGATCAACTGCCGGCCGACGCCACGAAGACATCCAGCGAGGGAGGGCTCGGCCGCCATCTTCGGTCACTTCTCATCGGAGCTCCCCAGGCGATGGTGGACCGCGGGGCTCGAGGTCGCTGGGTCCATACGGTCGCTCGACTGGCAGGTTTCGCTGTCGGCCTGGCCGAGGTGCATACGGGCCGAGCCCGGTTCGGTAATCGACCCAGACCAACAGAGGCGGCACAACCAGGGGCTCAGCAATGATCCAATCCTCTCGCAAGCTCGAGTCAGCCGAGATCGTTGCTCTGGCGACTCGCAGCGATGTGTGCATCATCGGGGCAGGGCCGGCTGGTCTCTCGCTCGCCATCGCGCTCGATGACCTCGGCGCCCGAGTGCTCGTTCTCGACTCCGGCCCCGTCGGGGGTCGACGTGCGGCCGAAGCACTCTCGGTGGGGACCAACGAGGGCTTCCTCACCTTTCCTCTACACGAGATGAGAAAGCGGGGTCTCGGCGGAACCAGTCGGGCTTGGGCCAGCAACCTCGCTCGGCTCGAACCGGAAGACTTCGAGGCCAAAGAGTGGATCCCCCACTCGGGTTGGCCAATCACCGCCGGCGACCTAGATCCATTCCTCGACTCCGCCCTGCTGAGGTTTGGTTTGACGCGGACCGTGGTCGAACACCAGAAGGTCGAGGCGGAGTGGCGAAACAACCCGCTGTTCAGGTCTGGATCCCTCGACGTACGAGCGATCACTGCGTCGAACGCCGGCAACGTCGGTCGACGATGGAAGGGGCGGCTGGAATCGAGCAAGGAACTGCATGTCCTCACTGACACCCACGTCACCCGCCTGGTGGGTTCGTCCAGCGGTGACAGCGTGCAACACCTCGAGGTAATCGCTGCTTCCACTCGCCTCGTTTCGCACCGGTAGTCCTGCACTTCCGCTACGCCCCTCGCTGCCCTGCGGCGCGGCGGCAACGAAACCAGCAAGAGGCGGGCTTGTTCTTCGCGCTCGCTGGCGTTCCACGCATAGCCTGCTCGCTTCGTGGCTCCTTCTTCTTCTTCACTTGCTGTGGGGCAGCCGCGGCAAGTGCGTATTCACTACGATTGGCCCATGGGCCTCCAGTGGGAACAGATATCAGTTGACTCCATAGAACCCGCAGCGCTGGCGTTGTGGTGGCGTGAAGTGCTTGATTGGACGATGATCACCAACGACGATCCCGACGAGTTCGAGATTCGGCCAGCGTCAAGTTCGGCACCGGGGATCTTGTTCGCTCGAGTTCCCGAGGCCAAGACCGTCAAGAACCGCCTCCATATCGATCTGCGCCCCGACGATCAAGATGTCGAAGTCCAACGGCTCTTGGGACTGGGCGCGACCCAGACTTCGGTAGGCGAGGGAGATGTCTCGTGGGTAGTGATGGCCGACCCCGAGGGAAACGAGTTCTGCGTCCTTCGATCCCAGTGATTCCCTAGGAACACCACGACGACCGCCGAGCGGGCCGGCGCCGTGGCTGTGGTGTGTGAGCTCCCGGCGTTATTCAAGTTGGATCGCGAGTGGGGTGTCGGCGAAGAGTGCGTTGATCGGTGTTTTGGGTCCTGGGTTGTTGCGGTGTTTCCAGCGGTGGTGGAACGGGCACAACAGCTGTCCGTTGTTGATGAGCGTGGGTCCGCTGGTTTCCCAGGGTTGGGTGTGGTCGTAGTGGCAGTTCTGGGCCTGGCGTTGGCAGCCGGTGTGTTGGCAGTGGTTGTCTCGTAGCCGGATCAACCGTTTCTGGGGGCCGGTGAAGTGCCGGCCGGCGGGCCGGTCATCGGCGATGTCACCGTTGGGGGTGAGGGTGTGGATCCACACCAGTGCTCTGGTGGCGAGTTGGTCGACAACAAGGGGTGGAATGAGGGTGCCTTGGGTTGTGCGGGGGTAGTGGATCTCTTCAAAGGTTGGGGTACCGATGTCGGGGATGGCCCAGGCCCTGAGTTGGGGTGCCATCCATTTCTCGAACGAGGCGTCGAAGATCGCGTCGCTGGGTTCGGTGGGTGAGGTCCACCCGTTCTGTGGTCCCACTGGCCTGGCCGGAGCCCTAGCTTGGGTCACCTGGGTGGCTGGTTGGTTGGAGTCGGCCTCTGGTTGGGGGTAGATGATTTCGATATGGGGTCGCGGCCGATCCTTGGCCTCACCGAGGACGAGGTCGATCAGGGCGTCGTGGCGGGCCTGGCGTGGTGACACGCCCTCCCCCACCAGCGTCTGGGCGTGTTGGGTTACGGCTCGTTGGAGTACTTCGCCCTGGATGGGTTCGAGTACACCGTCGATGTAGACAGACCCGAACAGGTCACGCTGAAAATGGACCTGCCGTCGGGCCTGGGCCCGGAGGAACTCTTCGTAGTGTTCATTCACATCAGCGTGGGCGTCCCACTCAGCCAGCTTGCGGGCGAACTCTTCTGGAGTGCACCGGGCCGCCAGGTTGGCCAAATAGGGCTCGGCCGCGGCGACCTGACGGGTGTCGGCGTTCTTGCGGAGCCCGAACATCAAATCGACATGGGCCAAGGTGATGCTGCCGTGGAGGAGCATCACATAGAACGTGGGGAACACGTGTTGTGCTTGACCGGCTCGTTTCAACGCTTTCACTCTGGTCTTGGACAACCTGGATTGGGTGTTGACCATGCGGGACATGCTGGTCTCGCCCTTCACATAGGAACAGGCCCGATCAGCACCCACCGCCATGAACGAACCGGCGACCGCCGAGGCCTTCTCTGATCCCTTGCTGATGGCGATCACCTGATCGGCGAGATCCCCGCGAGACATCCCCTCATCGACCGCGTCGGCCACCGCCAACAACTCCAATGCGGTCTGACGCAGGGCGGCCCGCTCGACCGATAGATCGAAACCCACCACGTAGCCCGCACCCGAATCCATAACCCAAGTATGAACAAGAGGTGCGACAGAGATAGCCCTCTCCACGCCCGAGCAGGAAACAAATCTCGAGAAACATCAGGCAGCTGGTATCGCTAGAGATCCGGGTCCAGTGCTGCGTTGACCGCGGCGTCGGCGTGGATGCGGGTGGTCGGAAAATACGGCACATCGAGATCGTCGGCGGCGACAAGAAGTTCGATTTCGGTGCAGCCTGCGATGATTCCCTGCGCCCCTCGATCCAGCAGCCGCTGAATGACCTCGAGGTACCGAGCTTTCGAAGAAGGCGAGATGACGCCCTGAACGAGCTCGCCATAGATCACCTCGTGAACTGTGGTTCGGTCAGGTTCGTTTGGCACGAGCACTGTGAGACCGTGTTGTTCGAGTCGGCCTCGATAGAAGTCCTGCTCCATGGTGTATCGGGTGCCGAGCAGCGCAACGGTCGTGATCCCCGCGGTCACCACAGCGTCGGCGGTGGTGTCGGCAAGATGGAGAAAAGGCACGGTGATCGCCGCCTCGATGGCGGGCGCCACCACGTGCATCGTGTTGGTGCACAGCACAATGAGATCGGCTCCGGCTCGTTCGAGGGTCGCAGCGTCGGCGGCCAACAACCGGCCGGCCTCACCCCACTGACCATTGGCCTGAAGCGCTTGGATATCGGCGAAGTTGTAGCTACGAATCAACAGATCGGCAGATGCCGAGCCTCCCACTACGTCACGCACCTTCTCGTTGATGAGCCGCTCGTACTCGATGGAGCTCTCCCAGCTCATTCCTCCGAGCAACCCGATTGTCTTCACGATGGATCGTCAGCAGACTCGGGCAGTTCGCCGGTTTCGAGCAATGTCTCGAATGCGGCTTCGTCGATCATCGGAATGGCGAGTTCTTCCGCTTTGCTGACCTTGCTGGCGCCCGGTTCGTTGCCGACAACCACGGCGAAGGTCTTCTTGCTCACCGATCCGGGGCTCTTGCCACCCCTGGCCTTGATCACGTCGGCGGCCCCGGTCCGGCTGTAATCCTTCGAGGCCACCGGTGACCACCACCGCCTTGCCGTCCAACGTTTGGGGAATGTCGACGACCTCGGGGCCGTCGAGGTTCAGCCCAGCCGCCCGGAACTTCTCGATGAGCGCCTTGGCGCCGTCGGTCTGGAAGTAGTCGGCCACCACCGATGCGATCTTGGGGCCCACTCCGTCTATTGCAGCGATTTCTTCGGCCGAGGCCTCGGCGATCCTGTCCATATGGCCGAAGCTTTTGGCCAGAAGTTCGGCTGCGCTGGGTCCCAGATGACGAACGCCCAACCCGACAAGCAAGCTGGCCAGCGGCCGTTGCTTGGTGACCTCGATAGACCGCTGCAAGTTCTGGATTGTGACCTCGCCGAATCCCTCCAACTCCGATGCCTTCTCCCAATCGATGAAGTAGATGTCGCCGATGTCGTTGATGAGCCCCTCGGCTACGAACGTGGAGACGGTTCGTTCGCCGAATCCGTCGATGTCCATGGCCCCACGGCTGGCGAAGTATTCGAGGCGGGCCTGCTGCTGGGCCGGGCAGACCGGGTTCACACAGAACGTGTGGGCTTCTCCTTCGGGCCGCACCAACGGTTGATGACAGACCGGGCAGTCGGTCGGGAACTCCCACGGCTCGGAACTGGGATCTCGCTTCGACAGCACCGGGCCGAGCACCTCGGGGATGACGTCGCCGGCCTTGCGCACCGTGACGGTGTCGCCCGGTCGAACATCTTTGAGGCGAACCTGATCGTCGTTGTGGAGCGTGGCCATCTGCACAGTGGATCCGCCCACAAACACCGGGTCGAGCACGGCGAAGGGGGTGGCCTTGCCGGTGCGCCCAATGCTCACCTGGATGTCGAGCAGCGTGGTGGTGCGCTCCTCGGGCGGGAACTTCACGGCGATGGCCCAGCGTGGAGCCTTGGCGGTTGAGCCCAGAGAACGTTGCCGGGCCAGGCTGTTGACCTTCACCACCGCTCCGTCGATGTCGTAATCGAGATCATGGCGGCGTTCGAGCCACTGGGCCGCGAGCTCGGTGACCTCGTCTATGCCGTTCACGACGCGCCGTTCGGGGTTGACCGGGAAAACCGAGCTCATCGAGCCAGTCGAGCGCCTCGGAGTGGGAAGCGAGTTGGGGACCGCCCTCCACCTGTCCCAACTGATAGCTCCAGAACGCCAGCCCCCTGCTCGCTGTCACGGCAGCGTCCTTCTGCCGGAGGCTACCGGCGGCGGTGTTGCGGGGGTTGGCGTAGCGGGGCAGGCCGGCGGCCTCCTGCGAATCGTTGAGCGCGTCGAACGTGCTCACCGGCAAATAGACCTCGCCTCGCACCTCCAACACCGGTGGCGCACCGGCCGGCAACGAATGAGGGATGACGTCGATACCCCTCACATTGGCCGTGATGTCTTCTCCAACTTTGCCGTTGCCTCGAGTGGCCGCCTGAACCAGCTGGCCATCCTCATACCGAAGCGAACACGCCACGCCATCGATCTTGAGCTCGGCAACGAACGTGACGGGTTTGGCGCCGACCGCGAGGTCCAGACCACGATCGATCCGGGCCGACCATGCCGCCAACTCCTCGTCGGTGAAAACGTTGTCGAGGCTCATCATCGGAACCGAGTGCTCGACCGGTGAGAACAGCTGCGACACCGGCCCGCCCACTTGCTGGGTCGGCGAGTCGTCGACGATCAGCTCGGGGTGTTCGGCCTCGACCTCGGCGAGCTCACGAACGAGGGCGTCGTACTCGGCGTCGGGGATCTCGGGCGCGTCGTTGGTGTGATACGCCACGTTGTGGTGAGCGATGAGCTCTCTCAGTTCGATCGCCCGGGCCTGGGCCAGTTCCCCCGAATCCATGGGCAGAGCCTAGACAGCCGGTGTCACATCTGTTCCGGCGAATACGAGTCACACCGTTGGACCGACCCCTCACGTGTCTGGAGATGGCACACTCTCTGAGTGCTTCTCGAACGCCTCGGCATCTGGCCAGCCCGGGTCACTTGGTTCCTGCTGCCGCTATTGGTCGGGCCGGCGGTGGCATCGGGGCTCGACACCCGTAGCGGTCCTGTTCAGGTGGTCGCTGAAGCCATGATGTGGGCGGGCTGGTTCATCGGGCTGGTATGTGTGTTGGCACCGAACACAGTCAGCCTCACCGTGTTTCGGATTCTGGCGCCGGGCCCGGTGGCCGCTGTCGTTCTCCTGATCATCTCGGGGGAGCCGTCCACCGGAACAGCCGCGCTGGCTCTTCTCGATGCCGCGCTCGCAACCGGCATCGCGTTCTTGGCAATCACCGGCGATGCGATGGTGAACGGCTCGGCCTACGGGCCCGAGCGGCGACTGGCTTTGCGTCCACCTGCTTCGTTGCTCATTGGCCCGATCGTCGTGGCATGGATCGCGTTGGCGGTACCGACCATCGCCGGTCCCCTGCTGCTTGGGACTAGGCAATGGGCCCCGGGGGTCGCGGTATCGGCCCTGGCACTTGTGGTGGCCTACTTCGTGGGGCGCTCGCTCCATCAACTCTCCCGCCGCTGGATCGTCTTCACTCCGGCTGGGTTCGTGATCCACGACTACTTCGTTCTGGCCGAGAGCATCTTGCTGAAACGGCAGGACATCGCCGAACTGGGCCCGGCACCGGCCGAACCACGCGGGACACTCGACCTGTCGGCCGGGGCGCTGGGCTTGGCGCTCCAGATCGAAGCCAAGGAGCCGGTGAGCGTAGTGATTCGCGATCGCAAGACCGCCGCAGTGACCGACAGCATCCGCTTCATCTTCTCCCCCAGTCTTCCCGGACAGCTGCTCCGCGAGGCGAGGGTTCGAGGAATCTCGATCAGCTGATCTAGCCGCACTCGACGAGGCGCTCGATCGCATCAGCTGTGAGAGGTTCACGACCGAGATCAGAGGTCAGCCACAGCTCCCCCCCGAGGTCGTTGACGGTGACTCTGACAGGATCACTGCACTCGTTTTCGGTGGTTCCATCGCCGGCGCTGGGCCCGTTGTTCAGCCATTTCACCTCCAGCCCGGTCGCCGCCACCCGATCACGAAATTCAGCCGGCGTGCCGGGCCGCCCCTCACCAACCCAGTACGCATAGTTGCCGGCGGCGAGCAATAACAGCGTTCCGACCACGGCTGCAGCGCCGATCAACCATGGTCGTGGAATCGATCGAAGGCTCGCCACGGGTCGAACGGTACATGCCGACCTGCGACACTTGGATGCATGCACCCTCTTCTCTGCACTGCCCTGGAGCGCATGGGCCTCGGGCCGAAACCGCCGACGTTCGTGACCAAGATCATCTTCCCGACGGTCGACATGGCGGTCTCCATTGCGTTCTATGAACGGTTGGGGTTCACCGTGACCTCCTACGACGACGGGTATGCGTGGGTGAAGCACGATGGACGGGAACTGTTTCATCTTGCCCTTGTGGCCGACCTCGATGTGGACGCCAATCGGGCAGCCGGTTACTTCCACGTGGGCGAGGTAGACGAGGTGCATTCCCGCTGGAGTAGTCACGTCGACCCAGTCGCTCCACTCGCCGATCAACCGTGGGGTATGCGGGAGTTCGCATTCAAAGACCCGAGCGACAACCTGCTGCGAATTGGTCAGAACCTGTAGCTCAGGAATTCACGAACTGATGTGAGCGGCCTTCAGGGATGAACTCCAGCAACAGGTATCCGTTGACAGCACTTGCGCTGCGGACAGTCTCCGAAACGAAAGGCAGGACGGGCAGCAGCTCGGCCCACTGGGGTGGAAACACCGAACTCAGCGGTGGGGCCATCAACTCTGGGATACCCGGGGCCAGCTCGAGCTCCATCTGAGCGTGCAGGTCGCCACTGACGACCACCGGCTGGGGCGCCTTTTTCAAGCTGTTGATGACCGAGGCCTGTTCATCGGGGTGGGCCTCGAACGCGTACGGCGGTGTCAGGTCGCCGACACCCAACGATGACACCACCACCGGGCTGGCAATCAGCGTGTGGCCGGCAGGGTGATCGACGACATCGGCCAGCCATTGGAGCTGTTCAGCTCCCAACACCGTTGTGGCGGTCAGGTATTGGCGGCAATCCAGGACCACGATGCGCACCAGCGTTCCCACGTCGAAGGACCGGTAGACCTGCAAGCCGTCCGTACTCGGGCGGGGCAGGCGGGTTGGCGTGAACTCCCACCAGGCCCGGTAGGCGGCGGTTCGACGCCCGACATCCACCGAGGTGTCGTAGTCGTTGGCGACTTCGTTGTCGTCCCACGTGCACACCCACGGATGTGCGGCGCTGCTGGCCTGGAGCCGCTGATCACCCCGGGCTTGGGTGTAGCGGTCCCGGTACTGTGCCAAGGTTGTTGCGCCCTGTTCGTAGATGAAGTCCCCGAGCCAGATCACGAGACCGAGGTCGGGCTCCTCGGCCAGCCGAAGATGGTTGTCCCACAACGCTGGTTCGTCGCGATCCTGGCATGAGCTGACGGCGACTCTGAATCGCTGCGTCGTACCCGTGGGGAGGGTGCGGGTCCTTCCCGTCGGCGATGTGTGCTCCCCGAGTCGGAACCGGTACCAGTACTTGGTGTCCGGCTCGAGACCATCGACAACCAGCTTGGTGGTGTGGTGGTCGGCGGAGTTTGTCGAAAGTGAGGTCGACATCACCATCTGTTCGAATCCCGAATCGCCCGCAACGTCACACACCAGCTGCAGATCTGGCGACCCTGCCGGTAGGGCGAACCCTGTCCACAGGACCACGCTGGAGTGATCGGGATCGCCGCTGGCAACTCCATACGGGAACGGCGACGCTCCCAGATCGAGGTCCAAGTCCGGCGCGGGCAACGGTGTCGTTGTCCCAACCGTGGCCGATACCCCCACGGTCGTGGGAGAGATCACGGTCGATGCCACCGGGTTGGTGGAAACTGTGGACTGGGCAGCATCAGTCGAACAGCCAGCAGCCAGTGCGGCGGCGACGCCGGTCAGGAACTCTCGCCTCCGCATCGTCCCAGGTTTCCACAGTTCGGTGACTGTGGCCCATCGGGGCATACTCAAGGGGTGGAACAGCAAACGGGTCAACTCACCACCCTCGTCGAGGGTCAGCAGATCCCCTTCGGCGGTAGCCGATTCGCCACCGTCGACCCACAGCTTGCCCGAGACTTCAAGCCCGGGGACCACCTCATCGTGGTGAACAGCACCGGTGCGCTTCTCCACATCCCGGCAGCGGTTCAGGCGATCGCCAGCAGTTCGGTAGGCAGTGCATTCGAGGCGTTCGGCCAAATGGGCGGCGTCAGCGATTCGACCATCAGCGAGTTCTTCGAGACGTTCGCCCAGCGGCTCGAGGATGACGAATCGTTCGCCCCGATCGAGGCCGCCAATGCCGCCGACGCCGAGTCAGCATCAGAACGGGGCAGAAGTGTGACCCGCCTCATCCTCAGCCCCGCGATGCGACGCGACATGATCGACGGGCTTCGACTGTGGCGCGACACCCCTTCAACACGCGGGAAACGCTGAACCGTCTCGATCACCAAGGATGGTCGGTGGAGCAAGTCACGGCGGGCCTCGGTGTGGTGGGATTCGTCTTCGAGGGTCGTCCCAACGTGTTTGCTGACGCATGCGGGGTTTTGCGGACGGGCAACACGGTGGTTTTCCGAATCGGTTCAGACGCGTTGGGAACGGCCAAAGCGATCGTTGAACACGCCCTCAACCCCGCCCTGGCGAGCGCCGGCATGCCCGCCGGATCAGCATCGTTGGTGCCCTCGGCGGAGCGATCCGCCGGGTGGGCCATGTTCGCCGACCAGCGGCTTGCATTGGCGGTTGCCCGCGGCAGCGGGCCCGCGGTCGCTCAGTTGGGGGCGGTGGCACAACAAACCGGGACGCCCGTGAGCCTTCACGGCACCGGTGGAGCGTGGATCATCACTGGCCAAGCATGCGACCCAGACCGCCTCGAAGCTGTGATCCGGAACTCGTTGGACCGCAAGGTGTGCAACACGGTCAACACCGTGTGCGTGCTTCGCTCCAGGATGGCCGAACTCGGTCCGCGGGTGATCGCCGGACTTGCCGCCGCCGCCGAACACGCCGGTGTTGAACCAAAAGTCCACGTGGTCGCGGGCGCCGAGACAGCGGTTCCCGACAGCTGGTTCACCGAATCGGTTCCAATCGGGCGAAGCGAAGGCGACGTCATCGAGTGCCGGGCCGAATCGATCAGCGCCACAGAACTGGGTCACGAATGGGAATGGGAACGATCACCCGAGATCACGCTCGTGGCGGTTGATTCGGTGGGGCAGGCGGCACAACTGTTCAACGAGATGTCACCTCGCTTCGCGGCCTCGCTGGTCAGCAAGGACCGTGACGAACAGGACCAGTTCTTCGCAGCTGTCGATTCCCCGTTCGTGGGTGACGGATTCACTCGGTGGGTCGATGGCCAGTACGCCCTGAATCAACCCGAACTCGGGCTTTCGAACTGGCAATTCGGCCGCCTGTTCGCCCGCGGCGGCGTGCTGAGCGGCGCCAGCGTTTTCACGGTCCGGACTCGGGCGCTTCAGGAAGATCCCGAACTGCGCCGCTGAGCGGGCGGAGTCCACACGTTGGTCCAGTCGGCAACATCCCGTCGCGACGACCAGGATGCCGAATCGTCCAAACCCATCGACTCCACAATCCAGACGTAGGCATCCTCGGCAGTCCATCCCAGATCGGCCAACTGGGGCAGGGTCATGGCTCCGTCGCGTTTGGTGAGCCGGTCTCCCTGCGCGTTCACGACCAGCGGCACATGGGCGTAGCTGAACGAGGACAATTCGAGCGCCTCGGCCACCAGAATCTGCCGTGCGGTCGAGGACAGGAGATCTTCGGCTCGAACCACCGACGTAATTCCCTGGGCGTGATCGTCGACGACAACCACCAGGTTGTAGGCCGGCACGTTGTCGTTGCGGCGAATCACGAAGTCGTCGACCACAAATGACTGCCGGCCCACGTGTTCGTCGTCGAAGTGGACCTCCACCTCCTCGGACCGAAAGCGGAGCGCGGCCGGACGTTCGAGTGCCCTTTGGCGGCGTTGTCGGGACGAGAGGTTCGAGCACGTTCCCGGATACGCACCGGGCGGGGGCCCGTTGGGAGCCGATGCGGCTTCACGGATCTCGCGACGGCTACAGAAACACGGGTAGGTTCGATCCATCGCCACCAGCGAGTCGATCGCCTCCCGATACCGGTCGAGCCAGTCGGACTGCCACATCGGTTCGGCCTCGGGGACCAACCCCAGCGCCTCCAACGATTCCAGCTGGCGATCTGCGGTTTCGCGATGGGCGACCACACCATCGAGGTCCTCGAATCGCACCAGCCACGGGATGTCCTTGGCGCGGGCATCCAACCACGAGGCGAGTGCGGTCCGAAGGTTGCCGATGTGGAGGTCTCCGGTAGGGCTGGGGGCGAAACGACCACTCACAGCAGCTGATTGCGTTCGAGATGTTTGCGGGCGATATCGAGGGGGTCATCGCCACCGGCGAGATCGGCCTTCAGCTGTGTCATCGTTTGAGCATCGAGCGTCACCATCAGCGACTCGAGGAACGGGCTCAGCCACGTCGACCACTGATCGAAGAACTCCACATCGAACATGTACGCGACGTTGCGGGGAATGAAGACCAACTGAGACCGACCTTCGGGAGCAAATCGATCGATCGCCACCAATCCGGCTGGTTCGATGGCGGGATCGACGCCAGGAACGAAGGCCACAGTGCAATCACCGGAGGAGACCAACGCGATCAGGTCCGCAGACTCTCGAACCTCCAGCTGCTCAGCCGGCACAGTGAACTCGGTGGCTCGCTCGAAACGAACGAGGCCGTCCGGGCTCTGGAATGTCTCACGGTCAACGCACACCACAGCGTCGAAACTGTTGCTGAGCCGGTTGGCCAGTTGATCCAGGGAGATCGGTTCCCCATCATCGCCGGTTGCAGCGTCCCTGTCTGCGACCGCCACCAAGGCTTCGTCGAAACTGGAGTGATCCGACCATTCCACTCCGTTGCGCCGATCCACGGTCCGCAGTTCAGTGGCCAACTCGGTGGTCGTTGTGAACCCCTCGCTCTCGCCGAGGTGGATGAACCAACCGGTGCCGATGTCCTCAGGCACTGCGTCGAGCCTCCCGGCTACCAGATCGTCGCGGTTGAGGGCCACGCCCGGCGTGTTCGAGCGGTCGATCACTGTTGCGCCGCGATCCTGAAGTGCGACCACGAGAAATGCGCTCATGATCCGGGCGCTGGGCTCAGTTGTTCCGCCGACCACGACCTCCACATCGTTCATCGGCCCTTCGACCACGAACGAGGATTCCGGTGAGTCCGAACACCCCGAAACGACCAGCCCGGCTACGAGGAGCAGACGTGACAAACCCACGACAACACTCACAGGACCAACTGGGAGATCGTGTGCAGCACCAGCCCGGCCAAACCGCCAACGATCGTCCCGTTGATACGAATGAACTGCAGGTCCCGGCCCACCTTCTCCTCGATCAATTCAGCTGTCTCTTCAGCGTTCCACCGCTCCACCGTGCTCGATATGACCCCGACCACCGGATCGCCACCATGTTTGGCCAGATATCCGGCCGCCTCGGTGAGGAACTTGTCCACGGTGGCCTGCATCTCCCTATCGGTTTGGAGGCTGGCCCCGGCTTCCATGATCGCAACCGTGACCTGTTCCCGAAGTTCTGACTCGGGATCGTGAGAGGCCTCGACAACTCCTTCCTTGATCCGTTCCCACAGTCCTCCGATCCAGGCCCGCACCTCCTCGTTCCGGAGGATTTCCTCCTTCAGCTCCTCGCCCCGGGCAACCAATTCGGAGAGGTCTTCAACCGCTCTGCCAGCACGAGGGTTCGTTTGTCGAGCTGTCGCCGTAGCTCGTGGTTCCTGTCGCCGCCCACCTCGGTAATGAAACGGTTGACGGCCTCGTAGATCTTGTCGAACACTCGCTCATCGATCGCTTCGGGCACCCACCACGGTGATTCCTTCCGAAGTTGCTCCCGGAAGGTGTGCTGATTCTCGTTGAGGAACGTGCCCGTACCCTTCAGCGTGGCATCGATCAACGCCTCGTGATGCCGTCCCGCCATTCCCCAGTCGACCGCTCGTCCCGCAATCGGAGCGACCGGCACAGCACGGGCGCGGGCAAAGACGACGTTCTCCAGTCCTCCCTGAACGGTTTCGTCGTTCAACACTTCGGTGACACCTCGGATCACGGCCGATACCTGTTCGGCCACCGACTCGGCAATCTCTCGTTTGGCGAGCTGAGAACCGATCCGAACCGAGAGATGCTCGTCGGCGATCAGTCTGGTGAGGTTCTCATCGGTGAGGAAGTTGTCGCGAACGAACTCTCCCAGCGACCGACCGATCTCGTCCTTGCGTTTCGACACAATGGCCGTGTGCGGGATCGGCAACCCGAGAGGGTGTTTGAACAGGGCGGTGACGGCGAACCAGTCGGCCAATGCCCCGACCATGGCGGCTTCAGCAGCGGCGCGTACATAACCAGCCCACGTTCGACCATCCTCGTTCAGCTTGGCGACGATGAAGACCAGGCCGGCGAAGATCAGTAGGCCGGTTGCGGCCCGTTTCATGCCCGCCACCGATGAGGGCATTTACAACCGACTGATCAGACGTCGAGTTTGTTCGCCGGCCTTGGCCCGAATCTCGTCGGCATCGACCTGGGTGGGCTGGCCGCGTTCCAGAACGGTCCTCCCGCCAACGATCACCGTACGGGCTCGGATTCCGGTGTTGGCGACCAAGTGCTCGGGCTCGATGTCGCGCAGCGACCAATGCACCCGATCCTGGCGAGCTTCGGGCACCAGCAGCCATCCCGCCTCCAGCCAACTCCACGGCAACCGCGGGCTGGTGCCGAGATTGATCTCCCGCAACCGCCCGTAGGCAATACGGAACTCTTCCAACAGGTCGGCTCCGAACCCATCGGTTCCCAGGGCGACCCGAGGTCCGAATCGGCTCGGCATGCCGTAACCCACGCCGCGGTCCATGTTGGAACGAGGGCAGTGAGCGATCGTTCCGGCGATCTCCAAACCATCGGGGAGATGCACGCCATGGGCCAGCACCCAGCTGTCCTTGGACCGCCGCACCAGGTCCGATCCACCGCCGGAATCGGCTATCCCTTCAGCCGCCTTGGCGTGGACTCCTACTCCGAGGTCGTTGGCGATTCCGATGGCGAGATCGATCGTCTCGGGGCTTGCCGTAGATGACGAATCGAGACCGATCATGCCTCGCCCACCGGCCTGGATGAACCGTCGGGACTCCTCCAGCCCCTGGCGAGCGCGGTCGGGACCGCGGAGATCTGAAGCCGCATACGAGCACACCACCCGTACCCCGACATCGTGGCAGGCCGTGGCGATCAGCGAAAGGGAGCCATCGATGGCGCGAGGGCTGGCGTGATGGTCCAGAACTGTGGTGCAGCCCGCTTCCAACGCTTCAACTGCGCTCAACCGGGCGGCGGCGTCGATCATGGCGCTGTCGAGGGCGTTCTCGACTGGCCAAATGACACTTTTCAGTAGATCCCCGAACGTGCGCGGTGTGGACCGCGGTGCGGGAAGACCGTGGGCGATCGAGGCGTACAGGCGATGGTGAGCCGATACCAGGCCCGGTGTGGAACCGCCCACGGAAGGAGCCGGTGCAGGTGAAGCCGCTGGCCGCTGGTTGTTGAAGCGCGGGCGGGATCAACGTCCTCACCGCCTGGGGAGACGGGGCCGGCGTTGGGTGCGGAGGATCAGAATCGGGAACCTGACCAAAGAAGCCACGACGTTTCATGTGACCCAAACTAGCTGCGATCATGGTCGGAGTGTTTCGTGGATGGTCCCAATCGGGGAAACAACGAAGAGTCTGGTTTGTGCTTCTCCTGGCGTTGGCCGGGTGCGGCTCGGCCGGCAGCGGTCCAACGACCACGCTCTCACCCGATGAGGTTGTTCCGACGAGCCTCGACGGATTCTGGTTGTTGGCCGCTTCCGACCTCACCGTCGATATCGATCTCGGAACAGCCGCCGTCGACGGACGCACCAACTGCGCCCGACTGCTCGGCTCGTTGACCTTCGAGGACGCAGGTCGACGAACGTCGTTTTCCCTTCCCGGTCGCGACGACTCACGCTGCTCGCCCGGTGAACGAGCCGCAGTCGACGACCTCGTCGAACTGTTGGAGTCGGTTGAGAGCGCCGATGCCCAACCCGGAGGTTTTGTCCTATTCGACGGTGACAACGCCGAGATCGGTCGGCTGCTGAGCGGGAGTTAGGGTCGCAATCTTCACGTCGATGCCGCCATTGCTGGTGGAAATCACGGTCTTCAACCTTCGGTCGATGGTGGCGGCATGAGACGGGACTATCACGGTGAGAGTGCTCTGTGCCGCGTCGCTCTCGGACTACCTCACCGAACCGTTTGTAGAGCGGCGCGGTTCCCTTCGCTCCCCCCGGTGATCGTTTGCCGTACGGAGGATTGCTGATCACCAGGCCTGGACCCTGTACGCCGGTCATCTGACCGACCGGTCGGCGATGGGTAGTCACGACAACCCCGGCCCGCTCGGCGTTGGCGGCCGTGGCAGCCAACCCAACATCGTCACGATCGGCGGCTTCGAGCAGCGGTAGGTCTGCAACGCCCACCTCTCGGGTTCTGGTTGCGGCAGCCCCTTTCACCGCCGCCCAGGTTCCGGCTTCGAAACTCGGCCAGCGATGAAAGGCGTAGGTACGACCCTCGCTGGGGGGCCGGGCGGCCGCTATCAGTCCTGCCTCGATGACGAAGGTCCCCGAGCCGGCGAACGGGTCCACCACCGGGGTGGTGGGATCCCATACCGAGGCCAGAATCGCTGCTGCAGCCAGAGTTGGGCGCAGCGAAGCCCCAACCGTCTCGGTTCGCCACGAGCGTTTGTGCAGCGGCTCTCCACTGGTGTCGATGCTGAGCGTCACCGTGTCGTGATCCACTCGCACCACGAAGACCTGCTCGGGCTGATCATCATCTTGTCGCGCGGGCTCCTACGACCTTGTGTAGTCGTTCGGTCACTGCCTCGGTGTGGAAAAGACCACTCTTGCGGGAGGTCACTCTGAACCGCGGCGCGACGTCGTCGGCCAGAAAGGGGCTCAGATCGACTTCTGCCATACGTCTCTCGAGATGGGCAAAGTCAGTGGCCCGGAATCGAGCGATACGAACCAGAATTCTCGTCGCAGTTCGGAGCCAGAGGTTGGCCTCGTATACCGCTCTCGTACTGCCCCGGAACGGTACGACGCCCGGCGTCGGTCCGCCCACCTTGTACCCCAGAACTCCCAACTCATCGGCACAGATCTTCTCCAGTCCAACCGGACAGATGGCGACGGCGTCGGCGTTGGGGCGTTGGTGTCGGGGCACGGCTTCATCTTCGCAGCGATAGGTTGGAATACGGCGCCGAGGGGGCAGAACGCCTCTCGGTGAAGCAGACCTCTGCTTCTACAATCATCAAGAGTCGTGTGCAAACGCCATGACTCGCGTTAGGGCGCAACGGCGGAAGGTCAAGGAAGCGGCAATGTCTGAAACCGGTCGCTCCCGTCTACGACGCGATCAACTGAAATCGCTGGTTCTCGACGCTGGAGTTGAACTGCTTCTTGAAGAAGGTCTCGGCGCGAAGACAGTCCAAATCGGATACGCCGATGCATTCCGCTGGCTCCAGGAACACCGCTCGCTGACGGTGTCACGAGCCCAGATTCACCGTCGAATTTGGAACTCGCTGACGGAGTATCGCCTCGAGGTCATGGTGAACTTGGTCAGGTTCGGTTGGCCGGGTGAGATCTACGACCTCACCGCTCGGGAGGTTCGCGACGCCATACAGGGCCTCGATGTAGCAGGCGCAGACGGTCCGACCCGCGTTGCGATGTTGTGCGATCTCGCTCGCAAGATGACCAACGCAAATGCAGCTGACTCGCGCGGCCACCGGGCTATCGCAACCGCTGAAGCGCTTTCTGCGATGCATGCGCTCGGGACGGGCATCGGGCCGGCCACAGCTTCGGTGCGCGAAGCTATCGTTCAGAACAAGATCGCGATCCTGGACCAGTACGTCGGGCTGTACCGTCAGGTCGGCGAGAGCTTTGACGTCGTGGCGGGTTCCGCCTGGGGCCTCGACGCCGACGACGGCATGAGAATGTACGCCGAGCTGCTGAGCTGTCTCAATCAAGGTGCTGCGGGTCGCAGCACCTATGAAGCGACGCTTCAAGAACTGAAGGCCGGCGACGAACTGTGGACGGTGGAGGGACTCAGTGTGCACGCGATAACGGGGCACGTGGCCACGCCGCACGGGCCACGTGCCCCCAGAGAGGAGGATCGCGTCGTGGAACCTCTTCTTGTTACCGATAGTAACAACAAGGCCGGGCCGGACCAACTCGGCCACGAAAAGAATTCGCCGGTCACTGTTGGTCATCGGATGGAACGCAACGTCCTTCGCCAACACATGCTCGATGCAGGGATGGCTGTGCTCCTGGAGAAAGGACTCGGTCATGGCGCCGAACACATCACCTACAGCCGGGTCTTTGAACGAATCGAAAGACAGTCAGGGGTCACGGTGGCCCGGGCGCAGGTTCACCGACGGATTTGGGCATCACAGAATGATTTTCAGCTCGCCGTACTTGCGGCGGTGGTCCGGCCCAATGGAACCGAGGGGCTGGAAAGAGCTGCAGAGGCTTCGGCCCAGGTGCTGGACGAAGCCGACCTAAGCTCTCCAAGCCAGGTTCGGTTGACGACGGCACGAATTGTGCGGACCGCAACGATTGCGACTGCCGAGGAACTCAACCAGTCTCCAACGTGGCTCGTCGGTCGAGCTGTCATGGCCTTTCATGCCCTCGACCCCGGCCGGTCCGAAACCGTCGGGACAGCACTTCACCAGGAGTACGAAGCCGGCATTTCCGGTTGGGCAAAACTGTTCGAGGCACTTGCTCTAACGTTGGGTTACCGACCTCGCGAATGGACCAAGTGCTCACTCGAAGAGATCTGCATTGTGGCAGCGCGTTGCGCTGACGTCCTCAGTGACGGCGTCGTGGCCCGAGCCCGGATGCTCGGTGAGGAGCCCGTATTTCGTGTCTCCATCGCCGGAGACGAACCACAGGACTGGAACCTCCTGGGAATAGGCACCTGGTGTGTCATCGACTCCCTGATGGAACCGAGCGTCTAGAGGCTCGACCCGTCAGAACTCGATGTAGAGTTCGCCGTCATCGTCCCGCTTGACCCCAACTTCGCTCTTGCGCAGCACCTTGCGGCCTGAAGCCGAAACGCCATACGAGCGGCGACTCCGACCGGGATAGGTGCCGGGCTTGGCGAGTTCGGAATGCAGATACCCCTGTTCCTCGAGTCGGTTCAGCACCCGGTACAGGGTGGCGTAGTTCATGGAGAAATGCCGGGGGCGAAGCGCTGCGATCTCCTGGGCGAGTGGGTACCCATGAACCTTCTTCCGACCCCTGGCCGAGACCGCAACCGCTCCGAGGACGATCTCCTCTTTGGGTGAGAGTGGATAGTTATTCGCAGACGCAACCATTCATTGAGACTACGCCGATGAGATTTGTGAGCGGTTGTGACCTTTGGCAGTTCTGCACTGTTCCATTCGGACCGGGCGCCGTAGGAGAGTACGGTGAGCGGGTGAGGTCTGAGTCAGCAGCCGCTCCCGTGGTTCTCATCGACTTCGGCGGCCACCCTTTCACCGCAGATCTCGCCATCTCGCTTCAACGGTCGGGAGCCTCGGTGGACTATCTGTTCAGCTCGTCGAATGAGGCAAATCCCCACGGCGATTTCTCCGATGCCGCCAACGACGGGGTTCGAGTACACGATATCGACCTGGGACAACCGGTCGATCAGAGCCAGCTGCGCCGCCGCTTTCGAGGGGAGCAAAGCTTCGGCTGGGCGGTAGCCAAGAAGATCCGTCAGCTCCCGGCCAGCGCAACCATCGTTCTCTGTCAGGTTCCGGTCCCAGCCGCGGTGGTCATCCAAGGCGCTGCCAAGGCCAAGGGGCAGAAAGTGGTTCTCTGGCTTCAGGAAATCCAGTCAGATCTGGCCTCGATCCCCGGCACGCGGACCCTGCCATCGAAGGTCTTCACCAGGCTCGAGCGACGCATCGTGTCCTCATCGGATCGGGTGATCGCCATCTCAGAGGGCTTCGCCGAATACGCCGGTTCCAACCGGAAGTCAGGCAGAGCCGATGTCACGGTCCTACCCAACTGGGCTCCCCTTCGGTACCTTCCCAACCGTCACCGAATCAACGAATGGTCGACCGACCAGGGCTTGCATCCTGATCGTCAGCGGGTCCTTTACAGTGGCCGACTCGGAGTCGAACACCGGCCCGATGAGATCGCGGCGCTGTCGCTGATGCTCACCGCCAACGGTGATGTCGACATGGTGATCGTGGCCGGTGGGCCCGGAGTGGAATCGCTGCAACGCCGGCCCGAGCTTGCTTCGCACCCCAACATTCGCTTCATAGAGCTTCAACCGCTCGGCTCGCTCGCCGATGTTCTCGCTTCGGCCGACATTCTGTTGGGCAGTCTCGACGAGCGCGCCAGCGAGGCGTTGGTCCCTTCGAAAATTCTGTCGTACCTGTGCGCGGCCCGACCGGTGATCGCTCTGATGAACCCCCACAACCCTTCGGCTCAGCTGGTGGAAGAACTGGGTGCCGGAATCGCCGTCGCCGACATCCACCAGGCGGCAGCTGTCATCCGCGAACTGCTGGCAGATCCCGAGCGACGACGCAGCATGGGGAATCTGGGGCGCGCCTATGCTGCAACAACCTTCGATCCAACGGCCGTGTGCGAAAGCTTCGCAAAAGCTGCCGGTATCGACTTGGGCTAGCGGTGGTTGAACTACCGTCGGTATGCGGGCGGAACCTCTCTCAAGGAAACCTCGGCGACATGCGCTTTCCAGCCAAACCGAACGTTCGAATCGGCAGCCTCATCGCTGTGCTGGCCCTACTGGCCTCGGCATGCGCAGGGACAACGGTGGGAGCGGGCCCCAACGGTGCACTCCTGGGAGCCGGTGAGCTTGTTGTCGGCGGCACCGTCGACGCCAACCAGGATGCACTTTCCTTCGATGATTCCGACGAACCCGAAGCGCCTGCGCCAGTGGAGCGCGGCGCCATCAACATGGCCCGGGCCAACTGGTCCAGCGGGGCAATGCAGGCCGAGGTGTACGCCCAGCTGCTCGAAGAACTGGGCTACGACGTCGACCGCGGGACCGACCTTGCCCCCAGCGACTTCTATCCCCAATTGGCTGTCGGGACCTATGACTTCTGGGCAAACAGTTGGCCTATCGTGCACGACAAATTCTTCGACGAGTCAACCGCCGACGGCACCCGCATCGGCGAGCGCATCACCTACGTCGGTGACCAAATGCCTGCCGGCGGCCTCCAAGGGTTTCTGGTCGATACCGCTACTGCGGATCGGCTGGGGATTACGACCCTCGACGACATTGCGGACAATCCCGATATCCGCGCCGAGTTCGACCGCGATGCAGATGGTCGGGCCGAGATCTCCGGCTGTGACGAAGGCTGGGGTTGCGAGGCGGTCATCGACTCCCTGATCGTGGACAACGGTTGGACCGATGTATTGGTGCAGATGAAGGGTGTCCACGGTGATCTGTTCGCCGAGCAGGTCACCAGGGCTGAAGCCGGCCAGCCTGTCCTCGCCTACGTGTGGACCCCGGGACCGTTCATCACCCAGTTGACTCCGGGTGAAAACGCAATCTGGCTCGGGGTCAAGAATCCGTCGAGCGATCAGAGCGTGGCCGCCGACCTTCCCACCGATCAGTGTCGGCTGTCGCCGTGCACAATGGGATTCAGCCCATCCGACATCGTGGTAGCCGCGAACCGAGAGTTTCTGGCCGCCGAGCCGGCAGCTGCTGTTCTCCTTGATCAGGTGAAGATCAGCGTGCTCGACGTTTCGTTCCAGAATGTGAAGATGTTGATCGGCGAGGACTCTCCCGCCGACATCGCCCGGCACGCCACAGAGTGGATCCAGAGCAACCGGTCCGATGTTGATCGCTGGCTCGCACAGGCCCAAGCCGCCGGATAGCTCCCGACACCCTTCAGGCAGACCCGAACTCGGTAGCGATTTCGGTGAGGATGCGGGTCATGTACTCGGAGTAGCTTCGATCGAAAACCACAAGGTACGAGCGATCGTGCTCGATGTCATGGCGAATGATGTCGCATCGGACCCCAGCAACGCTTGCGGTTGCCATGGCCTCATCGGGGAACATGTCATCACCGAAGTCCAGCGAACAACACCGCTGGAGGAAGTCGACGGCGACCATCCCAGTGATCCGTACCGCCGATCGAGCATGGGTCATGTCGGTGACGGCTGTGTGGCCGCTGAGATCGAGATCGGCCACAGCTGCGGCCACTGCGTCCATCGGGCCCAGATAGAGCCACTCGTTGGGACGCACCGAACCGATCCGCACGGTTCCCCGCAGCGTGCTTCGACCGGGGGAGATCGCCCACAGTTGGGTCGCCAAGTTCGTGAGCGCCGCTCCCTTTACGACCACCTTGGAGAGGTCGGACGCGTCGGTCAGTCGGACCGCTCCGGCCTTCTTCGGCAATCTTCCGATCTGGGAAACCACGACGGGCTCGAGATCAGCCACGGACTCTCACTCCTTCGGGATCGTAGAACGAATGTTCAGCCTTCACCGTGGCGGTGGTTCGTTCGCCGTCGGTCAGGACAATGGTCACCTCGGTGCCGGGACCGGCAATAGACGCATCGACCTGGCCCATGCAGATGGATCGTTCCAGGGTGGGTGAGAAACGTGACGACGTGACCCTGCCCAGGATCTCGTTGGTCCCGGCGCGGACGATCTGGCACGCTTCGGCAGGCACGATGGCCGGATCGGTGGGTTCGAGCAGCACGAGTACCGGGTGAGACTGTGGGCCCGCCCCGTGAATTGCCCACGCCAGCTCGGGTTTTCCAGCAGTATCGGGTTTGTCGAGTTTGGCCAGACCGGAGAGTCCGGTGGTTGGCAACGTGGTGAGTCCATCGGTGTCCTGGCCCACGATGAAATGGCCCTTCTCCAACCGCATGATCCGCTGGGCTTCCACTCCAAAGGGAGCCACGCCCAGGTCGGCGCCATAGGCCAGTAGCTGGGTCCACACATGCAGTCCTGCACCGGAGGGAACATGGACCTCGTACGACAGCTCACCGGTGAAACCGATTCGCCAGAGGATGCAGTCACTGACGCCGGCAACAACCGCCTTTCTGACCTGCATGTAGCCGAACGAATCGTTGGCGAGATCGGTCCCTTCGACGAGTCGGCCCAACAACTCACGCGAGTTCGGTCCGGCGACGTTGATGGAGGTATAACCGGCTGTGACAGGGTCGACGAACACGTCAAAGTCGGGTTTCTCTGTCTGGAGCCACATCTCGGCCCACTCATACACCCGTCCTGCGCCCCCCGTCGTAGTGGTCATGAAGTAGGTGTCCTCGGTAAGGCGGCCCGTCACACCGTCGTCCATCACTACCCCGTCCTCGGCCACCATCACCCCATAGCGGACCGACCCGACGCCCAGGCGGGACCACTTGTTGATGTACATCTGTTCGAGGAGTTTGGGGACATCGGGACCGGTGAGAACCATCTTGCCCAGCGGCGACACGTCGATGATCCCCACGTTGGTCCTCGTGTTGCGGACCTCGTCATTTGGACTTCCGTAGTGTTCGGTTCGGATCCACTGCCCGGCCACCATCGGTATACCACCGTTGGCGTCGTGCCAGGACTGGAGGGCGCTGTAGCGCACCGGGTCGAAGGACCGTCCGGCCAGAGCACCCAGCGATACCGGAGCGTACGGGGGGCGCCACACCGTGGTCCCCACTTCGGAGATCGACTCACCCCGGTGTTCGGCCAGGATCGCCACCGTGTTGACGGTCTCGAGTTTCCCCTGTTCGGGCCCCATGGTTGCGGTTGTATATCGCTTCACAAGCTCCACTGAGTCGTATGCCTCGTTGGCGGCAGCGAGCAGGTCTTTGGACGAGACATCCTCGGAGTAGTCGACGATTCCGTGGGTGGTTGAGCGAAAGAGCGCCGGATGGGCCTGCACCCCCAGCGGGGTCCTGGAATCGGCGGGCCACGGTGGCTCGTCACCGTCGGGCTGCCGGGCCCTCGGGGTGAGAGAACCAAGCCGGTGGCTGATGACCGCGGCCCGGTCGGCGGCGAGACGTCCGGTGGCGACACCGTGAGCAATCAACTGCTCGTGGGTACCGTCGCCGGCCAGTCCGCCGGTGACCAGAACTGTCTCGGGCGGGGCCGCAGGAAAGAACCGCGCCGCCCGTCGGTTGTACTCGGGACGGTCGCCCGCCATATTCAACAAGCTCGTCGGTGCGGTCCACCCGACCGAGGTGACCAGCAGATCGGCGGCCACGGTGGTCTTGTCGCCAAGAGTCACCGCCGACAGGTGTTTGGAACCCGACGTCGACAGCACGGTCTGACCGTGCCGGGCGTCGACCACCTGTGCCACCACGACTCCCGCCCGTTCCAGATCGGCAACTGCGGCATCACCTTCTGCATTGGCAGTCAGAACCACCGCGCGTTCGCCCGGTTTGATGGCGTACATGTTGATCAGCCGCCTGACGGCTCCGCCGAGCATCACTCCGGGCCGGTCATTGCCATCGAACACATAGGGCCGCTCGATCAGACCCGCAGCCACCACCAGCGACTTCGCCCGAACCTTGATCAACCGCTCCTCGGCGTGATCGAGGGTGCGTTGATTGACCGCACACCAGTTGTCTTCGTACCGCCCGGTGACCGTGGAGTCGGTCAGGATCTCGATGTTGGGGTGGGCAGATGCGGCAACAACAAGTTCATCCCGCAGCGCCCTGGCATCATCGTCGCCCCACAGAAGATGACCGCCGAGGTGGTGGGCGTGCTCCACCAACATCACTGAGGCGCCCCGCTCGGCTGCTGCGACGGCAGCGGAGAGACCGGCCGGACCCCCTCCGGCAACGAGCACATCCACGTGCGCAAACCGTTTGTCGTAGAGCCGGTGGGGACTGTCGAGATCGATTCGCCCACCGGGGGCGAAGGTGCTGAGCACCTTTTCGTAGACCGGCCATAACGCTGCCGGGTTCATGAACGTCTTGTAGTAGAAGCCGGCGGTGAGGAACCGTTCGACCAAACCGCTGGCGGCCTTGATGTCGAAGCCGAGCGAGGGCCAGACGTTCTGCGGTTCCACTTTCATGCCCTCGGTGAGCAAGCGGTGCCCGGCTCGCACGTTGGGTTCATCCCCGACCTGCACGAAGCAGTTGGGATCCCAGTAGTCGGCTGTGAGCACGCCGCGAGGTCGGTGATACTTCATCGACCGGGAGAAGACCCGGCGGCCGTTGGAACTCACCGCTGACACGATGGTGTCGCCGGCGAAACCCGTCATGCGTCGCCCGTTCCAAACGAACTTGAGCGGTGCCGAGCGGTCGATGACCTCGCCCGGTTGGGCCGGCAGCCTCCGAGGTGAGTCCTTCATCAGTGGCCCACCGCCGCTGCACCCTTTTCGCCAACGAGATTGCCCGCTGCGAAGCGATCGAGTGAGAACGGTTGCAGCAGTTTCGGAGTGGCGTTGGTGGCGATGCACTCCGCCATCTGCTCCCCGCTCACCGGCCCGGCCTTGAAGCCGTAGGTCCCCCAACCCACATCACACAAGAATCCCTCCACCGGAGTGAAGCCCATCACCGGGGAGTAGTCGGGCGTCATGTCACACAACCCGGCCCACTGTCGAAGCAGCCTCATCCGCGAAATACCGGGCATCAACTCGAGCACGTGGGATGCCAGTTCCTCGGTGAAGTCGAGCGAACCCCGCATCGAATAGGTGGCGAACGGATCAACCGACGCACCGAACACCAGTTCACCCCGATCGGTCTGACTCACGTAGACATGTAATGAACCACTGACCACAACCGCAGGCAGAAATGTCTTCACCGGTTCGGTGACAGCGGCCTGGAGCGGGTGGGTGGTGATGGGCAGGCTCACGCCGGCCATATCGGCGATGATCGATGCCCAGCCGGCGGTGCAGTTGAGCACGACGTCGGCTCCGATGTCGCCCCTGTTGGTTCGTACGCCCGTGACCCGACCGCCAGGACCCTTGCCATTCGGGCCGTTGCCTCCCGCTACCAAGATGTCGAGTACTGCGGTCTTCTGATGAATCTGGACGCCATGGGCATCGGCACCGCGGGCGTATCCCCAATTCACGGTGTCGTGACGAATCGTGCCCCCGGGCGGGTGGTAGAGCGCACCGAGGATCGGATACCGGGTATCGGCACCGACGTCGAGGCTGGGTACCAGGCCGGCGATCCTGTCCGGACCGACCACCTGTGAATCGATGCCTTGCAGTTTGTTCACCTCAGCCCGCCACCGCATGGTTCGCAACGCTGAATCGGTGTGGGCCAGAGTCAGATGCCCTCGTTCAGAGAACATCACGTTGATGTTCAGGTCCTGCGCCATCGAGTTGTAGAGGCTCAGGGAACGGTCATAGAACGCCACCCCTTCGGGAGTCAGGTAGTTCGACCGCACGATCGCGGTGTTGCGCCCGCTGCCTCCGCCGCCCAGGTACCCCTTGTCGAGAACCGCAACATCGGTGATGCCGTGATTAGCGGCGAGGTAGTAGGCAGCTGCGAGCCCGTGAACTCCGGCGCCGATGATCACCACGTCGTATCGCTTTTTCAAATCGTGGTTGCGCCACGCACGAGGCCATTCCCGACCTCGCAAACCCTTCCATACCAGGCCGGCGGCGGAGTATTTGGCTACCGGTTTACTCTTTGGACGCGGGAACACCGCAGGAGCGTAACCCAAAACCCACCCGGTGTATTCGTGTGTTTGCTACTGAGCGACGGCTGAACCGTACGGACCTTCCAAGCCCTACAGGTCGGCCAATTCGAACTGAGAGCGGAGGTTGTTCAGCCCTCGACTGATCAGCCGATGGACATGGGGCTGACTGCAGCCGAGCCGCGCACCGATCTCCGCCTGGGTCAGATCCTCTGAATACCGCAGCACGAGGGCACCTCGTTCATCGTCACTGAGTTGTTCCATGGCTTGTTCCACCGAGACGAAGGTGGCCACCTGGTCCCAGTTCTGTTCCGACGGTGCCCGGTCGATTGTCGTCAGCGGTCCGCTCCTGCGACTTTCCACCGCTTCCATCCCTGCGAGAACTGTGTCGGGCCCCACATCGAGCCGTTCAGCAAGTTCATCCACGGTGAGGGAACGGCCCAGCTCCTGCTGTCCAGACCGCTGGACACCTTCCATCCGCACTGCCAGTTCCTTGAGCCGCCGAGGCACATGGGCCGCCCACGTCTGATCCCGGAGAAATCGCTTGATCTCGCCAATGATCGTCGGTGCGGCGAATGAATGGAACGGAATGTTCCGTTCGATGTCGAAACGGCGGGCGGCAGCGACGAGACCAATCGTTGCGACAGAGAGGATGTCTTCGTCAATGATCGGTCCCGGAGAAAAACGATGAGCCAGCTGCCGAGCGAGGGCGCGGTGTTGAGAGATCAGGTGTTCCTCTTGGCGTCGAAGTGTCATTTGCACAGTTCTCCCGTGGCAACAGTAGGTCGGAACCGACCAAAGGTGACAAGTGGAGCCCGACTCAGGACCACAACCTCCCATCTGGGGAGACCGATAGGATCGGGGTGTGGCCAGCCGGGGAACAGTTGCGTTCCACATCCGCCAAGTGTCGGCCGATCCTCGTACCGGCCTGATCGAGTTGCGGTACGGGTTCGACGAGCTGGAGTTCGTGGAACGGATCGAACTGCCACCACGCGACTCCGCTCAAGACTCACGGCAGTTTCAGGCTGCTGCGAGGCTGCTGCTCCTGGTCGCAGGCACCTCGTACTACAAGTCACGCGTGCCCCGCACTGTGGTTGTCGAAGTCGAAACGACCCAAGCCGAGCGTGACCTGGTCGAGGCGCTGTATGACCACGGACTGCGGGAATTCGCCTACACCAACGGTCTCGAGATTCCCCTGATCGACCGAATCCAATGGACCGGCGACCCGATCGTGCCCGCTCGGTCCGGCGCAGCCGAGGCCGGCGAGATCGGTCGACCCCTCGTGCCCTTCGGTGGAGGCAAGGATTCCACGGTCGTACTCAGCCTGTTGCCAGAAGCCGACCCCATAACGGTGAACCCAACATCTACCCACTTCGCCGTGGCTGAGGTTCTCGGCCATCGCCTGATCGAAGTGGCACGGTCGGTCGACCGCCTCGATGAACTCACCCGGTCCGATCGATTCAACGGCCATGTTCCGATCACCGCCATTGTGTCAGCGATCTGCCTCACCGTTGCCGCCAGAGACGGTTACACCTCGGTGGTGCTCGCCAACGAAGAGGCCGCCAACGAGCCGACACTGATCTCGCGCCATCCCGGCTCGGTCGGGCGATCGGTGAACCATCAATGGTCCAAAGGAGCCACCTTCGAGACCCTGTTCGATCGAGCGGTGCTCAGCGGCGGCATCGAGGTGCGGTACTTCTCGTGGCTCCGAGCGGTGAACGAACCGGACATCGTGGCGCTGCTGAGCGAGCAGACCGAGGCCCTTCAGCACCTGGTGAGCTGCAACCGAGCGTTTGCTGGCAGAACCACTGGCCGTGTCGGTGAAGCTCCCCAACGGTGGTGTGGTGAGTGCCCCAAATGCCTTTTCACTTTTCTGATGCTTGCGACCCGCCTTGAGCCGCAGCAAATGAGAACCATCTTCGACGCCGACCTGCTCGCCACCACCGACCGACTCGACGGCTTCCGCGAGCTCTGGTCCGAAGCCAAACCGCTCGAGTGCGTCGGGGAACGGTCCGACGCCGTGGACGCCCTACTCACCCTGGTCCATGATCCTCGGTGGGCCGGCCACCCCGCGGTCGTGGAGCTCCGAGGGTCCGCCGAGAAAGCACGCAACGTTGGTGATTGGGATCGACTGGGGTCTGACGACGCCGGCCTCACACCCCGGTCCGCGCCAGCGGCATTCCACGTCCGCCTCGCAGAAGCGCTGGGCAGGTGACGATCTCACTGGCCGACGTCGAAGGCCGCACCGTTGATCTCCTCGGGGCCGGTATCGACAACACTGCGCTGCTCCCGCACCTCGGGACCGCCGCTGCCGTCAGGGTCTGGGTCGACGACGTGCAGACGGTCGACCAGTCAACCCGCACGGTGTGTGCTGAGGCTGACGCCGCTATCGGGCGCGTCGCCGATTGGATACCCGGCGACCTCATCGTGCGCTCACCTGGCTTTCCGCCCTATCGAGATGACATCGCAACTGCACTCTCCACGGTTCCCGAAGCACTGGTGACGACCGCAGTCAACCTGTGGCTGGAGACGTTTGGACACCGCTACCCCACGGTGATCATCACCGGAACGAAGGGAAAAAGTACGGTGGCCCGGATGTTGGCGTCGATCCTGCCCGGGAGTGCGCTGGTCGGGAACATCGGCACGCCAATCTGGTCGCTCGATCCTCCTCCGGACCGAAGTCCGATCATCTGTGAGATCAGCAGCTACCAGGCGGTGCACATGACCCACCGAGCCGATCTCGGTGTGCTCACCAGCCTGAGCGAGGATCATGTGAGCTGGCACGGTTCGGTGGGGAGATACCACCGCGACAAACTCGCCCCACTGCTCGATGCAGAACGGGCCGTCACCACCGTCCCCCTACTGCCCGTGCTGGCGGCCCATTCTCGGGTTCGTACCCCGCCCGAGGATCCTCATCCTGAGCTGGATCCCATGCCCGCCCATATGGCGACCAATGCCCGGTTGGCGATCACCGCGGCTGAGTGGCTCGAGGAAGACTTCGAGGTCGTCATCGCCGACGATCCGGCGCACGTGATCGCAGGTTTGCCTCCGATGGTAGGCCGGCTCCGAGAACTGGACGGAGCCGACGCCCACCGGTGGTTCGATGATTCGCTGGCCTCCAACCCCTCGGGATCTGCCGCTGCAGTTTCGGCCTTCGCCGACGATGATCTCTGGCTGATCGTGGGTGGCATCGATCGCAGAGTTTCGCCACAACCACTGATCGGAGCGCTGCAGGCGAGTTCCCAGACAGTGTCGATAGTGGGGATTCCCGACAACGGCGAAACACTCATCGGCCAGATCAAGGCCGCTGGAATTGGACTCGAGCAGCAGCTTGCTGCGTCCGATGTAGCGACCGCCGTATCGATGATCCGGTCACGTGCGGTTCGCCCGTCGACGGTTCTGTTCAGTCCGGCGGCACCGACTCCACCTCAGCACGGCAACTGGTCGAACCGGTCAGCCGCGTTCGAGGAAGCTGTCTTGGATCAACGATCTCACCCAGGCTGAGGCTGCCGCCCGCGACCGAAGACCGGCGTCGACGTTCATGGCGAACACCCCGTGGACTGCGCCAGGCAGATGTTCGGTCGCTACGTTGACCCCCGCCGCTCGAAGTTGAGCGGCGAAATCGAGCCCTTCGGCCGCGAGAGGGTCGTATCCACAGGTGAGCACAAATGCTGCGGCGGTTTCGGACAACTCGGCGTTGTTGAGGTTCACGCGCCGGTCGTTGCGTTGGGTGGTGTCGGGCACGTATTGGTTCCAGAACCAGTCCATCGCCTCCTCCGAGAGGCCGTAGCCCTCAGCAACCGCGCCATAACCAACCGGCTCAGGCTTGGGTGCGATCACCGGGTAGACCAGCAGCTGACCCAGCAGTGATCCCCCGCCATCGCGGTCCGCTACGGCAACCGCCGCGGCAAGATTCCCCCCGGCGCTGTCACCACCAACCACGATGCGGTCGCTGTCGATTCCGAGCTGGTGACTTTCGGACCGAGCCCACGCCAGACTTGCGAGACAGTCATTGAAGGCACCGGGAAAGAGCGTCTCGGGCGCCAACCGATAGCCGACACTGAGAACCGTGCAACCGGTCTGAGCACACAGACTTCGGGCCGGCAACTCTGCAGTGTCGAGATCGCCGAGCACCCAGCCACCGCCGTGAAACCAGAGGATTGCCGGGGCGTCGGCATCGGGTCCGGCACGATAGATCCGCACCACCACCGGTCCACCGGGCCCTTCGAAGGCAGTGTCAACCACCTGGGCTACCGCTGGAACCTCCGTAGCGGCTCGCATTTCGACGAAATGGGCACGAACCTGAGCCGCTGAACTATTGGCGAAGTCGGGGAACTCTGACAGGGGCGAGTCGAGATAGTCACGAATGTCGGCATCGACAGCCTCGGAGCGGGGAACCAGTACCACCGTCTCAGCGTAGGAAGACTGGAACAGTAGGAGAAATTCCGCTGTTGTAGAGCTCATGCTCGAATCCGCTGATCAACCCGCCGCCTACGACATCGAGTTCTTCTGGGACCCTGTGTGCCCGTTTGCCTGGCTGACATCCCGCTGGATCCAGAAAGTGCAGACCCAACGCGACTATTCGGTGAATTGGCGGTTCATTTCGTTGCGCCTACTGAATGCTCACATCGACTACGACGCCCACTTCCCGCCCGAATACGTACAGAGTCATACCGCCGGCCTGCGGATGCTGAGGGTGGCGGCCGCCGTCCGCCGTGACTTCGGCAACGACGCCATGGCCGGAATGTACGACGCGTTCGGAGCGACGGTGTTCGATGTGGATCGACGACCCGAGGGGGATCCGGATGTGAAGCCCCGAACGTGGCTCGGCTCCCGCGAGCACCTCGAGTCGGTGCTGGACAGCCTGGGCTACGACCCAGCCTATGCAGCGGCAGCCGACGACGACTCGCTCACCGCCATCGTCCAGGCCGACACCGATGCCGCGCTGGCGAAGACCGGACATGACGTTGGTACACCCATCATCTCCTTTCAACCACCGGAGGGTCCCGCCTTCTTCGGGCCGGTGATCAGCCGGGTGCCCAGCGACGAGGATGCCCTGAAGCTGTGGGACGCGGTGATCACGCTGGCAACCTTTCCCAGCTTCGCCGAAATGAAACGGTCACTGCGAGAGCAACCTCAACTGAGGGCGTTCGGTCTTGAACCGGGAGAGGCCGGGATCCAGGAGGACTGGAAAGCGGGCTCCCGCCGCTGGGATTGAGACTAGATCCCTTTGCCGAAACGGTGGAGAATCTTCAGGAGCACGTTGGCCGGCATGCCGAGCACAACGAGCACAGCCAGCGGCCATCTGGGCTCTTTCCAGTTCAACCTGATGACCTCTCGGATCGAGCCCAACGCCTTCCGCCGTTGACCAATTTCGGCCTGGGCGATTGCTTGTTGCCCCACGATTCGAGCTTTGCCTTTCGGCGCGGAATCGAACTCGGCGTGTTTGTCGAGTAGGTACTGCAATGCCTCGTCGATCAGCTTCCACCGCTCGAAGAAAAACGATGATCCGTGCCAGTAGACCCGACAGAACGGATCCTCGATCACCGACAGGGTGGTGTGATCAGCAGCTCGGAGCATCAGGTCATAGTCTTCGCCGAAACTTCCGGGCAGAACTTCGTCGATCCCGCCCAGTTCGTCGCGCAGGAACGCGGTGTCGAGAACGAACGATGACGACGGGATCTCGAAGATCCGGCTGAGGAGCAGACCGTCCTTGTTGACCTCGGACGCATCAGCTCGCCGAACATGGTCAGCGCCCCGGTAATTGATCAACGAGCCGGTCATCGAAAATCGTGAACCGGTGCGCTCGATGTCGTCCATCTGGGCGGTGAGCTTGCCTGGCAACCACTCGTCATCATCGTCGCAGAACCCGACCCAGGGCCTCTCGACCATGGCGATGCCGCTGTTGCGAGCTCCCGCCAGTCCCGGGGTATTCACGTTGGTCGTGATCCTCACGCTGCGATCAGGGTCGGATCGGATGAGCGTCTCGTCGGGTTCGGACCGATCGAAGACGATGATCATCTCGATCGGACCGTCGTAGTCCTGGTTGAGAATCGAATCGATCGTACGACGCAGGAGAACGGGACGATCTCTGGTGGCAACCACCACAGCAACACCGTCACGGGCGCGGGTGGCGATGTCGGGTTCGGTCATCGACTCAGCTCCGAGGTGATGCCGAGCAGCCTATTCATGTGGTCGGAGAATGCGGCTATGCCAGGCGGTCGAGCGTCTCCCTCGACATCGAGTTGCCGGCTACCCGGATCAGCCAATCCACTATCGATCAGGTCGTGGAGGTGTGCCTCGTCGCCCGCGAGAAGCGCCATTCCGTGCGTGCCCAGATGCTTCGCGAACCGCAACTGGTGACCGTCGACATGCTCCCCCAGATCGGGGTCTCGACCGACCACGATCGGAAGCCGACCACCGGACCGAATATCCATCACCGTTGATGGTCCACCGTGGGAGATGACCACGTCGGCGGTGCCAATCATGGTCAAGAGGTCGTCATGGGGCAGGAGGGCTGCGCCGTCGGCGAACGACGGAGCGACAGATGTGCCGTATTGGACGAATACACCGACGTCGGGGTGTTGCGCTGCCCAGCGATCCACCCACTCGACCAACCGGTTGAACTGGTGTTTGTCGGTACCCACCGCCACAACCACCTGCGGGGGCGCCGCTTCGAACCGCATCAGTAGAGGGTCCCTATCAGAGTGGAGCCGGGATAGAGCGCCTGCTGTTCGGGCCACTGAACCAGAAACGAGGTCGCCAACGGCTTCACCAGTCGCCCGGTGAGCGTGCGGGAATCGATCCGGTCGTACACCTCGACGAAAACGGTGGGGACCTTGCAGCGTTTGGCTTCAAGAAAGAAGGGAACGGCGACAGCCGCACCATTGGAGATGACGACGTCGGGTTCGAAGTCATTGATCACCCGGCGGGCCAGCAGTAGGTTTCGGCCGGCGTTCACCAGGTTCCGGGTGGTGGGATAGTGCGCTGGCACGAATCCACCTTCGCCCAACCGACTGCGCGCGTCGGGAAGATCAAAAGTCACCCAGCGGCACTCATGCTCCTTCCACCAGTGCTCGAGTTCGAGCAATTGAGCGAGGTGACCGCCCGAGGAGCACACCAACAGCACTCGTCTCCTGCTGTCAGACATGTTCTTCTCGTCTCAAATGACGTCCTGCTTCGAACTGTTTTCGTCAAGCCCGCCGCTCACCGCGTCGCCTCGACCTTTTGCGTGATGACCGTAGTGCCGCACGACGGTCCCATCGCGACAGACATGGAAGGATTTCAGGGAGGCCTTTCGGGCTAGGTTCTGAAGCCAGTCTCCTCTCCCGCCGGACCTACTATCGGCTTAGCCTGCAAGAGGTTCGATGACACACCACAACCCCCAACACGAATGGGCGTCCACCCACGATTGGCTCCTCGATGCACTCGGCGGCGTCGTCGACGGACCGACCACCCCGATGCTGGCTCGGCCCAATGCATCGGAGGCCAGTTTGTTGATCCCGCTCTCTACGACCGCTGTCACCGCATCAGCTCTCCGCCGTGGCCACAACGATCGCTCCGTCGGCACCCGCCTGACGTCGACCGCCGGCCGCCTGGCCGGGCGGTTGGGAGCGCTCAAACGAATCGGTGGAGAACGGCTCGACTTCCCGATGACCAAAGTGGTGAAGATGATCCAGACCCTGATGGGCGACCCATCGCTGGTCGTTTCGATCGGTGCTGGACCGCCGCGACGAAACCGAAAACCGGTGCTGATGTTGCTCCGACCCAACGGCGAGGTCGTTGGTTTCGCCAAGGTTGGTTGGTCCGACTTCACTACGGAGTTGGTTGCCCACGAATTTGCTCTGTTGCGCGCGGTCGACGGGGTGCTCCCGGATCCGATCCGAAGTCCTGCACCCCTCGAGCTCATGAACGATCTCGGCCTCGTCGTTGCGGTCACATCGGCCTTTTCCCCATCCGCATGGGGTCGTCCTCGGGGTCTCACCCCCGAGGAGATCGACAGCATCGGCCGGACGGTCGATCACCGGTTCACAACCGTTTCGGCACTGCAATGGTTGAGTAAACCCCACTTTGGAACTCGATCCGATGAGTCTCAGCGCCGCCTCGAGGTGGCAGTGGCCCGCGTCGCCGGACATTTCGCCGATGAGTCGCTGGAGGTGGGCCTTTGGCACGGCGATCTCAACCCATGGAACACAATCTCGACCTCGACCGGGGTCGGTGTGATCGACTGGGAGTTCGGTGGACGGGACCGGCCCGTGGGCCAAGACCGCCGCCACCTGCGGCTGGAGTCGATTCGGCGCGACCCGGCCGTGGATCCGGCGACGGCGGTGGGCACGTTCGTCGAACGGGAGCTGGCTGGTTCATCAACGCCCACCGAACTCGGTGTCTACCTGGCCGATATTGCCATTCGAGAGAGTCGCCTGTCGGGCCAGGGTTGGTCGAGCGCCATGTCGGGTTATCGACTCCCGCTCACCGCAGCCATCGAGGACCTCCTGAGGTGACCGCATCCGCCCGACAGCCCATCGGCCAGAACCAGTCGAGCCTTCTTGCCACCGTTTTGGCACTACTCGGTGCAGCGACCACGATGATCGCAACGTTCGGAATTGCCAAGCTTGTTTCTTCTACCGATGGACTCGGTGACGCCGGCGTGTTCTTTCTGTCGACGACGGTCATTTCGATCGTTGGAACCTCCACCGCATTCGGAACCCAGATCGGCTTGGTGTATTTCATGCCGAGGGTTCGTGAAGAGGAGACCCCCGATCCACGAGGTCTGATCAAGGTAGCTCTCGGTCCGGTGGCACTCGCGTCGGGACTCTCCGCCATCGCTGTTTTCCGGGCTCGCCGGCATCATGGGCGACCTGTTCGGCGGAGACCGGTCCGCTGACGTCACCCACGTCCTGAGGTTGCTCGCCCCTGCGATTCCCGCCTGGAGTCTCACCATCGGACTACTGGGGGGCACCAGAGGACTGGGAACTCAGACGCCAACCGCAGCGATACAACAAATCGGTCGGCCGCTGCTCCAGATTGCGGGGTTGCTCGGTGTTGCCGTTTTCGGCGACCTCACTCCTCGATCGATAGCGCTCGCGTGGGGGATTCCGGTGATTCTGGCCGCACTTGCCGCCTTCGTTGCGCTTGTGGCCATGGGGGGGATGAGCGGCGCAGGTTCTGCAACGGTGCCGTCGAAGGAATACTGGACCTTCGTCCGCCCCAACGCTGTCTCGACATCGTTGCAGATCGCCCTCGAACGCGGCGACGTGTTGGTGATCGGTGCCATTCTCGGCGACGTGGCCGCCGGTGTGTACGGCGGACTCAGTCGATTCGCCACGGCCGGCAACTTCATCGGGTATTCCATCACCCAAGCTGTCTCGCCCAACCTGCGCAAGGCGATCACCGCCGGCCAAGAGGACAGGGTGAAGGTCCTCTTCCATCGAGCCGCGGGCTGGATGGTGATCGCCACACTTCCCTACCTCCTGATCGTCGCCATCAAGACGATTCCACTGGCGGACTTGATCGACGAGAAGTACGTTCCCGATTCGCGGCTTCTCACGTTCCTGGTGATCGGCATCGTCGTCAACGCTCTCACCGGACCCGTCGAGTTGCATCTGCTGATGCGCGGTCACTCTGCGACAACGATGAGGGTCACAGCACTCTCGCTGGTCACCGACATCATCCTCATCGTGATACTCGGGAACGTGTTCGGGCTGCGGGGTGCCGCTATCGCGTGGGCGGTCAGCCTCGCCGGCAAGAACCTGATCAATACGTACCTGTCGGCCCGTTGGCACGGAATCACGGCCGCATCGCGACCGACCGTCATCGCCGTAGTCATCTCGATCCTGGCCGTCGTCCCGATCGGCCTCCTCACTCCGAACAGCTACGCGGGACTGGGGATCACGCTGGCGGTGGCCGGCGTCATCGGCCTGTCGGCGGTCGTCGCGAAACGGGAGGAACTCGGCCTCGCCGACATCCGCTCCTAGCTCAGTTGCTCGTTCGCGTCTCGGCCGACAGTCGGGTGGCAACCGCCGCCGCTGCCATCATCACAAACAGCTGGCTCGGCATTGCAAGGTAGAAGAACATCTGCACCGCCCCGATGATCAGCACCGAGTGGGACCACAGCCCGGCAACTGTGTGTTGTTTCCACGTGCGCAGCCCAACGGACAGGAAGAACCCGCAGTACCCGATGGCGCCCAGGATGCCGTGGCTGAACAACAGATACCAGAGCTGCCCGTGCGTTCCGATCGGGGGTAGGCCCTGACGGTTCGGGCGGGGTGCACCCCACCCGAGCAACGGTCGTTCAGCCGTTCCCTCCAAGGCGGTGACCACCAGCTCGGTACGACCCTCGTTGGAGTGGCCGGTGACGACTCGGGTGACGATCAGGTCACCAAGCGGGGTGACCAACAAAACCACGAGCAGAACGCCGATTGCCAACGTCAAGCGAATCAACAACCCGCCGCTTCCGAGAAGACCCAGCCGGATCGCAACGTAGATGACGCCAATTCCCAGCGACAGCCACAGCCCTCGGTTCAGCGACACCACGGCGGGCACAACCGAGGCTGCCAGCAGTATGTGGATCAACTGGGGCTTGATTCCCACCCGCCTATCGGCCAACGCGATCAGCGCGAAGGGAGTGAGCATGGCCAGCATCGATCCCCAGGTATTGGTGTACGGAAAGGGAGCCCGGGGGCGGGGCAATTCGACGCCGATGATGTTTTGGACGTCGGCGAACCCGGGGTTCACGAGCGTGTTGACCAGCTCATTCTCCAGCAGTATTTCGGGAATCAGGTAGTACATCGGTGACCTGTAACTGAACGTCCCGATGAAGAACGCCAGATAGCCACCGATCACGGTGGCCATCCACAACCAGGTGAGAGAACGAACGATGGTCCATACGTTGAGGGTCCGGCCCCCATTGAGCATGTAGATCCCGAAGATGATGGCCGAAACGAAATAGCCGTACCGCAGCGCCCAGCCGGCTAGCCGGCCCGCAGTGTCGACGTTGATGCCGGACAGCAGGGCCGCAGCGAGAAAGAAGATCCACCACGAGGTCCCCCTGAAGGTGACAAGATCACGTTTCTGGGCCAATGCAGCCACCATTGGAACAGCAAGGAGCACCCACATGAAACCGGCGATGCCGAGTAGGAAGTAGACCGGAACCAGCGCGAACGCTGCTCGGATCGGCCAACTGGGCAAGACAACATGCTTGACCCGATCCCGGCGTCGTTCGATGCGGTCTCCCGCCTGGGCCAGCGTCACGATGCCAGTGTGCCAGCGCTAGCGGCTGGTACGAGAGTCAACCGTGTCGGCCACGATCGAACCCGAGACGTCGATGCCGACAGCCTTGAGCTGACGGAGCGACGATTCCACGTCGGCCCGGCGGCTTTGATGAGGCTCGACCACCAGCACGGCCGTATCGCACAGTGGTCCCAACACGACAGCGTCGGCATAGTCGGTGAGGGTGGGAGCCTGCACCACAATGAAGTCGTACCCGCTGCGGGCCTTGTCGAGAAGGCGGCCCATGTTGCTGCTCTGAAGCAGTCGGGTGGGCGCCCCGATGTCGGCGCCAGGAGGGAGAATGGACAGAGTGGTCAGTTCCGGAACCTGTTGGGACACATCGCTGAGGCTGACCTTTCCGGTGATGACTTCAGCCAAACCCTGGGTGTTGTCGACCTTGAATCGCTGATGGATCACCGGCTGGCGAAGATCGGCGAGGACGAGGAGGGTCTTGCGACCGATCCGCGCAGCAGCAACGGCCAGGTTTGCGGCGGTAACCGCAGCTGTATCGGACGACTCGGCGTCAGTCGTGCCGGTCACCAGAACGATCTGACGGTCGGCGCTGTCCATCTTGTAGAGCAGTCCGGCCTGAGTGCGGCGATAGGCCTCGTCGACCCTGGCCTCTGACCCCTCGGTAACGGCGATGTGGTTCTTCGACGGGCTGAACCCGAGGATCTCACTCCCGATCTCGGCCAGTTCAACGAGCGGATCGCGAATGGTGACATCGGACCGTTCTTGGACGAAGGCCACCGCCACGCCAAGACCGAGACCCAGCAACAGACCGGCAATCGGTCCCACAGGCGCCGGAATGCCCGACGCCGAGGTTGGCATCTCGGCGTCATCGAGTATCTCGCCGGCGTCTATCGTGATCGAGTCGATGTTGGCCAGACGGGTCCCGATACCGGCCAGATTCTGGCGCTTGGAGATCTCGGAGGTCTCGAGACTGCGCAGCTCTGCCGGACGGACTTGCTCCTGGAAGCTCGTCGGCTGCTCGGGATCGATGACCTCGGCCGTGTCGAGCAACTCCTGTTCGAGGATTTCGATCTTGCCGGCGATCTCATCCAGTTCGGCCAGCAGCTCCTGTTCCCGGTCGAGCAGGCGCTGGCGGGCTTCGTTGGTTGCACCCGTCGCAGCGCTGATCCGGAAATCGAGATAGGCATGGGCCACAGCCTGCGCAAGCTCCTGGGCCCGCTCCGGGCTGGCCGCGGAGGCTTCGATCTGTAGGACGAGCGAGTTGGGTTCGAACGTGACCTCGATCTGAGACTGAATCGTTCGGGCGCGATCGCCTTGGATCACAATGCCCATGGCCCGTTCTTCCACCGCAGGATCATCGAGATTGTCGAGGTCGAGCTGATCTGACGCCTCGACCAGAGCGAGAGCCCGTTCGACAACGCGCTGGGAGGACGCAATGGACTGTTCAGTTTCAGTGTTCACCTGACGAGCGGCGTCGAGGTTGGGTGCGTCGCTCTGGCTGATCAGGGGGCGAACTTCGACCAGAGAGTCAGAAACAAACGAGTTGGACCACAGGATGAGGCTGAGCAACCCCAAACCCAGCCCGGCGAGCGCACACCACGAGATCAGCTGCCAGTGGCGGCGCAACACGTTGACCGAATCGTCGAGCCCCACCACAGCGTCGGAGTACGTGGGAGAAGTCACCTGCAAACGCCCTTTCAGGATGAGAGCCGAGACGCGGCCGAAGTGCGCTGCCTCCCTAGTGTCATCGACAGTGCTGGCTCGGTCCTGAGCGTATTGTCGATAGGAATAGGCTAGTCGGCCCCATGGTGGGTTGAGGAAAATCTGCGACCAACCGAACTGCCCTCCACCAACCGAGGATGAGGCGAAACTACTGTTTGAGCCGCCATGGTCCTTACGCACACCGACTCCGAGATCCGAGAGAATGTGGTCGTCGCACACGACGCCGAGGTACAGATCACGGCTCGGTCACCCCAGCGCAACCGTCGCGACCTGAACGATCGACCTCAACGGCCTCGCCGAACCAACACCCAGGAACTGCTGATTACATTCGGTTTCCTCACCGTCGCCCTCCTCCTGGTGATCGCCGGATCGATCGTGTGGGTCCAGTCCGAAGTCGACGATCTCACTACCGCCGTCGAAGGGCTTACCGCCGCCGCAAATCCAGACCAGACAAACTGGCTCATCGTGGGCAGCGACTCACGCGAAGGTATCGAGGAGGGTTCAGAAGGCTCCGAAGTGTTCATCGGAGAGGAAGTGATCGGTCGCCGAACCGACACCGTGATGATCGCTCGGCTCGACTCCGACATCGGGGTCGTCGATCTGATGTCGCTACCGCGAGACCTGTGGGTCCCCATTCATGGCACCGCCCGCGACGGCAGGATCAACAGCGCATTCAACGGCGAAGATGGTCAGCAGCGGCTGATCGACACCGTGCAGAACGTGCTCGACATCGAGATCCACCACTACGCCGAGATCAACTTCGTGGGGTTCCAAGCCGGTGTCGATGCGCTCGGCGGTGTGCCGGTGTGGTTCGATCGAGCACTACGGGACCCGGCATCGGGCCTGTTCATCGACACGCCCGGCTGCCATGTGCTCGACGGCTACGAAGCGTTGGCCTTCGCTCGATCCCGCCAACTCGAGTTCTACGACGGCCAAGCCTGGCGCAATGACGGGAGTGGCGACCTGGGACGATCGACCCGCCAAAAGTTCCTCCTCCAACGTATGGCGACACATGCGGCTGCGACTCTCGACATCACCGATGTCGGAACAATGGCCCGTCTCCTCGGTGCAGCCGGCGACAACCTGACGGTCGACTCGGGTATCACCACCGACCGGATGGTCGAGCTGGCCAAGGTCTTCAGGAACCTTGGTGATGAAGCAGTCACCACCCACGTGCTGCCCACCGTTCCGTTCCGCACTCCCGGAGGGTCAGCGGTGCTCGCCATGCAACCGGCCGAGGCCCAGCCGATCCTTGCAGTGTTCCGAGGGGAGGAACCTGAACCGGTTGTTGCCGAGGAGGCCGCGGTTCGGCTCTCGATCTTCAACGGCAGCCGCACACCCGGTCAAGCGGGCGAGGTAGAACGAGCACTGGGAGCCCATGGTTTCCAGATCGATCTCATCGACAACGGACCGACGACCAAAGAGACGTTGATCGTGTACGGGCCGGGCATGGAATTGGGAGCCGAACGAATTGCTCGGTATCTCGAGGTGGCTCCCACGTTCGTCCCCGATTCCGATGCTCGAGAGATCTCACTCACCACCGGGACCAACTACGAAGGAATTCGCGAGATCCCGCTCGATGCCGATGAGGTCCTGGCCCCCGAGGTACCCGTACCGGTGGGAGCGGAGCTACCACCCCCCGTCGCAGCAACGCCATCGATCGAGGTCGGCGTGGTTCCAGGAGCACCGCCGCCGGGCACCGTCTGCGAATAGCGCTGATGGCGGACCTGATCGAGGGCGACGATGGCAAGGCTCGTTGCTCCTGGGGGGCGAGCCCTGCGATCTATCTCGACTACCACGACAACGAATGGGGCCATCGGGTCGATGACGAACGGACCCTGTTCGAGAAGGTGTGCCTCGAGGGGTTTCAAGCCGGTCTGAGCTGGCTGACCATCCTGCGCAAACGACCCTCGTTTCGGGAAGTGTTCCACGATTTCGAACCCGCTGTCGTAGCTGCCATGACCTCAGCCGATGTGGAACGCCTCCTTCTGGACGCACGGATCGTCCGGCATCGAGGCAAGATCGACGCCACGATCAACAACGCCCAATCGCTTCTCCGGCTGCATGAGCGGGGAACCACGCTGCGAGACCTGTTCTGGTCATCGGCCCCCGCCGCACAGGCAGTTCCCGCCTCCATGGCCGATCTTCGGTCCTCGACACCAGAGTCGGCCGCCCTCTCGAAGAAGCTGAAAGAGGCGGGTTTCCGATTCGTCGGCCCGACCACGTGTTACGCCGCGATGCAGGCGATGGGTGTGGTCAACGATCACCTTGCGGGTTGCCACGCCCGCTAGCGCCGGGTTTTCGGGCCCTGCAACCTCAAGTTCTGCCACGTTTGTTCCGTTTTCCCAACTACATGTCGGAATCAGTGGCCCTCGCCAAGGCTCTCGCTGCCCAATTGGGCGACGATTTGGATCGAATCCTCGGTCCGGAATCATCCGACGCGCCCACATTCGAAGTGGCCAGAAGTCCAACACTGGGCCTCGAACTGCGGCAGGTCGCCGGTCTCAGCGCCGGTTTTACCCAGTCCCTCCCCCAGGGTGAACATCACTTCGGACCGGGGTCGGAGAATCCCGCCGGCGATGCCCGGACCAAACCGTTCACTCTGACCGTTGATGAGGGCAACGTGGCGTGGATCACATCGTCGGTGAACGTGAGACTCGACGGACGGGTGGTGAAAGAACCTACAGAGGTGGACAGGGGCGTGATCGACGCCGGATCAGCTCGGTTCGTTGTCTCACAGTCTCGCCCGCCGGCTCGGCGTCGGAGCGGAAACGGCCAGCGGGTCGTCGCACTGGCGGCCGAACCGCCACGGCCGGAACGAATTCGAATCGCCGAGTACGCAACCAGCCCTGAACCGGAAGTGAAGAAAAAACGATTCGGCCTGCGTTCTTCGGACAACAGCAGCCCCGCCGTCGGGTCCCCACTCATCGATCGTATTCTCGAAATCAGAAGTCGCGCAGTGGAGTACGAGCGGAGTCGCTTCCCTGATTCGGGCCAGCTGATGCAGATGGTGATGGCCGGTTCGGATCACATGAGCCATGTGGGACCGGGCGACGACGGGTTCGCCAATGTGCCCATCGCCAACGGCGACCTCACTTGGCAACCGCCGATCGATCGACCCGATAGAACCCCGGCAGAACTGGTCACCGAAGTACAGCAGCACTCGATCCTCCCGGCGGTACCGCTCTTCGTCGACCTACGAACCGGTCATCTCGGCATCGTGGGCGACCGCGATGCGTGCCTCGCGGTGGTCCGTCAGATCGCAGTCACCCTGCGGGTGTTGTCGCCTGTGGATTCGATCACGTTCTCTTTGCTGCGGTCCCCAGACGTGGTAGAGGACTGGCGTTGGCTCGACGAGCTGCCCACCAGTGATTCGTTCGGAATGCCGGTGATGTTCTTCGACGGCATGCGTCAGGTGAGTGAACACGGTATGCGCCAGTCGCTGCTCGAAGAAGGGACTGGCGGCGCCATCATCATCGACGAGCAGCTTCACGACATCCCCTCGCTCTGCCAGACCGTGCTCAAGATCGAACCGTCGGGTACAGCCGCACTCCTGGATTTCAATCGTGGCGCCACCACCACGCGGGTAGCGACACCATTGGGTTTCGATCTGGCAACCACCAACGACTTCGCCCACCACCTGCGAGGCATATAGTTGTCGAGGTGAAGCGGTTCCCAGCGATGTGCCTGATCTTCGGCCTGCTGGCGGGGGCATGCGGCAGTGACCCTCAGCTGTTCTATACCGCCGACACCGAAGCCAACTTCCTCGCGTCGTGCGCTGACAACGAGGCACCCGACCCTCTCCCCCTCAACGCTGGAACGGCAACAACCGCCGAGCGGCGAGATGCGGAGAACCTCCGGAACCTCCACAACCGCATCTGTGAATGCGCTCTCGACAGGTTCGAACTCAAGATCCCGTACGAAACATTCGCCGAGTTCGATGCGGAATTGAGAGCCAACCTCGAAAAGCCACTACAAAAGGCGAGCATCGAAGTGTTGGCCGGGTGCATCGAGCAGGAGGGTTCCCTATGAGCGGACAGCGGTGGCGCTTCCAATGGAACGAGCTGTACGACGAGGTGATCACTTCGGGGCTGTGCACCGGTTGTGCCGGCTGCGTCATCGCCTGCCCCCACGATGTCATCGGCTACAAACACGAACCGGGTGCGTACAAGCCGTTTCATTTGGAGACCGAACTCGGACCGGGCGACTGCGGGCACGGCCAGAAGGGCTGTACCTCCTGCACGAGGGCATGCCCCCGCTTTCGCGATTGGGAAACTGCCGCCGACGAGCACCTTTTCGGCCGCACCCGAAACCCCGACGAAATGTCTGGCATCTACCGCGACATCCTCCTGGTCCGAGCGGCAGACGACCGGGTCTACGAGAACGGTCAGGACGGCGGCTTGGTGAGCGCCATTCTCATTTGGTGCCTCGACAACAACGTCCTCGACGGCGCGCTCGTTTCAATGATCGAAGGCGGCGCCGGTGGATGGAAGGCCATGCCGGGGGTTGCGACCACCACTGAAGAGGTGTTGGCTTCGGCCGGGAGCCGATACACCTATTCGGCCAACACCATCGCCTACGACGAAGCGGTGGAGAGGGGCTTGGAGAATCTGGCCCTCGTGGGAATGAGTTGTCAGACCTCGGTTGCTCCGGTGATGTGGAACCGACGGGTTGGCAAGGTTTCCAAACCGATCAAACTGAACATCGGCCTGCTGTGTTCAAAGAGCTTCGACGACGCTCTGTTCGACGAGCTGTTCTGGACCAAGTACCGGTTGCCCAAGGACGACATCGTGAAGATGAACATCAAGGGTGTCTTTCAGGTCTGGATGAGGGACGGGAGCTATCACGAGATCCCGCTGAAGGAATGTCATGCGTGGACCCGCGAGGGCTGTAATCACTGCCCCGATTTTGCGGCTGAACACGCCGACATCTCCACCGGTGGTATCGGCAACGAGACCGACTGGACCCTCACCGTTGTCCGCACCGAACTCGGGCGGGCGATCATCGATGCGATGCTCACCGATGGGGCGATCGAGGTCCGGCCCGGCGACGATGACCCTGCGGCGGTGGCGCTGATGCATCGCCTGGCAACCAAGAGCAGGGAACGCTGGCCCGAGTGGGCCCGATCCGAGGTTCGCGTCGGCATCGGATGACAGTGTTTGCTCAATGACGGTCCTCGACATCCTGTCCGCCGATGTCGCCTCGTGCCGGCTCTGTCCCCGCTTGGTTTCATGGCGAGAACAGGTGGCTCGGGAGAAGCGAGCATCATTCGCTCACGATGAGTACTGGGGGCGTGGTGTCCCCGGGTTCGGTGATCCCATGGCCTCGGTCATGATCGTCGGCCTCGCGCCCGCCGCCCACGGCGCCAACCGGACCGGCCGGATGTTCACCGGTGACAGGAGCGGCGACTGGCTCTACGGCGCGCTGTATCGAGCCGGGTTCGCCAATCAGCCCGAGAGCATTTCGCTCGGCGACGGACTGGAGCTGACCGGTGTATGGGTGACGTCGCCGGTGAAATGTGCACCACCGCTGAACAAGCCGACCACCGTCGAAATCGCTACCTGTCGCCCGTACTTCGAGAGAGAACTTGCCGAGCTCAGACCGCGGGTCATCGTGGCGCTGGGCAGCATCGGGTTCACGTCGGTCGTACGCCATTTCGACGTCCGACCTCGCCCCCGGTTCGGTCACGGCGTGGAAGTGCCAATCGACAGCAACACAACACTGCTTGGCAGCTACCACGTGAGTCAGCAGAACACCTTTACCGGCAAATTGACCGAGCCGATGCTCGACGACGTCTTCGCCAGGGTTCGCCAGCTCGCCTAGAACCGGCGGCGCCTACAGCCGGGCCAAAGCACTCCGCAGCAGACGTTGGGTGGATTCATCAGGCTCGGGGCCGGTGGAACCGGGACTCCACCAGGCGAGATCGTGAGATTCGTGGTTCCCCGCAACTTCGCAGTTGGGAGGAGCCATAACAACGAACCGTACGTCCAGGTGGAGGTGCTCGGGTTCGTTGGGCCGAGCCGGAATGGTATGAACATCGAGATCGATCGCCGGTTGGATGACATGAAGACCATCGATGCCGGTTTCCTCGGTCGCCTCGGTGAGTGCGACCCGAGCAAGATCGGAGTTTCCGTCTGCGTGGCCGCCGGGTTGAAGCCAACGATCCAGTTTCACATGATGAAGTATCAACGCCGCCCTACGGCCCGGATCCACGACTGCGGCCGAACCGGTGAGGTGACCGCCCAGGCAGGTTCGGAACAGCGCGTCGGGATGATTGGTGCAGAAGTCCAGGATCTGATCCCGAAACCGCCGTTGGGCCTCGTCGGTCACCTCGACCGCTTCGATCTGACGAAGGGAGTGCTGGAGGCCGGACGTCACCGGGGCAATTTATCTTCTCAGATCCACTACTCGTTCGGTGGTGAAGCCGATTTCGTCGAAGGTGGCCTGAGCGGCGACGGCGGCAGCGAGGGTATCCCACAGCTCGGAGCGGATCGGCGAAGGAAGTTCGGCAGTTTCGCCCCTCAGCAGCCCGGCCAGCGTCGGGAGCCAAACTACTTCTCCATCGACGACGGCCGGGCGTCGCTCGTTGCGGTCGGGGACGGGCACGGTGTTCCTATCGGGGTGGTACCGGGTCTTCCGTACGGGCCGTAGTACCCAAATGAGTGCACGCAATACCCATCAAGCCACCTGGCACACTGGCGGGGTGAGCCGGGCTGTCTGTTGGGTGATTCTGGCGGTTGCAGCCGTTCTGACCTCAGCGTGCTCGACCGGCTCGGACCGTCAAGATCTTCTCGTGTTCGGCGCTGCCTCGCTGTCCGATGTTCTCACCGCTGTCGAAGGCGAGTTCGAGGACGCTCACCCAGGTGTGGACGTACAGCTCAACGTGGGCGGCAGTTCCGCTCTGCGTGAGCAGATCCTCAACGGAGCACCCGCTGATGTCTTTGTTCCGGCCAACCTGGCGATCTTGGAGGAGGTGTTCGACGCCGGCGAGATGGTGGGCCAGTATTCCGACGTGACGGTGGTGGCCAGCAATCGGATTGTGATCGCAGTGCAACCAGGCAATCCCGCTGGCCTCACCGGCCTGGAGAGCTTCGAGCAACCCGAACTGCTGCTCGGGGTCTGCAATCGGGCGGTTCCGTGCGGAGCGCTGGCGTACGAAAGCTTCAAGATGTTCGGCGTTACTCCTTCGATCGACACCGAAGAACCCGACGTGCGTTCGCTGCTCACCAAGATCGTGGAAGGTGAGCTGGATGGCGGCATCGTGTACCTCACCGACGTCGTGGCGGCGCAAGGCGGGGTGCAGGTCATCGACCTACCGGATTCCGCTGAGTTCAAAACCGAGTACGGCGCGGGGATCACTGCGAGCAGCGACAACCTCGAACGGGCCCAGGACTTCGTTGATTTCCTGATCTCGGAACAGGGCCAGGAGCTGTTCCGCAAACGGGGGTTTGCCAGACCGTGAACCGCACCATTCGTGCCCAACCTCCTGCTGTACTCGTAGCACTGGCTGTAATCGCAACCGGGTTGTTCCTGCTGCCGCTGATCGGTCTTGTGACCCGGACGCCTTGGAGCGACCTGATATCGATTCTGCGATCCGATGTGGTGGTCGATGCGTTGTGGCTTTCCACCATTACTTCGCTGGCTGCGGCGCTGCTGTCGGTGATACTCGGAGTGCCGCTGGCATGGCTGCTGGCCCGAATCGAATTCCGAGGCCGCGATGCGGTTCGAGCGCTGGTGACGCTACCGATGGTGCTGCCGCCCGTCGTTGGAGGTACCGCCCTGTTGCTTGCGCTGGGTCGCAGAGGGATAGCGGGCGAACCGGTGAACGACGCGACCGGTTTCTTGCTCCCGTTCTCGGTGTGGGGAGTGATCGTCGCCAACACGTTCGTGGCGATGCCGTTCCTCGTCATCACCGTGGAGGGAGCATTGCGCAACCTCGACCCACGCTACGAAACCGCGGCCGCAACGCTGGGGGCATCACCGCTCACCGTGTTCAGCCGCATCACGGTTCCCGCGATCATGCCCTCCCTCCGAGCAGGCGCAGTGATCGCATGGGCCCGGTCGCTGGGTGAATTCGGCGCCACAGTTACCTTCGCCGGCAACCTTCAGGGAAGGACGCAAACTCTTCCGCTGGCAGTCTTTGTTGCCCTGGAGTCCGACCGTGACACCGCTATCGCCATCAGTCTGGTGCTGGTCGTCATCTCGTTTGCGGTGCTCATCGGGCTGAGAGACCGTTGGTGGGGAACCCGATGACCGTCATAGCCTCGATCGGTGTTGAGCAACCCGACGGGTTCACGCTCGATGTCTCGCTCACAATCGACAGCGGCGAGACCGTTGTACTTCTGGGTCCAAACGGTGCCGGGAAGTCCACAACGGTGGCTGCCCTTGCCGGCCTGCTACCCCTGTCATCGGGTTCCATCACCGTCGACGGGATCACCATCGACGACGCCGGCGATGTATTCGTGCCGCCCCAGGACCGTCGCGTCGGCGTGGTGTTCCAGGACTACCTTCTGTTCGATCACATGAACGTGCTCGACAACATCGCCTTCGGGATCGCCGCCGGTGGAGCAAAGATGACCCAAGCTCGAGCCGATGCCGGCCGGTGGGCCACGAGGTTCGACCTCGGCGGACACCTCGACAAACGCCCGTCGGAGTTGTCGGGGGGCCAGGCTCAGCGGGTTGCGCTCGCTCGGGCGATCGCGATCCAACCTCGGCTGCTGCTCCTCGACGAGCCGTTGGCTGCGCTCGACGTGGAGACCCGCGCTTCAACCCGACGGATCCTTGCCGATCATCTGCGCAAGTTCGACGGCCCCCGCCTGCTCATCACCCACGATCCCACCGACGCGTTCCTGCTCGGCGACCGCATCTACGTGGTTGAAGACGGACGCATCACCCAAACCGGAACCCCTGACCAGATCAGGAGCCACCCTGCTACCAGCTACGTAGCAGCCGTTGCGGGAACCAATCTCCTGACCGGCTCCAACCGTGCCGGCATGCTGTCACTCAACGAGGTCGACTTCGAGCTTCAGACCTCGAACACTCATGTGAGCGGCGATGTTCTGATCACCGTGCACCCTCGCGCCGTTTCGCTTCACGTCAACGAGCCTCAAGGTTCACCCCGGAACACGTGGCTCACCGCCATCGACGCGGTGGAGCCGCTGGGCGACACGACTCGGATCTTCCTGGGCGATCCGCTTCCGATCGCGGTCGACATCACCCCCGGGGCCACCGCAGCCCTTGGGCTGGCTCCCGGACTTGCCATCTGGGCGTCGGTGAAGGCTACCGAAGTGGCTGTGACCGCCGTTTCCTAGAACTCGGCTCCTCAAGTGCCGATCCAGAGCTACCGATTCATCACCGTGAAGGCACTCAGGATTCTCGCTGTGGCAGCGCTCTGTTTGAGCTCGTGTGCACGGGCTGGCGCCCCGGTTGAGTCCGTCGAAACACCGACAACGCAGGACCTTGCGATGACTGCGGAGACCGAACCACCCGTCGCAACAGTGCCCGTGACCGACGTCGAGACAGCGGATCCACCCAGCGGAATATGCGCCGTCTTTGACGCCCACCTCGACGATCTCCTCGTCAATCCCGAGGAGGAACCGTTCCGTGGCCTCTTCACCGGGGAGGTAGATCCTGACGATCCGCTGCTGGGCGAGAACGACGGACCCTTTGGCGAAGCCTGGCATGCGCTGATGATCGAACTCGTCGAACGAGACCCGTCGGATCAGCGACCGCTTCTCGAAACCGAACAGGAAGTCGTGGAGCTGGATCAGCTATCAGGTACCCAGTGTGGCTATCCAATTCTCTCGGCCATCGAGACCATCATCTGTGCCCCAGACTCAGGTGGCGAGCCGACGTGTGACGAGCCAATAGATCCACGCGCTGAGTATCGCCGTTTCCAACTCACCACCGACCGTGTAGAGGCCTATTTCGAAGCCGGCGGCTCGGAATGGCTGTCTGAGATTCCGGGGGAAGGGATCGCCGCCATGAAGTCTTACGACGCGTCGGGGGAGGCGCTTGTCCGAATCGAGGCGCTCGTGCGAATCGACGAAGATCAGGTTCCCGAACTCGGCCTCTGGATCGCAGGGTTCTCCGAGTTCAACAACTTCGATTTCGACAATCTCGATTCACTCCGGGACCCGCTCTTCTGGGACCAGGCGCCCCACCGGGCAACGTACCTCAGCATGGCGGTGGTCGGTGGCCTGTTCGGTGTCTACGAGTCCCCAACGAATCCTTACGGCATGGAACTGGATGTTCGAACGCTGGCGTCGCCCAAACTTGATTCCTCGACGGGCAACGACACCCAGGATCTGTACCTGATCGGCTCGGAACTCCCGACCTCGCTGCTCAGCGACGAAGAGATCCTCCCCTTCTACCAAACCTTGGCAGAAGACGAATCACTGGTTCTCGTTTCGGTCTCTTGAGACAGCACGACGTCCCCGCTGCTGAGCGGGGTCAACCTCTGGGCTGTGGGGGTGTTTGGCGGTGGGTTCGGGCCTATTCGAGGCTGACTGGGGAGTCGTCGAAGATTCGTGAGCCGTGAGGATCGTCTCGATGTTTCCAGCGGTGGTGGAAGGGGCAGAGGAGTTGTCCGTTTGAGATCAGGGTTGGTCCACGCTGTGACCATGGCTGGACGTGGTCGTAGTGACAGACCCTGGCCGGTCGGCGGCACCCGGGATGCTGGCAACAGCCGTCCCGGAGCCGGATCATGCGCCGCTGAACGATGGTGAAATCGCGCCCAGCCGGTGCGTCCTCAGCCAGCGTGCCCTCAGCGGTAACCGGGTGATAGCAGACCCGAGAGCCAGCGATCAGCTTGTCGATGATCGCTGGGGGGATCAGATTCCCGTTCGCGGTGCGGGGGTAGTAGACCGCAGAGAACCCTCGATCACCAACAACCGGCGGTTTGACCGGCTCTGGTTCGGTTTGGTCGACCTCGCCGTGCTCGTCGGTGTTGTCGGCGGGGACCAGGATCTCCAAACGGGGGCGGACAGAGCCTTCCTCGTCGGGGTCCAGGATCAGCTGGACCAGCGCATCATGATTGGCCTGAGCGATAGACAATTCTTCGTTGTTTGCTTGGAGCCATTCGGCGTTCTCCAAGATGGTGTTCATCACCTGTTCGCCAAACAATGGGTCCAACACACCGGTGACATGCACATTGCGGAACAGGTCGGGCTGCAGATGCAGATGGCGCCGTGCCTGGGCCCGCAAGAACTCATCGAGATGTTCATTCGGATCAGCAACCGCCACCCAGGTGCGAAGAGCTTCCTCGAATTCCTCGGGTGTGGTGAGCACCGCCACCGCCGCCAACGCTTCCTCGGAGGCACGGACCTGATCGGAGTTGGCCTTCTTGGTCCACTTGGTCATCACATCAACATGAGCCAACGTGATCCTGCGGGCCAACAACGCCGCATGGAAGTTGGGGAATCGGTACACCGCCCGCCCGGCACGCCTGATCGAAGCAGCCCGCCGACGGGACAAACGACCCTTCGCGTTGACCAGGCCGATCATCGTTCGTTCACCCTTGGTATACGAACACGCCGAGCGCTCCCCGACCTCCATGAACCGTCCGGCCATCGCCGACAACCGTTCAGACTCAGCAGCCATCTCCGACACGATCTCAGCGAGATCTTCTCGAGAGATCGACGACAAATCAGTAACAGCGACCCGATCAACCAGGGCACCAATCTCAGCGAGAACCACCCGCTCCGCCCCGAGAAGACCGCTATCAGAACCCGAGTTTCCCGCCACCGAAGCCATATGTCCATTCTCCCCGGAGGGTGTGACAGAGATAGCGGTGGGCGAATCCAGCGGCCATCGGCATCGGTGTACGTTTGAAGAGAGTGGGCAGCGGATCGCGACAGCTCGTACCGCTTGCCCTCCTCACGCTGTTGACTGCGTGCACGTCCTCGGCCAGCCAGGCTGACGACAACCGGGCCGGAGGTAGCAACGAGGAAATCGGTCCGATTCTGTACGTCTCGCGAGATCGTGCCGAGGTCGGCGATTCGGACGACATTCACGGTGCCTTAGACCAGGGGCCAGGGCCAGCGGTGACCGTCGGTGTCGTCTTCGGGGAAGTGTCCCTCGTTGACGATGGCTCGTGCCCGAGTGAGCATGGCGTCCTGTTCGAACGGATTGAGCAGCGCTGCCAGTTCCGCCGGTGGCCCCTCGTCGACAAAGGCGGCCACGTCGGACAGCACATCGGCCGGGATGGGGTCACCGACGAAATCCCAGATGACAGTGCGCAGCTTGAACTCGGCGTGGAACGAGAGCCCGTTGTCGATTCCGTAGACGTGACCGTCGGGTCCCAGCAGACAGTGACCGCTCTTGCGGTCGGTGTTGTTGGCGATCACGTCGAGAACACACAACTTCTGCAAATCCGCTATCGCTGTGCGAGCTTCGAGCAGGGTGAAGTAGTGCTGGGCAAAGTCTGCGTTGACGAACGCCTGAACCGACCCCTCCCCCATCGTGCCGGTGGCAAGAGTGGTAGGTGGAATCACCGACCACCCCAGCGCATCGCTCAGCCGGAACGTTGCCACTTCACGCCGATAGAGGCCGTCGGGGAAGTCCCACAGCGGCCGCTCACCCTGCCCCGGTTTGTAGATGGCCCGAACATCGGTGTCATCGGGTGCGGTGAAATGGACGAGCAGAGTGAGGTTGGAGCTGTAGGGCATTCGCCCTTCGATCTCGAAGTCGCCGTTCTCGAACAGATCGATCAGGCCATCGACGGGCGCATCGAAGGGAACGACCGTGCCGGTGGTTTCTGCCATGGCGCTAGTTCAGCCGAGGACAGGCGTGCCCTGAAGGATCGAGCGGCTGGCCACACAACCGGCACGGCGGCCGACCGCCGGCCATCAGATCCTCCGAGGTTCCAATGAACGCCGCAGCTTGATCGACCGAAAGGTGAACCCGCAGGGTCGCTCCCTTGAGCTCCTCATCCTCCACTACCGCAGCTAGTTCGTCTTCGAGGGATTGCTGCTCCACCAACTCCTCGACCACCAGCACCACCCGGTTCTCCACCTCGTCGATCCCGACGGCGATCTGTCCCACCACGAACACCGGTTGGGCCGGTTCGATGAGCGGAACCGGACCGTCGGGTGTGGTTGTGGGCGTTGGAAGATCCTCGATCACACTGCGCAAGAAGTCGGCCAGGGCGGCAACCTGCTGCTTTTCGAGCTTGACGCTGTGGTAGCCGAACTCATCGCCGGCCTGAAGGAAAAAGGTGCGCGCTCCCGGTTCGCCGACCGCGCCGGCGGTGAAATGACTGGTGTCGCGGTATTCGTACAGCTCGCTCATGAGATCAACTCAACACAAGGGTAGAGAGGTCGTCGCCGGTTGAGTTCACCGCCAGGACCCGCGGCCCGACATGGGTGAACAGGACCGCGGAGATCGAGCACGGTCCTACCACGATCCGTTGGAACTGGTCGAGATGGGTACCCATCGCGTCGGCGATGGCCGCCTTGATCGGGTCGGCGTGCGAGACGCACACGATGCGCTCACCGGGATGTTCGGCGACGAGCTCCTGCAGCTGGCCGGTTATGCGGGCCTGCATCTCGGTGAACGATTCGCCACCGGGAAACCGGAACCCGCTGGGGTACTTCTGCACGGTCTCCCACTCGGGAAGTTTGTAGAGATCTTTGAGTTTCGCTCCGGTCCAGTCGCCGAACTCGGCCTCGATGAGACCCTTGCGGATCTTCACCCGCTGACCGAGAGCTTTGCCGATCGGCGCTGCGGTCTCCCGGGTGCGTTCCATAGGGCTGGCGTAGACGCCGGCAAAACTGTCGCCTCCGAGACCGGCCAACCGTTCAGCGGCCCGTTCGGCCTGGGCGACGCCCTCATCGGCGAGATGCAGCCCCTTGGCCCGTCCTGGCAGAACCGCACCGGTGGTTGGGGTCTTGCCGTGCCGCACCAGAAAGACCGTGGTGGGTTTGGGAGGAGCGGGTTTCTTCTTGGCGGCCATAGAAGCGATCCATCGTACCGCCCAACCCCCCCTACCGAAATTCCTGTGGACACCCACACCCTCTGTGGCTGACAAAGGGGTAGAAACCGCGAATGTGGCTCTCAGCAGGAATTCCGCCGGAGCCTCACCGATCAGCCCGTCCGTTGGGGGGAGGCGACCGACTCCACGGTGATCGTGACCGACTTCTGGTCCGACAGGATTCCCAGCAGTGCGAAATCGACCTCTCTGGTGAGCGTGACCACCATGTCGTTCAGCAGACCGTCAGGATCTCGGGCCTCGACCCGGCCCGATCCGGTGAACTCCCACGTACTCGGCCCACCCAGGACTTCCTCGGCTGCGGCGACTGCAAATGCCGGATCGAGAACGAGATCACCGGAGAACCGGAATTCGTCCGCATCGATGGCGTTGGCACCTGCGGTGGCGGCAGCGTCAGCGCGATGGGAAAGATCTTGCCGCGCTGCAACGACTCGCCAGAGATCGATGCTGATGCCCCCAACGATGAACAACAGAAGCGTCATCCCCAAACCCAACGTAGTGATCGAGCCCCGCTCCGACGAACGTCCACCGGTTGAGCGTTTCATCGCGGCGTCCGAACATAGGTGGGATACCGCTCGACATGGCTGGCCGTGTAGGTAAACGAGCCAACGTCGAAGAGGGCGATCGCACGCAGCTGAACCTGGACTCGGATCTCCACATCGGTGGCGAGCGCAGCCGTCGGTGCAGCCGAGGTGACCGAGAGATCGCCGGGAGCGAACCCGTGACTGAGGGCGGTGGCATCAAGTGCGCGGCCAACCGATTCCGGGTCGCCACCGCTCAACACGAACGCACGAGCAGACTCGGCCGCTGCGTCGTTGGCGGCATGAACACCCTGCAACCAGGTGGGGATCGTGAGGATGACAAACGCAACCGGGATGATCAGAAATCCGAGCACCAAGGGGAGTTCGATGACCGCCGATCCCTCCTCCTGGCTGTGCTCGTTGCCGCCGATCACGGTTCTGGCAGCCGTTCGACCGCGGCGACAGCGCGAACCTCGAAGTTCCAGTCCGGCGAAATCGGGAGCCATCTCTGAAAGCTGACCGGCACCACAACCTGGGCAAACTCGCCGCCGGTTGTGCATCGAGGGCGACCGACTCCACGGCCAAGGGAGCCGCCGAGCAGATCAGCTCGGGCTGCCTCGAACTCGGCTTCGCAGGTCCCCGGCTCAGCGCCGAAAGCCGCGGCGGAACGCACCGCCTCATTCGCGGCCGATTGCACCGCACCCCGACCGTATTGCCAGACTGCGAACTGGGTGATCAGAACGAAGGCAAAGAACATCATGGCGATTCCGGCAACACCCGGCAGCAGGATTGTGCCTCGTTCTCCGTGGAGCATTGAGGCTCGTCAGCCTCCGGTGACCATGTCACCGATACGCGAAATGAGGGAATTGGTTACATCGGTCATGCCGGCCAGAAGCAACGCGACGATGGCAACACCGAGCGCAGCCAAGCCGAGATACTCGACCACACCGGCCCCTCGTTCGCCCCGTCGACCGAAGTCGGCGGCCTTGAGCTGAAATAGTGCGATTCTGAGCATTGAGGTTCCTCCACTAGGGGTCTAGGTTTCGACGGCACCTAGAAGGTGCCAAAGATCATTGGGAGCAGCGGTACTGCAACGAACAGGATCATCACCGGGGTGATGAACAGGAGAAGGGGGAGCAACATCGCCGTACGGCGTTTGACCGCAGCCCGAGCCAGGTCCTGCTTGTGCTCGACCCGCAGATCCTCGGCCACCGACAGCAGCGAGCCAGCGATGTCGCCTCCGCTGTTTGACGATGCCGCCAGCAGCCGGTAGAGACGAGCGGCGGCGGCTTCGTCGGTTGCTTCTGCCAGCTTGTCGTAGGCACGCTGAGCCACGGTGCCGGACGAGATCCACGACAGTGCCTCACTGAGTTCGGCCACTACTGGCCCCCGTGCCGTGTCACAAACGGAGCGGACCGCATCGACCGGGCCGCTCCCGGTGCGCAGGCGGACCGCCAACAACTGGGCGACCGTATAGACCTCACCGCGCATCCGCTGGCCCCGCTTCTCCGAAGCTGCGGTGAGCCGACTGCGCTGGTAGGTCGCAGAGTAGAATCCGAAACACACGATGAGGAGCAGCGCGAGAGGGGCACACTTCGCAGCAGTATCCCGAAGGCTCCACCGAGGGCGATCCCACCAACGGTGTGGCCCAACTGACGCATCCGATACTGGGCCGGATCAGTGTCCGCAAACCCAGCGTTGCGCAGCCGACGTCGGAGGGTGTCGTGATCGGCGGCATCTACCAATGACCCCAGATGTTCCGCCCACTGAGCAAGGAGCGGGCCAAAGATCCTACCGACGGCGGTTCGATCATCGTGGCGCGCAAGGATGACGAACGAGGCGGCGGTTGATCCCACACCAAGCCGGGACCGCGAGAGGGCAGCGTATGGACGGACCCGGCCGGCCAGCAACCGACGGGGCGAGACCAACGCCCTCGAAACGAGCCCGCGAACCCGGCTGCGGAAACGGCAGCGAAGAAGGCCGTGCTCACGTTTGGCCTCCAGCCACCAGGATTCGCCGTTCGGTTGGTATCCGCCCGAGTCGGTTGATCATGAACAAACCACCCACACACAGCAGGCCACCGACAGCGATCACCAGCCACCCCCCGGTGGTGCGATAGAAACTTGCGTAGTCCTCTGATGTTGCAATCATCAGTGATCAGCACCAGGAACGGGAGCACCGCGGCACTGCGGGACTCGATGCGAACCTCCAGCTCCGCGGTCTGGATCTCTTCCCGCAGTGCGATGTCGCCGGCGGTTGCGGCAGCGAGGTCGGCAAGGATGTCGATCACCACCGCCGAGCCCTGTTCGAATGCCACCGAGGATGATCTCCAGCACCCGATCACTCACAGGGTCAGCCAATTCCTCACGCACAACCTCCAACGCCGTCCGTTGATCGAGCGTGGCAGCCAGACCGGCGTAGCGGTTGAAATAGGGGCGTAGTGCCACAGGACCACTTCGACCCAACTCGGTGAGAGCACCGTGAACCGACATCGACGACTTCAGATGAGCGATCAGGTCGCGAAGGGCATCGGGCCAGGCGTTGATTCGCTGCTCCGCGATCTTTCCACGGCGGCGACCGTAGAACGAACGAGGAAGCCAGAGGGCCAGACCCGCGGCGACGAGCGTGAGGGGTAGCACCCCGGTGAGTGCCTGCATCAAGACCGCGACGGTGAAAGCCATGCCGATCGACACTCCCAAGAACTGGAATGGAGTGACATCGGCCCCGGCCTGGTGAAGCCAATCCCGGGCCCGATCGCTGCGCGGTCGTTCTCCCGACGGTGATCTCACCAGGAAGCGTGGGGTGACGCCCACGAGCGCTCCAAGGCTCATGTAGCTGAAGAGTCCGGCACTGAGTGCGGCGAGAAGTGTCATGGCAACTGCACCGATCCGCTCAGCAGAGCGTTTGCCGACACTCCAAACGGCGTCAGTACTTGATCGAGCCGTTCTCCAAGCTCTGATGGCAGGGGCGCCCCGGTCCAGCCAAGCTCGTGGTCGAATGATTCACGATGGAATATGGGCTCGGTGGTGAAGTCGAACTCGTCGGACTGCATCGCCGGTACCGCAACGACTTCCATGATCTTGCGGCGCCCGCCGACACCGCCCACCATCGCAGCCGAAGGTTCTTTCGCCGTATGAACCACGAGATCGATGATGTTGGAGAACACGGATCGGATCTGTTCGGGAGCAACATTGGGGCCGGCCATCACCGCAGTGGACACGAGCGCCTGAAGCCCCTGTCGGGCACTGTTGGCGTGGATCGTGCTGAGCATCCCGGCGCCGGCGTTTCCGGCTCGGGTGAGTTCATAGGCTTCGGCGCCCCGAACCTCACCGACCACGATGAGATCGGGTCGCATGCCCAATGAGATCTTCACCAGATCGCGAAGGTTCACCTCGTTCGAACCATCGGGGCCGGCTTGACGGGTCTTCCACCGAGCAGCGTGGAGGTGATCCACCGAAATCTCGGGCGTGTCCTCACAGGCAATCACTCGCAACGTCGACGGCGCCGACCGCAGCATGGCGTTGACCAACGTTGTCTTGCCCGAGCCCGGTTGGCCGGTGACGATCACACCGGTTGGCGTGGACATCGCTGCGGTGAGCAGGTTGGCGGCGGGTCGGCTGATCGCTCCCCATTCGATCAGCTCGGTGAACGTTTCCCGTTTGGTGAGATAGCGGCGAATCGTGACGTCTATGGCATCGGCAATCGGAGGAAGGACGACCCCGATTCGAGCTGTGCCTTCCAGTATCTGAGCCTGGATCACCGGTCGGCTCTCATCGACTGCAAGTCCCACCGTGGCCAGGAGTTTGTGTATCACATGGGTTACTTCTTCTTGGCTCACCGGATCGGGCCACGCCAACATCCGACCATCGGTGTCGACGTACATGACGTTGGCACCATGAATGATGAGCTCTTCGTAGTCGAGAGAACCATCGAGGAAGGGAGTGAGCGGCCCGAATTCGAGCAGGCTGCGAGAGAGCCGAGTCTTCATCGAAGACGGGTCGGACAGCGGACGGCGACTGCCGCCGCTGGTGGCGACGGCTTGATAGTCGTTGACCAGCTGGTGAACGAGGCCACGGACTTCACTGATCTCGCGCAGATCAATACTGCGTATCCGGATGGCTTCGAGAGCGAGCTGCCTCAGCTCCTCGTACGCATCAACAATGGTGAGCGTCGTCATCTGGCTCTCGCTGGAGACAGTGCCGGGAGAACGGTTTTCCGCCAGTTCCGGCGGGTCGGGACCGGTCCAACCAGAGCGCTGAGGTGTCGCAGAAACGGCCCTTTCTCGGTCAGAGTGGCGTCCCATGCCGCTCGTTCCACCCGGCGATCGGTGGGTAGGAATGTCACCGAGTTGATTCGATCACCCACGATGTTCACCAGCTCGGTTTCGACCTGGCCACGCAGCGCCGGATTGGCGGGCGCCTGGTTGACGACCACGTCGATCAGAGCGTCGCCGGCCAGGGGCACTGCTTCAACGAGCCAATCGATGAAATGAAGTAGACCGGTCGGCGAGGCTTGGGTGACAGCAACGACACGCTCGGCCCGTGTGACAACCTGGCGACTGACCTCGTAGCGCGGCGTCGCAGGCAACTCGTCGAGCGTGGAGCCGATTTTGGCGATCACGTTGGTCCACGTCAGCGACAGCACATCGAGCAGTCCGACAACTTCGTCGGCCCGCAGCAGAGACCAGTCGTCGCGGGATGCCAGTCCGGCAATCACGTCGAAGGGAAGCGTGCCGTGAGAAATGGCCGGCCGGGCAAGACACGACATGATGGAGGCATCGGAGGCACCAGTTGTCGCCACGTTCTCGTGTCGAACGGCGTCGACGGCGGTGACGATGTGGGGATGGATACCGAGCCCAAGTCGCCGGGAGACCCCCGGATGGTTCTCGTCAGCGTCGACCAGAATCGTCCGATCATGGGCCAGAAGTCGAGCCAGACCGATCGCCACCTCGGTGGCACCAGCGCCTGAAGGTCCTCCGACAGCGAGCACTCTGCGCTCCGCGACCGGGATCAGATCGTCGGTCAGAGCCAGAGCGGTTGCGTCGTCGAGGATCTGCTGGCGGTCGGGTCGGTGCCGGCGAAGAAAGGCGATCAGGGCCTCGGTAGGGAGGTCTGACGGCACTACCAGGTGGATGCCGGTCTGGCGCAGGAACCGCTCGCCGAACCCGTCACCCTCGGCCGGATCGAACACGCCCACGACCAGCTTTCCGGCCTCGTTCAGTCCGGCGACAACCGGCCGTGTAATCCAACTGGTGTCGTCGTCGACCACCACGATGTCAACCGCTTCGGCCATTGCCTGGTGACGGTCCCGGACCAACTCGACGACGACATCGGACTCATGGTCACGCACCTGGCGCTGTAGAGCCGGTCGCCAGTCTCGATTGCTGAGAGCAGCGGCCACGAGGATCGGGGTCATGGCTGCTCGCCGCCGGCTGCTTCCAGAGACATACCATCGGCCAAGGGACCCGAGGCCACAGTGATCGGGGCGGCGCCGGTGCTGCGAACAAGCCACAGCGGACCATTGAGTTGACCTTGGCTGAGGCGCAGCGCCTCGACGTCGTCAACCTGGAGCGCGACGAAGCCCGCTCGGACTCCGCCCAACCCTTCGTTGTTTCGGGCAGACGTTTCTTCGACCACCAGATTGGTAGCGAGGTAGAGCGGCACGTCGTCTTCGTCGAAACCGACAACGTCGACCCGGTCGTTCCGATCGAGTCCGAGACCGCGAATCTGATAGTCGTCCACCGGGATGGCAACAGTGCGGAATTGGACCTCGCCGCGGTTCACGAGATCCGACCTCATGATCGGCTGTCCCGCTGGAAGCGAGCGGGCCAGGACAAGGCCTTCCAACTGTTGGCGGGTGGCGTAGAGCTCGATTCCGGGGGTGTCCTTGGCGATCTCGGCAGGCCTGGGCGTCATCGGCTGACCCGCCGCAGCGGCTTCGGTGGCAAGGAAGACCGTGACCGTCTCCCGCTTGTCCGCCAATGCGCTGCTGACCAGGACGAACGTGAGCAGCCCGGAGAGAACCATAAGGCCGTGGGCGAGCGAGAAACGCGCCGGCAGACGGTTGGTCATTGTCATGACCGACAAGGTGTCGACGAATCGAGACGCCCGGGACAGCCGAAAAGGCCCACGTACAACCACATTTGGTGGACAGTAACAAACGTAATTAACCGTGTGCAACTATCTTTTGGGAACTTTATATAGGTACAATCACCGTTTGACGAACCCGACTACTCAGTCACGCCGACCTAGACCACCACTCAAAGAATTGCCCACAATGTGGAGAATCCAGACGCAAAGAATGGAAACAACCGTACCTCGGAGTCATAATGAGGGCATGAGTGACCCCAACGATGGATACGACGCCGTACGCGAGAACTATCCGGCGATCCTCACCACCGCTCAGGTGGCCGAGATGCTCGACCTCAATGTCCGAACCGTCCTGAACATGGCCGGCGACGGTCGCCTGCCGGCCAGTCGACTGGCTGGAAGCCGCAAGTTCCACTACGTCCGGGACCAGATCATCGAGACACTCATCGCCAACACGGTGGACCCAGAACAAGAGGCCCGAAAGAAGGCGGCCAAGGCCAACAAGAAATAGGCGGCAGGCGGCTCTCTACCCATTGTTCGGCTCTCTACCCATTATTCAAGGTGCACCACCAAACGTGCCGATGGTTCATCCGATGACTGATTTCATACCCCCTCCCCCGGTTCGGATGCCCAACCTCCACTCGTCGCCGATGGAATCCGAACGCATCGTCCAGGAGATACACACCGAGCGTCGCTCGTACCTGGAAGAGGTAGAAGACGCCGTGGCCGAAACCGAGGCTGCATCCACTTCACTCGACCTCCGCCTGATGCAGCTTGGCAATCGCGCCGTCGAGGTGATGGCCGAGGTAGCGGACCGACAGATCCGAGGACGGGTAAGTCACGTCGCCGGCGAAGTCGTCACCATAGAGACCATTGGTGGTGCCAGGTTCTGCTTCCACATCGAGCGCGTGATGGCCTTCGAATTCTCCAATATTCCCGGAGAAACCCGGGGTGTGGCAACCGGGCATCCGTCCACGATGCTTGCCCACCTCCGCGAAATGTGGACCAGCGGAGCTCGCTGCACGGTGGGCCGCATTTCCGGCCCGGCCATTCTCGGCGATCTTCAAGCGGTCACCGATGGCCACGTCGAACTGATCGACCACCAGGGCAACAACTGGCTGATTCCCCTCCAAACCATTGCGTGGGTTGGCCCCAAGTTGTAGGTGAAGCGGGCTGATGCCCACAACAAAGCGATGTAGCGTTTCGCCATGAACCGCCAGCGAGTCATCGTCGTCTCGATCGACGGCGTGGCCCCACGGTTCATCACGCCCGAGACAATGCCGAACGTGTGCGGCCTGGCCCGCCAAGGCGCATCGTGTTTCACGGCCACCACGGTGGTTCCATCCATCACGCTTCCGGCCCACGCCTCGTTGCTGCGAGGCGTCGATCCGGCCGTCCACGGCGCGGTGGACAACACGCCGGTTGCGGTCAGCGACGAGTGGCCGTCGTTTCTGCGCACCGCCCGAGCGAGCGGACTCACCACAGCAGCACTTCTCAACTGGGCCCCGGTAGCGAACCTCGTGGAAGGTGATGCTCTCGATACCCGTTTTTTCCTCGACCGCGGGTACGGCAGCGACGATGACGACCGGATCGCATCAGCGGCCGAGTCGGTGTTGAGCGAACTGCCCGACGTAGCGTTTGCGTACTTCGTTTCACCCGATCTCGCCGGCCACGATTTCGGCTGGGGCTCTCCCGAATACGCAAACGCGCTGAGGCGCTCGGACCGAGCGCTGGGACGTCTGCTCGCCGTCGGGGGACACAGCTCGGTGATCGTCACCACCGATCACGGCGGCCACGGCTCGGACCATCACGACCAGCCCGAGGACCTCGAGACGTTCATGATCATCAAAGCCGAGGGCGTTGCCCCCGGTTCGTACCTGCCGTCGGCGTCGATCTTGGATGTCGCTCCCACCGTTGCATCGCTGGCCGGTTTCGAACCGCCATCGGTCTGGTCGGGACGCTCACTGCTGGGAACCGAGGTCCTGTTGGTCGACCATCTTCTGGGCCTGATCGACTCAATGGCGGATCACACCTATGGCGAGACGGTGAATATGGCTGAGCACTCGCTGCAAACGGCAGCGGCGGCTGCAGCTGCAGGGTCGAACGAAGAACTGGTCATCGCCGCGCTTCTGCATGACGTGGGACACCTGATGGGCGATGTCGGCCGGTGGGGGTTCCCAGACCATGCCCGGGCAGGTGCCCGCCACCTTCAACCGATCCTGCCCTCGGGAGTCGTTGAGCCGATTCGCCTTCATGTGGCTGCCAAGCGATACCTGGTCGCCACCGATCCGACCTACGCAACGGAACTGAGCCAAGCATCGATGGCCTCACTGGTTGAGCAGGGCGGGCCGTTCGATCGACAGCAGTGCGAGGAATTCGCCCGGCAACCGTGGGCTGGAGAAGCGATCGCACTACGTCGATTCGACGACGGTGGCAAACAACCAGGACTCCGGGTCGAAGACCCGCCCCACTACCGGCCGATGCTGGAGCGACTGCTCGCCGATCAACCGGTCAGTGCTCGCTGGATGCGGGACGCGTGCGTGTGTCCAGAATGCCGCGACCCTGGTAGCGGACAGCACCTCCTCGCGGCGGCTGATCTCGTGGGCTGGACCCGAATCGGCCACAGGGCAATTCGCCACGAGGACGGCCTGATCCATGAGGTGGAACTCACAGCCGCCACCTCGCCCCCGCTTCCGATCAACCACTGGGCGGCCGGGCACGAGGTTGTTGCCTACGAGGCCGAGGGGGACCTGAAAGGAGTGGTCACCGACCTCACCCGGTCCGGGATTGCCCTCGTTTCCAACCTCGAATGCAAGGAGGGTTCAGTGCTCCAGTTCGCTCGCCGCATCGGCTTCGTGCGCAACACGAACTACGGCGATCTGTTCGACGTGATCTCCATGCCAGAACCCAACAACCTGGCCTACTCGAGCCTGGGACTGCCGCTGCACACCGACAACCCATACCGAGATCCCGTACCGACTGTTCAGATACTGCATTGTCTCGCCCCTGCGAGCAGCGGTGGTCTCTCTCGGTTCAGCGACGGATTCGCGGCGGCTGAGCAACTTCGCACCACTGATCCCGATGCGTTCGCCAGGCTCTCGACCACACCGGTGGAGTTCCGGTTCGTCGATGACAGTGTCCACCTCCACAGCCGCTTCCCCATCATCACAGTGGGCGTTGACGGTTCGGTCGAAGCGGTCCGCCTGAATCACCGCAGCATGTCGGCACCTGAACCGGGGATCGCTGAGGAGTTCTACGATGCGTATCTTCTGTTCAACGACATCGTGGAGTCGCCCGATCTGGTGATCGAGGTGCAGCTCGCCGCAGGCGATGCGGTTCTGTTCGACAACCGACGGGTACTGCATTCCAGGACCGGGTTCGAGACCACTACCAAGCGCCATCTCCAAGGCTGCTACATCGACATCGACGCAGTTCGATCCGCCGCTCGAATGGACCTGGCTCCTCCCGCCTAGCCGACGAACGCCGTTTCTTCGAAATGAATGCCCTTTTCGAGCGTCTTGTGAACCGGGCATCGTTGGGCGATGTCTTCCAGACGTTTGCGGGTTGCGTCGTCGAAGTCACCGTCGATGAAGATTTCTGAGGTCACCCGGTCGATCAGTCCCGATCCTTGGAATCGTCGCACTTGTCGCAGTCCTTGGCGTGCACCCGATCGAAGCTGTACTTGACCGAGAGGGAGTCGATCTTGATGTTCTTGCGTTTGGCGTACATCGTGAGCGTGATCGTTGTGCACGCCGCAAGCGAACCGAGCAGGTAGTCGTAGGGATTCGGGCCGGTGTTGTCGCCCCCGAGGTCCACCGGTTCATCGGCCCGCCACACGTGGGTGCCGTTGCTGATGTCGATACGGAAGTCGCCAACCTGCTCTGCGGTAATCGTGGTCATGAAAGGAACCAACAACGGATCGGCCCGCTCTGTTCCACATCACTCGACCGGAGGCAGCTCCAGCACCTCACCGGGATAGATGAGATCGGGATCACCGGACCGAATCGTTGCTGTGTTGGCCCCGATGACGGCCACCCAGTAGGGCGAGATCTCTGAATTGGTGGCCGGACGACCGAATCGGGTGGCCAGATGGTTGGCTGCGATCCTCCAGAGATTGTCTCCTCGAACGACCGTGTGCGACGTCATCTCGACAATCGGGTCTTCCCCACCGGTTTCCTCCACCTCCGACATTGCGTCTTCGGGGAACGTGGTCGTTTCAGGTGCCGGCGGTGGATCGGCCCTGTCAACCGTGATCACGACACTGGACTCGACGACCGTAGGAGCCGGAGCAGTGGTTGGGGCGCCAGAGGCGGCCGGTCGCAGTACCTCGATCTGTGGTGCTGCCACCTGGGAGGCGGAGGGAGAGCACCCAGCCAAGATCCCGACGGTGAGAAGTCCCTCGGCGAGACGACGGGATCCGGGAGCGGTGACCAACCGAACGACACGGGAGTCCTCGAGCGCGGGGCGGCCCAGCACCACGATCCAGGTCCCGAGGCTGACGGTGAGCCAACCCAGCATGGCGACCGAGATCCACCATCCAACAACTGAAACCATGAGGTCTACTCGCTCGGGTCGCACCGTGGGCTGCACCACCGGGGCCGACCTCACCACTGCGCCGCCTGCCGCCACCAGACCTGCCAAGAGGCCTCCGCGGGTGAGTCGAGTCGTTGTTTCCATCACACCATCCACGTTGTTAAGTGTAAACAACCGTATTTGACGTAGTCAACTGGCACTTGTCATACCCGTACGAGCTGACCCACACGCGTGGTAGCGTGACGAACGCATGTTCGCTTCAACTGACAACCTGAACCCGGCTCAACGTGCCGCCGTCGAGCACCGGGGGGACCCGCTGCTGATCGTGGCCGGGGCCGGAACCGGCAAGACCAAGACGCTGGTGGCCCGCGTGGTCAGTCTCATCGAAGAGGGATCAGACCCCAATCGCATTCTCCTGCTCACCTTCACCCGTCGATCGGCGTCGGAGATGGTGCAGCGAGTTCGGGCCACCAGTGCGAATCGGGCCGCCGGTCAGGTGTGGGGCGGCACGTTCCACAGCGTGGCCAATCGTCTCCTGCGCCAGTTCGGGGCCGCCGCCGGCCTTCCGCCGAACTTCACCGTGCTCGACGCCTCCGACTCGACCGACCTCTTCGCCATGGTTCGAAACGAGGAGGGTTTCGGCGAGAGATCCAAGCGGTTTCCCCGACCGGCCACCATCGCCGGCATCTACAGCCACATGGTCAACCGGCAGGCCAAGCTCGACGAGGTGCTGGAGGACGAGTTCCCGTGGTGCGCCGACCACGCCGACGATCTCAAGACGATCTTCAGCGCCTACACGGCGCAGAAACGTGCCAACGCCGTGCTCGACTATGACGACCTGCTGTTGTTCTGGCGTGGGCTCACCGTCAGCACGCTGGCAGGAGCGCTGGGAGATCTGTTCGATCACATCCTCATCGACGAATACCAAGACACCAATCCCATCCAGGCAGACATCGTGGCCGGCATGAAAGGATCCACCACCCAGCTGTGCGCGGTCGGCGACGATGCTCAAGCCATCTACGGGTTCCGGTCGGCGACGGTGGCCAACATGTGGAACTTCGCCGAACGCTTCGCCGGTGCCGTCACGGTCACGCTGGATCAGAACTATCGGTCCACCATGCCGATCCTGCAGGCCGCCAACGCAGTGATCCATCAGCCGATCGGCGGTACCACTCCACACTTCGCCAAGGAGCTGTGGAGCACCACAACGACCGGGCCCACCCCGCGCCTTCTCACCTGTCACGACGAACCGGCGCAGAGCGCCTGGGTGGCAGACCAGGTCCTCGACAGCCGTGAGCGGGGCGTCGATCTGCGCGACCAGGCGGTGCTGTTCCGAGCCGGTCATCACAGCAACGGTCTCGAACTGGAACTCACCCGACGAGACATCCCGTTCGTGAAATACGGGGGTCTGAAACATCTCGAGGCGGCTCACGTGAAGGATCTGTTGGCTCTCCTGCGAGTGCTCGACAACCCCGCGGATCAGCTGGCGTGGCACCGGGTTCTGTCCGGTTTGGAAGGCGTCGGTCCGGCCACCGAACGCCGGCTCGGAACCGAACTGAGTATCAGCGAACCCGAGATCGAATCACTGCGCCGGTTCGTCGGCGGCGCCGGCACGGTTCCAGCCGCAGCCGAGGACCAGGTGGCAGAGCTTCGAGGGGCATTCACCGACTGTCTCGGCGAGTCGCTTTCACCGGCGGAGCAGATCAACCGGCTGCGCCCGTTCTGTGAAATGCTCCTGGCCAACAAGTACGACAATCCGGCAGCAAGGCTGGCCGATTTGGACAGCCTGGCCAACACCGCCGAGCAGTACCGGTCACGGAGCCGGATGCTGGTGGAGCTCACCCTCGATCCGCCCGGCGTTACCGGCGAATGGGCCGGCCCACCCCACCTCGACGACGACTGGCTCACCCTGTCCACCATCCACTCCGCCAAGGGACTGGAGTGGCGCCACGTCTACCTTTTGCATGCCGCCGATGGGAACATTCCTTCCGACATGGCCATCGGCGATCACGATGGCATGGCCGAAGAACTGCGATTGCTCTATGTGGCGATGACCAGGGCCAAAGAGGAGCTGGCGGTGTCGTTCCCGCTCCGTTATCACGTCAACCGCTTCGGCAGCGACGATCGCCATGTCTATGCGCAGATGAGCCGATTCCTGGAGCCCGCCCTCGAACACTTCACCCCGGTGACCGACGGACCCGCCACCCAGATCGACCTCCGCACACCGGCAGGGATCGGATCTCAGAACGTTGCCGACCACGTTGACGACATGCTCGCCACACTCTGGACATATGTAGCTGCGCTCGCCGAGCCAGCCACGAAGAGGGGCAGACCACCACCGACCCCATACCGGGTTGTAACGTCGTGGGGTGGCAGGAGACGGTGACTAGTGCTGTTCAATTCGATCAGCTTCGCCCTGTTTTTTCCGGCGGTTCTCGTTCTCTACTGGCTGGCTCCACCTCGCTGGCGAAACTCGATTCTGCTTGTCAGCTCCTACTTCTTCTACGGGATGTGGGATTACCGATTCTGCGGCTTGCTTCTACTGTCCACGGTGGTCGACTTCACCATCGGACGACGGCTGGATGTTACCCACGCCGGCGCTCATCGGAAGAGCCTGCTGCTCGTCTCAATCCTTGTGAACCTGGGGATCCTGGGGATTTTCAAGTACCTCAACTTCTTCATCGACAGCGCCACATCGCTCCTCGATCGAAACGGGCTGGAGGCCAACGAGCCATTCCTGTCCGTGGTGTTGCCGGTCGGAATCAGCTTCTACACGTTCCAGACGCTCTCCTACACCATCGATGTGTACCGGCGCCGTCTCGAACCGCTTTCCGACATGATCACCTTCGCCACGTACGTCGCGTATTTCCCCCAGCTGGTTGCCGGACCCATCGAGAGGGCTCGCTTTCTGATGCCGCAGCTCCAGGCAACCGATCGCCGGGTGTCCAACGAGCAGATCACCTCGGGCCTGTCGCTGGTTGTTCTAGGCCTGTTCAAGAAAGTCGTACTGGCCGATGGGGTCGCCGATGTGGTCGACCGCACATTCGCTGATCCCGCCGGCATGAGTTGGGTGTCGATGGGAACCGGCATCGCTGCGTTCGCAATTCAGATCTACGGGGACTTCTCCGGCTACACCGACATCGCCCGTGGTGTCTCCCGACTCCTGGGTATCGAGCTCACGCTCAACTTCACCCAGCCCTACCTCAGCCGGAACATCACCGAGTTCTGGAGACGCTGGCACATCTCGCTTTCCAACTGGCTTCGCGACTACCTCTACATCCCGCTGGGCGGAAACCGGCGAGGGGCGGTGCGGACCAACGTGAACCTCATGCTCACGATGTTGCTGGGCGGCCTGTGGCATGGCGCATCGTGGAACTTCGTCGTGTGGGGCGGCCTCCATGGATTATTGCTCGTGGCTCATCGCCTCACCCATGGCGGTGCGGTGAGCGATCACCCGGTTCGGCTCCGTGACCTTCCCGCCGTCATGTCCACCTTCCTCGCCGTATGCGCCATCTGGGTCTTCTTCCGGGCTCCCGACTTCGAAATGTCCCTGCGGGTGTTTCGGGCGATGCTCTTCCAGGACGGTGCGTCCAGCGCCGGGGACCTTCTTCTGGTTTCACTGGCCTTCGCCACGATGGTCGGTATCGACATTGCGGCCAGGGCCGATTGGCCGTCGCTCCAACTGGTTGAACGCCGACCCGAGGTTGCCGGCGCGTTGGTATCTCTCGCTCTCGTGTCCGTACTCGTCTTCTCGGGCGGTCTGCCTCGACCGTTCGTGTACTTCCAGTTCTGATGCGCCGCCTCGCTCTCGCCACCGCAGCCTTCGCCCTCATCGTTGCCGCTTGCTCCAGCGGTGAGCAGGCCGGCTACGACGTTGCCGACCGTGTGATCCAGGCCGTGGGTGCTCCTCAGGAACGTGTTGCGGTATTCGACTCGGGATGCGAACGCACCGTGACGATCGACGAGTACGGATTCGAGACCGAATCGATCGTGTGCCCCGACGATGCTCCCCCGGCCACGGTGCCGGCCGATGGGTTGCAGGAAGGCGACCCGATCAACGCCGACCAGCTGCTCGCCTTCACCGACCCACTGCCGGGGTTTGTTCTTCAACCGCTTGCCGAAGCCGCGCCCGAAGGCCTACGTGACGACCTCGTGTCGTTCGATTCGATCGCCGCCGAGCTCGCTTCATCCTGTGGCGTGGACCTCGAGCGCTGGACCACGGCCTTGCGCAATGCCGGCACCACAGCCCGCTCGCTGAACGATCGAATTCAAGCCGACGAGTACGCCGACTACGTTGCATCACCGCCGGCCCGCGCGTTGGGCCGCTCGCTGTTCGAACAGTTGCTGATCCAGCCGCAGTGCGCTGCGCCCGGAGCGTTGCCGATCAGTACTGATGATCCGAGAATGGCCGAACTGCTCACGCTCACCGCCGACGTGTCAGCCGCAGTTGCCGAGACCGACCGTCTCCTTGCCGGCTCGGTGATGACTCGACTCTTCCATTTCTACTCCGCCCTCCCCGCCTATGTATGGCTGCGCAACCCGGTCGCGCCGCCCCAACTGGTGGTTATCGGGAGTTCCCAAGCCGGCGACGGAATCGACGTTCCGGTGCTCTCGTCTCGAACTGGAATGGTGGTGGGGAATGCATTCCTCCCGGGCTCACTGGCCGAGGTCCAGCAGTACTGGATTCACGAGGTGTTCCGTTATGCAACTCCCAAGATCATCGTTTGGCCCATGGGGCCCGTCGATCTGATCGGCACCTGCATTGTGCCGGGACGGGCCGAGCAGTTCGTGGACCGGCTGGCCAACCGAGAGAACCTCTTCGCCAGCTCCGGCTGGTTCTCAACCACCGATCCGATTGCGCTGGCGCTGGGTCCGGTCCCGGACCAGCCGAACCTCAACATGGGGAATGCTCCCAAGGCATCGGCCCGCAATGCCGAGGGGATCGCTGCCCAGGTTCCCGACTACACGAATCAGTTCGCCGATCCTTCGGTGTGTTCGGATCGGATCGCCGTCACCCTGGAAGTGATCGACCAGCTCCGCGAATGGGGTGCGGAAGTCGTCATCGCCGGCATGCCGATCAACCCGGAGGCGGTGGAACTGGTCCCGGGCGGGGCTTCCACGATCGCAGATGCGATGTCGCAGCTCGGAACCGAAGTGACGGCGGCTGGCGCCCAGTTCATCGATCTCTCCGGCGGATTCGATGATCCGGGGCTGTGGCGGGACCTCACCCACCTCAGATCCAACGGCGCCACGGCGTTCACCCGACAAATCGCCGACGAAATGGCCACACGAGGTATCACGGGATGAGCGGAAGGATCGTTCGGTTCGTGTTCGCAGGATTGGTCGTGCTCGCGGTGGCAGAACTCACCGGCCGAACTTTGGTGGCTGCTTCGGACGCCCCGGCGCTCCGATGGCACGACCACAGTGCGGAGCTGAAGATCGAACAAATGGACGAGCTCGACCATGTCTCCACCGTGATCGTTGGGACGTCCATGGCCCAGCAAGCCCTTGTTCCCCGGGATCTCGAAGCCTGGCTTGGCAGCTCATACAACGCCGGCCTCAATGGTGGTGTGCCGGTTGTGGCCGAGCAGTGGTTGCGCGACCAGGTAACCCCACGGATCGAGCCCGACCGCGTTCTGTGGGGGTTGGGACCGCTCGACATCTCCGCCACGTACGGCAACGCCACCCTCAACGCCTACGAGAGAGCTCTGGCCACCAAGGAGGGCGTCCCAGCAACAGCCGAACGCGCCACAGCCGCGATCTCCAGCCTGGTGCGCAACCGGACCGTGCTGCGCGATCCCAGCGAACTGCTCGGACGAAAGGCGACCGCCCGCCGAAATTCGCGAGCCGATGCACTGGCAGCAACCGGTGAACGGGGCGAGCGCATCGAGTTTCAGACCGCGGTGACCCCGGCCCGGGCTGCTGAGGTGCGGGGCAGAATCACGCCCTTCGCTCTGGACCGCGACGATCTGGCGGCGATCGTTCGATCGGTGCAGCAGCTGCGAACTGGGGGTGTCGAGGTCATCTTGGTGCAACTGCCGGTGCCGCCCCGATTCGAAGAGCTGTACCCCGGCGGTCCGGATCAGGCGGCAATGGTCGATTCGGCGCTCGATGCGCTCGCCCGCGAACTGGATGTGCCTCTCGTCAGGACGTCGGGCTCCTACACCAACAGCGACTTCGTGGACTACACCCACCTCAACCAGGCTGCCGCCGCACGTTTCTCGATCGAAACCGCGCTCGCCATCACGAACCTCGACTAGCCAACGTGAGGAAACGGGCACCTTCTCTGCCTTCAGCGGGCCCGTGTCATTCCGTCTGAGGTCAGGCTGAGGCGGGCTCCGTAGCGGGGTGCCGGGCCGTTGGTCTTGGCCATACGAACCACCCGCCAGCGATGGCCTCGATACGGCTCGAGGAGTTCGAGCATCCGGTCGTCGGTGGCTCGGTCCTCTTCAGCCAACCACCATGCGACGTTGTTGGGGATGTGATAGTCACCCACCGGCACGGCATCGGGGTCGCCAAAGGCGACCGCGGTGACCATGTTCGAGGTCCACGGACCGATGCCTCGGATCCTCTCCAGCCCTGCCCTGATCTGGGCGGGCTCCCGGGTCCACAGCGAGTCGAGCCGACGCAGCTCGCGAGCGGTGCGGATGAGCACCTCGGCCCGCTTGCGTTCGACTCCACAGGTGTGGAGATCGCTGTACCCCAGCGATCCGATCGTTGCCGGTGATGGCAACACGGTGCCTCGTTTCCTACCGGGAATGTCTGGTCCCGGTGCCGGTTCTCCGAAGCGGCGGGCGATCGCCCGGCGAGACTGAACCGCCTTTGTCACCTGCACCTTTTGGCCCAGAATCGCCCCGATGAGCGCATCCCACGGACGGTCGGTGCGACTCAGTCGGAACGGGCGTCGTGCGAATGCACGCGCCACCTTGCCGTCGGGTTCAAAGCCGCTGAGATTGTCCCGCAAACCCAGCAACGAAGGCATCTGCTCGAGCATCCATTCAGCTCCTTCACCCCACGCGGTCCCTTCGGCGTGGTTCCCGCTGCGCTTCAAATACAGCGTGGCGATCCCGATCGGGGTGCGGGTGGACCAGAGATTTGCGCTCGGTCCGACCATCACCGGGTTCTTTGCTCCTTTGATGGTGTAGTTGAGATCGATCCGTTCAGGGATCTCCACCCTGCGCTCGCTCCGAGCCTCTGTCATCAGCGAATCCTAGTCCTGTGGGAATCAAACGGTTTCTTTGCGAGGTACGAGCGAAGGAGCCATATTCCGGAGCGACCCGGAGGCGCCGTGTCCATGTAGCAAGGGCCGCCAGGCCCGCAGCGAGAACATGGACCGAAGAGGCCCCGCAGGCGAGCGAGAGGCCCCCGGAGGGAATCATTGAAGAAGCTGGTCTTTGAGAGTGCGCTTCACGAACTTGCCGTTGGCGTTGCGGGGTAGGTGGTCCGCGAGAAACCAGAAGTAGCGGGGGATCTTGTAGGCCGCTATTCGTTCTGCCAGAAACGAACGAGCCTCGTCTTCATCGAGCGAAGCCCCATCCTGTAGGACCACGGCGATTCCGACCTCTTCGCCGAGCCGTTCATCGGGCACGCCGAACACTGCTGCCTCGGCGACGGCTGGGTGTTCATAGATCGCAGACTCCACATCGGAGCAGTAGACGTTCTCCCCGCCTCGGAGCACCATGTCCTTGGCCCGATCGACGATGAACACGAAGCCGTCCCCGTCGATGTATGCGATGTCGCCGGTGTTGAACCAGCCATCTTGGATGGCGTGGGCCGTTGCCTCGGGTTTGTTCAAGTAGCCCTTGATGATGATCGGTCCCTTCACCCACAACACACCGGTCTCTCCCCGGGGAAGGTCGTTGTCCAGCTGGTCCCGAACAACCGCATCACATGTAGGAACCACCGGCCCGCACGAGGCGGGTTTTGCCAGGTACATGGCACTGTTATTGGCGGCAACGATCCCGTGAGTTTCGGTCAGTCCGTACCCGGTGGATGGAACGCCGGTCTCGAGGGAGTCACCGATCTTCTCCACGAGGTCGGGCTGGAACGCAGCGCCGCCGCCGCCCATCGACTGCATCGACGACGTGTCACGGGTCTTCCAGTCCGGGTGATTCACGAGCTCACGAGACATCGTCGGCACGCCACTGAGGCTGGTGACCTTCTCCCGCTCGATCAGCTCGAGCGCCCGGGCCGGATCCCATTTCCGCATCAGCACGACTGCTCCACCGATGGCCGTTGCCGGATGGAGCAGGCAGTTGTTGGCGGTCACGTGGAACAACGGTGTGGGTGCCATCACACACGGCTGCGGCCCAGCTGCGGCCATAGCCTCCACGTCGACTCCCTGAGCGGCGGCCATACCTTTGGGGATGTCCTGCATGAATGCAATGTGAAGAAGGTTGTGGACCGAACCCCGATGGGTGAGCTGGGCACCCTTGGGAAAGCCGGTAGTGCCCGAGGTGTAGAAGATACACATGTCGTCATCGGGATCGATCTCCACCGCTGGCAGCGAGTCGGGAGCTGTCTCGGGGTCGACCACGTCTGTCCACCGGCGCCCACCCTTTGGCAGTTGGCGCTCGGACCGGACCGAGATCACGGTCATGCCGAACGAGTCCTGCAGAGCGTCGTGAACCGGCAAAACCCGTTCGAGTCGTTCATCGTCGCAGATGAGAATCCTGGGCTCTGAGTCGGTGAGCGCATAGTCCATCTCGTGAGTGGTCCACCAGGCATTCATTCCCACACAGGCTGCTCCGGTGCTGATGATGGCCCAGTAGCTGAGGACCCACTCGGGATAGTTGCGCATCGCAACCCCAACCCGGTCACCCCGTCCAACTCCGGCCGCTACCAGTTCAGCGGCGAGCGAACGAACGATCGCGTGTGCCTGGTTGTAGGTGAGATATTCGTCCTCGTACACCAGGTAGCGGGCGTCGCCGTACGCCGCCGTGAACGCCCAGATATCGCGCATATTGCCAGGAGCGCCCTCCAGTACTCGCATCTCGACGCCGTTGACCTCGGCCTCGGTCATGGCGTACTTGGCCCCCGGGCCGGTGAGTTCGTCCCACTGCTGCTTGAAGAGAGCAACGAGATCTGTGACGGAGGGCATAGTCATGGCCGAGAGGGTAGCGAGGCAAGGAACTCACCTCTAATCGTGCTAGACCGGCACGGTGGACATCGTCGTAGTAGGCGCCGGACTAGCTGGGCTCACCGCCGCAAGCGAACTGACAGCGAACGGTCACGCGGTTGCAGTTTTCGAATCATCGGACGGGCCGGGCGGACGGGTCCGAACCGACACGGTGAACGGCCACCTGTGCGATCGAGGTTTCCAGATCCTTCTCACCGCCTACCCCACAGCCGGCGACGTACTCGACTTCGACGCCCTCGACCTTCAGACCTTCGACCCCGGCGCCAAGGTTCTCCTGGGCGGTGGTCAAACCGCACTCGTTGGCGACCCGTTCCGCAAACCCGATCAGTTGCTACCAACGATCAAAGCCGGCGTCGGATCTCTGTTCGACAAGGCGCGAATCCTCCGGTACCGCCTGATGGTCACCCGGGGAACACTCGAGGAACTCTGGGACCGTGAAGACGTCACGGCCCGAACCCGGTTTCGTGAACTGGGGTTCAGCCCCACGATGATCGAACGTTTTCTTCAGCCGCTGTTCGCCGGGATCACACTCGATGCTGATCTCGGCGGATCCAGCCGAGTGGTCGATTTCGTATTCCGAATGCTCGCCCAGGGCGACGCCGCGGTTCCCCGCCACGGAATGGGTGAGATCAGTACGCAACTGGCTGCTCGACTCGAAGAGGGCACACTGCATCTCAATCGCAAGGTGGCAAAGACCACGGCGCGCACCGTGACGCTCACAAGCGGCGAGACCATCGACGCCGATGCGGTCATCGTGGCCACCGGAGCCACCGAAGCCGCCCGACTCACCGACGTTCCAGATCCCGGGTGGCGCGGGGTCACCAGCATGTGGTTCTCCGCCCCCACCCCGCCCGAGACAGCGCCGCTGATCGTGCTGAACGGCACCGGCAAACGACCATTGAATTCGGTAGTCACCATGAGCTCGGTCTCACCGGCGTACGCCCCGCCAGGTTCCAGCACCGTCGTAGCATCGGCGCCCACCGTGGCGCACGGCACCGAAGATGCCATGCGGTCCCAACTCGAGGATCTGCTCGGAGCCCAGACCCGAGATTGGGAAACCCTGCGGGTCGATCGAATCCCTCAGGCTCAACCAATTCAGCTGCCAGGATATGACCATCGTCCGGCTACAACGCTGGAAAGTGGGATCGTCGTGTGTGGTGACCATCGGCGAGATGCCAGCATCAACGGAGCGATGGAAAGCGGCCAGCTGGCGGCTCGGGCGGTCATGAGCGCATAGATGCCTGAGCTACCCGAGGTCGAAACCGTACGGCGGGAACTGGAACCGAGGGTCAGCGGGCGAACCATTACCGAGGCCGGTTCGCACTGGTCGTCGAAGTTCTCGCCGGCCACCGAGACCATCGGCGCCACCATCACCGGGGCTGGACGCAGAGGGAAGTTCCTGCTCCTACCCCTCGCCGACGGTCGGGAGTTGGTACTCCATCTCGGGATGACCGGGACGATCTCCTTTGCCGACGAAGTGGACGACGACCCCTATCTGCGGGCCTGGTGGCAGTTCGACGAGGGCGCAGGGTTTCACCGTTCGGTCATGCTGTTCCGCGATGTTCGACGCTTCGGCCGAATTCGGGTCGTGCCCGCCGGCGACTATCGGTCGATCCCCACATTGGCGAACGCTGGCCCCGAACCGTGGGATCCCGCGCTCACCCCCGAGCTTTTCCACTCGCTGATTCGGCGAAGCAGACGAGCCATCAAGACCCAGTTGTTGTCGCAGCGGCCAGTCGCCGGCGTCGGCAACATCTACGCCGACGAAGCGCTATGGGCGGCGGAGATCAATCCGAACGTCACTCGGCTCGGTATGGCACGGGCGGCCCGGCTTCTGGACGAACTCCGCTCTGTTCTCCAGCAAGGGGTGATCAATGGCGGTACCACCCTTCGGGATTACCGCAATGTTGACGGGGGCACGGGCCAGAACCAATACTCCCTCGTTGCCTACGGCCGGGCAGGGTTGCCGTGCATCAGGTGCGGAACCGTCCTGAAGAGTGCGGTGATTGACGCTCGCACCACTGTGTGGTGCGGAAGGTGCCAGCGCCGCTGAGTTCGGAGTACGTTTTCGAGGGTGACCCGATGGCTCGACGACGACGAACAGATGGTGTGGCGAGACTTCCTCTTCGGTGTCAACCGGCTGTTGGAACACCTCGATCACAGCCTTCAAGAGAACCACGGGATTCCACTCACCGACTACGAGATCCTGGTGTTTCTCTCCGAGTCCGACAACGGTCAGCTTCGCATGTCAGAAATCGCCGACCATGTGCTGGTGTCCCGCAGCCGTCTCACGTACAGGGTTGATCGATTGGTTGAGCAGGGCCTGGTGGTTCGGCGTGAAGTCGACGCTGACGGCAGAGGTCTCTACGCCCAACTCACCGACCCGGGACTGCAACTGCTGTCCGAAGCGGCCAAGACCCACGTGGGTGATGTTCGAAGCCATCTGATGGACCACATCGCAGATCAAGATCTTCCGGCATTCTCCAGGGTGTGGAAGTCTGTCGCACAGTTCACGAGCTGATCACGTCCGATGAGACCGCGCAAGATAATCGCACCGCGAGCATTCGAGAGTGGCTTCCAGGCCATCCGCGACGAGCTCGATATCCCCCGAGAGTTCCCGGACGAGGTTCTCGAGGCTGCCGAAGCTGCCTCGGACCGATTCCTGGATGCCAGACGAGACGACCGCCACGTTCCCCTGGTGGCCATCGACCCGCCGGGAGCGAGAGATCTCGACCAGGCGTTCCATGCCGAGCGGCTGGAAGACGGCTACCGCGTGTTCTACGCCATCGCCGACGTTGGCGCGTTCGTGGTGAGCGGAGATCCGATCGACATCGAAGCTCGCGACCGGGGCACCACCTACTACTCCCCCGACATGCGCACACCGCTGCACCCACCGATCCTGTCCGAAGATCGGGCCAGCCTGTTGGCGGGGACCGACAAACCGTGTCTGCTGTGGACCATCGATCTCGACCCGAAGGGTCGGCCCGTTGACGCATCGCTCATCCGATCGTTGGTTCGCGTCACCGAAGCCATCTCCTATGAGGAAGCCCAGCACCGAATCGATGCGGGAGACAAGCTCCGGATTCTTCAGGAGATCGGCGAACTCCGTCAACGGCAGGAGCTGGCGAGGGGCGGTATCAGCCTCAACCTCCCAAGTCAGGAGGTCGAAGAGTTCAACGGCACCTACCGCCTGCGTTATGACACATCGATCCCCGTCGAGGGATGGAATGCTCAGATATCCCTACTGACCGGGATCGTGGCAGGTACCAAAATGGTCGACGCCGGGGTAGGAATCCTTCGAACACTTCCACCGCCCCGAAGACAGGATCTCCGCCGGCTTCGGCGGGAGGCGAAGGTCCTTGGGATCCGGTGGGATGAGTCACTGAGTTATGCCGAGATGATCCGGACTGTCGAACCCGACGCACCCCACAAGAGCGCCTTCCTCCTCCAGGCCGCCCGATCATTTCGAGGGGCTGGATATGTCTGGTTCGATGGCGAATTGCCAACCGTGTCCGAACACGGCGCCATCGCCTCGCACTATGCCCACGTCACGGCGCCGCTTCGTCGACTGGTGGACCGCTTCGGCAACGAGGTGCTCTTGGCCCTCTTCGCCGGCCGAGAACCATCCGAACAGGTGATCGCCGATCTCACCGAGATGCCGAGTCTGATGGGCCGGGCCCGCAGCCGAGAGTCCGCCTTCGAACGGGCCATGGTCGACTACGCCGAAACGGTCGTGCTCCAGTCCTCGACGGGGCAGGTTTTCGATGCGGCTGTCGTAGGACTCAACGAAAAGCGTGGCCTGGCCTACATTCAGATTCTCGATCCGGCGATCGAATCGTCCGTCGCCGTCAAAGGTCGCAAGCTGGGCGAGTCACTTCGGGTTCAGTTGGCCTCGGTCGACACGACCGCAAGAACCCTCGAATGGAAGGTGGTGGAATGAGTGAGCATCACATCACCTCGATGCAGCGGTTGCGGGAGCTGTACCGGGAGCCCTCGAAACGGGCGGCGGGCAAGGTCACCTCGTCGATCGATACCCAGACCGCCCGATTCATCAGCCTGTGCCCGTTCGCCGTTCTCAGTACGGCGGGTGAGAAGGGCCACGTTGACGCCTCACCGCGGGGTGGTCCGCCTGGCTTTGTTCGGGTTGTCGACCAGACCCACGTGGCCCTGCCAGATCTCGGTGGCAACAACCGGCTCGACAGTTTCAAGAACATCATCGAAAGCGGTCAGGCCGGCCTTCTTCTGCTGATCCCGGGCAAAGAAGAGACGGTTCGAATCAACGGTGCGGCCCACTTGTCAACCGAACCCGCCCTTCTGGGCTCGTTCACCAAGGAGCTCAGAACTCCGAAACTCGCCCTCGTGATCCGGACCGACGAGGTATTCGGTCACTGCGCCAAGGCACTGCGACGTTCGGGGCTGTGGGATCCCACGTCCTGGACCGCGCTGCAACACGCACCCGACCTGGCCGACATCTACGCCTGTCAGTTCAAGGACACCGATGCAACTGAGATGCGCCTCGCCCTCGAGGAGGTCTACCGGGCTGACATCGCAGGAGACTGAAGCCGCTGCGGGCGCCCAATCGGTCCGCTGGAACTCGCAGCTATCGCTGAAACTCGCAGCTATCGCTGAAACTCGCAGCTATCGCTGAAACTCGCAGCTATCGCTGAAACTCGCAGCTATCGCTGAAACTCGCAGCTATCGCTGTGCCACCAGTTCGATCTCGATGTCGGAACCGAGCGGGAGTTCGGCGACCGCCACGGTGCTGCGGGCTGGGTACGGCTGGCTGAACTGCTGTTTGTACACCTCATTCATCTCTGCGAAGTCAGCCATGTCGGTGAGGAATACGTTCACCTTGACGACATGATCAGAGGTGAGCCCGGCCGCGGCCAGCACATCCATGAGGTTGTCGAAGCACTTCTGGGTGCGGTCGGCCATGCTGCCCTCGATCAGCGTTCCGGTGGCCGAATCGAGCGGTGTCTGACCGCTGAGGAATACCAAACCGCCGGCATCGATGGCGTGGCTGTATGGACCAACTGAAGAAGCGTTTGGGCTGGTGATGGCGTTGCGCATACCTGTTTCTATCACTGTCACACCCCCGCGTCATGCTGAAACCATGTCCGAATCGATCGCCATCAGTCTTCCCTCGGCCCTCTGGCTGGCCAAACTCACACCATCGATGGATCCCGGTCCCCTGCTGACCCCGGTCGATGGCATTCCCCCGAACTGGGTGGAGACACCATTGTCCACGGCGATCGAATTCGGAGGAATCCTCTCCCTGGCCGACGTCGGCCATGGGCTCGAACCAAACCTGTTCCCCACCGGGTCCCTCCCATTGCCCGGCGATCGCGTGATCGTCGCCCGGACCGGCACCAAGGTGGAAATCTTCGGCGCCGTGGAGATCACCGGACTCACGATTGCCGAAGGTGGCGGCATGCGGATCGGCCATCGCCCCCTGCTGCAGTTCACCGAGGGGGTCGACCTCCGCAAGGTCCGCCAAAGGAATCACCTCCTCGACCAACGGTGGGATTCACTGTTCGGGCGCGCGGGCCGCGACCGCCGGTTGTTGCCAATGATCGATGAGGACGTGGCGCTGTGTTTCACCGCCATGGGGTTTTCGCTGGAGGCTTTGTTCAGCGAATCGTCGCCTTCGATGACCAACGTCCAACCGGCCCCGGCCTGGTCCCTCGACGAACAGGTCGACCACATCACCATCGAAACCGACCTGTCCAACAAACGGATCGCCGACGGAGTGGCCGTGTATCACGGGGTCCACGGTGCTCTGACCACCGATCCACAACTGGTATCGGTTGACGTCGCGAACGATCTCTTGCTCAGCCTCCGTGGGCCCGATCATACCGAATACCTCGTTGCCCAGTCGGTGTGCCTCGACGAGGCGTTCGGTACCACGACTTCCCATCGTCATCTCGGTGCCAGCACCCTCGTGGCGGTCGAAACCAACGACGAGTGGTCACTGATCGAGTTGGACCCAGCGGAGACCCGGGCTTCACTGTGGTGATGAGGTTCCTCATCGCTGCGGTTCTGGTGCTCACATCCTGCACCTCGGCAGCGGAGGAACCAGCCATTCAACCCAGCTCGTCTGAACCTTCGGACAACGCTCCTACCACCCTCGAACCCGCACCGCCGGGTGAACCGCTGTTTCCCGATGTCGTCGCCGCGGTCGCCACCCGGGATGAACCCGGAGTTTGGACCTTCTCAGTGACGCTGTCCTCGCCCTACGACAGCCGGGAGCGATATGCGGACTCGTGGCGGGTTCGAGCCAGCGACGGCACCGTGTACGGTGAGCGGTTCCTCAGCCACGATCACGCCAACGAACAGCCCTTCACCCGATCACAATCAGGAATCGAGATTCCCGAGAGCGTCGAGCAGGTCATCATCGAAGGTCGCGATCAGCGCAGCGGCTGGGGCGGCACCACCCTCACACTCACACTGGATCGCTCGTGAACGACCTCCCCGCCAACGACCTCATTGCCGCCATCGACATCGGTACCAACTCGTTCCACCTCGTCGTCGCTCGCATAGCGCCCGAGTCGGGTTTCGAAGTCGTCACTACCCAGAAGGAAGTGGTCCGCCTCGGCTCTGGTTCGGGCGATATGAAGACGCTCGCACCCGATGCGATCGAGCGTGGCATTGCGGCCCTCACCAGAATGCGCGAGGTGGCCGAGAGCCTCGGTGCCGACGTCACCGCGGTTGCCACCAGCGCCGTCAGAGAGGCCAAGAACAAGTCTGCGTTTCTCGACCGAGCCCGAGACGAAGCCGGCGTCGATGTTCAGGTGATCAGCGGCTTCGAGGAAGCCAGGCTCATCCATCTCGGTCTGCTCAAGGCGCTACCCGTCTTCGATCAGCGGATCATGGGTTTCGACATCGGCGGTGGGAGCACCGAAATCGTGGTGGGCCAGGGTTCGGACCTTCTTGCCGCTCGATCGTTCCGACTCGGCGCTATCAGGCTCACCGAACGGTTCTTCCCGGGTGGTGCAGTTCCGAATGCAACGGCGGTCGAGGACTGCCGTCGCTACGTACAACAGGCGCTCGCTGGCGTGGAGATCGAATTCGTCGGTCACCGCCCCCAGGTGCTCATCGGCTCGTCGGGAACGGCGGGAACCCTGGCAACCATGGCGTGTGCAACCACGGGGGGAATCCCCGCCAGTCTCAACGGCACCCAGGTGACGAAGACCCAACTGAGCGAACTCGTGGACCTGATCGTCGAAACCAAGCCGAACAAACGGGCCCGAATTCCAGGGCTCGACGAGAAGCGGTCCGACATCATCATCGGCGGTGCGATCCTGGCCGAGCAGGTCGTTGAACTGTCCGCTCTCGACGGCTTCACGTTCAGCTCGTTTGCCCTGCGGGAGGGGGTTCTGCTCGACCGCATGCCCGGTGCCGCCGCCGAGCACCTCGACGACCTTCGCCGGACCAATGTGATTCGTCTGGCCCGAGCTCTCGACCCCGACATCGAGCACGCCGAACACTGCACCAACCTGGCACTACAACTGTTCGATCGCACCGACGACCTCCACGGCCTCGGCCCCCACGGACGCGAACTGCTCGAAATGGCCGGGCTGCTCCACAACGTCGGACTCTTCATCAGCCATAGCGGACATCACAAACACAGCTACTACGTCATCAGGAACTCCGAGCAGCTCACCGGCTTCAGCGACAACGAAATCGAGCTGATCGCACAGATCGCCCGGTATCACCGCAAGTCCCACCCCAGCAAAGGCCATGCCGAGTTCATGGGCCTCAGCGCCAAGGATCGCGACCGAGTCAGAGTGCTGGCCGGCATCTTGCGGATCGCCATCGGACTGGATCGTCGCCATCGATCCACGGTCGCCTCGGTCCGCGTCCTCACCCGCGACGGCGTCAGCATCGAGCCGGTCCCCAGCGACCCCGAACAAGATCTCTCCATCGAGGTCCATGCTGCCAATGAACGTGTCAGCCTCCTCTCAGCCGCGCTCGGACAATCGGTGAAGGTTTCGCTACCCTCTGCGCTTGAACCGGCGGCCTACTGAGAGCGAACCCGAATGCGATTGAAACGGCGAATCCTTCTCCCCCTCCTCATGGCGATGGCCTTGGTCGGCTCGATCATGTCTGCCGGTCCGGCATCGGCGGAAAGCGACAATGTCAGCCCGTTCTCCACCGAAGGATGGTTCATCACCCAACAGTACCGAGATTTCTTGGGCCGTGAGCCCGATGCCGCCGGCCTCGACTTCTGGATCGGGAGGCTCCGATCCGGCTCCTCAGGATCAGAGGTCATCAACGCCATGGCCACCTCACCGGAGTTCGAGGGCCGCATCGCCCCCGTCGTGCGGCTGTACTACGCCTACTTCCGCCGCTCCCCCGACATCGTTGGGTTGAAGTTCTGGGCCAGCCAACTCGAAGTCGGATTCTCGACCCTGGCAGTTTCCAACGAGTTCGCCAAGTCCGCCGAGTTCCAGAACACCTACGGCTCACTCAGCGACACCGAGTTCATCGAGCTCGTGTACCAAAACGTCCTCGGCCGGGCATCGGACGCGGCCGGACGAGCGTATTGGCTGGACCGGATGGCAGCCGGCACCAGCCGCGGCGCCGTGATGCTCGGGTTCAGCGAGAGCGTGGAGAACATTCGCGACATGGACCCGATCGTGAAAGCCACCATGTTGTACGCGGGCATGTTGGGTCGAGCGCCCGAACCCAACGGGCTCAACTACTGGACCGGAGTCATCCGGGATGGAGGCGCCTACACCGGTGTCATCGCAGGATTTTTGGGCCAGCCTGAATACCGCAATCGGATGGCACGGCTCTACCCGGTGAAACACCCGCTCACCGGCGAACGATCCGAGACGATCAACCCCGGTCGAGCACTGGTGGTGAAGATCGACAACAACCAGGGCGCAGTCCCGCAACGGGCCCTTCACGACGCCGACATCGTCTTCGAAGAAGAGGTCGAGTTCGGGATCAGCCGATTCCTCGCCATGTTCCACAGCGAATTCCCAACCACCATCGGGCCGGTTCGATCGGCCCGAACCACCGACTTCGGGATCCTCGGGGCGTTCAACCTGCCGGTGCTGGCCGCCTCCGGGGGGAACCCAACAGTGCTCCAAATTCTCAACGAATTCGACGGAGTGGCCCTGGTGAACCGAGATCGTGCATCAACACCGTGGGCCTACTCTCGCGACACCAGCCGACCGGCTCCGCACAACCTGTATGTCAACAGCAGCCAGATCATGGCTTCCGCACCGGAGGGAATCGCTCCCCAGGCGATATTCCAGTATCGGGAGGCGGGAATCCCCAGCGCCCTGGGAGATTCGACCGATGGCGTGAGGATCGACTACGGACGCACCAGGGTCGAATACCAGTGGAATCAGGCGCTGCTCGGTTGGCAACGTACTCAGGCCGGTCAAACCCACAAGCTCGACGACGGCACCGTGATCGCTCCCGACAATGTTGTGGTGCTCGAGATGGAACACCGTCAGTCCCCCGCCGACGCCGACACCCCCGAAGCGGTGAGCACCGGCATCGGGCTGGCGCACGTGTACACCGACGGCAAACACATCGTGGGGACCTGGCAACGTTTCGACGTCAGCCAACCGTTCACGCTGCGGGCCGGGCCCGAACCAATTCTGTTGACCCCGGGCGAAACATTCGTACAGCTCGTCCGTGCTGGAATCACAACGCAGCGCTAAGGCCCACGATGAGTTGGGTTGTCCGGATCGAGGGTGCTGATCCGGACGCCATTGAAATCGCAGCAAGCCTGGCCGATGCCACCGGAATCGCTGAAACGGCTGAATGCATGATCGTCGGCTTCGCTGATCATGCGTCGGCACGGGTGTTCGCCGACGCCCACGGTGGGTCGGTTGAAGCGGCCGGATCGTGGGGTCAGGATGAGCTGTCCAGGGTCGCTCTGACATCGGGAACCATCGAGTTGGAGGTGGGAACAGCCTTTGGTCATGGGTCCCACGCAACCACCGCACTGGCTCTGGATGCGCTCCATTCGATCGGCCCGGGACACCATCGACCACTGCTCGATGTTGGCACCGGCACCGGCGTGCTCAGCATCGCTGCCGCCCGCCTGGGATTTCGTGCGACCGGATGCGACATCGAGCCCGCAGCGGTGGCAATTGCGGTTCGAAACGCCAAGCGCAACAACGTGGAGACCCACACCAGCTTCGTGACCGCCTCCCCGACGCAGCTGGCAACGCCGGGCTGGCTGGCAGGATCGAACGGGTTCGACGTGGTCGTCATCAATGCCCTCGTTGGAACCCACGAAGCCGAAGGGGCCGCAATCACCAAACTGGCATCCCCGACGGCAACGATCATCGCAACCGGACTCCAGGGTCAGGAACAGATCGATCGAGCTGTCTCCTCCTACGCCGGATTTCGGGTCGTTGAGCAACGCAACGACCCGCCCTGGTCACTCGTTGTGCTCAGCCGCACACCCATCGGTCGTTCACTCTGACACTGGGAAAACCTCGGCCTGGGGCCTCAGCAGCCGGCGGTTCCAGGGGTGCTGGCGAAGGACAGCACGAAGTCACCGAGGTTGTCGTCGAAGTCCGAGCACCCGCCGTGGCCGCGCTCATAGCTGACGTCATTGAAGGCAACACCGTCGTAGGAAGGCATCGGTGTGCCCTCGGCAGTTCCCGAACCCCAGGCGATGGCGTCGATCACCGTGGTGCCGTTCATCAGCGCTACGTAGTGGTCGTTCCCGAGATACGGGAACGCAACGGCCCCGTTGTAATCGGCGTCGGCGAAGCCGCTGTACCCCGAGGGTGACCCGATCACATAGGTCTCTCCCGGTGCCAACAACGTGCCCGGTGCGAAGGTGTGGAGGGTTTGGGGAATCTCGATCGCCCACCCGCCGATGTCGACCATGGAGCTCGTCGCGTTGACGACTTCGATGAACTCATCGCCGATGCCTGCCGGTCCATTCGGCCGAACCTCACTGATGATCACGCTGTCGGCGGTGGTTGGACTGCCGCAGGGCGTGAACGGTGACGACATGTTCTGGAGTGTGCTCTTGCCGTAGTTGCGCACGAAGTCGGTCCGGTTGTCGTCGCTGTCGACACAGTTCCCGTACGCTCCGCCGAACAGTCGCTCCCAGCTGCCGTCGAGGCCGGCGGGGTTGTTCCACGACGGAAGGGCGGCTCCCTCGCCGACCGTCGGGCCCGAGCCGTAGTGGAACGCGTCGACCTGGGTTCCGGTCGAGGTGAGAACCTGCACATCACCGAACCCTGAGCCGTAGATCAGCCCGCTCCAGGTGTCGTCGGCAAAGCCTGCTTGCGGTGATCCCGGATGGGTCACGAGATAGTGCTGACCCGGGAGGAGCGTCACTGCCGGGAAGGTGTAGAAATCGAAATCGAGTGCGCTCGTGATGTGCAGTCGCCATCCGGTCAGATCCTCTGGCACAACTCCAGCGTTGAAGAGCTCGACGAACTCGTCGTTGCCGCCGCCCGGTCCGGCCGGTCGGAACTCCGACACGACGATCCCGTGATCGTCAACGATGATCTCGAATGTCTGTGGAGGAGAAGTATCGATGCCGCCGTCGACCACTCCCCCATCGTCCTGCAGTTCGATGGTGATAGTGGCCGAGCCGTCCTGCCCGGCTGCCGGTGTGAACAGCAACGTTCCGGTCGACGAGACCTGCGGTTGGGCGGAGAACAAGCCGGGGTTGGTGTTGGCAGTGATGTTGAAGGTCAGCGTCTGGCCTGCTTCGTCGGCAGGGCCTCGGCTGAGCGACGTCGCCCATCCAACCCGGGACTGGGCGCCCGAATCTGCGGGGACAGTCTGGTCCGAACCCTTCACGAAGGAAGGAGCATCGTTGACCGGCGTAACGGTGACCGTGACGGTCGCGACGCTGCAGAGACCACCGAGATCGCAGACCCGGTAGTCGAACGTGTCGATTCCGACGAAGTCCGGCGAAGGCGTGTAGTCGAGGGTGTTGTCACCTTTGACAACCAGCGCGCCTGCCGGCGTTGGTGCCGGCTCGATGGAGAGGCTCGTCGGATCGAGGTCGTCGTCGATGTCGTTGGACAACACATCGAGGTTGACGAGCGGGCCACCTTCCAGAACCGGCGAGCCCATCGGATACGAATCGTCGACGGCATTGGGGCTCGCGTTGGCGAGAGTGAGTTCCAGCTCGGAGGGGTGGGCGGAGTCCATGGCGACCCACATGTCCTCATGCCCGAACATCATCCGCAAGTTTGAGCACGCGACCCGGTGCAACCGTGTGGGTCAGGCTTCCGAGAGTGATCTCGCGATACGCGAAGTCCGCAACCCCATCGTTCCAGTTGTTGGTGTGGGCGTTCTCGTAGGCTCAACAAGGCGGGTGAGCACGAACCGAGGGTGACAGCATCGCAGTCGTACAGCCACGCCGACAGTCGACGTCAGCACCGAGTTCGAACCCGGCCAGCGTGCTCCAGAGCTTGAGCGTCACGGGACCGTTGAGATCGAGAGCCGATGCGCCAGGATTCAGGATCCAGTGGTGGTAGTTCAGCGGATCGGGATCGGTCTGAGACCCATCGCTCCTCAGGATCGTCAATCCGGGATCGAGATCTCCGTCGGGATCCGGATCGCCGGGGGTCGGAGGCGTCGCCACGAGGTCGAAGTCGTCCGCGGTGGCTCCACTGTCGCCGAGGAACCAACCCTTCGGCCGCGACGCCCGAGTCGACGGTGATCGACGACGGTCGTCGGGGTCGATGACAATCGCTCCGTCGAAGGCGGTGTAGGTGAAGCTGTCCGAACCGGTGAAGCCGGCGTTCGGCGTGTACGTGAACGACCCATCCGGGTCGAGCGTGACCGCGCCGGAACCGGGCCCGGTGTCGAGTACTGCCGTGAGTGGATCATCGTCGTAGTCGTGGTCGTTGGCGAGCACACCCGGAGCGCCAACCGCTATGGGGGCGTCGCGATCGGTCACGAATGCATCGGCCTGACCGCCCGGTGCATCGGGGACGGTGGCGACATCGATCGTCGACGGTGGCCTCGGCGCATGAACCGGCGAGATCGCACACCCGGTACTCGAACGAATCGATCCCGAAGTAGTGGGGGTCCGATACGTAGTCGAAGGTCCCGTCGCCGTTTGCCGTCGCCAACCCGTTTGCCGGTGCGGTGACGACGACGGCCGACGTCGGATCGAGATCAGGGGTTGGGTCCGTGTCGTTGGCCAACGCATCTATGGTGATCGGTGGTGCATCTTCGTCGGTGGTGGCGCTGTCGTCGGCCGCATTCGGCCCCATGATCCCGACGGTCACCGTGGCGGTGTCGCATGCAGACGCCAGGTCACAGACCTGATAGACGAACGAGTCGGTGTCCGGTTTGCCCGGGGGTCGGCGTATAGCCGATCGTGCCGTCGGGATTCGGTACGGCAGTGCCCTTGACCGGAGTGACAACGATCGAGACGGAGGCGGGATCGAGGTCTCCGTCGAGGTCGATGTCGTTGCCGAGTACCGCGATGTTTGTCAACCCCGGCCCGCTCGTGGCGGTTGCATCGTCGTATGCTTCGGGCGCGTCGTCGACGGGGTCGATCGTGACCGCCGCCGTGACCGGTGGGCCGGTGTCGATGCCGCCGAGGGCGGTTCCGCCGTCATCGGAAGTGGTAATCGTGATGATCGCCGAACCGGCGGTGTCCGGTTGTGGTGTGAAGGTCAGATCCCCCGAAGACGAGAGTGCCGGCTGCACCGCAAACAGCGACGGATCGTCCGCCACCACGGCGAAGGCAACGGTCTGACCGATCTCATCGGGGGGACCGGGCGAGATGGCGGTCGCCCATCCGGCGATCGTTTGGCCACCTGCATCCTCGAGCACTACGACGTCAGGCCCGGCGACAAAGCTGGGCGGATCGTTCACCGGTTCGATCGTGAGCGTTGCTGTGGCAGCAGGGCTCGTGTCGACGCCACCGAACTCCGTTCCTCCGTCGTCGACCAACCGAATGGTGAAGTTCGCTGCACCGTTTGCGTCGACCGCCGGAGCGAAGGACAGATCTCCCGCCGGCGAGATCGCGGGCTGAGTACCGAAGAGCGACGGGTCATCGGCGACGACGGTGAAGGACAGTTCCTGACCCGTCTCATCGGCCGGCCCCGGACTGAATCCTGTTGCCCAGCCCGGGATCACGGTCGGGCCAAAGTCCTCGGTCATCGTGTACGCCGGTCCCGGGCTGAAAGATGGCAGGTCGTTCACGGCGATCACGACGATCTGGGTTTCGAACGGTGAGCTCGTATCGGAACCGCCCGCCGCGGCTCCGCCCGAATCGCGAAGCGTGACCGAGATCGTCGACGTTCCATTGGCGTCGGGTGCAGGCGTGAACGACAGGTCCCCCGTTGGCGAGACCGTGGGCTGCACGTCGAACAGGTCGGGGTTGTCCGTCGCCACGGTGAACGTTCCCGATTGCCCGACCTCGTCGGATCCCGGATCGATTGCGGTCGCCCAGTTCACAAGAACGTGTGCGCCGGAGTCCTCGAGCACGACCGGCGGTCCGCCCCCGACGAACGTCGGCGGGTCGTTGACCGAACCGACCGAGACAGTCGCTGTCTCAACGTCACAGAACTCCTCGACGTCACAGACGAAGTAGTCGAAGGTGTCCACGCCGAACCAGTTCGCGGCCGGGACGTAGGTGACGGCACCGCTCACCACCGTGGCGGTGCCCGAACTCGGCGGGCGCACGACTGCCAGTTCGGACGGGTCGAGCGGCGCATCGCTACTGTCGTTGCCGAGCACGTCGATCACGACAGTCTGGTCCTCGGGCGATGTCACCGAGTCGGCCACGAGCAAAGGACGATCCGGGTCGTCGACGACCGTCAGGGCAACCTGAGCCGAAGCCGAGCCGCCCTTGCCATCGATGATCGAGTACGTGAAGCTGGCGGGGCCGGTGGAGCGCGGGGTGGGGACGAAGGTGACGGTCGACCCGTCGCTGAACGCAGAACCGCCCGTCACTGCTGTCACCGAGCTGACCGTGAGGGGATCACCATCGAGATCCTCGTCGTTGTCCAACACCGCGATAGCCAATGGTGTGTTCTCGATGACGGTCGCCGAGTCGTCGGCCGCGGTCGGCCGGTCATTCACCGCTTCGACGACGAACGTGAGCGACCCGAAATCGCACGCTCCATCCTCGATACAAGCCGAGTAGGGCAGGATCACAGTGCCGTTGAAGTTCGGGTCGGGCGAGAACGACACTCGCCCGGAGGACGAGACTTCGGCAGTGCCGTTCTCGGGCTCGTCGAGGAGACTTACCTGAACCCCCAGGTCGGTGACGAGTTCGCTGAGATCGGCTTCGAGCGTCTGGTCCTCGGCCCCCCAAACCGTGTAATCGGGAGCTTCTGCCACGAGGGCGACCGTTTCAGGGACGGTGGGAGCCGCCACCTCGACCTGCGGGCCGTAGAGACCGGTGAACGCTCCAACCGCCATGGTGGCGACCACGCTTGCCCCGGTCGTCGCCACCGAACCGATCGTTGCCGAACCGGCGGGCAGCTGCGCGAGCGATCCGAGAGGGCCCGCAACCAATCGCAGTCGGCCGACGTTGACACCGAGGAAGGCTCGAACGACCTGGGGATCGAACTGGGTGCCGGCGTTGGCCGCTAGCTCTCGACGAGCCTCCGAAGCTGGCATCGGTTGCTTGTAGGAGCGGGCCGAGGTCATCACGTCGTACGCATCGGCGACCGCAACGATCCGCCCCGCGAGCGATATTTCCCGACCGGCAAGCCCATGCGGATAGCCGTTGCCGTCGATAGTACTCGTGATGTTGAGTGGCCGACTCGGCCCATTCGCCCAGCCAGGTCCGCAGCGGCTCGACGAGGGCATCGGCTTTCGCAGGATGTTGCCGAAGGATCTGCCACTCCTGGTCGGTCGGCCTTCCGTCCTTGTTGAGAATCTCCGCTGGCACCGTGAGTTTGCCGATGTCGTGGACCAGCCCGGACCAGTTGAGGAGTTCAAGTTCGTGGTCGTCGAGGCCCATCTCCTGTCCGATCATCACCGAATAGGCCCGGACCCGCTCGGTGTGGCCCCGCGTCAGCCGGTCATGCGCGTTCAACGTGCTTGCGAGTGCGATCAGGGCTTCGGCGGCTTCCTGCGGCGCCGCCCTGCTGAACTCGCCCGACTCCATCTTGCGCTGCAACTGCCGGACCGTGCCGCTCCGAAGGGCCGCCCGGAAGCGCGTTGGGGCTCGGTCAGGGAAGATCAGCGACAGCTTGAACATGGCGACGATCGGCATCAGTCGCCGGAAGAGTCGATCGAACACCAACAAGACGATGGTGGCGAAGATGGAGAGGACAACCCACCAGCTGATCGTTTTGAGCCAGCCATCGGGTCGCGGAACAACTCTGCTTGCGACCGTGACGAGGATGATAGAGATGGCGATGGGCGCGAGGGTGATGAGAACGCGCAGGATCCCTGCGACAACAGGACGTCCTTCCCATTTTCCCTCGTTATGAGTCATTCGCTACTTGAATCGGCCGAAAACCGACTGCGGTTGACCACAAACGTTGAAGACCTCCGGCTGACCAAATCTGCCCACCTCAGCAGGGCGAATGTCCTCGTTCACCGGTTGAGGTCGGTTCGATCGTGACGTGACCTCCGCACTCGCGTTTTGGGGTCCTCGAGCAACCGTCCAGGCCAGCCTTGGCCCCTGGTTGTACGAAAGGAGTAACGTCGTGCCGGTGAGCACTGCTGGAATCAACCTCGACCGAGTGACCGAATGGCTGATCGAACACATCGACGACGTCGAAGCCCCGTTCACGTTCAGCCCGATCGCGGGCGGTCACAGCAACCTCACCTTCGAAGTGGCCGATGGCGCCGGACGCAAACTGGTGCTGAGGCGACCGCCGCTGGCGGCTGTTCTCGCCACGGCCCACGACATGGTTCGCGAGTACCGGGTGATCAGCGCATTCGGACCTACTCCAGTGGCATGCCCGGCCACACTGGGATTGTGTACTGACGAGAGCGTGAACGATGCCCCGTTCTACGTGATGGACTTCGTGGAAGGAGTGGTCTTGCACGATCGAGCGATCACCGCCGAGACCGTTCCCACCGACCAGAGAATCAACCTCAGCCGATCTGTGATCGACACGCTGGCGGCTCTTCACAGTGCCGATCCTGATGAGATCGGCCTCGGCGATCTCGGTCGACGTTCGGGTTACCTGGAGCGGCAGCTCAGACGGTGGCAAGGTCAGTGGGAGAAGACCAAAACCCGCGAACTCCCTGCGATGGATCGCACCTACCAGCTGCTCCTCGAGGCGCAGCCAGAGGAGAAGTACAACACCGTTGTTCACGGCGACTACCGGCTGGGAAACATGCTGATCACCCCCGAGACCGGGAAGGTCGTGGCGGTGCTCGACTGGGAGCTGTGCACCCTGGGCGATCCGCTCGCCGACCTCGGCTATCTGCTCAACAACTGGGTGGAGCCCGGCGAAGCCGACCAGGTGGCCGGAGCGACGGACTTTCCCACGGCCGACGGAGGGTTCATGAGCCGAGCCGAACTCATAGACCGCTATGTCGACAAGACCGGTTTCGAGGTGGAGAACCCCGACTATTACCGGGCGTTCCAGTTCTGGCGACTGGGCGCAATCGTGGAGGGAGTGCTCAGCCGCTACATGAAAGGTGCACTGGACAACGAGGTCGATCTCGAGACGTTTCGAGTGCAGATCGATTCGCTGGCCGGTAAGGCCATCGAGTTGGCCGAGGGAATGAAATCAGCCCAGTAGCTGATCGAGTGCAACCCCGACGCCCGAGCCGTTGTCGGGGTGTGCGGTCATCTTTCCGATCCAGGACAGTGACAGTTCGCCTTGACTGATGGCGTGTACATCGCTGCCTTCTTCGCCGTCCCATTTGCTACCCCAATCGACCTTGATGTCAAAGGAGTTGGTATGGCCTGCGATGGATTCCATCCTTGCGGCGGTCGTTTCACTGGGAGGCTTCTCGGACACGTTGGTCCACGACCAGCGATCGATCTCGGCCAGCGGCTTGTCGGGCACGTTGATGTTGAGCACCTGGGGCTCGGCCAACGGTGAGTCCAATATCGCTTTGGCGGCTGCCGCTCCTAACGTCGCCGCCGTGGACCAATCGATACTGGCGATCGCTTCGTCCCACGACTGACCGTTGGTATTCCACTCTTGCAGGGCCTGACTGACTGCGACGCCGGATACTCCGCCGTTTCGGCCGGTGAGGCACGCTCCGACCGTGCCCGAGTGATACACCGAGCGGCCGATGTTGGCTCCGGGATTGATCCCGCTCACGACGATGTCGGGTTCGAAATCGAAGGCGCCCATTCGCACGAACAGCACACACAGTGCCGGGGGGCCCGTCACGGCCCACACCTTGATCTCGTCGGGCAGGTGGGGGGTTTGCCGCCGGTGGGCCTGCGGTTTCATGTCGGCGATCGAACCGATGGCCGAACTGGCACCGCTGAACTCTTGATCGGGCGCAACCACCATGACGTCGCCATGTTCAGAGACTGCCCGGGCCAGCGCATACAACCCGAGCGAGTCGATTCCGTCGTCGTTGGTCACCAGAATTTGGGGGCGGTTTGCCATGCCGGTCACCCTAAGGCAATCCGAGGCAACCGAGACTATGTCGTTCGCCATACAGCGGTCTAGGGTCCCCAAGATGACCACGGACAAGACGATAAAGCTGGCCTACTCGGTCGGGTACTGGAGCGCTGGACCCCCTGACGGCGCACTCGAAGGGGTCATGGAGGCGGACCGGCTGGGGTTCGATTCAGTGTGGACGGCCGAGGCCTACGGGTCGGACTGTTTCACTCCGTTGGCATGGTGGGGGGCCAACACCAACAACGTGCGGCTCGGCACCGGGATCGCCCAGATGTCAGCTCGAACCCCAACCGCCACCGCCATGGCGGCCATGACCATGGACCATCTGTCGGGTGGCCGCATGATTCTCGGGATCGGTGCGTCCGGACCACAGGTCGTGGAGGGCTGGTATGGCCAGCCGTACCCCAAACCGCTCGCTCGCACCCGTGAGTACGTCAGCATCATGCGGGACGTCTTCGCCCGACAGGCACCGGTGGAATTCAACGGGAACCACTACCAGCTTCCCTTCGACGGAGGCATGAACCTGGGCAAGCCGCTGAAGTCCACACTGCATCCGTATCGGCCGGACATCCCGATCTACCTCGCCGCCGAAGGACCCAAGAACGTGTCGTTGTCGGCAGAGATCTGCGACGGCTGGTTGCCGCTGTTTTTCACACCCAAAGAAGACGCGTGGTACCGGGAGCGGCTGAAGATCGGGTTCGACGCGTCCGGCGATGCAGACAAGTCCGAGCGGTTCGAAGTGTGTTCTCCCCTGTGGGTCTCCCCCGACGACGACGTCGAGAAGGCCGCCGATCGGATCCGCCCCGTCCTGGCACTCTACGCCGGCGGCATGGGAGCCAAAGGGGCCAATTTCCATTTCGATGTCTTCGTCCGGATGGGATACGAAGACGTTGCCACCAAGGTTCAGCAGCTCTACCTCGAGGGACGCAAGGACGAAGCGATCGCTTCCATTCCGTTGAAGATGGTGGAAGACGTTGCTCTGGTTGGGCCGATCGGCAAGATCCAGGAGGAACTCACCGAGTGGCGCAAGAGTTGCATCACCACGTTCATTCTGTCGGGGCCACCCAACATGCTGGAACTGTTCGCCTCCGCCCTCGCATAACCACCGCCAAATTCCGTTCGGGCACCACATAACTCACTTCTCCCGTTCCAGGACCACATCTGCTGTGCGCTCCGAACGGAATTTCGGCCGGATGTGGTTGTCGAACGGAATATGGGAAACGAAAAGGGGTACAGCTCTAGAACCGCACCAAGCCAGCCGGTTCACGACCGGCTCGCAGGTCCCCAATGTTGTCGGCGACCACTGCTGCTGCGGTGTAGGGATCGGTCCTCCCGGCGATGTGGGGCGTGATCCGGATCTTGGGGTGCGCCCAGAGCGGGCTGTCGGCCGGCAGGGGTTCGGTGTCAAACACATCGAGCACCGCCGCCCGAAGCGGACCGTCAAGTGCCCCCAGCAAGGCGTCGGAGTCAACGGTTGGGCCACGCCCGACGTTGATCAGGACTCCATTGCCGAGCGCCGACAGGAGATCGGTTGAGATGAGACGACGGGTCCCCTCATTGTTCGGCAACAGGTTGACGACGGCGTCACAATCGGCGAAAAACTGGTTCAGACTTCGATCGTTGTTCGATCGGGACCAACCAACCACCGTGAATCCCTGATCGGCGATTGCGTCGAGCACCACCGTTCCGATCTGACCTCGACCGAGCACACCAACGGTGTAGTCGCGAGGAAAGATCGGCTCGAGTTTGCGCCACTCGAAACGAACCTGCTGATCGGCGAACCGGTCGAAGTTTCGTTGGAAATGAATGATCCAGCTCAAGCAGAAGTGAGCGATGTCAACCGCCATGGCAGGGTCGATCAAACGAACCACCGGCACCGCAGTGCGAATCTCGGGCGGCACGTGATCGAATCCGGCGCTCGACAACACCAGGCCCCGAAGATTCCGATAACCGAGGATCTTCTCCGTCGGATGCTGCCAGTGAACAACGAATTCCACATCGGCGGGGTCGACCGGGGCGTCCTTCCCGACGAACGCTTCGTCGGGAAGCAGACGTTCCAACTCGCTCATCCAAACCTCGTCAGGACCGCCGGCATCAACCACAATTGTCATTCGGTTCAGTGAACTCCCTCGATGCGAACAGTGCTACCTTCGACCGTGAGCCGCACAGCAGTGTGGGAGAGCACCGGTCCAATCCCGGTCGCCGAAGGAGCAACCACCCCGGAATCTCTCAGGCCCCCGTACCGCATCTGCACTCCGGCTCCTCTGGAGAGAGTTGGTCACCTGGGGATTGGTGAGGCCGACCGCCGAAGGGGCAAATGCTCTCAGGCACACTGACAGAGGGGGTGACCACCGTCCACCGCGATGAGGTACCCACCGTGTCAAGTCCAGACTCTTTGAAAACAACCCCGCTGCACCAACTTCACCAGGAACTGGGCGCACGGCTTGTGCCGTTCGCAGGGTGGGAGATGCCCATCCAGTACGAGGGAGTTGTGGCCGAGCACAACTGGTGCCGCACCAGCGCAGCCCTTTTCGACGTGGCCCATATGGCAGTGGTTGAACTGTGGGGCGCTGACCCCGGAACGGCACTCGAAACGGTCTCACCGGCCGGTTTCGCGAACCTCGGCGAGGGTCGGCAGCGATATGGCCTCCTCACCAACGACGATGGCGGGGTGATCGACGACTTCATGGCGATCAACTGGGGCCAACACTTCACGCTGGTGGTCAACGCGGCGCGAGCCCATGTGGACATTCCTCACCTCACCGAACGGCTCACCGGCATCGAGGTACGTCCAAAGCCGGGGATCGCCCTCATCGCCCTCCAGGGCCCGGCAGCAGCCGATGTAGTAATCGCCCACGATGCCGGACTGGCCGACACGGTGTTTCTCGACGCCCGTGCCACAGAACTGGGCGGGATTCCGGCAGCAGCATTCCGGGCCGGTTACACCGGCGAGGACGGCTTCGAAATCGCGGTCGATACAAACAACGCCGAGGCACTCGCCCGATTGCTGCTGGCCGACGATCGGGTTCGACCGGCTGGCCTCGGAGCACGCGACACCCTGCGCCTCGAAGCTGGTCTCTGCCTCTACGGCAACGATCTCGACACAACCACATCCCCGGTCGAGGCCGACCTGAAATGGACCATCCCCAAACGGCGTCGCGATGCCGCAGACTTTCCCGGTGCTGAGCGAGTTCTGCGGGAGTGGGCCGAAGGGCCTTCCCGTGTCCGGGTTGGGCTGGCGCCCCGTGGTCGACGACCGGTCCGGGATGGCGCTGAATTGAGAGTTGCCGGAGGGACTCAGCCTTGCGGCGTGGTGTCCAGTGGCGGCTTCGGTCCTACCGTCCAAGCTCCGGTTGCGATGGGTTATGTCCCACCGCAACTGGCCGCCATCGGAACCGAACTGATCGCCGACGTGCGCGGGAACGACGTCGTCTGCACCGTTGCATCCCTGCCCTTCACCCCCCACCGTTTCCACCGAGGAGCTTGACATGTCCCACCACTCATTCGCCGATCGCCACATAAGCCTCACCGACGACGATCGGGCCAAGATGCTGGCCGGTCTCGGCTACGGGTCAGCATCGGATCTGCTGGGAGACGCAGTGCCCGATGACATCCAGATCGATGGGCCGTTGGGGGTACCCTCGGCCCTCTCGGAGACCGAGGCGATCGCCGCCCTTCGGGCCTACGCCGACCAGAATCAGGTCTTCACTTCACTGATCGGTCAAGGCTGGAACGACACCATCACACCAGCGGTCATTCGTCGCAACATGATCGAAAACCCGGCGTGGTACACGGCCTACACGCCATATCAGCCCGAGATCAGTCAGGGCCGACTGGAAATGCTTTTGGTGTTCCAAACCATGATCGCCGACCTCACCGGCTGTGAATTAGCAAACGCATCGTTGCTGGACGAATCGACCGCATCGGCCGAAGCGATGACCATGCTCCGCCGCCTCGACCGAACCAAACGGAACGGGTTCTTCGTAGACCAGGACTGTCATCCGCAGACCATCGCAGTCTGCCTCACCCGAGCCGAACCGCTCGGGATCGACGTCACCATCGGTGACCCCGCCACCGATCTCGTTCCCGATGAGGTGTACGGCGCATTGCTTGCTCAGCCCGGATCGTCCGGGGCCATCTCCGACCTCGGCCCGATCATTCGATCACTTCACGATGCCCAGGCGACGGCAGCTGTTACCACCGACCTGTTCTACTGCACGCTCGGCACTCCCCCTGGCGAAGCGGGCGCCGACGTTGTGGTCGGCAGCGCTCAACGCTTCGGGGTACCCATGGGTTTCGGTGGCCCTCACGCCGGCTTCATGGCGACCAAGGAGAAACACGCCCGGTCCCTTCCGGGCCGTCTGGTCGGTGTCAGTATCGACAGCCACGGCCACCCCGCCTATCGCCTTGCCCTTCAGACAAGGGAACAACACATCCGCAGGGACAAGGCCACATCCAACATTTGCACTGCCCAAGCGCTGCTGGCCAACGTTGCGGCATCCTATGCGTGCTGGCACGGGCCCGACGGACTCACTGCCATTGCCGAGCGCATCAACGGTCTGACATCGACGTTTCGGTCGTCCATGGCTGCGGCCGGTCATGAGTGCTCCGAAACGTTCTTCGACACCGTGACCATTGCGGGTGACGCCGACACGATGGTCGCCGCCGCAGCCGCAAAAGGAATCAACATCACGGAGGTTCAGCGACACCCACATCTCGGTGAGCTTCGACGAGACCACCACTGGCCAGACCGTGCGCAACCTGCTCGACGCATTTGGAGTCGATTACCTGTCGGAAGAAGGTTCGGGAATACCGACGTCGCTGTCGCGAAGCTCTTCGTTCCTCACCGACGACAGGTTCCACCGTTTTCAGAGCGAACACGAGATGCTGCGTTGGCTGCGACGGCTTGCCGACCGAGATCTGGCTCTCGACCGCACGATGATCCCGTTGGGGTCGTGCACCATGAAGCTGAATGCAGCCGCCGAGATGGAGCCCATCACCTGGCCCGAGTTCGCCGGCATTCATCCGTTCGCTCCCGCTGAGCAAACCGCCGGGTATCTGCAGCTGATTGGCGATCTCGAAGCCGATCTAGCGGCGATCACCGGGTACGACGCCATCAGCTTGCAGCCCAACGCCGGAAGTCAAGGTGAATACGCAGGGCTGCTCGCCATCAAGGGTTGGCAGGACGCTCGCGGCGAAGGCCACCGAACCGTGTGCCTCATCCCTCAGAGCGCCCACGGCACCAACGCCGCATCTGCGGTTATGGCTGGCTTGAAAGTCGTCGTCGTCGCCTGCAATGATCGCGGCGACATCGACCTCGATGACCTGCGGGCCAAGATCACGACCCACGGCAACGAACTTGCAGCCCTGATGATCACCTACCCGAGCACCCACGGTGTCTATGAACACACCGTGGCGGAGGTATGCCAGATGGTTCACGACGCCGGCGGCCAGGTCTACACCGATGGCGCCAATCTGAACGCGCTGGTCGGGGTGGCCCAGCCCGGATCATTCGGGTCCGACGTGAGCCACCTCAATCTTCACAAGACATTCTGCATCCCCCATGGTGGCGGCGGCCCCGGCGTTGGCCCCATCGGGGTTGGAGAACACCTGATTCCGTTCCTGCCCCAGGTTGAATTGGCCGACCTTGGCGAACGCCAACGTCGAGTCTCAGGAGCCGCCTACGGATCAGCGGGGATCCTTCCGATCTCGTGGATGTACATCCGAATGATGGGCCCCGAGGGACTACGCCGAGCTACCGAAGGCGCAGTTCTGGCCGCCAACTACATCGCGTCACGACTCCGTGAGCACTACCCGATCCTCTACACCGGGCCGGGAGGTCTTGTTGCTCATGAGTGCATCATCGACATCCGCCCGCTCCACGAGAGCACAGGCATCGACGTCGACGACATTGCCAAGCGACTGGCGGACTACGGATTCCACGCCCCGACAATGAGCTTCCCGGTTGCGGGGACGTTGATGATCGAGCCGACCGAGAGCGAGAGCCTGGCCGAACTCGACCGCTTCTGCGATGCCATGATCGGTATCGCCAACGAAATCGGCGCGATCGCCTCCGGCGATGTCGACATCGATGAGAGCGTGCTGCGCCATTCCCCTCACACCGCTGCCGATGTTCTCAGCGACGAGTGGAGCCGACCCTATAGCCGAGCGCAGGCGGCGTTTCCGCTGCCGGGAATGGAGCGCGACAAGTACTTCCCGCCGGTGGGCCGGATCGACAACGCGCACGGCGACAGAAACCTCCAGTGTTCATGCCCGCCGCTGGAGGCATTTGCCGACTGACCAGTTGGCCTCCACTCGCGTTCCGAGGCTATTTGGCAGCCCGGAAGGCTCGTGAAAGTAGCGGGCTTTCGGCGGCAAGGCCCTCTTTCTTATCCTCGGCCGCATCGTGCTCGTCACCTTGTTTTGGCCAGTGAAATCCGCTCTCGGCCGGAGCTTCTTCGACTTCGTCGACCGGCTCGGGCTCAGGGACTGGCTCGGGCTCAGGACGGCGAGCCGCAGGACGGTCGATGGGAGGAGCCGTCGGGGCGGAAGCGGCCTCGGTGTGTGCCCCGGGGTTCTCTTCGGTGCTGACCGGATCTACCGGCCGCCGGGCCGCAGGTCGATCGGTCGGTGGAGCGAAGGCAGGGGCGGGTCGATCCTCGTCCTCGGTCGACCAGATGTCCATCTGCCGTGCCCCGGTCCGGTGGTCGACAAGCTGCCAACCGATCGGCGCGGTCCGCGATGACGCATGTCGTTCGCACAGGGGCATGCCGTTTCGTGCGTGGGTGAGGTCGATGAGGGTCGCAGTTGAACGTTCGACGTCGAACTGAAGACTTGCGGCTGCTTTTCCCGGCACCCGATACGGCTGCATATCAAACCCACGGCGCAAAGAGTATCGCCCATTGGCATCCTGTGTTGATGGAACGGGTACGAGAAACTCTTCGTTCACTACGAGCTGAGGCCGGAACGCTGGTTCGTGTGGTCCACATCAGGGGAATCGGAGTCCGAGACAGCACCGATGGTGCCGTTGTCATCCCCGGCGCCGGCGGGGCCGCGACGATAGAGGGTTCGGTACTCGGGGGCATCGTCGACCGGCACATTCTCGACGCTGGAAGCGGACGGAAGGTGATCGAGGTCCCGATCGCCGAGGCGGACGCCGTGGCAGCAGGATTGTTGTGCGGAGGCACGGCCACCCTGATGCTCAGCCCTGTCGCCGATCTTCCCGGGGAGATCGGCGCCTGGTTCGCCAGCGCAGAACCTGTCGTTGTCGCTGCCGCCGCTGACGGGTCGGGCACCGACCTCGCCGTCGGCCCGGTTGGCGTGGCCGGCAACCTGTGGAATACCGAGGCTACTGACGCCGCCATCACACACGCCCGCCAACTGCTGAGACAGGGCCAGTCGAACACCGAAATCGTGGAGATCGAGGGACGGTCGGTGTTGTTGTCCGCAGCGGTTCCCACCACCAAAGCCATTGTGGTTGGCGGTGGGCCGATGGCCGAAGCGTTTCGAGCCCAGGGGGAACTGATGGGGTGGGAGATTGCTTTCGTCGAAGACGTAGCAACTGCGACTGAGTTCTGCACTGCCGCAACGCCGGCCGACGCGCTACTGGTGTTGAGCCACGATCCCGCTGTTGACGTTGCCGTTCTGGCTGCGGGACTCGACGGGGTGGTCGGCTACATCGGAGCGATGGGTTCACGAAACACCCAGCGCCGACGGGGTGAACAGTTGGAGGCCCTCGGCTATACCGACCGGTCGAGAATTCACGGTCCCCTGGGCCTCGACCTCGGTTCCCGCTCACCGGCCGAGACTGCGGTGGCGATGGCCGCAGAATTCCTGGCGGTGCGTCGAGGTCGACCCCCGGCGTCGCTCTCTGCGCACGACGGACCGATCCACGCATGACCAGGCCTGGCTTCGCCGGCCCCCAACCGCCTCACCCGCTCCCCCGTTTGAGCCCGTACGGAGGTCCTGAACGCGAGCGGGTTGGACTGACTGACCAACTGCGGGGGCGAATGCTGGGCGGCGCCCGCACGTTTGGTTCGGCCACCAGCTCGCTGCGGGCCAAACCCGACTACCTCATCATCGGCACCAAGCGGGGCGGGAGCACATCGCTGGCTCGATGGATACTCGAACATCCGGAAGTGTCCCCGCTGTACCCGGAGCGGGAGACGCGAAAGGGCACCTACTACTTCGACGTCAACTATGAGCGCGGGAGCGACTGGTACGCGTCGCACTTTCCCTTGGCGGCGTCGTTGAAGGCCAGCTCTCAGATCGTTGGTGAAGCGGCTCCGTACTACCTCCACCACCCGCTCGCCCCAATACGGGCCCGGGCCCACGCGCCCACAGCCAAGGTGATTGCTCTGCTTCGCAACCCGGTCGACCGGGCCTTTGGCCATTGGGGAGAGCGCACTCGCAACAGAGTTGAGTGGCTCTCCTTCTCCGCCGCACTCGATGCCGAAGCCGAACGAATCGCCGGTGAGGAAGAGCGGATCATCACAGAACCCGGCTATGTGAGCTTCGCCCATCAGCACTACAGCTACGTCGATCAGGGTCGTTATGAGCGCGGTCTGGCCCGATGGATCCACCACTGGCCAGCCCACCAGCTCCTGATCCTGCGCAGCGAAGACATGTATGAGGAACCGGCCAGGATCTACCGCCAGGTGACTGACTTCCTGGAGATCGAACCGTTCTCCCTCGACGAGTTCGAGGCATGGAACAAGCGGGCTGACTCATCGCAACCGGCCGCCCAACGCCCTCGCCTTGTCGAGGCCCTCACCCCGAGTGTCGAAGCCACCGAAGGGCTGCTCGGCCGATCGATGGGATGGCTGTGAAGCAGCGAGTGTTGTTCATCGGAGGCCTGGGACGGTCGGGAAGCACCCTGATCGAGCGCCTTCTGAACGAGTACCCCCAGACCTTTGCCATCGGCGAGAGTGTCCACATCTGGGAGCGGGGTCTCCGCAACAACGAACTGTGCGGCTGCGGTGAGCCGTTCCATCACTGCGACTACTGGTCAGAGGTCGGGCGAAGGGCGTTTGGCGACTGGTCAGCGGTCGACACCGCGCAGGTGATCGAACAACGGTGGGACATCGATCGTTCCCGGCGCTTGCCTCAAATGATCCGAGCCCATCGAACCGGAATCGTCCCGGCGGCGTATCGGGAGTACCTCCAACTGATCGGCTCTGTGATCGCCTCTGCCGGGGTTGTCGCCAAGGAACGAACCGGTGCCGACATCGTGCTCGACTCGTCGAAACACTTGAGCTCGGCCGTGCTGTATTCCCTCGATGAGCGCCTCGAGGTTCGTGTTCTCCACGTGATCCGCGATCCCCGGGGAGTGGCGTATTCATCGACCAAAGAGATCAGCCGTCCGGAAGCAACCGGCGGCACCCCGGCCCATATGCCTCGCTACTCCCCGGCCCGCACCGCCGGTCGTTGGGTCACCGACAACGCTGGCTTTGCGCTGCTCGAGCGGCTCGGAATCCCGACCCTGCGGTTGCGGTACGAGGACTTCCTCGCCGATTCGGTGGGAAGTTTGGAACAGGTCGCAGCCTTCGCCGGCATCGACCCGCCCACCCTTCCCGCCGGCGTGTTCGACGGCTCGCACGGTGTGCTGTCAACTCAGATGCATTCCGCCGCCGGCAACCCGATGCGTTTCGGCAGCGCCAGCGTGCGGCTACGGCTCGACGACCGCTGGAAGACCGAGATGCCCTCCGCACAACGTCGGCTGGTGAGCGCGCTGACCGCTGGCACCAGGCAGCGCTTCGGTTACTGACAGATTCTCAGGTGACCAGCGGCGCTGGGCTCTACGCGATGCCCCTCGGCCCGAAGACGCTCGGCATGTTCGTCTGGCCCGCTGGGATTCAGGCGACCCGATGCGGCCACAACCCGCCACCACGGCATCCCCTCTCCCACCCGGAGGAGGTTGCCCACCGCCCGCGCTGCGCCGGGGAATCCGGCTTCGGACGCCACCTCCCCGTAGGTCAGAACGTCTCCCGGCTCGGTCTCGCCGAGCACCCGGCGGACTTCGTCTTCGAATCGGCCGGCGGTCACGGCTTGTTCTTGGCCCACCACGCGTCGAGCCGATGCTCCAGTTCCCGTTGCGACAGTTCGCCTTCGGTTCGTTTCACTTCCAGCAGGAACGTGAGCGCCCTACCCACCATCGGACCACCCGACAGGCCGAGGTAGTCCATTACGGCGTTCCCGTCCATCTGGGGCCGTTCCTTGGCTTTGGCGTCGGCTCGAGCCAGCTCGAGGATCCGCTGTTCCAGTTCGTCGATGTGGGCCATCAGCCGGGCCTCTTTGGCCCGGTTCCTCGTGGTGCAGTCGCAACGAATCAACCGGTTGAGTTGACCCAGCAGATGTCCGGCATCGCGGGCGTACCGCCGCACCGCCGAATCGCTCCAACCGTCGGCGTACCCCTTGAACCGACCGGACAACCGCACGAGCTCGGCAACATCCTTGACGATGGGCCGTTCGAATTCGAGTGCCCGCAGCCGCCTCTTGGTGATCTTGGCCCCAACCGCTTCATGGTGTCTGAACGTAACCCCCCCATGATCAAAGGAACGGGTGGCCGGCTTGCCGATGTCGTGGAACAGCGCTGCCAGCCGAATGACAGGATCTGCGGGAGTCTTGCTCGTGACGGCGATGGTGTGGGCCAGCACGTCTTTGTGTTTGTGGATCGGATCTTGCTCCAACTTCAGCGCCGTGAGCTCGGGTACGACCACGTCGGCAAGACCGGAATCGCAGAACTCCCACAGACTGTCGGTGCAGTCCTCGGGGGCGAGTGCGTCGAGCAACGCCTGACGCTGCTCGTCGGTTGTGAGGGTGGTGATTGTTGCCATGGTGACCGAACGACAGGGTATCGACCGTGCCAAGATCGGAGAACTCCACTAAGGCGCAACGCGACTTTCTGCCGATATGGCCGTCTGAAAGATGAACAAGGATGAATGAACTATGAAGCGAGTGCTTGCGGGGGTGGCCGTCGGGATCATCGGCGTGGTTGTGTTGATCGCCACAACCGATTCGCTGTCCTTCACCTGGCCGTGGAACATCATCCCAGAGGTGAACGAAGTGCAGGTTGAGCTCATCCTTCCCAGCGAGGCTCGGATCGTGGATGTCGAGCCGATCATGTTGGACTGCCGAGCCCGGGTTCACGCCGAAGTCCCCATTTCGGGGCGGCGCGAACACGCACTGTTCGACCAGGTCTATCGCACGGACACCATCGACATGGTGGCCATCGGCGATGTGGATACCTGTGTCGATGGGGGTTCGGCCAAGGTGCTCCGCCGATCCGATGGAACGACCGAAATCGTCATTCCTGCCGAGTCGATCAAGTTTGTCCGACCCCGTGTGAACACGGTGGAAACGGCAGCTTCGGTCACTGTGTCCAAGGGGCTGCTGGGCAAGGCCACGGACGTGTTCCCGTGGGTGAGCGACGACCTGGGACTGACTCCGACAGCGTACGCCTATAGCCAGAACGTCATCGGCTCGAGTTCCTGTATGAGGACGGCATACACCGTGACCCAGGGCTTGATCACGAACGCCTACCGACAGCAGTTCATCGACCAGGGTGCTGACCCGGCTCAATTGAGCGTGCGGATCGATGGCGACCCGACCTTTTCCGACCCCGAGCCCATCTACATGGGTGATGGCGTGGAGATGTCGGTTGGTGATGGCAGCGTCACCTGCATTGCCGACGACGATCTCAGCTAGAGCGCTCCCCTAGGGTGCCACCGTCCAGGTTGGAGGGGGGAACGTCCGCGGCGGCTGCGTGGGCGGGGCGGTGGTGGGCGGCCTGGTGGTGGGCGGGCGCCGCCTAGTGGTAGTCGTCCGCTTCCTCTGTGTCGTCGGCGCAGCGGTTGTGGGCGCAGCGGTTGTGGGCGCCGCGGTTGTGGGCGCCGCGGTTGTGGGCGCAGCGGTTGTGGGCGCAGCGGTTGTGGGCGCCGCGGTTGTGGGCGCAGTTGTTGTGGGCGCAGCGGTTGGTTGTCGGGCCACTGACGCAGCGGTGGTCGGGGCGGTGATCAGTGCCGGGGTTGTGTTGGTCGTCGATGACAACGAGGCGGAACTGGTCGAAGGTGTGCGCTCCGGTTTCGCATCGACGACGGTCCGATCGCGATTGAGGCCAACCAGCAGAAGGCCGACGGCAAGCACGGCGACCAGGAAGACAACGAATACTTCGGTTCGTCGGAACCCGCTCATCGTTTCACCTCCATGGCGTCGCCTTGTCCTTGTGGTTTCAACCTTCAGAATGCCCGTTTTTGTTGGCGGTTGCCACGAACTCTCCCTGAGCGATCCGCTCAGCTTGACACCATGTGACTTCAGCCACTTGATCGACGCGACAGGTAGATGACCACCACGGAGCACACGATGCGAGTGCAATTCGGCCCATTCACGGCGGACAATGGCTCGTGACGATGGCGCATTCGGGTAGGCCACGCCGTGCCCTACCCTTGACCTTGAAATGAATACCGAGTCGCATCAGAAGAGAAGCCGCTGGTCATCAACCGTTGCCACGGCGGTCATCAGCTTGGTTGCAATCGTCGCGCTGTGGTGGGCGATCGAGATCCTCGACACATATCTCCTCGACGACAGGCTCCAGAGCAATGGAATCGTCCCCCGACAAACCCGGGGCTTCGACGGAATTCTGTGGTCACCATTCCTTCACAGCGACTTCGGGCACCTGATGTCGAACACGTTCCCGTTCCTGATCCTGTCGGGGCTGATCATGCTGCGGGGGTTCCAGCGTTGGGTCACCATCACTCTGATCGGGATGTTCCTCGGCGGTCTGCTCACCTGGCTGATCGGCGGTACGGGCAACCACATCGGGGCCAGCGGCATCGTGTTCACCTACTTCGGTGCACTGTTCGGTGCGGCCTTCTTCGAACGACGCCCGGCGGCGTTTGCGCCGGCCCTCGTGGCGTTGGTGATGTACACCACAACGGTGATCGTGGGTCTTGTTCCCCAGGATTCGGTGTCGTGGGAAGGTCACCTTTCCGGCTTCGTCGCCGGTGTCGTGGCCTCAAGGCTCCTGGCCGAACCTCGCCCAACACGCCCCGATCCCGACGCCGACGTCGACCTGATCTTCGGAGGCGATGAGCCATGGAAGCTGAGCTGAACCGACCCGATCGACGGTGCCTCCGCACAAAGTTCGAAGTCGCGCGATGCCGCTGAACATCAACGATCGGTTGTCCATCCCGGATACCGAGCTGATCTGGCGATTCGGTCCCTCGGGCGGACCCGGTGGCCAACATGCCAACACGGCCAACACCCGGGCCGAGGTTGTGTTCGAGATTGCTACCAGTGCGGTATTGAGCGGTCCCCAGCGGAGCGCACTGGAACGGGAGTTCGGACCACGAATTCGGGTGGCCGCCGACGACACCCGTTCTCAGGCTCGAAACCGAGAGATTGCTCTGGACCGACTGGCCGAACGAGCCGCACGGGCGCTTCGTCCTCAACCGAAAAGGACTCCCACCAAACCGGGACGAGGGGCCAAGGAGCGGCGCCTTCGGGCCAAACGAGAACGATCTCAGCGCAAGGCTGAACGCAACTATCGGGCCGATCGCGACTGATGCGAGTTCACCTCCTCCACAAGCGCCAGCATCCCAAGATCGACCGAACCATCACCCTGCTCACCGAATCGGGCTGCGATGTGGAACCACTGGTATCAGACTCGTCGCACCATGTGGCTGAATTGCTCGACCGCGACGATATCGAACGTCTGATCGTCTCTGGTGGGGACGGGATGATCCATCATGCGGTCCAGTCGATCGCCATGACCACCGTTGCATTCGGGATCATTCCGGCTGGAACCGGCAACGACATCGCTCGGGCCCTCAACGTCCCACGATCAATTCACAAGGCAGTACGCCGCTCGCTCGAGGATCCGACCCCCATGGACCTCATCAGGATCTCTGATGACCACGGAGAGTCGTTCGTAGTCAGTGTGCTGACGGCAGGGTTTTCGGGGACCGTCAACGAGATCGCCAATACGATTGGGTGGGCTGGGGGCCAACTGAAATACACGGTGGCAACCCTTCGCTGCCTCCCACATCTGGGCAGCGCTTCGGTTTCCGGGCTTTCAGATCACGAACGGTTCTCGCTTCTGGCCATCGGAAACACGCGGTTCTTCGGTGGCGGCATGGCCATCTGTCCCACCGCCGATCCCACCGACGGCGTAGGCGAGATCATCGTCGTTGACCCGGTGGGCCCAATCCACCTCGCCGCCGTGCTGCCGGCGGCCTTTGTGGGCCAGCATGTACGAAGCCGAAAGGTCCACCAGCTTCGGTTCCACCGTGTGGATATCGAAACCGAGGCGGCGTGGTGGGCCGATGGGGAAAAGCTGCCCCGCACCGGGCCTGTGACGGTGGAGGTCGTCCCCCGTGCGCTCTCGGTGGCAGCTCATGTGTAGCGATGCCTGAGGGCGACACAATTCGGCGAATGGCAAACGCCATCGAGCACCGATTCGTAGGCCAGCAGGTCCAGGCCAGCGTCTTTCGTCACCCTTCCCTCGCTCTCACCAACCTCGCCGACACGATCATCGACAGCGCCGATGCTCGGGGCAAGCACCTGCTCATCCGTTTCAGTGACGGCCGCACGCTGCATGCCCACATGCTGATGCAGGGCCGAGTTCGGTTCGGGCGGGCCAACGACGTTCCTGAATGGCGGCGGCGATTCGAGATCGAACTGCAGACCGGAGCGATCACCGGCATCGACGTTCCCAAAGTGGAGATCGTCAAGACCAGGGATGAACAACGCGCAGTGGCCCACCTCGGACCTGACCTGTGCGGAGACTACAACCACCCCGAGGCCGTGAAGCGATTGGGTACCGCCCGAACCCGGCCTTTGGGCGAAGCGCTACTCGATCAGCGACTTATTGCCGGCTTCGGCAACATCTACGCGGTCGAGACTCCCTTCATTTGCGGAATCAGCCCATTCCAGCCGGTGGAATCGATCACCGATCTCGAACGGGTTGTTGCAGTGGGTGCTGCGCTGATCCGAACCAACGCCCACCTCGGACCCCAACGAACAACCGGGCAGTCGCGTGTGCGGGCCGAGCACTGGATTCTGCCCAACGATCGACGCCGCTGCCTGGTGTGTGGTTCGCGGGTCACCCGATACTCGGGTCAACAGTCACCCTGGCGCCGCCGACTCGGTGTTTGCCCCGTGTGTCAAGCCACCAGATCGCAGGTGGCAGTGAACCTGGAGCGAGTCCGGTCGCTGCTCAGGATCCATCCAGCCATCAAGATTCTCGATCTGGAGGGCGGACAGTTGACCGTTGAGACGACCCAAAAGGTGCGGTCGCAGCACCTCGGCTGAGCTCCACTCACGCGAATCCACGTACGCAGTTGCAGCTTCTCATCCTTCAACAAGCTGATCAGGACTTCTGCCTCTAGTTCGGAATTGGTTCGTGAGCCTCATGGACAGGGGTCCTCCGGTGTGGGAAGGTGGGCTACGGGCTAGCGATAGCTAGCTCGTGGTGTTTCCTGGCCCTGAATGCCAGAGCCAGGACCTGAGTGTCCGGCGCTGCCCGGATGAGAAAGGAGCCATGAAACGTGAGTGCACGCCACCGTAAGGACGGAAGCCTCCTAGCCCCTGCGAAAGCCGATGAGGCAGACCTTCGGCCGGACAAGTCGATCCGGGTCAAGGAGCACCGGAAGGTACGGCACCAGCTCCATGAGGAGCTACACAGCGTGGAGGATCCCGAAGACGCAGTGTTCAGTGTTCCCAAGTTCGACCATCCGCCCAGGACCGCCCCCAAGAAAAAGAAGAAGAAACACTGGAAGGTGAAAGCGTGGAAGCGGCGCACCGCAGCCCGCAAAGAGCGCGAGGCCGAACGGCAGCGGGTCATCGACAAAGGTCTGGCAGCCACTGAGCTGCAAGACGAAGACTAGATCTCGCCCCGATAGGAAGCCTCACTGGGCCCCTCCCGAACGGGAGGGGCCCAGCTCGTTTTCAAACGTCGAACTCAGTCCTCAGTGACCCAGGGAGCGACCACGAGCGTGTCGGTTATGGCGCTCCGGCTCACCGCTGAGACGGTGGTGATGGCGCACAGGGCGGTAGCGCCGAGCACGAGATACATCACGAGGATTTGGATCAGCACAGCATCTACCGGATCGACGCCGGCGAGCAGCAGCCCTGTCATCGCTCCGGGAAGAGCGATGAGACCAACGACCTTGGTTCGTTCGATCTGAGGTACCAGGGCGTTGCGCGCCGGGGTTGGCGCCATGAAGCGCACGATCTGGGATCGGTTCATCCCCAGCGACAGCAGTGCCTCCAACTCGCCCCGCCCGTCGCGATGCGCCTGCACCGCCAGGTTCACTCCCAGGACAGCCGACGGCATCGCGTTTCCGATAGTGATCCCCGCCATCACCACCCCTGCGACGGGTGACCACTCGAACACCCCGCTGACGAACACCACCACCAAACTGAGGAGCGTTGTGAACCCGACCATCGAACCCGCCACCACATAGAGGCTGCGGCTTGGCGCCTTGGCTCGCCGTCCGATGACGAACGCAGCGATAGCGACCATCACCACTATCCATCCGAGAGCGGCAAGTGTTGCCGCCGACGACGAGAACAGGCTCGTGAGGATGAAACCAACTGCGAGCAGCTGCACCGCCGCCCGCACCGCTGAGATCACGATCTCCCTTGTGACCCCGAGCCTGAGCCACCGGGCCAGACCGACCGAGAGCGCTACCAGGACCAGGCTGGCGATGAGAACTGGTATTCCCAGTTCGGTTGAGCTGGTGTTCAGCTGTCCTAGCACCATGGCTCAGGCATCGAAGACGACGCCACCGACGCTCGGTTCCGCGACGGGGGGCTCGGTGGACCACGGGAAGTTGATCCAGCGGTCGGTTCGTTTCCACACGTAGTCACATTTCACGAGCGAGTGCGGCTTTTCGTACAGAACCGCAGTTCTCGACTCGGCGACGACATCCTGACTGAACTCGTGAACCGCCTTCAAGGTATGGCCGGTGTCGGCGACGTCGTCGGCCACCAGCACTTTGGCTCCCGTGAGGTCGACCTTGTCCATGTACGGAGGCAACATGACCGGCATGTCCAGCCGCTCGTCGACGCCGGCGTAGAACTCGAGATTCATCACGTACAGATTCTTCACCGACAGTGCGTAGCCGAGGGAGCCAGCGGCGAACAGACCGCCCCGGGCGATTGCAAGAATCATGTCGGGAGCGAATCCGTCGTCGGCCACGGTCTGAGCCAGTTCCCGTATCGCCACCCCGTAGGTTGCCCAGTCGAGAATCTCACGTTCGGATTCGGGGGGAGGTGTGGCCACGAACCTCACCCTATAGCGGAGCTACCCAGGGATGGCGTTGAGAACCTCGACCAGATACTCGCTCAGGCCCGGACAGTAGATGGCGTTGGCCGCGCCGTACACCTCGCCGAGTTCTTCGGGCGCGAATGTGGTGCGATCGGAGTCGCTGAACGCACCCAGCAAGGCGGCGTCCACGGCCTCGGCTGAGTCGCCAGGATTGAGTTCTTGGGTGATGACACAGGTGGTGCTGGCGACTTCGTCTACGCGGTCGTCGCTGTTTTCGTTCAACCATCGGAGCGCGCCATCGCTAAGGCTGAGCGACCGCAACTCGCCGGGGCCGGCGTCGAAGGAGTAGTAGAAGGGATTGGTGTAACCGGGGCCGATGGCCACGCCACCCACGGGTTCGAACGTCACCGGTTCGGCTGGCAGCCTGGTTCGGCTCACCAGAACGTCAGCCATCTCCTGCACAACATCGGGATCCGTGCCCCCGACAAACATCAGCAAGCGGTCGGCCGCAATGATTCTGGTTTGCACCAGAAGAGACAGCTCGGGTGTGGTCTGCTCGAGGGCGAGCCCAGCAAGTCGGTCGGTTCCCAGAATTGATGGTGGGGTGAACGGGATGGCGGTGAGCAGGATCTCGGTGTCGTCTTGCGTGCGAGTCCGACCATCACATGTCTTGTACGCACCGTCCAGATATTGGAATGCCTCCACGGCCTCTTCGGCCGTTGCATACACCGCGATGTTGGAGAAGAAGAGGTGATCACCTTCGATCGACAGTTCACTCTCGGCCTGGGACGGGAACGCAGTCAGCAGACCCTCAACACCCTCACAGAGGGGCTCACCATCGTCGTCGTCCTCACCCTCGACATAGCCGGGCCCAAACGACGCCACATCGAGCTGCACGATGTCCACCTGGGCCTGAGCATCATCGGGCAAAGCAAAGGGCCCCTCCGCGGTGGACGTCGTTGTTGGCTCGGTGGTCGTTGTGGTGCTCGATGCCGGTGCCGACGTCGAGGTGGTGGAAGTCGTGGCACTTGCTGGCCGGGTAGTTGTTGTTGGCTCCGATGCATCCGACCCGCCGGAGCACGCGGTCAGCACGACCAGAGCGAGTACGAGTGTCGAACGCCTCATTGGCTGAAAGTAGCGGGGGATCAATCCACCTCCACAAATCTGCGCCGGTCTGCCCCAAGATGTCGATCAGGTGACTACGGCCGTCGCCAAGGTCACCAGCATGCCGAGGATCAAAAACTGATAACTGAATCTCAGCAGCGGGAACTTCCGTTTCCCCAAAGCGATGGAGGACAAGTACAGATCGGTACAGATCGCCTGATACAACGCCGCATCGTCTTTGGTGACCCGCCGCATCTCGCTGAAATACTCGGCTTCGGTCATCTTCACGACACCGTTGAAGAACAGCGGGTTGGGATGACCCTTCGCTGCTCTGGATTGTGAGCCCGGCATCAGCGCCAGACCGGCTGCTGCCCCCGATCCGATCGCCGTGATCAGCAACATCAACTGCACGAGGTCGTTGGTTCCGTCAAGGTCCCCGACCACGATCGTCGCCATCACGAACGCGGCACCGAGCACGACGCTCGCTTTCTGATCGGCCATGGCGCTCAGCTGCAAGGTGTTCTGTTGCGCGGTCCGTAGCGCGTTGTCGATGGAGATTCGACCTTGACTTCCGTCGAACGCCGGCGTGTGGTCCGGTTCGCTCACTCCGACCTCTATCCGACCATGGCCATAGCGGCATAGAGCCCGACGCCGTAGTAGAGCGCTGATTCGTTCACTCGCATCAGGTTCGAGTGGTTTGGCTCAGCGTCGGCCGGGCTCACGTCGTCGGGACACACCCCGAGCATGGCCATCGCTCCGGGGACCTCGTTCAAGACGTAGCTGAAGTCCTCGGCGGCAAAGGCCGGATCGGGCATCGTGAGGAAGCCCTCGGCACCCAGCAACGCCCGGGTCACCTCACCGGTCAATTCGGCCTGCTCGGGGTTGTTCCTGGTCACCGGATACCCGGAAATGATGTTGGTGGTGCAGGAACAGCGATGGCTCTCGGCCGTGGTCGAAGCCACCCGATGCACGCCGGCGTGGATCGTGGCCCGCACATCCTCGTCGAAGGTTCGAATCGTGCCCTCGAGAAAGGCCGACGGTGGAATGATGTTGGTGGTGGTGCCAGCCGTGATGTGACCGACGGTGAGAACTGCCGACTGGGACGGATCGAGCTCACGCGTGAGGATGGTCTGGAAGCCGCCCACCATCGCGGCGGCCGGTGGAATTGGGTCGACACAGTCGTGGGGGGCCGAGGCATGCCCGCCCTTCCCGCTCACAGTGATCTCGAACTCGTCCGAACTCGCCAGGATCGGACCGGCCTTTGTGGCGATGAGTCCGTTGGGAACGTTGGACACCACATGGATGGCAAACGCACGGTCAACCCCGTCGAGCACGCCCTCTTCAATCATGTACCGCGCCCCGTGATAACCCTCCTCGCCGGGCTGAAACATGAACCGCACTTTGCCGGTGAACTCGTTCTTGTTCTCACTCAGCAGCCGGGCGGCACTGGCCAGCATCGCTACGTGGGTGTCATGTCCGCAGGCGTGCATCACGCCCTCGCGTGTCGATTGGAAGTCGCTGACGAAGTCTTCGGTGAGCGGGAGGGCGTCCATGTCACCCCGAAGCAGGACCGTGGGGCCCGGTTTGCCAGTGTCGAGATCGGCCACAACCGATGTAGTGGACTTCCCCAGCGTTATGTCCAAACCGAGTCCGGTGAGTGACTCCACCACCTTCTTCTGAGTCTCGGGTAGTTGCAGTCCGAGTTCAGGTTCGGCGTGGATGGCGCGGCGCAGCTCAATCGTTGCGTCCTGGAGGCTGTTCGCAGCGTCCAGGAGATCAGATCCAACCGAGGCGAGGTTTGTCATGAGCCGATCGTATGCCCATGAGCCTGGCGCCGTCGAAGGGAACCGATCAACCTCGCGGAATGGACCGGCATGTCGGAAGGGAGGCCTAGAGTGCCCACTCAGACGAATTAGAGGCGATGGATGCCTCAGATGAGGAGTGGCAAAGATGGATAACGCACCGACGGTTGCGTATTTCTGCATGGAGTACGGGCTCGAAAGCGACCTGAAGCTCTACGCCGGAGGGCTCGGAATCCTCGCCGGGGACTATCTGAAGGGTGCTCGTGACGAAAACCTGCCAATCATCGGTTTGGGGATTCTGTGGAAACAGGGATACACCGACCAATATCTGGATGAGGATGGCCGCCCCTACGACAGTTATCCCAACCACAAATACGATCTCGAGGACACCGGCATCACCGTCCCGGTGACAATTCGCGAGCGACGAGTTGACGTGAAGGTTTGGAAGACCACGGCGTACGGCAACGCCGATCTCTATCTTCTCGACACCGATATCGAACAGAACCAGAGCGACGATCGGTGGATATGTGGACAGCTGTATGGCTGGTTCAAAGAGGAGCGATTGGCCCAGGAGATCGTGCTCGGTGTCGGCGGAGTCCGAGCGCTGAGAGCGCTGGGGATCGACGTTGACGTGTACCACTTCAACGAGGGCCATGCCGTCCTTGCAGCCTTGGAACTGATCGAGGAGGAGAAGTCCAGAGGACTCGATTTCGAGGAGGCATGGCGGACCACCAGAGAAAAGGTGGTCTTCACCACCCATACACCGGTGGTCCAGGGAAACGAGACCCATGACCTTCGCACGATGCAGTTCATGGGCGCATTCCTGGGTTTGAACGCGAAGCAGATGACACGGATCGGCGGCAACCCGTTCAACATGACGGTCGCCGCCCTCCGGCTGGCCCGCAATTCCAACGGGGTCGCCATGCTTCATGCGGAGACGGCGAACAAGATGTGGAATCACGTGGCAGGACGTAGCGAAATCGTTGGGATCACCAACTGCATTCACACTCCAACCTGGGTCGACCGGCGGATCACCGACGCGTACGAGAAGAATGAGCCACTCCTGCCGGTCCACAACACGATCAAGTCCGAATTGCTGGAGTTCATCGAGCAGCGGACCGGTTCGCAACTGCGGGTCGACCGAATCCTGATCGGCTTCAGCCGACGAGCCGCGCCGTACAAGCGAAGTGACCTGATCTTCTCCGACATGGACAGAATCCAGCCGTACCTCGAACGTGGTCAACTGCAGATCGTTTTCTCCGGAAAGGCCCACCCACTCGACGACACCGGCAAGGAGATCGTCGCCAACATCGTTCAAATGATGCGGTCCTATCCCAATGCGGTCGTGTTCCTCGAGAACTACGACATGGACATCGGACGGATGCTCACCCGAGGTTCGGACGTCTGGTTGAACAACCCTCGCCGTCCCCAGGAAGCCAGCGGTACGAGCGGCATGAAGGCGGCCATGAACGGTGTCCTCAACTGTTCGATCCTTGATGGCTGGTGGCCCGAAGCGTGCATCGACGGCGAGAACGGATGGCAGATCGGTGACGGTTTCGAATCGGATTCACATCAGGAGCTCGACGACCATGACCGAGAGTCCCTGTACGAGGTCGTTCTCAACAAGGTCCTCCCCACCTACTACGACAATCCCGACAAATGGGAGTCGATGATGCGGGAGAGTATCGGCACCACGTCAGAGGAATTCGCAATGAAGCGGATGTTGAACGGCTACTACACGAAGCTGTATCACCCTCAATCACGCTGAGGCCCAAAGACCGAACGCCACTCACACCGCCAAATCTCGTCGATGGACGTTGACCCTGGTACCGGCTGGTCCAAGCGGCTGGAGGGGTGAAGAAGGCCTCTAGCCTGAAGACATCGTCCCGAGATTGGAAGACACCATGGCAAACCGAAGTCCCCAACAGCTTCCTCAATGGAGCGCTCTCGAGGCTCATGCCTCCACTCTGGGCGCGCTGCACCTTCGAGAATTGTTCGCTACCGACAACGAGCGGGCCGATCGGTTCACAGTCGAAGTTGGTGATCTGTTGGTGGACCTTTCAAAACAACGAATCACCTCCGAGACCATCGATCTGCTGGTCGAGTTGGCATCGGCAACCGGCGTGCCCCAACGGATCGAAGCCATGTTCGGCGGCGAAGTGATCAACACCACCGAAAACCGTCCCGTGTTGCACACTGCGCTACGGGCCGATCCCGACGACCGATTCGAGGTGGGCGCCAAGGACGTGGTGGCCGACGTTCACTCCGTGCTGGACAAGATGGGCAGGTTCACAGATCGGGTCCGAAGCGGCGAGTGGGTCGGGCACACCGGTCGCCGAATTCGCTCGATCGTGAATATCGGTATCGGAGGCTCGGATCTCGGTCCGTTGATGGCCTACCGGGCCCTGAGCCCGTATGTGCATCCCGATCTCGAGCTTCGTTTCGTCTCCAACGTGGATCCCGCCAATCTGTTCGATGCGACCAAGGACCTGGATCCTGAAGAAACGCTCTTCATCGTTGCATCGAAGACGTTCACAACCCTTGAAACTCTCACCAACGCTCGACATGCACGAGATTGGCTCCTGGCCGGGCTCGACGGCGAAACCGCGGCGGTGGCCAAGCACTTCGTAGCCGTTTCGACCAACGCCGAGAAGGTGGCCGAGTTCGGGATCGACACCGAGAACATGTTCGAGTTCTGGGACTGGGTCGGCGGGCGTTACTCCTTCGATGCTGCCATTGGGTTGAGCCTCATGACCGCCATCGGCGCAGACAACTTCAGGGAAATGCTCAGCGGTTTCCGCACGATGGACCAACACTTCCGAACCACCCCGCTGGCCCACAACGTTCCCGTTCTCGCTGCGCTCATCGGGGTGTGGTATCGGAACTTCTTGCGCTTGCCCACCTACGCAGTGCTCCCCTACAGCGAACACCTCGACCGGTTCCCGGCCTACCTGCAACAACTCGACATGGAGAGCAACGGCAAGTCGGTCAGGCTCGACGGGGCGGCCGTCGACTACGACACCGGTCCGATCATCTGGGGCGAGCCCGGAACCAACGGTCAGCACGCGTTCTACCAGCTGATCCACCAAGGGACCACGATCATCCCGAGTGACTTCATCGGCTTCTTCGAAGCTTCCGACGACATCGGGAATCAGCACGATCTGCTGATGGCCAACATGTTCGCTCAGGCCGAAGCTCTGGCGTTCGGCAAAACCTCAGAGGAGGTTTCGGTCGAGGTGTCTGACAAGGACTTGGTGCCCCACCGCACCTTCGCCGGCAATCGTCCGTCGTCGGTGATCATGGCCCAGCGACTCACCCCAAGCGTCCTGGGTCAACTGGTAGCCCTCTACGAACACAAGGTGTTCGTCCAGGGAACGATCTGGGGAATCAACTCGTTCGACCAGTGGGGGGTGGAGCTCGGCAAGGCTCTCGCCACCCGGATCACCAGCGAGTTCTCTTCGGGCAGTTCCGACCCCGACCGCCACGACGCCTCGACCAACGCCTTGATCGCTCGGTACCTCGACCGCCGCAAAGGCTAGGACGAAGAACTAGTTCCCACCGGGGGCCTCGTTGGGGTAGGGGAACCAACGCAGGTGTTCGAAGTCTGCGGTCGTCTCTGGCGGATCCAGTGGCGCCATGCCCTCGCCGAGTTTGTGTTTGAGAATCCGATCGGCTTCGACCAGAAACTCGGAGAGATCGGTTGAACCCAGTCGCTGGCGATGATCGGCGTGGTTCAGCCCCACTCCGTCGTAGCTGATGTCGTGCAGGCTCATCGGTGCGGTGCGGGGAGCGTCACGATGTTTCCAGAGCCCCGAACTGGGTTCGAACCGGTATTCGGGAAGCAGAGCTGCTCCGTGAGCCGCCACCCAATGGACGGCGTCGATCACGTATTGGAGGGTGGCGTCGGTGATGAAGTAGTTGAAGTTCACCCGCACCCACCCGGGCTTGATGCCCTCACACCCCTGGTTGATCTCCCGTTCGAATTCGTGTGACTGGTCGAGATCGATTCCGAGCAGACGATGTCCGTAGGGTCCAGCGCACGAACAACCGCCGCGCGACTGGATGCCGAAAAGATCGTTCAGCAACGCCACCACATAGTTGTGATGCAGGAACCCGTTCTCGCCGTGGCGAACCACGAACGAGACGATCGACAGCCGCTCGACCTCTTGATTGCCGAGAATCTGGAGGTTCGGGTCGTCGTGCCAGGAGGAGATGGCCGGTTCGGACGAAACGTTCTTCATTCTCTCGAATTGTGTCGACGCCGACCGCTTCTTTGAGCTGGAAAACCAGGCCGGCCCGGATCGATTCGACGATTGCCGGAGTACCGCCTTCCTCCCGATGTTCGATGTCGGTGAGATAGCTGTGGTCGTCGGGATTGACGTAGGCGACCGTTCCGCCCGCCGGGTACATGCGGGCACCCGGTTGGTGAACAACTCCCGACGGGCACACAACACGCCAGGTGTTCCGGGTCCACCGATCAGTTTGTGAGGTGAGATGAACACGGCGTCGTAGTAACCGTCTCCGTCGTCGACTGATCCCATGTCGATTTCGACATAGGGTGCGGCGGCTGCGAAGTCCCAGAAGGCCAGGGCATCGTGTTGTGCAGCATGCCGGAGACAGCCCGCGTGTCGGTGACGATGCCGGTCACGTTCGATGCGGCGGAGAAGGACCCGATCTTCAATGGCCGATCCGCATACTCGACCAATGCGGCTTCGAGCCGCTCGAGGTCGACGTGACCGTCGGCGTCCTCGTCGATGGTGACGACCGTTGCGATCGACTCCCGCCACGGGAGTTCGTTGGAATGGTGTTCGTATGGACCGATGAAGACCACCGGCCGCTCGTCTTCGGGAATCTGGGCGCCGAAGTGATACCGATCGGCGAGGTTCGACGGGATGCGGATCCCGAGCACCCCGACCATCCGATCGATCGCAATCGTGGAACCGCTGCCGCAGAACAGGACCGCATGTTCATCTGAAGCGCCGAGGCATTCAGCGATGATCTGTCGTGCATCTTCACGGAAGCGGGAGGTCTGGAGCCCGGTGCCGGAGGACTCGGTGTGGGTGTTGGCGTACAGGGGCAGGACGACGGTGCGGATGTAGTCCTCGATGAAACACAACGAACGACCCGAAGCCGTGTAGTCGGCGTACACAACCGGACGGGGACCGAAGGGTCCGTCGACGACCTCGTCGTCGCCGATGATGGAGCGCTTGATGAGATCGATCAGCGGAGTTCGGGCCATCACACAGTATGAACTACTGCGGCGAGCCCTGCTATGACGAGCCGGGCCTATGTGACCTCTGACGTTGGCGTGACCGAAACCAGCGGCTTCTACTGGGTGGCGGTGCTGCGGTCAATAACGGTGAGAACTGCACCCCACGGATCCATGAGACCGCACGCCCGCCCGAACGGTGTGTCCATGGGCGGCACTGTCACCGTTCCGCCGTTCGCGGTGACGTAACCGGCGGCCGCGTCAGCAGCGGGGACCACGAAGTTCACAACCCAGTGGGATGGCACCTCCGCAGGTACCTCGGCGGGCATCTCGAGCATTCCACAGGTCCACTCACCGTCGTTCGAGAACACTGTGTAGTTCATGTCCTCCATGAACTCGCTGGTCCAGCCGAATACCTCGCCATAGAAGGCACCCGACGCTTCGGTGTCTCTGGTCACGCAGTCGAACCAACACGGTGCACCGTTCTCATCCATGAGTTTCATGCCTTCGTGCGCCATTCCCTCGAAGAGGCAAATAGCTGCACCGGAAGGGTCGGCGATAACTGCGATCCTGCCATCGCCGGGGACGTCAAAAGGCTGCCGAACGACAGCTCCTCCAGCTTCGGCAGTCTTGGCGATCGTGGCGTCGGCGTTCTCAACGGCCACGTAGACGGACCAGACCGATGGCATTCCCTCCATCTCGGGTCGGATCTGCAGGACACCGGCCACCGGTGCTTCGCCCACCATGAATATTGTGTACGGGGTTTCACCGTCGTTGAACGTGGACCAACCGAACAGTCCGCGGTACCACTCGACCGCCGCGTCGAGGTCACTGGCGGCGAGATCCACCCAGCTGATGCTGTGGTTCTTGTGTACGTCGATCGAGGCCATGAACCGACGCTAGTTCTGCCGCTTCGATGCGTCCATGAGATTGGTGGGGAACCCCTCACCGAGGGTTGCGGCGTTGGGACCCTGGGCTAGTTCATTTGCCCGACACGTAGTCGATGACGTCTGATGCCGAGTAGAAGGCGGTGCTGACCGAGACCCGGCCCATGAGTTCACGTACGCCGGCGAAATCGGAACCGGCGGTGACGATCGGGGGCTCGTCCACACCGGCCGCAACTCGGTACTGGGGAAGACCGGCGCTGGCCAACAGGCCGTTGCACAAACACGCCCGTCCCTCGATGTTCTCGGCCCGGCCACCCTTGACCTCGGTGTACGACTTCAGCGGCTCGGCCGGGCAGCGGTATCCGATGTTCTTGTTGTCGGTCAGGAAGGGCACCCGCAGCGCCCCGAGATCACATACCCTGCGCCGGTCCTGGAAGACGTTTTCCTCAGAGATCGTTCCGTCGACCTGCACGATACGAAACGGGAACCCGGTCGGTGAGGCCCGCCAATCGGAGCGGACCTCGACGGTACCGTCGGCAACTTGAGCAACAATCTTGGCCTTCAGGTCAGGGGTAAGGCCCGACTCCTCACAGAAGGCGAAGGCTGTCCCCATCTGGATGCCGGCCGCTCCCTGCGCCCTGGCACTCGCAAGCCCAGCCGGGGTTCCGAATGATCCGGCCAGCCAGAACGGCAGGCCGATCTCGGCGACCCGAACAAGGTCGACCTCATCGCGCTCGTCGTACACCGGCTGACCCAGCTCGTCGGTGAGTCTCCTGCCGGTGTGGTGGAGCGTTGTGGCCGCCAGCACTGGAAGCTTCGACGACAAAGCCATCAGGTGGTTCCGGCAGAGCGGCGAGTCCCTCGGCCAGATCGACCGAAGCTACGATCGCCAAGAAGTCGGGACGCACGAGGTTCGGGAGAGGTGCTCCGTCGTTGAGATCGGTTGGCTGGAACCGAACCTCGATGGCCTCGTCGTTCGAGGTGAGACCCTGAACCCGAAGGGGCAGCGTTATGGGCTCGTGGCGCGACAGGCGGGAGATCATGCCCGGCATGTCCTTCGGGTTCCCCGCCCCCACGATGATGTAGTCAACCCCCGCCAGCATGGCCCCGTAGGCCGAGAACGGGATCGGGAGCTCGATCTTCCTCAGATAGTTGATGCCGACCGGTCCTGCGTGTCCCTCCTTGGCGAGAAACACTTCAACGAAGTTCGCGGCGACAGTCAGTTCTTGGAGGGCCAGGTCGGGCTCGACAGTGAAGGTGCGGACATTCTTGAACGGCTTCTTGGGGTCCTTCCCACCCGGAACAAAATAGGCGTCGAGAATGCGCTCGGCTACGGACGGGAATGGGAAGTGTTGGAGTGCGCGCCTCACATGCCCTTCTGGATCGCCGAGCTGGAGCCGACGGGCCATGACCACCTCGAGAATCGTGCCCGAGACCACGCCGAGCTCACCTCTTCGGGCGACTGCATTTGCCAGCGGCCAGCCCGAGATGGCAACACCCATCCCACCCTGAATGATGCTGGGGCGTTCTATGCAACTTGTCATGGTGAATCAATGCTCCGGGAACCACAGTGGATCCAGACAGCATTTCCTCTCTGTTGTGTATGTGACCCGGCGCCGGCTGGGAAGGTTACCCGCGTCGACCGTGACGAAGGTCATGCTAGCGCATGTCGGCTCATAGCGAGAGTGCCCAGGGGACACCTCAATCGTCATCCGGCCCGAAACACGGCAAACACCCACGGGCGAGAGTGGAACCTCACCGATTACCGGGCACCCGGACCCGGTTTCTACCCTTGGAGAATAGAAATGGAAAACGCCGCGATGTCGCTGCGAACGACCACCCGCGCACTGGTAGTCGCGATCGAGATCGAGCTTGAAGACCACACCATGGGCACGGTTGATTTCCTCGCGCACCCCCTCCTCCCAGGAGAGGCGGCTCTCGATACGGTCACCACGACCATCACCACCCAACCCACCACGACAACGACGAGCCAGCCGGCTCCCGATACGGCCCCCACGACCATCACCACCCAGTCCACCACCACCCAGCCCACCACGACAACGACTCTCCTGCTGGAACCGGACCTGCTGTTCGAAGTGAACACCCTCGGCAGTGTTGGCAACCTGCCCACTGCACCTACGAACGCTGTCTTCGATACACCGGTCACGTTGGCTCGCCTCCGCACCTACCACTGGAACTTGGGGCAAGGAGCTCCACCGGGCACCATCGGGCTGCAAGGAACGGACGGGACCTTGTATGGACCGTGGGCCGTCACCAGGACGTTGGAAGGACAAGGCGGGGTGCCCGACGCCTACTGGGAGGTCGACCTCGACTTGACCCTCCCGGCTGGCTCCTATCAGGTCATCGACGCGGACCCGGCGACCTGGGCACAGAACGCTGAGACCGGAGGAAGGGGCATCACCTGGATCTGGGGCTACTCGCCCTAGTCGTCCCGGCGACACCAGACCAGTAGCCGAATACGATGACCCCGCTTCCGGCGGCGGTGAGCGGACGCAACGCCCAGCGCAGAAAGGCCTATTTGCTGTCGGGCCTGGAGTAGTCGGCAGCCTCGACCAGGGCTGCGAAGCCGTCCAACTCCGCAGCGCTGGGCGTATGGTTCCACACGTACAGGCCATCGAGCAGATCGGCATAGGTCTCGTCCTGGCCCGGCTGGACCGCAGCCGCAATGGGCATGTCGTCGGGAATAGTCGCCTTGTACGTGGCGAGGATGCGTCGGTGGTACTCGCGGTCGAGGTCAAGCTTGAAGACCACACCGTGGGCTCGGCTGACCTCCTCGCATACTCCCTCCTCGATGAGCGGGCACGAGTGTGCCGATCCAGGCCCGTGACACACCCGAACCTCATGGCCCGAGCCTTCCAGTAGGCGTCGTTCGAAGTGTTCGTGATCACCGGGGGTCACATCGAGGATGACACCCTGCTCATGCTCGGTCATGTGGCCAGTGTTCACTGCGATGCGCTCTGTCCCTAGGGCCCAAAGTCCGCAAGGCGGGCCGCGGCGCGTAGCGACCCCGGACCTGCCGGGGTCGCTGATTCGATTCTGGTTGGGTGCTCGTTAGGCGTCGTCGTCTCCCAGGTGCTCCTCAGCCATGTCATCGACCTTGTCGAGATGATCGGAGAACTTGCCGCCGGTCTTGTCGTCGATGGCGTCGGTTGCCTTGTCGACGCCTTCGGCGATCTTGTCGCCGTGTTCCTCGGCGGCAGCCTTGATCTTGTCGAACATTCCCATGTTTTTCCTCTCCGGGGCCGAGCCCCTTGATTGCTGGACGCCTATTGGACGCTCCAGGCGGGCCCGGAGTCGCGCCCTCGTCGGACCATTGTTACGGCACAATTCCGAGTTGGCTGAACACCCCAGGACGACTGCTTTGTACCAAAGAAACAGAACGCCGACTCAAACGACGCGTTCAGACCTTCAGGGTTGCATCGATCTGGTCCAGGATGCGATGGTCTTCCTCGTTGCCGTTGTTGCCAGCCGTCAGTAGGCGTTCCCCGAGAAAGATGCTGTTCGCTCCCGCATGGAAGCAGAGGGCATGGAGCTCCTCCGACATCGAGGCTCGCCCCGCCGAGAGGCGAACGACCGATGCCGGCATGACCAAACGGGTTGCGGCGATCGTGCGAACCAACTCGAGTGGCGGGAAGTCGGGCAGACCTTGAAGCGGTGTGCCCGGCACCTGGATCAGAAGGTTGATCGGGACGCTCTCCGGGTGCGGGCGTAGCGTTGCGAGTTGCGTGAGAAGCGCAGCTCGCTGGCGACGAGTTTCGCCCATTCCGACGATGCCGCCCGTACACAGCGAAATGCCGGCCTCCCTGCAATTGGCGAGGGTATCCAGCCGGTCCTCGTAGGTCCGGGTCGTGATGATTTCGCCGTAGAAGTCAGCCGAGGTATCGAGGTTGTGGTTGTAGAAGTCCAGGCCGGCCTCGCTCAACCTGATGGCCTGCGCCTCGGTCAACATGCCCAGCGTCACGCACGTCTCCAGACCGACCTCGGCCACTGCCTCGACGGACTCGGCAACCGAATCGACCTGGGAATCGGAGGGTGAACGCCAGGCTGCACCCATACAGAAACGAGTCGCACCTTCGGCCTTTGCTTCCACAGCGGCGGCGACGATCGACTGGGTGTCCATGAGCGGTGACGCCTTGAGTCCAGTGCTGTGATGAGCGGACTGAGGGCAGTAGGCACAGTCCTCAGGGCATCCGCCAGTCTTGATCGACAGTAGCTTGGCCGCCTCGATTACCTGGGCCTCGAATCGATCGACGTGACACCGGTGGGCGTCGGCAAGAAGTTCGTGGAACGGGCGCTCGATTACCGCGAGCACTTCGTCGACGGTCCAATCATGGCGAATCTCTGTCATCACGCCAGCGTTGCCCATGAGCACCCTCATAGCCAAGTTCTCAACGCGATTCGAGCCGCCAACTGGGCGGGGTCGGCATGGGTACCGACGTCGTTGCGGGCGCCTTCGGCCCGGCGAGGGGACGAGCTCAGCAGGCTTTGACCGTGCAGGCGACCTCGCCTCGCAAGCGGACCCGCAGAGCCCACACCAGCAGACCCAGGGCGACGACACCCAGATAGGGCTGGACCGGAGCGAACCAGGTGAGCGCGCCGGAGGTGCCGAGCGCAATCACGACCAACTTGTTGCAGATGGGACATCCGACGGCGAAGAACGACAGCAGCCCTCCGACACTGCCAAGTCGGCTGGATCGGTCGAGCTCGCTGCGCGAGTCGGTTTCGCCGTCCTGGTAGTACGTGGCGAAAAGTACACCGCTGAGTACTGCCGTGATCGCCAGCACCGGCAGAGCCCACGGCTCAACCGGCGTGCCCTGGCGCCCGAACACGGGGTTGGGGATCACGTCGGTAGGCAACCCGATGGCGAGCGCGCTGACCGAGGCCATCGCGACTGCAAACCACCAACGCGCTGCGGGCCAGGCCTTGAGCGTTTCGAGTTCGGGCACGATCTCGATCCTAACCACGCAGCCGAACAGGTCACACGACGTAGAGGTAGACCGAGAAGAGGAAGCCGGCCACACCAACGCCGCTGATGGAAGTTGGTCCGTTGACCCTGCTGACAGTTTCTTTCGAGTGGCGCTCCTCTGCAATGAGGAGCGACAGTGTTGGCCATGAGCAATTTGAGCCGCAAGCTTCGTGACCCGGTTGTGTCGGCGATGACGGGCCTGTTCTCACACGGCCCAACACCGTTGGCGAACACTCTGGACTTCCCCGGCGATCCTGGACTGCTCGGACCCGAGTCGGTGTCGTGGCGAGTGCTCGGCGATGCTGCGGTGTTCGTGGGAGGGATCCGGGCACTGGTGGTCCAGTCTGCCCACGCTGAAGTTGTAGCCGGGGTGGAGGACCACTCGACCTATCGCTCGGACCCTCTCGGACGATTGTCGCGTACCTCGGTGTATGTCACTGAAACCACCTATGGGGCGATGCCCGAGGTTGAATCCGCCGTGCAGGTTGTTCGTCGAGCACACCGTCCCGTGAAAGGATTGTCTGAACGGAACCTCCCCTACAGTGCCAGCCGTCCCGAGATGGCGGCATGGGTCCACAACGTCTTGACCGACTCGTTCCTTGCTTCCTACCAGGCGTTCGGCCCAGACCGGCTCAGCGTCGCGGACGCTGACCGTTTTGTGGCCGAACAGACCCGGATCGGCAAGCTCTTGGGTGCTGATCCGCTTCCCGAAACAGCGGAAGAACTCTCTCACTGGATCACCAACCATCCCGATCGCGTCGCGACCAAAGCACAGGCGAGCGCCATCAGCTTTCTCCGCAACCCTCCGCTGAACCCGCCGGTCAAGATCGGCTACCGGCTGCTGTTCGAAGCCGCCCTGACCACGATTCCCTCCGACATCCGAACCCAACTGGACGTCGAGCCAGGCAAACGCGCGGCCGGAATCGGAAAGAACGCTACGGGCGCACTCCGATGGGCACTCGGCGCATCACCATCCTGGCAACTCGCATTAGTGCGCTGCAACGCCCCGATCCCGGACGGACTGTTCCGCCAACCACTCCCCGCGTCCGGCCCCGCGAGGTCGTGAGACAACTCGACATCAACCGGATCCTGGGTGACCGACTCACCGGAACATCGGTGCCATTGCCGCTCGCAAGCCGGGCGACTGCCGAGGGTTTCGATGTCGACCATCGTTTGGCTCCAAACCTGGCGGCGGGTCTAGCCCGCGAGGTGCCGAGAACGCCGGATCCGGCCGCGACACGCTGATCACGACACTTCGTCTGCTCAGTTTCCGGTGACGCAGCGCACGTCATACGATGGTTTCATCCCCGAACATGTGGGGAACGTGTGATCACAGATCCGCTGTGGCCTGAACGAAGGGTTTTGACATGACCATCATCGGCAAGATCGCCCAAACCGCATCCGCACTCTGGCTCCTCAACGTCTGGTTCAACCGATTCAACAAAGACACCGGATATCGAGGCGGTGACGCAACGAACATGCGAGAAGAGTTTGAGGAATACGGACTCTCGGAAAGAACCATGTACGTAGTCGGAGCCACGAAGGTGAGCCTCGCCATCATGATGCTGATCGGGCTCTTCGTCCCCAAGATCGCTCGGCCAGCATCAATCGGCCTCGCCACAATGATGCTCGGGGCAATCGGAATGCACGTCAAAGTCAAGGATCCCCTCAAGCGCTCCATACCTGCCATCTCAGTCTTCACCGGAGCAGCAGTAGCGGCGATCCTCAACGGCGGAAACCACGACGGCCGGTAGGAATTGCGTCTGCGCGACTCACCTCAGGTGAAGGAAACGATGCGCTCCGTTGACCGCAGCGAGCGTTGCTGCCGGCACCCACGCGATTCGTAATGGGACAGAACCGTTCCCAGCTCGTCGGCTAGCTCTGGTTCTCCGGGCTTTGGTAGCGTCAACCCATGCGTGTAGCAGTCTTCAGCGCGAGGTCGTACGACGAGCACTTCCTGCGCGCTGCAAACACGACCGCAGGCCACGAACTCCACTTCTACGAGACCCGCCTGAATCCGGGCACAGCCAGACTGGCCTCAGGCGCTGAGGTGGTATGCCCGTTCGTGAACGACGATCTCGGCGCTACCACACTCGAGGTCCTCGCTGAGGGCGGAACGAACCTGGTAGCACTCCGCTCGGCCGGCTTCAACCATGTCGATCTCGACGCTGCCACCCGGCTGGGGCTGACAGTGGCGCGAGTCCCCCGGTACTCGCCTCACGCGGTCGCCGAGCACTGCGTCGGCCTGATCCTGTCCCTCAACCGCAAGATCCACCGAGCGTACAACCGCGTTCGGGATGGCAACTTCGCCCTCGACGGGTTGCTCGGCTTCGACCTTCATGGTCGCACGGTCGGCATCATCGGCACCGGCGAAATCGGCGCGTGTTTCGCTGAGATCATGGCAGGGTTCGGCACCGTACTGCTTGCTGCTGACCCGTTCGAGAACCAGCGGATCCTCGAGTTGGGCGGAACCTACGCACCGGTCGATGACGTGCTCGCTGCCTCGGACATCATCTCGCTCCACTGTCCACTGACCCCCGAGACTTTCCACCTCGTCAATCGAGAACGGCTGGCTGTGATGAAGGACGGGGTCATGATCATCAACACGAGCCGGGGTGCGCTCGTGGACGCGGAGGCTGCAATCGACGGACTGAAATCGGGCAAGATCGGTCACCTGGGGCTCGACGTCTACGAGGAAGAATCAAGACTGTTCTTCGAGGATCTTTCTGCCGAGGTGTTGCTCGACGATACCTTCGCCCGCCTGATGACGTTTCCGAACGTATTGATCACCGGGCACCAGGCCTTTTTCACCGAGACGGCGCTCACCACCATTGCCCGGGTCACAATGGAGAACATCTCGGGGTTTGAGGCCGGGCTCGAACTACCCACGCAAGTTCTTTCGAGCTGACTGCAACGGGGATCAGCACCAGAGTTCCGAGCGAGTGGATCGACCGGACCCAGAGACCGACGAAGATGCCGATCATTTGCTCGCCCTGCACGAACTAGAGGTAGACCGAGAAGAGGAAAGCGAGGAAGCCTGCCACACGGAATGGCGGTTTGGCTCGCACGGGATAGGGCAGATTGTTCAGCGTGGATGCCTTTGTTGGCTCCTCTTGAACCTCACGAATCGCTTCCCAGTCCCGGGGGCACGTCGCTGGACAACACCGAACCGTGCCATCGAGCTTCGCGCCAGACGCCGTCGGCCTTCTTCCACACGATGGTGGTCATGCAGTCGAATGACGCCACGAGGTCGCCCACCTTCAAGGTCTGTCGGAATTCGAGTACCGAATAGCCCATCGACTCTGCACCCACGGCGTCATAGGCCAGTATCTCGCTGTCGGTATCAGCGCCCATTGCGGTCAGCTGACCGAAGAGACCGTGGAACCATCCCTCCCACTCTTCACGGGTCCTGATGGCCACGTTTGTCCCGTCGGGAGCGATGTCGACGATCCCGTAGTCGTCATCGCACAATCCAGCCAGCGTGTCGAAATCGTGATCCCTGACCGATCGGAGGAGAGTGATCGTTTCCGCAAAGAACGGCTTCGACTCGTGCTCGGGATAGGGCCGGTCAAGGGGGGAGGTTGTCGCCACGGTCGTCATGGCGCCACCTCCGCCTTGCGGTCAGACCAGAAGTCCGATTCGATGGCCGGCTTGAAACCCTTTTCGGCGCTCACCTTCTGGGCGATCACGGCAAGAAGGATGCCGTACACAGCCTTGGAGCTGATGTCGGCGAAGCTGTAGATCAGGTTGCGTGCAACCACACCGTTGGCCGTGTCCCAGATCTGGGGCATGAGGTATGCAACGGGGTAGATCGTCCAGGAGACGAGGAAGAGGATCCACACGATGCCGAAGAGGCGGCTCACCGACTCTGAGGCATTCGCACGGGCATCGCTGATGGTCTGATAGGCGACATAGAGAAGCCACAAATAGAAGACGGTGCTGATGGCACCCCAGATCCAGAACTGGGCGCCTCCGTCGACTTCGTCGAACTGACCGACGTAGCCGGTCCAGATCATTGCGAGACCGGCCACGACGAAGGAGGCCCACCGGCGGAAGAACACACCTCCGGTGATGCCGGCCACCACCAGTAGCTGTGTGAGCAGGACAGGAACGTCGATGCTCCAGTTCATGTAGCGGAAACCGTTGGAGAACAGGTCGCCGGTGAGGGTGTAGCTCTCCCCGTTCCAGGAGAACGAGCCTGACCATCGGAGGGCCAACAGTCCGAGCTCCAGCACTGCGCTGACCATGACCACGCCGGTCAAATACGACGTGATGCGATAGCGGGGGGCAATGGACCCGGCTGTTGCCAGCGAGTACACGAGCACCGCAGCAAACACTGCGGCCGTCAGGGTAAAGACGCTCAGTACTATCTCGAACTGAGTTGAGGAGTAGTCATAGAGATTCTCGAAGGACATGGCCAGAGTAAAGACCCGCTCAGCATTTAGTGCTAAGTCGAGTGGCCGCCGTGTGACCACTGCCTCACCGAGCTGTGATCAGTTCGACACCGTGATGGAAGCTATCGCTGCGTGTCCGCGACTCACCCCAGGTGAAGGAAGAGAAGCGCACCGTTGACCGCAGCGAGCGTTGCTGCCGGCACCATCAACCGAGGCGCATCGTGAATCCGGTACCGCACGAGCAAGCCGAGCAACATCATCAATGTCAAACCACCAGCGGCCGCAGCCCCGATCGGGGCAGATGCGAGCCCGATCAAAGTGCCCACCGCTCCCAGCACTTGCATACATCCGACAAAGACTCTCAGTCTCGACATCCCGTAGCGCTCGAACTCCGCTCGCCGAGGATCCCCAAACAGCGTCTCATACCCATAGAACAGAAAGGCTCCTGCCGAACCAAGCGTGAGTACCACCAGAACCATGAAGTGGCCAGACTAGGACCATTCTGGACATCCAAACTGATACCCACGCCGACTCGTGGATCGCCAAGTGTTCATCGAGTTGAGCTGGCTCGTGCACGCCGCAGCACCTTGACGATGCGGCCCGACCTTCCACTAGCGTCTCTCGCAGGACCGGGGATCAGGAGGATGAGGTCTGGATGAAACGCATGACGTACATGAGCAGCTTCGCACGACCGCTCGCACCCGAAGAGATCGATCAAATCGGCGAGCATGCGTCTCGACGAAACGACCTGGCTCGTCCCGAGCCGTTCAGCTAGCTCTACTTCGTCGACTCCAAGTTCGCAACGGAGTTCGCCGAGCTGGTGTGCAACGGGTTCGGCCTCGACGGCCTGTTTGTACTCGCCGATCTTCTTCGCCGACTCGGCGTCTTCGCAGAGAGGGGCTGCAAGGTCCTTGAAGTTCTTGGCCTGATCAGTACCGACGTTCAAGCTGAGTCGATCGAATCGTCAGTGGGGATATTCAGAAACGCTGCAAGCTGAGGGGTCGTTCGAATCGAACGTTTATCAATATGCGAGGTGAGCTCTTCGGTCGGGCGGCCATTCTGCCGCAATCCGGTCTGGCGGCCCGAGCACGGACTCTCGCCGAAGATCTGGTCATTCGGCTCTGGTGGCGGCGACGCTGACGTGGCAGAAAGAAGCTAGAGACATCCGATTTTTCCGGGTGGTCACAAACCGAAAGAGGTGGTTCCGATGACACGTAGAACCAAGATGGTCGAGAAGAAACGAGGCGAGGGCGTACAGCACGAACAGCAGCCCTACCAACACCAGCCCGCCGATTCCGAGACTGCCCGCTGGACGTTGTGGGGTCGCTCGGTTCTGCCGACGACTCTTGAAGGACGCGTCGCAGTGTTTTTCGGGGTGTTGTGGCCGATCCCGTTTCTTGGCGTAGCGATGTTCGGTGCCCTCATCTTCTTGGTCCTGGCCATACGCAAGGGTGATCGGGGCCTGTTGTTGGTACTGCCTCTGCTCGCGTCGATCGTCGTTGCGATGTTCGCCGTAGTCGTCGTTTTTCAGATTCCTGGTGCGTGAGGCCTACCGATCCGGTCGTTTGTTGTCGACCGACGACGACATGATGCATGCGATTCGCAACCACTGGCGGGCCTTCGAACAGAGGACCCCGCAGTCACGATGTTCATCGGGCCCGCCGAACTCGTCGAACAACGCAACGAGGTAGATGATGACCTCGTCGCGGCGGTGCGCTCTGCACGGGACGCAGGGGCAAAGCTGGTCCGAGATCGCAGCGATGCTCGGCGTCAGCAAACAAGCCGCCCAACAGAATACGGGTCACTATCCACGACGCCGTAGAACAAACGCACCAGGGTGCCGAGACTGCGTCACAGCACATGACCACGCCACCTGAACTCGGCCAAGATCGGAGCGCCCTTGGCAAGAATCGAACTTGCGACGCACGGTTTAGGAAACCGACGCTCTATCCACTGAGCTACAAGGGCCTGGCCGGAGAGGATACCGGGACGTTGCGTCTGGTTCTGTCGTCGCTCCACGACATCTGGCCGTTCTGGCGTCGGGCGAGCACGTGGAGGGTGGCGGCGCGACGCTTCTTGGGAGGGATGTGGTGGGGCGACGCAATTTGGGACACAGGGCGGGTTAGAGGGCGTGTCGGGGTTCGGGGTCAGGGTCCGCTCAGGGTCATTCGGGGGACGTTGGGGGTTGTCCCGCATGTTCAGCGGGCTTGATCGGGACGACGGTGATGGCGTAACCACATCGCCTAGTCACGAGGGAACCTCCAAATGTCACTGCTCAGCATCGAAACCACAACAGGGTCAACGGCAACGAAGCTGCCGGTCACTCCGCCAACGATCGCAGCCAGCGCCCGGAATGCGGTGAAGACCTACCGCACCGGTGACACCGAGGTTCGGGCCCTCGACGGGGTGAGCGTCGACTTCACCCAGGGTGCCTTCACCGCCATCATGGGCCCGTCGGGCTCGGGCAAGTCCACCCTCATGCACTGTGTCGCAGGCCTCGACCAACTGACCTCCGGTTCGGTGTCGGTCGGCGGCGATCGAACTGGGCGACCTCAACGAAAAGGAACTCACCCGCCTCCGCCGGGATCAGGTCGGGCTTCGTCTTCCAGGCGTTCAATCTGATTCCCACCCTCACCGTGGAAGAGAACATCACCCTCCCCACCGCATCTGGCCAAGTCAAAGCCCGACCAGAGCTGGCTCGACACCGTCATCAGCACAGTCGGTCTCGGTGACCGGCTGAGCCATCGCCCCGACGAACTCAGCGGCGGTCAACGCCAGCGAGTCGCGGTCGCTCGTGCCCTGGCCTCACAACCCAAGGTGATCTTCGCCGACGAACCCACCGGCAACCTCGACAGCCGCACCGGTGCCGAGATCCTTAGCTTCATGCGGTCAGCCGTGAACGAAATGGGCCAGACCATCGTGATGGTCACCCATGATCCGATCGCCGCCTCCTACGCCGATCGGGCGGTGTTCCTGGCCGACGGGCAGATCGTCGACGAGATCGAGTCCCCCACCGCCGACAGCGTCATCAACCACATGATTGCGATGGGTGACTGACATGATCAACCTCACCACTTCGCACCCTCAACGCCAACAAGATTCGGTTGGCCCTCACCACGTTTGCGGTCGTTCTCGGCGTCAGCTTCGTGGTCTCCTCGCTCGTCCTCGGCGACGGGCTGCGCAACAGCTTCGGGTCGCTTTCCGAAGAAATCGTCGGCGGCACCGAACTCGAAATCCAGCCGCAATCGGACTTCGGGTCACCCCAGCCGCTGGCTGAGGATCTCGCGGTCGCCGTCAGCAACGTCGACGGTGTCGAGAATGCGGTCGGGCTGGTCGAAGCGGACAACATCCAACCGGTCAAGGCCGACGGGACTCCGCTCAGTACCTTCGGTCCGCCCCTCATCGGCTTCTCGTGGGTCGATGATCCGGCTCTGAACAGCTTCACGATCGTCGAGGGTCGCGCCCCGGCGAGCGGAATGGAATTCTCGCTCGATCAGGACGCCGCCGGCGACAACGGTTTCGAGATCGGGAACACCTACGGCATCGTCACCCCCAACGGGCGGGTCGACATGGAACTGGTCGGGATCAGCCGCTTCGGCGAATCGAACTCCACGCTCGGCGCGGTCCTCAGTCAGTATCCAGTGGAAACCGCACAGGAGCTCTTCAACCGACCGGACCAGTACGACTCGATCCTGGTGTCCTACAGCGACGGCGCCGACCCGGTCGCGGTACAGAGTGCGATCACCGCCGTGCTGCCGGCTCAGGCCGAGGCGATCAGCCAGGATCAGCTACTCGACAACGCCAAGGCCGACTTCAACGAAGGCATCAACATCTTCAACAACATCCTGCTCGGCTTTGCCGGCGTGGCGTTGTTCGTTTCGATCTTCATCATCGCCAACACCTTCGCCATCGTCTTGGGCCAACGCACCAAGGAACTCGCCCTGCTGCGGGCGATCGGTGCCAGCCCAACCCAGGTCCGCCGTTCCACCATGACAGAAGCCTTGATCGTCGGTCTGGTCGCGTCGGGCCTCGGCATCCTCGGCGGGCTCGGACTCAACTACGGCCTGCGTGCGATGTTCGATCTGCTCGGTGCTTCGCTACCCGACTCGCCTCTGATCCTGGCTCCCCGCACCATCGCGGTGGCGTTCGCGGTGGGTGTTGGCGTCACCTTGTTGTCGGCGTTTGGTCCGGCCCGCAAGGCGTCAAGCGTGGCGCCGATTGCGGCGATGCAAGACAGCGTCGACGCCCCCCGGGCCAGCGACACCCGCCGGAATCTCACCGGCGCATTGGTCATGGCAGCCGGTGTGGCCGTCGGAACGTTCGGCTTGTTCGGTGATATCTCCGGCACCGCCAGCAGGATCGCTCTGCTCGGTGGTGGCGCAGTGCTGACCTTTGTGGGGCTTTCCTTCGCCAGTCCTGCCGTCGCCCATCCGTTGATCAGCGCAGTCGGGCTCCCGCTCCGGACCCTGGGAACAGCCGGATCACTCTCCACTCAGAACGCGGGGCGCAACCCGCGCCGCACCGCCAGCACCGCTGCCTCTCTGATGGTCGGGCTGGCACTGGTTACCACAGCGCTCGTGGTTGGGGAATCGATCAAGCAGAGCATCTCGGACACCCTCGCCAGCGAGGTCAAGGCCGACTACATCAGCACTCCCGACGAGGGGATCAACCCCCGATGTTGGCCGATCTGTCCGCCTCCGGAGCGTTCGATCCGATCGCCGCCTTCCGGTATGACGAGATCCAGGTCGGCGACGAAGTGAGCGGTGTCATCGGCACCGACCTCGAGGCCACGGGTCGCTTGTTCGACATCGGAGTGGTCAATGGTGCGCTCTCCTCAGACGACTCGACGATCGCCGTGTTCGAATCCGAGGCAACGGCCCAGGGTTACTCAATCGGCGAGGAGATCTCGGTGACGTTCCCGTCCGGGGCCACCGAGACGATGACGGTCGGCGCCATCTTCGAATCGAGCACGGTGATGGATGAGGACTACATGATCAACACCGGCGGATGGGAAGCCCGGTTCGGCAATACACAGGATTGGTGGGCGGCAGCCCTCATCGCCGACGGGGTGACCCCGGAAGCGGCCGATGCCACGCTGGCCGAACTCGCCACCCTGTACCCGCAAGCACCGTTCGAGAGCCAGGTGCAGTTCCGGGAGTCGATTCAGGGACAGATCGACTCGATGCTGGTGGCGATCAACGCCATGCTGGTGCTGGCGATCATCATCGCCCTGATCGGAATCGCCAACACACTGGCGCTGTCGGTCTTCGAGCGCACGCGAGAAATCGGGCTGTTGAGGGCGGTCGGCATGTCACGGCGGCAAACCCGCCGCATGATCCGGTGGGAAGCGGCTCAGGTGGCGCTCTTCGGATCGATCCTGGGGATCGGGCTCGGCCTCGTCTTCGGCTGGGGCGTCGTGACCGCCCTCCCCGACAGCTTCGTATCGACGCTGGCCATCCCGGTCTCCAGGATCAGCATTTTGGTGCTGGTTTGTGGGCTCAGCGGGCTCATCGCTGCCGCCCTCCCGGCCCGCCGGGCCAGCAAGCTCAACGTGCTCGACGCCATCAGCCACGCCTGAGGAACAGGATCGATACGAACGAGGGTGAGTCGGCAACGGCCGTCTCACCCTCTTTGGCTATTCAGGGGAAGCGAGCGCATCCAGCTCGTCGGCGAAGAGTTTGCTCAAGATGAACTTCTCTCCGTCGATCACCACCGACTTCATGAGCAGCCCTTTTGAAATGGTGACATCGAGAGGTCTTGGAAGGCTCTTCACCTCGGTCTCGGGCCGGCCGGACCACGTGGTCAGCTGCACCATCCGTACCTCCGATTCAAGACCAACCAGGTAGTAGTTCTTGGTCAGCGATGCCATCGCTGCGCCCAGAGCACCGCCGCCGAGGACGCCGACCACCAGAATGTTGGAGACACCAATGAGGTTGAGCAGCACGGCGACAGCGAGGAACGACCCCACACCGGCGAGAATCGAGCTGAGCGGACGCTTCTGGATCACAGCAATCTGATCCACCGTGTCTGAATCGCCAACGAATCTCTGAGCTCGTCGTATGAACTTGTCGGTCTGCATTAGCTGCACCCTAATTCACGGCTTAACTGAGTGGATCGAACTCGACGAGCCACCGTTTGAAGACGTCGACCCCGAACGTCTCGCCGAGTGCCGCTACTGGCGTTGCCAAGAGCTGTTCGAGAGACGAACGGCCAACCACCGTTTCTGCCGGAAAGCCTGCCGATCCCGCCAGAAGAAGTGGGAGCGTTCGGTCGAACGGAAGCGGCTGAAGCGGACTGGGACAACCTGATTTCCTGCGCCTCGAAGCGGTCCGGACCCAAATCCCGTTCAGCCACTACATCCAGCTCACATTCCGTCGCGAAACCACATCTGGTGTGGCCGGGGAACGGGATTACGCGAGGTTGTGGTGGCCGAACGGGAAAACGGCGAGCAGGGTCGGGATCTCTAGGCGCTAGCCGGCTCGGTGAACGATCACCACCACGGTGGAACGGATCTCATCGGACCACCGTCGTTTGTACTCCATGTCCATGCCGAGGTCGTAGGTGTGAACCTCGGGATCGACACGTTTCAGTTCGTGAGCCTGGAGGAGGTGCCCGACCCCCAGATGCTCCACCGACTGTGAATAGGAAAGCTGTAGGCCCCGGTAGATGCCGGCTCTGACCCCGCCCAGAATGAAGCCAACATCGGTGTCGTCACGGCGTGCGATCGCCGCCCGCAATCGACCCCGTTCCGCCAGCCGATCGATCATCGTTCGATAGGTCGTCTCCATTGCCGGCGAGGTGATCCCGTCACCTTCGGCTCCTTTCCAACTCTTGGACTCGATTGCGAGGAAACGGTCCATCAGCCCTTCTGCTTGTCTGAGGATCTCAACGGTGATTCCAGCCGCTTCGGCATCACGCTCTCGGCGCCGCCACTGCTTCCTGAATCGGGGTGAACGGCGGGCCAGCCAACTGTCCACCCCGTCACTCAGATCGGCCACGCACCGCTCGATCCCGCCGGCCCGGTACACAGTGCCCAGCGAAGCGAAGGCTCGAATCGACTCCAGATACAAAGCGGATTCCGCATCCAGCCCGGTGACCACGATGCGGTTCCAATTGTCCAGACGGCCGAGTTCGGCCGCCAACTCGCGGGCCTGTTCGGCCGGGTGGGGCAACAGCAAGGGGCAGGAGAATCCCCACAACGGCTCGATTCCGCCCAGCACCGGCTCACCACTGTCATCGTGATAGCGGGCGAACAGAACGGCCCACCGCTCGAGATCACCCAGTACGACCGGTTCCACATCGGGCGCGAATCCGAGATGGGTGCTGAAGGTCCAGTCGGGGGCCGAACACCACGGGTCGATTCCCGCGGTGGCGTCCACCAGCCGTTCGATAGCCGGCCGGTGAGCCTCGAGTGGATGCAGGGTCAGGTGTTTCGCTCGATGAAGAACAGAGCGGCAAGACCAGCGAGCGCCTTGCCAAAGCTGATCGGCTCCTTGGGCACGGGTACCGCCTTCTTGCTCAGGGGTCTCGATGCGGCGTTGATCCGGGTCACCGGAGCTGTAGCCGACGCAGCGCCGGCAGCGGAAGCGGCGGCTTTCGCCTTGGCATTCGCTGGGTTTTCGAGAACAGCATTGACCTCGGCGCCGATGATGATGGAGATGGCGGTGAGCTGAAAGAAAATGATCAGGCCGGCGATGCCGCCGAGGAGGGCGTAGGCGGCCCCGAAGCTACCGATGTTCTGGGCATAGAAGCTGAAAGCGATCGCTGACAGAATCCACATCACCATGGCAACAAATGCGCCCCTGTTCCTCCACGGGGTGCGCTTCACCCGATCGGGGCTGTAGCGGTATATCACGGTGAGGAACGCTGGGAACAGAAGGGCCAGTCCCAGATAGGTGGCGATGTTGACCAGCGTCTCGAATGGTCCGCTCAGATCCGCAGCCGCAGCCAGGGCAGGGATGACTCCGAGCAACCCGACCAGCACGACAACGAACAAGATCCCCAACGCGGTGAACAGATAGGCGAGACCGCGAAGCAACATCCCGCTACGCGTCTCCTTTGCCTCATACGCCGAGTTCACAATGTTCATCAGTTTCTGGGTTGCCCCCGAAGCTGAGAACAACGCGATCAGAACACCGACGATGACCGTGACGAGACCACCGACGCTGAAACCTTCCCGCTCAGGCGCTACTCCGTCCTCGGCACCGACCGCAGACTCGCCGAACTCTCGCACCAGGTCACCAGTCTCGCCACCCAGATTGTCGGCGGCTTCGTTCACCTGATCGAGAATCTCCTGCGGATCGTTGACCAGTGAGTACAGACCCGTCATCGCAATGAGAGTTGGAAGCAACGCCAGCAGCGCATAGAAGGCGATACCGGCAGCGATGACGGTTACGTTGTGCCGTCCGAACCGCTTGAACACCAACTTGGCGGTCTTGATGAAACCGACGTGATGTTGTCTGGCACTCGGATCGTCGAACGGGTTGAGGTCGATGTCGGACATCCGGTCGCGGACACTGGCGACCATCAGTTCTCCTCGTCTTCCCAGACCTCAACGATATGGGCGCCCGTGCGATCCCGGAACGGTCCCGAACCGTAGGTCCATACCCGCTTGGGGATGAACTTGCGTTGCGGGAAGTTCAAGCGGTCGATGATCACGGCGATCAATGCCAGGAGGAGACCTGCGCCGCCGAGCAGAAGGCCGGTTTGAGAGATCATGGCACCAGACTAGTGGTTGCCAGCTGTGTCCTAACCGCCGGATCCTTCGCCAGTCTCAGGATCAGTCGGGTCGGCGCAATTCAACAGCCGGGAGCAGAGGCCGGTGAGGTCCGGAGCGAATCGAACGTCTCCTCCTGCGAAGCCGAGTGGTGCATAGGAGGTACTGGCGATTCCAACCAGTTTGCCGCCGCTGGTGACAAGCGGTCCGCCGTTGAAGAGTTCACCGATTGCGGCGGTGTGTTGGAGCCCAACCTGAGAGCGATCGAGAACGGTTCCGGGGGACGCGGTAGCGCCTTGACCGCCGGTTCCGCTCACGGCAAAGACCCTCGCGCCCAACGAATTGGTCAGCTCGGTTGCGTCGGCGAATTCGAGCCGCGGGATGTCCGCATCAACGACCACGAGAGCAAGATCGCGATCCGGATCCCACGACCAAAGGGTGGCGGTGACCTTTTCGTCTCCCTTGATCAGTTCGATACCGGGCCCGGGGGTGATCGTTCCGGACTTCACCAATGTGTAGCTCGTCACGAACGCAGTGCCGCCCTGATGTTTGGCGACTGCTGCGGCCGACCCAGCGACCGTCGCTCCCTGCTCGTTGGCGGTCCGAAGCTGATATACCGATGAGCCCACCCGGGCGGGAAGGTCAACCACTCCGTTCCGGTCCGTCACGTATTCGCCCAACGGTTGAAGTTCCTGCCGGATCTGTTCGAGCGATTCACCCCGCAACTCATTGAGCGACTCTGATGCATCAACGAACTGTTCATCGAATCCCTCGACGAACCGGGCTACCTCCTGTTCATTCGCGGCGAGTCGGTTGTCGTAGTAGGCGTAGAACCCCGCTCCAGCGAAAGCGGCACCAACCGCCAGTGCGAGCAGCATGAAAGAGATTCCGATCACGGTTCGGGGCAAGATCCGGTGGCGACGCTTGGCTCGGGCCGGTGACAGCGGAATGAAGCCCCGACGTTCCAGCAACCTTCCCTCGCGGAACCGGTCCCAGGTGGTCTTTGGGTGAACGGCGGGAGCGACTCCACCAATCTTGGGTTTGCTGCCCGAGCGGCTGAACTCCGGAAGGGCAAGCTTGGCAAGATTGAGGTCGGACAACAGCGCCTTCAACGGCCGCGGCCGGGGTTCGCCAGCGACCTCGGCTCTGCGGTCTGAAGCCGGTTGGCCGGTAACGGTAGGTCTGCGGTTCGGAGCCGGTTTCGGGCGCTGGCCGGACAGCACCGGCGGCACCGGGATGTCCGGGGGGTTCACGTCACCTCTCAGCTGAGGAGGCCTGAGATCTGAGGTTGGTGGGGTCATGGCTGTTCTCCCTGTACGGGTGAGGAACTGGTGGAAGGGCTGGCTGCATCGTCGGTGATGGTGGTTGTTTCGGGGGGGATTGTGAGCACGGTGACCGGCGGAGCGATCAGAGCCGGGGTAGGAATCTCGCTGGAGAAGCACGGACCGCCGCAGTCGGCGACAACGGTTCTGCCGTAGGAGCGCGGATTGGCAACTGTCTCACTTCGGCTTGCGACGACTTGATCACGCGACACGGCTCTTTGGGGCAACTCGGCCGGTTCGGGAAATTCCACCGGCTCCACACCCGCCAGCGCCGCTGTCATGATCTCGGAGAAGGCTCTCGCTGGGTGACTTCCGCCGGTGACGTTTCCGACACCGTTGATGTTGCGAAGTGTGGCCAGCTTGTCGGCGTGACCCATCCAGACCGCCGTGGTCACGTGCGGGTCGTACCCTACGAACCATGCCGCCCGGTAGGCCTGGGCGGTCCCGGTCTTGCCCGCGATCGTGTAGCCCTCGACCGCGGCAGCCTTGCCGGTGCCTTCCGCCACAACCCCGATGAGAACATCGGTCACGTGGTCGGCAACCTCCTCCTCCAACACCCGTCGGCCGAGACCGGTGGTGTTGTCGAGCAGCACGTTCCCGTCGTCATCGAGAACCCGGAGGATCCCGGTGGGAGGAATCCGAATACCTCGGTTGGCGAACGTGCCGTAGGCCGAGGCCATCTCGAGAGGTGAGGTCTCCGCCGCCCCGAGCGCCAGGCTGGCGCCGTAGTCGCGGTCGGGGTCCAACCGATCCAGACCGAGCTGTCGGGCCAGGGTCACCGTGTCGGGGATCGAGACGTCGAGGACCAGTTGGGCAAACACGGTGTTGACCGACTTCCACGTCGCCTCTCGGAGATCAATGCGGCCTCGGTCCTTGTAGTCGTAGTTTTCGATCGTGCACTGCTCGCCGTAAGCAACCCGGAACCACATATGATCCCGGCGCCCGGTACATCGTTTCGGGTCCCAAGCCCCGGCTGAAGGCCTCAGCCAGAACGATCGGCTTGAACGACGATCCGGGCTGGAAGCCGGTGCTTCCGCCGATTGCGAGATTGACCTGGCTGAAGTCGTAGTCACGGCCACCGACCATGGCGAGAACATGGCCGTTGGAGTGATCCAACGTCACCGACGCCATTTCCACCGGATACTGGGTTGAACCCAGACGCTCGGCCACGGCTCTCTCCGAACGTGCCTGAAGATCTGGGTCGATCGTCGTTTCCACCGTCAGTCCGCCCCGGTACACCGTGTCATCCCCGAATTGTTGGAGTAGGTCGGCCTCCACCCAGTCGACGAAGAACGGGTGATCGGTGGCACCTTTCTGTTCCAGCGGAACAACAACCGTCACCGGGCCGGCAGGAGGATCACCCTGTTCCACCAACCACAGGGTCCGGGCCGCTTCGCGCTCGAAGTCCTCCTGGTCGATGTAACCCTGATCGAGCATCGCTTGAAGGACCAAACGGCGACGCTCATCGGCGGCCTCGACGTTCTCTCGAGGGCTGAGCCTCGATGGTGCCTTCACGATGCCCGCAAGAGTGGCAGCTTCGGAGATATCGATGTCGTTGATAGGCCGACCGAAGTACACCTCGGCCGCCGCTCCGATGCCGTAGGCACCGGCTCCGAAGTACGAGGTCTCGAGATAGCGGAACAAGATCGTTTCCTTCGACATCACCTGTTCCAGTTCGGCCGCCAGCAGCGCTTCTCGGGCCTTGCGCTCGAAGGTCCGGTCCTTGTTGAGATACACGTTCTTCACGTACTGCTGGGTGATGGTCGATCCGCCTTGAGCAATACCGCCAGCCTCGAGATTCACTCGTGCCGCTCGGGCTACGCCTTCAAGGTCGACACCGTCGTGTTCCCAGAACCGCTTGTCCTCGATTGCAACGATCGCGTCCTTCATCACCTGAGGAACATCGGACTGCTTGATGTCAACGGTCTGTTCGAACCCCCGCAACAGACCGATCTCGGTGCCTTGAGAATCGACGATGACCGACGGCCTGGCGATCAGGTCGGGACGCTCGTCTGGCAGATCACCAGGCAGGGGTGCCTTCAACAGGGTGAGGGCTGCGACCCCCATGATCACCGGAGGAAGCACGAAGACACCGATCGCCAGGGCCGCGCCGGTGTTCAGCAGGCCGAGCGCGACGCCTGTTCCTCGCCGTTCGGCGAACCGATCGGGTTCAACCATCGTCTTGGCCCTCCTCGTCGACCCCGATGGGGCGGGGAGTCACGCACGGCGGAATCGTCAGGACCGCTTTCTGTTCCTCGAAGGCGACAGTCACCGCTGCGGTTCCGATCAGCTCACAACGAACCAGGAATCGTGCCGCCCCTCCGCTGTCGGTGGAGGCCGTGTTGTCAGACAACAAGCTGACCACCGGTGAGAATGCAACCTGAACCGGGAGGCCGGCCACCGGGACCACAACGGATCGGCCATCGGCATCAACTTCTTGGCGTCCGGCGGTGATTGCGATCACCGCCGGAGATCCGATTTCAGGAGCCTCGGGCCCCACGACGTCGAGGACCAGCCCCAGAGGAGGCGTGGTGACACTGAGCGCCAGCTTCTCTTGTTGTGAATCGGAGAGGAAGACCACCGCCGATCCATTCGATGCCCGCACCGACGGAACGAACGCTCGCACGCGGTACCGGCCGCCCCGGATCGAACCCGACTCCCACGAGCCATCGCTCTCAATCGGAACCGAGATCTCTGCCTGTCCCCCGTCGGTGATCCGGGTGATCAACACCTCGCCGCCCAGGTCGTCTTCGGCCAACCCACTGACGGTGCCCGACAATGACGAGTCCCCACCTCGGATGACGGGTTCCTCGACGTCGGGTTCGGCAAAGGCCAAACGACCGAGAGGCACAGACCCGATGTCGGGAGGTCTGGCGAGTGCCAGCAACGACGGCTCACCGGGCGGGATGGTCGCAGCGGAGAGGGTGAGAGGGGAGATCTGTAGTGCCTCGACATCCTGCCCACCGGTGTAGGGGCCGATCACCTCATGGCGCGTCTGCCACATCCATCCCAGGCCAACCATCAACACGCCAGCCGCGACGAACTTCGTCGCTATGAACCAGTCCCAATACACATGATCCTTTCGGCCCATGTGCGGAGTGAATGAGTAACGCCGGGCCAAAGGCCCGGCGCTACAACATCAATATGGTCCCACCCCAGAAGCGTACGAGCTGCTGGGTCTAGTCGACCGGCTGCTGGGGTCTACTCGACCGGCTGCTGGGGTCTAATCGACCTCGATGAAGATGCACTCTCCGGGGCATTCCTCGGCGGATTCGATCACACGGTCCAAGTCCACCGTCGGGAATTCGGGCCATTCCCTCGACACCACCAGGATGGGCTTCCCCGTCGAACAGTTTCTCCTCGCCGAAGTTGGAGGCATCTTCCTTGACGTAGTACAGACCATCATCCTTACCGAAGAACACATCGGGAGCGATCTCGGCACAAAGGCCATCGCCCGTACAAAGATCCTGATCAATCCATACTTTGACCATTACGGCCACCTCATTTCCTTGCCGGGCGGATACCCGTTCTAGCTCTTCATAGTGTATCGGCCAAAACATCGGACTCTGGAACCCAACGAACCAAGCCCATACTTAAGGGGTGGACCTGGAGATGAACGAGACCGAGTCGATGATGTGGGGGCTGGAAGCCAACCCGAATCTCGCATCAACGATGGGATCGTTGATGATTCTGGCAAAGGCTCCAGATCGTGAGTGGGCAACCGCATCGATCGTCAAGGCGGTCGCCAACGTACCCCGACTACGCGTCCGTGTTGCCCAGCCCACACTGGGAATCCGCACCCCGCACTGGACGCTCGACACCCAGTTCGACCTCGGTCACCATCTGCGGTTCATGCGACTTCCACCTCGGGCGACCGCCGACGAACTGAACCAAGCGGTCGTGCACTGGATCAACGACCCCTTCGATCGCAGTCGTCCGCTGTGGGAGATTCTCGTCCTCACCGGTCTTCCCGGAGGCAAGGCTGCGCTGATCAGCAAGCTCCACCACTCGATCGCCGATGGCGCCGGTGCGCTCGAAATGGCAGGCGAGATCTACGGATTCGGCGAACCGGGCACGAAACCCCCGCTGATCGATCTCGATCAGCTCTTCAACGAGCTTCAGGCCGAGGAAGGTGTGAAGGCGGTCAACGACAAGGCCGAGAAGTCCGACAAGAACCAAGACAACCAGACCGACGACGGCTCCGGGTTCTTCGACCGAATCGGCAGTGTCGCCTCGTTGATCGCAGATCGACGCCGGGTGACAGCCGTCGGCAACGACGCCGTGCAGGCTGCCCGGGTTGTGGCCGGCCAATTCCCTAGTCTGAGCGGCCACTCCGGCTCGGAGTTGTGGCAACGAAGATCCCGGAACCGTCGCTTCGAATACTTGGAGATCCCCCTTGCCGCTCTCAAGGCTTCGGCCAACGAGCACGGCGTCCGTCTGAACGACATCTTCGTTGGAGCCTGCGCCGAAGGGGTTCTGCGCTATCACGATGAGTACGGAGTGGAACTGCCCGAGATCTCCTCGACGGTTGTGGTGAGCACGCGTCGCCCTGACGATGATCCACATGCCAACGCCTTCACCCCCACCAGCATCCCCCTGCCGGGCCACGGTGTGGGCACCGCTGAACGAATCGCATACATCAACAACGAAATCGAACTACGACGCCACGCCCTGCGTGACCATCGTGATCTCATCGGTTCGGTCAGCGGGCTCGCAGCGGCCCTACCCACCAACCTCGCCACCGGTTTGGCCTTAGGTCAGGCCAGCAGAGTCGACATCGCCACCAGCAACCTGCCCGGCCCTCGCCGTCGACGCGTACTTCGCAGGTCAGCGGGTGCAACGGTGGATTCCCATCGGTCCGGTCGCTGGCACCGCTGTCAACGTCTCACTCCTGTCCTACACCGACTCGGTCTTTGTGGGAATGCACATTGATCCCGCTGCCGTCCCCGAGACCAAACTGCTGAAGAACTGTATGCGGGCCGGCTTCGGTGATCTCGGAGTCCAAGCCCGGGTCAGATGAAATCCCAAGTCCACCGGCGGTTCGGTACGCACTCGGCGTAGCGATTGGCTAGGTTCGACAAGTGATGGGAGGAGCGAAAGACTCGGCAGTTTTGGGGTTCCCGCTGTTGTATGCGGAGACCCAGAGGTTCAGTCTCGGCGTCCCCCGATCCTTCACAATTGTCCACGACGGCGAGACCGTGTTGTTTCTTCGATCCGCAAGTGGAACCTCGCCGACACTGTCGCTGTGGGCCATCGACACCGCAACCGGCAACGAGCGGATCGTGGTGGATCCAACATCGCTCGACCATGAAACCAATGAGTTGACTGCGGAGGAACGAGCCCGTCGAGAACGAGCCCGAGAGTCGGCAGGAGGAATTGTCCGCTACGCCGTCGCCCGATCGAAGCCGCTCGCCACATTTGTTCTGGCTGGCTCGGTGTACCTGGCTGATACCACCACCGCTCGAGTGCGCAGGGTCGGCACCGCATCGCCGGCATTCGATGCTCGCCTCTCGCCCGATGGCCAGTTCATCGCCTACGTATGCTGACTCAGCCCTTCGAGTAGTGAAGCTCGGAGCAGACCCGTCGACCGACCACGACAGCCAACTCTCCCCGGCCGAAGCCAACCCCAGTGTGTCGTGGGGGCTCGCCGAGTTTGTCGCAGCCGAAGAAATGGGACGAACCCGCGGCTTTTGGTGGTCGCCCGACAGCACCTCCTTGCTGGCAACGCGGGCAGACGTCTCCGATGTCGAACGCTGGTTCATCAGCGACCCCTCCCAGCCGAGTGCGCCTGCGACCGAGATCCGCTATCCGGCAGCGGGAACGACCAACGCGTCGGTTGCGCTCTATCACCTCCCCCTTTCGGGCCGGGTGCGGGAGATCGTGTGGCAAACCGAAGGACTGGAGTACCTGGCCGACATCACCTGGAGCGAGGACATTCCGATCCTTGTTGCACAATCGCGCGACCAACGCACCACTTCGATCGTCTCTATCGACGTGATCGGTGGGACCACGACAGAAGTTCGGGCAATAGGCGATGCCCTGCTGGACCGAACTACATCCCGGCGCGCCTCGGATCCACAATGAGGCGCTCTACACGATCGAGGATCTACCCGACCGGCGGGCGCTGTGTGTCAACGGCGCACCGGCAACCGACGCCTCGATGCAGGTGAGGTCCATTGTGTCCATCGATGCAGACGGCGTGATGGTGACAGCCAGCGGAACTGATCCAACCGAGATCCATGTCCTTCAGGTCCCCGCCGACGGCGGCCCACCCGTACAGCTGGCAACCGAACCCGGGGTTCACGGCGCAACCGCCGCTCACGGCACCGTTGTGCTCAGCTCGGCCGGTCCGTCGACACCGGTAACATCGTTTTCAGTTACCCGAGACGGCCAAACGCACCCGATACAGAACCTTGTCCACGATCCGGGGCTGCGAGCCGATCCGGAGTTCTGCTTTCTGGGACCGCGATCCCTGGCCACCGCTGTATTCCTCCCCTCCGACCACGACGGGATGACATCCCTTCCCGTTCTGCTTGACCCCTACGGTGGCCCCCACGCCCAACGGGTACTCAAGTCGCACAACCCTCATCTGGTTTCTCGCTGGTTTGCCGAGCAGGGGTATGCCGTCATCGTCACCGACGGTCGGGGCACCCCCGGCCGGGGACCAGCGTTCGAACGCGAGGTGTGGGGTGACCTGGCCGAGCCGGTTCTTCAGGACCAGATCGACGCTCTCGATGCCGCTGGCCACCTGTACCCGTTCATCGACATGCAACGGGTCGGGATACGAGGCTGGTCCTTCGGTGGCTACCTTGCCGCCCTCGCTGCGCTACGAGCCCCGCATCGCATCCACGCCGCAATCGCCGGAGCACCGGTGACCGATTGGGCCCTCTATGACACTCACTACACCGAGCGCTACCTGGGCCATCCGGACGAAAACCCTGAACAGTACAACCGAACCAGCCTCATCAATGATGCACGCTTGCTCACCAGACCGCTTCTCCTGATCCACGGCCTCGCTGACGACAACGTTGTTGCCGCCCACACTCTCCAGCTCTCCTCCGCACTTCTGGCCAACGGCCGCGACCATCGAGTGCTACCGCTGAGCGGGGTGACCCACATGACTCCACAATCGATCGTGGCGCAGAACCTTCTGCTCCTTCAGCTCGAGTTTCTCAATGAACATCTCGGGGTCGGATCCGGTTCGGACCAAACCATGATCCCCTCCACACCTGTGGGGTCGTTGTCGTGACCGACCACATGACCCGGCTCGCACCCGACCTGGCATCGCTGGGCTGGACAGCCAAGCTCGACAAGTGGGCCGCTAAACAGGACGCAGAACTGAAGGGTCGGATAGCGAGAACTCACCGTGGAACCTGTGTGGCCTTCGTCGGCGACAACAACGTCGTCACAGCGACGTCAGCCTCGATCCGCACGAAAACCGGTCTGGCACCGGCGACCGGAGACTTCGTCACCATTCGAGCCGACGAGGACAATGACGGCGAATACCTGGTCTCGGCAATCGCCTCCCGGCGGACCGCTCTGACCAGGCGCGCTCCCGGCCGCATTCCCGAACCTCAGATTCTGGCAGCGAACGTCGACGACGTGTTCGTGATGCAGGGGATGGATCGGCCCGTCAATTTCCCTCGACTGGAGCGCCTCTTGGTGATCGCGTGGGACAGCGGCGCCGAGCCGGTCGTTCTACTCACCAAGGCCGATCAGGTCAACGATCCCGACGCGGCGGTCAAGGCGATCCAGGCGATCGCCCCCGGCGTCCAGTGCCTGGCGATCTCCACCCATACCGGTCGGAACATCGAAGCGGTACAGGAACGCATCCACGGCACCCGCACCGTCGCGCTCATCGGGCTTTCCGGCATCGGCAAGTCCACCCTTGTCAACACGCTGTCCGGCGGCGAGGTGCAGCGGATCGGAAAGGTCCGGGCCGTCGATCGACGCGGTCGGCACACCACCGTGACCCGTGATCTCATCCCCCTACCCGGAGGCGGCATCGTGGTCGATACCCCCGGGATCCGCGAAATCGCACTGTGGGATGCATGGCGAGGTCTGGCAAAGACCTTTCCACTCATCGCTCAAGCGACCAACCAGTGCAGGTTCTCCGATTGCACCCATCATCGCGAACCCGACTGTGCGGTGCGGAGGCTCACCCGAGAAGGAGTGGTCACCAAACGGCGTGTGGACCACTACCTCAAACTCAAGGCCGAACTGGACGAGCAGGACCTCCAGAAGCTCGAGTTCGAGCGTCGAGCGCGAGGTCGGGCCAAGGTCTCCGCTGATGAGCGCTCAGAAAAAGCTGACCGGCGAGCAAACAAGCGCTCGAAGTCGGTCCGGCGGCACAAGGGCCACTGAATTTCCTGCAACACTACAAGGATCATGGTTTCGAGGTTTCTTGCAGTCGTTGTCGCCGCCGCCGTTCTTGTTGTGGCCTGTGGTCGAACCGAGCCGGTTTCGTCGGCCGAGAACACCACTACAACGGCAACGACCGTTCGCGCCACTACCGCCACCACAGTTCCAATCACAGAGGCCCCGGAGCAACCGACCGCCTATGTGGTTCAGCCCGGTGACTCCGTTGGTCGTATTGCGTCGGCATACGGACTGAACGCTGACGAACTGGCGAAGTACAACAACCTCGACGACCCCAATCGCATCGCAGCCGGCCAACAGCTGATGATTCCGCCCGGGGCCACCAGTACCTCAACAACCCCCACCACTGCGGCGGCCCCTCCAGCGGAGTCGACCGAAACAACTGCATCGGGTTGAGTCATCTGTCATCTCAACCTCCCACGGCCACGGCCGAAGAGTTCACTGGACCACGAGGCGAGCGAAGGAATAGACATGGACAAGACCGACATCGTGATTGTTGGCGGCGGAATCGTCGGACTGGCAACCGCCCACCAACTGCTGAAGCAGCAACCGAACCTTCAGGTCACTGTGGTCGAGAAGGAACCAGCGGTGGCGGTCCACCAGACCGGGCACAACTCCGGTGTTCTGCACAGCGGGATCTACTACAAACCCGGTAGTCGGAAGGCACTTCTCGCCACCTCGGGTCGGGCAGCCATGGTGGCGTTCTGTGAGGAGCACGGCATCGCCCACGACGTGTGCGGCAAAGTGATTGTTGCAACCCAGGACCTCGACCTTCCTCGACTGGATTTCCTGGAAGAACGGGCCGCCGCCAATGGCGTGGCTGCTCGCCGTATCACCGCCGGTGAACTCAAAGAACTCGAGCCCCATGCAGCCGGCATTGCTGGGCTGCACGTCCCAGCGGCCGGCATAACCAACTACAGCAACGTATGTCAGGTGATGGAAAGAACGATTGGCGAGATGGGTGGCACCGTTCGCACCGGTACCGAAGTCACCACCATCAACGAAGGGTCGACCGTTCGAGTGTCGACCACCAAGGGCGACCTCGAGGCGAGCTTGGTTGTCACCTGCGGTGGACTCCATAGTGATCGACTGGCACTTCAAACCGCCCCGAACACCACCGAGCGAATCATGCCGTTCCGAGGCGAGTACTTCGAGCTGGCCACCGACCGTCGCCATCTGGTCAACAACCTGATCTATCCGGTACCCGATCCCGAGTTCCCCTTCCTCGGTGTGCATCTCACCCGCATGATCGATGGCTCGATCCATGCCGGCCCGAACGCGGTGCTCGCCCTTGCCCGGGAGGGCTACACCTGGGGAGACATCAATCTCAAGGATCTCAGCGAAGTCCTTCGAAATCCTGGATGGTGGCGACTGGCCCGCGGCTACTGGAAGACCGGCATGGGCGAGTACTACCGGTCCTTCTCGAAGCGAGCGTTCGTGAAGGCATTGCAGCGGCTGGTCCCGGCTGTTCAGGTAGAAGATCTCGTGCCCTCGCCCGCCGGTGTGCGGGCTCAAGCGGTCAGTCGTGAAGGATCACTTCTCGATGATTTCGTGTGGTCTGAAACGGATCGCGTTGTCAACGTTCTGAACGCTCCATCTCCGGCCGCCACTGCGGCGTTGGCAATTGGTGACGAAATCGTGGACCGGCTGCTCACCCACCAGTTCTGACCGATTCCTCGAATCCGACAACTGAATGGAATGCCCTCACCCAGCCGGTGGGGTCGATCCCGAGCGAACGACACCGTTGCTCGGCGACTTCCAGCGATTCGAATCGGCACACCCCTGCGAACAGACGGCCTATGGGGGCCGTGATCCGATCGCCGCTGATCGTCATCTCGGCGAGAGCGTGTTCGAACACCGATTTTGCCTCGGTAGTACGACCCTGCCGCATGTACATGCCAGAGAGTGCTGTGCGGGCCCGGAAAACATCCAAATAGGTTCCCTCACCAGCCAATACCACGTCGATCCGCTCGATCGCGTTTTCGAGATCGCCGGCAGCAACATAAATCAGCGCACTGACTGCGTCGCCGGCCAGGCGGGTGGCGGCCGGGACATGGCTGTCGACCCAGGTGAGCTCGCGCAGAGCCTCTTCCACCCGACCTTGCTGGAGCAGACCCAGCGCCACCGACACGATGGTCTCGCTCTCACCGACCACATCTGGACGGGAATGGACCGAATCGAACTTGCCGGCCCAGTGCATGACGCCGGATGCATCACCCAATCGCGCCGCAGCAGCACAGTTGGCCGCAGCTGCGAGCCGCTGCGAATCGGCATCGCCCTGATGGTCGGCCAGAGCATAGGATTGCTCGAGAGACAGCAAACCCTCATCGATGTTGGCCAATGAGATTTGAGCTCGGCCTTGTACCGCACGGGCTTGAACGGCGAGGTTCACGGCATCCGCTCGAGCCGAGGCCGTCAACGCATGTTGAGCTGCGGCTAGTGCCTTCGCTGGACGGCCCGACCACAGATGGACCGAGGCATTCAATACCTGGATGATGCATTCCGCCCACGGGTCACCCCGTCGCATTGTCTCGGGCAACACCTCGGCAACAACCGCTTCGGCTTCGCTCAGATGGCCGTTGTGGAACTGCACCCACCCTTCCACACCCCGTGTCCAGGTGAGCCCGCCGAGGTCATCAAGGCTGGTGAAGAGGGCACGGGCTCGATTGACAAATCCTTCTGCTTCGTCGACCCGGCCTGCACGAAAGGCCTGCCACGCCAGACTCTGGTAGGCCCACGCCTCACTACGTTCATCGTTGATGGACGCCGCAACCCGTTGTGATGCTTCAAGTGCTCGACGAGCAAGATCGTGCTGGGACCGCTCGAGTTCGGCGAGGCCCAGCAGCCGCAGAGCGAGAGCCTGCTCACCTCGTTCGTCCAAGGCTGCCAGCCGGTCGGCCGCCTCTCGCAACATCGATGAGGCCTCGGCGTGGTTTCGACTCCGTCGTTCGAGGTTGCCGCGAACCAAGAGGGTCTGTGCCCTGAGCAGTGGGTCGCGACTCATCAGATGATCGAGCTGATCGAGATCCTCGCGTGCCAGCTGGAGCTGGCCGATCTCGAGTCTGGACCGAGCCCTGCCGTACAGCATCGATGCCTTGGTTTCGGTATCGGCGGCCAGATCAAACCCTGACCTGAACCACAACTCAGCAGATGGCGGATCGCTCTCGAGAGCCCGATCGCCGGCGATCTTGACCCAGTACACGGCCTTTGCCATCACTGTGGCTCGGTCGACAGAGACCACCGAGCCCATCTCACCCACCAGCTGAGCCGAACGTCGATAGTGATCGGCGATAGCAGCGACTGCGGAGTTCCGCAGGCTCGGGTGACTTTGGCGTTCCAGGAAGTCAGCGATCTGATAGTGGCGCTGAGCACGGACGGTCTTGGTGATAGTTGCGTACGCAACATCGCGCACCAGGTCGGAACGGAAACGGTAGCGACCGTCGCCGATCTCGATCAGGCCCTCCTCGGTGAGCTGGTTGAGGTCGGCAGAGATGTCCTGGAGACCCCGCGCCTCCTTCGCCATCCGATCAAGGCCCTCGATCGGTCCGGCCCGACCCAGTACTGCGGCATCGTCTAGAAGTAGACGAGGCCCGGTTCCCAAACCATCGAGCCGGGCAGCGATGGTCCCTCGAAGGGTGTCGGGGAGCTTCTGGACCTCTGCGGTCATGAGCTGATCGACGATCTCGTCGTCGCTGAGCCCAGCGCCATCGGCGGAGCGAAGCTCGATGAGCGCCACCAGTTCTTCAAGGAAGAACGGATTCCCACCGGAGCGTTCCACCAGCCGCGCCGCATTTCGCTCGCTGAGGGAGACACCCAGATGGGGAATCAGCTCAGCGGTTGCTGCGGGATCGAGGGGCTGCACCTCGAAGGTCAGGCTGCCGAAGTCTCCGCTGCGAAGGCCCGAAGGTAGGTCCGCGTCTCGGCTGGTGATGATGACGAACAGGGGCTGATCGGCGTGCCCGTTGAGCAGTTGTTCCAGCAGTCCCCAGACGGCGTCGGAGGCCCAGTCGGCGTCTGACAGAACGAAGACGATCGGTGTTCGTTCGAGCTGGGACCCCAGCAGTGTCGACACCGCCAAGTACACCTCGGCCCGATTTCGTTCGCGATCGCCACCCCGGAGCGACGTTTGGTACCCCAGGGTGTGGAGCAGACCGGGAATGATCCGGATGGAATCTCCGTCGTCGTCCCGTTCGGTGAGCCAATGCTCGATTGCCGACCGAGCATCATCGACTGGCGCATCTCCACCGATCGAAAGTGCAGCCCGCAGCGCTTCGGCGATAGGCCACCACACATTTGCTTCGCCATAGGGGGCACAACGTCCCTGCAGGACCAGCGCACCGCGCCGCTCCCGCTGAAGCTCCGCCGCTTCATACGCAATACGGTTCTTGCCGACGCCGGCCTCGCCTTGCAGAACGGCCAGCTGGGCTCGGCGAGCTTCCACCGCAAGCTTGCCTAGTGCATCGAGCAGTCCGATTTCGTGAGAACGGCCCACCAGGGGCCGTTGCGGAAGACGCCGAGCGCCGGGGACTCCCACTGCGCGAACCGCTTGGAATATCTTCACCAAACCAGAGCGCCCCTTCGTAGGCACCTCTCCGGCCGGGCGGTAGACGATTGCATCTCGAGACGCTGCCTCGGTGGCGGGACCCACGACGATCTGTCCCGGATCAGCGATCTTCTCGAGCCGGGACGCCAGGTTCATGGTGTCACCCATGGCCGTGTAGTCGCCTCCCATGGTGCTAGCTCCAACTAGCACGTCGCCGGTGGTGATACCGATCCGAAGGGTGATCGAACTCTCAGCACCGCCAAGCTGAGCGACGGCTTCTTGCATTGCAAGGGCGGCTCGAACCGCACGCTCGGCGTCGTCGGAATGAGCCACCGGGGCACCGAAAAGGGCCACGATCTCGTCCCCGACGATCTTGTCGACTCGGCCGCCGAACCGCTGAATCTCAGTGCTGAGGCGCTTGAAGTTGTCATCTACAAGCCGTTTGACTTGTTCAGGATCGAGATCCTGGGCCATGGTGCTGAAACCAACGATGTCCGCGAAAACGACGGTTACAAGCCGACGTTCTTCGGAGACGGTGACCTGAGACTTCCCGCAATGAGGACAGAAGCGAGCGTTTTCGGGAACCGCCAGACCACATGCCTGACAACTCATGCTTGCAAGTGTATAACACTTCTGCCGATTTAATTTGTTCGTGCCGTGGAAATAAACGTGATTGTCACGCTATCGACGGCGAGAATTCACCTTCTGCGGCACACTGTGGCGATGAACGATGAATGGTGGCGAAACGGTGTGATATATCAGGTGTACGTGCGATCGTTCGCCGATAGCAACGGTGACGGAACCGGCGACATCAACGGCATCCGGTCCAAGCTCCCCTACCTGGCCGAGCTGGGCGTCGACGGGCTGTGGGTGAACCCGTGGTACGCATCGCCGCTGCACGATGGCGGCTACGACGTGGCCGACTACCGGGCGATCGAACCCCGCTACGGGACGCTCGTCGACGCCAGTGCGATGATCGCCGAAGCTCACGAACTGGGCCTTCGAGTGCTCGTCGATCTTGTCCCCAACCACACCAGCAACGAACACGCATGGTTCATCGAAGCCATCAACGCTGATATCGGTGACCCGACCCGCGATCGATATCTGATCCGGCCAGGAAAGGGGACCGACGGGGCAGAACCTCCCACGAACTGGATGAGCGTGTTCGGCGGGTCGGCATGGGAGCGGCTCGACGATGGCCAGTGGTACCTACACCTGTTTGATGACTCCCAGCCCGACCTCAACTGGACGAACACCGAGGTCCAGGATGAGTTCTGCGACATTCTCCGCTTCTGGCTGGATCTGGGGGCCGATGGTTTTCGGGTCGACGTTGCTCACGGCCTGGCCAAGAACATGGACTTCCCGGACCAGAAGGAGGTTGGTGAGTTGCTCGCAAATGCAAAGACTCCTGACCATCCGTACTGGGACCGCGACGAGGTCCACACATACATTCGCCAGTGGCGCTCGGTTCTCGATGAGTACCGCGACGTGATGATGGTGGCCGAGGCGTGGGTGGCACCGGATCGGCTGCCGCTGTACATCCGACCCGACGAATACCACCAGGCATTCGCCTTCGATTTCCTCGATACGCCGTGGGATCGGGCTGAATTGGAGAAGAGCATCCGGAACGAACTCGCGACCACCGGTTCGGTGGGGTCGGTGCCCACCTGGACTCTCAGCAATCACGACGTTGTTCGCCACGCCACCCGTTACGGGCTTCCCAAGGGCACCAATTGGCGTGAATGGTTGCTCGGCGGGCCCCATGATGTGCTCGATGCCGAAGCCGGACTACGTCGAGCCCGTGCGGCCGCATTGTTCATGCTGGCCCTACCCGGGTCGGTCTACCTCTACCAGGGTGAAGAGCTCGGGCTACCCGAGGTGTATGACCTGCCGCTCGACGTGCTCGACGACCCTGTCTGGGAGGACAGCGGCCGGACCCGCAAAGGTAGGGATGGATGTCGGGTACCGATTCCGTGGGAGGCATCGGGCCCCTCGCTCGGGTTCGGCGCCAACGACGGGTGGCTGCCCCAGCCGGCTCTCTTCGCAGATCTATCGGCCGAGGTACAGGAAGGGGTTGAAGGTTCCACCCTGGAGCTCTACCGGGCGGCGCTGAAGCTTCGGAGGGAGCACCTTCCCAGCAGCCCGGAGATCACCTGGAACGATTCAGCCTCAGATGTGTTGGCGTTCAGCCGACCCGGCGGCCTCACATGCTGGGTGAACTTCGGGCCCGAACCGATGCGGCTGCCCGAGAGCAGCCAGATTCTTCTGAGCAGTGTCGCTTTCACGGATCGAATGCTGCCCTCCGATGCGGCGGTGTGGTTCTTGGGTTGAGCAGTCGGCTGTGAAGCGGCGCCGCGTACGACGGCTACCGTTCTGAGAATGAACGATGCGGCACCCACTCCCGGTCCTACGCCGGCAGCCAACCTCACATCCACCGAGCATTTCGCTGCGTACTGCCGCAACGCTTCGAAGTTCTACGGCGAGGGCGACACCCAGGTACGGGCCCTGAACGACGTGACCGTCGGGTTCGAAACCGGCGTCTTCACATCGATCATGGGGCCATCGGGTTCGGGCAAGTCGACACTCATGCAGTGTATGGCCGGGCTCGACACGTTGACCTCGGGTGAAACCTACGTCGGCTCAGTGGAGCTCTCCTCGCTGAAGGACAAGCAGCTCACCGAGTTGCGCCGCAGCAAAATCGGGTTCATCTTTCAGGCCTACAACCTGATCCCCACACTGACCGCGAAAGAGAACATCACTCTTCCTCTGGACCTAGCCGGCGCCAACCACGATCACCACTGGCTGGACCAGGTGATCGGTGCCGTCGGCCTCGCCGACCGGATGGGCCATCGTCCCAACGAACTCTCCGGCGGACAGCAGCAGCGGGTTGCCGTGGCACGGGCTCTGGCCAGCCGCCCCAACATCATCTTTGGTGACGAACCCACCGGGAACCTCGATTCTCGGAGCGGCGCCGAGATTCTCGACTTCATGCAGCACGCTGTCCAGGAGTTCAATCAAACAATCGTCATGGTCACCCACGATCCGGTGTCGGCCAGTTACTCGGACCGGGTTCTGTTCCTCTCTGACGGCGAGATCGTGGACGAGATGCAAAACCCAACCGCTGACGGCGTGTTCGACAAGATGCGCCACCTCGGCGACTGATCGGAGCATCGAGCATGACGATTTTCAAACTTGCGTTCCGAGGGATATCGAAGAGCATTGGCCGACTGGCGCTGACAGTGCTGTCCATCACGCTCGGTGTTGGGTTCGTCAGCGGGTCGTTCATCATTTCTGACTCGCTCGGCAAGGTCTTCGACGGCATCGTTGAATTGGCCAACCAGAACCTCGACGCCCGCATCCAGCCCATCACCAACGATTCCTTCGGTCAGGAGCCGGGGACCATTCCCGAGTCGCTACTTGCCGACGTGCTGGCACTTGACCAGGTAGCCGAGGTAGATGGGTTTGTCGCCTACGAAGGCGCTAGCGGTTTCATCGGCCTCGATTCCGAGGGTGAGCCACAGACCCCCAACGGACCTCCGATTCTCACCTTCTCGTGGAACGGACCCAGCGAGGAAGGTGGCGGGTTCGAGCTCCTCGAGGGCACCGCTCCGTCGGGTGAGGACTCGGTGGCGATCAACATCGAACAGGCCGAGGCGCTCGGATTCGGAGTCGGCGACACGGTTACCTTTCAGACACCGGCCGGGCTTCAAGAATTCACCATCGACGGCATCGTTTCGTTCCCCGGCGGCGGTGCGTGGTTCACCCTGTTCGATCTGCCAACCGGCCAACAGCAGTTCGACAAAGTTGGTCTTGTCGATGCCATGGAGGTGCAGGCCGCATCGGGTGTTCTACCCAGCGCCGTGCTGTCGGCTATCGAACCGTTGCTACCCACAGGTGTCGAGGTGATCGATCAGGCCCAAGCCAGCGCCAACGACAGCGAGGACTTCAACCAGGTGATCAACATTCTGGGCTACGTGCTCCTCGGCTTCGCCCTGGTCGCTCTGTTCGTGAGCCTGTTCATCATCTACAACACCTTCGCCATCCTGGTCAGTCAGCGGATCCAGGAGATCGGGATGCTCCGAGCCATCGGTGCCGGCCGCGGTCAGATAAGAGCCACCATCTTCCTCGAGGCGATCCTGGTGGGGGTGATCGGTTCGATGCTCGGCATCGTGTGTGGCGTCGGAGTGGCTGAGCTGATCAAGGCGCTGTTCGAAAGCCAGGGTGGTTTCCCCGAGACCAGCACGGTCATCAGCCCTCGTACGATCATCGTCGCCCTGATCGTGGGGCTGCTCGCCACGTTGGTGTCGGCACTGCTGCCTGCGTTCAAGGCAGGCAAGATCTCTCCGGTCGAGGCGATACGGAACGAAGGGCCTTCCATCGAGAAACAGACGGGTCCGAGTTCTGGTCGGAGCACTCGTCACCGCCGTGGGCCTTCTCGCCGTCGGCTACGGACTCACCGGCGCTGCGGGTCTCACCGGCACCCTTGTGCTGTTGGGGATCGGCGCGGTTCTGACCTTTGTGGGCGTCGCTCTCCTGTCGGGCCTTTTCGCCGGTGTCGCCGTACAGGCGCTGGGGCGATCCGGACTGGTGGGATTTCTGGGAACCATCAGCGGGGTCCTGTTGCTCGTCGGCGGCGTGGCGTTACTCGTGGGCGGCATCGGAGCGCTCGTCTATGGCACGGGCATCACCGGTGAGCTCACGGTGCCGGGCCAGGACGGTGCAGAGGACCAAATCTTCACGCCGCCATCGGGGGCGAACCAGGTGATCACGATCATCTTTGGTGCCATGTTCGGAGCGTTGGGCGCACTGTTCCTGTTCTCCGGACCCAGGGCCCTGGCCGATGGCTTCCGGCTTCTTGTCGACTCGTTCCGGGGTGGATCCGAAGCCAAGATGGCGACGCATCGCCAGGGAGAACGCCTCCCGCAGCCCGCAGCGCACCGCCGCCACTGCCACCGCGTTGATGATCGGTCTGGCGCTCGTCACACTGGTGTCCGTGCTGGGTCAGTCTCTCAAGTCCAGCCTCAGCGACGTGCTCGACAACAGCATCGGGGCGGATCTCTTCGTGAGCACCGAGTTCGGCGAACCGCTGCCCGACGAGTTGGCTGCTGCGCTTGGCGAACTCGACGGAATCGACGCGGTGAGCGAGTATCGGTCCATTCCGATCCGACTCGGTGGAACCGACGGCGACGTGTTCACCGCCGACGGCTTCACCGCCAGTACCGGCGAAAAAGTCCTCACCTACGATGTCGGCGAAGGAAGTTTCGACGGTCTGACCGAAGGCTCGGCGGTTCTGATCGCAACGACGCTGGCTGAGGATCGCGGGCTTGCAGTGGGTCAGACGCTGGGGGTCGAGTTCGAGGACGGCGTCACCGAGCAGGTTGAGATCGCCGGGATCTTTGCCAACGAGACGACCTTTACCAACGGTGCGATGTTGATGGACAACTCACTTCTTCTACGCCACGACGACGCCCCTATCGAAGCGATCGGTGCCACCTTCTCCAGCGGTGCCAACATCGCCGCAACAACTGCCGATGCCAAGGAACTGGGCAGTAGCTACCCCAGCGTGCAGGTGTTCGACAACGATGATCTTCAAGAACAGCTGGAAAGCGGCATCAACGGCTTGCTGGTACTCATCAATGGGCTACTGGGGCTGGCGTTGGTGGTTGCGTTCTTCGGCGTGGTCAACACCATCGTCCTATCGGTGCTGGAACGGACCCGGGAGATCGGTTTGCTGCGAGCGGTCGGTATGACGCGAGGGCAGCTCATGTCAACGATCAGGTGGGAAGCGATCATGGTGAGCCTGTTTGGATCGTTGCTGGGTATTGCCCTGGGGATCCTGTTCGGGATCGCCGGGGTTCGGGCTATTCCCGACAGCGTGATCGACAAGGTGACGATCCCCTGGATCACGTTGGTGGTGATCGTGGTGATGGCCGGACTGATCGGCGTGCTGGCGGCGTATCTGCCGGCCCGCCGAGCCGCCAAACTCAACCCCCTCGACGCCATCCACACCCTCTAGCCCCCTTCCTGCAAATTCCTGTGGATAGCCACACTGGTTGTGGATATCACGCTGGCAGAACATCGATTTGTGGCAATCAACAGGGATTCTGGAGACCCAACGCAATGGGTCTCCGAGACCGTTCGAGCGCCCGACCGTATCCCTGAATCGACGTTCGGAGAACGAACGCCGGGTCGTCGTTGATCTGGTCGTAGGTGAACTCGTCTACTACGAAACCCTCGTTGCGAAGCCTCGCTCGCTGCACGATGTCCCGGTTCGTTTGAGAACGACGCGACCGATGGGGCCCAAAGCCGTCGTAGAAATGCACGTACCCGATCGGCCAGGACGCATCGACCTGCGCAATGAAGTTGCCGTCGCGATCGAAGATCTGCGATTCAAACTGAGGTTCGGGCAGTCCGCCGCTGGTAACGATCTGTGACGCTTGCCGGCTGAGATGACCGATCGCAGGAGGAGCATCGGTGACGTGATCCAGTGCGCGTCGGAAGTTGACCGTCCCGTTGCGGCCCCGTCTGGCATGAATCGCGAGGCAATCTCGCAGCTTGGCCGGAGTGGTCAGGTTCATGAGGCGGGCTTGATCTATCAGAGCAAGGATCTTCCATTTCTCGTGAATCACAGCTGCGCAATCCATGATTGTTCGCTCAATCCCACTGACATGAAGGCCGTCGATCCAACTTAGATCGGCAGTCTCGAGCTGCTTGGATTCGTGGGTGATGACACCTGAGTAGACCAGACCGAGACTCGGCCGGGTAGTGACCTCTGGTCTCGCGCGCTGAACCATGTCAAGCCCATACAAGCGCGCGGCATAGCGGTGACTGACATGTCCGGCTCCCCCGAGAGTCAGTGCAAACAGTCTCGAGAGATCCGACTCGGGAAATGCCACGTGCTGGTACACGCAGTCTCGTAACTTGATCCAGTCGCCGCGGTTGAGACGGTAGTCGATCTGGCGATACGACAGACCGGCCGCCCTGGCCTGTTCTCGGTGCACAACGCCGCCTTGCTGTCGGAACAGTCCCAACACCTTGAAATCGATCTTCACACTGTCCTCCGCTCGTAGGCGCATATGCGCTGCAACTTCGTGGCAGATCAATCGGTGTGCGCACCGTCGCACCTGCGAGCGAGAGAACCCAAGGTAGACCGGAGCGATTCGTTTCACTCAGTGTCGGCCAAATCCCGGCTGATAGCTACAAATCAAGCATCTGCCCTTGTCTGAGCCACATGGGATGTGGCTCTCCACAGGAATTTGGGGAAGGGGATCGGCGGGGAGTTCTAGCGGCGGAGGGTGGGGCCTTTGTAGCCGAGGGCGAAACCACCGGCCAGGAGGGTGTCACGGACCTCAGGATGCTCAGCGGTGGAAATGCCGTCGATCTTGCGCACCTCGATCTGCTTGATCCTGCGGGCCTTCACCAACGTAACCAGCTCTTGCACCCAGGCTGGATCATCACCGATCCCTTCGAAGGTGACGATGCTACGACCGCCCCGTTCCAAATAGACCACGGGCTTCCCGGCGTTGAGCACAACGTACGCTCCGACGCTGCGGCTGGGTCGACCCTCGGTCTCGGGCCACGGCAGGGCCGCACCATAGGGCTGAGCAGGGTCGGCGGCGGAGAGAACGATCCAGTCGTCAGCCGGGTCGAGATCGCGGGGCATCGCAGTGTCCCGCCGTTCATCTCGAAGTCGGTCGACGGCGCCGGGCAGAGCGAACTGAGCCGCACCGAGACCCGCAACGAAGTAGCCGCGCCGCACTTGGCCGCGATCTTCCAACTCCTTCAGCACCGGGTAGACGCCGGCGAAGCCGCCTTCGGCACCTTCGGCCAGCGCCATTTCGCGGGTCAACACGCCATACCGTTCCAGCAGCTGGAGAGCCCGAGTTGTGGCGATCTCGGTGGAGGTAGGGGTCGGGCGACGTAGCGGTGCCACCAGTGACCAGCGTCCGGTGGCCGAAGGCGGACCCATCCGGCTGAGTGATCGAAGTCCGGGACGGCGGCCGGCTCGGCCGGTTCGACCACCCGGCGACTTCTTCGGAGTAGCGCCTGAAACCACAGCTCGCAATGGCGTCAACGCGTCGTTGGTGACCTCGCCGGCCCACACCAGATCCCACAAGGCGGTGAGCACAACCGTCTCGGAGTAGTCCAGCTCGGCCTCCTGCACCGCCACCGTGAGATCGTTCCAAAACACCGCACCCCGCTCTACCAGGCACGCCCTGATCGCATGATGCATCGGACCATCAGGCGGATCGGTGGGTTCGGGTAGCAGCAGAGGGGCTTGATCACGGAATACCAACCGAATCCGACCATCTCCGGCGCCCAAGGCACCGGCGCCGGCCCACACCACCTCGCCGGCGGTGAGAAGGGTGTCGAGATCGGCTGGGGTGTAGTTGCGAATGCGAGATGGCAGTACATCGGACTCGAGTATCGACGCCGGCAGCGAAGCACCCTGCAGAGCCGTCAGGACCTCAGCCACCCCATCCACGCCCCGGAGTTTCGAATTGACATGCTGCCATTGCGGCTGGAAGCGCGCCAACACATCGCCATCGACCGGCTCCACCTCACTCCGCAGCGCTGCGAGTGAACGCCGACGGAGGATCCGGAGCACATCGCTGTGGCACCACTCCCGTTCCGAGCCATCGGGACGGAACTCGCCCCGGACCACCCGACCCTGTCGTTCCAGTTCGGCCAACGAGGTGTCGGCCCGCTCGGCATCAACGCCCAACCGTGCCGTGAGTTCTCGGGTGAGGAACGGCCCATGGGTGCGGGCGAAACGACTGACGAGATCGAGCAAAGGGTTGTCGACCGAATCGGTGAATGCAGCCGGAAGCCCGGCTGGTAGGGCAACGCCGAGCGCATCCCGCAGTCGGGAGGCGTCTTCGGCCGATGCGAAGTGACGCCCGGTTTGCAGACCCACTTCGATGACGCGTCGCTGATCGAGTAGGTCGGCCATCGCTATCTCTGCATTGATGCCGTCGACCCGTTCGGCGGCCTCGCCGACCGTGAGTGGCCCCAGCCACCGAAGCAGATCTTCCACCCCGTCGAGGTTGCGGGCCTTCCACGTGTTGGCGGTTCGCTGCAACTCCATCTCAAGTTGACGAAGTACGTCCGCGTCGAGCAGCTCCCGCAGTTCTTCGGCCCCAAGCAGGTCTCGAAGGAGATCTCGATCGAGCGAAAGAGCTGCGGCCCGTCGCTCGGCCAGTGGTGCATCGCCTTCGTACATGTACTGGGCCACCCAGCCGAACAACAAACCACTGGCCATCGGGGACGCTGAGTCGGTATCGACCGTGTGAACAGAGATCTTGCGGGACCGAAGGTCGGTGAGAACCGAGCGGAGGGCCGGCACGTCGAAGACGTCGTTCAGACATTCTCGGGTGGTCTCCAGCAATATCGGGAAGCTTGGATACTTGGCGGCGACGGTGAGAAGGTCGGCCGCTTTCTGACGTTGTTGCCACAGCGGTGTACGGCGGTCGGGGCGCCGACGGGGCAGGAGCAGCGCTCGCGCTGCGCACTCCCGAAACCGGGCTGCAAACATTGCAGTGTTGGGGAGCTGGGTGACCAGGTACTCATCGAGATCGTCCGGATCGATGAGAAGCTCATCTATTGGAATGCGATCCTCGGCTTCGGGGAGGCGAATCACAATGCCATCGTCAGACCACATCAGCTCAACATCCCAGCCCCACTGTTCTGCCAGCCGGTGCTGGAGAGCCATACCCCACGGAGCGTGGACCTGGGCACCGAAGGGCGAAAGGATACAGATCCGCCAGTCGCCGATCTCGTCTCGGAACCGCTCGACAATGACCGTGCGGTCGGTTGGCAACATCGTGGTTGCCTCGCGCTGCTCCTCGAGATACATCACAAGGTTTTCCGCCGCCAGCGGATCGAGACTGTGACGGTCGGCGAGCCGCTCGAGCGCCTTGTGGCGATCCATGCCATCGATCTCCCGCACGAACTGACCCATCGCCCGGCCCAGCTCCAACGGTCGGCCCGGACCGTCGCCATGCCAGAACGGCATCTTGCCCGGCTGGCCCGGGGCTGGGGTGACGACCACTCGTTCGTGGGTGATGTCTTCGATCCGCCAGGTGGATGCTCCGAGCAGGAACGTCTCACCCGCCCGGGACTCGTAGACCATCTCCTCGTCCAACTCGCCAACCCGCGTGCCGTCGGGCAGGAAAACGCCGTAGAGCCCACGGTCAGGAATGGTGCCGCCGCTAGTCACGGCCAGCCGTTGGGCGCCGGGCCTACCCCGGATGACTCCTTCCACCCGATCCCAGATAATTCTGGGCCGAAGTTCAGCGAACTCGTCGGACGGGTAACGGCCGGCAAGTAGATCAAGCACGTTGTCGAAGGCCTCATCGCTCAGCTCGGCGAAGTTGGCCACGCGACGGCACACCCGACGAAGATCATCGATGGGCCAGTCGTCCATAGCCACCATTGCAACTATCTGCTGGGCGAGAACGTCGAGAGGGTTGCGGGGGTAGCGGGTCTCCTCGATGAGGCCGTTCTGCATTCGGTCGACCACTACCGCTGCTTCCACCAGATCGGTTCTGTGTTTGGGGAAAAACTTGCCGGTACTGGGTGCTCCTACTTGGTGACCGGCGCGGCCGATGCGCTGCAGCCCGCGACTGACCGCACCCGGCGACTCGACCTGAACAACCAGATCGACTGCACCCATGTCGATTCCCAACTCCAGCGAACTCGTGGCCACAAGACCTTTCAAGGTCCCTCGTTTCAGCTCGTCCTCGATCCGCAGCCGCTGTTCACGGCTGAGCGAACCGTGGTGGGCCTTGACCAGCTCCCTCTCTCCCTCCCCTGGCGAACGGCCCTCAGCTTCTGCAGCCCGATTTTCGCCATTGATGTAGAGCTCGTTCAGCCGGGTGGCCAATCGTTCCGACAAACGGCGAGCGTTCACGAAGACGATGGTGCTCTGGTGTTCCTGAATCAGGCTGAGTAGCCGAGGGTGCATCGACGGCCAGATGCTACGGCGTTGAGGTTGGGCGAACTCCTGCTCAGGATCGGGAAGAGTCATCTCGCCGAGACGGCCCATGTCTTCCACGGGCACGATGACCTCAATCTCCATGCGCTTCTTCACGCCGGCGTCGACGATGGTCACCGGCCGGGGTGAACCGGCATTGCCGGCCTCGCCATCTTGATGACCTCCCAGGAAACGAGCGATCTCTTCCAGGGGACGCTGAGTGGCACTCAGCCCTATCCGCTGCACCGGCTTGTCGGCGATCTCATCTAGTCGCTCCAAGGTGAGGGCCATATGCGATCCCCGTTTGGTGGCCGCAAGAGCGTGAATCTCGTCGATGATCACCGTCTCCACGCTGGCCAAGGTCTCCCGCACCTTCGACGTGAGCATGAGGAACAGCGATTCGGGTGTGGTGATCAGCAGGTCTGGTGGATGGCGCTGCATTCGCCGACGATCCTCTGGCGGAGTGTCGCCGGTGCGGAGCATCACGGTGGGTTCATAGAACGGTTCCCCCAGTCGCTCGGCCGCCAACCGGACACCTTGCAGGGGCGCCCGAAGGTTCTTCTCCACATCCACGGCCAAGGCGCGAAGGGGTGAGATGTACAGAATCCGGGTACGTGCCAACTGGTCTTCTGGTGGCGGCGTATTACACAGCTGGTCCAGGCCCCAGAAGAACGCGCTGAGCGTCTTCCCCGTGCCGGTTGGGGCAAGGATCAGGGTGTGGTCACCCTTGGCGATCACCGGCCAACCTTCGGCCTGGGGCGGAGTGGGCCCCTCGAAGGTGGTCGAGAACCACGCGGCCGCGGCCGGGCTGAACCCGCCGAGTGCCTTGTGGTGTTTCGCCATGGATCAACGGTACCGGCGGCGTGAGACGGAGCGCCGAGGGGTCGATTGTGGCGGAGGGCAAGAAGATCTCAATCTCAACGATCAAGGGCACTTGGGGAGCAACTCTCAGGTGCGCCGCCACGAATCGAGATTGGCGCTTATGACCTGGCGGGCTTGTTCGGCGACTGCAGCGGTGTCGTCGGCGGTCCTTGGGATCGGATCGCCGAAGTCGATCCGGACGGTAGTTCCGAAGGGAATCGGCTTGAGGTTGTATCGGAGCAGACGCCACGATCCATCGATTGTCACCGGGACCACCGGGAGCTGGTCGGCTGCTTCCAGCATGGTGATCATCCCTGCCCGGCGGAACTTCCCGAGATGGCCGTCGCGGCTTCGGGTGCCCTCGGGATAGATGACCACGCTGACGTCCCGAGCTTGGGCGTTCTCCGCCATCACCTTGATGGCCTCTACCGCCTGCTTGCGGTTGCCCCGATCAATGATTGCGTTACCACCCCGGTTCAGGTTGAGGGAAATGCTCGGAATCCACTTGGCCAGCTCCTTCTTGGCTACGTACTTGGGATAGTTGGTGAACATCAGTCCACCGATGAGCACGATGTCGAACAGGCTCTGATGATTGGAGATCATGGCGTAGCCCCGGTTCGGCTCGATCGCCGGTGAGCGGGTGACCTCCACCTTTGTGCCACAGATCCTGAACACACTGATCAGGGTGCGCTGCAACGCCGCCATCACACGTTCGAAAGCGCGCAAGCTGACCAGGCGAGCGATGCGTCCTGCTATGTCGAAGACCACGAGGGTCAACGCGAACGCAATCATGAAAGGAATCGTGAAGACCCAGTCCCTGATTCGTAGAACCACGACCAGAAGCTTACGACGATCAGACATCGCGTGCCCGGGTAGGTTCGCGGGTATGCCTGAGGTTGACGACTACCTGAACGAGGCGCCAGAGCCTCACCGCAGCACACTGCTCGAGCTGAGGCAGTTGCTCACCTCGTTGCTGCCCGATGCAGAGGAAGGGATGTCGTACGGTGTGCCGGCTCTACGGGTAAACGGAACGCCAGTCGCCGGCTATGCGTATGCGAAACGACACTGCAGTTTCTTCCCCCATTCGGGGTCTGTGCTCGATCAGGTGGAGCCAGAGTTGCTAGAGGGGTACGACTGGTCAAAAGGAACACTTCGTTTCCCGGTAGATCAGATGCCTGGTGAACCACTACTGCGTCGGCTGGTCGAGATCCGCCTGTCGATGCTCAAAGGCTGACGGCCACCCGCTGGTGGGCGGGAGGGGCGTCTGGTTCATGAGTTACGTTTGGAGAGGGCCGGTGCCTATTCGAGTTGGATGAGCAGAGGACTGTTGTCGAAAAGGTCTGAGCGGTGGTGCCCGGGGTCGTTTCGGTGTTTCCAGCGGTGGTGGAAGGGGCAGAGGAGTTGTCCGTTGGCGACCAGGGTTGGTCCTCGCTGTGACCATGGGGTCACGTGGTCGTGTTCGCAGGTTCTTCGACGGCAGCCGGAGTGTTGGCAGCGGTTGTCTCTGAGTCGGATCATGCGCCGCTGGACCGTGGTGAAGTTGCGTTGGGCTGGTGTGTCGTGGGCGAGTGATCCATCGGCGTTGAGCCGGTGGTACCGGACCCTGGAGTGCGGGATCAGCTTGTTGATGATTGCGGGCGGGATCAGGTTCCCGCTCGCGGTGCGGGGGTAGCAGACCCTGGAGAACCCGCGGTCTCCAACAACGGGTGTCTTGACAGAGGCTTGATTGCCCGGGCCTGTTTGGTCGTCGGGATCATCAGCCGGGACGAGGATTTCCAGGCTGGGCCGGACGGTTCCTTCACTGTCGGGGTCCAGTACCAGCTGCACCAGCGCATCATGGTTGGCTTGGGCGATAGAGAGAGTTTGGTTCTCGGCTTGTAGCCGTTGGGCGTTACCCAGGATGGTGTTCATCACCTGTTCACCCAACAGAGGATCCAACACGCCGGTGACATGAACGTTGGAGAACAGGTCCGGCTGTAAATGAAGATGACGCTTGGCCTGGGCCCGCAGGAACTCATCGAGGTGTTCGTGCGGGTCAGCAACCGCCACCCAGGTACGAAGTGCTTCTTCGAACTCCTCTGGTGTGGTGAGCACCGCCACCGCTGCCAACGCTTCTTCGGAGGCGCGGACCTGTTCGGTGTTGGCTTTCTTGGCCCATGTGGTCATCGCATCAACATGGGCCAGCGTGATCTGTCGAGCTAGCAGGGCTGCATGGAAGCTGGGGTACCGGTACACCGCCCGCCCGGCCCGGCGGATGCTGGCGGCCCGCCGGCGGGACAAACGACCTTTGGCGTTGACCAGGCCGATCATCGTTCGTTCACCCTTGGTGTAGGAACACGCCGACCGTTCACCCACCTCCATGAACCGGCCAGCCATCGCCGACAACCGCTCAGACTCAGCCGCCATCTCCGACACGATCTCGGCCAACTCCTCCCGAGAGACCGACAACAAATCAGTGGAAGCAACCCGATCAACAAGTGCACCAATCTCAGCCAGCACCACCCGCTCCGCCCCCAGAAGACCGCTAACAGAACCCGAGTTTCCCGCCACCGAAGCCACACCCCATTCTCCCCCAAGGGTGAGACAGAGTTGGCCGTCGAGTCGGCTGGGGCCGCACAGAATCGAGGCCGGCCACTCAGGTTCGTTCAGCCATCGATTCCGAACACGTCCACCGGGGATGTTCGCACCAACTCCGCCACCGCTGTGTCGCCGGGGGCAGGCCCCGTGATCGCCCAGGTGACGCCGAGTTCCTCGAGCAAACGGTACGAAATCTCTTCGGTCGGGCGGGCGATCACGTCGAATCCATCGAGCGAGCCTCGCTCCAGGACAACGAGGTCCACCATCGCCCGGATATCGGTCTCGGTCACCTCGATTGGGTACAGGCCGTCGTAGCGAGCGGCCCGTCGAACCGGCTTGCGCGCCGACCCACGTGCCGCGAACCACATTGGAATCCGAGGCTGCTGTACCGGTCGGGGCAAAACGGTCACTCGGTCGGCAATGAAGTGATCTCCGTGGAAGTCGACTTCCTCACCGGACCACATCCGACACAACAACTCGGCGCCCTCGTCGAGACGCGCCCCACGCTCGCGAGCGTCGACCACCTCACCGAACGCACTCAGCTCGCGGGTCGTGTCGACCCCCAGGCCGAGTCCGAGCGTGAGTCGCCCGCCGGACAAGTGATCGAGCGTGGTGCACTCGCGCGCCAGCTTGATCGGTCGGCGGCGAGTGATCGGCGTGACCATAGGCCCGAGCCGTACTCGTTCGGTCGCTACGGCCATCGCCGCCATTGCGACCCACGGGTCAGCCGTATCCTGCGGGTCGTCCGGCCGACGGAGCACGTGGTCCCACAAGAAGACTGCGTCCCAACCGGCTTGTTCAGCCGCCACCGTGAGCTCGACCAGCGCCGAGGGATCGGCCAGATCGCCGTACGGCGGAATCGTCAAGGCGTGTTGCATGCCAGAGTGTCGCCCATCGAGAACCACGAAACCAATGAGGGGAACGCCTATGGCGGCAGCTGCGTCAGTCGCAGCAGGTGTCACCTGCCCAGGCTTCCCGACCCTCGCGTAGCGCCAATGCGGCGATCACGAGGCCGGCGACCGGGTCGGCCCACCACCACCCGAAAGCGGCGTTCAGCACGAGCCCGACCAACAACACCGCCGACAGATAGGTGCACAACCAGGTTTGCTGGCTATCGGCGGCGACAGTCACCGATCCGAGCCGCTGACTCGTACGCCGCTTTGCCGTAGCCAGCAGCGGCATCACCACCAACGACAGCGCAGCCAACACGATGCCAACGACGCTGCTGTCGGGTTCGGAAGTCGTCGCCAGATCGACCAGGGCCTGGACCGTGACGTAGGCGGCCAATGCGAAGAAGCTCACTGCGATCAGCCGAAGGGCCTGTCGTTCCCGCTGCTCGTCGGCACCGGCGAACTGCCACAGGATCACGGCGGCGGAACCGACTTCGATCGTCGAGTCGAGCCCGAAACCGATGAGAGCGAGCGATCCTGCCTCCAGCCCGGCGCCGATGGCGACCACTGCTTCGACGACGTTCCAGGCGATCGTCGCCCACGCGAGCACAACGGCGCGGTGACGCAGTTGTGCAAGCGACACTGGGTCGGCGGTGGTCGAGGTCATGACCGTGTGAGCGATCCGTTGTCCCCATGCTCCCCATGATGCCCCGCCTCGCCGCCCCAAGGCCAAGCATGGGTACGTTGATGACCTGATGCACGAAGAGGAACCCTTCGATCGACCGGTGCTGGCGAGCACTCTTCTCAACGACGTTTCGTGGCAAGTGCGGCTGCCAGAGGAAGTGGTGCTGCGAACCAGAATCGTACGACGAGGGTGAGGGGCACGGGTACGACGACATGGACACATCAGCGACCGTGTCCCGGGACTGTGAAGCACCCGAACGCTTCACCGACGTCACAGCCTGGTACCGGAGAGAACTAGTCCGGCTCGGGTGGGAGGCGCAAGGACACGCGACGTTCACCCGTGGTTCCAGCGAGCACCTCTTCCTCAGCTCTGTTGAGCATGCCCTCGAAGAGATGCGCCGTAGTGCGTCACCTCTCATGTACCGGCTTCGCACCTTGGGTCGCGGGCCCGTCAGGGGCTCGACACACTGTTCCTATACCGTGACCTACACGATTCGGTAGCGCAAAGGCTCGACTTCTCCCCGGACCTACTGAATCCAGGTTTCGTGCACATGGACCCACTTCAGACCGTTGGGCGCGTCCGCATCTGGAACGAAGAGAACTGTTGATTGGCGGCCGTTCGACTTCTCCGTCGTGGTCTGCCATTCCTCGTAGCTGACCAACAGTCCGTCGGCACCCTCCCACCGGATCGTTGGGTTCCGAATCTCAATGTCCAGTTGGACCGCTCCTTTGGCCATCTTCAGTCCGGCGATCAAGTCCGCTCGATGAACGGTCTCCCCGCTGGGCGGCACCATGGTGAAGTGGTCGGCGAGAACGCGTTCTACGCGATCGAGGCTGTCGCTCTCACCGCTGAACCACCGCTCGAACTCGACGTGCAGCTCCTCGATCTCTGTGGCAGCAGCGGCACGAAGGTCAACCATCCTCGGAACCTACTTGACGGCTTCGTCGGCTCGCTCGAAGGGCCCAGCCGACAGCACCCAGCCAAGCTCATCGTCCACCTCGAATCGCCACCACAAACCATCTTCGCCGAGCCGTAGCTGCACGGTCCCGGCGTGAACGGCGTTGGCGCTCTTGCGGGACTTGGGGCCGAGAACATCTCGGGCCGGCCGCAGTTGTTCAGCGGTGGCGGGCCACCGGGCTGTTGCGATCGCCACTCCTGGATCGCCGCCAACTTCCCAGGCGATCGACCCGGCCACGAGCTCAGCCTCGCTTCCGTCGAAGCAACGTTCCAGCCTGCGGAGGGTCAGACCCCTGGTGCGTCTCGATGAAGCCCGCCGCATCAGATCAGCCTCGACCCCACCGCCGAGCCCGGTGCCACCGTCGCCAGCCAGCAAGGAGAGGGCCCGTTCTGCAGCATCGGTGGCGAGCCGCTCCAGCTCGCGGTTGTCGAGCCCGGAATCGGCAGGGGCTGGCGCCCGCAGCGGATTGACCGCACCGGTGGTGGCCGGTAGAGGGCGGCCGTCGGGCAGTGCCCGAGCCGTCCGACTGAACTCAGCAGCCGGATCAACCGTGTCGTCAACCGCCACGCGATCGGCATCGAGATCACGACCGGCCAGCAGCGACCTGCGGCGGCGAACCTCATCGACGATCGTGGCCCGGTCGCGGCCCCGCACGAAAAACAGAACAAACGGGTCGTCGTCGATCAGATCACACGTGGAGTAGCACAGGGCGGCGGCGTGTTTGCAAGGATCACCCCAGTCGGGGCACGAGCAGTTGGGCCGCAGGTCCCCCGCGATCGGCAGCAGAGGAGCGCCGGCTTCCTCCGCGTGCAGCGCCAGCCCGTGAGGCATCGCCCCCGACAGGAGTTCGGCCGAATAGCGAGCCTTGGAGACAATCAGTTCGATCAGGGTCTCCCACTGATCATCGGTGAGGATCTTGACCCCAAGCGAGGTCCGGTAGTTCTCGGTCCCCCACACGATGGCCGACACCGAACCGGGTGACACGATGACGTCCTGTACCCGATCCTGGCGGGCGTAGGTTCGGCCCCGGGACAGCCGGCCGGCATCGGCAAACTGAGAAGTTTCGAGGCTTCTGAGCCAGGCCTTACCCCACCACGAGGAACCGAACTTCCGGGCCATCAGCCGGCCCCGTCCGCGGCGTCGTCGCTGGCAGCCTCGTCGAGTTCGATGAGGTCAGCGAGCTCGTCGTTCGAGAGTTGCCCGATCCAACCCTCTCCCCCGGCCAGCACGCTTTCTGCCAATTCCCGTTTCTGGTGCAGCATCACTGCGATCCGGTCTTCCACAGTTCCGGCGGTGACCAAGCGGTGCACGTTCACGGTCTTGTCCTGTCCGATCCGGTAGGCACGATCGGTGGCCTGATCCTCAACTGCGGGGTTCCACCACCGGTCGTAGTGGATCACGTGGCTGGCGGCGGTGAGGTTCAGTCCGGTGCCGCCGGCCTTCAACGACAGGATCAGGACCGGCAATTCGCCGGACTGGAATCGTTCGACGAGCTTCTTGCGTTCGTTGACCGAGCAGCCACCGTGGAGGAAGCCGGTTGTGAACCCTTGCGAACCGCAATAGTCGCCGATGAGATTTCCCATGCGGACGTACTGGGTGAAGACCAGTGTGCTCTCACCCGAATCCGACGCACCGCCCAACAGTTCGACCAGGGCGTCGAGCTTGCCGGATCGGTTGGCAAGCGGTTCGGTTTCGCCCAGGTAGTTGGCGGGATGGTTGGTGATCTGCTTGAGAGCAGTGAGCATCTTCAGCACCATGCCCTGACGGGAGATCTCGTCGCTGGCGGATCGGAGGTCTTCGAGCGCCTGGTCGGCGACCGCCTTGTACAGAGTGACCTGTTCCTTGGAAAGCGGTACCACCACGTCTCGCTCGAGCTTGTCGGGCAGCTCGGGGGCGATGCCGGGGTCGGTCTTGCGGCGTCGCAACAGCAGGGGCGCCATGCGATGTTTCAGACGGAGGCGAGCCTTCTCGTCGACGTCCCGTTCGATCGGGGTTGAGTACATGCGCCGGAACTCACTGATGGTGCCGAGGTAGCCCGGCATGACCCATGAAGTAATGCTCCACAGCTCCAACAACTTGTTCTCCACCGGCGTTCCGGTGAGCGCCACCCGCACCCGACCGCCCAGGACTGCCATTGCCTTGGCGGTGCGACTCTTGGGGTTCTTGAAAGCCTGGGCTTCGTCGGCCACCACCAAGTTCCACACGCGCTCGCCCAGTGCCTCGCCGTCGGATCGGACGACGCCGTAGGTGGTGAGCACGATGGTGTTCGGTTCGAGGTGATCGGGGAGCTGGCGGTTGGATCCGTGGTAGCGAACCACGTTGGCGTCGGGCACGAATTGGGCTGCCTCTCGTTCCCAGTTGGTGATGAGCGACGTGGGGCAGACCACGAGCGTCGGGCCGTCGACCTCGGCATGAAGCGCAAGCACCTGGATGGTCTTGCCCAGTCCCATGTCGTCGGCCAAGACTCCCCCAGTGCCGAGCCGAACGATGGCCTGGAGCCAGCCGAGACCGACCTTCTGGTAGTGGCGCAGCGTCGCCGCAAGGCCCTCCGGTTCCTCGACAGGCTGAGGGTCACTGAGGGCCTTGAAGTCGGCGGCCGCTTCGGCAACGAGACCCTCGAGTGTGAACGAGGCGATTCCCTCTTCTTCGAACAGCAGCGAGTCGTCGGTCTCGGAGTCCCCGGTGGCTGCGGCGGCAAGGATCTCGACCATGGAGGGGGTCGGCGGTGGAGCGGCAAGCCGGCGTCGCTGCAACTCATCGAGCACAACCCATTGGCCCCGAAGCTTGACCACCGGCCGTTTCGCATTGGCGAGGGAATCGAGTTCGGCTCGAGTGAGGGTGACCCCGTTGAGCACGACCTCCCATTCCACGTCGAGGAGTGACTGGAGGCCGAGCACCGGTGGCAAGTCACCGGGGGGTGCTGCTGCCGAGACGCGGGGGCGTTGTTCGATCTTGGCCGTGTCGATCTGGCCCGAAAACCGCACTTCGATCCCGGAGTTCTGGAGATCGTCAACGACATCGAGGAACTCGGGAACGTCGTCGGCAAGGAGCACCACGCTGCTGGGAGCGACCTCTTCCATCGCACGATTCAGAATCGGGCAGATGAGCGACGCCTGCCGAAGCCCGATGAGGAACTCGCTCTCGGCTTCGGAACCGAGCACCGCGATGACGTCGCCGGGTGAGCGCCACAGTTCTTCAGCTGCCACGATGATCGACGGATCGGTGGAGCTTCGAAGCGAAAGGTCGAGCAGCCACGCAGCTTGGGGGTTATTCGCATCTGCATCATCATCGCCATCCTCGTCATCGTCTTGGGCGGGAGGCACCACGGTTACCAGCAGCCGGCTGCCGGCCGCGAAGGGTTGAACCAGTTCGGTGAGCCAGGGTCGGAGATGTGGCACCCGCATACCCTCCCCGTCGGCGAAGGCGGGGTTGCCCGACACCAGCGCTGCAGCCGGGGTTCGCACCAGCGCATCGGCCACAGCGTCGAGCAGCTGGCCCACAACGGCTGAGGAGCTGGCGATTCGGGCTCCGTCGTGAAGCTCCCGAGGAACGGCTTCGCAGTGAGCAGACGCCGGAAGCGCATCAACGATCCGATCCATGTACCGCGAGTCGGCCGGGTGGATGGGGCCGACACGCCAGGTGTCCCAGCCGTCGGTGGTGATCCACGGCAGCAGCTGACCTCGGGCGATGAGATCGAGAGCAAGTCGGACAGCCATGGCCAGACCGTGGAACGATTGGTGAACCTCAGCCGACCGAGGCAACGCGGTCAGAAACTCGATTGCTTCGGGCATTTCGAGGATCTGGGCTCCGACCGTGTGCAGCTGTCCGTCGCCGAGGGCCACTTCGATCGGTTCGAGACTCTGATCGAACAGACCGTCGATTGTCTCGGGATCCCACACCGCCAGCCGTGATCGGCGAGGACGGTCGTGGGGCAGAAACGTGGCCCACAGGTGTGGTTCGAACTCCACCGGATCAGACGACGACGGGGTCGGCGGGGGCCATTTCAATCATCTCATCGGACCGCGCCAGCAGTCGTCGGACGAAGATGACACCAACCAGGATGAGCGTTCCATACCCGGGGAAGAGCACCCTCGGGCCGTAGAGCTCGTAGATCACCGGACCCAGGAGTGCAGTAGCTCCGGCGATAACCGCTCCGGCTGCTTCCAGCAGGGCCTGGCCAGCTGCTGCCTGCGCCGCGCCGGTTTCGCGCACCGTGATGACTTGAGAGGCCGGGAAGGAAAACGACTCGACCGACGAGTGGATCACGCCGGCGATGGTGAAGCCGATCAGGCTGGGGAACAGGCCATAGCCCGCAATGGAAAATGCGGCGGCTGTGATGGCGATCGGGAAGATCTTCCGGGCATTCGCTTTCTCCACGAACGAGCCCGCCGGGCTGGGCAGCACCACCAACGGAATCCCGATGATGAGCAGGAGAAGCCCTACCTGAGTATTGGAGGCGCCGAGATCTTCGAGGTAGATGTCGATCACCGAATCGAAGATGCCCACGCCGCCAAAAAGCAACGTGTACCCCAGAATGGCGCCTCGAAGGCCAGGCCGTTCGATGAGCCGGGTGACCGACGACAGGGTCATATGTGAGGTTGCGACCGGGGAGGTCCACGCCCAACCCACCAGCGGAATGGTGACGATCACCGTTGCCACCGCAAACACGATGAAGACGGTTGCAAACCCGAACCGCTCCAACTGCGATGCCAACGGCGGACCGAGGATGAACCCCGCAACCGACGCACTGAGCAGGGCACCCAGTTTCTTCCCGGCGCCCTTGACGTCGCTTCCGATCACGGCCTTCTTCACAGCGAGACCGCCCATTGCAATGGCAGCGCCCAGGAGTCCACGCGACACAACGAAATGCCACAGGGTGTCGCCGAACCCGAACATGAGGTTGCCGATGACGGTGAGAATGGTGGAACCGATGATGAGTAGCCCGCTGTAGCCACGGTCGGCCAGGGGCGACACGATGAACGTTGCGGGAAGGGTGGTGAGGAAACCCATCGAAGCGACCAGCCCGATCCCCCAATCGGGCAACCCGTAGGCCTCGCGAATATCGGACAGGAAGATGAAGACACCACCGATGCTGGCGATGAGGAGGAATTGGTATGCGTAGGCCAGCCGATGCATGGCCCCATTGTTGCCGGTCGGTGTGACACTTTCGCCCGAATTGCGCAATCAACCCCGGCCCTTCCTACGTCCGCCGAGATTGCGTATCCAACGCACGTTTTGAGTGGACACGACACTCGAGAAGCGCCCTGAGGTGGGTGGGGTACACAATTTCACGGCACGTAGGCTGCGTCCATGCTCAAACCATTTCGCTTCGGAATCCAGGCCAAGTCGGCCAAAACCAGGGTCGAGTGGGTCGAGCAGGTCAAGAAGATCGAGGATCTGGGCTATGCATCATTGAGCTTGCCCGACCACTTCGACGGACAGCTCGCTCCAACGCCAGCCCTGATGGCGGCTGCGGATGCCACCACCACCCTGCGGGTGGGTGCACTGGTGTGGTGCAACGACTATCGGCATCCGGTGACCTTCGCCAGCGAGATGGCAACGCTCGACATCCTCTCTGAAGGGCGACTCGAGCTCGGGATCGGTGCCGGCTGGATGAAGACCGACTACGACGCCGCCGGGATCGACTACGACCGTCCGGGGGTGCGCATCGATCGGATGATCGAGTCGATCGAGATCATCAAGGGTTTGTTCGGTGAGGGCTCGTTCAGCCACTCGGGCACGCACTACGAGGTGACCGACCTGGACCTTCAGCCCAAACCGGTTCAAGATCCAGTTCCGATCCTGGTCGGCGGCGGCGGACCTCGCATGCTGAAGCTGGCTGGCGAACATGCCGACATCGTGGGTGTCAACCCCAACCTCAAGTCCGGTGCAATCGACGAAACGACCGTGGCCGACGCCACCGCTGAACGTTACGCCGAGAAGGTCAGCTGGGTGAGAGAAGGCGCCGGGGATCGGTTCGATGAGATCGAGCTGCAGATCAGGGTCTTCATGACCATGATCACCGACGACCGGGACGGCACTGCCGAAGCTCTCGGTCCGGGGCTCGGGATGGACAAGGACCAGGCGCTCGCCTCTCCCCTCGCAGTCGTTGGCAATGTCGACCAGATTGCCGAAACGCTGATCGAACGGCGAGAAACCTACGGCTTCAGCTACATCACCCTCGGGGCCGAGAGCATCGAAAGCTTCGCACCCGTGGTGGCGAAACTGGCCGGAACCTGACTCCCCGGCCGTCGGCCCTGGCCGATGACCTACGACTCTGGGCACCGACCCATGGCGATCAGAGAATCAACCCATGGTGGCCCGGGACGGATCGAACAGCCGAACAGTTTCAACGAATCCGGTCCGTCACGACCGGAAGTGCCAGCGATCAATGGGCCGGACCATCTCGGCGTTCCTGCAGGTTGTATGGCATGTTCTCGCTCCGTGGAAACGCGACTGGCGCCGCCGCTGGGGGGCTCGGCCCGGCGAACCCGATCCTCGGCTCCCCGGCGAGGACCTGATTCCGAACCCTGCGTGGGACTACACCCATGTCATCTCGATCGCAGCCCCGCCCGAACAGGTTTGGCCATGGATCGCCCAGTTGGGTCAGGGGCGAGGAGGCTTCTACTCGTTCGAGCTGCTGGAGAACATACTCGGATGTCAGATCACCAACGCCGACGAAATCCTGCCCGAGTACCAAACGCCCGCCGTGGGTGATGAGATTCGACTCCACCCAACATCACCGCCCCTTCACCTAGCAATAGTCGAGCCCGGCGAATCACTCGTCCTCCGTGGCTCACCCACGGATGCGTCACAACCAGAAACCGAGAACATCTGGGCCTTTCACGTGCGGCCCGAACCGAACGGGCACTGTCGTTTGATCGAACGAGGCAAGACCATCCACGGCACCTCGCTCATGGACCGCCTCTTCTTCTCACCGGTGCTGATTGAGCCAATCGGCTTCGTGATGAGTCGGGAGATGCTGCTCGGAATCAAAGAACGCGCCGAACGATCGGCTCGTCTGACCGACTCTTGAACGCGGCACTATCGTCATAGTCCTGTGAGCCCACTACTGGTCGTTGCGCTGATCATCCTGGTGACGCTTCTGCTGATGGTGCTCGCGATCATCAGCGCAACCGCCTTTGGCGCCAGGAAGGTCAAGAGGCACTATCAGGGCCAACGCGAACTCATGCCGGGCCAGAAGAGTGCCGCCCCGCTGAACTGGTCCGGCTCTCCGAAACGGGAGGCCGTACAGCATCGGCGCTTGGTCAAGGCGATCCGGCTGGCCCGCTCCGTTCACAGCCCGACCGAAGCCGACGCGCTTGGCCGACAGGCGATCATGATCGAACAGGAACTGGTGCAGGCGGCACTACTGCCGAAGAGCGCGAAGAGTCAAGCGCTCGACACCACCGAGAGTCTGGTCAACAGCATCGAGGAGTTGGCGGCCGGGGTCTACGAGCGATCGTCGGCCTTGCCATCCATCCAGACCGATCTGCACGAACTTCGCGAACGGCTTCGACTTCTCGAAGAAGCCCGCCGCGAGCTGGGTTGAGCCGGAGGTGGCGGCTTAGTAGCCCAGACGGGTAGCGAGGTCGTCCTGTCCTTCTGGTCTACCGATGATCGTCAGGCGCTGGGTCGAGCGGGTGAGCGCCACGTAGAGGCTGCGGTAACCCTGAGGGTTGTCGGACACGATTCGGGCCGGGTCGACGATGATCGACGCGTCTACTTCGAGGCCTTTCACTAGTCCGACCGGGACGATCGTCACCCGGCTGTCGAGGTTGTCCCGCGGTGCTCGGCCCGCTTCGAGGCCAGCCTCTTCCAGGGCCTGCTGCACGTCATCGGCCAATGAAAGCGGAACGATCACCGCAGCGTTGCCGGCCTCTGCAAGCTTCAGTTCGGTCTGTACAGCTTCGACAACGCCCGCAAGCAACTCAGTTGCGGAGTTGACGCTCAGCAACGTTGGCGGGTCGCCGTCGTCCCGAACCGACACTGGTGGCTTCAGTTCCGGTGCCGCCAACGGCAGGATCCGCGCCGCCACCTCCATCAAAGGGCCCGGGATCCGATAGCCCACGGTGAGTTCACGACTCTGCCCCGGTTTCCGATCGGGCAGATGCTCCAGCAGTTCGTCCCAGCTGTGATGTGCCCACGCTCCGGTGCTCTGGGCGATGTCCCCGACGATGGTCATCGAACCGGTGAGGGATCGGCGGGTGAGCATCCGAAGCTGCATCGGCGAGAGGTCCTGCGCCTCGTCGACGACGATGTGTCCGTAGGTGCGGAGTTCGTCTTCGTCTCTGTGTTTGCCGATCGGGCCGAGGATCTCTCTCGCTTCATCCAGAACGGGCACGTCGTCGGCGGTCCAGATTCGGTACACCAGACGGTGTACTTCCTCACGAGGCCGGAAAAGACAATCGCGCTCGGAAACGTCGAGCCGGCTACCCGCCGAACGAAGCAGGGCCCTCGATCCAAACAGGTCGTGAAGCAGTTCAGCCGGCGTGAGCGTGGGCCACATCCAATCGAGTGCTTCACGAATCGTGTGGTCGCGGCGCAGGGTCTCCGCGACTTCTTTGACGTTCAGCTCATCGGGATGATTCTCGACCAGTGTTTCGAACACCCTGCCTTCCACGAACCGGCGGGTGGGGTTGTGGAGACCGGGCCTCGCCTGTGCTTGTTCCACGATGTGGGCACTTTGTTCCGCCGACATCCGCAGAACGCGAGAGCCGTAGCCCACTCGGAGGCCTTCCCGCAGCGGCCTTTGGCGATCCTTCACGGCCTTTTGCAGGAGATTCACCATCCGAAGATCGCCCTTGATCCGGGCAGCTCCGATCGGATCGCTACCTCGCACCCGGACGGCACCACCGATGAGATCGGCCAACACCCGCATATGCACGCCGGCCTCACCAAGCGAGGGCAGGACCTGTTCTATGTAGCCGAGGAACAGCCGGTTGGGCCCAACAACCAGGAGACCCTGCCCGTCGAGTGGGAACCGGTGCGTGTACAGCAGGTACGCCGCTCGGTGCAGTGCAACAACAGTCTTGCCGGTGCCGGGACCCCCTTGGACCACGAGAACGCCCGGGAGCGGGGCTCGGAGGATTTCGTCCTGCTCGCCCTGGATCGTTCCGACAATGTCGCCCAACCGACCGGTGCGGGAGGTCTTGAGGGCGGCAACGAGTGCGCCTTCGCCACGTAGCTCACGACCGTTGACCTCCACGACCTCGGACCCTCGGGCGTCACCGAAGAACTCGTCCTCGAGGCCGATCAGTCTGTCGGCTCTGCTGACGAAGTGGCGGCGCCGAACCAGACCGAGTGGATCAGAGCCCGTCGCTCGGTAGAAGGGCTCGGCTACGGGGGCTCGCCAGTCGACAATCAGCGGCTCGTTGTCGGTATCGGCAACCGCGATTCGTCCGATGTGGAACGTGTCGCCGCCCGCATCCTGGTCCTGGTCGATCCTGCCAAAACACAACGAACGTTGCCCCAGTTCCAGGCCGCTCAGGCGAGTTGCGATGTTCTCATGGATAACTTCCCGCTCCCAGCGGGCCTGGCTGGTGCCTCCCTTGCCCACCTCGACCATGGTCTGGAGCTGAATCGCTTCCTGCTTTGTCTCCTCCAAACGATGAAGGGCATGGTCGAGAAACGCCTGTTCAGCGGCCAGCTCGGGATGGTCAGACAAACGAAAACTCCTGAAAAACGGGGGCTAAATATGATATCGGCTGCCTTTTGAGAACCGACTGTGAATCGATTCACAGGTTGTAGGGGTGCAGGGTTGCTTGACCGACGCATGTGCGCCTCAGCTTCGTCCTGGAGCGGTCCGCACCGGCCCACTTCAGTGCCTTCTGACCCGAACCTCGGACACCGCTGGGTCGTATCCTGACAGCGTGTTTCCACTCCTTCGTGCCGCCCGTCAGATTCCCGGTGAAACCGGCACCGATGCAAACCGGGTTCCGGTGTGGTTCATGCGGCAGGCCGGGCGGTCCCTGCCCGAGTACAAAGAGGTTCGGGGCGAAGGCACGATCCTCCACGTCATCGCCGATACCGATCGGGCTACAGAGATCACGCTCCAACCGGTCCGCCGCTATGGGGTAGACGCCGCCATCCTCTACAGCGACATCGTCACCCCGGTGTGGGCCGTTGATTTCGGGATCGACATCGTGCCAGGTGTCGGCCCAATGTGTGAACACCCATTCGCATCGGCTGCCGACCTTGATCGGCTTCGTCCCCTCGAACCCGACGTCGATCTGCCCTATCAGGCAGAGACCATCAAGAACGTGGTTGCCGAGGGAGGCGTGCCGTTGATCGGGTTCGCCGGAGGGCCTTTCACCCTCGCCAGCTATCTGGTGGAAGGACGACCGTCTCGCACCTACACCAAAGTGAAAGCGCTGATGTTCAGCCAACCAGAGCTGTGGCACCAGTTGTGCGAGATGATCAGCGATCTCGCAATCGCAACGTTGAGAGCCCAGGTTGCGGCTGGCGCATCCATGGTGCAACTGTTCGACAGTTGGGCTGGAGCGCTTCGTCCCGAGCATTACACCGAGTTCGTGCTCCCCCACGCCACTCGCATCCTGAGCGAAGTAGCTGACCTCGGCGTACCCCGAACCCATTTCGGGATCAACACCGGAGAGCTTCTCGGATTGATGGCCGATGCAGGGGCCGACGTGATTGGGGTCGATTGGCGAACGCCACTCTCGGTTGCACGACAACGTACCGGCGGCCGAGTCGCACTGCAGGGGAACCTCGATCCCGCCCTCACCACCGGAACGTGGGAGGTGATGGAGCGTGAGGTTCGGCGAGTGCTTGCCGATAACGACGGACACCCGGGCCACATCTTCAACCTCGGCCACGGCGTGATGCCGGAAAGTGACCCTGGAATCCTCAAGCAGGTCGTGGACCTGGTGCACGAAGAAGGTCGGTGCTGAACCGATGAAGGTGCTCGTGATCGGCGGTGGGCTGGCGGGCCTCACCACCGCCTACGACCTGATGAAGGCGGGTGCCGAGGTCAGCGTGCATGAGGCGTCTCATCGGTGGGGCGGCAAGATATTCTCCTCCCCGGTCGGTGATCGGATGGTCGATGCCGGGCCCGACAACTTCTTGGCCCGGGTTCCCGAGGGAACCGACCTATGCAGAGAACTGGGTTTGGAAGACAAGCTGACCATTCCGGTGTCTCCCAGGCCCGCATACCTCTATCTCGACAACTCCTTGAAGCTCCTGCCGGCCGGCACCGTGCTCGGTGTCCCCACCGACTTCAACGCACTCGAGGGCATCATTTCGCCCGCCGGGATCAAACGGGCCCGACAGGATCTCGAACTGCCACCCACTCCGCTGGCGGACACCACATCGGTTGGCGAATACTGCCGGGCTCGCCTGGGCGATGAGGTCACCGACACCTTGATCGATCCGATGGTCGGCGGCATCAATGCGTCGTCCATAGAGCAGCTATCCATGGCCGACGGCGCCGTCCAGTTGTTTGCAGCCGCACAACGGAGCCCGTCGCTCGTGGCTGGCCTGCGAGAAGCCCGATCCGAAGTGGGTGCGACACTCGGTTCGGCCGGCGCCAACGAGCCGGTGTTCCACGGGTTGGAAGGTGGAATGGTTGCTCTGATCGCCCGCCTGGTGGAGCGGTTGCAGGAACTCGGTGCAACCCTGGTTCTGAACTCTCGGGCTGAGGTGCCTGCTCAGGGGTTCGACCACGTAATCGTTGCCACCGAGGCCCACCGCGCTGCTCGGCTACTTCAGACCATCAGCCCCTCGACGTCAAAGATGCTGGCGAGCATTCAGCATGCATCGGTTGCCCAGATCACGATCGAAGTGCCCGTCGGTCAACTCGAGCCGCTCGATGCATCGGGAATCCTGGTTCCCCGAGCCGCAGGGTTCGTGATGACGGCCTGCACCTGGTTCTCCACGAAATGGGCCCAGTACCGATCTGAGGACCGTTACCTGATCCGCATCACGTCGGGCCGCTTCGGCGACAGCCGGGCCATCTCGATGCCCGACGACGAGCTACGGAACACACTCCTCGGTGAGTTCAGCCGGGTGTACGCCAACCCGGGGCAGCCACTGTCGGAACGGATCGTTCGTTGGCCCGACGCCTTCCCTCAGTACGAACCGGGGCACTCGCAACGGATCGACGCAATCGAAGCCGCGCTGGCCGAGGAGGCGCCGACGGTTCACCTGGTCGGCAACTCGTACCGAGGAATCGGTATTCCCGCCACCATCGGCCTGGCCCGACGAACTGCGTCAGCAATAACGCCGTAGGATTCATCGGTGCCCAACCTGCCCAAGATCCCCTGGTGGGGTGGCGCCATCCTGGCCGGCATCAGTATTGCTGGATCACTTCCGCCGTGGGGTTGGTGGCCTTTGGCATTTCTCGGAATAGCCGGGTGGGACCACCTGACCGCCGAGGTCGGCCCGGCCACCCGATTCATCCGATCGTTCGTGATCGCAGCCACCTGGCTGACTATCGCGATGTTCTGGATGATCGATCTCACGCTGCCCGGCTTCATCCTGGCCGTGCTGGCCTACTCGGCCTACTTCGGCATCGCCGGAGCCTTGACGCCCACGCATCGGCCGCATCGATTCATAGTGTTCCCGATCGCCATCGTGGTCGCCGAACTTGTCCGCTGGCGGTTCCCGTTCGGCGGTGTCCCGCTGGCGAACATCGCCTTGAGTCAAGTCGAGACCCCCTTGGCCGGAACCGCCCGGATCGCCGGCCCCTACCTCATCATTGCGCTCGTGGTGCTGGTGGGGCTCTCGCTTCGCGAACTGGTAACCACCGACAACCGACGGCTGGCCCTGATCGGGCTGGGCGTCACTGTCGGATTCGTCGTACTCGGCATGCTTCATCCCCGAGCCTCCGACATCGGCGAGCTGGATGTAGCAGTCGTGCAAGGCGGTGGAGCCACTCGAACTCGAGCGTCGGGAGAATCGGCCGCCGTGGTCTTGGGTCGCCATGTTGAGACAACCCGATATCTGAATCAGGCCGTCGATCTCGTGCTGTGGCCGGAAAACGTGGTGAACCCGGGCCGGTTCTTCAGCGTCGACGATGCCAGGAAGGTTGTTGCCGGCGTCGCCGAAGATGCCGATGCAACCCTGTTGAGCGGCTGGTTCTACCGGGTGGACCGAGAAGACGGCGACGGAGTGGAGACGGTCAACTATCAAGCCGTTACCACCGCCGACGGCGAGGAGATCGACCGCTACGACAAGGTGCGCATCGTCCCCTTCGGCGAGTACGTGCCTCTCCGTGGTTTGATCGAACGGTTCAGCAGCGACATCCCAAATGCGGATGTGCGAGCCGGTACCGAACCAGCCGTGGTGACTACTCCCGAGGGCGTGTTCGGAGTGAATATCTCATGGGAGGCGTATTTCGAACGCAGATCACGGGACGCCATCGTGAACGGTGCCGAGGTGCTCACCAACCCCACCAACGGAGCGAGCTACTGGCTTTCGATCGTTCACACCCAACAGGTGGCCAGCAACCAGCTTCGAGCGATCGAGGGTGACCGTTGGTTGTTGATGGCAGCACCCACCGGCATGTCGGCGATTGTTTCGCCGGACGGCGACGTGATCCAACGAAGCGATCTTGGCGAACGAATCATCATGACCGAAATCATCCAACGCCGCGAGGGCCGAACCTTGTTCAGCTACCTCGGTATCTGGCCGGTACTGCTGTATGCGCTGGTCGCAGCAGCGGTAGCGACGCCTGCGGGTGGTCTCGTCCCACGCCCAAACAGATCGCATTCCGCCACCAAGGACCGAAACTCAGACCATTCCAACGGACCGAACCAAGAGCCAGATCCAAACACGGACCCCGGGTCGGTGGCCCGATAGGGACCGCTACGCCAGGATTGACTCATGGAAGCTCCCGCTGAACCAGATGTTCGTCCCGAGGGTCGCTTCTATCGTCCCGGCACCCGGGACGAGGCCGTGTTCGTTCTCGAGCGGCTCGACAGAAGGAACTATAGGATTCGCGAACAGTTCGAGTACGTCGACCACTTGGGGGTCGTCTACACCGTTCCCGCCGACGTCGACTCCGAATCGAACAAGACCGACATGGCCTCGGTCCCACTGTTTCTCACCTGGTTGGTTCCCAAGGACGGCCGGCACACACCGGCGGCGCTGCTGCACGACGCGCTGATCGGCGGACGACAGGGCGTCGAATACCTCACCTCAACCGGTGACCAAGTTGACGAAGCCCATGCCGACTACGTCTTCCGAGAGGCGATGAAGGACCTGGACGTGGCGCAGGTTCGCAGATGGTTGATGTGGACTGCGGTCGCTCTGCGAACTGCGAGCTACACCCAAGACGACGATGTACAGACACCGCGATGGATTCCGGTCGGTGTCGCAATCGTTGCAACGGTTGCACTGGCGCTGGTGTCTGCGGTGATGGCTCTCGATGTGCCCGATCTCGGAACGGTTGAGCTGCCGTGGCTTGGCGATCGGCGATGGCCGGTCGAGATTGGGGCCGCAGTGATCCAGATCGCCGTCGGATCGATCCTCTTCTCGATCGTGCTGGCGGTGGCTTTCGGCGGCAGAAGAATGCTGATGGCCGGGGTTGTTGGCGGCGCCGCCATCGGCTTCTTCGGACTACCGATCGTTTCCGCCTTCGTCGGGTACGTCGGCTACCTCGTGCTCGAGCGGCTCGTCGGCATCATTGGGCCCTAGCCCGAGCCTCAGCCGTCGAGAATGAGGGTTACCGGGCCATCGTTGGCGATCATCACTCTCATTTCGGCTCCGAATTGGCCGGTCGCCACGGGCACACCGCTGAGCGCCACCTTCTCCACGAAGTCGGTGAACAAAGGGAGCGCCTGTTCCGGGCGAGCTGCGTCGACGAACGATGGACGGTTGCCCTTCTTGGCATCGCCATAGAGCGTGAACTGGCTTATCAGCAGGATCTCGCCCTCGATGTCCTGCACCGAGAGGTTCATCTTGTCCTCTGCATCGCCGAAGATCCTCAGCTTCACCAGCTTCTCGGCCAGTTTGGCTGCGATCTCGGTGGTGTCGTCGTGGGTGATGCCGACCAGCACGCAGAGTCCCTGCCCGATCTGGCCAACTACCTCGCCATCGACGCTCACGGCCGCCATGCCAACACGCTGAACCACCAGTCTCATGCCCGAGAAGCTAGCCGGTGGCTGCCAATTTCCTGTCGAGAGCCACATTCGGGCGTTCTGCCAGCGCAAGAGCCACAAAGGGTGTGGGTATCCACAGGAATTTGGGTAAGGGTGGGCGGGAGGGAGGGGGTGGGGGCGAGCGGCATACTGAAACGTGAGTGAAGATCGTCCGCTGAGGCTGGCCTACCTGTCTTACCGGTCCAAGCCGACCGTCGGTGGACAGGGGATCTACACCCGCCACCTCACCAAGGCCATGGTCGATCTTGGACACACCGTCGAGGTGTTCAGCGGGCAGCCCTATCCGGTGCTCGACGACCGAATTACCCTCACCAAACTCCCCAGCCTCGACATCTTCAACGACCTCTACCCGGGCCGTTTCCCCGCCTACTGGGAATTGAAGTCGTTGCCTGATCTGGCAGAGGTGCTGGTGTTCTCCACCGGCACGTTCAGCGAGCCGCTCGCCTTCTCTCTTCGAGCATGGCAAGCCCTGAAACCCCGCACCGGCGAGTTCGACATCGTGCACGACAACCAAAGCTTGGGCTATGGCATGCTCGGCATCAACACCTTCCTCCCGGTGCTCACGACGCTGCACCACCCCATCACCGTGGACCGTCGGCTGGAGCTGGAAGCGGCACCGAACTGGCGAAAGCGATGGAGCCTCCGACGCTGGTACTCCTTCGTGGAGATGCAGGCCCGGGTGGCCCGCCGTATGCCCCGAATCGTGGTTGTCAGCGACAACTCGATCGACGACATCCACGACGACATGGGCGTCGACCGGGACAACATGCGGCTGGTTCACGTGGGCGTAGACCCCGATCTCTTCAAACCTGATCCCTCGGTACAGCGCAAACCCAACCAGCTGATCACCACCGCCAGCGCCGACGCCGAGATGAAGGGCCTCAAGTTCTTGCTCGAGGCCATGGCCAAACTGCGGGCCGAAGGACGCGACATCAAGCTCACCCTCATCGGCCGGGCCAAGCCGGGCGGTCCATCGGACAAGCTCATCAAGGAACTCGATCTTGCCCCCCACATCGGTTTCATCACCGGTGTGCCCGACGAGCGGATCGTGGAGCTGTACTCCGAGTCCGAGGTTGCCGTCGTACCCAGCCTCTACGAAGGCTTCTCATTGCCGGCGGTTGAAGCGATGGCCAGTGGAACGGCCCTGGTGGCGACCACCGGTGGGGCGTTGAAAGAAGTCACCGGAACCCACGGCGAAACGGTGTTGCAGTGTGAGCCCGGCGATGCCGGCGACCTGGCGGCCAAACTCCGTATTGCTCTCGACGACCCTGATTTGCGAGCCCGCATCGGAGCGGCCGGCCGGGAGCGGGTGTCGGAGCTCTACACCTGGCGTCAGACGGCGATCCGCACCGCAGAGCAGTACCGCGAGGTCATCGCACTGCGCAAACACGACGTGGCACGGGCCAGCCACCAGATCGCACAGGGAAACGCCCGATGCTGACGGTCGACTACAACCGACTGGGGCTCACTCCCGGTATGACTGTGCTCGACCTCGGGGCAGGCTTCGGGCGCCATGCGTTCGAGAGTGCCCGGCATGGGGTGAATGTGATCGCCGCCGATCTTGCTCTCGATGAGATGGAGGAGACCCGGACCACGTTCACCGCCATGTACGACAACGGCGAACTCGACCTCGCAACAACCAGGGCCGGATGCGTACAAGCGAACGGACTCACGCTGCCGTTTTCCGACAACGCCTTCGATCGCATCATCGCCAGCGAGATCCTCGAACATGTTCCCGATGATCTCGGTGTGATGACCGAATTGCATCGAGTCCTCAAACCGGGGGGAATTCTGGCGGCCACGGTGCCGGCCCCACTGCCCGAGATGATCTGCTGGAAGCTCGACGACGACTATCACGCCCCCGGAGCCGTCGGTGGCCATGTGCGAATCTACGGGCGGCCTGAGCTGAAGATGAAGCTGGAGTCCGTGGGGCTCACGCCCACCGAGGATCACCGAGCCCACGCGCTCCACAGCCCCTACTGGTGGCTGAAGTGCGCAGTGGGCGTGCGCAACGACGACAACCCTCTGGTCAAGCTGTACCTGCGATTTCTCACCTGGGACATCGTGAAAAGCCCGTGGCTCACCCGCACCGCCGACCGGCTGTTGAACCCCGTGCTCGGTAAGAGCCTCGTGCAGTATTCGGTGAAGGCCTGACACCGTGCAGTTGCCGTTCGTCGAAGGAGTCGTCACCGCGCCGCAGATGCTGGCCAGTGCGGAGGCCATCGCCGAGTGGCAGCTTCCCAACGGGATGATCCCGTGGATCCCGGGTGGGCACGCCGACCCGTGGAATCACGTGGAGGCAGCGATGGCTCTGGCTACCTGCGGACTCATTCGGGAGGCCGAGTTGGCGTATGAGTGGCTGGCCAACATCCAGCGGCCGGACGGTAGCTGGCACAACTACTACGTAGAGGGCGGTATCGAAGACGCCAAGTTCGATGCCAATTGTATTGCCTACATCGCCACCGGGGTGTGGCACCACTGGCTTGTGACCGGCAACCGAGACTTCGTCGAACGTTACTGGCCCGTCGTCGAGCCCGCCATCGAGTTCGTGTTGGAGCTTCAAACCAAGCGGGGTGAAGTGATCTGGGCGCGCCGCCCCGACGGCACCCCGTGGAGCTACGCCCTTCTCACCGGGTCATCATCCATCAACCACAGCCTCGAATGTGGCGCACTCCTAGCCGACCTCATGGGCAAACCACAGCCTCAATGGATGGAGGCACGTCAACGTCTCATCCGCGTGATCGCCGATCAGCCAGATGCATTCGAACCAAAGGACCGTTGGGCGATGGACTGGTACTACCCGGTGCTCACCGGTGCCATCGTGGGTGAGGCAGCCCGAGACCACCTGGCCAACAGGTGGCAGGAGTTCATCATGGATGGCAAGGGGTGCCGCTGTGTCCACGACCGACCGTGGGTGACAGCCGCCGAAACGTGTGAGTGCGTGATCGCCCACCTTGCGGCAGGCGAACGATCCAAGGCCGAGCATCTGTTCCAGAGCGCCCAAACCCTGCGGGACGACACTGACGGCCGGTACTTCACCGGGCTGGTCTACCCCGAACTGATCTACTTCCCTGAACTGGAGAAGAGCACCTACACCGCCGCCGCCGTAATCCTGGCCGCCGACGCACTTCAAGGTGACAATCCAACCTCACATCTGTTCACGAGTCACAACTAGTCCCTCCGGGGCGAGTTCGGCGCGTAGCGCCGATACTCGGTTAGAGAGGAGGCGCGCAGCGCCGACGAACGGCGCCCTCCACGCTCGCCTTCGGCCCTGGCGCTACTTGCGGAGAATTCGCAGTGATCCGGTGGCCGAGAGTTCGGTGAAACCTGCCTCGAGCGCCGGCAGGTAGATCTGTTCATATGGTGGCCGACCGCCGTCGGCGGGATCGGAGAACACATCGTGGATCGCCAGCACTCCCCCGGCCGCCACATGGGGAGTCCAGATCTCGAAGTCGAGCCGGGCCGGCTCCTCGCCGTGGCCGCCATCGATGAACAAGAACGACAGCGAGGTGTTCCAGTTGCGGCCGATCCGCGGTCCGTCGCCAACCAAGGCCACGACCCACGGCTCGAGCCCAGCTTCGTACACGGTCCGCCGAAAGACCGGCAGTGTGTCCATCAAACCGATCTCGGGATCGACCAGAGCTGGATCGTGGTGCTCCCAGCCGGCCTGGTTTTCCTCTGAGCCTCGGTGATGATCCAGGCAATAGAGCGCCGAGTCAGCGTCTCGGGCGACCGGACCCAAGTAGAGGGCAGACTTGCCGCAGTAGCTGCCGACTTCGAGCATCGGCCCCAGGGTCAGATCAGCCGAAGCGGCCGCGGCCCACAGCGCCAGCCCTTCATCGGGAGGCATGAATCCACGGGCCAATTCAGCCCTCGCGTGATCCTCGGGTCTCACTTGACCTTCACGGGCTCGGTCTCAGCCGGCTCGATCACGAATTGCTGACCGGCGAAGATTCGTTCGAGAACGAAGAACTTCACGATCCAGACACCGACATAGCCCACAAGGCTGCCGACGTTCACCCACAGGCCGTTTCCAAAACTTCGCTGGGCGATCTCCGACGTTGCCGACGAGACCACGAGACCAACAACAGCAAGGATGAGGAATGGCACAACCTCCCGACGAACCGAATGTGTTCCCGACACCGACCACACCCACGAACGGGTCAGTAGGTAGGCGGGGATCAGAGCCACCGATGCCGCAAAAGCATTTGCCCAACCACCCGGCCAGCCCCACCATCCATTGGCGATCCTCAACAGGATCTGATGGTTCACCACGTTCACGGCCGAGACGGCAAGGTAGCGACCACCGGTTCCCAAACGACCATCAACAATATTCAGGATGGAGTCGTTGAGTCCCATGACCACCTCACCGTATCGACGCCTCATCAACCGGAGTGGTCAGGGACGTTTCGGTTCCTGCTCCTATCGGCCCCCATACTGGGACCGTGAGCACTACCTACTCCGCCCAGCCGGCCGTCGACGATCTGGTGAAGCTGCTCGATCTCGAACAGCTCGAGGTCCACTTTTTCCGAGGTCAGAGCCCAAATGACATGCGCCAGCGGGTCTTTGGCGGTCAGGTGGCCGGTCAGGCTCTGGTGGCGGCAACCCGAACCGTAACCAAGGGTGTGGCCCATTCGCTCCATTCCTATTTCTTACGACCTGGCGATCCCACGATTCCGATCCTGTACGAGGTAGAACTCATCCGTGACGGTCGATCCTTCGCCACCCGGCGAGTGTCAGCCATCCAGCACGGCACCTCGATCTTCCATCTCACGGCGTCATTCCATACGCCTGAGCCGGGATTCGACCACCAGTTCGATCCCCCCGCAGATGTGCCGGCACCGGAAACACTCCCGGACTTCCACACCCGCAACGAACCATTCAAGAAAGAGCTGGGCGACTGGTACACGCTTCCCCGCCCAATCGACACCCGCTATGTAGGTCCCGATGAGGTGGAGCGAGCCAGAGGTGAACACTTGCCTCCGCACCAGACCGTGTGGATGCGAGCCAATGGTTCCTTGCCCGGCGACCCGGTTCTACACCAGTGCGTGCTCACCTATGCGTCCGATATGACGCTGCTCGACACGGTGAACCTACCTCACGGCAAGCACTATCTTTCCGGTGAGCTGATGATGGCCAGCCTCGATCACGCCATGTGGTTCCACCGGCCGTTCCGGGCCGATGAGTGGTTTCTGTACGTTCAGGACACGCCCAGCTCCACAGGCGCACGGGGACTGGCGCGAGGATTGATCTATCAGAACGACGAACTCGTGGTGTCAGTGGTCCAGGAAGGGCTCGTCCGCCTGCTTTCATAGAGTCTCTATGCACAGCGGCAAACCCACAGGGTCTACTCTCCGTCGACCCACGGGCTGGAAGCCCCGAGTCGTCATCGCCACCATCGCCGTGATGGCCAGCGCTGCTGGGTGTGGCGGCTCCCAAGGCGAGCAGACCACCCCATCCACGCTCCCCGTCGTCCAGGTCAGTACCACGCTGTCGCCTGGTTCAGGCGGCGAGGACGCACCGACCACGAGCACCACCGCACCCTCGATCGCTGAAGAGCCCGCATGGACCCAGCAAGGCCTGCTCCTCAACACGATCGCCGAAACCGAGCAACCCGTCGCGCTCGTTCCCCGCAGCGGAACCGGGGACCTCTACGTCGCCAACAAGACCGGCTCGGTTCATCGGATCGCCCGGACCGTCACCAAGAACCGTCCGGACCAGTTCAGGCTCGACACCACACCGGTCATCGAGATCGCCGGTGAAATCAGCACCGGGACCGAACAGGGCCTGCTGGATCTGGTCTTCTCCAGCGATGGGCGCCAGCTCTATCTGAGCTACACCGACCGGGACGGCGCCAACGTGATCGACCGCTACACGATGGGTTCACGGACGGCGATGATCGACAGCCGACGTGAAGTTCTGCGCATCGAACAGCCCTTTGCCAACCACAACGGCGGTGGCCTCACCTTCGGCCCCGACGGCTTCCTCTATGTCGGGATCGGGGATGGCGGTCGCGCTGGTGATCCCCTGGGATCGGGCCAGGACACCAACACCCTGCTCGGTGCCGTCCTGCGGATCGACCCCGATGGCGCTGCCGACGGGTTCGGGTACTCGGTGCCCAACGGCAATCCCTATGTCGACGGTGGCGGAGCACCCGAAGTGTGGCTCAGCGGCGTGCGGAACCCGTGGCAGTTCAGCTTTGACCCCGACACCAACGAACTGTGGATCGCAGATGTAGGGCAGAATCGATTCGAAGAGGTGAACCGCCTCACCGATGGCGGCCGGGGAGCCAACCTGGGCTGGAATCAAATGGAGGGGAACGAGCCCTTCGACGGAGGCACAGAACCTGAGGATCACACCGGTCCGTGGTTCGTTTACGCACATCAGGACGGTCGCTGTTCGATCACAGGTGGTGCGGTCTACCGAGGCGAAACCCTTCTCCTCTACGACGGGGTCTACATCTTCGGCGATTACTGCACCGGTGAAGTCTTTGGTGCCGTCGACTCTCCGGGCGGAGTGATCGTCCGCAAACTCAATCTCGAGCTCGGCGACAACACGCTGGGCGCCTTCGGTGTTGACGGCAACGGCGAGATGTACGTGCTCAGCCTCGACGGACTGATCAGCCGTATCGAACCACTGCCCGCCGAGGGGTGAACCACACGACGAGATGATGACTGAATCCTCTGGCGGTTGCCGCTGTCCAGCGCCATGGTTGAGGCATGCGCAGGTTCGCTATCCCACTGTTTGTCCTGTTTGCCCTACTCGCGTCCGGTACCACCGGATGCGGGGATGACCAAACGCAGGCGCCTACAACCTCCTCGGTGACCACCACAATCCCCGACACCACCGACACCACCGACCCCGCACCCGAAGCAACGACCGGTTCTACCAATGATGCCACCGTGACCACCAGCGACACTGAGGTTCCGGAGACGACCGACGCGACCGGTCAGTCCACAACATCGCTTCCCGGCACCGCCGTCGAACTGTTCGCCAAGCCGGGCGACCGACTGGGCGTCATCGGTGTGGAGCACGATGACGTCCTCAACGTTCGGTCCGGTCCGGGTGTCGGGTTCGAGATCATCACGACGCTCGGCCCAACCGGCAACGTCGTTGCTACCGGTCAAGCTCGCCAGATTCCCGGTGCATTCTGGTACGAGATCGAGGCGAACGGTGCGATCGGCTGGGCGAACCTGAGGTTCCTGGCCTATATCGGTGGCGTGGACGATGCAACGTCGGAGATCGTTGCCGAACTGGGCGGCGAGATTCCCGAAGCCGAAACGATGCTCGACCTCGGCCGGCTGGTGGCCGACGCATACCCGAGAGATGAAGAGGTCGAACCCAGAATCACTCTGACGTTGGCTCCGACCGTCGGCGATCTCGGTGAGGTGACATACGACGTGATCGGTCTGGCCGACGATTCGTTGGTGGGCGTTCGTCTCCACGTGTTCGGACAGCCCACCGACAGCGGCGAAGGTTTCTGGCTGGGCAGCGTGGAACGGACCGCACTGTGTGGACGCGGTCTGGCGGGTGAGATCTGCGTCTGATCAAGCGACTCTCTTGAGGTGGCTTATCAGGGAGGCGAGGGCAGTGAGCGCCTGTTCTCGTTTCATGGCCCACGAGCCCGGTGGGAGCATGGCGACCGAACGGCGTACCTGTTCCCAGTCTTCGGCAGTCTTCGGATTCTTCGAGTCAGTCATGGGTTGACAGTATCGAACGTTTGTTCGCTTCGCGCCTAGACCACAACCCCGGTTGGGTCCTGGCCCGCCGCCAACATGCCTTCCCTCACCCTGACCGGGAACAACAGGGCCAAACCGACGACGAAGAAGACCAGTAGAACCAGGATGGCGTTGCGCTGAGATCCAAAGACCTCGTTGGCGAGGCCGAACACGAGCGGGCCGATCCAGGAAGTGCCCCGAGCGGCGATCTCGTAGAACCCGAAGTACTCCGCTTCCTGCTCCTGAGGGATCATCTGGGAGTACAGCGACCGGCTCAGGGCTTGAGAGCCACCCAACACCAAGGCGAGGAAGAAGCCCAGCACGAACAGTTGGGTGTCGTTGGAGAGCAACAAGAAGGCGTACAGGACGAGCCCGATCCATACGCACAGGTTGCCGATGAGGGCGGTCTTGGCACCGATCCGTTCGGCCAGTCGACCAAACATCACGGCACCGGGGACGGCGACGAACTGGATCATCAACACCAACAGCAGCAAGGTGCTGGCTTCGGTGCCCAACTCGTCGGCGGCGAAGATTGCGGCCACGGTGATCACAGTGGCGATGCCGTCGTTGAAGATGAGGTAGGCGATGAGATAGCGGAACGTGACCGGATACTTGGCCCGCAGTTCCTTCAATGTGGCAAGCACGGAGCTAGTGCCCAGTTTGAGCCAGCCGACTCCCGGGGGTTTCTCCCGTGCCGCCGGTCGCTCTCGCAGGAGTCGCCCGGTGAACCCGAAGATGAACACCAACGCCCATATACCGGTACCGCCGAGGCTGATTCGTACTGCGATGCCGTCATCCAGTGCAGCAACGAGCGCGAAGTTGATCGCCAGCCAGATCGCCCCACCCAGATAGCCGTATGCAAATCCTGCCGAACTGACGCGATCCCTCAGAATCGGGGGGACCAAGTCCGGAAGGTAGCTGTTGTAGATCACCGATGCGGAAGAGAACGCAACCGCAGCGACGATGAACAACAGACCACCGAGCAGAATCGTGGACTCCACGACGAAGAACAGCAGTGATGTGGCCACCGAGCCCACCGCTGCCAGCGCCATCATCAGCTTCTTCTTGGCGCCGGTGTAGTCGGTGATCGAACCGATGAGCGGCAGCACCAGTACCTGGAGCATCGCCGAGACGCTCACCACATACGGGAAGTAGCTGGCCTCGTCGATGGTGAACCCAAGGAAGTCGACACCACCAGCGTCTTCACCCAGCGCCAACAGATATGGCCCCAACAGCGCGGTGGTGACGGTGGTGCTGAACGCCGACCAGCCCCAATCGAACATCTTCCAACCGAACAACTCGCTCTTGATCTCAGCGGTTAGTTCGGCTTCAGCCTGCTCTACCGTCAACACATCGGACACCGCCGAAGCGTAACGGTTGGTCGCTCTATCGTCAGGAATGGGTGGAGTGGTCTACTCAGGCTCTGCCGGCAAGGGCGATCGCCTCGCCATGAATCAGTTTCTTGATCCGACCGAGGTTGGCGCCCCGGCGATGAGCAGCGCCCTTGGCCAGGGTCAGTGCGGCCGTGTCGAGTTCTTCGATATCGACCAACTGGTGTACCACGCCAGCGGCGAGTTGAGCATCGGGTGCAACCCGAGCCGACGTCGCCATGAGCGGAGCGACCGCAGGCCTCCCGAGCACGTCATCGAACAGGGCCATCATCGCCGGCGAGAACGGCATTCCCAGATCTGCCTCGGGCAGACACCAGAATCCCCGGTCGGTGCGCCCGACGCGAAGATCGCCCGCCAACGCAAGCATCGCGCCGGCACCGAAAGCGTGACCGTTGATCGCAGTCACCACGGTATACGGCGACGCCATCAGTCGAGCCCAGATCTTCTCGGTGTTGCCGACGAAGGTCAATGCGTCGTTACCGGCGGCAGTGAGGGCCTCGATGTCGAATCCGTTGCTGAAGAACTTGCCGGTGCCGGTGACGACCAACGACCCGATCGTGTCGTCTGCATCAACCGCATCGAGGATGGAGTTCAGATGAACGTTGACTTCGGGGGTGAATCGATTCTCACCGTTGTCCATGCGCAGGACCGCAACCCCATCCTCGGGCCGTTCGAGGCGGACCGCTTCACTCAATTCCATCCTCAGAGCGTAGAAGCAGCGACCAGTGATCGGTGTGGCCAGCGCTATTGCTCCTTGAGGAACTCTTCGATCTTGGCGATCAGTTCGTTCCCCGAACCCGAACTCATGGCGGCGTCGTATTCAGCCTCGAGGTTTGCCACATACTCGGCCATGTCGTCATCGTCGGAGATCATCATGTTGATCTGCGCCTCGTACTCGGCCGCAGCCTGGCCGAGTTGTTCGAGAGGAATGGGAAGGTCCAAGAGGGTCGACACACGCTCAACCAGTGCCTTGGACACCTTGGGCGAGCGAGCGTGGGGGACGTAGCTGGGCACTGCGCCCCACAACGACACAGAATCGAGCCCGGCGGTATGGGTGGCGGTGTGAACGACGCCCACGATCCCGGTTGGACCCTCATAGGTGGAGGGTTCGAGGTCGAGGCGATCTCGGAGTTCGGGGGTGAGCGCCGAACCATAGATAGTGGCCGGTCGAGTGTGAACGACGTCGGCGATCAAAGCCCCGAGACTCACCACCATCTCGACCCCGGAGTCGATGGCAAGATCGCGGATTGTCTCGCCGTAGGTTCGCCACCGGAGCTGGGGCTCGATCCCGCGTAGGATGATGAGTTCCCGTCCACCGAGCGAGCCGTGGGCGAAGGTGTTCTGCGGCCATTCGATCCGGCGTTTGTTGCCTTCGAGCCGCACCATGGGCCGGGTGTTCTGAAAGTCGTAGAACATCTCCGGGTCGAGTTCGGCGAAGGTCTCGGCATTGGCCTGCTCGGCGATGTACTGGGCCGCAGACGACGCGGCATCGCCCGCATCGTTCCAGCCCTCGAACGCCATGATGAGTAAAGGTGAGCGGAAGTTGGGGCGAGTGGAGTACTCCAGGAATGCCACGGCAACCACGGTACCGGTGACGATGGCGTGCGGACACTCCCAAGCTGCCGCTGGGGGCTTCTACACTGACGGTGTGCAGATCATCGAGGCATCCGAGGTAACCGAAGCGCTGGTGACAGCGATGGAGAAGCTGATTCCCCAGCTCTCACGTTCGAACCCTGCGCCGACGCCCGACGAACTTCAACAGATGGTCGATTCCGACGCATCACGCCTGCTGCTGGCGTTGGATGACGACGGCGCAATCCTCGGATCCCTCACGCTGGTGCTGTTTCGAATCCCCACCGGTGTACGTGCCTGGATAGAGGATGTCGTGGTCGACGGTGACGCCCGCGGCATGGGTGTCGGCGACAGCGCTGAACCGCTTCGCGCTGGAGATGGCCAAGGACAACGGTGCGGTGTCGGTGGATCTCACCAGCCGACCTCATCGGGAGGCCGCCAACCGTTTGTACAAGCGGCTCGGTTTCGAGATGCGGGACACGAACGTGTACCGCTACAACCTCACGAACGGCTAGCTGTTCCACACCTCGGGCCTGGGCGGATCGAAGTACACATCGATCGGTTCATCGCATACCGCACGGAATGCCAGATCGAGCCAGCGGTCGCCCGATGCGATAGGACTGGGAAGGTTATCTGGTGTGAACCAGCCGAGATCGGTGACCTCGCTCGGATCGGGCTTCAACCCGCCTCCGGTGGCGCGGCATTGAAACACGATCGAATACAGAGGAATGGTGGTGAATCCGAGCCGGAGACCGTCGAAGATTCCCAGCGGGCGAACAACCTCACATTCGATACCGGTCTCTTCCAGCACCTCCTTCTCGGCAACTTCTGCCGGCGAGTAGCCGATGTCAGCCCAGCCGGTGACGTACAGCCAGATGCCACTGTCGGCCCGCTGAATCATCAGCAGTTCGCCGTCATCGTTTCCCACGATCGCGCCGACCGCCACTTTCGGCGTGGCGTAGCCGGCCAGGCCGGTACGGACCGAGGTCATCCACTCCTCGTAGAACTGAGTGGCTCGGTTGGCCCGATCCGTCGACGCCCGGGCCTTGATGTCGGCGGCCACGTTGATGATCTCTTGATACCGGTCCCGCTCGAACTGGACCTCTGAGAACGCCAGACCGGTCTGAGCGATTCCGGCCAAGGACTCTGCCCACCGCAGAAGGTCTTGGGAAGAAACCGGCTCGGTCAAGGGTGCATCTCGATTGCGTGGACGATGGCCAACTCGAGTTCGGTGATCATCTCGGCGCTCAGTTTCTGGCCGAACGTGTCGGTCACATAGAAACTGTCGACCGCTTGTGGTCCGAGGGTTTGAACGGTTGCCTTTCCGATGTCGAGCCGAAGGTCAGCCATGGCACGAGTGATCCGGTACAGCACGCCAACCGAATCGGGCGCGTGCACGTCGACCACCGTGGAGACCTCGGATATGTGGTTGTCCACCTTCACCGTGGTTGTCGGAGGGATGGCCGACAGCCGACGGCGATAACGATTGAGTTGTTCGGCCCTACGGGCCACCCGGGCCGCAATTGCCAGTCGACCGTCTAGGGCCCGCTCGACCATCGGCACCACCGGTTCCCAGTCGATTCGATCATTGCCGCCGGAGGCGACAACGAAGCTGCACGCCGCCATCTCCGCATCGGCGATCGCTTCGGCAGAGATCACGTCGAGACCGCTCATCACCATCACCGCGGCGACGCGCGAGAACACCCCGGGCTGATTCGTCGTGACGACGGTGATCCGATTCGCCTTGGTTTCGATGTTGCGATTCCCAGCGGCGAGCAATTCGAGCACGCCGACCCCGGGCCACTCTGACGCTGTTACCTGAGCCGTTTCTCCCCGGAGCATCGAGTCGGTTCGGTTCACCAGTTCGGTCAGGAGCCGTTCCTTCCAATTGCCCCACACCGCGGGTCCGGTGGCGATCGAGTCGGCTTCGCTCAGAGCGGCCAGAAGTTGCAGGAAGTCGGGCGAGTCGACCGCCGCTGCGACTGCACGAATGGTCCCCTCGTCCTTGAGATCGCGTCGAACTGCCACATCGGACAGCAGCAGGTGATGGCGACAGAGATCGACCAGCACGGCTGTGTCGTCTTCGGAGTACCCCATCCGCTCACCGATTGCCTGAATCACTTCCATGCCCACTTCGGTGTGGTCACCAGGGAAACCCTTTCCGATGTCGTGAAGCAGTGCGCCGATCACCAGCAGATCGGGTCGTGCCACCCGATCTGCGAGAGCCGCAGCATTCACTGCCGTCTCGCACAGATGTCGATCAACGGTGAATGTGTGGAGCACGTTGCGTTGGGGCAGGCTGTGGACCCGTTCCCACTCGGGGAGGATACGAACCATCAGGTTGAACATCTCGAGATCTTCAACTACCGAGAGGGCTACCTCGCCGGCCAGAAACAGATCAGCAAAAAGCCCACGAGTGGATTCGTCCCAAACCTCGTCAAGCGAGGGGCACTCGACCTGGAGACGGTGGAGTGTGGCCCGATCGATCGGGAGCGATCTGCGAGCGGCCTGCACCGCTAGTTCCAAGAGAAGTTGTGGCCGCTGCACAGTGTTCGCAGTCCCCGTGAGCGTCAGCGAGCCGTCTCGAACCTGAATGTCGTCGGAGAGAATCTCGTCTCGGTCACGGTCTGGAGCCGCCGCCTTCCGTTCGGATCGGCGCCAACGGCGCCAGGCCTCATCGGAATTCCACGCAATCCTTCGGGCCGCCAAGGAAACGGCCGTCATCAATTGCTGACCCGACTTCATACCCACCAGTTCTGCCACGACGTCCTGATCGTCGAGAGTGAGTCGATTGCTGGTGCGGCCGGTAGCCCGGTGCAACTCCACCCTGACAGCAGAGAGGAACTCTTCGGCGTCATCGAGACCGACCAGAAGGCCGGATGCGAACCCCGGACTCATCGAGTCGGCCCAGCGAAGCGAGTCAACATCACGCAGACCCCCACGACCTTCCTTGAGATCGGGCTCGAGCCGGAATGCTACGTCGCCAAATTCCTCGTGCCGGTCGTCGACCACCTTGGCCAACTCACGCATTTGAGCCTTGGAACGTTTCGCTCGAACTCCGGCTACCGACTTCTCGACATCGTCAAGAACCTTCGGGTCACCGGCGAGAAGACGAATGGCCGAGAACCCAGTGGAACGCTCCAGTTCTGCGCTGGCCAACTTTGCTGCCTCGCGAGGGGTGAGGACTGCGTGTCCCAGCTTCAGATTCTGATCCCAGATCGGATACCACATGCGTTCGGCGATAGCGGCAATATCTCGCCGTTTGGAATGGAAGAGGACGAGGTCGAGGTCGGACTGGGGCCACAGAAGGCCACGACCGTATCCCCCCACTGCCACCAGAGCGACCCTGTCGTCGGTGCCAGTGCCGGTGCCGGTGCCGGTGGCATCGGCGAAGATCGAACTCAGCCAGCCGTCGGCTGCATCAGAACGAGCTCGGCAGTAGTCGAGTCCGTGCAGATCGGCTCCGACGAAGTCGTCGAGAGCTGAAGCGTCGAGCGGGATCATGGTTGCACCTTTGCGACGGGGGAGAGCAGTTCAGGGAGGCGCCGAAAGAACACCGATCGAGCCATGACGGCATCGAATCCGGCTTCCAAGGCGACATCATGCCGTTCGGTTTCGACATGTGATCCAAAACCGACCACGTGGGCATTGTCAAGCCGAAAGTCAGCCGGTGCGCTGGTTCGATCGAGGTCGACGATGATCAGGTCTGGCTCAGTGGATTCGGCGAACTCGACCAGCTTGCCCGCCGACCGAACGTGGGTGACATCGAAGGAATCGAACCGTGAACGATCTCCAAGTTCGGGAGCGAACACGACGACGACAGGCGTCGGTTCCACCGGGGCACGGCGGCGGAGGTGGACGTGGGCCTTGGCGGCACCCCAGGCCAGGCCGAGGGGATGGAGCGACGCATCGATGTCGGCGAACGTGGCTGGTGTGACGGCATAGACATCTTCGGCCATGAGTTCGATACTGCGAGGATCGCGAGGTACGGCGGGGGCGTCAAGTTCGTGGAGTTCTGCTGTCAGTGCTGGCACCAGGGACCGAACGATCTCAAGTGGACTCGACCACTGATGGTCGATGTCGCTATCGAGAAGTCGGCTCAACTCGGGAACGGTGTCGGTCTCGGCCAGCGAACGTATTCGTTCGACCGCATCTCGGGTCGCCGCAGAGCTCGGTTCGGGCGCACGAGCGGCGATGACTGTCTCCACCCATTGCGGCACCAGCTCGATCATTGCGGTGCGCAAGGCCGACGTGTGCTCAGCGAGAAGGGCCGCTTCGCCTTCGGACTCTGCCACCTCAGGAAGGGTAGAGAGCTTGACGCATCGAAAGCTCAATCCGGCGTTTGGCCCGGCTGACTTTCAGCACCTTCACCTGAACCTCGTCGCCTCTCAAAACGATCTCAGACGGGTGACTGGGCCGGTACTCGGCCAGTTCGCTCAGGTGCACCATGCCTTCGGCGGGACCGATGTCGACAAATATTCCGTAGTCGACAAGCCGCTTCACCTTCCCGGTATGGATCGAGCCAACCTCGATTCCGGCAAGCGGATCTTCGATCAGTTCCTTGCGACTGAGAGAGACACGCTTCTTCTTGACCTTCACATCGATGACCTTCACATCGATGTCATCGCCAACGGCCACGTGACCCTTTGGGGACGAGATCCGTTCCCAACTCATCTCGCTCACATGGAGCAGTCCCCGCACCCGGGAGCCTTCCTCGCCGACTTCGACGAACGCTCCGAACTTGGTGAGATCGACAACCTTGCCCTTCATCACCGAACCTACCTTCAGCTTCTGAAGGGCTTGGGATTCGGCCTTGCGTTGTTCCTTCAGTAGTTGCGAGCGGCGCGACAGCAGGAGTTTGTCCTTCTGCCGGTCGGCGGCGATGACTCGAAGGTCGACCAGCTCGCCTACGAGGTCGTCTGAAGGTTGAGACGGTTCGAGCTGGAAGTGGTTCAGAGGGACGAAACCCCGCAGACCCATGACGTCGACCACGACGCCCTTGTTGCTGACGCTCACGATCTTCACGTGCATGGTGCTGTGATCCTGGACGCAGGCGGCTGCCTTCTTCCAGGCCCGATCGCGCAGCACCCATTTCCGTGAGAGCACCACGCGGTCTTGAGGATCTTCCCTGGAAAGCACGGCCCCTTCGGATCCATCACCAACCTGGAGCACTGTGGTCGGGTCGGTGCCGGCCAGATCGAAGTTCTCGCGGTGGATGACCGCAGCACGGCCGTCGTCGAGGGTGAGGCCGACCTCTTTGTTGGACACGGCGGTGACAATGCCACCGAGAATCTGCATGATCACCGGCTCGTGCGGGACGATCGGCGGAATCACCTCCGCTGGTGTCGGCGGCGGCTTCGCCCCTGCGGTGGGCGAGGTGTCTGGCTCGGGCTGAGGCGCAGGCTCCCGCCGTGCCGCAACTGGTTCTTCGCCCTGCCGAACCGGGACAGGCTCCTGCGGTGCCCCAACTGGTTCTTCGCCCTGCCGAACCGGGACAGGCTCCTGCGGTGCCGCAACTGGTTCTTCGCCCTGCCGAACCGGCTCAGGCTCCTGCGGTGCCCCAACTGGTTCTTCGCCCTGCCGAACCCGCTCAGGCTCCTGCGGTGCCCCAACTGGTTCTTCGCCCTGCTGCGCCAGCGCAGACTCGCTCGTGGGTTCCGCCGTCTCGTTGCTCGCCGCCTCAGCCGCATTCTCGGCTTCAACCGGTGCAGCGGGTGCTGCTTGGACCTCTACGAGCTCAGTCGCCGCTGGTGCTTCAGGCTCCTCGGGGGCGGCGGGCGCTGCAGACTCGGTCTCGTCAAGTTCACCGTTGTCAACAACCTCAGACTCCGACATTCCCCCACCGTACAACTCCCTCACACCAGGTGTAGTGCCTTGTTGTGCTCCCGGTTGGGTGTTCAGTCGACCCCGAGTGAGGTGAGTACTTCGTCCGGGCTGGCGATCATGCCGGTGTAGAACGACCCGAAGTCGGCGTAGACAGCTGATGCCTCGTCGAACCGCATCGTGTACACGACGTCCTTGAGGTCGTCGGGGCGGTTGGCGAACAGGGTGACGCCCCATTCGTAGTCGTCCAGTCCGGTTGAGGCAGTGATCAGCTGCACCAGCCGGCCTGCAAACTTCCTACCGCTCTTACCATGTTCCATCATGAGATCGCGGCGGTCGTCGAAGTCGAGCGAGAACCAGTTGTTGTCTTCCCCCCGTCGCTTGCTCATCGGATAGAAACACCATGCGGTCTTGCCGTCGGGCGGAAGAACTGGGTAGAGGCGGGCCTGCTTCATCTCCTCGGGGACCCCGGCGGCGTATTCGCTCACCTCGGTGATGCTCACGTAGCTGTCGACCAGTTCGAAACCGGCTCTGGTGAGATCAGTCTGAAGCCGGCGAAGGCGCCAAAGGTTGTCGCCGAGCGCCATCACCGCAAGGTCGGCTTTGTGTCCCAGCATCGCCACCGCTACCACTTGATCTCCGGAGTCGGTAGCGGTGGTGAAGGCGGCGAGCGCCGATGCCCGGTCCGACAGAATCGTGGTCTTGTAGAACAGGTGGACAACGCCAAGGCCCTCGCTCGGATTGGACCCGGTTGCTTCAACGGCTGGGGCGGTTTCGGTGGAAGCCATGGCCCACAGCCTACGAGCCCGGCCACGTCCCTCGAGCATCGGGACACCACGACACGGGTTAGGCCGGGTGGTACAACGTCCCGGCACCCTCCCGCACGAAACAAAGCAAGGTAAGGCCGGCCCGTCGGGCTGTTTGGACCGCGAGGGCGGAGGGTCCGCTGACCGAAACAAGGGCCGTGAAGCCCGCTGCCCACGCCTTCTGGATCATCTCGAAGCTGGCTCGGCCGCTGACGAAAAGGGCGAGTTGGGGGGCGGGGATGTGACCGTCGAGCAACATACGGCCGATGACCTTGTCGACGGCGTTGTGGCGACCGATGTCTTCTCGTACCACGATCACGTTGCCGTTGCGATCGATCGCACCCGCCGCGTGAGACGACCCAGTCACGTCAAACAGACCTTGGGCGGATCGAATCCGCTCGGGTAGCGAGAGCAACAACCCGGTATCCCACGGATCGTGGGGTGGTAGCACGCGTAGGGTTTCGGTGAGTTCCTCGATTGCGTCGGAACCGCAGATCCCGCACGATGATGACGTGTTTCCCAACCGGGGCGTCGGTTGAGGGGCCTTGCCGCCAGTTTCCACCGTGACCACGTTGAAGTCGGTTTCGAGCGCCGATCCGGTGCCGCAGTATCGAATGCCGGTCACGGGAACTCCATGGAGGAGCCCTTCGGTGTGACAGAACCCGACGGCAAGTTCGAAGTCGTGACCGGGGGTACGCATCGTTGACGACACCGTGGCGCCATCGAGTTGGATTGTCAGCGGTTCTTCCACCAGCAGCTTGTCGGGTGTCTTCGTCGAGCTTCCATCGGCGTGCAACTTCTGGCTGAACAGCTCGAGGGAAGTTGAGCGCAACGCCATGGTGTTCACGTTACCTCACGGTCAATTTCCTGTTGACAGCCACAAAACGCCGAAATCCCTGTGGAGAGCCACAAAGAGTGTGGCAATCCACAGGGATTTGAGCCGAATGTGGCTGTGGGCAGGAATTTGCCTTGGCCAGTCTTTCGTCGCTAGTCCTCGTCATCCTCGACGAAGTCGGTAATGACCGCTTCGGTGGTGAGGAACAGCCCTGCGATCGAACCAGCATTCTGGAGGCCCGAGCGGGTGACCTTGGCGGCATCAACGACACCGGCCTTCTGGAGGTCGCCGTACTCTCCAGTGGCGGCGTTGAGACCATTCCAGCCCTCCAGTTCGCTCACCCTATTGACGACCACGCCGCCCTCCATGCCTGCGTTCTCGGCGATCTGCTGTAGCGGACGACTGAGCGCCTTCAGCACAATACGAGCACCGGTCGCTTCGTCGCCCCTGAGCTTCTTCACAGCCTTGTTGCCCGCCGCGATATCGCGGGCTCGAATGAGGGTGACACCGCCGCCGCATACGATTCCTTCTTCGATCGCTGCTTTGGTGGTGGACACTGCGTCTTCGATGCGGTGCTTCTTTTCTTTCAACTCGACCTCTGTGGCAGCGCCCACCTTGAGAACGGCGACGCCTCCGCTGAGCTTGGCCAAACGCTCCTGGAGCTTCTCGCGGTCGTAGTCGCTGTCAGTGTTTGCGATCTCGGAACGGATCTGGCTTATCCGACCGGTGACGTCGGCGTGATCACCGCCGCCTTCAATGATGGTGGTCTCACCCTTGGCTACGACCACCTTGCGGGCTGTGCCCAGCAAATCGAGTGTGGCGGTCTCGAGCTTGAGGCCAACCTCTTCGCTGATCACCTGACCGCCAGTGAGAACGGCGACGTCCTGCATCATGGCCTTGCGACGGTCGCCGAACCCGGGGGCCTTGACGGCACACACGCCGGGAAAGGTGCCACGAATCTTGTTGACCACAAGCGTTGCGAGTGCTTCGCCGTCGACGTCTTCAGCCATGATCAGCAGGGGTTTGCCGGCTTGCATGACCTTTTCCAGGACCGGCACGAGATCTCGGATGGCACTGATCTTGCCGCCCACCATGAGGACATACGGGTCCTCGAGCACCGCTTCCATCCGGTCGGGATCGCTCACGAAATAGGGGCTGATGTAGCCCTTGTCGAAACGCATGCCTTCGGTGAACTCGAGATCCATGCCGAAGGTATTGGACTCCTCGACCGTCACAACGCCATCTTTGCCGACCTTGTCGATCGCCTCTGCGATCGTCTCTCCAATCGTTTCATCGTTGGCCGAGATACCAGCTACCTGCGCAATCTGGCTTTTCTCCTCGACGTCGATCGAGAGTTCCCGGATGGCGTCAACCGCAGCCGCAACGGCAGTCTCGATACCGATCTTGACGCTCATCGGATTGGCGCCGGCAGCGACGTTGCGGAGACCTTCCTTCACCATCGCCCAGGCCAAGACCGTGGCGGTTGTGGTTCCGTCGCCGGCGACATCGTCTGTCTTCTTGGCGACCTCTTTGACCAGCTCAGCGCCGATCCGTTCGTAGGGGTCCTCGAGATCGATTTCTTTGGCGATCGACACACCGTCGTTGGTGATCGTCGGAGACCCGAACTTCTTGTCGAGTACGACATTGCGGCCTCTCGGGCCGAGGGTTATACGAACTGCATCGGCTAGTTGGTTCATGCCGGATTCGAGCTTGCGACGGGCCTCGTCGTCGTAGGACATCATTTTGGCCATTGGGGTCTACTTCTCCTGCGAGGGGACGGTTTTCTGTGGATTGGCACTCTAACGATGAGAGTGCCAAAAACGAACCTGTTTGTTGCCTTCGAAGACTGCAGATTTCTCGAACATCGAAACTCGCCGCCACCTGGAGAATTGGGACGGCCGGCGCTTTGAAAGCGCCGGCCGTTGTACTCCCTGGTTCCCGCCAGGAAGGGTCGAGGTGCATTGGGTGGAGGACGCCTCGACCCCACTAGTTTCGGTGCCGATGCCGAGTGTGTGAGCGTCTTGGTCCGATCGGCCCAGCGAATAGGCGCTTGCGAACTACGGACATGGGTCAGATGGCTGCGCAGGGACATGACGCCCCGCCTCGATCACATCGATTTCACGGCTGCGGCTACTGGAGGCGAAGGTCAACCGGGGTTCCGCGATCACGGTGCATGGGTCGAGTTCGATCCGCTACCGATCGCATCTCTCTAGGTGACGACCAGCTCCTGGTCAGCCGCAGCCGCTCGACGCTGTCTGCGCCGTTCGTGATCGGCTTTCAGCGTCGCTTCTGTCATCGTCTCGAGCAGTTCGAGCGCAGCCGCAACGACGAGCCAGGGGTCACCACCGGTGAGGTCATCACCGTGTTCGGCTTGAGCATCGAGCACCGCCTGGTGGGCTAGTGGTAGAGGACGGTCAGACAGCAAATACACGAGCTCTGTCAACCGGCCTGCTTGGCTTTCAACAAAGGGGGTCATGGGTGTCATTTGATGGTTCCTGTTCAGCGAGCTCACGCCAGGGGTTTGAAGCTGCTTGTCGCAGTGCATCGGCGATTTGGCGGCTGTGACTTGAGCCATGAACGACCCCCTCCGCCCATAAAGCCTTGTAACCTCCGGCAGTGACCCTCCGAGCCGACCTCCGCAACCTGGCGATCGTCGCCCACGTCGATCACGGGAAAACCACGCTGGTCGATGCCATGTTGCGCCAGACCGGTTCGTTCCGAGCCAACGAAGACATCGCCGAACGGGTGATGGATTCAGGTGACCTGGAAAAGGAAAAGGGCATCACAATTCTCGCCAAGAACACGTCGGTGAAGTACGGCGATATCACCCTCAACATCGTCGACACGCCCGGCCACTCTGACTTCGGTGGCGAGGTGGAGCGCGCCCTCACAATGGTTGACGGAGTAGTACTCCTGGTAGACGCGGCCGAGGGCCCACTCCCGCAAACCCGCTTCGTGTTGCGCAAGGCGCTCGCCCGGGAACTGCCGGTGGTACTGCTCATCAACAAGGTCGACCGGCCCGATGCCCGTATCGCGGCGGTGGTCGACGAGGTCTACGAACTCTTTCTCGACATCGACGCCCGCGACGATCAGATCGAGTTCCCGATCGTGTACGCATCGGCCAGAGACGGTTGGGCCTCATTGAACGAAGACGAGGTGGGAGAGGATCTCACTCCACTTCTCGATCTGCTGGTCTCGTATTTGCCGGCTCCGTCGTACGAAGAGGGCCACCCCCTTCAGGCCTGGGTAACCAACCTCGACTCCTCGCCCTACGTAGGCCGCCTCGCATTGTGCCGAGTGATGAACGGGACCCTCAGCAAGGGTCAGTCGGTGGGACTCAGTCGGGTGGACCGCACCATCCAGCGAGTGAAGCTGACCGAGATGTATCTCACTCGAGCGCTACAGCGAGTTCCAGCCGATTCGGCCGGACCCGGTGATCTGGTCGCGATCGCCGGAGTCCCGGACATCCTCATAGGCGAGACGTTGGTGGACCCCGAAGACCCTCGGCCGATGCCGGTCATCAGCGTCGACGAACCGGCCCTGTCGATGACGATTGGTATCAATACGTCACCTCTGGCGGGCAAGGAAGGCAAGAAACTCACCGCCCGCATGGTGAAGTCCCGTCTCGATGCCGAACTGGTCGGCAACATGAGCCTCCGTGTGTTTCCCACCGAACGGCCTGACGCCTGGGAAATTCAGGCCCGTGGCGAACTCCAGCTCGCCATTCTCGTGGAACAGATGCGGCGCGAAGGTTTCGAACTCACCGTCGGCAAACCCCAGGTCGTCACCCAAGAAATCGATGGAGAGATCCACGAGCCGGTGGAACGAGTGGTCATCGATGTGCCCGAGGATCACCTGGGAGCGGTCACACAATTGCTGGCGGCCCGCAAGGGTTCGATGGAGAACATGGTGAATCACGGAACCGGCTGGGTGCGGCTCGATTACCTCGTGCCCGCTCGGGGTCTCATCGGTTTTCGAACCGAGTTCCTCACCGAGACCCGCGGAACCGGCGTGTTGAACCAGAGTTTCGAAGGAATGCGCCCCTGGTTCGGCGAGCTACGAACTCGGCGCACCGGCTCACTGGTCGCTGACCGCACAGGCCCTGTCACCGCCTACGCCCTGATCCAGCTGCAGGAACGGGCCCAGATGCTCGTGGCCCCGACGCAACCCACCTACACCGGAATGATCGTGGGCGAGAACAGCCGCAGCGACGATATGGACGTCAATGTGTGTCGCGAGAAACAGCTCACCAACCATCGGGCAGCGGCAGCCGACCAGACTGTGAAGCTCACTCCGCCCAAGGTTCTGTCACTGGAGCAGGCGCTGGAGTTCATCTCCGACGACGAGGCGGTCGAGGTGACTCCAGACAGCATCCGGCTCCGCAAGACCGAACTCGACCCCATCGAACGGGCCAAGGTAGCGAAGAAACGAAAAGCCGACCGCCTCGCCGAGGCCGCCAGCTAGGAACACCGACCCGACCCTACCGAGGTATGGTGCGGTGCTCGCCTGCGGGGACCACCAATGCTCCGCCAGCCAGGGTCAGTTCGCCGTCAACGTCACCCTGGTTGAGGATCTCAACCCCCTCAGCCGAGACCGTGACCCGCAACCGGGCACCGCGATAGAGCACCTGGAAGCTCAAACGACTCCAGCGATCCGGCAGTTGCGGATTGAGGTGCAGCCCGCTCTCGGTCACCTGAAGGCCACCGAAACCCTGCACCACCGCCAGCCATGTGCCGGCCATGCTGGTCGTGTGACAGCCGTCCTCGGTATCGTTGTTGTAGTCGTCAAGGTCTAGGCGTGCGGTTCGCAGCAACATCTCCATCGCCTTTTCGAACCGACCGAGGCGCACGGCAAGGACCGCGTGAATCGACGGCGACAGCGACGACTCGTGGACAGTACGAGGTTCATAGAAATCGAAGTTGCGACGAAGCGTGTCGAGGTCGAACCGTTCCCGAAACACCCACATGCCCTGCAACACATCGGCCTGTTTGATGAACGGCGACCGAAGGATCCGATCCCACGACCAGTTTTGATTGATGGGTCGATCCTCAGCGGTGAGGTCGTCGACAGTGAGCATCTCCTTGTCGAGGTAACTGCTCTGCTGGAGGAATATGCCTCGCTCGCGGTCCTCGGGGAGGAGGATCGCATCGACGACGGAGCGCCACCGTTGGGGCTCGTTCGTTGCGTCGAAGTCGACGGCGGCCAGGATGGATTCGGTCGCACGGGAGTCCAGTGCTCGAGCTTGTTCGATGCTTCGTAGCGTGTGCTCCATGGTCCACCGGGCCATCAACGACGTGTACCAGTTGTTGTCGACGTTGTTCTCGTACTCGTTGGGGCCGGTGACACCGAGCATCACCCACGCTTCTCGCTGCTCAGACCACGTGATGCGTTGCGACCAGAACCGGGAGATGGCGATCAGCACCTCGAGGCCTCCGTCCAAGAGATAGGGCGTGTCTCCGGTGTGTCGGATGTAATCGTGGATGGCGAAGGCGATCGCACCATTGCGGTGGATCTCCTCGAAGGTGATCTCCCATTCGTTGTGACATTCCTCGCCGTTGATCGTGACCATGGGATAGAGCGCAGCGCCGTCGCCGAATCCGAGCTTGGTGGCGTTCTCGATCGCCTTGCCCAGCTGACGATGTCGATAGCGGATGAGGTTGCGACCGACCTCAGGCTCAGAGGTCGCCAGGTAGAACGGAAGGCAGAACGCTTCGGTGTCCCAGTAGGTGACCCCGCCGTACTTCTCGCCGGTGAAACCCTTTGGCCCGATGTTGAGATCGGGGTCGTCGCCGGTGAAGGTGCTGTTCAAACCGAAGATGTTGAACCGTATGCCCTGTTGGGCGGCGACATCTCCGTCGATCTCCACGTCGCTGGTGGACCATTTGTGTTCCCATGCGGCGAGATGTTCGGCCAACAGTTGATCAAAGCCCTGACCAACGGCAGCGTCCAGGGCGCGCTGGCATTCGCTCAGCACCTGATCAGGCGGAGTGATTCGAGAGGTCGTGTTGGCACCGATCTTCACCATCTCGACTGTTTGACCGGCGGCTACCGACAGCGAGACCGTGGTTCCTGCGGTCAGTGCTTGGGTGAACGACAGCGGATCATTGTCCGGTCGCTGCCCGTTGACGGTGAGCACGAGCTCGGATCCGACTGCGGTGACGAACTCGGTCTTTTTGGTTCTGGAGACAACAATGGTCCGAGTTCCGATGGCGATCTCCTCGACCGGATCCCAGAAGCCGAAATCGTGGTTGGAGTCTTCGTTCACAACGTCGCCCTCGACCAACGAAGTGACGTCGATATTGACATCGGTCTCGGGCGTCAATCGATACCGAAGAGCTCCGATCAGATTGTCGGCTTTGCTCACAAACCGCAGAACCTCTACCGAGACCGTCGCGTCGTTGCCCAGCCGAACACGGAAAGACCGTTCGAGGGTGCCCTCCCGCATGTCGAGTTCGCGTCGGTATTCCAGAACTTCAGCGCTTCGGAGATCCAACTCTTCCCCGTCGACCCTGATCGCCAGTCGTTTCCAATCGGCTGCGTTCAACACTTTGGCGAAGTAGTCGGGGTAGCCGTTCTTCCACCACCCCACACGAGTGGGGTCGGGGTAGTAGATGCCGGCAAGATAGTTCCCTTTCAGGGAGTCACCGCTGTAGGTCTCCTCGTGATTACCACGGCCACCGAAGTGACCATTGCCCAACGAGAACAGACTTTCGAAGATTCGATTGTTCTCCTCGTCAAATCCGTCCTGAATGATCTTCCACGGATCCAGCTCCACCAGCGTTTTCACCTGAGGAAGGTTAGCCCCGCCGATTTGTCCGACCGCACGAGAGGTACATCCCGCCGTCTCGCCTCGGCGTTCTGGGCCGTTGCGAACCCACTCAGGTCGAAATCCCGGCTGAGAGCCACATTGGGGCCTTCTGCATGTGTGAGAGCCACATCCAGCGTGGCTCTCCACAGGGATTTGGGTGGAAGGCGAGCCCGAAGTGGGAGTCGAACCCACGACCTACGCTTTACAAGAGCGTCGCTCTAGCCAACTGAGCTATTCGGGCAGAAATCTGAGCCTATCGCTCGTCGCTGCGGGCACAGGCGGAATTGATTGCCACCGGGTGTGACGGTTCCCGCTCACTGCGGAAGCTAAGATCGACACATATGAACACCGGAGCTCACGACGCTGGAGGCGGATTCACACAATCGGTGGGGACGAATGCCGCCAGGGGCGTAGGCGTCATCCTGGCCGCCGTTGCCGTCGGAGCCATCTTGATGTGGCTGGGCTACAGCAACGACTCGGTCGATGCAACAGCCGGGAACGACGACTCGGCGTTGGTCTCCGACGATGGCTCGGCCGATGACGGGTCGAGCGAGGACACCACCGACAGTTCGGGCGATACCACCACCACCACCGAAGCCACCACCACAACAACCACGGCTCCTCCGGTCACCGCTCGTCCCGCAGCCGAAGTGACCGTGGTCGTGATGAACGCCACCGAGGGCAAGCCCGGTATCGCCGGGCGCAGTTCCGCTGTTGCAGAACAGGCTGGCTACACCATTCTCGAAGCCAGCAACGCTGGGGTCGACCAGAACACAGCCATCCAGTACGCCCCGGGCTACGAGGCCGATGCGATCGCCGTCGCCGACGCCTTCGGTCTCGACGGGTCAGTCGTTGAACCCTTCCCCGACGAACTGAATATCCGTGACGAAGCCGATGTGGCCGGCGCCAACATCATCGTGTTCGTGGGCCTCGACGGAAAGATCGACCCCTAAGTACGCCCCATCGCGGGCTCCACTACGCTGAGGTCATGGCCATCAGCCCCGCCGGCAAAGGCGATCTTGACTCCTCAGCATCCTCCGACCTCGTCGTGCGGGTCGTTGGAGGAGTCATCGGGGCAATCGTCCTCTTCTTCATCGCAAAGTGGATCATCGGGTTCGTGTTCACCCTCGTCAAGTTCGGGATCTTCTTGGCCGTGGTCTTTGCCGTCATCTATGTGGCCCGCCAGGTCACCAAGAAGGCATAACTACGGCTCGAGGGGCGGTTTTGGAGTCCGCTGCCTCACCACCTCGAAGCACGCGGCCGCACCGGCCATGGCGACATTGAGGCTGTTGAGTTCGCCCCGCAGCGGCAGGCTGGCCACCACATCGACCCGTTGGCGCACCAGCCGAGACAGACCGGACCCTTCCGCACCGAGCACCAGCGCCACCGGCCGATCATTGGACAGATCGAGATCGAACAGCGCGGCGTCACCGTCGGCATCAAGGCCAACGGTGAGAACGCCAGCCTCGGAGAGATTCTTGATCGCAGTAGGAATCCCCCCTACCAGCGCCATCGGAACATGCTCCACTGCGCCTGCGGCAGTCTTGGTGACGGTGGCGGTCACGTGGACGGCACGATGACGGGGCATGACAATACCGGTCACTCCGGCGCACTCGGCGGTACGGATGATTGCCCCCAGATTCTGAGGATCGGTGAGGCCATCGAGCACCACCAGGAACGGAGCAGTGTGGGCCAACAGGGCGTCGAGTGACTTCTCTTCCAACGGTTTCGCTCGGGCTAGGACACCCTGGTGACTCATGGTGAGGGCGTCGGCGTCGAATCGTTTCCGGGTGACCACCTTGAGCGGCACTTTCAGATCGGCTGCGAGTTCCCTGATGTCAGTGAGGATCGCGGCGTCATCAAGCCCTTCGACCATCAAGACTTCCTTCACAGGGCGGTTCTGGGCCAAGAGCAGTTCTCGAACGGCTTGCCGGCCTTCGACCTGATCCCCACCCAATCCGCGGGCGGATCCGGATCGGCGCTTGCGTGGTTGAGACCCTTTCGCCGCACTGGGACGTCCGCCACGCCGACCATCGCCACGCCCACCGCCGCCACCCGAGCGTGGTGGACCGGTTGACCGCCGCTTGTTGGATCCACCGCCCGGTTTGGCTTTCCCGCTGGGGCCTCGGCCGCTCTGATTGCTGGGGCTCGAACCCCGTTTGCTCCGACTCACGATTTCACCATCAACGCTGAGGCGAAACACTGGACACCCTGGCCCAACGCAGACACGCCTTCGGTTCTCTTGCCCTTCAGTGTGACCGGTCCACCGGCCGCGCCGGACAGGTTCTGCTCCATCACCTCACGGTGCGGCGCGATCTTGGGGGTGTCGAGCACAACCGTGCAATCGGCATTCACCAACGACCAGCCTTGTTTGCCCAACATGTCGCTCGCCCTGCGCAGCAGCTCGATGCTGTCGGCACCGGCCAACGCGGGATCGGTGTCGGGGAACATATCGCCGATGTCTCCAGCCCCTGCGGCCCCGAGCATCGCATCGATAACGGCATGGGCGACCGGGTCAGCGTCGCTGTGTCCGGCCAGCCCGGTTGACTCGCTGAACTGCACTCCGCCCAGCACGAGTGGACGCGTGGGATCGTCACTCCAACCGTGTACGTCGAATCCTTGACCGATCCGGATGGCGGGGGGCTGTTCGCTCACCCCAGCAGTATCTCGGCAAGAGCGAGGTCTGCGGTCACCGTGACCTTGATGTTTTTGGGATCGCCCTCCACATGAACCACCTCAGCGTCGATCGCATCGACCAACGACGCATCATCGGTGGCATCGGCACCGCCATCATGGGCTCTCCTGATCAGGGCAAACTCGAAACCCTGAGGCGTCTGCACCGCTCGGAACTGGTTCCGGTCGACCGCTCCCCCGTTGACGTGACGGAGAGAATCGGTGACCGGGACCACGGGCACCACGGCGTTGTTTCCTTGCTCGAGAGCTGAGACGACCCCTCGTACCACTGCCGGGGGAACTGCGGGGCGAGCAGCATCGTGTATGAGCACATGGGAGGGTTCGAATGCGGACGCAGCCGCCAGCCCGGCTCGAACCGAATCGGCACGGGTCACGCCGCCAGGTACGACGACGTCAGCCAATTCGCTTTGATGATCGGCTAGAAGGTCTGGATGGGCAACCACCACGACCGCGTCAGAAACTGCTGCGATCGCCTCGACGGACCAGTCGAGAATGCGCTTCCCACCCACCGGTTGAAGTTGCTTCGGACCGTCAGCACCAAGCCGGGTTCCAAACCCTCCGGCGACCACGATTCCCACGATCTTCACCCCTCAAGGCTACCCACAGCCCCGTGAGTAGGAAGGGAGCGTCCAAACTGTGACATTTTCCACTGGTCCGATGTACGGTGTAGACGTGATTGATCCCACGTTGTTGTCTGACGTCGAACTCTTTTCTGGGCTTGAGGAAGAGACGCTTGCGGTTATCGCCGCTCAGTCAGAACTTCGCAAGCTCAAGCGGGGAGACGTGCTCTTCAGCGAAGACGACGAACCGGCAGAACTTTTCGTCACGATGGCAGGCCGGGTTGCCATGGTGAACCGTTCGATCGACGGGCGAGAAAGCGTCGTGGCGCTGATGGAGAAGGGCGATCTGTTCGGTGAGATGCCGCTTTTCGACCAGCGCAACCGATCCACGGATGGTCGGGCGCTGGAACCATCCGAGGTCCTCGTGATCCCCTACGGTCCTCTTCACCAGCTCTACCAAGATGAGCCTGAACACCTCTGGCGCGTCGTGGCGCTGCTCGCAGGTCGCCTCCGGGCAATGGATGGTGTTCTGGCCGACTCGGTGTTTCTCGACGTCACCGGTCGTACCGCCAAACGGCTTCTCGAGATTGCCGGCGACACCGACGATTTCGCCTTGCCGGTCACCCAGGAAGAACTGGCCGGAATGGTCGGCGCCAGCCGGGAACGGGTGAACAAGGCCATAGCCAGCTTTGTACGTCTTGGATGGATCGAACAGCGCGACCGCCGCTACCACATCCGCAACCGCCAACAGCTCGAACTTCGAGCACGATAGGCGTCACGATCGCTGGTTGCCTGCGCGGCGCCTGAATGGCCCCGACGGTGAGGCCGCGGGCGACTGAGGATCTAGCGCCGCTGAAGGCGATCCAGGATTGAGGTTTCGACCAGCTGGGTGAGGCTTTCTTTCACGCTGCGAGCTCGGAAGGGGTCGATTCCGTCGATCTCTTGGAGCTCCGCAGCGCTGGCGCCCAAGATTGCGTCGAGGCTCTCGAATCGTTCGACCACATCGTCGACCATTGTCTCGGTGAGACGAGGGACCTTGGACAGCAATCGGTAGCCGCGCGACTCCAGCGCACCATCGAGCTCGGTGACCGACGCCGAGAGGTGCAGCGTCTTGGCGAGAACTTCCTCGTTGAACAGGGCATCGTCGCTCAAACCGGCGAGCGCATCCATGGCCTGCTCGATATGGAAGCCCGCATCCTCTGTGAAGTAGTCCCGAATCAGGAGGCGACGATCGTCGATCACACCACCCATGAGTTCTTCGAGCTGCAGCCGAACCAGGCGCCCGTCGGTACCGAGTTCGATGAGATTGACTTGAATCTCCTTTGCTATGCGGGCCACCATCTCGGTGCGCTGGAGCACTTCGACGACGTCTCGCAGGGTCACCAAGTTTTCGACCTCGAGCGCCGAGAGATTGGTGGAGACGCTGTGAAGGCGGCTGCGGTAGCGCTCGAGAGTCTGAATTGCCTGGTTGGAGCGCTCCAGCAGTCGACTCACCGGCTCGAGTGAGTGGCGGTCCTCGGAGATGTAGACCTGAATCTCTTTGCGGCTCTGCGACACTGCAAGCACCGGCACATCAAGGGAACGGGCCACCCGTTCCGCCGTGCGGTGGCGGGTGCCGGTTTCGGTTGTGGGCACATTTGGATTGGGCACGAGGTGGACGTTTGCCCTGGCGATCCTGGTGGCGTCGGGATCGAGGATGATGGCGCCGTCCATTTTGGAAACCTCGGAGAGGCGCTGGGGCGTGTAGGCCGAATCGAGAAGGAAACCGCCCGAGCAGATGTTCAGCACTTCGGGGCTATCTCCGACCACGATCAGGCCACCACGACCAGATTGGAGGACTCGATCGAGCCCTTCCCTCAACGGGGTGCCCGGCGCAATCTGAGCTAATACTCGGACGAGAGCGCGCTCAGCTTGATGATCCATGGGCAGATTGTAGAGCCTTGAAGGCGCTGACGTCAGGCTGTTACCCCCAGTAACATCTCGAGTGCGTCAACGACGGTGCCACAGCGATGGAGTTGAAGTCCGGTAGGTCCCTCCGGACACGAGGGAGGCACAATGCACTCGGAAAAACCGAGGCGATGGGTCTCGGCCAGGCGGCGTTCCATCGTTGCAACCCGGCGCAGCTCTCCGCTGAGACCGATCTCGGCACACGACGCAAGGCCGGCTGGAATGGGCAGGTCTCGGGCGGCTGACACCATGGCGAGCAACATTGCCAGATCAGCACCTGGATCGTCTACCTTGGCGCCTCCGGCCGCCGAGACCAGCGTGTCGAACCCAGCCAGAACCTCGGGCATGTTGTCTTTGCCGACACTGCTCACCAGGTTCAGACGGCCCGCCGGCACGTTGTGGGCCGTGACCGTTGGTCGATCGCCGCTCTTGCGGACAAGGGCCTGAATCTCCACCATCACCGGCCGGCGCCCTTCGAGGACTGGTGCGACGGCAGAACCTGCCAGCTGTGGATTTCGGTCGGCAAGAAATCGAGCGCTCGGGTCTCTCACCGGGATCAGGCCGGTTCGGACCATCTCGAACAAGCCAGCTTCACTGGCAGGACCAAAGCGGTGTTTGATGCAGCGCAAGAACCGCAAATCGTTGCGCCGGTCACCGTCGAAACTGAGCACGGTATCGACGAGATGTTCCAGGGTCCGAGGTCCTGCGAGCCCTCCGTCTTTGGTGACGTGCCCGATGAGCAGAAGCGACACGGTGTGCTTCTTGGCAGCGTCGGCCAGCAGACCGGCAACCGTACGTAGCAAGGCGGGAGATCCCAGAGAACCTCCCTCGTCCTGGCTCTTGAGCATCTGCACCGAGTCGACGATCACCATCTGGGGGCGGTGCTTCTCCATCATGTTGATCACCTGACCGGTGTCGGTGGTATCGAGCACACTCAACGCTTCTGGAATCGGGCGATTGTGGATCCGACTGGCGCGGGCCGCCACCTGGGTAGGCGCCTCTTCTCCGGTGACGAGAACGACGCTTGCCCCGGTTCGAGCGATACGGAGTGCCAGTTGAAGGGTCAGCGTGCTCTTGCCGATTCCGGGTTCGCCCGACAGCAACGAGACAGATCCCGGAACAAACCCACCTCCGAGCACCCGATCGATCTCCTCCACGGTTGTTGGAACCGGGATCGATTGAGCTTGATCGACCTTTCCCAATGGCACGAGCTCGATCCCATCGACAAAGGCTCGTTTGGCCACCGGTCGCTCCGGGATGGTGTGCCACGCCTGGCACCCTGCACAGATCCCCTGCCATTTCGGGTGATCCCTGCCGCACTCAGAACAGGCAAACGTCGTTGATGTACTCATTCCTAGATCATCGTTGGGGGGTGTGACAGTCCAGCGCTCGCCCGGAGTGTGTCAAGGCTTTTGAGACAGGTTCTCGACCAGCTGGGCGGGGCTATGGCCTACACCGCCGGCTCGGGTGCCGGCTGGTCCGGGACGTCGAAGCTGCGCAGGATCGAGTGGCCGCGGGCGTCCTCGGCTGCAGCGTCGGGTGCGAACCACGCAGTCCGATAGCCGAGGGCTCGGGCAGCATCCAGGATGTGGAGCTGGTCGTCCACCACCAGGATGTTCGCCGGCGGCTGACCGGTGAGTCGGCGTAACACCTCGAAAATGGGTCGATCGGGCTTCCTCACGCCGACCGCACCGCTCACGACCCAGGGGTCGACCAGAGTGTCGAGACTGTGGCGCTGCCGAAGTTTGCGGGCCCACGTAGCGGAGTCGTTGGTGAAGCACGCCACCCGCACCTCACGATCTCGAAGCGAACGCAGAAACTTCACCACCCCGGGCTTGAGCGCATGTTTGGCGAGGTACTCGTCGTCGAGTTCGGAGGGGTCCCCAGGGACCCCGACGAGTTGCCAGAATGCCGAAGGCTCGATTCGACCCAAACTCAATTGACGGGCCCTGGCCGCGATCTCATCGGCCGTGAGCGGCGACCCCTTCTCGAAACAGAACGGGATCAGCACATCGTCAATATCGGCGGCGGTTCCGTAGAGAACCCCCATCCCATCGAGTGCCACCACCGTCGGGTTGGCCGACACCGCTGTGTCGGGATCCTGATCACTGAGGACGATCTCGGGATCTTTCTTCGGAGCTCGCGCCGAAGGACGGTTCGTCGCTTTGGGAGCGGGTTTCTGCCGATTCTGGAGAACCCGCAAGACAACAGCCAAGGCCAGCAGCAGAGCCACCGCGCCGGAGAGCACGGCAACTCCCAGGGCTACCAGCGGGCCGATCTCCCGGGTGGTGCTTTCGGACTGAACGATCACCTCCGAGGAGTTGGAGAGGGTCGTTGACCAGAATCGAGCGGTCGAATCCGACGCCTGGTCCAGCCGAGTTCCGTTGGAACCGTCCGGCCGAACCTCACCCGGAAGGGTAAGCGACAGGCGCACGTTCACTTGTGAAGGATCGGCGTTGAGTCGCTCGACAAAGGTCTCCAGCGACTCACCCAACAACGCATCGAGTTCAGCATCGCTGAAACCGGAGAACCCATTGGCTGCAAGTCGCCCGTTCACGGCGTAGGAGACCTGAGCGAAGCTGCTCTCCTTCACCAGTGAAAAACCACCGAACAGCCCCTCAGATCCGGCGATCTCATCCATCGTTTCGGCGAACTGCGCGGGATTGGCAAACGCCTTCTGAGCTCGAATGCGGGTCCTACCATCGTCGTCGAGCTCGCGAGGTTCGACGGACCAACCCGAATCGTCAGCATCGGCAAGTGCTAGACCTGCTGCTTCCAGATCGGGGAGTTCGCGCGCTAGTTCAGGATCCAGAACCACCGCAACCTCGACGGTGCCCGAGCCGTCGTCTTCCACCTGGATCGTGGTGAGAATCTCGGCATCACAGCCCGTAAGAAGCAGCACCAACGCAAACAGCGCAGCGCGCCACATGATTCTGATCACACTCCGCGAAGACACTCGCCACAGCGTAGTACCCGGGGTCTGGCGCCGGCGCCAGCGAGAAGGTCAGACCTCTTCGGCGAGTTCTGGAGTGCTGGGGGGCTGGAAGCCTTCGTGAGCGGTGAAGCTCAGCTCTTTGTCACCGTCGTCGTTGGTGACCACATCGACCACAATAATCTGACCGGCCCGGAACTCCTTGTACAGCAGCTTCTCGGACAGCTGATCTTCGATCATCCGCTGGATGGCCCGACGCAGCGGTCGAGCGCCCATGGTGGGGTCGTATCCACTATCGGCCAACAGATGCTTGGCATCGACGGTGAGCTCCAGCCCGATTCCCTGACCCTCGAGCTGCTCGGCAGTGCGAGCGATGAGAAGATCAACGATCTCGGTGACTTCGGGCTTGGAGAGCTCGTGAAAGACGATCGTTTCGTCGACACGATTCAAGAATTCAGGGCGGAAGTGCAACTTGAGAGCGTCGTTGACCTTTTCCTTCATGCGTTCGTAGGTAACGGCCTCGTCGCTCCTGGCGAACCCCAGCTGGGCCTTGCGAAGATCCTGGGTGCCCAGGTTCGAGGTCATGATCAACACCGTGTTCCGGAAGTCGACACTCCGACCTTGGCTATCGGTGAGCCGACCCTCTTCCAGGATCTGGAGAAGGGTATTGAACACGTCGGGGTGAGCCTTTTCGATCTCGTCGAACAGGACCACGGAGAAGGGCTTGCGGCGCACAGCCTCGGTGAGCTGGCCGCCCTCTTCGTAGCCGACATACCCCGGAGGTGAACCGACGAGGCGGGACACCGTGTGTTTCTCCATGTACTCGGACATGTCGAGGGTGATGAGGGCGTTGTCGTCGCCGAACAGGAAGGCGCTGAGCGTCTTGGCCAGCTCGGTCTTGCCGACACCGGTCGGGCCCAGGAAGATGAACGAACCGGAGGGACGTTTGGGGTCCTTCAGGCCGGCGCGGGTGCGGCGAATACTCTGGGAAACGGCCTTGATGGCGTCTTCCTGACCAATGACCCGCTTGTGGAGTTCATCCTCCATACGCAGGAGCTTCTCGGTCTCTTCTTCGGTGAGCTTGTAGACGGGAATGCCGGTCCAGATGCTGAGAACTTCGGCGATCGATTCTTCGTTGACCTCGTCGAAGAGGTCGACACCGGAGGCTTTGATCTCGGACTCCATCTCGGCCTTGCGGGCCAGAAGTTCCTTCTCCTCGTCGCGGAGGTTTCCGGCTGCTTCGAAGTCCTGGGACTCCACCGCTTCCTTCTTCTTCTCCACTATCCCGGACAACTGGGTTTCGATCTCTTTGAACTCGGGCGGGGTAGCCATGCGCTTGATACGCAGGCGGGAACCGGCCTCGTCGATGAGGTCGATGGCTTTGTCGGGGAGATGGCGATCGGCGATGTAGCGGTCAGCCAGGTTGGCGGCGGCGACGAGCGCCTGATCGGTGATCGTCACCCGGTGGTGGCTTTCGTAGCGGTCACGGAGCCCTTTGAGAATCTCGATGGTGTGTTCCACCGTGGGTTCCTCGACCTTGATCGGCTGGAAGCGACGCTCGAGAGCGGCGTCCTTCTCGAGGTGCTTGCGATACTCGTCGATTGTGGTGGCACCGATTGTCTGAAGTTCACCGCGGGCCAGCATCGGCTTGAGGATGCTGGCGGCATCGATGGCACCTTCGGCCGCACCCGCCCCGACCAGCGTGTGGATCTCGTCGATGAAGAGGACGATGTCGCCCCGGGTCTTGATCTCTTTGAGAACCTTCTTGAGACGTTCCTCGAAGTCGCCGCGGTAGCGCGACCCGGCGACGAGTGCACCAAGGTCGAGGGTGTAGAGCTGCTTGCCGTCGAGGGTCTCCGGGACCTCGTCGTTGGCGATCATCTGAGCCAAGCCTTCGACGATGGCGGTCTTGCCCACGCCGGGTTCACCGATGAGAACAGGGTTGTTCTTCGTACGGCGGCTCAGCACCTGCATGAGACGCTCGGCCTCACGACCCCGACCGATGACCGGATCGAGCTTCTTCTCCCGGGCCAGCTGGGTCATGTTGCGGCCGAACTGATCGAGGATGAGCGAACCAGACTGGGTCTCGCCTCCGGTACCGCCACTGGTCGCGCCAGCCTTTCCGGGGCCACCCTCACCGGGAGCCGATCCCTGGCTGGAGGGACCGCTGTAGCCCGAGAGAAGCTGAATCACCTGCTGTCGCACCCGGGAGAGGTCGGCGCCGAGTTTCACCAGAACCTGAGCGGCGACACCTTCACCTTCGCGGATCAGACCGAGGAGGATGTGCTCGGTGCCGATGTAGTTGTGGCCGAGTTGTAGCGCTTCCCGCAGCGAAAGTTCGAGCACCTTCTTGGCACGAGGGGTGAAGGGAATGTGTCCGCTAGGCGAGCTGGAGCCCTGACCAATGATGTCCTGCACCTGCTCACGGACACCTTCAAGGCTGATAGACAGCGATTCGAGGGCCTTGGCGGCAACACCTTCGCCTTCGTGGATCAGACCGAGGAGGATGTGCTCGGTGCCGATGTAATTGTGGTTGAGCAGACGGGCTTCTTCTTGGGCCAAGACGACCACACGGCGGGCCCGGTCTGTAAAACGTTCGAACATGGATCCTCTTTTCGATCGAGGGTGGTGGGGTGAGTCTACCGGTCCCTCGATATGAAGGTCGGCGAGAGTGAAAGCGGAATGAGCCGTTTGGCCTAGTTTGACGGGCCCTTACCAGATCCAACGAACCGAGCGGACGGATTGTTCCCTTTCTCTGCCTCCGCTCGCCTTCGCTCGTACCTGCCGTTCGTCGGCGCTGAACGCCTCCTCACTAACCGCCTTTCGGCGCAGAGCGCCGAAACGCTTCTCTACCCGGTGCCCACGACCCGCTCAATCAACCAGCCGTTCGTCGGCGCTGAACGCCTCCTCACTAACCGCCTTTCGGCGCAGAGCGCCGAAACGCTTCTCTACCCGGTGCCCACGACCCGCTCAAACAACCAGCCGTTCGTCGGCGCTGAACGCCTCCTCACCAACCGCCTTTCGGCGCAGAGCGCCGAAACGCTTCTCTACCCGGTGCCCACGACCCGCTCAAACAACCAGCCGCCGGCGCTGCTCCACCGCAGGTACCTCAGCGGGTGACGGCGGTGGCCGAGGCCACGAGGTGATCGCAAGCCGCTGCCAGGGAATTGGCAACTTCGTTGTCGCCCACGGTGGCGATGACATCCTTGGCTTCGTTGGCAAAGCCGACTGCGACGTCGTGAGCGGAGGCAACACCGGGACCATTCCTCACGATCTCGATGGCCGAGAGACGATCTGTTTCGGACATGTCTTCACTCAAGAGCGGTCGTAGATCCCGGCCCGCAGAGGATTGCAGTGTGTGAATCACCGGTAGCGAGTACACGCCTTCGAGCATGTCGTTGCCTGCCGGTTTGCCGAGCTGCTCATCCGAGGCCACCACATCGAGGATGTCATCCACCACCTGGAACGCCATTCCATAGAGACGACCAAATTCGGTGAGCGAGTCGATGGCGATCCGATCCTGTCCGCTCACGATCCCTCCGATACGGGCGGCAGCAGCGTAGAGCGAGGCGGTCTTGCCTTCGATGCTGGGGAAATAGTGGGTTTCGTTGCGTTGGGTGTCGTACAGGGTCTGCAGTTCTCCCACTTGGCCCTGACAAAGATGGGAGATGGTCGTTGCCAGCAGTCCTGCCACTTCGACACCGAGGTCGGCTGCGATCTCAGACGCCTTGGCCAGAAGGTAATCGCCAGCGAGGATGGCGCGTAGATTCCCCCACCGAGCGTTCACACTCTCTACCTGACGGCGAAGTTTTGCTTCGTCCATCACGTCGTCGTGATAGAGACTTCCGATGTGAACCAGTTCCACCGACACACCACCACGGACGACATCGATGTGCACCGGTTCGCCGTCAGGAAGTGCACAAGCGGCCGCAGCAATGGCAAAGCGTGGACGCAAGCGTTTTCCGCCCGCCTTGATCAGGTGCGAAGCGATCTCGGTGAGATACGGGTCTCCATCAATGTGGACCGTATCCAAAAGGGTCTGTTCCACCCGGCGGGTGTCGAGCTCCGACGTCGGCAAGCGTTTGAGAGGATTTGCGGCCACGGAGATAAGGGTAGGTCAGGTCATCGTGGTGCCGCTCATCCAAGCGAAACGATGTGACATCGACCATCATCCGCGAACGTCCCCTGCAAGGGTTCAGAAGTCGAATTCGTCTTCTACGTCGTCGGGAACCATGGGGTCTGACCGCGATGGCGGGCCGCCGGTCGGGAGGTAGAAGGCTTCGGTCAACCAACCCAGAATCTCATCATCGATCTGTTCGGGGTCGCTGAGGTTGATCACGTGGAAGTACTTGCCGCTGTTCATGTACTGAACCACTTTGCGGGAGATCTTCTTCGAGCTGAGCTTTCGGGGCAATGAGAATCCCAGAGCAGTCCACTTGGTCTTGGTGCGCAACTCACAGATCATGGGCCCGTTCTTGAACATGATCCCCATCGAGATCGGATCGACGATCAGGTCACCGCCGTCCAGAGATGACAGGTGTCGACTCACCACATCAAAGATCGGCCGCTCCCACGGCTTGGCGTCGACGAAGTACTCCTCCAGCGTCATTCCCGGTGAGCACATGTGACCCTGGCGAACCTTGCCGAATTCGCGTTTGCAGTCGGGACACCTCCACCGGGCCATGGCGTGATAGTAGGCGTCTGTCTCAGTCGAAGACTTCGGGCTTGAGGGTAGGAAAGAGCACCACGTCGCGGATTGTTTGGACGTCGGCAAGCAACATGATCAGCCGATCGACGCCGATTCCCAAACCACCGGTGGGAGGAAGGCCGTACTCGAGTGCTCGCAAGAAGTCTTCATCAACCACCATTGCTTCGGCGTCACCGGCTTCTCCAGCCTTCACCTGATCCTCGAACCGGGCCCGTTGTTCAGCGGGGTCGTACAGCTCACTGAAAGCATTGCAGAGCTCACGGCCGGCAACGATGCCCTCGAATCGCTCGGTGAAGCCGGGCTTGTCACGGTGGATTCGGGAAAGTGGCGAGACCTCCTCGGGATAGTCGAGCACGAAAATCGGGTCCCAAAGATTCCCCTCAACGGTCTTTTCGTACAACTCGAGTAGCAACTTGCCCGGGCCGTAGCTGTCCTTGATCAGCACGTCGTGCTTGCTGCAGACCCCGCGGAGCGACTCGATCGGCGTGTCGAGCCCGACCGACTCGCCAGTGTGTTCGTTGATCAGATCGACCAACGTGGCTCGGCGCCAGGGGGCGGCGAGGCTGATCGGTCTGCCGTCGTATGTGATCTCGGTCGATCCGGTGAGCTCGATGGCGAGGTGTTCAACCAGCTGTTCGACCAACTCCATGATGTCGCCGTAGTCGGCGTAGGCCTGATAGAGCTCCAGCATCGTGAACTCAGGATTGTGTCGAGTGCTGATTCCCTCGTTTCGGAAAACCCGGGCGATCTCGAAGACCCGCTCGATCCCGCCAACGACCAACCGCTTCAGGTACAGCTCCGGAGCGATGCGGAGGAAGAACTCGCTGTCCAGAGCATTGTGGTGGGTGGTGAACGGCCGGGCCAGTGCGCCCCCGGGGATGGGATGGAAAACCGGGGTCTCCACCTCGATGAAGTCCCGATCCTCGAGCCAGCGGCGGGTGAGGCTGATCGCCTTCGACCGCATCAGGAAGGCATCTCTTGCTTCAGGGGTCACCCAGAGGTCCACGTACCGCTGCCGGTAGCGAAGTTCGGGATCGGAGATGCCGTGGAACTTGTCGGGGAACTGACGATGGGTCTGGGCCAGAACCGTCCAATCCTCGACCTTTACGCTCAGTTCGCCCCGGCGAGTCTTCATCACCTCGCCGGTGACACCGATCCAGTCGCCGAGAGACAGGGCTGTGAACTCATCGAAGTCGGGGGTGACCTTCGAGGGTGCAAACAGTTGGATTCGTCCCGTGCTGTCCTGAAGGGTGCCGAACGCCAATTTGCCTTGGGTTCGGCGCAGCATCAGCCGCCCAGCGATCGTGGCCTTCACCCCGGCTTCTGTACCGTCGTCCAGATGGCCGAACTTCTCGTTCAGCTCCGCCGACGTGGCGTTGGGTTCGAATCGATAGGGAATTTCGTGAGACATGGAACCTTTCGGGCCCGTTGTGTCAGGCGGTGGGGCGGACATCGAGGCCGATGTCGAGGACACCGGCGGCGTTGGTGAGCGAACCGGAGGATACGAGGTCGACACCGGTCTCGGCGTAGGCATCCAGCGTCTCGAAGGTGATACCACCGCTCGCTTCGAGCAGCGGTCGTCGTGTGGCATTGTCCACCGCCCACCGATGGGATTCAGCCACGAGCGGTTTCAGCTCATCGGGGGCGAAGTTGTCGAGCAGGAGGATGTCGGCACCGGCTTCCATGGCCTCGAACATCTGCTCTCGACGATCTGCCTCCACCTGGATCGTGCGGCCGGGCCAGCGCCGCTTGGCCTCGGCCACGGCGTCGGTGATGGTGGTGCCGATCAGATGGTTGTCCTTGAGCATCAACCAGTCGCTGAGATTGCCACGATGGTTGGCTGCTCCACCGGCCCGCACAGCGGCCTTCTGCATACTGCGATAGCCGGGCGTGGTCTTGCGGGTGTCCCACACAATCACCCGCCCGGCGGCAAGATCAACCCACTTTGCGGCATTGCTGGCGATCCCACTGAGGGCGCTGAGAAAGTTGAGGGCGGTCCGTTCGGCCGTGAGAAGCGTGGCGAAGGGGCCTCGGGCGACACCCAGAACGTCGCCGGCGGCGATTCTGTCGCCGTCGGTCTTGAACCATTCGATCGCAAGTGACGGATCGACCGCGGCCAATGTTTCCTCGACGCACAGGCACCCTGCCAGCACTCCCGCTTCACGGGCGTTGAACTCGGCGGTTGCCCTCAGATGGGGATCGATGAGAGACGAAGTGAGATCCCCGAGTGGTGTGAGGTCCTCGGCCAGGGCAAGCCCAACCATCGTGCGCACGTCGGCAACCGGGGGAAGAAGGTCTCTCCGCATCCAGACAGGCTAGTGGTCACTGCTCGGGTCCATTCCCGATATGGGCTCAGTGTGTCCCCCGGACGACAGGCCGTTCGTCGTGTAGTTCAATCGGGACGTACCCGGTTCGCCAATTGAAAGGGACCCACCATGAAATACGCACTGCTCCTCTACTCAGAAGAATCGATCACTCCTGACTTCGGCACGCCTGAGATGGACGCTGAAATGCAGGAATGGGAAAGGTTCACTGTCGAACTGGCCGAAGCCGGCAAACATCTCGGCGGCGAAGCACTTCACCCCACCCAAGCGGCTACCACGGTAAGGGTGCGCGATGGAAAGACCGTCACCGTCGATGGACCATTTGCGGAAACCAAGGAGGCACTCGGCGGGCTCTACCTGATCGACGCAGAGAACCTCGACGAGGCCACGGAGTGGGCCCTGAAGATTCCCAACATCAGCTATGGCACGGTCGAGATCCGGCCGATCGTGGACTTCGGCTAAGGCCCGATGTCGCCGCGGTTGTCACCGGTCGACCTCGCGTTCCGCACGGAATGGGCACCGCTGGTTGCCACCCTTGTGCGGGAGACCCGAAGCCTGGAATTGGCCGAAGACGCCGTGTCTGAAGCGTTTGCGGAGGCGTCGGTCCGATGGCGGACCGACGGACCTCCCCGGAAGCCGGGGGCGTGGCTGCTCACCACGGCTCGCCGCAAGGCGATCGATCGGATGCGGCGCGACGCCCGCTTTGCTGCACGGATGCCGGCGCTGGCTCTGGCCGCCAGCCAACCACCGCCTCTCGAGACGCGATTGGTCGATGATCAACTCGCGCTCATCGCCGGATGTGCCCACCCGGCGCTGAATGCCGAAGCCCAGGTGGCCCTCACTCTGCGCTACGTCTGCGGTCTCACAACCGAACAGATCGCCCATGCCTTCCTCGTCCCCACCGAAACGATGAAGAAGCGACTCACGAGGGCCAAGAAGAAGATCGCGTCGGCCGGTGTCCCCTTCGAGGTGCCTCGAACCGAGCAACTGCCCGATCGGCTGGTGTCGGTCTGCGGCGTGATCTACGCCGTCTTCAACGAGGGGTACGCCAGTGCCGCGGGCCCCGAACTGATTCGGGGATCGTTGTGTGATGAAGCCATTTGGCTATCGGAGTTGCTCTGCAAACTCGCCCCAAACGACGCAGAGGTGCATGGCCTCGCCGCGCTGATACTGCTGACCGATTCACGGCGTTGGGCTCGGACCGACGCGCACGGTCTGCCTGTTCTGCTGGAAGATCAAGACCGTTCCCAGTGGGACCAGGACAGAATCAGTCGCGGTCGAGCCCACCTAGCACACAGCGACGAACTCCCCGGTGTCGGGCCCTACCGACTCATGGGATCGATCGCCGATCTCCACGCCCGATCACCTTCGGTGGAAGAAACACCCTGGGCAAGGATCGCCGGGCTGTACGGAGCCCTCATCACCCTCCACAGCTCTCCCGTACTGCGCCTCAACCAGGCGGCGGCTATGGCCTGGAGCGAAGGGCCCGCGGTGGGTCTCGCCCTCATCGAGGAACTTGCCGACCAACTGGAGGACTACGCATACTTCCACTCGAGCCGCGGCGCCCTGCTGGCCAAGTTGAATCGACTCGATGAAGCTGCCGCCGCCTACAACCGTGCCATCGAACTCTGCAGCAACGAAGCCGAGATCCGATGGATGACCGGACGTCGCAGCGACCTCAACTCTGATTCCTGACATGTGGCCGACCTTCCGATTGGTTTGCATCCCTGAGGCCGCAATTCCATCAGAGGTTCAAAGCGGGAGGGTTCAGCGGGCCACCAAAACGGCAAACGGCACCGTGAGCAACGACAGTCCGGTGAGCGTGACCAAGGCGCTCGTCATCCGTTTGGGGGCAAGATCGTGTTCGAGTGCAACGAGCATCGTGAAGACCGCGGGCGGCATCGAGGCTTGCATGAGCACGACCCCGGCATTCATGTCCGACAGGCCAAAGAAGCTTGCCAGTCCGTACGCCACGGCCGGAGAGACAACGAGTTTGGCCGGCGCCGACGCAAGGACCCCAGCCTCAGGGCGAACCAGATCCACCGAGCGAAGCTGGAGGCCGAGCGTGAGAAGCATCACCGGGATGAGAGCCCCGGCGATGAGACCTACCGGTCGCTCGAACCAATCGGGCAGAGCGATATCGAAGTAGTTCACCGGAACCGCCAGAATGGCACCCAGGGTCAACGGTGTGGTGAGACCGGTCCGAACCGCCCTCCACACGCTCTGCGTGCGGCTGGTGGCCAACGCTACGCCCATCACGACCCCCAGGGTGTTGACCACGACCATCACAACGATCGCCGAGGCTCTCGCTTCATCGCCGAGCGCAAAGACACAGATGGCGATACCGGCGTTGCCAACATTGCCGTAGGTCGACGACACGACATCGGCTGCCACATCGTCGCGTCCGTTGCCGAGTGACTTGGAGATCGTTCCTCCCGCAAGGCCAGCCGCAACAAAACTGAGAGCGGCCGCCCCTGCCAGGCCCAGCACCGCATTACCGTCGAGGCTGGCCCCGGCGAGGCCATCGAACATGAATGCCGGACCCAGGATCCAGTAGGCAAGTTTGGAGAGGGTTTTGGTCTCCAACTCGAGCCGATGGCCCACGATCGCACCGACTGCCACCACGATGACGACCGGTCCGATGACCGATGTCAAGATCTCGAGCACGGCGAAAGGCTAGCGGGCGCGGATGGTCAGCTCTGTTCTGCGGGGCACCACCAGATGTTGCGACCGTCGATATCGGCACACCGGATCGGGGATCCACACCGCCGACAGGATTCTCCGTGCCGTTTGTAGCAGTACAACCGGTCGCGGCGACCAATGTCGCTGCTCCGCTTTTTCCCGACATCAGCCGGCTCGGTCGTGACGATACGCCCTGCTTTCTCACCCAGGGTCAGCAATCGAACCGATTCTCTCCACAGTGAAACGAGCGAATCCTCTCCAACCTCGTTTGCCGGCGTGAACGGATTCAAACCGATGAGGTACAGGATCTCGGCCCGATAGACGTTCCCGAGACCGGCGATCACCTTCTGATCGAGAATCGCAGCGCCGATCGGGATTCTGCGGCGGCTGAGCCGCCTGGCAATAGTCTCCACCGGGTCGGTGCGGTGCCGTTTCACCAGAGGATCGGGCCCGAGCCGATCGCTGATCGCCTGTACCTGCTCGGGATTGATCACTTCGCACACGGTTGGACCTGCCAGATGGAGTCGATCTGATTCGGTGGTCATGAGCCAGCGACAGTTCTCCGATACGGGATCATCGGTTGGGAGCGAGCGAACTCGGAACTTCCCGAACAAGCCCAGATGCACATGTACAACATCGCCCGAATCAAAGTCGTAGAAGAGATGTTTGCCGTTGGCATGAATCTTGGTGAGTTCCATCCCGTCAACGAGCAACGCACCCTCGGCGAACCGACCCTGGGGCGACTCGGACTGAATCGACGTGCCTCTGAACCGTTTGTTCTGAAGCCGTGCAGCCCGGTGGATCGTGTGACCCTCAGGCACGGACCATCACCTGGCGAAGCATCCAGTCGTCCGACGTTGCCGGGAAGTCGTCGCGGGTGTGAGCTCCGCGGCTTTCCTCTCGGCTCGCGGCGGCGACAACAACGGCCCGGCCGAGCGTAATGAGGTTTCGGATCTCCAGCCAGGCTGGGTCGGAGTCTTGAGCGGGCACATGCCTGATCAAATCATCAAGAGTTCTCGCGGTCTCAGCCAGGGACTGACGATCTCGGAGCACTCCAGCGCCGCGGGTCATAGCGGCCTGAACCGCTCGGCGGACGGCTGCTGGGTCCGAATCAACCGATCCCCACTCCGGGGCTGCTCGGCGGATCGAGTCGGCGGCCCGCCACCAGGGCATCATCAGGGGTGAGAACAGTGCGCATCGCCCCGGTAGCTTCCGGCCCAGTGACACCAGCGGCGATCGCATCAACCGCCCGAGGACCGAACACCATTCCCTCCAGAAGTGAGTTCGAGGCCAATCGGTTCGCTCCGTGAACACCCGAACAGGCCACTTCGCCGGCGGCCCAGAGTCCGGAAACCGTTGTTGCACCACGGAGGTCGGTGATCACGCCGCCGCACGTGTAGTGCGCGGCAGGGGCGATCGGCAACAGATCGGTGGTTGCGTCGAGCCCGACGACCTCCAACGACCGGTGAATAGTGGGGAACCTCACTGCGAAGTCCTCGAGGTCGGTGGCATCGAGCCAGAGATGATCGACACCCTGCTCGATCATGGTTCGCATCATCGCTCGGCTCACAACGTCGCGGGGTTCCAGCTCGTCGACGAACCGTTCCCGGTTGCTGTCCCGCAGCAGGGCGCCATGGCCCCGCAACGCCTCGGACAGCAGCGGTCGCGGCATGGCCTCATGATGAAGTGCAGTGGGATGAAACTGGACGAACTCGGCATCACCCAACGCTGCGCCGGCGGCGAGCGCCATGGCGATTCCATCGCCGGTCGCTTCCACCGGGTTGGTCGTGACCGAATACAGCTGACCTGCCCCACCGGCAGCCAATAAAACGTTCTTCGCTCCCATCTCGCGAAGGTTCCCCTTGGCGTCCTGGTAGCGAACGCCGACACAGCGGCCGTGATCCATCAAAAGACTGTCGGCGAATGCATGTTCCACCAAGGACGCCGCGGTGTCATGAACCGCTACGACAAGCGCCCGTTCGATCTCGGCACCGGTGGCATCGCCGCGGGAATGCAAGATGCGGGCCTCGGTATGGCCCCCTTCACGGGCTTTGAGGTAATCACCTTCGTGGTTCTGATCGAAAATCGCTCCCATGGCAATCAGGTCACTGACCCGCCCCGGCCCCTCGTCGACCAGTACTCGAACCGCATCGATGTCACACAAACCGGCGCCGGCCGCGAGCGTGTCGGCCAGGTGCAGGTCGGTGGAGTCGGGGTCATCGGTTCCACCCAACACTGCGGCAACGCCCCCTTGAGCCCATCGGGTGGTGGCCTGGTGCAGTTGACCCTTGGTGATCACGCCGACCCGCAGCCTGTGAGCGCTGCCGGCCCGCACTGCGGCGGAGAGTCCGGAAACCCCGCTACCGATCACGAGGAGATCAAGTTCTGCCATGAAAGTCCTTATCCGAACGAGTCGCTGGGTACGAGTGTGGACCAGGTCGACCGGCCTCAACGCTATCGAGGCACGACACCCGGACTACAAAGGTCCGATGTTGTTCACACGACCAAAAGCGGAGGCCGGATCGAAGCCGGGCAGGGTGAGGTCACGATCGAGATCGAAAAGCGGTACCTGAACGAAATTCCGCTCATGGGCACGGGGATGGGGAACGGTGAGATCAGGATCATCGGAGGTGTACCCGTCGATCCACACCACGTCGACATCGAGGGTGCGGGGTCCCCAGCGGACCTCACGGGTACGGTCCGCGGCAGCCTCCAACCGATGACACAACGCCAGGAGTTCCTGCGGTGAACGGATCGTGTGAACTTCGACCACGATGTTCAGAAACGGGTCCTGGTCCACTGCCCCAACTGGTTCGGTCTCGTACACCGGACTGACCGCCCGAACGTCATCGATCCCGCCAACCGCTTCTCTCAGGTAGCCCTGACGGTCCCCGATGTTCGAACCCAACGAGAGGAATGCACGAACTGTTTCCCGAGCAACGCTGGCCACCGCCGCTATCGCTCCCGTCGGATCTTCACCCCGGTGCTGGCCACGTGGTGTGGCACCGGTGGGCGAAGTTTGTGCGCTGCCACGGTTACCGCCGAGACCAAAGGATTGGCCAGAACAAGCTCCGCGGTGCGGCCGGCCAAACGCTCCAGCAGTTCGAAACGTTCGGCTTGGAGCGTCTCGGCGAGCGTGTCGAGAACCTGTCCGTAGTTGACGGTGTCGGCCAGGTCATCGGTCTCGGAGGGTCGGTGAAGGTCTGTTTCGATGTCGATGTCAAACCGAAACGGCTGGCGTCGCACGGTCTCTTCGGGCAGCACGCCGCAGTACAAAAGCAGCTCGAATGATCGGACCTGAATCAGATCGCTCACGAGGCCGACTCGGCTCCGGCATCCTCGGTGGTGGCGGCTCCCTCTTCAACTATGCGAGCCGCGATGGTGATCATCTGCCGGCCGGCGGGACCCAGCGCTCTCTCCATCAGCCGTTCGGTCAGCTGAATCGACTCGGAGATCTCCGGCACCATCCCGGTGAAGACCAGGTAGCCACCGATGAATCCGGCCAGTCTGTCGCTGACTTCTTCCATATGGATCAGAATCGGTGAGTCGCTGCGGATCAGCTTCTGAAGCTCGGTGTAGATCACATTCAACGGTGTATCCAGTTCGCCTGCGAGCGGGAGCGGCCAGTGTTTCCATCGAACACCGAGCTCGTCATAACCCGACAGGTCGTCACCCGGCTGAAGGCTGATCACATACCGGAAGCGACGCTCCCGCACCCATATGACCTCTTCCTGGCGCCGAACGGCCCGGTGCTGCTCGCCATATCCGCCGAGCTTTTCGCAAATTGCGAACTTGTCCTTGATAACCCACTTGAAATCGCGAGGCGGAATGCCTTGCGCCCACTTACCTTTCGCCATTAACGGCCTCCTCCAGAGATTGTTTGTTCAGGCTCGGTGGTTCCCGCCACCACGGTGGCTGCCTGCCATCCGGCCTTCACGTCGTGAACTCGAATCATCTTTGCGCCCAGCGCCATTGCGAGGGTCTGGGTAGCGACCGAACCCTCGAGGCGATCTTTGGGACCTACCGGATCCACCGGCTCAGCCGAGACCCTTTGGTCTGAACGGGCGAGCATTGTGCCCAGCCAGCGTTTCCGGCTGAGACCCACCATCACCGGGTAGGGGCCAGCGGTGAGCTGGTCCAGCCGCGCCAGTAGCTCGAGGTTGTGATCTTCGGTCTTTCCGAAACCGAAACCGGGATCGACCCAGACCTCTGAGCATCCGGCACTCGAAGCAGCATCGGCACGCTGCAACAGAAACTCTGCAACCTCGGCCACAACGTCGTCATAGCGCGGCTCCTGCTGCATGGTTCTGGGGTCGCCCTGCATATGCATCGCCACGTAGCCGACGTTCAGTTGTCCGGCTACAGCTCCCAAGGAGGATGAAACATCATTGATCAGCGAGGCGCCTGCTTCAACCGCCGCCCGCGCTGTTTCCTCGTGTCGGGTGTCGATCGAGACCCGACCCAGGTGTTTGGTGGCCTCGATGGCTGGGATGACACGCTCGAGCTCCAGGTCTATCGACACCGGTTCGGCGCCCGGGCGGGTGGACTCGCCGCCGATATCGATGATGTCAGCACCCTCATCGATCATTTCTCGAGCCCTCGCAAGCGCAGCGTCGGCGGCGTTGAACTCCCCTCCATCGGAGAACGAATCGGGGGTGACATTCAGAATGCCCATGACCAGCGGACGCATCACCATTCACCCTACCGACAGAACCGAGCTGGCCATCCCGGCCGGGTGCCGCCCAGATTGGGCGTTGGTGAGCGTGTGGTCACGAAGAATACCGAATGGAAAGGCGACCGTCGGATCGCTCCACCCGGCCACCGCCTTCGACTTCGGTGGCCTTGATCTCGTGTGCAACCACCCGCATCACGCGATCGGTTGCGGCAGCGGTGATCGGTCTCCCAATGTGGCTTTTCAGCCAACGTCGGACGATCAGTCGAGCCACAGGATCGGACAGTGAGCTGAGCCAGCGGGTATCGGTCGGATCACCCTCGGGCAACAATTCCTCCAGCGCTTCCACAGTGGAACGGGAGACCGAGGCCGAACGGTTGAGGAGCGGCACCGAATCGCGATCGGCGATCTGGTTCATGAGCGGAATCAGTTCCTGGCGGACCCTATTGCGGCGAAAGCGGGGATCGGAATTGGTGGGATCGGAGAACCATTTCAACCCGACCGCGGTGCACACGGCTTCGGTGTCGGCGCGTCGAAGTCGCAAGAGAGGCTTGGACGGGCCCGGTTGCATGGCGGAAATACCGGTGGGTCCGGCGCCCCACATGAGCTGGAGCAGTACGGTTTCGGCTTGGTCGTCTGCGGTGTGGCCAGTGAGCGCTCCAGGTCCCAGGGCCGCCAGACGAGCCGAACGGGCCCGGTCTTCAGTGTTCGAGCCCGGAGCAACGTTCACCGAGATCGATTCGAATCGAGCACCGAATTGGGACGCTGCGTCTCGGACCAACTCAGCCTCGGACTCCTCTCGAAGGCCGTGGTCAATGTGAACAGCGGTGACCTCAAGTCCGGCCGCAATGCCAAGAACCAGCATCGCAAGCGAATCGGCACCACCCGAGACCCCACAGCGAACCGCGGTTCCGGGCGTTCCGAATGTGCAATTGGCTAGCCAGGGTCGGAGGACCCGGGTCAGGTCATTCGCTGAACCCACAATGACGGGTCCTTGATCTCCGCACCGGTTGGCAGGTGTTCGGCCTTGTCCCATACCCGCGAGAACAGTTCCGGGCCGCCTGCGGTTTCGACCGATTCGACGAACTTCTCACCTTCGGCGTACTGGGCCATCTTGGCTTCCATACCCATGAGACGTTGCATCACCTTGGCCGCCCCAGTGGCTCTGTTACGCCTGTTGGCGAACACACGGTGGAAGCGGGGTTGGCTGGGGATGAGATCCTTGCCGGCTCGACCCATCACTATGTCGCCGTGTCCTTCGAGCAGGCTCATGAGACCGGTCATCCGGTCCATGATCTCTTTCTGTTCGTCGGAGGCGAAGAGAGCGGAGATCCCACGCTGGTCGATCACGGCCTCACCGTTGCGCTTCTGTTCTGCGATCTTCTTGATCGTCTCCAGGAATGCCTTCGGATCGGGATCCACGGCATCGATGAGCTCGTTCACCAGCCCGAGAAAATGGGGACGAAGCCACGGGACAGCGGTGAACTGGGCTCGATGGGTGCATTCGTGGATTGCGACCCAGAGGCGGAATTCTTCGGGGGGAAAGCCGTAGCGTTCTTCGAGAGCCAGCATGTTGGGTCCCACGTAATAGACCCAATCTTGGTCTTCAGGGCTCTCGTCTTCGATGACGAGAAGGTCATACTGACCGATCACACGGCCGCTCATCCACCCGAGCAGAATCCCGAGCTCGCCGCCGGTGACCTTGGGACCCACCTTGCCGGTCGCATAGTGCACCGCATTGCCGAGTGGCGCCAGGATCTGCGACGCCTTCGACGGTGGACCCTCGCTGGCCTCGTCGTGTTTTCGTTCGAGCTTGGCCAGGAGTGGTCGCATCAAACGATCGAAGCTCGCCAAGTTGGCGTCGACCCAGGCGGCACGGTCGACAACTCGGCCTCGGGCCTGGCCGGCAAGGGAGACGAGGCCGGTCTCTTCCTCCACCAGCGCTTCGGCCTGTGGAGTGAGTTCGGCCATGTCGTCACGTAGCGACTGCGCCTTGTAGGTCTGTTCGAAACCGTCGTCATTGGCGACCCGAGCCGCGACAGAACGAGCGGTGTCCCAGTCGACGGTTGTGACCATCAGCTTTCTCGTGGGTACTGAATCCGCTTGACCTTGACGATGTAACCGACGATCAAGCCGAGAATGGCCCCTATCGAGCCGATCGTGAGGATCACACCGATCCAAAAAGTCCAGATGACAGCCAGCATCAGCTCAGTATACGCCGGTGATGGTCTGGTTCTCATAGCGACGGGCCGCAACACCTGGCCAGTGTTTGACAACGCTGGGTGCGTCCAGGGGGTTTGGTTCTCCCTATCCTGGTCTGGTGGCCGACCAGGCAACCTTCACCGACGACACCGAACCCTTCATGGGTGCGCTGTTCGGAACCGCTATGCGGCTCAGCGGCAACCGGGCCGATGCCGAGGATCTCGTTCAGGAAACCTATCTGAAGGCATATCGCGCCTACGGCTCGTTCAGAGAGGGCACGAACCTGAGGGCATGGTTGTTCCGCATTCTGACCAACACCCACATCAACCGCTTCCGCACGAAGTCGCGACGGCCCGAAGAAGCAGAACTCGACGACGTGGAGAACCTGTACCTCTACAAACGGGTCGGGGACGAGGGGATAAGCCCCAGTGCCGAAGACGACTTGATGCACCGACTCACCGACCCCACCGTTACCGATGCCGTGGACGAACTACCCGAGCACTACAGGCTGCCGGTCCTGTTGGCCGACGTGGAGGGGTTTGCGTACAAGGAGATCGCCGAGATCCTGGAGATTCCGATCGGCACGGTGATGAGCCGGCTGCACCGTGGAAGAAATGCGCTTCAGAAGGCGTTGTACGAGTTGGCTGTCGAGCGAGGAATCGTTTCCGCCACCCCCGATTGATCGAACCCACGGAATGACCATGAAGAACGACTGCTCAGAAACGGCTCATGAACTCCACTTCTTCCTCGATGGGGAGATCACCGAAGGGAAGCGAGCCAGGATTCAGGCTCACCTCGATGATTGCCCGCCGTGTATGGATGCGTTCGGTTTCGAGGCCGAACTGCGCACGGTGATCGCCGACAAGCTCCGAACCGAGGTTCCCGACGATCTCGCTGCCCGCATCAGGGCCGCCATCGTCAACGAGTGCGGCTGAGCGCAGGCGCAAGGCTGCGGAGGGACGAAGCAGCCCGTACCGGCCGACCCGGCTCCGTGCCAACGTGGCCGAAGCGACCCGACCCAATCACAGCACACCGAGCCCACCCGACTCTAGAAAGACGAACGGGTTCGCCACGCACCACCAGAGGCGAGCGCAGGCAAACCGATTCAGGCGCCCAGCGCCGCCGAACTTCGAACCAAGAAGCGTTTCGGCGGCCACGCCGAAAGGCGGTAAGAGAGAAGGCGCCCAGCGCCGCCGAACGGCAGGAACGGGCGCCGGCGAGCGGAGGGAATAAGAACAGAGCCCGAAACGAGAATTGAACTCGTGACCTACGCTTTACGAGAGCGTCGCTCTACCAACTGAGCTATTCGGGCGGGCCTTGAAGGCTAACAAAACCTGTCGGCGGTTCGACCACCGACTTCAGCCGGCGAGGTCGAGGAAGAGCGACTGCAGGAAGAGGGCTTCGTTGGGGTTTCGGACCAGTTCGTTGGCGGAGAATTGGATCCTCTCGATGGCTCGCACCGCTTTGGGGTCTGACCCCTCCAACAGGCGGTCGCGGTAGACCCGGCTGAGGGTGGCCAGACCGAATCGGAGTTCGTCGGTTCGCAGCTTGCGTAGTTCACGCTTGTGGGACGCGATCACCTTGGCTCGGCCAAGGCCCCGTTCGCCCACTTCTTCAGCTCGGCGATCAAGCTCGACCACTTCCTCGGCATGTCGACGGGTGAGGGGTTCCGCCGCCTCGTCGAGGGCAGCCCTGATCTGCTGGGTGAAGTCGTACGCGGCATTCCCGGTTCCATTGAGCCGCTCGGGCAGCATCTGCCACAGCTCGGCCCGGTTGGCAATGGCGGGGTCGGTGGCGAGCAGACGAGCTCGTTCGAGGTCACCACCGGATGCCGATGCGGCCAGAGCTGCCTTACCGGCTTCTACCCCTTCGGCAACAAGCTGGTTCTCGATCACAACCACCGAAACCGGGCCGAACTCCACATTGACGCACCGGCTGGCGATGGTGGTGAGTTCGGGTGTGAGCTCTCCGGCGAGCGCTATGAACACTGTGGATGCGGGCGGTTCTTCGATGATCTTGAGAAGCTTGCCGACCGCTTTCTCCTCGATGACGTCGATTCGGTGGATGAGCAGCACCTTGCGTGAGTGTTCCACCGGCGACATGGACGCTGCGGAAATGATGAACTCAGCCTCAGGCACCCGAAGCGCCGCGCCCTCGGATTCGACAGTCACCAAGTCGGGATGGGTACCCGCCAGCGCTAGTTCCACCGCCCTTGCGGCGGACTCACCCTCGAGCCCGTCACTCAGCAGCTCGGCCGCGAAACCGAGGGCCGCAGCGGTAGGGCCCGAGCCCGGCTGTCCGACGAGCAAATAGGCGTGGACCGGCTGACGGGCAGCTGCCCGCAGGCGCCCCACCGCTTCGTCTTGACCGACAACTCGGCTGTAGGGATCGGGAACCACTACACCGAGTCTGCCAAGATCCGCGGCTCGATCACCGCCCAGATGGCCGATTGGACCTGTTTGAACGACTCGTTGGCTGAAACAACGACAAACCGATCAGGTTCGGAACTGGCCAGCTGCTGATAGGTCTCAGCGACAACATCGTGGAAACGTTGTCCGGCCGCCTCGAGCCGATCGGGAAGCGATTTCATCCGAGCGCGAGCCACGTCGGGGCTGGCATTGAGGAGCACGACAACGTCGGGCAGGTGTCCATCCAGAGCGAAGTCGTTCACCCGACGCACTGCGTCGATACCGAGGCCCCGCGCTCCTCCCTGGTAGGCCAGCGAGGAGTACACCGAACGATCCGACACCACGTGACGGCCCGACGCCCGGGCGGGCTCCACCACCAAAGCCATGTGTTCGGCTCGGTCCGCAGCCATCATCAGCGCCTCTGCTCGGGCCGAGATCTCGGGCATTTCCGGTGCGAGCAACAGTTTGCGGAGCTCAGCACCCAACGACGTACCTCCCGGTTCTCGAGTGAGCACGGCATCGAGCCGGCGGGCCAAGGCTTTCGCCTGAGAGCTTTTGCCCGAACCCTCTCCTCCTTCGAGTGCGATGTAGAGCCCCAACCTAAAACGGATCCTCATCCACGGCCTTGGCCGCAGCCGCTTTCTTGGCCGCTGCAGTCTTCTTCGCCGGAGCTTTCTTCTTGGCGGCCTTTTTCTTGGTTGGCTTCTTGGCTGTGGTTTTCTTCTTCTTCTTTGCAGCCTTTTTGCGCTTTTTGGCCGGTCCGGCCTCGCGGCGTATGGCCAGGAGTTCAGAGGCCCGTTCGATGGTGATGGTCTCGGGATCGTCGCCCTTGCGGAGGCTTGCGTTGGTTTCTCCGTCGGTCACGTAGGGTCCGAAGCGACCGTCCTTCAGTTCGACCGGCTTGTCGGTTGCGGGATCAACACCCACCGGAGTGCCGGCCTTGGGGGCAGCCTGACCGCGCCGTCGTTTGGGCTGAGCGAACACTTCGCGGGCATCGGTCTCGGTGATCGTGAACAGCTGCTCTTCGGTTTCGAGGCTGCGGCTGTCGTTCTTCTCTTTGCCATCCTCGGCGACCACAGTGCGGGCGATGTATGGGCCGTAGCGCCCGTTTCGGGCAAGTATTTCCTGGCCGTGTTCATCGACACCGACCCGCCGGGGAAGCGACAGGAGTTGGACCGCTTGTTCCACGGTGACGGTCTCCGGATCCATCGATTTGAACAGCGACTCCATCTGCGGTTTGACACCGGTTTCGTCGTCGCGTTCGCCCAGCTGAACGTAGGGCCCAAACCGCCCGGTCTTGACGAAGATCGGCTGCTGGGACTGAGGGTGAACTCCCAATTCCTTGTCACCCTGAGGGGCGCTGAGGATTTCGATCGCCTTGTCGATCGTGAGCTCGTCGGGAGTGAGATCGGGCGGGATCGAAGCTGTCTGCTCGCCACGCCGGAGGTAGGGGCCGAACTTGCCGGGCCGGGCTTCTACCAGCTCGCCGTTGCTGTCAACGCCGATCGGAATCGAGTTGATTTCCTTGGCATCGATCTCGTCGAGGCGTTCGGTCACCTTTACCTTGAGGCCGGGATCCTCGCCATCACCGAAGTAGAAGCGGCGCAGATATGGGATCCGCTCCTCGCCGCCCGCTGCGATGGAATCGAGATCGTCTTCGAGTTTGGCGGTGAACTTGTAGTCGACCAGGTTCGGAAAGTGCTTTTCGAGGATGTTGACGATCGCGAACGCGGTGAAGTTCGGAACGAGCGCAGTGCCCTTCTTCCAGACATACTCCCGAGCCTGGATCGTCGCCATGATGCTGGCATAGGTGGATGGTCGTCCAACCTCGAGCTCCTCCAGCTTCTTGACCAACGAAGCCTCGGTGTATCGGGGCGGCGGCGCAGTGTCATGGCCTTCGGCCTGAGCCGAGAGCACAGTGGCCGGATCGCCGGTTTCGAGCGGGGGTAGCTGCTGTTCCTTGGGCTCGTCTGAGGTTTCTTCTTCGTCAACACCTTCCCTGTAGACCTTCAGGAAGCCGGGATGTTTGATGACGGTACCGCTGGTCGAAAAGACGGCGTGCCGGGAGTCGCTTGTGTCCACCCCCAGCCGGAGGGTGACGGTCTCTCCGGTGGCGTCTGTCATCTGGGACGCAACCGTGCGCTTCCAGATCAGCTCATAGACCTTGAGGTCCTGTGTGCTGAGCTCGGAGGCGACCTGTTCAGGAGTGCGGAAGGTGTCGCCCGCAGGACGGATCGCCTCATGGGCTTCCTGAGCGTTCTTGGACTTACCCTTGTACGTGCGGGCTTGGTCGGGAAGGAAGTCGTTGCCGTAGCGCTCGGTAATCTGATTTCGGGCGGCGGTGATCGCCTGGCTCGACAGCGTCACACTGTCGGTCCGCATGTAGGTGATGAAGCCCCGCTCGTAGAGCCCCTGCGCCACTCGCATCGCCTGCGCTGACGACAGACGAAGTTTCCGGCCCGCCTCCTGCTGGTAGGTGGAGGTGATGAACGGTGCCGCCGGCCGGCGTCGATAGGGCCTTGCCTCACGGCTCTCCACAACGGCGTCTTGACCTTCGACACCCCTGACAAGGGCCGCCGCTCCGGCCTCGTCGAGGTGGAGCAGCTCGGTCTTGGTGCCGGCCTTGAGTTCACCGGCATCGGTGAACTCCTTGCCGCCGGCGATACGAGCGCCATCGACCTCGAGGATCTTGGCGGAGAAGGGGCGCTCGGCTCCGGCGGCGGTGAAGGTTGCGACCAGGTCCCAGTAGTTGGCCGACACGAACGCCATACGCTCCCGTTCACGCTCGACCACGATTCGGGTGGCAACCGACTGCACCCGTCCGGCCGACGTGCCCTGGGCAATCTTGCGCCACATGACCGGAGACAGTTCATAGCCATACAGGCGGTCGAGCAGGCGGCGGGCTTCCTGTGCTTCGACGACACGTAGGTTCAGCTCACCGGGGTGGGCCAGCGCCCGCTCAATCGCTTCTTTGGTGACCTCGTTGAAAACGATCCGTTTGACCGGAACACGGGGATTGAGAAGCTCCAGAAGATGCCAGGCGATGGCCTCACCCTCACGATCCTGATCCGTTGCCAGAATCAGCTCGTCGGAGTCCTTGAGCAACGCCTTCAGATGGCGCACATGGTGTTTCTTATCCGGGTTTGTGACATAGAGCGCTTTGAAGTCGTTGTCGACGTCGATGCCCATCTTGGCCCACTTTTCCCCCTTGTACGCAGGGGGGACGTCAGCGGCGTTCTTGGGGAGGTCACGGACGTGACCGATCGACGACTCGACCACAAACTCCGAGCCGAGGTATTCACCGATCTTCTTGGCCTTGGCTGGGGATTCGACGATAACGAGGGTTTTGGCCACGACGGAGACTGTAGAGACAACCGGGAACGATTTGTTGCAGGCTTCCCGAGGAAAGCTCCCTGAGCAGGGAACTTGTGTACGCAGATTCAGCGGGTCGGAACCGGGTCCGGAACACCGTCAGCATCGGCGTCAACCATCTCGGCCCGTCGATCGCCTTCGGGGGTGGACTCGTCAGCCAAATGGGAGAAGCGGATAATGAGGTAGCCCAAGAGCGTCGCCAGCAGGCTGGCCAACAGCACACCGATGGTGGCCTGATCCTTGATGACGTTTTCGTCCTCGAACGCCAGCCCGTTGATGAACAGCGCCACTGTGAATCCGATACCGGCAAGCGCACCGGCGGCGAGGATATGCACCCGCTTGAGGGCCGCCGGTAGCGTGGCCACACCGGTGCGCAAGGCCAGCATGCTGAACAGGTAAATACCGACCGGCTTGCCCACCACCAATCCGACGACGATCCCGATGGTGACCGAGCTGGTGAGAGCATCACCGATCACGTCGGTGCTGAGTAGAATTCCGGCGTTGGCCAGGGCAAAGATCGGAATGATGAGGTAGCTGGTGAACGGGCTCAGGATGGAGATCAGCCGGGTGGTCACCCCGACCCGCTCGCGGATCTGGAACTGGGCGTCGCGGGCGGTTCCGACACCGAAGCTCTCCATGTCGTACTGTTCACCAGAGAAGATCTGGCTCAGAGCCTGTTGGCCAATGAGCGGCTTGGCCGGGGTGATCAGACCGAGCGTTACACCAGCGATTGTGGCGTGAACACCTGATTCGAAGGTGGCGAACCAGACGAAGGAGCCCAAGATGACGTATACGGGAATGAACCAGACCCGCATGCGCTGTAGCACCATGACCAACAGCAGCCCTGCCAATGCCCATCCCAGCCAGTCGAGATGCAGTCCTCCGCCGCTGTAGAACACGGCGATCACAACGATGGCGCCAATGTCGTCAACGATGGCGAGGGTGAGCAGAAAAAGCGGCAGCTGTTTGGGGACCTTGTGACCCACCAGAGCCAAGACTCCAACCGCGAAAGCGATGTCGGTGGCCATCGGGATTCCCCAACCGCTCGCTGCTGCGCCTGAGGTATTGAAAGCGAAATAGAGCGCTGCTGGAACGATCATGCCACCGAGGGCGCCGATCGCAGGAAGGGCTGCGATCTTGGGATTTCGCAGGTCGCCGAGGACAAGTTCAGACTTGATTTCCATGCCTACGACGAAGAAGAACAGCGCCATCAGCGCATCGTTGACCCAGTGCGACAGGTCCTCCACGAGACGGAAGTCCCCGATCTCGATGGCGATCTCGGTGTGCCAGAAGTCGGTGTAGCTGTCGAAACTGAAGTTGGCCCAGATCAACGCGATTGCCGTAGCGATGATGAGCAGCACGCCAGCTGCTGTTTCCCGGGCGAGGAATGTTGCGACAGGACGTACGACTCCCCTGGCGAGCGCATTGTCGCTGCCGCTGAAGGCCTGATCGCGTATTGGGAGACTGTTGTGGGCTGCCATCAACCAACTCTCTGGTATACGCCGTGCGAAACCCGGGTGGCCCGCGACGCAAAGACTACGGCTTCAGAGGATAGTGCCCTCGACCCCCCAGACCACCAACGGCAGCGTGCGATCCAACTGGGATGCCATCGGTGACAGAGGCTGGGCTATTGCTCCATCCAAATTCTGACTGTGGTTCCGTCGGCGGAGGAGTCGAACTCGAAGCGGTCGTGGCTGAGCTCCTTCATCAGCGGCACGCCAAAGCCCCCCTCGGTGATGAGCCGATCGGGGTCGGTCAGAGGCGGTAGATCGCCGGTTTCGATCGGCATACCAAATCCGAAGTCGGTGACTTCGAGCTGGACCAAACCGTCCTCGATGACACAACGGATCCGTACCGGTTTCGACGGATCGCGGTCCAGGTTGGCTTGGATAGCGTTTGTGACCGCTTCGGAGGTTGCGAGTCGAAGATCGTCCAATCGTGCTCCGGTGAGCGCCCCGCTCGATTCCACCGCATTCATGACGGTCATCCTCACGACATTGACCAGCTCCACCGCCGACGGGATCTCCATGTTGATAGACGGAGTGGTGGGCATCTACCGGCCCAGACCTTTGCGCCAGGAGGAAAAGGACGCCACACTGCCACCGGCAGGACGCGTCAACCACGGGTACGGGTACATCTCGCCGATGGTGAGCGAGTCGGAGATGCGTGCGAATCCAGGCACCGGTGCGAACGTTACCGCAGGACGGTGGTCCGCCAGCACTCGCTCGGGCCGATCGCGGTACAACTTCACCGTTCGCTCTGTTCCCAATTCTGACAACGTCTCCACCAGGAAGACCAGACGCTTGCCCGACAGTTGAAGTCGCGCCAGAAGTGGCTCGTCGAAGACAAAGAGAACGGGGAGTTCGGGGTTGGCGAGTAGAGCCGGATCCTGAGCTGCGAGAGACTCGGCGGTGAGCCACACGACATCGGGCTCAGCCTGGCGTTGCGGGCTGGCCGGTCCCGCCTCTGCGGTGAGATTGTAGGCCCTCCTCAATCGAGGGTTTGGTTCGATCTTCAGGCGGGCTCTGTCCTCGGGCCAGTGTTCGATCGGACAAAGCGGAGCCAGGTCGCACTGACCACACAGCCCGGGTGCTCGCTTCTCGACCTGCCAGCGACTGAAACCGTACGGCTTGGACGATCCTGCACCGGAGGTCCACTGCCAACCGAGCCGGTTGGCGGCCCGGGAGCCGTCCAAGAGATGGCGGAAGAAGTACTCCTCACCTTCCTGCCACAAACCGGCCTGCCGTACTGTCCAGTGAGACGCCAACCACATCCTGGTTTGATTGACCAGCCAGCCATCGTCTTCCAACTCCTCGACGCACGTATCAAGGCAGGCCATCGAACGATCGAACGAGGCCTGGCCGTCCTGGTCCAGTTTGTACCTGAGACCCGTGGCCGTCGCCGAGCCCAGTCGGGCGTACCAGTGCCGGGCGTACTCCTGCCATTCCAACTCGTCCCGGAACTTCGTGACGTCCTGATTGGGGCCACCACTCACGTGGGACCACACTTGCCGCAACGTGAGTAGGCCGTGACGTATGTAGGGCGAGAGGCCAGAAGCCCCTCGCCGGGGCGTCGGCCACACTTCGTTTCTATTCGAGGCGTAGCCGGCCACGTCAAATCCGGCCAACGCCGCGTCGGCGGCACCCTGGCCACCGTTGAACGCCTCGGAGCCGCGAGGCTCGTCGCGGAATAGTCCTGCGAGATGCTGGGCTACGAAACGTTCGGCCGGTTTCCTTCCAGTATCGGGGATGGGGATCAGAGCCGACATCAGTTCACATGATGGCGCAACCGCAGGAACTACAGGGCGACCGGAGCCCCGTAGGTCGGGATTTCTCGTTGATCTGACGGCCGTCCGACAACCACGACATGGTTGTACATGGACCGATCGAGAACTGAATGGTCCGGATTTTCGGGAAGGTCTGGGGCAGATGTGACCGACAGGCCGAACTGGGCGTAGACCTCGGCTAGATCGTCAGCGCATTGGGCTCCCAGAGTCACCCGTCGGATGAGTACATGAAGCGAACGGAAGCCCGGTCCGTGTGCAGGTCCGAGAACACCCAAATCGAACGCGGCGACGTGGGCAAGTTCGTGGCAGAGGGTATTGAGATCGAGCGATCGAGGACTGAGACTGATCAGGCGCCGATCGTGGGAGTAGAAACTTCGTCGACCGCTTCGATTCTCCCGAACCGAGACGGGTTCAGCCCTCAGATGCGCCGTCCACCACGGCGAGGCGATCAGCTGGTCCACGAGGTTCTGGAGGTATTCGATCGACCGAGGTTGCACGAACACAGTTCCCTCGGCACAGAGGTCCTCGGCGCAGTAGACCTGCCTCCGCTCGTTGTCTCTCGTACGATTTTCTGCAACCGTCATTTCTCTCCGACCCAATCGCTTCACCTTAGGAGCCGAGTTCTCCTCCGTTACCTCGCACCCCTCGCGATCCGCCGGTGAGGTCGGCTCGCATTCCAGCAGATCGACCGTGATCATGCCCACCGAAGCCGCCGCTCACCCGGCGAGACCGATTGCTCACTCCTACGCGAGCGAAGTGTTCATCGACCAGCTTCTCTCGACTCTGCACCACTACAGCCGTCTTCGAATTCGATTTGGTCTCCGAGGTGCGGTCGAACGAGAGCGGGGCTTCGGTGTCGCCCTGATCAACTCCGCAGTCCGAATCGACGGTAGCGATCCGGTTTATCGTGTCGAAGCGCTCGGTGATCGCCTCGGCATAACCAAACATGGCCGACCTCCGTAGGGCCGAGGTTTGGGATGCCGTGTGACCCTTGAGTTTGCGCGGCGGCGATGAGAGCGTCGTTGTGGAGGAATGGCCACAGGAATCTCACACGATCAATGTCGCTGGCAAAGCCGACAGCTGCAGGCTGGCTCCTTCGTCCGCTGACGTACAAATATCCACGGCATCCGAAGGCCTTGCACACACAACTGAAGATCGTCTCGGCCGGGATTCGGTAACCACCCGACAGTGTTGCCCCGACCTTCACATCGATGATCGAGTCGGAGCTGGAATTGAGGTCGAGCATTGCGTCGGTGATACGGGCCCGCGCCATGAGATACAGCGCCTTTTCTTCGTAGGCTTCCGCCTCGGCTGCGAACGTGGTTGATCGGGCCTTGCGCCATAGCCGCTCCACCTTGGCAATGACGACGGCTTGTTCTTCGGGACTGAGGGTCTGACCTGTCATCGTTCTACTCTTCACGGTGGGTGTGACACTACCCCGTTACGACCGCGCTGGATGGACCGCTGACGGGCAGTCACAGGCTCTGCCTACCATGTGTAATGTGCGGATGGAGCCACTTCCGTTTGCTCCCGGAGAGCTCGAAGCCACGTACCGACCGCGCTCGAGAAAACGCCGATCTCGTCGTCGGGCTCTCACCGTTCTGCCCAACTACGAACCAGCGCCACCGATCGAGCCGATCGAGGGCGCATTGCCGCTGGCGTCGATCGTCAATTCACTCCTCGTCGATGGGCGGCTTGTCCATCAGCAGGTCATCCCAGAACGCCCGGGGGTCACAGCCAGTCTCGACCAGCCGCTCCCGCCAGAAATCCAACGTTGTCTACCCAGCAGCGGTCTGTGGCGACATCAGGCCGAAGCCATCAACCTGATCCGAGCGGGCGAATCGGTGGCGATCGCCACGGGAACCGCCAGTGGGAAGTCGTTGTGCTACCAGCTACCGATCGCCGAGTCGATCGTCAGTGGCCTTCGGGCTTCAACATCGCTGTTGCTCTACCCCACCAAGGCGCTGGCCCAGGATCAGCTGCGGGCATTTGCCGACCTCGCAGTGCCCGGCCTAGAGGCCGCTACCTACGACGGCGACACCGACACCGATCAACGTCGATGGGTGCGGAACAACGCCAACGTGGTGCTCACCAATCCAGAAATGCTGCACAACGGAATCGTTCCTCAGCATCGAAGGTGGGCCACGTTTTTCAAGCGGCTCGAGTTCGTCGTGGTCGATGAGTTGCATGTGCTCCGAGGCATCTTCGGCACCCACGTTGCTCACCTGCTCCGTCGCGTGCAGCGTGTCGCCAACCTCTACGGCGCAGATCCCACATTCATCTTCACGAGCGCCACGATCGGCAAACCTTCGGTTCTCGCTTCAGAGCTCACGGGCAGACCTGTGGCCCACGTCGACGCTGATCATTCACCACGGGGGCGCGCACCATCGCATTGGTGCAGCCAACTGCAATCGATCCCGAGAAGGGGAAACGTCAATCGCCTGCCACCGAGGCCATACGCCTCGGGGCTGAACTGGCCACGGCGGGCCGGCGGGCGATCGTCTTCTGCCCCAGCCGGGCCATGACCGAGCGAGTTGCTGCCGGGATCACCAAGGCCGTCGACCCCTCTCTGATCAACACCATTCGACCCTATCGGTCCGGCTATCTGCGCGTCGGAGCGCAGGGAGATCGAGGAGGAACTCGCCACGGGGAAGGTCAGGGTGGTTGTCGCAACCAGCGCCCTCGAACTGGGGGTCGACATCGGAGGCCTCGATGCCACTGTCCTGTGCGGATTCCCCGGCACGATCGCATCACTCTGGCAGCAAATCGGCCGAGCCGGGCGGGCAACCGACGAGTCGTTGGCGGTGGTCATCGCAGGTGAGAACCAGATGGACCAATGGTTCGTGAAACACCCCAACCAGCTCTTCGACCGTCCCCCTGAACCGGCGGTCATCAACCTCACCAATCCCCACATCATGGATCCCCATCTGTGCTGCGCTGCATACGAATCGCCGTTGGTTCCCACCGATGGCTGGCTGGTGGGAAGACCTCGACGATGGGATCAGGCGCATGGTCTCGGCTGACCAGCTCGGAATCAGAACCGACGACACGCGTCTCCCTCAGGCATTCTGGGATGGGCGAGGGGTGCCGTTCAGCAGAATCGGGTTGCGATCGACATCTGGCGGCGAGGTGAAGATTGTCGATGCCGACGGCGATCCTATTGGGACCGTGGAGAAGGCTCGAGCCCCTTCGCTGGTTCACACCGGAGCGATGTATCTCCATCGCGGTCGCAGCTACCGCGTGCTCGAGCTCGACCTCGATACCCGGAGAGCGGTCGCCGCGCCCGACGACTCGCGGCGGTTGGACCAGCGCCAGAAGCTAGGGTTGACATCGAGACAGTCAACGATAGTTCAGCGCCGCCCGTTGGGCCGAGCCCATGTTCACTTCGGCACGGTACGCGTGACCACCACTGTCACTGGCTATCAGGAGTTCCAGAACGCTGGTGCTGAGCACAAGCATCGGAAGGGCGAGATCATCGATCTCGAGTTTGAGCCTCAGACACTCGAGACGACGTCAGTGTGGTGGGAATGGAACCCGTCGGTTCTCCTAGCAGCCGGTGTTCGAGGCTTCTCCGTGCCAGGAGCGCTGCACGCGGCCGAACATGCCGCGATCGGGATGCTCCCGCTGTTCGCCATCTGTGATCGATGGGACGTTGGAGGAGTGTCGATCGCAGAATTTCCCCAAACCGGTCTGCCATCGATGTTCATCTACGACGGGTACCCAGGTGGTGCCGGAGTCTCCGATTTGGCCTTTGGCAAGGCAGAGGAACTGCTTGCCGCTACTGCCGATTTGCTGGAGCAATGCAGCTGCACCACCGGTTGCCCGAGTTGTGTGCAGAGTCCCAAGTGCGGCAACGGAAACGAGCCGCTTGATCGGTGGGGCGCCCTCGGTCTACTGAGGGCCACGCTGGGTGACGCTGACCCGTTCTAGCCGAAGCCGCAACGACTCTGAGTTCCGAGCGAAATCATCGGTTTCGCTGCCCTCGAAGTTGGCAAAACGATCGTGGCTTCTTCGCTCGAACTGGCTCACAGCGAACCACGCCATCAATGCCAGGCCAGCGCCAATGAGAACATCGAGCGTGTAATGGTGGGCGGTCACGATGACCACCGTTGCGGTGATGGCTGCGTGGGCAACACCGAGAATTCGGACCGAGGGCCGATTCGACGCCGACCACAACAGCAGCGCCACCAGTACCGCCCAACCAACGTGCATGGACGGCATTGCCGCGAATTGGTTTGCACTGCCACTACCCGGAAGCGCGTATGGATTTGGACCGAAGATCCTTGAGGCATCGAGATAGCCATCGAGCATGCGAGGCGGTGCCAGCGGATACCACAGGTGCACCACGAGCGCCACGGAGGTGGCGACCACGATCGAGTTTCGTAGTCGGACGAACCACGAGTTGCGGCCAAACAGATATGCGCCGACGAGTACTGCAACGGTGATCGGGAAGTGCACCAGGTAGTACCAGTTGGCTGCCTTGAAAACCCACGAAAACCCAAGCGCGGTCTGGAGCCCGGCCTCGATGTCGAGTCCCATGGTCCGTTGCACGTCGACGACCGTTCGAGCGTTGGTGAACGCCTCGCCGGCTCCCTGCATTGCGAGGTCGCGTACCGTGCCATAGAAGTACCAGAGCAGACCGAGAAAGATGGCATTGCGAACAAGACTCTGAAGATGCCCGCTCGTGCTTTTGTCTCCAACCGTTACCGCAGCCATGAGAAGTACCTACTTCAAAACCTATCCCCTCACGTTTGGATCTGCATTCGGATTAGCCGTTGTTCTTGTTGGCCCGATCAGAGGCGTAGAGAACTGATTCACCGGACGGGGCGGGGGATATCCCTCTTTACGGTGTGATGTAGAGGCACTCTTTCGAGGACCTGACCTATGGAAACAATTCTGGTCTGCCTGGACCGGAATCGTTATCCGGGACAACCCTGATTCGACCCCGATATTCCCTAGAGTCAGCGCCATGACCGCGATCGACTACATCGAACTCCCGGCGACGAACGTTGCGCTCACCAAAACGTTCTATACGAACGTTTTCGGCTGGCAGTGGATCGACTACGGACCTGGGTACGCGTCGTCCACAACCGCCGGTCTGGAGATCGCATTGAACGGTGCGGCAGAGGTTGGGCCAGCGCACGCTCCCGGAGCTGAGAATGCGGTGGGCCCGTTCGTGTTGTTCCAAACCGACGATCTCGAATCGATTGAGGCATCTATCCGCGCCGCCGGCGGCAACATCGTGTCGCCCCGATACTCATACCCAGGCGGGTACCGATTCCACTTCGCCGATCCCAGTGGAAACATCATCGGCGTATATCAGAGCAACGACAACCCGATCTGAGTTGGAGCTACTCAACGCGGATCGTCACGGTGGATGTGAGTTGGACGTCACCGACGAATCGGCCCACCAGTGGCATGGAGGTGTACGACAGGTAGGTGACCGTCACCGCCAGCGAATCTCCCGCTTGGGTACCACCGGACAGCGAGACGTCCAGACTGTCGCTGTTCAAGCCCGCGGCACCTACCGCCGCGGTCCTCGCAACGCTGTGGGACGGATCAACGGCCGCAGCGCGGGCCGCTTCTCGGGCTGCATGATGCACCAAGACCGAGTCGACGGAAACTGCGGCCACTTGGCCGACGGCCAGGGCCAGGAGAACCACGACCGGTAGTACCAGTGCCAGCTCAACAGTTGCCTGACCGCGGCTGGCGGACTGGGTACCACCGGTCGTGACCATCAGACGCTGCCGATCACAGTGTCGATCACTCGATCGAGCAACTCGCCGATCTTGCCGGTGCCATTGACCCAGCGAATGAAGAGGCCTGCCAACAACGACGCGGCGAGCACGACCACGACATATTCGACGGTGGCCTGCCCACGTTGGGCCGACCGAGCCTTGGCGGTCAGCGAATACGAGAAGGCAACAAAGAGGAGAGCCATTGAGATTTCCTTTCGGTTTTGGGTGGAAGGCGGAGGTCTACTGGTCCGCGAAGAGGCCACTCAGAGCGAAGTCTGGCCAAACGACAACAGGATGAACGGCAACACGGTCCCGATCAGGACTGCGGGAAGGCAGCACAACGTGAGGGGTGCCAGCATCAGAACAGGCGCCCGTCGGGCTCGCTCCTCTACCGCCAACCGGTGAGCCCGCCCCGCTTCGGCCGCCAGCCGATCCAGGACAAGAGCAACCGGTGCGCCATCGCGATCCGCCGCGATCAACACCTCACACATCGACGCCAGCGGCGCTCCGCCCTGCTCGGCCATCTGCCGCAAGACCTGCCGTCGACTGTCGCCGACCGAGAGCGCATTCCGTGCCGCTTCGAACAGTGGCCGCACTTCTGGTTTTCCACACCGAACAACCAGACTCAGCATGTCGTCGATCGGCATGCCGACGCAGATCGCCATGGCGATGATCTCGAGGGACTCGCACAGGGCCGCAGCCCTGGCGCGATCGGCGCGAGCGTTCAGAACCTTGGCCATCAGAGGCTTTCGGATCACGTAGACCGTGATACCGAGCACGCAAAGCCACCATGAGATCATTGCGAGGAGTAACCCGCCGACAAGTGCCTTCGGGATTCGCCGCCCGGAGCGTGGCTGCGCTTGGGAAACTGGTTGGTTTCCATCGACCCACAGAAGCGGTACCGCAAGGGCCGCCAACCCGAGAACTATCCCCGTCATGAGAATGACCTCGGTCGAGTAATGAAGCGCATCCAGAACCATCCTGCGCCCGAAAGCAGCAGCGACACCCCAACAACCGCAGCGCCAAGCGGCGTCCTGAGATAGAAGTCTGCAGCTCGCTGATCGTTCAGGCCGTAGAGAATCGAGACCAGTGGAGCGAGACCGGACATCACCACTGCCGAGGCCAGCTGCTGCCCCGATTGCGATTGCGCCGCGCGACCGTCGAGGGCCAACGAACTCAGCCGATCGGCCAATCGCTCGAGGGCCACCGCCGTCGTCCCGCCGCAGATCTCGGTGGCGAGCAAGGCAGCGCTTATGAGGCCTCGCTCGCCTGCGAGAGCGTCGGCTGCACCCTCACCGCTCAGTATCCGTGCCTTCACATCCGTCATCGACACCACCCTCAATTGATGGTCGGTGAGCGATTCGAGCCCGGCCTGAACCGTCAGACCCATCGCCATTCGTCTGGCGAGGACCGCGACAACCACCGGTTGCTCTTGGAGTCGACGCAATTCTGCCCGTCGGCTGGATTCGGAACGAACCAGAACCCACCCGATCCCAGCCGCGACCAGGCCAACCACCGGCACCAGGACGATCTGGCTCGCTCCGAGCAGCACCACTACCGCAACCATGCCGATGAGCACCGATCGCGACGAACTATCGGGCTGGGCCAATCGACGCACCTGCCCCGGATCGACCACCGCCCACACCATCGTGGCGCTCAGCAGGCTCAGGGCGAAAGCGACCATCAGATGAAGCCAACGTCTGCGATGCGTGCAATTTCGCTGATGCGACGTTCAGTTCCGATTCGTTCGACGTGCACCACCAAATCGATGCCCGCTTTCACCATCGATCGGATCGCGCCGGAATCGGCCTCACGGCTGAGCTGAGCCAGAAGCGCTATTCGCTCCAGAACTGCACCGCTGTTTGATCCATGACACGTGGCCAGCGATCCCCGGTGTCCGGTGTTGAGAGCAAGCAACAGATCCAACGCCTCAGCTCCACGGACCTCACCGACGATCAATCGGTCTGGCCGCATCCGCATTGCGTTCCGGACGAGATCACGCAGCGAAATGTGGACGCTGAGCTCCCCGACCGCCGGCTGCGTTTCCATGCGAACCACCGAATGAGCGGATGCGTACACCTCGGCTGTGTCCTCCACGAGAACGAGACGTTCGTCTGAGGGAAGTTCGTTGACCAGCGCCGAAAGCAGAGATGTCTTTCCGGCCCCGGTAGCTCCGCTGACCACGATGTTCAGCCGACTGCTCAGGGCCGCCCGGATCTGGTCGATCTGCAATTCATCGCCGAAGGAGTCCAGCGGGTGACCCCAGCTCTTGAAACGCCGAATGGTGACAAGGGGACCACCCAGAGCCACCGGTGATCTCACCACATTGATACGGCTACCGTCGTCGAGTTGTGCATCGACCATCGGGTGCAGTCGGTCGAGCCGTCGACCGCTGGGGGCGAGTAGCCGCTCGACCATGAGATCGAGGTCTTCGCCGTTGACTTCGATTCCCGAGCGGTGCCAGCGTCCGCCAGCGTCGACAAGCACTTCGCCGGGCCCGTTGATACAGATGTCGTTGACGTCTTCACTGGCGAGCAATCGCGTCAACGGACCAAACCCGCTCATGCGACGAAAGGTTCGATGAATCTCCGAATTCGTTTCCGTCGCATCCGACGCGGGACCCGAGCGTCGCACACGCTCGGTGAGTTGCTCTCTTGTGAGTTGATTGTCCTCGGCCAACCAACTTCGAAGTTCTGAATTCATAGCAGCTGTCTCAAAGCCCGCAGCGATCGGGGCAATCGGGTGGCGAGCAGACCGGCATCGACTGCCCTAGCGACGGCAGGGTCAAGCCAAAGCGAAGCCGTCACCGGCGCTCCCAACGCCGAACTGACATCTTCACTTCCGAGCGCACGACCCTTCTCAGACACCAAGACCACCCCGTCGGGCGTTGGCCCCGTCATCGCGGCTCGCAGTGCCAGGTAGCAGGGGCGGGTCACCAGGAAGCTGCGATCAGCGGCTTGGATCAGCGGCACGCCGGCCTGCCACATTCGTCCGAGATCGATCACCACCGACCGGGTATCGGAGCGCAGAATCTGAGCCAACGTTCGTAACCGATCGGCTCTGGGCAGACAACCGGTTCGGTCAACGGCCAACAGGGACAGTCCCGGGGAGATCTCATGCGATAGCCGAGCGAGGGAATCGGGATGGGGAGCTTCACTACCCAACCAGTCCGACAGCGTTGCCGTTGGCTCAGAGGCGCCGAAGATGAGGGTCTGATCACCGGCGAGGTCGACCAGGAGAGTTTGGTTCTGTTCGGCGGACAGCAATGACGTGGCCGCCGCAACAACTGAGGTTCCGACGCCGCCCTTGGCCGAATGGAACGAGAGACAGATCGATGTTCCCGAGGTCATGAAGGCTCCTCATGCGGAGCTCGTCGTTGCCTCACCGTGGCAAAGCAGCGACCCTGGCAGTCCACGACTGCAAACAAGTGATGCACTTGGTATGCGAACCCTACGAGGTCGCGTAGAGTATTCCTACATGTTTTGTAGTATTTAACCGTATTTGAGAATCGTCGATCACCTGCTAGCTTGGTCAACCATTGGAGGTGTCTGCGTACCTGGTGGGCGCCCCCGCCTTCAAAGCGGGCGTGACGGGTGATCCTCGTCAGGCGGGTTCGATTCCCGTCCACCTCCGCCAAAACAACGAACGCCGGACCCACAGGCCCGGCGTTCGTTTCTTGAGCGGTGGTACTACGCCAGAACCTCACCCACGGTGTTGGTGATCACAGCGGCAACCAGGTACGGGTCGGCGTTCGCATTCGGACGCCGATCTTCGATGTAGCCCTTCCTGTCCTGCGCGACCTGCCAAGGAATGCGGATCGAAGCACCACGATCGGAGACGCCGTAGCTGTACTGGTCGAATCGCTGGGTCTCGTGAGCACCGGTGAGCCGGTCCTCGATCCCCACGCCGTAGACCTCGAGGTGCGCCTCGGGGAAGCCGGGCTTGCCGAGGGCCTCGCATGCGGCGATGATCGGGTCGTACCCTTCGCGCATCTTGGCGGTCGAGAAGTTGGTGTGCATACCGGCGCCATTCCAGTCGCCCTTCATCGGCTTGGCCTCGAGGCTGACCTCGAGGTCTTCGTCTTCGGCCAGGCGATAGAGCAAGTACCGGGCGATCCAGAGGTGGTCGCCGACCTCAACCGTTCCGGCCGGGCCGATCTGGAACTCCCACTGGCCGGGCATGACCTCGGCGTTGGTTCCGCTGATCTTCAGTCCAGCCTCGATGCAGGCGGTGGTATGACGCTCGACCAGGTCTCGGCCATAGATCTTGACCGCTCCAACGCCGCAATAGTACGGACCCTGCGGACGGGGATAGCCGTGCTCTGGGAACCCGGCCGGCCAGCCGGTCACCGGATCGAGCAGCGTGTACTCCTGCTCCAAACCGAACCATGGCTCCTGATCGCCATACTTCGTCTTCGGCCTCGCGAGCGACGGACCTGGTGTTGGAAGGAATCGGCGACATGTCGGCGGTATGCAAGGTCTCGCACATAACGAGAATGTTGTCGCCACCACGAATGGGATCCGGGCACTGGAAGACCGGCTGTAAAACGATGTCTGACTTGTCACCCGGTGCCTGGTTGGTGGACGAGCCGTCGTAGCCCCAGACGCCCGGCTCGGTGCCATCCTCGAGGATCTTCGTCTTCGATCGAATCTCCGGGGTTGGTTCGGCCCCGTCGATCCAGAGGTATTCAGCCCTGTAGACCATTGGTTCTCCTTGAAGGTAATGCGGGTCGGCGTTTGACGCCCAGAACGCGCTCATGGTGGCCAACCGCACTGTCAGCCGTTTTCTGACCCTATGAGTCAAACGGCACCGAATCGATTTCGCAATGCTCAGTTTGTTAATAGGGTGTGAACGCTTGTGGGGTGGCGCCGATCCGCCTGTTCACTTGTGAAAGCGACCCGTTGCCGGTCTGGCGGTCCTCCCGAGGGCCATTGACCGCTCAGACGAATTTCGAGTGGAGGCAGAGTGCCCGTTAATCCCCAGTATGACTTCGTCCTCAAAGCGGTGGAGGAACGCCGGGTCCGCCTGATCCGACTCTGGTTCACCGACGTTCTCGGGCAACTCAAGTCTGTCGCAATCAGCCCCGCTGAACTGGACAGTGCGTTCGACGAGGGTGTGCACTTCGACGGCTCGGCGATCGACGGCTTCAGCCGGGTTCAGGAATCGGACGTGATCGCCAAGCCCGATCCCAACACATTCGAGTTGATGCCCTGGGCCGACGGCGGATCGACCGCTCGTATGTTCTGCGACATCACCAACCCCGACGGCACGGCGTTCACAGGCGATCCTCGCCACATCCTGCGCCGGAATCTAAAGGCGGCCGAAGCTGAGGGCTACGGACTGTTCACTGCGCCGGAGATGGAGTTCTTCTACTTCGCTGACGGCAACCCGAGCCACACGCCTGAACTCCTCGACAGCGGTTCGTTCTTTGATCTGACCACAAGCGACGTCGCATCGGATCTCCGCCGGCGCACCATCACAGTCCTCGAAACCATGGGCATTCCGGTTGAGTACTCCTTTCACGAGGACTCCCCGAGTCAGCATGAGATCGATCTCCGCTACACAGATGCACTCACGATGGCCGATCAGATCATGACCTTCCGGCTCGTTGTGCGGGAGTTGGCACTGGAACAGAATCGCTTTGCCAGTTTCATGCCCAAGCCAATCGCGGGGATCCAAGGATCGGGGATGCATCTCCATCTTTCGTTGTTCGGCGAGCACGGCAACGCGTTCCACGATTCGGAGAGCCAGTACGGGCTCAGCGATGTGGGCCGAGCGTTCACTGCCGGCCTGCTCCGACATGCCCGTGAGATCACCGCAATCACGAACCAATTGGTGAACTCCTACAAACGGCTGGTCATCGGTTTCGAGGCCCCGGCGTGGATCAGTTGGGCCCAGCAGAACCGAAGTGCATTGGTTCGGGTGCCGGTCACCAAGATGGACAAACCCAGCTCGACCCGGATCGAGCTACGTTCTCCGGATCCTGCCTGCAATCCCTATCTGGCGTTCTCGGTCATCGTTGCCGCCGGCATGAAGGGCGTGCGAGAGGGTTACGAACTCCCGAACGAACTCACCCAGAATCTGGGCGACCTCTCTCCCGCTCAGGTTCGCGAACTGGGAATCGAATCCCTACCCGCCTCTCTGGCAGAGGCGCTCGACGAGATGGAGCGCTCCGAACTGGTCAAGGAGGCGCTCGGCGATCACATCTTCGAGTGGTTCCTCCGAAACAAGCGAAGTGAATGGGCCGACTACAAAGCGCATGTGAGTCCGTGGGAACTCCAGCGTTACCTGCCTTCGTGGTAGCGGGCACCGAGGATCGTTCGTGACCGACCACCAGCCGATATTCGCTGTGTTCTCCGATCCCGACGCACCGGGATCAGGTCCCGTCGAGGTGTTACGAACGCTTTCGATGGCCGGCTTGGGGTGTGTCGAGATCGTCACTGCACAAGAGCTCCGCGCCAAATGCCCACCCCAGGGATGGTCCGGAACGATTGTTTCGATCGCCGACGACGAACGTTTCGCCGCCGCGGGCTGGGCCTTCTGCCGAGACAGTCGCAAACTCGACGATCCGGTGATGCCCACCCTGGTGTTGGTCGGTGGCTCGAAGATCGCCGATTTGGCGCAACGACATGAACAGTTCGATGACTTCATCCTCTCCCCCTTCCACCCCAGCGAACTGGAAGCGCGCGTGGGACACCTGCTCTGGCGAAGCGGACGGGCACCGGGCCCCGAGGTCGTCGAGATCGGACCGTTGATTCTGAACCTCGAGACATACCAGGCGATGTTGTCGAACCGGCCCCTGGATCTCACCTACATGGAATACGAGCTGCTGAAGTATCTCGCTCACAGCCCCGGCAAGGTCTTCAGCCGAGAGATCCTCCTGAACCGAGTATGGGGCTATGAGTACTACGGGGGTGCCCGGACCGTCGACGTTCACGTGCGCCGGCTGAGGGCCAAGTTCGGTGAAGAATTCTCCCACCTGATCCAAACCGTGCGGTCTGTCGGCTACAAGCTCGACGACACCCGCTGATCGACAGACACCGCGCAGAATCAGGGACTGAAGTCGGGTCTTGGCCCCGGACGCCGACTGTATGCGTCTGGCATTGGCAAACAGCATTCGCAGACGACGCCCCCGGGAGCATTTCCATAGCTCTGACCAGGGTGGGGGTCGGCGCGGTCAGATTCACTCGATCAGGTCTGCAAGGTCAATTCCATCGCGTACCCGCTCTATTCGATAGTGGCTGTCCGGGCCGTTCAGGAAGTTCGGGCGCAGCAGGGGCGAGTGGAGGACCTCGCGCCGTTGCAGCTCCTCGATCACCGCAGTGTGCTCCGTTGCGATCTTGCCGACGAGAAGTGTGTCCAACCTGCCACCTTTGCCGACATAGTCAACCACGCCCTGCAGTCCCCGTAGATAGACAGCGTCCTTGACCAGCCCGCCGCCGCGATGGACCCGCATCCCAACCATGAACGCGCTGCGATTCGAGAGGCCGACCTCCTCGACGAGCAACCGATGCGTGTCGACAAATTCCGCGCCATCGGAGACAGCGCGCGCAGCAACAACTCGCGCCGCCAACGTCCGCAACCTCGCCGAAGTCAAACCGCCGACGATGTATTCGGCGAAGACAGCCAAGCCCTCCTGGAGCTCGTCGTGGCGCGCCAGCCCAGAGGCGAGTAGTCGAAAAGGCTGAGCGCGACCGTTCCAGTAGGTGACAACGTGCGTGCCGACCTCATGCTGGATGAGAGCATTGACCCGGTCGCTTGGTATCGACATGGACCGACCGACCAGGAGATTCCCCGCCGATACCATCAACGTTGACACGTCGTCGCGGAGGTCCACTCGGGGTGTGATCGAACTGTCTACGGCACGATAGGTGGCAAGTTCGATCTCTGCGGCAGCTGCGAACTCCGATCCCGACACCCCCTTGGACTTTTTGCTCGCTCGGGAGGACTCGAGCCTCGCCAGTACCGTTCGTGCCAGCGCGACCGAGTCGTCGTCGACCTTGCCGTACAGAGCCACGCTTGTGGGGAGGAATCGGCCGGTCAGGCGATCTCCGATCAGAGACAGTTTGAGCTCGAGTTCGCGCCGTTTCTCCCTGAACAGGGCCTCGAGCGTCGGGTCCTCCACTCGCTCGATCTTGATGTTGAAGAGCTTCCGTTTCAACATCGAGGGATCAACGGTGTGGGGCCGGTACTGGAAGCGGGGCGGCCGGACATAACCCGATCGACGGAAACTGCGGTATGCGGAGTCGGCGTTGACAGGCGTGACCGCAAGGAGCAAATCGAACGACTCGGCGACTTCGGCCAGTTCGTGATCGACCTGGCGTACGGCCCGGACGACCGCGCGGCGGCCCAACGCCTGATAATGCAAGGGCCGAGATGACGTCTCTTCCCTCGCGAAAACGAAGGCTGCCTGGGCCAACGATCTGGACACTTGGTGAACTATCGCCCGCCGCACCAAAGGGTAGGGTTCTCCGGTCTCAGATGATCGCCACGCTGCATAGGCCGCGACACCAATGGCATGAGTGTTGGTCTCTTTGGCAACGGCTGCGGGCAGCAGCCGACTCTCATGCTCTGGAGCAAGCGGCATCGTTCGCACTAGAACGTTCGCTTTGTGCCCAAGAATTCTTACCTTGCCCAAGCCTGCAACCAGCGCGTTGACCGCCGGAGTGTCCACGAACTGACGCGGGATCGCCACCTCGAAGTCGGGTCTGATGTCGTCGGCCACGGTGTCCGTATCCCCCGCGTCGGGCTTGACCCACAGCTCGACGAGAAGGAACCCGCCGAACACGCGAGACTGAAGCGTCGCGATGCGCTCGACGAGCTGGAGGGTGAAACTTCGCCAGCTCCGGTCCGATGGAGCGATCACGTACGACGCTTGGCTCGCAACGAGCGACCGCAAGGCCGGATCCGATGATCCTGGTGGCGGCCGATAGACAACCAAGAACGGCAGCTGCCGGTCGATGTGAACACGACCGTCAGGAGGTAGCGCACGTCGGACGTGAAGCCCCTTTCCACGCGCGTCGCTATGTCATCGAGTAACTTCTCGCTCGGTTTCACTTGGGTTTTTGCGGCCATCTCTCGTCCTCCGAGCGCTCACGCCGCACTGTACTGGCTTCATGAGAAGCGCCGGTTCTGCTCCCTGTCTCATGCGTTGAGTGATATACAATCAGGGGCCAGCCACAAACCGTAGTGGCGTGCAATCTCCGCTCTGCGGCTATGACAAGGACCTGCGATGCGAATCGGATTCGTCGTGAACGACATCAAGACCGAAGAGGCGGGCTATACCACCACCCGTCTCTGCGTCACGGCAACCAACCGAGGTCACGAAGCGTGGACAATCAGCGTAGGCGACCTTGCCTATGACCCCGACGAACTGGTCAGAGCCAAGGCGACGCGACCCCCAAAAACAAGGTACAAGGACGGGATTGCGTACTTGCGAGATCTGCACGGGAAGAACGCCATCACCGAACGGATCACCGTTGACGACCTGGATGTGCTGTTCCTCCGCAACGTGCCCTCCGACGAAAAGGGCAGCCGCGAGTGGGCGAAGACTGCCGCCATCGACTTCGGGCGGGTGGCGATGCGACACGGCGTGATCGTTCTCAATGATCCGAATGGTCTGGCCAAAGCCGCCAACAAGATGTACTTCCAGCTTTTCCCCGAACAAGTTCGGCCCAGGACCCTCATTTCACGAGATCGGCAATCGATTCGCGACTTCGTCAACAACGAAGGACGGGCCGTCATCAAGCCGCTCAGTGGCTCTGGCGGCGAAGGAGTCTTTCTGGTTCGAGCTGACGATCCTGCCAACCTCAATCAGATGATCGATGCGGTCAGTCGAGATGGTTACATCATCGCCCAGGAGTACCTGACCAAGGCCGAGGACGGCGACACGCGGTTGTTCCTGATGAACGGCCAACCCCTCCGCCACAAGGGTCGCTACGCCGCGTTCCGGCGCGTTCGACGCGGAGGAGACATGCGGTCGAACCTCCACGCTGGCGGATCGCTGGCCAAGGCAACCCTCACCGACGAAGCCCTGGAGCTGGCGGAGATCGTTCGGCCCAAACTGGTCAAGGACGGTATGTTCCTCGTCGGGATCGACATTGTCGGCCACAAGCTGATGGAGATCAACGTGTTCAGTCCGGGCGGACTCGGTTCGGCTCAGAAGTTGGAGGGCGTGAACTTCAACGATGCCGTCATCGATAGCCTCGAGCGCAAGGTCGGCTACATGGGCTACTACGAGCGGAACTTCAGCAACCCAGAAATGAACTCCCTGTGAGCGGCCCCGAATGGCTGATAACGCGGGGTGAGGATCCCATCGTGGCGACGGCAATTCACGCCGGCCACGAACTACGGCCTGAGGTCTCAGCATTGATGAGACTGCCCGAAGAGGATCAGCTCAGAGAGGAAGACCCGTTCACCGACCAGTGGGTCGGGATTGCAAAGAACTCCATCGTCGTCAACCGATCGCGCTTCGAGGTCGATCTCAACCGTCCCCGCGATCGGGCGGTGTACCTCGCTCCTGAAGATGCATGGGGCCTCGACGTTTGGACTTCACTACCCTCGCAAGACCTCAAACAGCGGTCACTCGAGATCTATGACCGGTTCTACAACGAGCTGGGCACTATCTGCGACGAGTTGGTCGAGGTTCACGGTCATGTCCTCGTGCTCGACCTGCACTCCTACAACCACAGGAGGGGTGGCCCCGACGGTCCGGTTGATGACCCCGAACTCAACCCGGAGATAAACCTTGGGACCGAGTCGATCCATCGGGCTTGGAGTCCGGTTGTACGCAGCTTCAGCCAGACGATGAGTGAACTACCGTTCTACGACGACGTGCTGGACGTACGCGAAAATGTGAAGTTCAAAGGCGGCAACCTGCCACGGTGGATCAACGACCGGTACGGCGACCGCGGCTTTGCGATCGCGGTGGAAGCCAAGAAGATTTATATGGACGAATGGACCGGCACCAACGACGAGGGTATTACGGCCAGAATCGGTCGAATCCTCGAATCTGCCGCAGAATCGGCACGGGAGAGCCTTTCAAGAACTGGCTAGTCCCCAGCTGTGCCCGGCGACTGGGCCAACTCGTTCAGCCTTCCAGACCACTACCTCAGCCACCACTTTTCCCACAATGAGGGCCTGAGGAAACGGGTTGGCTCTATTTGCCGGTGGTCGACCAGTGCCAGCGTTCGGTGGGGAGGTTGTAGAAGCCGTAGTCGGCGGCGTTGCGGCGAAGCCACAGGTAGGCAGGCGAACTGGGTCGGTTGATCGACTTGCCGTTCTCGGTGAAGTCGACGGCGAGGCCACGCTCGTGGTACGAGGAGCCAGGACGGGCCGTGGGCGGACGACAGCTGCTCGCCGGCGCCTCCCAGATGGCGTAGTCCGACGTGCCACAGTGCGCTCGCCGCAATCGGACCTGTGCTGACGGATCGCGCCAACCGCTGCCCCGGAGGATGATCCCGTCGGCCTCGGCTGCTTCGATCATTGCCTGGAGATTGGACGCCACCGAGTTGTGGATGGCAATGCCGTAGACCCACTCGATCTGATCCGGGGTCGCTACCGGTCCGGCCAACCCTCCCGGTCCTGTGTACGACGCCGCTCGGAGCTGGGCGGCCAGCTTGTCCAGTTCGGCCTGCTCCTTGGCTTCCAAGTCCTCACCCAGCCGCTCACGATAGGCCTGTTCGTTGAGCAGGTGCTCCAGGCGCTCGTTGCTTGCCTCGAACAGCTCGATCTGAATAGCGCGATCTGCTTCGAGGCGCCGCTGTACCCGTTCCACTTCCACCCGAAACTGCTCGGCTGCGACCCGGTTGACCCGAGCGGTTTCCCGTTCGACAGCCAGTTCGTTCTGAACCGCCGTGTACGCCTCGGCAACGTCGGCATCCCCCTGCAGGATCGCGGTGAGGAGAGCCTCCATCCGAACCGTCAGCCCGGGATTGTTGGTATAGACGATCGCGGGGGTACTTACGTCCTGCTCGACGAAGGACTCAACCGCCCGTTGCCGGACCTGAGCCTCGAGTCCGACCAGTGCAGCCTCGGCCGTCACAACTGCGTCCGTGGACTCGGCGAGGCGGCGCTCGGCGATCCCGAGCTTGGTGCTGGCTGCTTTCACCTCCAGCTCCTGTTTGTTGATGGCCTGATCGAGCACTTCCATGGCCGAGCTGAGGTCGGAGATCTCCCCGAGAGTCCCATCGATCCCTCGCGCTGCGTCAGCCAACAGCTCCTCGTTCCGTTCCTGCTCGACCCGGATCTCATCGAGTTCCTCGGACGAGAGGTCGTCCTCGTCCACTTCCTGAGCCCCCGACGGTGTCACTGCCCCAGCACCCAAAGCAAGCACGACAACGACAAACGCGGAGCGGAACCGATTGGTCTGAGCGGGTCGTACGGAGCGGCGCGAAGGGGTCATCAAGAGTTCACCTGCCCGTGCCGAGACAGGCTAGACCACGCACCACCGACACCTGTGCCACCCCTCCATGATCCCATAGCTTCCCCGGGCGAGGACAGCAGGCGATCCTCCCACCCGAAGGGGCCATGAAACCCAGCGACGAAACCACTCAATAGACTCCGGGTATGCGCAGACTTCGAGTTGCCACGTGCCAGATCAACACCGTCGTTGGTGACCTGGATGGCAACGTAGAGCGCATCATCGACTCATTACGTCGTGCCGAAGCAGCAGGTGCCGATGTTGCCGTCTTTCCCGAAATGGCAGTGTGCGGCTACCCGGTTGAAGATCTCGTGCTCAAGACCGGCTTTGTCGAGGATTGCCACAAGGCTCTAGACAAAGTAGCGGCTGCAACTACAGGACCCTGTGCAGCCGTTGTCGGCTTCATTCGGGGCGGAAGGAACATTCACAATGCCGTGGCACTGTGTGCAGATGGTGAGATCGTCACCGAACACTACAAACGACTCCTGCCCAACTACGGCGTTTTCGACGAGAACCGCTACTTCACGCCCGGCAACGATTCCCTCGACCTGGTCGAGATCAACGGAGTCCGCTGCGGGATCGTGATCTGTGAGGACCTGTGGTCACCAACCGGTCCAATTCTCGATCAGGCCCGCGGCGGTGCCGAGGTGATCCTGTGCCCCAACGCATCGCCCTACCGGCAGGGCAAAGCTCTCGATCGAGATGTACTGGTGAGTACCCGCGCCACCGACAACAGCGTGTTCATCGTCTACGCCAACCAGGTCGGCGGTCAGGACGAGTTGGTCTTCGACGGTGGCTCAGTCGTGTTCAACCACGAGGGACGCCTCCTGGCCCGGGCCCCTCAGTTCGACGAGCACATGATGATCTGTGATCTGGACGTCGTGCCCACCTACCGCAAGCGCCGACTCGATCCTCGGGGCGAATACGTCGCCACGCCCGAGCTGCCGGTTCGCCGCGTGAGCGGACCCGAAGAGGTCACCGGGATACCGGTCGAATCACCGATCACACCATTGGAAGGTCCCCATCAGGAGCTGTGGAAGGCGCTGGTCGTCGGAACGCGAGACTACGTTCGGAAGAACGGGTTCAGCTCGGTTGGGATAGCCCTTTCAGGTGGGATCGACTCCACTATCGTCACCGCAATCGCCGCCGATGCCCTGGGACCCGGAAAACGTCAACTGCGTGCTGATGCCGAGCCGGTTCAGCAGTGACCACAGCATCTCTGACAGCGAAAAGCTGTGCGCCAACCTCGGGGTCGACTATCGCAGGATCCCGATCGAACCGGCCCATGAGTCGATGCTCGAAATGCTCGCTCCCAGTTTCGAGGGCCGCGAGGTCGACACCACCGAGGAGAACCTCCAAAGCCGCATCCGGGGCGTCATCATGATGGCGCTTTCCAACAAACTCGGATGGCTCATTCTCACAACCGGGAACAAGAGTGAAACCTCGGTCGGCTACTCCACGCTCTATGGAGACACCGCTGGAGGCTACGCCGTCATCAAAGATCTGTGGAAGACCCAGATCTACCATCTGTGCCGATGGCGCAACGATCAAGCCGGCCTGGATTTGATTCCGGAGAACATCATCTCCAAGCCGCCATCGGCTGAATTGCGACCGGATCAGCGGGATGATCAGAGTCTTCCGCCTTACGACGTCCTCGACGCCGTGCTGGCGCTGTACGTCGAGAATGATCTCACCGGTTCCGAGATCAAGGAAAAGGGCTACGACCCTGCGATCGTCGATCGGATCGTTCGCTTGGTGGACATCGCCGAGTACAAACGCCGACAGAATCCTCCCGGGGTTCGGGTCAGCTCCAAGGCGTTCGGCCGCGACCGGCGTATGCCGATGACCAACCGGTACCGCGGATGATCCTCACGATCGTTCGGTTCCCGGGAACCAGCACCTCGAACATCGACGAAGCCGCCGAGATCTTCGCCGAATCGGCGGCTCGCTATCTCGACGTGCCCGGGCTGATTGGCAAGGCCTACCTACGGGCCGACGATGGCACCGTCGGTGCGGTGTACTGGTGGACCAACAGAGCCGACGCCGAGGCTCGTTTCAATCCTGGCTGGGTGGAAGGGGTCACGGAGAAGTACGGATCCCCGCCCGTGGTCGAGTTCTGCGACACTCCGATCGTCGTCGAGAATGTCACCGGAACAATCAGAACATCGCCGCCACGGATTATTGGCGATCAAGGGTCTCGTTGACAATGCCGATGCACGATTGGTACGAACTCCCCGACTCTTCGGTAGCCTAACCTCTACCCCCGGAATCGTGGTCCCGCAAGTTCTCACCCCGCACGAGAGGTTTTTCGTTGGCAAAAGAGCGAGTTGAAAGAGACGAGGAAGACCTCGTCAGGCTGTACCTCACCGATATCGGCCAATACCCGCTGCTCACCAAAGAGGGCGAAGTCAAACTCGCCCAGGCGATCGAAGCTGGCAAGGCTGCCTCCGAAGAGATGGAAGCCAGCGCCGAGGTCACGCCAGCCCGTAAGCGCGAGCTTCGTCGAGCCATTCGGCAGGGTCGCGAGGCTGAACGAACCTTCGTACAGTCCAACCTGCGCCTCGTCGTCTCGATCGCCAAGAAATACCAGGCTTCGGGTCTTCCTCTGCTCGATCTCATTCAGGAAGGCAACCTCGGCCTCATGCACGCTGTCGAGAAGTTCGACTGGCGCAAGGGCTTCAAGTTCTCCACCTACGCAACATGGTGGATTCGCCAAGCGATCACTCGAGGCATTGCCAACACCGGCCGCACCATCCGGCTTCCCGTCCATGCCGGCGACACCCTCGCCCGCCTTCAGAAGGCTCGATCCCGCCTCGAACTCAAGTACGGCAGACCTGCAACCCTGCTCGAACTTGCCAAAGAGGTCGAGATGCCCGAAGAGAAGGTCACCGAGGCACTCCGATTCGCGGCCGAACCGTTGTCACTCTCAGAACCACTTCGAGAAGACGGCGACGCCGAACTTGGCGATGTTGTGGAAGATCGTGGCGCCGACTCACCGTTCGAGGTGGCCGCCACCGCACTGCTGCCCGAAGAGATCAGTCGCCTGCTCTCGCCGCTCGATGAGCGAGAGCGGGAGATTCTCAAGTTGAGGTTCGGCCTCGACCGAGGCGAACCGCGCACCCTGGAAGAAGTGGGTGAACACTTCAACCTCACCCGCGAACGTATTCGCCAGATCGAGGCTCGAGCGATGAGCAAGCTGCGTCACCCGTCATCAGACACCGGCGCTCGAGACCTACTGGCGGTCTGATTACTCCCCGAAGGGGCATGCTCCCGGGAACTCTTCGTACCGGTGCCACGTAGGCGTTCGCCGGTGGCTGCAGGGGTTTCGGAGATGTCAAACAGGTCGTGGACGATGTCGAAATGGTTTCGTGCCGCGACCTCGTGCGTGGTTCCGCCCACGTGGGCGGCATACCGACGGCTTTGCAACTTGAAGGCGTCGGTTTCGTTTTCGCCCCAGACAACCCTGGTCCGAACTCCAGGTGGCGGACTGAGGAGGGGACTCAGGTTGGCTGCTTCAGCGGCGTCCAAACCCACGAGATCGTTCACATAGGTCTCAACCAGCGGCCGTAGATCATAGATCCCCGACAGCAGCACGAGGCGGTCGATCTCACCCGGTTCAGCCACACATGCGGCAAGATGGGCACCGGCAGAGGAACCCGAGAGAGTGATGCTGGCGTGGGGAAAACGGCTGACAATCCACCGAAGGGCCGCACGCACTGCGTTGACAACGTCTCGCAACCGCACCTGGGGACAAAGGTCGTACCCCACTGCGATGTAGGTGACACCTCTGGCAACGAAGTCCTCAGCCGGAAACGAGGCGTCGGCCTTACTGAGCTGTTGCCAGTAGCCCCCGTGAATGAAGGCATGCACCTGCTGTTCACCGGCATCGAAGAGGTCGAGTTCAGCTCGGGGTCCGGTCCCGTACCTGTGAGTCTGGAAACTCAACGAATCTCGAACTCGCTGACTCTCTGCTGCGTACCGATCGAGGAATGGTTGGATATCCGCGACACAACTGCTGGGTGAGTAGGCCCGTGCGAGATCCTCACGGTTCGAGGGCCACAGAACCTGGTCCTCAGAATCGGACACGGATCTCCCACAGATCGGGAAAGGCGGCTCGGAACAAGGTGGTTCGCAGATACTCAGCGCCGGCCGAACCGCCGGTCCCCGGTTTTGTCCCGATGGTGCGCTGCACCATCTTCACGTGCCGATAGCGCCATTCCTGGAGGCCTTCGTCCAGGTCGGTGAGGCTTTCACAGAGTTCAGCTAGTGCCGGGTCGTTTCGATAGACCTCGACCAGTGTTTCCTGGACACCCTCCGATGATGTGACCGGTTCCTGAACGTCTCGGTTGAGAATATCCAGGGGCACGTCGTAGCCAGCTCGACTGAGAAACGCCAGGAACACGTCCCATAGCGACGGTGCCTCGAGTCGACGGTTCAGGGCGACGCTGAGTTCGGGTTGATCAGCGAACCGTTCGGCGTGAACGGCTGACTTGAAACCCAGGAGGAACTCGAGCTCCCGGAACTGCACGCTTTGAAATCCGGACGCACTCGCGAGGAAGTGGCGGAACGACTCGAACTCCAGCGGCGTCATTGTCTCCAATACGTCCAGCTGAGCGACGAGGGTCTTGAAGATCTTCAGCACCCGTTTGAGCTGATGAGCTCCCTTGTGAGGTCGGTCCGCATTGAGATGGTCAGCAAAGTGATCCAGTTCGTGGAGAACCTGCTTGAACCACAGCTCGTACACCTGATGAATGATGATGAAGAGCGTCTCATCGTGCTCGGGCGGATCCGATGCCGGCTGTTGGAGCGACAACAGTTCGGGGATCCGAAGATATGACCCGTAAGTGACTTCTGGAGTCGCTTCGTTGTGCTCGATCACGGTGTCTCCTCGAGGTTCAGCCCAACCGCCTGCAGTGCATCAGCCGAGATCGGGTCAAGCGCCTGAACCAGCTGATCAGCCCGTTTGAGATCGACGTCATCAACCGACTCACACCCTGCAACCAGGGCGGTCAGAATGGTGTCCTGCTGCTGTGCCCGCGCGACTACCTCGGCGTAGGGGATGGTGGAAAACATCACCATGCCATACCGGGGGGCGAACCGGCCGGGATGACGCTTCTGAAGAACAAGTGCGAGCTCACGCTTGATGAGGTACTGAGGGTCGACCACCGAAGACCGCATTTCGATGTAATTGCTGAGGGCCATGTCCGCAATGGCATCGGCGTTCGGTTTGCGCCGCGCCGAGAACCGCTTCACGGCTCGGGCAACATCTTCAGGGGTTCGATCCAGTTCTTCTACGAGAACTGCGGCCGACTCCATGGCGGCGTTCATACCCTGGCCGTGAAACGGAACGATGCCATGGGCAGCGTCGCCGAGGAACACACTGACGTCTTCGTAGCTCCAGTCCGAACAGCGGATGGTGGACAGGTCGCCGGTCGGATTCTCGAAGAACTGTTCCACCAGGTCGGGAACAAGATCGGCGAATCCGTCGAACTCGGAGGCGAAGAAGCTGGAGACTGCTTGGGGCGAGCTCAGTTCGGCGAAACTACCGCCCTCAGCGGCAATCCCGGGTTCGTTGGGGAGGAACAGCGTAGCGGTGAAGTCACCTTCAGGATTGGCCAGCGCGATGAGCATGAAATCTCCCCGCGGCCAAATATGGAGCGCATGAGGATCCAACAAGAAGCTTCCATCAGCGGCCGGCGGAATGGTCAGTTCCTTGTAGCCGTGGTCGAGCGGCTCGTCGGTCATCCGGCCGCCGTTTGCCTCCAACGTGGCTGCCCTCACGAGTGAGTTGGCGCCATCGGTCCCGAAGACCATTCCAAACCCGGCCGTCACCTCGAACTCGACTCCATCCTCGCCGTGGGCGGTGAAACTGAGACGGCGCTCGCTGAGATCGACGGTGCGCAGCCTGTGTTCGAAATGAATCCGAACCCGGCCGGTCTTCTCTGCAGCTGTGAGCAACACACCGTTGAGGTCGCCACGGTTGATCGAGTAGATCACCTCGTGAGGCTCGGCACCGTATGGCTGAAGGCTCGCCTCACCGTCGGCGTGAACCATCCGACCAACCATTGGAATGGCGAGTTCTGCCACCTCGTCGGTGATTCGGCCGGCCCGGAGTGCCACGATGCCACGCGTGGCAAGGGCCAGGTTGATCGATCGACCACCATCGAGCCGGTTCACGCGAAGGTCGGGCCGACTCTCGAAGAGATCCACCTCATGGCCTCGTTGAGCGAGATAGAGAGCCAGGAGTGAACCGGCGGGGCCGCCACCGATCACAGCCAAGGGTCCAAGATCCCCCAGTGAGCTCATCAGAGGAGTCCTTTCAGAATCTGCACGAACCCGAAGACGTCGTCAAAGGAGTTGTACAGCGGGACGGGGGCGACCCGAATAACGTTCGGATAGCGCCAATCACAGGCAACACCGGCTGCCTCGAGACGGTCGTAGACATTCAGTCCTTCGACGGCGGGATCGGCGATGGTGAGGGCGAACTGGGCACCCCGCTGATCCATTTCAACCGGTGTGATGCTGGCGATCTTGCCCTCGAGTTCGTTGGCCAACAGGAAATCGAGGTACCTGATTTGTGTTTCACTCTTGGCCCGCAGAACCTCCATTCCGCCGGCTTCGGCCACGATCTCCAGTCCACCCCGGAGGGCCGCCATCGACAGAATCGGGGCATTGGACACCTGCCACGACTCCACTGTCGGAATCGGATGGAACGTGGTGCCCATCTCGAATCGAGTGTCCTTGCGGGTACCCCACCAGCCCAGCAGTTTGGGGAGCGACTGATCATTTACGTGACGTTCGTGAACGAATGCGGCACCAACACCGCCGGGTCCACCGTTGAGATACTTGTAGGTACACCAGGCGGCAAAATCCACACCCCAATCGTGGAGACGGAGGGGCACGTTCCCGGCGGCGTGGGCGAGATCGAACCCCACTGTTGCGCCTACCTCGTGCCCGGCTGCGGTGATCGCCTCCATCGGCAGCACCTGACCCGTGTAGTACTGCACACCGGGGAGCATGACCATGGCCAGCTCGTCACCAGCAGCATGAATGGCGGCGATGACGTCGCCGGCGTCGAGGGTCTCGGAGCCTTCACGAGGCGCCAGCGTGACCAGGGAGTCTGCAGGGTCGAAACCTCGCTGACGAATCTGGGATTCCACCGCAAAGTGGTCAGAGGGAAATGCATGTTCCTCGATGATCACCTTGTGCCTGGAACCGGTAGGTCGGTAGAACGACACCATAAGCAAGTGCAGGTTGACCGAGAGCGCATTCATCACCACCACCTCGTTGCTCTGACCACCCACGATGGCTGCCATCGGCTCGGTGAGGAGTTCGTGGTAAGGCTCCCATGCGAGTTCTCCTGTGAAGTGTCCCTCCACCCCGTACCGACCCCACCGGTCCAACTCGGCAATCACGTAGTCGCGAGAACGGACCGGCAATGCGCCGAGGGAGTTCCCAACCAGGTAGATCTTCGTTGCGCCTGCTTCGTCGATCGGGATCTCGAATTCCGAGCGGAACGAAGCGAGCGGGTCGGTTCGATCGAGTGCTTGGGCACACTCCGCCGAAACGTCGAAACCTGACGTGCCGGATGCGATGTTCATGCGAAGACCCCTTCAGCGTTGAGATCGAAGAACTCATTGGCATTGCGGAACAGCAGGCGATCGCGCTCGGCATCGTTGAGGAACTCTGCGCTGTCGATGACGTCACCGGGATCGATCTCGCCGAGCGGGAAGGGATAGTCCGAGCCCATCATGATGTGATCCATGCCCATCACCTCGGTCTGAAGCTTCAACGCACTCTCTCCGAACACCGCAGAATCGATCCAGAAACGGTTGACGTAGTGCGAGGGCGGGTGTGGACAGTCGGCGCGGATGATGTCCCGCCGCTTCCATGCATTGTCGACCCTGGCCATCTGAGCTGCGAAGTTCCCTCCGCCGTGAGCGAAGCAGATCTTGAGATTCTGCGGCAACCGTTCGAACGCGCCACAGAGAACGAGAGACAGGATTGCAAGGTGGGTTTCGGCCGGCATGCCAACTAGCCACTTCAGCATGTACTTGGTCATCCGCTCCGGTGCCATGGTGTTCCACGGATGGACAAATACGGGAATCTCCTCGTCGGCACAGTGATGAAGGAACCGCACGAGCTCAGGATCATCGAGGTTCCGACCCGACACGTGGTTCCCGATATGCACTCCGACGTGGCCGTTGACTTTGGCTCTTGATACCTCTTTGCAGGCACTGTCGACGTTCTGAAGTGGAACGTGACTCAACGGACGGAGGCGGACCGGGTCAGCCTCGCACATCGCAGTTGCAAGGTCGTTGATATGGGCGGCCCACCGTTCGCCGATCGCTGGCGCACAGGAGTACGAGAACAGGATCGGCGTGGCCGAGATGACCTGGATCGAGGTGCTACTTCGATCCATCTCCGCCAAGCGTGCTGCGGGATCCCACAGCGGCGATTGAACCGGCCGGTACTCCTGGTCCCCGGACATGATCAACCCGGTACCGTCGCCATTGTCTTGCAGCCAGGGCGCATCCGAGCTGCACAGGATCTCAGAGTCCGCCCTCGACACCGTCGGGAAGAAGTGGCTGTGGATGTCAACGCGACGGGAGCGACCTCGCATCATTGCCCCGGGCGCGGGTGAAGGGTGCCGCAGTTTGGGCAGGTGCGAGCTTCCTCACTGGCATAGAACGATTCGAACATCACCGGGAGATCGTCAACAATCGACTTCAGTTGGACCTCGCCGCGATGAACCAGCTCATGGCAGTTGGGGCAGAACCACTCGAACCCGTCGACCTGACCCTCGGGTCGGGCGTACTCGATCACGAGGCCGATGCTGTCCGGCTCGGGCCGTTGTGGTGAGTGCCGGACATGGGGTGGCAACAGGAAGACATCACCTTCGTTGATCGGCATGTCACGGGCCGGCTGACCGGGAGCATCCTGAATCTTGAGATTCATGTTGCCTTTCAACTGGTAGAAGAACTCCGGTAGCGGATCATCGTGGAAGTCGGTGCGTTCGTTCCCCCCGCCGACCACGGTCACGATCATGTCGGATCCTTCCCAGATCTGTTTGTTCGAGACGGGGGGCTTCAAGGAATCGGCATTCTCCTCGAGCCACTCGGCCAGGCTGAACGGCAGATCCATGGTGCTCGGTGGATTCGTATTCGATTCGGTCATGGTTCCTCCTGAACTAGTGCGGGTCGAATGCGATTGCTTTCATCTCGACCAGAAGGTGGGGATGGGGTAGTTGGTGCACCGCCACCGTTGTGCGGGCCGGCGACTCAACATCTTTGAAGAACCTTGCCCACTCGATGTTGTATGAACCGAAATCATTCATGTTCACCAGAAACGACGTCACGTCGACCAGGTGTGAACGATCCAGCCCAACAGTTTTCAGAATGCTCTCGATGTTCTGCAGCACTTCCGTGGTCTGAACAGCGATGTCGAGCGAGGTCGTTCCCGCCGCATCGGCGTCGGCACCGGCAATGGAGTTGTCAGGACGCCGCGCGCTGGTTCCCGATACGAAGACCATCCCACCCACCCGGCGAAGATGAGGGAACCGGCCCCGCGGAGTGACGAGTTCGGCCATGCGTTCAGTCTCCCATCCTGGACCGAACAATCAAATCGATCGACCTCCACGCGCTGCAACCGGCCTAAATGGGCTCAGACTCATGCCGATACTCAACTGTGGAACCACGAACGGGGCTGTTCTCAGATTCCTCGAAAGGGCAACGTGCTCGCGCCGATGCGGAAGGCCCCCGGCCGTGAGTTCACTTCACGAAGCCGCCAACCAACAGTTCCAGCGAGCCGCCGAGCTGATCGATCTCGAATCCCGAGTACCGGGCGATCCTGTCCGAGCCGGAGAAGGAGGTCATCGTCAACTTCCCCGTCACTCTGGATTCCGGCGACATCCGCAGCTGTTCCGCGGCTACCGCATTCAGCACAACAACCTGCTGGGTCCCGTACAAGGGCGGCCTGCGCTTCCATCCCGACGTCGACCTCGACGAGGTCAAGGCACTCGCCGCCTGGATGACGTTCAAGTGTTCCCTGGTCGGTCTCCCCTATGGCGGTGCCAAGGGCGGCGTGACCGTCGATCCCCGCGACTACTCCGACACCGAGATCGAACGGTTGGTTCGACGCTTCACCCATCAGTTGGGCGACACGATCGGGCCGACAACGGACATCCCGGCACCCGACGTCGGGACGAACGCACAGATGATGGACTGGATCATGGACACCTATGCCAACGTGTCCGGTCCTGGCGGCCGGCAACAGCTCAAGGGCGTGGTCACCGGCAAGTCGATCGAGTGCGGCGGCTCGGTGGGTCGCGAGGCAGCGACAGGTCAGGGTGTGCTCTATGCGCTCCGCCACTGGTGCGGGGAGACCGGTCAGCGATTGAAGGGACTGCGGATCTCGGTACAGGGTTTTGGCAACGTCGGCAGCCATTTCGCCCGGCTGGCCGCGCAGAGGGCTGTCTCGTGGTGGCGGTGGCGACCACATCGCCACGGTCGCGACCAGTACGGGATCGACATCCCGGCGCTGTTCGACCACGTCCGCGACAGAATCAAATGCATCGCCGGATTCCCGCAGGCGGATCGAGATCGACACCGAGGACCTCTTCACGCATCCCCGTCGACGCCTTCGTGCCGGCCGCTCTGGAGAACCAGCTCACCAACGAACGGGCGATCGACATGGAATGCCAGGTCGTCATCGAAGCTGCCAACGGACCGACGACGGCCGCCGGGGAGGAGGTCCTCACGTCCAAGGGAGTCGAGATCATCCCCGACATCCTCGCCAACGCCGGCGGTGTCGTGGTGAGCTACTTCGAGTGGCTCCAGAACCAGAGCGGCCGATCGTGGCGGGTCGACGACGTCGGAACCCGGCTGCGAGAGATCATCTGGGACGCCAACGACAAGGTGGTTGCGATGAAGGCCCAACTGGACTGCTCACCACCGGGATGCCGCCTACGCCGTCTCGCTGCATCGCCTCTCCGACGTCTATGACCGGCGCGGCATCTTCCCGTAACTCACGTTCGGTGGGGAGCGTTCATGCGCCTCGCAGGCTTGAGCCTGATCAGCACGGTCACGGCGGGGAGGGGTCACGACTCCCGCTACTTCGAACGATCGCCTCGAGACCACCGGTGTAGGGCGCGAGCACCTCGGGCACGGCGATGGTCCCGTCAGGGTTCTGGTGGTTCTCGAAGATGGCGAGAAGCGTCCGCCCGATCGCACAGGCGGTCCCGTTCAGCGTGTGTACGAATTCGGAACCCGACGTCTTCGAACCCTCGGGTCCCCATGCGCCGGGCCGAGTAGTCGGTGTAGTTCGAACAGGACGTGAGCTCCCGGTACCGCTGCTCGCTACCGATCCAGACCTCGATGTCGTACTTCTTGGCCGCCGCCGCACCCAGATCACCGGCGGCCACGGTGATCACTCGGTACGGGAGTTCGAGATCGGCGAAGATCTGCTCCTCGATCTCCAGCAGGGTACTCCAGCTCATCCCACGATCGTCGGGATGGCTGTAGGAGAACATCTCGACCTTGTCGAACTGATGCACCCGGAACAGACCCTGGGTGTCCTTGCCGTAGGTGCCGGCCTCCCGACGAAAGCACGTCGAATACCCGGCGAAGCGGACCGGAAGCTGGTCGGTCTCGGACAGTCGTTCGCCCCGATGGAAGCCGGCCAGGGCCACCTCGCTCGTTCCGACCAGGAAGAGCTCGTCGCGTTCGAGTTCGTACACCTGATTTCGGTCGGTCGGGAAGAACCCGGCCTCGACGAGCATGTCCTCGCGAACGAGGACCGGCACGACCGCCGGCGTGAAACCCCGGCCGATCAGCTTGTTCAGCGTCCACTGCACCAGGGCGAACTGGAGCCGGACCGCGTCACCGAGGATGTAGGCGAACCGGCTCCCACTCATCCGAACGGCCCGCTCGGTGTCGACGATGTCCGAGCTTCTCACCGATCTCGGCATGGGAGAGCGGTGGTGCACCGGTCTCGACACCGCTGACCCTCTCAACCCGAAGCTGTCCTCGCCACCCAGGGAACCGAGGGGTGGGCGGGGTTGGGGATCGAAGAGCGCCATCTCGCTGACTTTGGCTTCGACGTCGGTGAGTTCCCGCTCGGCAGCGGCCAGTCGATCCTTCAGTTCCTTGGCGGCTTCGATCTTGGCCTGGCGATCCTCGGGAGATGCTGCCCGATCTCCTTCGATCGCCTGGTTGGCCTCGGCCCGCAGAGACTCGGTGGTGCTGCGCTGGTTGCGGGCCGACAGTGCCAGTTCGATCAAGGAACCGACCGCCTCCGGATCAGCTCCTTTGCGAAGGGCACCGTTGCGGTACTCGGCGTCGTCAGTGAGTCGGCGTAGGTCGATCATCGTGGGTTGACGATAGAGCCCTCACCGCACCGTTACGCAGGTTTGTGATGCAGCGGTGGCCAGATCAGTAGTTGGTCTCGAGCAACTCAGAATCGGCGTGCTCAGCGTCGGCATTGCTCTTGAGAGCCCACCCGATCACCGCGGCGGCCACGGCGGTGGACATGAGGAACCCAACCGGGATGAGCAGTAGAACAACAACGATGATCAGTACTCCGGCACCGACCTCATCGTACAACGATGAGACCGATCAGACCGAACCCCCTGGGAGCTTCACCGGCCACCGGGGAGAAAACCCGGACAATCGCCACGCCAATGCAGCCGCCGCGGCGAAGACCGCATCGCTTCCGTTCACCGATTCGAGTGATGGTTGGTCGACGATGTCCACGGTGATCCGAGGGGTGTCGACGGATCGAACGATTCCGAGGCTGCGCACGGTCAGATCGTGAATCTCGCCATCCGCATCGGTGGTCATCGCTTCAGAGGTTGCCCAGCTCCACCCCATATGGGCTGCACCCACGCAGTAGGAACGGAGGGCGCTTTCATCGAGCACAGCGCCAGCCTCGACCGAGATGCGGATCTCGTTCGGGCCACCGTCGGCGTGGGCTGTACCACCCGTGGGGCCCACCACTGTGATCGGCTGATCGGGGTCCTGTAGAGCGGATCGCAGAACGGCGATCTCGGCCCACACGGCGGCCCGGATGCCGATGTCGGTTGGCGGCCCGGGAATCTCTGCTTCGAGGAACTCGAACTCGGGAGCAATTGAGCTGACCAACTCGAGCGCGCCGCGGGTGGACGCAACCACCACGGTGCCACTTCCATCGGACCGGATACCCCCCGCTACCGGTGGCCGCTTGGGTGCCAGCCGCATCACGTCCTCCCGGCTGTACAGGGCAAGGACGGCACGCCCGTGCCTATCCGCCAGTTCTCGGGCGGCGCGCTCCACCTCTCCCCCGGTCTTGCCGCCGAATGCCCCGCCGTTTCCCAGCGCCGACACCGGGTTGCCGCCCGGCTCGCACCACGATGCGTCGGTCTCCAAGTAGGCCGGATCGGTCCAGGATGTCTGAAGGGTTGCGACGAAGTCGCCGTCGGGCACCGGGATCGGATAGTGGTTGTCCATCGTGGTTCGCCGACCTTGCACCTTGCCCGCCACCTGCCGGGCCTCCAGCAAGGTTTCTCCCACTATCCACTCGCCTCGTGCGTTGAGAACTGCCACCAATGCGTCGGCCGGTGCGGTGTCGGCGGCAAAGCCGCCCGCCCCCAGAGCGGACGACGGTGACATCTCCTGAGGTGCTCCGCTTTCCAAGCGGATACGTTCGGCTCGTTCGGCGGTCATTCGGGGAACCACTATCGGGCGATTCCGATGAAGTAGCCCGAAGGCGTCGGTGATGGTCTGCCAGCCTGTGCAGCGGCACATGTGGGCAAGAAGCGCCTGATCGGCGGCAGCCTTTGTCTCGCTCTCGCTGAGGTCGGATGCCAGCGTGTCGAGAGTCGCTTCGAGCCGAAGAACGATCCCCGGCGTGCAGAATCCGCACTGACTACCGCCGGTGGAACAGAGCGTCTCGCTCCATGCCTCAACACGGTCCTCTGCTAAACCCTCGATCGTGATGATCGACCGTCCTCGAACCCGCCGAGCCGGTGTCACGCACGCGACCCGAGGCTGACCGTCGACCAGAACGGTGCAACATCCACATTGACCTTGCGGGCTGCATCCGTCTTTGGCGCCGGTCAGACCCAAATCTTCCCGCAGCACACCGAGCAGAGTGTCACCCCGGTCGAGGACCTCGTGAATGTGACCATTGACCGTCAGTTTCAGCACCCGTCCCGACCCGATGTCCGTCACCACGACAGGATACGTTCATTGGTGATGACCCAAGACTGCATCCCAGGGCGATTCTCCTCGACAACGCGCCGTCAGTTCCTCGTGGCAGGTTCGGCGACGGTGGTGGCGGCTGGGTTCGGTTTGACCGGCTGTTCCAACGACGAGGACACTCTTCCTCCCCAGCTCCAATCGCTCTTCTTCCCATCGTTTGTTCTGGCTGCCGGAATCGAGCAGCGAATTCCTTTCGGTTTGATCGACCAAGGCATCCCGCTCAACGAGGACACGACCAACTTTCGAGCGGTCATCCGCCGCGGTGAGCAGGTCGTGTTCGACGATGAGGTACCAGCCCGAATCGTTGCCCACGACCATCCGCAGGGAAATGAGGCACAGCCCCACGAACACGCCGACCTCCTTCGATACTTTGCCGTTCGGGCAACCTTGGACGACCCGGGAATCTACGATCTCGAACTGTCCTTCGACGGCAAGGCGGCTCGCCTCCCGTTCCAGGTGTTCGATCGGGACGACGTGATCGTTCCCCTCCCCGGGGAGAAGCTGCCCGAACTGCGCTTCCCGACCTTCGACAATGCCATGGACATGGATCCCATCTGCACCCAGTTCGGCGATCCGTGTCCGCTGCACGACAAGACGATCGAGGAGGCGCTGAACACCGGACGACCGCTGGCTCTCCTCATCGCTACGCCCGCGTTCTGCGAAACCGCATACTGCGGCCCGGTACTCGATGTGATGCTTGAACTCCGCCCCGAGTTCCCCACCATCGAGTTTCTCCACGCCGAGGTGTATCAGAACCCCAACGAGGCCGACGGCAACTTCCTCGACGAACGGGTTCTGAGATCGCCAACGGTGATCGACCTGGCACTGCCGTTCGAACCTACGTTGTTCCTCCTTCGACCGGACAGAACGATCGTGGATCGCATCGACAACGTCTACGACAACACCGAACTGCGGGAAGCCCTCCAGAAGTTGTAGTGGACTGCGAATGCCTTTGGGTAGACCGATTGCGCCTCATCAGGCAAGCCCTGTGCTGTCCCTCCGGGGGCCGTTCTTGGCCACGGAGGCCGAGCCTCCGAGCGCGACACTAACCGCTCGGTTCACTGACGGTTCCACACAGCAACGCCCTCACCACTCCGTGAGGACTCACTCGTCACGGCCGCTACGCCCGCCGGTGCGAGTCGAGTTCTGCAGGGACCACGAAGCGAGCGTCAGCGAGCTGAGAACGTGGGCCCGGAGGAACGAGTGACGACAACGGAACCTCCGTGGCAACGGGCCCGCTGCAGGCGAGGATCAGCTGAAGCTCTGGCCGCAGCCGCAGGTTCGTTGAGCGTTGGGATTGTCGATACTGAATCCGGTCTGTTGGAGACCGTCTTTGTAGTCGAGCGTGGCACCGGTGAGAAGTGAGGCACTGGTTGCGTCCACGACCACCCGCACGCTTTCGCCATAGTTGGCTACTTGGTCCACCTCGGTATCGGTCTCGGCGTCGAAGAACATCTCGTAGCTGAAGCCCGAGCAGCCGCCGGGCCGCACCGCGACGCGCAGGGCGAGAGCTTCGTCGTTTTCGTCCTTCAGCAGCTCTGCGACCTTCGACGTGGCGCTGTCGGTAAGTGTGATCACATCAACCTCCAAAGGGTCTTGGCACGCCACCACTTGACGTACGAGATTCAATTCTACCGGAAATGCACGTTCGCTGACCATCGGGTGACCCTGTTCGCACCCGGTTGCCGGGTGGGCAGGAAAACAGCCGGCTGTCGTAGTATTGGGTATGGCGAACAATCGTCCAACCGTCGAAGACATCACCGGGGTTCTAGGGACGGTGATGGACCCTGAACTCGGCGCCGACATCGTGACGCTGGGGATGACCAAGGGAGTCACCATCGACGATCTTGGAGTTGTTGACGTCACGATTGCCCTCACCGACCGCGGGCTGCCCGCTACGAGCCCACATTCAGTCCGAAACCAAGGGTCGAATCAATGACATGGACGGCGTAACCGATGTCACCATTCAGTGGACTGAGCTGAACGATGACGAGAAGGCCGAAACGATGTCCATCGCCCGCCTGAAGGCCAGTGAGCGGGCCGAAGAAACTGCTATTCCAGCAAGCACCAAAGTCATCGCAGTGGCGTCGGGCAAAGGTGGAGTGGGCAAGTCGTCGGTCACCACCAACCTTGCTGCAGCACTCGCCAAACAGGGCATGAATGTAGGCATCATCGACGCCGACATATGGGGCTTTTCGATCCCTCGGATGTTGGGCTTGGACGGGCGCCTCAATGCCCAGAAAGCCGACAGCGGCTCGGCCAAGATCACCCCGCTCAGCCTCGAAGTGGGAACCGGCAGGCTCGATGTGGTCTCGATGGGTTTCCTGGTAGAAGACGAAGAGTCCGCTCTTCTATGGAGGGGGCTGATGCTCAACCGCGCGGTCCAGCACTTCCTTGAAGATGTGAGCTGGGCCCATGATCTCGATTACGTGGTAATCGACATGCCACCCGGCACCGGCGATGTTGCGATGGGTCTGGCGAGAATGTTGCCGCGGGCCGAGATGCTCATCGTCACAACCCCGGCCAAGGGCGCGCAGAAAGTGGCGGCCCGCGCCGTTTCGATGGCTCGCAAATCGCACCTTCGGGTTGTCGGTGTAATCGAGAACATGAGTTCGTTCACCGCACCCGACGGCTCTGAGCACGCATTGTTCGGCTCGGGCGGGGGCCAAGCCTTGGCGGCGATGGCCAACGTTCCCCTCGTGGGCCAAATCCCCATAGAACCTGCTGTTTCGACCGGCGGTGACGATGGTGTCCCCGTCGCACTAGGGGACGGTCCCGGGTCAGCTGAATTCCACGCCATCGCAAAGGAGATCATTTCCAACTTGGTGCCTCCCGTGAGCATGGCGAGTTGTACCGCCAGAATGCTCGCCGCAGTTGAGGCCGCCCTCGATGCGGAATGATCCTCAGCTCGGGTTCGATCCACTTCGAGTGACGGTCAGGGGTTCGCCGACAAACCGACTGGAGGGTATGAGAGTGATGGCCCCGGATACATCGAGGATCTCGACCGCCGTGGGTCGGACGGCGACCACCGTTCCCGTAATCGATCCGACCGATACCTGATCGCCTTCGCTCACAAGGCGACGAACCGCCCGACTGGAAGCAACTTCCTTGGCGACTGCTTGACCGCCCAGACCTACCAACAGCGTCATGCTGGCCGCCAGGCCAAAGAACAAGGCTCCCAGAACGATGTTGACAATCGTCGTGTCAATCCCTATCTGGGTGACTGCGAGAACCGTGGCCATACCAACGATCAGCACCTTGACCGCCAGGTTGGCCTGCCGTTGAACCCGTGCGTTGGAGCGACCCAACATCGGCCTCAATGCCGCCTGCACGAACGACGTGACGACGTTGGCCCCGATAACGATGATCGCGGCCGACAGCACCCGTGGAAGGAATGCGATGAGGTCCTTGGGAATCTCTGCGAGTGCGTCGGGCTGCACGATGCCCAATGCGGCCATGAGCCCGGCGATCACAAACCCGTACATCACGAGGCTGCTCAGCGGTTTGGCTGCGTCGCGGATCGGCTCGGGCTGGCCTTCGCCTGAGAGGTAGTGATGGGTGATTCGCCCAAGGATGTTGCCCAGGAGGATGCCCCCGACCAGGAAGCTTCCGACGAGTATCCAGTCGAGAAGGGTCATGGGTTTCCTTGGGTTGCTGTGGCCTCACGGGGAGGCGGATCGACGATCAATAGGCGGCTGGTCTCAACACCGGCTCCGAGCAATTCTGCCATGAGGCCTATGAGTTCGCGCCCGGACAGGCGTTCACTGACCTGGGCCTCGAGCCGGACTGGAAGACCCTCGGGAGCCACCAGCACCTGAGCGAGCGCCGCCGCCAGGGGTTCGCTGGCACTCGATTCGGCCAGAGCTTCGATGACCGACGAGCAGCGGTCACAGTCGTCGATGTGGGCATCGAGGTTGGGGTCGTCCCCGTTCGCGCCGGTCAGCCATTTCCTCAGTTGGTCCTTGGATGGGTGGCGGAATCTCATGGAGCCCACTCCTCTAGTGCAGAACCAAGACGTTTGCGTGCCCTCATGAGTCGCGTTTTCACTGTAGAAAGTGGCACGTCCAGCACCTCGGCTATCTCGTCGTAGGCCAGGCCTTCAATCTCGCGAAGACAACAACCGAGCGAGATAGGTCGTCCAACTCACCAAGGGCAATGACGAAATCCTGCATCGCCTCGCGATTCTCGACCTTCTGCTCCACCAGACCATCGCGGGGCGGTTCCCCTTCGGGCATTGTGAATGGGTCCATGACGACCATTCGATTCGCCCGAATGGTTGAGATGGCAGTGTTTCGGGCGATTCGCAGCACCCACGACTTGAGCGGACGATTCACCTCTGAATGTCGGAAGCGCCAGCCACGCCTTCACCAGCGTGTCCTGAGCGATGTCTTCGGCGATGGCCGGATTGCGCACCACCGACAGCGCCACACGATAGATCGAATCGCCGTGTTCGAGTACAAGGGCGGACAGGTCATCGGGATTCGGGGACTCTGCCGCCGATTCGGTGGCGGTGCGCACCGTCTCAGCGGCCCGCTTCGCGGTTTCGATGGCCCAGGCGATCAACAGCCCTCGATGGCGGCGGGGTGCCGTGAATACCAACATCATCGCTCTCGACCCTACTTCCGCAGGTGCTGGGTAACGCAGAGTCAATGTGCCGGACAGGAGCCAGGAAAAAGACGAAGGGAGCCAGGCCCCAAGCCTGACTCCCTTCTTACGAGGCCGGATCGCCCACCGGCCCCATGCACCAAACCTGACGCATGGGGACCGGAGTTAGTCGCGAACTATCCAGGATTCTCTAGTGGGTAGGGCCGGACTTCTCGCTGACCGTTCCTGTCACCCGGTCATAGACGGCTGGCCAGAAGCGATCGCGAGCTTCCCAGATGCCGCCGATTCCGAACTTGAGGATGAGGATCAGGCTGATGCTGCCGATGATGGCGGTGAAGAGCTGGTCGACGATGTCCGCAGCGAACTCGAGCTGATCGAGGGCGGCGAAGCCACCGATCACCCAGATGGCGGCCACTGCAACGGTCGTCATCAGGCCGCCGAAGTCCTGGTTCGGCAACGGCCGGGGCAAGGATGTTGCGGACGGCGTTGGCGATCGAGGCCGGTGACGATGACGATGATGATGGCAACGATGGCCTTGGGGATGAACGCGATCAGATCGTTCACCACATCGCTGACAGGGTTGTCGCCGAAGGCGCTCAGGGCGATCTGGAGGACGACCAGCATGATCAGGTAGTAGATGATCATCGCCAGGAACTTGCCGCTGTCGGCGAAACCGGCCGATTCGAGCGGCCCGCCGATGCCGGCCTTGTCGATGTAGTCGTCGAAACGGATCTTGCGGAGCACGGTGACGATCGCGCGGCGGATGAACCGTGCAACGAAGTACCCGACGACGAGAATCAGGATCAGCACGATCAGATTCGGTATGAAGCTGAAGAGTTTGCTGAACGCATCCTCGATCGGCTGTTGGAATTCCACAGCAAGCATTAATATCTCCCTTGGTTGTTGCGACGGACATCGCCGACTCCTATAAGACGCAACCTAGGCGCGTAAGTCGCGGCATTTCATCTGACGATTTGGTTACGCCCAGTGGTAACGCTGAGAGCGATTCTCAGGTCACGAGTCGTGTGATTTGCGAACTGCTGCCACGCAGAGTGATATCCCCAGCGTGCAGGTTCGACTTTCCGTGCACAGTATCGGCCACGAGGGCCGGACCGCTGCACTTTTGGATTCTCAGGGATATCTCAGCGAAACCGCACTCCGTGTTGAACTTCTGAACGTTTCGCTCTCGATCCAGCCCCCAACAGACCAGCGGTGCGCCGAGGGGAGGTCTATTTCACCGCCACCAGCGGGCGCGCATCCTCGATGAATTGACCATGTCCGGGAGCGATGGTCTTGATCCGATCCTTCTTCACTCGGGCGGGGATGTCGCTCGGAACACCGGACTCGAACAGGTCCCCGGCCAGGATGGAGCGCTCCTGTTCGAGGACGTAGATGTAAGTTGCCATCGGCGTCGAGCGATACAACCCTGATCACGAACTCGGTTGCGTCGATCTTGTCGCCGTCACCGATCTCTTTGTCAGCGCCGGGGAATCCGGGTGCAGCCCACAGCTCGGCGCCGGTCTTCTCTTTGAGCTCTAGCGCTCCAGCGGCGTAGTACTCAGTGGTCTGGGTCATGACAATCCACCGGATTCGGTCGCCGCCACAGCCACAGATCACATCGAGGTGTTCGGAATCGCCTGGTCCCGGATCAACGATGACGATCTCATCGATACCGACGAGATAGGTGTTCAGACCGGGCTCGCCATCGGGTCCCTGATGGGCGATGCGGCGAAGCAACGGGCTCAGTGCACGGGCGACCCCCGGAATGATTGGTGGTGGCGGTGTTGGTTCTTCCACGGGCACGTGATTCTCCTCAGGCTTGCTGCTGCGGCTCGGGAACTCAATTGAGCTCGGGTGATGAAGGGGACGGTGGGCGATCGGTTGGCTCGGGTACAAGATCGGTGTCGATCACATCGTTGAATCGAGGGCCGAAACCTTCGGAGCCGAAGCTGACGAAGGGATCCTGCATTCCGAATCGACTTCCGACGGTGCCTACCGTGGCGGTGAACTTGGACGTCACACGATGGGCGAGGACTGCTCTCACTGGCGAGAACTGCAGCGCGATTCCTACAACCGCAGTTACGAAACCGGGAAGAATCATGAGAGCCCCGCCCAGGACCGCCAGTACGGCGGAGCCCATGATCCGGGGTGTTTTTCAAGATCGGCGATCTGACCGACTGAAAGTGCGGCCAGCCGGGCAAGACGCGCCTTGAACACGTAGAGGCCGGTGACACTCAACAGGATGAAGAGCGCGACCGTTCTGAAGGCTCCCAGTGCCCCGCCCACGACGATCAACGCGACCAGCTCGAGAATTGGTAACAACAGTACGGCCACGCCGACTACTCCTGATCCTGGCTTCTTCCCCATCCATCACAAGTCTACCGGACTTCGCAACGCCAAAACCACGCGATGGTACGCGACCGCGATCGCAAAGTGGCTGATCCCGGTCCACGTACGCTTCGGGCGTATCCTCAGACAATGAGTACGGAGCGCCCGCCATCGGTCGATCGACTGGCGAGGTCGCTGGCATCGTCGGGACTTCCCCACCTCGTGTGTGTGCAGGTGGCGCGGCAGGCGATTGCTGAAGACCGTGTGAGCGAAGCGCCAACGATGGCTCGAGCTCGGGCTCGCCAGCTCCTGATGCCGGTCATCAATGCGACGGGCACGTTACTGCACACCAATCTCGGGCGAGCGCCGATTCACATCACTTCTCCAGCCAGCTATGCCAACGTTGAACTCGACCTGGCCACAGGCGAGCGAGGTTCGCGTCAGAAGGCGGTCGGTACGTCCGCGGCCTTGGCCTGTGGTGCGGAGGCCGCCATGGTCGTGAACAACTGCGCATCGGCACTGATGTTGGTGCTCGCTGCATTGGCGCGCGGGCGCGGCGCAGCGGTGAGTCGAGGGGAGCTGGTGGAGATAGGCGGCGCGTTCCGGGTGCCCGATGTCATGCGCCAGTCGGGAGCCCAGCTGGTGGAAGTAGGTACAACAAACCGCACTCGAGTCGTCGATTTCGAGCGGGCCTTCTCGGTAGCGGACATCGCCCTTGTCCTCAGCGTCCATCAGTCCAACTACGAGATAACCGGCTTCTCCGAGCAAACAGGGGTCCACGAACTCGCCACACTCGGTGTTCCGGTGGTAGCCGATATCGGGTCGGGTTTGCTCGACGCAGCCTGTCCGTGGCTCGACGGTCCGCCACCCGCATGGCTGAACGACGAACCAGCCGCCCGTCAGACCTTGGAAGCGGGCGCTGACGTGGTGATCTTCAGCGGGGACAAGTTGATGGGTGGACCGCAGGCCGGAATCATCGCCGGTAGGGCCGACCTGGTTGCTGCCTGCAGTAAACACCCGTTGGCCCGTGCGCTGCGACCCGGCGGCCTCGTTCTCGAGGCTCTACAGCAAACGCTGCTCAGCTATCTGCGCCGGGATGGCGAGGCCATCCCGTTCTGGAGAATGGCAACAACCCCGGTCGAAACGCTGATCTCAAGGGCGGAGGCGATGGTCGCTTCAGTAGATTCGGATTCGGTGGAGCTGTCACTCACCGACTCCGTGCCAGGAGGCGGGACGCTGCCGGGCCGCACGATCCCCAGCGCCGGAGTGCGGTGCGCCGACAACATCGCGAGTCACCTGCGCAATCGCGATGTTCCCGTGATCGCTCGGGTTCAGGAGGGAATGACAATCTGTGACATTCGGACCGTCGATCCCCACAACGATGCCGAAGTAATCGAGGCGTTGAAGGAAGCCACCGGCACACTCCGATGACAGTCATCGCTACCGCCGGACACGTTGATCACGGAAAGTCCACTCTGGTGCAAGCCCTGACCGGAACCGATCCGGATCGCCTGGCCGAGGAGAAAGAGCGGGGCTTGACGATCGACCTTGGTTTCGCCAACTTGGGGCTCAGCCGGAAACGTTCCATCTCGCTCATCGACGTTCCGGGTCATGTTCGCTTCCTGCGCAACATGCTTGCCGGCGTCGGCGCGGTACAGGGTGTTCTGTTCGTTGTGTCGGCCAACGAAGGGTGGAAGCCACAAAGCGAAGAGCACCTCCGAATTCTGGATCTTCTGGAGATCGAACACGCGGTGATCGCTGTCACGATGGCCGATCTTGTTGACGACGAACTGCTCGAGCTGGCCATCCTCGACATAGAGGACCACGTAGAGGGCACATTCGCCGAAGGGGCGGCCGTCGTCCCGGTGTCGGGGATCACCGGCTTGGGAATCGAGGAGTTGAAGGCCGCTCTGACCGATCTCTTCGAGGCCGTTGGTCGGGCCCGAGATCGGAACGCTCCCCGCCTGTGGGTCGACCGGTCCTTCTCCCCCACCGGTACAGGCACAGTGGTCACCGGCACATTGACCGACGGCTCGCTAGCTGTCGGGGATCGGATCACTGTTGTTCCCTCACTGGAATCGGGACGGATTCGGACCTTGCAGAGTCATCACCGGTCTGTGGACGAGATCAAACCCGGCAATCGAGTCGCTATCAACCTGAGCGGGATTGGCCATTCGTCGGTCAATCGCGGCGATGTTCTGGTCCACCCCGATCTTTGGCACTCTGCGTCGATCATCGACGCTGAAATCCGGGTTCTGCCGGCCGTGAAGCAACCGCTGACCCGTCGAGGTGCGTTTCAGGCGTACATCGGCTCTGGCGAATTCCCCGCTCGGGTTCGGCTTCTCGGTGGTGCCGATCAACTCGACCCTGGCGAGATCGGGAAGGTTCGGCTGTATCTCGACCGTGGGGTCCCGGCGCTGCCCGGCGACCGCTTCATCTTGCGAGAGTCCGGGCGGTCCGAGACCATCGGCGGCGGTCGATTCCTCGACGTTGACCCGGTGATTCCGGTCAAGCGGGCCGACCCCGACGGGGATCCCGACCGGGTGATCCGGGAGCGGGGATGGATCGAGGCCGATCAGTTCGAGAGACTCACCGGTGAACAGCGCAAGCCGAACCTGGGCGTTTGGTTGGTGAGCAGCGACGCTCTGGCGGAGACCGAATCGTCGGTTCGGGACCGGATAACCGCCGCCGGCGAATTGGGGCTCGACATCGCTCTACTCGACCAACGTGAACGGGCAATCCTCGAAGTCCGGGACGACATCGTGGTCGAAGATGGGCGGGTGACGATCGGCGAGTCTGTTTCGGAATTCTCAGATCACCCGTGGATTGCAGAACTGGACGCTGATCCGTTCCACCCGCCAGCGCCTGATCACGTCGACCGCGCCGAGTTGCGCACCATGGTCCGCCAAGGTCTGGTCATAGAGAGCGATGGCATCTACTTCAGCGGTGCAGCTATCGAGCGGGCGGCCGCTCTCCTGCGGGATCGGCTGGGCGCCGACCCCAATGGTGTCACAGTTGCCGACGTTCGGGACATGCTCGACACCAGCCGCAAGTACGTGCTCGCCTTGTTGGCCTACTTCGACAAGAACGGTCGAACGCGACGACGAGGTGACTACCGCATCGCTGGGCCGCGCTTGTGACTTGGGGTCCGATCGAACGAACACCGAGTCCAAATCGAGGCAGAGGCAACCGGGCTAGTTGAGAAGCAGTAGCCGACGTTCTTTGGCGGTGTGCCCACCCCAAATACCGTGCTGTTCGTTTCGGCTCAATGCCGTTGTGAGACAACTCGCCTGAATGCAACAGGTTTCGCAGATTTCCTTGGCTCGAGCCTCGCGTCGACGTTTGGACCGGCGAGTCTCCGACACCGTCGGCGGGAAAAAGATCTCCTGATGTGGTCCCCGGCACGCAGCTTGAGACCAGAACGCGTCACCCAACGGGCTCTTTGATTGCGTCGTGGCAACCGATGAAACAGCGGACATCTCCGCACCCCCTTCACTTTGTGAATCAGACGCTACAGCCCATGTGACGGACAACACAATGTGAGACCTACAAATTGTGAACTCTGGACCGCAGCTGGCCGCAGGCCACAGGTGGTGTTGAAACGAGGTTCAGCTGTCTGACGACGTCGTGTCAACCACGAGTTGGACACCCCTGGTGCGAACCACTTCGATGTTCTCTCCGGCTGCGATCGAACCCGATACCGCTGTTGCCAACCACCTCGCTTCGCTGACTTGCACCTGTCCAGGGGCGTCTTCAGTGATGTCTCCCAGCGCAGTCCCGTGCGAACCCACCATCCAACTCCGACCGATTACCGGACTGGAGAATCGGGTACGAACCATGGTCGGCATGCCGAGATAGGCGTACAGCCCTGCTCCCACGATTCCCACGGCTCCCGTGACCCAGCTCATTGTGACGCCGTCCCAGATCAAGAACGTTCCCGCCACAAACAGGGCCAGCCCCACGACGGTGTAGGCCCGAGGCAGGTTGGTTTGCACGTCGACCGCCATCGCCAAGAACGCCAGCACGAGGCAGACCAGACCAATGGCGCTGAACGGCAACATGGCCAGCCCGTAGGTACCTGCCAGCGTCATCAACAACCCCAACACACCCGCTATGCCAACGCCGGCAGTGAACAGCTCGAAGATGAGGAGGGCCAGACCGCCGGTGAAGAACAGATAGGTGATCTCCGGGCTGGCGACCGTGTGGAACAGCTGACTGGTGATCGGGATCTTCAAGAACTCCTGGTTGACACTGGACACCGTGTCACCATCGCTGTTCTGGACCAAGTCGTATCCCTCGAGCGCGACCAGAAACGTAGGCAACGTCGACTGAATTGCTACGAGAGGATCGTCGGCGATACCACCGGTCGGCACTTCGGTGAGGAGCGACGGGTCAGGCCTGTCGGCGATCCCCAGCTCCATTGCCTCGCTGGCACCGATCACCTGATCGATGAGGCGATCGGTCGCCGAACCGAACGCAGGTCCGAATTCGGCCGGCAGTCTGGCCGGTCCACTCTTTCCGATTCGGGAACCGCCGGCCACTCCCACGATGTCGGCCACAGAGGAGAGTTCTGCCGCTCCACCTTCGGCGGCACTGCCACTGGGCCCGACCCAGAAAGCGGTTTGTACGGTCGTGTCGCGCAGCCGGGTGGCGAGTTCGACGAACCGATCGTCGTCGACAACCGAACCGAGTGAGTCCACTTGAAGCACGACGGCAAGGGCACCCTGTGCTTCGGCACGATCGATCTCGGAGATGAGGAAATCGGTGAGTACTGCATCGATCAAACCGGACACCTCGACAATGCGCACATCGTTTCGGTCGGTGCCTTGGTCAGCGTTCTGCGCGCCCGCAACCGATGAGCCGAGGCCGGTCAGCCCGGACAGAGCGAGCAGAGCCACCGCTAACCTGAACCGCAATGAGTGTTGAACGCGTTGTCGGGGCATCTGGTGTCCTGATCGTGGCCGGAAAGGGCGGGGTTGGTAAGACAACGGTAGGCGCAACCGTGGCACTCGCGGCTGCTCGAGCGGGTGCCAAAGTTCACCTGATCGAACTCGAAGGACAGAGTCAACTGGCCTCGCTTTTCAGCGCCGCGCCCGCCGACCTTTCAGAAGTCGCTGCTGTGGCGCTGCGCTGAGGGTGGGGGCGAGATCTGGATACGCCGCATCACTCCCGACGAAGCACTCCTCGACTACCTCGGGTCCCATGGACTGGATCGCATCACCGGACGTCTGGCGAACACCGGAATCATCGATGTGGTCACAACCGCTGCGGTCGGAGTGCGAGATCTGATGGCCTTGGGCAAGATCCGCCAGATCGCGGATCGCCGTGAGGCAGACCTCGTGGTGGTCGATGGCCCCGCAGCCGGTCATGCCATCTCGTTCCTGCGGACGCCGTTCGGGTTGGCGCGAGCCAGTCTCGGGGGGCCGGTGCACAGTCAAGCCCTCGCAGCCTTGGAGTTTCTGAGCGACGAAACACGGTGCCGTGTGCAGCTGGTGTGCGTTCCCGAGATCACGCCGGTGACCGAATGTATCGATACCGCCTATGTGCTCGAGGACGAGGTCGGGGTGGCGCTCGCGCCGGTGGTGGTGAACCAAGTCGTTGGAACCCCTGAAGGGCCTGATCTCCGCCTCACGCTCGGCCAAGTTGCCCGGATCAACCCGAGCGGTTGTGGACTCGCGAATCCGGCGATCCCGCATCCAGACAACCCAGCTCGCCCGCCTGGCCGAGGGGCTTCCGCTCGAGCAGATCCATCTGCCCCAGCTTCTCACCGCCGCCTTGACTCCCGACCACATCCACCAGCTCGCTGACGCCTATGTCTAGTCACGGCTTGTCGGTCGCCAATGCCGATGCTGTGGTCCTGTTGGGGGCCGGTGGCGTGGGCAAGACCAGCACGTCGGCCGCACTGGGGATCGCTGCGGCCCAGGCGGGCCGCCGAGTGGTCGTCCTCACCGTCGACCCGGCACGTCGATTGGTGGAGACACTCGGTCTGGGTTCCACCTATCCCTCCGAGGTGGTGGAGATCACCGACGTCGGTGGTCTGAGATCGGGATCTCTCCACGCCACAATGCTCGATGCGGGTCACACGCTCACATCACTCGTCGACGAGTTCGCTCCGTCGCCGGCCCGGGCGGCGGCCATCCACAGAAACCGATTGTTCCAAACCTTGATCACCTCACTCTCGGGCCTGAGCGAATACATGGCGGCGGAGCGCTTCCGGCAGCTACTCCATGACCCACGGTTCGATTTGGTGATCGTCGACACACCTCCGGCCCAGAACGGCGTCGACGTGCTCGACGCACCAACCCGTATGACCGAACTCCTCGATCATCGCCTGTATCGCACGTTGTTGGCACCCCGCAGAGGGATTCTCCGCACGCTCAACGCCGCCACCCAACTGGCGGCGCGAGCCATCGGCAAAGTGGTCGGCGCGACGCTGTTGTCGGACGTGATCGAGTTCTTTGCTCTGTTCGAGGGCATGGATCGAGGGTTTGGCGAACGGGCAGCCGAGGTTGATGCGCTCTTGGCATCGAACCGAACCCGCTTTGCCCTCGTGAGCACGGCCCGACCCGAGCCGCTTCGCACAGCCACATGGCTCAGCGACCAGCTTCGCGACCGACGGATCATCCCCGACGTGTTAGTGGTCAATCGGCGCATCGTTGCAGTGCCGAACCCCGATACCCACATCCACGAATCGCTTCAGACCGCAGTCAACGAACACAATGCGCTCGCCCACAGCGAGGCCGAGGTACTGGACGCTCATTCGGTAGCGAGGGGATATTCGGTCATCCAGATCCCCGAGTGCGACCAGGAAGACCCCTTGGCGGCGTTGATCGAGATGGCCGCTGCTCTGCGCTGAAAGGCGCTCGAAGAATCTCCGTCGGGTTGGGGAGATTTGAACTCCCGACCTCCTCGTCCCGAACGAGGCGCGCTACCAACCTGCGCCACAACCCGTGTTGTGTTGCTCCAGGCTAACTGCCCAGTCCCTCGAACAGCGTGCCATTTTCGAGCAGAGCCGACGCCAACGATCGCAATCGAAGTGGATCGAGAGGTTTCACCAACCAGCCGTCGGCTCGGGACTGTTGGGCGATGTATGTATCGGAGGATTTGTCGAGAAGCAGCGCCACCGGACGCTTGGCCAACCGATCCATTCCCTCCTCCTGTCGGATGGCAAGACAGGATGCAACCCCGCCCATGTTTCCGATCTGCAGGTCGAGAATCACCAGATCTGGGTCCTTCTGCTCAACCACTGGTAGAACGTCCTGCCCGTGGCGAACTCGGTAGACATTCGTGTCGTCGCTGGCCAGAGCAGCGTCGATAGTGGCGAAAAGCTCGTCTGAGTCGGTTGCAAGCAGTACGTCTGTCACCGTGCGGAGGTTACCAGCCATCGCAGTACCATGTGCCGTTGACATCGCCCCGGCGACGACGTCGAAGTGGAGGCCATCGTGCTCGAAATCAATATCGAAGAGAACGAGGACTACACCCTCATCCAACCTTCCGGTGAACTCGACGCGTACACCGTCGGCACATTCCGTGAGTCACTGGCCCGGCTCGCAGAGCAGGGTGATCTCCTCATCGACCTCTCACAGGTGTCGTTCATGGACTCGGCCGGTCTGGGTGCGCTCATCGGCGGGATACGCCTGTCGCGTGAGGCGGAGAACGCCGTGGCGGTCGCATGCAACAAGCCGCAGCTGGTGCGCTTGCTCCACACCACAGGATTCGACCGAATCGTGCCGGTGTCCGACAGCAGGGAAGAAGCCGAAGATGCCCTCCTCGCCCCCGAAGAGGACTAGTTCGGCGGAAGAACTCCTGTGCAGATAGCCGTTCCGCTGTTCGACCGGCTCACCGCCCTGGATGGAGTTGGCCCCTACGAAGTGCTACAGCGCCTGCCCGGCGCCGAGGTCGTTTTCGTTTCCGACCGGGTGGGTGAGGTACGAACCGAGAACGGATTCCTGGGCCTGACTGCTGATGCGGCCTACGCCGATGTGCCGACCCCGACCGTCGTGGTAGTGCCCGGTGGAATCGGAACCAGAGCGGTCGTCGGCAACGACGACCACCCCTTGCTCGAGTGGATCAAGGCCGTTCACCCGACCACGAGGTACACCACGTCGGTGTGCACAGGATCACTGGTGCTGGCCAAGGCCGGTCTGCTCGACGGACTGACCGCTGCCACCCATTGGGGCGCGTACCAGGCGCTCAACAAGCTCGGGGCCGTTGCTACCGAGCAGCGGGTGGTTGAGCATCTGTCGGAACGGATCATCACCGCCGCCGGAGTGAGCTCGGGTATCGATATGGCGCTCCGGCTGTCGGAGCTGTTGGTCGACGACATCGCCGCCAAGGCCATGCAGCTGATGGTGGAGTACGACCCCCAGCCTCCCTTCGATGCCGGCACCGTTGACAAGGCCGGTCCCGCAGTGATGGAACGCCTCATCGACTACGCCCAAACCAAGAACTGACGCCACAGCCCCGCGCTGGGGTTATGCCTGCCTTCCAACGAAGGGGCCTCGACGGGTGTGCAGCTGTGAACCCTGCCCAAAGCGACGGATGGCAAATTCTCACATCTCTTGACACTCGGGGGATCCAACTCTGTCACACCCCTTCGTCATGATGGAAGCATGAAGTTGCTCGTCTTCGCTGTGGCTGGTTCGGCCGGTGTTGTCGGCGTGTTGCGTGCCCATGTGGATTTGTTGGAGACCGTCGAGGTTGATGGTTTGGACGAGTCGGGTGTGATGGATCTGGTTCGTTCCAACGAGCGGGCGGTTCGGGTGTTGCATGGTGTGGCGGTGCCGGCCGCAGTCCGTTTGGACGAGCTGGGTGGGTTGAGCGCGGAGGATGTGTTCTCCACAGTTGGCAAACATGTCTCAGTCTGCGGCTCGCCGTCTGCAGCGCAGGGCCAAACTGGCCGACACGATGCCGAGGTTCACTGCCGGTCTGATCGCTGGCACGGTTGGGGTCGAACACGCCGACATTGTTGCCAGTGCCCGCCGCAAACTACGGCACAACCGGCCTGGCAAGCCACCTTCGATGCTCGTGATGGGGTGTATGCGTTCGAAGGCCACCCGGCTGTCGCCCCGCCGGTTCGCCGAGTGGATGGGACGGGAGGTCGCCAGGATCTCTGATGACGGTTCGAGTGATGTCCGGTGTGAGCGGGACAAGAACTCGTTTCGGTCTTGGACTCGGGATGGTCGTTGGCACGCCCGGCTCGATCTCGATGCGGCTTGCTGGTGAGAAGTTGCAGACCGCTATCGACGCCGAGGCTCGTTCGCTGGCCAAACAGCGGGTTGATGCTGGTGAGGAATCCCAGTCACGGTGACCGTGTTGAACGCCTTCGCGTTGGAGTCGCTGATCGATTCCGGGAACGCGGCGAAAGGTCGGGCGTCGATCAATGTGATCGTCGATCTCGAAACCCTCACCAACGGGGTGTGGGACGGCACCACCAAACGCACCGGCATGGGGAACACCATCCCGTTGCCGCATCTGCGCCGGTTGTTGTGCGACGCCTGGGTCACCCCGGTGGGTGTTGATCGAACAGGGCGGGCGTTGGCGGTTGGCCGTAGCCGCCGCACTGCCACCGATGCTCAGCGGGCCGCACTACGGGTGATGTATCCCACCTGCGCGGTCTGTGACGTCACCTTCGATCGGTGCGAGATTCATCACATCCAGTTCTGGGAGAACGGCGGCCCGACTGACCTGTCGAATCTGGTTCCGTTGTGTGGTGTGCATCATCACCGGGTTCACGATGACGGTTGGACTATCGAGGTGGACCGGGACCGGAACCTGTTGTGGAAACGACCCGACGGGACCGTGTTCAAACACATCGAGCTCCCATCGGGGGTCCGAGTGAAACACCGGGCCCGGGTCAGAGAACGGGAACGAGAACATGACACAACTGAATAACCCCGAACGGCCTGCCCGGGCCGGTTCGGCCAGCCTCACTTTCAGTCCCCACGACCATGACCAGTTTGCCGATATCCACTACCAGTTGGGCATCGAACACGCACTGCTGAGGTTTCAAGCCCAATGGGTGCAGGCCAACCCGCACCTGTACGCATGGTCACCCCGCGAACGGGCCGCCCAACCCGACCCCACCACGATCGGACCGGGTACCCACAACATCGAACTCGACGATCCCTGGTTCCAATTCGAGGGCGTCGATCAACGGGTGCTCACCGGCAGGGATCTCCGCTACTGGCTCACCAATCATCTCGCCAACCACGATCAAACCGACCACAGCATCGCCGATCTGATCACCGCGGTCGGCGATGCCGGGTTCAAACTGGCCGGCCGGGCCAGCAAAACCATCTCCGATGCGCTCCACACCGAAACCGACCGGGGCCGGATCCAGCGCACCGGTTGGGGCCGCTACCAGATCGCCGGTTCTCTGCCCACCACCACGAACTGGCGGATCCGGAAACGATGCGAACAACTTCGCCGCAACCTCGAACGTTGCGTCGCCCGAGCCCGAGAACGTCTCACCGCGATCTGGCAACACACCCTCGGCAAACAACACCTCGTCTTCGCCGAACACCGATCCGCCCGATCCGGAAACGTGCAACTCAAGGTGTTCAACCGAAAAGTCGCCAACCCAACGGAAAACCCGAAAAACCACACCCCACACACCCCTGGCAGCACCCCCAACGGCCCCGATCCTGCGGCTGTCAGTCCCGCACGAGGGGCCGGGTGAGGCAGGTGGGCCCACCTTCACACGGCAAACACAGTTCATCGGCGGTGAAGACCTCCACCTCACACCCTGCGGCCCTCATGAGTTCATGGGTAGTGGGAAATCCATCCACTGCAATGCAGCGTCGAGGCGACGTGGCGAGCACGTTGAGGTTCAACCCCAGGCTCGCATCGAACTCGTCGGCGGGGGCATGCAGAAGCTCATATCCCATCTCAACCATCCGCTGATACAGGGCGGTGGGAAGTAATGGTGCGTACACCAGGGCCAGATCATGGTCGAGCGGGCTCACCACCGATAGGAGGTGGAGGCAGGCATCTGGCCCGTGCAAATAGGGCAGGTCGTACTGCTCCACCGTGATCCCCCGAGGTTCTACGATCGCCCGAAGCTGATCGATGCCCTCTTGATTGGTGCGGAATCCACGGCCTACAGCCATCGTGGTGGCGTCGAGGAAGCAGCAGTCCCCTCCCTCCATCAGGCCGGGAGCAGTGATCTCGCCAATCACCGGGATGTTGTTGCTCTCATAGAAACGGCGATGGAGCTCTGCCTCGGGCACCCGTAGTTCTTTGCCAGGGTGCATGATCACCGCACCGTCGGAGAAGACGAAGGAAGGGTCATAGGTGAACACCGAGTCGGCCAGACCATCAAGGGGGTCATCGGGTAGCCATACGATCTCAGCACCGGACTTCTCCACCAGTGAGGCGAAGTGGTTGTACTGGGCGGTCAGGGCGTCCGGGTCGATCGGCTTTGCGTAGTGCCACACATCGGGGTCAGCGCCCAGGATCGCGCCAGGACGACGCATTGCGACCTTTCCCAGCCGACCCGCCATCGAACTCACACCACTCATGGCCGTGTGTGTAGCATCCGCCGATCGACAAAGCGACCCGCTGCGATCTACCTTGACCAGCGATGATCGATCAGTTCGGCAAGGACACCGCCCTCCTCCTCATCGATGTGCAGAAGGGGGTCGACATGCTCGAACACTGGGGTGGCCCAACCGGGCGTCGCAACAACCCCGAGGCAGAATCCGAGATGGCGTCACTGCTGCGCGCCTTTCGCAGTGCGGGTCGTGCGGTGGTCTTCACCCGACACGACTCCCGTGAGGAGGCCTCGCCACTGAAGTTCTCGCTTCCCACCGGCGATCAGAAGGACGGATTCGAACCGGCAGTGGGCGACATCGTGATCGAAAAGGACGTCAACAGCGGTTGGGTGGGCACATCGCTGGAGATCGAGTTGCGGCGCGCCGGTATCTCACGGTTGGTGATTGTGGGGTTCTTCACCAACATGTGCGTGGAAACCACCACCCGAATGGCCGGCAACCTCGGCTTCGACACCTACCTCATTCCCGATGCGTGCGCCACCACGAATCGGGTTGGACCCGACGGCGTCGATCACGACCCCGAAGTGGTCCACCAGCTCAGCGTTGCCAGCCTGCATGGTGAATTCTGTACCGCGATCTCGCCGCAACAGGCGAGGGATCTACTGGATGCAGATCTGCCCGAGGCGAGCCGGGTGCAGGGCAACGAGTAGAACTGGCGATCGATACGCCCGTGGGGCGGGAACTTCGGTCGCCAGTCAGAGCGCTCGGTCAGAGTGACGCTGCGGCGGTGTGGAAGGCATCGATCGTGCGATCCAGCACCTCATCTGTGTGGGCCAGGCTGGGGAACATGATCTCGTACGGTCCGGGTGCCAGCGCAACTCCGTGGGCCGACAGTGCGTGGAACAGCGGCGCGAAGTGGTCCGGTCTGGGCCGATGCCGTTGCGCCCGTCGTTGTCGACCACGGGACTCGTCGGCGAAGAAGAACCCGAGCAGAGGGCCGACCTGTGGCACCTGAACAGGGACATCGGTGGAGGCGAACGCAGCTCGATCCCCTCGGCGAGCCTCTCCGCCTTGGCGGTCGAGGTCGACATAGGCCGCCCGGTCGAGCAGCTCGAGGGTCGCGAGCCCGGCGGCCACGGCGAGTGGATTCCCGCTGACAGGGTGCCCCCCTGATAGACCGGACCGAGCGGAGCGACGTGAGCTCATCACGTCTCGGGAGCCTCCGAACGCACCGACCGGCAGACCGCCGCCGATGACCTTTCCGAAGGCCCAGACGTCAGGGGTGACCCCGGACCATTCGATAGCGCCGCCGATAGCCGAAACGGAAACCGGTGATCACCTCGTCGAACAGGAGCATCGCTCCCACCCGATCGCACTCGTCCCGAAGCCCTTGAAGAAACCCCGGCAACGGCGGTACGAGTCCCATGTTGGCGGCGATGGGTTCGACCGCGACGACTGCGACGTCGTCGGCCAGCGTCGGCACCGGTTGTACGGCAACACCATCGTGTCGGCGACGACCGAAGCCGGAACGCCGGCTGATCCGCTGAGGCCCTGGTTGGCGACACCGGAGCCGGCGGCGGCGAGCAGCGCATCGACATGACCGTGGTAGTTGCCGTCGAACTTGACGATCTTGGTTCTGCCGGTCACGCCTCGAGCGAGACGGATCGCCGACATCGCGGCCTCAGTGCCGCTGGAGGTCATCCGGAGCATCTCCAGGCCGTCGATACGCTCGACGACCAGTTCGGCCATCTCGCAATTCGCCGAGGTCGGCGCTCCGTAGCTGGTCCCCCGCTGGGCGGCCTGCGGTGATGGCGGCGACCACATCGAGGGTGGGCGTGCCCGAGGATGCACGGTCCGTAGCTCTGCACGTAGTCGATGTAGCGGTTGCCTTCGAGGTCGTACACGTGGGCACCTTCGGCCCGGTCGACGACGTAGGGGGTTCCACCGACCGAACCGAAACTGCGAACCGGGCTGTTCACTCCCCCGACCAGCACCTTCTTTGAGGCCTCGAAGGCTTCCTCGTTGGTGGAGTAGTTCATCGGTCGGGGTCATCGCAGTGGCTTCGGTCATGCGCCAACGCCTCGGCGATCTCGCCGGCGAAGTAGGTGAGAATCAGATCAGCGCCGGCTCGTTTGATGCTGGTCAGGATCTCGAACATCGCTGCGTCGCCGTCGATCCATCCGTTGGCGGCGGCCGCTTTGACCATCGCGTACTCGCCGCTGACGTGATAGGCGGCGACTGGGACGTTCGTGATGGCTCGTGCGGCGGCGACGATGTCGAGATAGGCGAGAGCCGGTTTCACCATCACCATGTCAGCACCCTCGGACAGATCGAACGTGATCTCTTCGATCGCCTCTCGGCCGTTCCGATAGTCCTGCTGATAGCCCTTTCGATTGCCCCCATCGGCGATGGTCACATCGACCGCGTCCCGGAACGGACCGTAGAAGGAGCTGGCGTACTTGGCGGCGTAGGCCATGATCGCCACCTCGGTGTGATCTTCGCCGTCGAGAGCGTCACGGATGGCCAGCACCTGTCCGTCCATCATTCCCGACGGTGCGCAGATGTCGGCGCCGGCTTCGGCCTGGGCAACCGCTATGTCGGCGTACAGTCTCGAGGGTTGCGTCGTTGTCGACAGCGCCGTCGGCCGGTAACGATTCCGCAGTGGCCGTGGTCGGTGTACTCGTCCACGCAGAGGTCAGCGATCAGAACGATCTCGTCGCCCAGGTCGGCTCGAAGGTTCGACAACGCCACCTGCACCACGCCGGCGGGGTTTGCGGCTTCGGACCCGGTGGCGTCCTTCGTCTCGGGAAGGCCGAAGAGAATCACCGCTGGTACACCGAGTCCGGCGAGCCGAGCGACTTCGGCCCGCAGGGAGTCCTGGGTGTGCTGCACCACGCCCGGCAGCGACGGGATCTCACGGGGTTCGGTCAGCGTCTCGCTGACGAAAAGCGGAGCGATCAAATCGTCGACGGTGAGAGCAGTTTCGGCCACCATCCGCCGGAGAGCCTCCGTGCGGCGCATTCGGCGCAGTCTGCGTTGGGGGAACACGACGCCAGGCTAACCGCCCTCGCCATTCACCGTTCCAACCAAGCATGGTTTCGAGGGTTGACAGACTACTGTCAGTGAATGGCTGAACCGAGAACGCTGGTGGTTGGAGGTGGATCGTGGGGAACTGCGGTGGCGAATCTGCTTGCCGCCAAGGGAGTACCGACGACGATCTGGGCTCGCGAAGACGAGGTCGTCACCGGCATCAACACCGCCCGAGAGAACGACACGTTCCTGTCTGGCATCGTTCTGTCCGAGGACCTTGCGGCGACCGTTGACCTGCCGGGCGCGCTCGCGAACGCCGAGGTGATCGTCAACGCCGTGCCGACCCAGTTCATCCGCAAGGTGTTCAGTCCGGTCGCTGCTCACATCGACGCCAATGCCCAACTGGTCACGGTGTCCAAGGGCATCGAGGTGGACACCCTGATGACCCCCAACGATATTCTCGGCGAGGCGATCGGAGGCCCTGTCGTTGAAGGGATCGTCGCACTCTCCGGCCCATCGTTCGCCCGCGAGGTCGCCGCTGGGCATCCCACCGCGGTGGTGACAGCCAGCCGGAATATCGAGAACGCCCATCGCATCCAAGAGCTGTTCGCCACGCCCACATTCCGGGTCTACGCCAGCGACGACATCCTCAGCGTCGAGCTCGGCGGGGCGTTGAAGAACGTCATCGCCATCGCCGCCGGCATCGTCGAAGGCCTGCGTTATGGCCACAACAGCATGGCAGCGTTGATTACACGCGGGATCGCCGAAATCACCCGACTTGGTGTTGCGCTCGGTGGCGACCCGCTCACATTCGCCGGGTTGTCGGGCGTCGGCGACCTCATCCTCACTTGCACTGGGGGGCTGTCGCGCAACCGCTCTGTCGGCGTCGCGCTCGGTCGGGGCCGCCATATCGACGACATCCTCGCCGAAATGGAAATGGTGGCAGAAGGCGTCAAAACCACCTTGGCGGTGAATAAGCTCGCCCAGTCCGTCGGCGTCGAGATGCCCATCGCTGACCAGCTCTACCAGGTCGTGTACGAAGACAAAGACCCGAGGAAGGCCGCCCTGGAACTGATGGCGCGCGACCTCAAGGACGAACGGCAATAGTCGTCGACGTGTTCCTGTGAACCGTCGGAATCGACGTGGCCGAGAACTCAATGCCTACGACCGCGGCCGCTCCCACGACTCCCCCCACTTGGTCGAGCTTGGATACAGCGAGGGCGACTTCGAGTTCTACGAAGAAATCGGTTACATCGGCTACCGGACCGGAATCGACAGAGCCGGCAACTGGACCTACTTCGTCGCCGGTGACTAGCCCGGAAACGTCAATTGCGGCTGGCGGCGTGCCGGGTGAGGGCCCGCCGGTGTTCCAGTTCATGCTCGGGATCGTTCTCGGCCAGCCATTCATAGACTTCGACCGCACGGTCGTGGCGCCCACTGGAGCCGAGCGCTCGAACCAACGTTCTGTACTCGTTCACACCCGATCCGGGCAGCCCCAGCACCAGTTCGCTCGCCGCGACGAAGGCAGGAATATCACCCGAGCGGACCGCCGCGTTCTTGATGTTGGCTAGGACCCGTCCGGCTACGAACGGGAGCGGAGTCTCGCCCAGCATGAGCACGCTGAATTCCGACGCAGCGGGAGTGATGGCGTCAAACAGTTCACGAGCATCGGACGCTCGCAGTTCGCGCCCCGCCGCAAACGGGTCGAACCATCGATTGGGTGCACCGTCCGGCTCTGATGCCAGGCCGATGAGGAAATGAGCCGGCATCCCGACCGGAACCAATTCGACTCCCATCCGCTTGCCGATCTCGATCGCAACGATCGCCAGCGAAATCGGATTTCCTCGCCGGAGTTCGAGCACCTTGTGCAGAAGCGAGTTGGACAGCGAATAGTAATTGGAGGTGTTGGGTGCAAACCCGAGTTCACCGAAGACGTATCCCATGACGTCGGTGGCATCCCTCGGTGAAGGGGCATCACCGGCCAGTTCGTCAATGGTCTGAAGCGGCTCGAACTCCGGTGGTGCGTGCCGATCCACCCCGACCGAAATCGCCGCAGCGATTCGATCAAGGGAGACGACAGGGTTTTCCAGCAGCGTCCGTAGATGACGGGCGTGCGAAGTGAGAGACTCAATGTTCGGAGTCTAGGTAGTGCGAAGGCTTTCACCCCGGCCCGCGACCTCCTCACTGAAACGCTGGCCCGACCCCACCAACAGAAGCCTCGAGGCGTCACGAACGTTGTTCGGGGTTCACATCCCGACTGTGCAGATGAATCGTTGCGTGTGAGCACAACGGCCAGCCCAACTACGATCTGAATCGTGACTGCCGTTCAGATGACGCACCGGGACTACTCGCTGCGAGGTGCCGAATCTGCTGCCGCGTTGACGAACGGCATGGCCAATGGTCGTTGGTTCCAGGCTGACATCGATCCGAAACGGCTTGCCGAACTGTCGGCCCGGTCCAACGGGCGGGCAGCGATCGACATGGCATTGTGGATCGGACTGATCGTTGCATCTGGGGTACTGGCATGGAACGTTCGCGACTCGTGGTGGGCGATTCCGGCGTTCCTCCTCTACGGCGCGCTGACCGGCGGCGCATCAGATGCCCGCTGGCACGAATGTGGGCATGGCACGGCGTTCAAGTCGAACTTCCTGAACGACGTGTTCTACTACCCGGCCAGCTTCATGCTCAATCGCCAGGCTCTCTTCTGGCGCTGGTCCCACTTCCGCCACCACACCGACACGATCATCCGAGGACGGGATGCCGAGATCGTGTTCCCGAGGCCCCCGTCGTTCGGTGCCGCGGCGCATGTTGTTCAGCAACGTGAAGAACGGACCATTGGGCATGGTCAACACGGCTCGGACTGCCTTTGGTCAGCTTGATGAGAACACACTGGAGTTGGTCCCGCCCGAGGATCACCGGCGGCTGATCCGAGACGCCCGCGTCTATACCCTCATTTGGTTTGGAGCCATAGCGCTCTCCCTGGCGACGCGGACCGTCTGGCCGGTGCTGTATGTGGGCGGACCCACGCTGTACGGCGCGTGGTTCTACATCTTCTTCGGCGTCACCCAGCACGCAGGCCTCCAAGAGAATGTTCTCGACCATCGGTACTCCACCCGCACCGTTCTGATGAACCCCGTCTTTCGGTTCCTGTATCTGAACATGAACTACCACGTGGAACACCACATGTTTCCATCGGTTCCCTACTACTCGCTGCCCCAACTACACGAGGAAATCAAGGACCAGCTCGTGCCGCCAAATCCCAGCACGTGGCATGCCTACGCCGAGATCATCGACGCCTTCAAGCACCAGAGTGTCGACCCCGACTGGGAGATCCCCGATCGACAGATTCCCGATGTTCCCGGGAAACGGGCCCAGATCGTTCAGGTAACCGATTGGGCCGGCGACAGCGGGCGAACCGACCTCGGACCGGCCGACCTGGCACCTGGCGCGCTACGCCCGGTGCGGATCGACGGGGTCGATTTCGTTCTGGCCCGAACCGAGGACGGTGACCACATCCTGGCCGATCGAATGTGCACACACGGGGCGGCCGATCTCGCCACCGGCTTGGTTCTTGGGTGTGAACTCGAATGCCCCAAACACAACGGACGGTTCGACCTGCGCACCGGGGAACCGACCCGCAAGCCGATCCGCCAGCCCCTCGGAGTTCGGCCGGTAACCGAAGCCGACGGACGCCTTTTCCTCACGTAGAAGTCCAAGCGTGCCCGAGGCGTTCGACCGAGGTGACCCGGTCAACGCCGGTGGATTTGTCATGCACCGGGTCCCCCATGAGCCCTAGGCTCGGGCGGTGAGAGACTCGGCGTTGGGACAGAGGTTCTGGGCTCTGTGGTCGGCCTTCACCACTTCAAACCTCGGCGACGGCCTCACCTTGGTCGGTTTTCCGTTGCTGGCGATCACGCTCACCGACGACGCCCGGCTGGTCGCGCTGGTCGCCGCATTCCGTTTTCTTCCGTTTCTGGTGATCGGGCTGCCGGCCGGGGTTCTGATCGATCGTTTCGACCGGCGTCATCTTGCGATGATCGCCCAGCTGGCACGAGCCGCTGCCCTGGTCGGAATCGGCCTCTCCGTGGTGGCCGATCACGCCTCAATCCTCCTCCTCGCCTCCGGGGCATTCGTGGTCGGGATGGGCGAGGTACTGACCGACGGAGGCCTGCCGGCTGTTGTCCGGGATGTGGTCAGTACGAACCATTTGGAAGTAGCCAACAGTCGACTCCGAGCGAGCGAGACCGTCTCCAACATGTTCATCGGCCCGCCGGTAGGTGCATTCTTGTTCCAGCTCGACCCGTCGATCCCATTCTTCGCAGCGGCAGCTCTCTACGTGGGCACCGTGGGTCTGCTGGCCAACCTGCGGGGCACCTTCAAACCCGAGATCGACCCCGATGCTGGATCCTTCGTCGAGCAGATGATGAGCGGGCTCACGTACGTGTGGGGCCACCGGGTGCTCCGGCCCCTCGCTCTCACGGTGGCCGCTTTCGCCTTCGTTGGTGAAGCTGGCAACGCGATCTTCGTGATTCTGGCCACGGAGCGGTTCGGTCTGAGCGAGTTCCAATACGGACTGCTTCTCACCGGTGATGCCGTCGCCTCGGTCACCATGTCGTTCTTCGTGCTGGCCCTTGTGAAGAAGACCAGCCACGGGACGAGCATGAAGGTGAGCGTCATCGCATTCTCTCTACAGGCGTTCATCTTCGGCTTCTCGACCCTGGTTCCGATGGCAGTACTCGCCGTGCTGTTTGGTGGGGTGTCGGATCCCACCTGGAACGTGATCAGCGGAACGGTCCGCCAGCGACTTGTGGACGACCGGATCTTCGGTCGGATGATGACGGCCTACCTGTTCATTGCATGGAGCTTCCAACCGCTGGGAGCATTGTTCGGCGGTTTCATCGCCGAGCGGTTCGGACCCCAGTGGGTCTACGTCGTGTCCGGCACCGTCGTAGGGTCGCTGCTTTTCTTCGCCCGGCCGCTCTTCCACAGAATCGACACGGCAATGAACGAGGCGGCACTTTCCGCGCGCTGACGACGGCGGAACATCGGGCTTTCGCCAAACTCAGTTCGTGGTTGGGTTCCCGTGGGCCGAACGAGCACTGCTCACCCGGGTTCGCGAACGCTCATCGGAAAGCAGCTCCACGACCAAGGACACAACGAAAGCGACAGCGATACCAACCGGGATCGCGACCACGACGTCGAGTAGCCAGTGCCGACCGAGGGCCAAGCGAGTCAACCCTTCGAACGCTCCAGCAAGCGTTGCGAAGACGACGACAAACCCCGTGGATCGCTGGAAGACCAAGGCTGTGAGCGCAGCAATCAACGTCACGCGAAACACTCCTCCGGAGAAGTATGGTCCGGCAACGCCGACAACCAGGGACGAAGACGGTGTGGAGCCGTCGACCAACCGACTGACGATGGATTGAAACGGTCGAAGCCCCACAGCGGTCATCGCCAGCCCAACCAGCCAGGCTCTTGAGTCGCAGCCAGGCCGAAACCATACGACCACCGCCAACGCAGCCAGCATGACGTAGTTGATGTTGAGATGACCGAGGTCGGTGAGCACGGTGCTGATATCAATCAGAACGTCGCTGCGCTGGAGGCCTTCGACGATCGGGTTGAAGATCGACTCATGCCACTCTCTGACCGGACCCACCGCAAGGGCTCGACCCACGAGCACCGTTGCCCCCATTACCAGTGTCCCGAGCCCCAAGATCGAAATCGCCCGAGAACGACTGTCGGATCGTACGGCTTTTCCCTCAGCGCTGAGGCCGCTGCCTTCCGCAAGACCCACGGCACAAGACGATACCGCCGAGACGATACCGATTAGTGCTTTAGGCTCGCCGGTGCAAAGGCAAACCCGCCCAACTCAGTCCAGTTGACATCCTGTATTCTCGGCCGTGGCGATCAAAGAGAAATGAGACCTCGGATGAGTTCACGACGAACGACAGCCGTCCTGCTCTGTGCGGCGATTCTGGCAAGCCTTTTCGGCATGGCGCAGCCGGCTGCAGCCGAGCTGGGTGACAACAACAACCTTCCGTGGGGAGTTGACGGGACCGACCTCGTGCCCGGCAGTCCTCGGATCCGCACCGAAGTGTGGGCGATCGAGCAGATCGGTCAACGGATCTATGTGGGTGGACGCTTCCAGGAAGTGACAGACGGAGCGGTGTCGATCGGGCAACCGTATTTGGCGGCCTTCCACGTCAGCAGCGGGCAGTACATCGATACATTCACGCCGGATCTCAACGGTGTCGTACATGCGCTCGCCGCCTCGCCCGACGGAACCAAGCTGTTCGTAGGAGGCGAGTTCACCTCGGTGAACGGCCAAGCGATCGACGCCCTTGTGGCCTTGAACGCCACGACCGGTGCAGTCGATTCATCCTGGACCGGTGACATCAATGGTGCGCCATCAGTTCGTTCGCTCACCGTTCTGGACAACTGGTTGTACGTGGCAGGCAGCTTCACCAGCGTGATCTCGAGCAGCGGCAACAACGCTGCATGGCGGGCCCTGAGGTTCGATGTGACGACCGGTGGCCACGATCCCAGCTGGCGTCCGGTAATCACCGGCGGCGGAGTGTGGGGAATCGCTCCAAGCCCCGACCTCGATCGCGTCTACGTGGCTGGCTATCTAACGGCGGTGGACGGCACCCCGGTGGTCAATGGCTTCGCAGCCCTCGACGGGACGACCGGTGCGCTGGTGCCGGGTGTTCAAGACATCCAACCCAACACCGCCAACCAGAGTCGGCAGTATCTGTACGACGTGGTTGTGGCGAACGGATTCGTATGGATCGTTGGCAGCGAACACTTTGTTCAAGTCCTCAATGAGGCCGATCTGTCGATCCACCGATTCCACCTCGCTGATCCGGTCGGCGACTACCAGGACCTGGAAGTGGTGGGGGACCGTGTCTACGCCGGTTGCCATTGCCGCAACAGCGCGATCATGGAGTCGGCAGCAGGGGTGAGATGGTACCCATCACCTCCCGCAGGTGAGACCGATGCCCCGATACTGCAGACCGGCCCCACCACCTGGATCGCAGCGTTCGACGCCAACACCGGGGACTGGATCTCATCATTCCGACCTGACATCGAGGCTGCTCGAGCCGGCGTCTGGGCCATACACGGCGACACCAACGGATGCCTGTGGTTCGGCGGCGACCTCACCTTCGCCGGCACCAGTGCAGTCGATAGCTTCATCCGACTGTGCGAAGAAGGAACCATCGATACCGAGCGACCCAGCGTTCCGGGGGCGATTTCGGTAGGCGCAATCGGAGTCGACACAGCCGATCTCTCGTGGACAGCTTCAACCGACAACGTCGGCGTAGCCGGGTACCGGATCTTCGACTCAGCGACCAACGCCCTGATCGTGGAAACCGCCACCAACTCGGTGACGCTCACCGGCCTCGCCCCCGGCGACTACTCGGTGTACGCCAAAGCGTTCGACCAAGCCGGCAACCAGTCCTTCCGCACAGGCTTCCGCAGCTTCACCGTCACCGGCGCAGCGGTGGACAACGAACGGCCGAGCGTGCCAGGTGCAGTTCAGGTGGTTTCGATCGGTATCGACTCCGCCGACCTGCAATGGAACCCCAGCACCGACAACGTCGGCGTGGCCGGGTACCGGATCTTCGACTCGGCGACCAACGCCCTGATCGTGGAAACCGCCACCAACTCGGTGACGCTCACCGGCCTCGCCCCCGGCGACTACTCGGTGTACGCCAAAGCGTTCGACCAAGCCGGCAACCAGTCGTTCCGCACAGGCTTCCGCAGCTTCACCGTCACCGGCGCAGCGGTGGACAACGAACGGCCAGTCCTGGCGAGCGCGATCTCGGTGATCGAGATCGGCGACGACTATGTCGACCTCGCATGGAGCGCCGCCAGCGACAACGTGGGTGTCACCGGCTACCGAATCTACGACGCCGATACCAATGGACTGATCGTAGAAGTTCCCGGAGTCACTCCGCGGCTCGAGCCGCTTGCGCCGGGGACCTACCGCTACTACCTCCGTGCTGTGGATGCTGCCGGGAACATCTCGTTCCGCAGTGGCATCCGCACCGTGGTTGTCGCCGGATCCTCCGACGCTGAACGCCCGTCGATTCCGGGCGCGATCACTGTCGATAGCGTGGTGGGGACAACTGTGAGCCTGTCGTGGGGTCCAGCAACCGACAATGTCGGCGTTGCCGGCTACCGGGTGTACGACTTCGCCGACCAGAGTGTCGTGATAGAGGTGGCGAGCACGTCGGCTACCTTCGATCTACCGGCAGGGACGTATCAGCTGTACGTGAAGGCATTCGACGCAGCCGGCAACGAGTCCTTCCGCACGGGGCTTCGAACGGTCACCACCTCCTAGACCGCTTCAGGTCCTCCGCGGGACTCATCCTCATAGATTGAGGGGCGTGGACTCCTCTCGCGCTGACGGACCAGCACCGGCGGCGCCGCTACAGCCGAGCGGGGTCCGGCACGGCTTCAGAGCATTTCACCATCAAGACTTTCGACGCTTCTGGGCTGGAGCACTTGTGTCGAACTCCGGTACGTGGCTCCAGAACATCACCCTTCCGGTTGTGTTGTTGGAGATCACCGATCAGGCATTCTGGACCGGAATCGCCACCTTCGCCGCAATCTTCCCATCCATGCTGCTGGGCCCGCTGGCCGGCAATCTGGCCGACCGTTTCGAGCGTCGCAAGCTGTTGATCGCCGGTCAAAGCGGAGCAGCGGTTGCCGCCTTCGCGCTGTGGCTCGTGTGGATTTCGGGGGTTCGCGAGCCGGCTGCGATTGTTGCGGTGGCGGCATTCACAGGAATCTTTGGTGCGTTCACGATCCCGGCATGGCAATCGTTCATTCCCCTGCTGGTTCCGATCGAGGACCTTCCCTCGGCAATCTCGATGAACAGCCTCCAGTTCAACGCCGCGCGAGGAATCGGGCCGGCCCTGGGAGGGTTGATCCTGGCTTTTGCAGGTCCGTCGTGGGCGTTCCTGGGGAATTCGTTGAGTTACGGGGCAGTTGTCGTTGCCCTACTACTCGTGCGACCGGCCCAGACCAGACAGGTGCAGGTGCAGCGCAAGGTGGGACGCGGTTTCGTGGAGGCGGTTCGGTATGTCCACAGCCAGCCCGGTATCGCCGTCGGCATCGGTCTGGCCGCCGTGGTGGCATTCCTGGGTTTCCCGCTCCTCAACTTCGCTGCTGTTTTCGTGCAGCAGGTCTACGAGGTGGACAGGGGCTATGTCGGTCTGCTCGGTGGGCTGCTGGGGGCGGGAGCCGTCATCGCAGTCCCGGTGGTCAGCGGGATGTTCGGTGACCTGCGGAGGGCATCGGTCATCCGATTCGCCGTGCCGTTCTACGGGGTGGCGATCATCATCTTCGGGTCATCCACCACCGTCGTCCAAGGTGCGGTGGGGCTGCTGTTGGCGGGAAGCGGTTTCATGATGATTGTTGTCACCAGCAATACCGCAGTACAGAGCATCGTGAACGAACAGATCCGGGGCCGGGTGATGGCGATACGAATCATGACTTTCACCGGCTCCTTTCCGATCGGGGCGCTGCTCCAGACTCGCCTTTCCGACGCCACAAGCCCCCGGTTGGTCGTCACCGGTGCCGGAACGATCGTTCTGGTCGTCGGGCTGTTTCTAGCAATCACCCAGCGACGCCGCTTGGCTCACCTGGATGATCCAACCGACTCACGGGGTGACATCGAGTCTGAGCAACAACAGTCGGTCTGAATCAGACCGGACCGTGGAATCCCCGCGAGACCAACTCGATCATGATGCCGCCAGCCACCATTGTGGCGCCGGCGACAACGCCGAGAACTGCGTACGAGCCGGTTGCCACGAGCACGCCCCCCATCGTCGGACCCACCACCCGACCGACCGCCATGACCGCCTGAGCATCGCCGATTCGATCGGCAGCGTGAACCGAGCGCTCCGAGAGCAACGCATACGCTTCCGGTATTGCGGCCCAGAACGACAGCCCCCAGATCACCAGGATCACATACAGAGCGACACTGCTGGTGGTGAGGGTCAAGAGCACCGCACAGACCCCAGTAATCATCACAAACCCACCGGGAAAGCGACGGCGCCCGGCGTATCGGGCGGTGGGGATACCCGCCAGGGCGTTCAGACTCAGCGCCAATGACAATCCCAGGGTGGACATTCCGATGTTCTCTCGGGCAATCACACCAAGGAACACGAAGACGGCTGATCCGCCCAGCGTCAGGGCTGACAGGCCGAGCAACACCGGGACCACCCCCCGAGCTTGGATGGGACGGCGTCCTTTGGATATCGAGGCCTCGACCGAAAGCGGAGCGAGAAGGCACACACTGGAAAGAACCGCCAGCAGCCAGTACAGACCGGCGAGCCCAAACGCTTGCGATCCCAAACCGAGAACCGGGGCAGCGATCGCCGCTGTCAGGGGGCCGATAGCTGCAATCTCCCCCCTTCGCACTCCATCTGAAGCGCTATCGGACCATGCGATCCACGTGAACATCCCCATGGCCAGGCCGGAGACGAATCGGAGGACGATCAGACTGGAAAAACTGGGAGCCACCGCAGACCCGACATTGACCACGACCATCACCACCAAAGCCTTCTGGGCCATGGATCTTGTTGGCAGGAGCCGCCGTCCTCCCAGCAAGTTGGTCAGTGTGAATCCCCCAACCTGAACCGTAGAGATCATTGCTGCGGCCCCTGGGCCTACCGCGAACTCATCGACAACATCGGGTACCGCAAAGGTGGTGGCCACGAAAACCGCCGTGACAGCGGCCGAACCCATCAGCAAGCCCGGCGATACCGACGGCCTGAACTTGCGGATCGCTTTGGTGGGAACGGCGAAGCTCACCAGCGGAGGTTAGTGGTCGCGAACGCGGGACCGACCCGTCGGTTTGATCGTCACGAACGAGCTATCTTCTTTCGATGTCAAAGATCACCCTCATAGCAACCCTGACAGCGGCAGACGGTAGAGAGACCGAGCTGGAAGATGCCATCGTCGACTTGATCGCTGCCGCAGACGAAGAACCGGGCTGTGAGATCTATAGCGCACACGCCAGCCGAGACGAGCCAGGAGTGTTCCGATTCTTCGAGCTCTACACCGACAGCAACGCCTTGAAGGCTCACGGGAAAGGTGAACGAATGGCGGCGGCCATGGCGGGCCTCGGTCACCTCATGGCGGGTCCGCCCGAGGTGTTGCGACTCACTCCGATCGCAGCGAAAGGCCTCGACCTGAGCTAGTTGGGCTCACATGTCGAATGCCTCGGAGATCTGAACCGTGTGTCCATCTCCCAGGACCGGACAACCCTTGGCAATGACAGTCGCAGCGTCCATGTCGGCCGCCTTGACAATCGTGTAGCCGGTCAACGACGCCGGCGGCGCCACAGCACCATCGGGTCCGACCGCCGAGGTCTCCCCAAATGGTGCTCCACCGTCGACCAGGTCGGCACCGATGGTCCCGTACCAGCTTTCCCATGCAGCCATGACGCTGGCCATGGCTTCGGGGTCCTCTGGCATTGAGCCCATTTCGCCGTGGTAGGTGAGTACGTAGTTGGGCATCGCAATTTCCTTTCCTCTGGCGGGTCTCGGTGATCCGCTCGGTTTCCCCTACGACGAACACTAGGCGCAAAGAGGGACAGCGGCGACGAGAAACTGACGGCAGAAATGCGAGTGCCGACGATACTGGGACAGTGGATCTCGACCTGACCCTCGTCTCCAAAGCACTACCCACGATGGCGGTTCGTAGCCAACGGCTCGCCGGTGGGGATTTCGCTTCGGCCCATCGAGTGGAGTTGGCGGATGGCTGCGTCGTGTTCGCCAAGACTCACACCGACCCTCCGGCTGGATTCTTCACCACCGAAGCGGCCGGACTCAGATGGTTACGAGACGGTGGTGCCTTGCCGGTACCCGAGGTTCTGTACGCCAGCGACTCCCCTCCCCTCCTGATACTGGAATGGATCGACGAGTCCCGATCGGCCTCCTCGGACGAGTCAACGTTTGGCCGATCGCTCGCTGGGCTGCACCAGGCTGGAGCCGACGGATTTGGTCGAGCCGACCGTCGAACAACCGGATCCCAAGCTCTGCCCAACGACAGCTGCGAAACATGGGCGGAGTTCCTTGCCAATCGGAGACTTCTTCCACTGGCTCGGATTGCACGCAACCGAACCTGCCTACCCGAGGCGACAGTGCAACGCATCGAAGATGTGGCCTCCAGAATCACGGGTCTCGTTGGACCACCCGAAAGGCCGGCCCGGCTTCATGGAGACCTGTGGGCAGGTAACCGGATCATCGATTCGGGCGGTCGCAGCTGGTTGATCGATCCAGCCTGCTTCGGCGGCCATCGAGAATTCGATCTGGCAATGATGCGTCTCTTTGGCGGCTTCGGATCGGACTGCTTCAACGCCTATGCAGAGGCAACTCCGCTGGCCGACGGTTGGCCCGAGCGGATTGCCCTCCACCAACTGTCGCCGCTGATCGTGCATGCAATCAAGTTCGGTGGTGGCTACTGCTCGGCAGTCGACCGAGCCCTCGCCCAGTACTCATGAGTGGATTCGAATGGTTCACCGCTGGCGCCGCTCTGGGCAACAAGCCGACACCTCGTCGAGGTAGCCCGCCGATTACCCCACCCATGACCGAGACCGAGGAAGTCACCGTGAACAAGATCAAACCCAGCTCAGATGAGATCGACCCCGAGTGCGTTCGAGTCACCGACTTCTCCACCGAGGTCGAGCAGCGGGCGTGGCAGACCGTCAACGACAACGTGATGGGCGGTCGATCATTGGGTGGCCCAGAGTTCGCCGATGGGCTGATGGTCTTCGCGGGTGAAACCAACACCGACGGGGGTGGATTCTCTTCGCTGCGCCTAGCGCTCGAACCGGGGGTGCTCGTCCCCCTTCGAGCGGGTCGTGTTTCGTGCCCGGTCAGACGACCGGAGCTACATGGTCACCTTCGACGACAACGTGAGCTCACGGGATCGACGGGTTTCTCATCGTGCGCCGATCGAGTTCGACGGCTCGGACCGGTGGCAGACGGTTTCGGTGGAGTTCGCCGACTTGTTTCCAGCTATCTTTCGGTCGCCCCGTGGATGACCTCCCCTTCGACAAGACCCTCGCCACCCGTATGGGCATCATGATCAGCGATGGCTTGGATGGCCCATTCCGCCTCGAGGTCGATTGGATCGACGCCTGCCGGTGACCCCGGTGCGACTCGAACCCGGGATCGGACGAACATCGATCAGGGCTGCACCCTCGATACTGCTCTACCCGCCGGTCGCCTCCGCTCGGGACCGAATGTTGAGCAGTTGACGACGGACCATCACTCCGTCGCCGAACTCGAGAAGGCGCGACACCATACTTCCCTCCGGGAGACTAGGACCGTGGCCCGAGCTCGACTCACCATACGAGTACCGGTCGGGATCGGGCGGGTTTCGAACGCCAGGGTGAACTCGATCCGTCGGTTGCGATAGTCGAGTACGAACCGGCCTGGTGTCATCGTCTGCCGGGTCGGTCCACGAGTCACTGCTGTGAAATTGATTGGACCACCCGGCACCGTATCGCCCGACTGCAGTTCCTGATACTGCGGCAAGATGGTTTTTGCGCTGGTGCGACCGAGATTGTCGATCCAGTCGTAGCTGTACCAGCCGGCTCGTCCATAACCCATCTGCACCAGCCATCGAAAAACACTGATCCGGCTGGGCTGCAATCGTGATCGAGCGAGTGGCGTTCATCGGTGGATCGCTGATCAGCTCGTCGCCCGCCATGGCATCGGCGATCTCCTCGGGAGTGGCGCCCCAGGTCTGCAGCGGGACCTTCACGTCGCCCTCACGCAGGAGCAACGGTTCGACACCAACTGCCGCTGCCGCAGTATTGAGTTCGGCAACGGTGTTGTCGTCGACCGGGACGGCCTCTGACCGGATGGCGCAGGCTCGCCCCTCGGGTTCACCCGGAATCAAGACTTCATCGAAGCCTTCACGGATCGTCGACTGCTTCACGTAGTCGAGGAAACTGCCAGCATCACGGGCGAGCACAGATGTGTCACCTACCGCGGCGGGGTCGATGATGATCGACAACATGCTGTTGAGGATGGCACCGGTGCGTTCATAGCGAGGATCGATGGTCATCCCGCCGAGCAGGGCGGCACCGAGGATTTCGCACATCAGCGCCAGTCCCGATCCTTTGTGATCACCCATGGCCACCAGCGCACCCTTCGGGCCATCGTTCCACATCACGTTGGGGTCCGTGGTGAGACGACCGGAAGAATCGAGCAGGGTGCCTTGGGGTACTGGTTCGCCCTTGTTCTTCGCGATCCGGGTCTTTCCCAAAGCGATTGTGGACGTGGCCATATCGAGAAGTGCAGCCGGTTCTCCGCCATCACCGGCCGGAATGGCAATACACACCGGATTGGTACCGAACCTGGCGTCCGCTCCTGCGTATGGAGCGACCAACGGTTCGTGGGCAGCAACGTTCACGAAGTGAAGACTCACCATGCCGGCCCGTGCGGCCTGTTCACCCCAATGGCCGATCCGTCCGATGTGAAAACTGTTTCGCAATCCGACCAGGGCGATCCCGTGTTGGCCGGCGATTTCGATTCCGGCCGACATCGACCGAAACCCCATGACCTGACCAAATCCACTCTGGCCATCCAGCACCAGCACCGGCCCGCTGTCGACAACCGTTTTCGGCGATGCGTTGACGGTGAGCAATCCGGCGTGGACCGAATCGACGTACTTGGGGAGCATCCCGATCCCGTGACTGTCGTGTCCACACAGGTTCGCCCTGATCAGTTGATCAGCTACAAGGCGCGGCTCGTCGCCGGTGGAACCGAGTGCGGAGACGACCTCGACAACGAAATCGTGGAGGCGACCGGGCGTGAAATCCTGCATCAGCCGAACCTAGCCCGTGGCCACAGGTTGAGCTTGTGTCGGTGAGCTACTGGGCCAAGGTCGACAGGAGTTCTTCCACCGTGTGTTGACTCTCGAGCGGATGGCGAAGGGCCTTGTTGGCTACGACCTCGTAGCGGTTTCGTCGGCCGATCCGCTCGTGGCGAAGGTAACCGCCTTCCTCGAGATCGTGAACAATCCGGGTGACCGCTCCCACGGTGATACCAACGGCATACGCAATGTCACGCTGGCGGATTTCAGGGTTGCGTCCGATGGCGATCAACACATGAGCATGGTTCGTGAGGAAGGTCCACGGTGGTATCTCGGGATTGGGCTCGACCAACTGCATCCCTGCATCGTACCTCTTCCAGCGAATCTGTTCAGATTCTCGGAGTTCGGACCGTGCCGCGGTGAAACGATCAGTGGTCTCCACAGAACCACTCCTGTTCGAGCACGCTCACTTCGAGAGCGAGGACCAACAGCTCGGACTCGATCTCAGTGGTGTAGCCCGCCCGGCGAGTCCGGACCTCAATCCATTCCAGAGCCAGACCGATGTCGTACGCTGCGGTGATGAGCGACTGCCGCTGTTCCCCGTTACCGACCGGGTCAGCCATCATCAGAGACCGAACCCGGAGTGTGAGCGTGGCGAGGGTGTCTTCTTCACAGAGCGATGTCGCTGCGTTCTCCAGTGGTTCTCCAGCACAATGTTCCTGTCATCCATGTGCTTGTTATCTGATGTGATCATGACGAACCTCCTAGTAGGTAGATAACAGTGGCTATTACCTATGTTCTAATGTACCTATTGTGTCATACCTTGTCAAATAGCCGATAGGATTGTCGGATGGTCTGGTGGATTCTCTGTGCGCATGCTGCGGGCATGCTCGCCGCTGGGTACTTCGGCCGTTTCTCGATCCATCGCGGCCTCGCAGCTGCAGGCATTGCACCGGCGCTGACCGCTCTGTGGGCCGCCCACCAGATCATCGTGGATGCCGCGCCCAAAACCGCCGGCTTCGACTGGGTTGGCGACCTGGGCATTGGTTTCCACTTCCGGACCGGACCATTGGCTCTCCTGCTCACGCTTCTGGTCTCTGGTATCGGAGCTCTTGTCTTCGTCTACGCAATCGGCTACTTCGGCCGCGACGCGGCAGGATCGGTGCGATTCCCGGTCACCCTGCTGGCGTTCTCCACATCCATGTTGGGGCTGGTGTTGGCCGACTCGGTCTGGACTCTGTTCATCTTCTGGGAATTCACTTCGGTCACGTCCTTCCTACTGGTTGGCCATAAGAACGCCAGCGTCGCAGTTCAAGCTGCCGCCCGCCGAGCACTCATGATCACCGGCATCGGTGGCCTGTCCCTCTTGGCCGGCCTGCTGGTACTCCAGCGTGAAGGCGGGGTCGTGGCACTATCGGACCTCCCACAGGTTTCAGGCACGGCCGGCGCAGTTTCGGCGGTTCTGATCCTCATCGGTGCTGCAACCAAGTCGGCCCAGATTCCCTTCCACGTCTGGCTTCCCGGGGCGATGGCTGCTCCAACGCCGGTGAGTGCGTATTTGCACTCGGCAACAATGGTCAAGGCCGGAGTGGTCCTCGTGGCATTGACCGGACCTTCCTTCACCGAGGTCACCACCTGGAAGACGCTAGGGATGTCCTTGGGGATCTCATCGATGATGTGGGGCGGAGCGGTTGCGCTGCGACATACCGACGGCAAACTCATTCTGGCGTGGGGAACGATCTCCCAGCTCGGCCTGCTCATAACGTTGCTCAGCATCGGAACCGGAAAGGCAGTCTTTGCTGCGATCTCGATCCTGTTCGCTCATGCGTTGTTCAAGGCTGCCCTGTTCTGCGTGGTGGGCGAGATCGATGTGCGAACCGGTACACGCGATGTCACAGAACTCGGAGGCCTTCGTCGCACGATGCCGGTGGCCTTCGCGGTCGCCGTTGGGGCATCGCTGTCAATGGCGGGCGTCCCTCCCCTGCTCGGGTTCGCCGCAAAGGAGGCGGCGGTGGAAGCTGTTCTCGAACTGAGCGGCTTCGAACAGATGATGGCGGCCGCTGGTGTGTTCGGGGGCTCGGTTCTCACGGTCGCCTACACCCTCCGGTTCGTACTGCTCACGTTCTCCAACGCTCCGGCCATCCATGTCAAGCCTCGGAACTGGGCGATGTCGATCCCATCGGTACTACTCGCCGGGCTTGGCATCATTGGCTTCTTCTGGATCGAGGCCTCCAATCGAATCGTCACACCGGCTGCGATCCAGCTCAACCAGGCAGCCGAGGCGTACTCCTTGCTCCGGTGGCCCGGGCTGAAGTCGGCCTTCTTCGTCTCGGTCGCAATCGTTGGGGTCGGAGTCGTGCTGGGCTGGATCATCGCTCAACGCCCATCGAATGCGCCGGAGCCGGTCGGTGCCAACCAGGTTGATTCTCTACTCGATCGAACACTCTCCGGTGCTGTAGAGATCACCGCCCGTATCCAGCACGGATCCCTGCCGGTGTATCTGGCCACCATGGCCTTGGTGGCAGCAATCGCCGGATCGGTGCTTGTCGTGGATGTCGATTTCGGCCAGCTTGTCATCTGGGACAACCCGCTCCAGGGAGGTCTGGGGTTCATCATCGTCGGGGCATCGCTCGGTGGCGCCGCGGTCGGGTCTCGACTTGGCGCGGCGCTGACGCTGGGGGCTGTCGGTCTGGCGATGTCAGCGTTGTTCGTGATCCAGGGCGCTCCCGACCTGGCTCTCACTCAGCTGCTCGTCGAGACAATCGTGATCGTCGCGTTCGTGCTCGGGCTCGGGCATCTCACCCGGGACTTCCCGCCGGTGAATCGTTCATGGCGAGCGATTCGCATCGCCGTTGCCGCCTTCGGCGGTGCGGTTGTTGTCCTCGCCCTTGCGGCCGCGTCGGCGGTCCCCTCGGGTCAACCTCCGCTGGAGGAACTTCAGAACCAAGCGGTGACTGAGGGCGGAGGGAACAACGTGGTCAATGTGATTCTCACCGATGTGCGGGGCCTTGACACCTTGGGTGAGGTGATCGTCTTGGCAACGGTTGCGCTGGGCATCTTGGCGCTGGCCAACCTCCGATCCATGGCGGGGCAGCGATGATTGCCGCACACTCCTCCGTTGCCCGTCGAGCGGTCGCCATTGCGACACCCCTGGCGGTCCTCATCGCCACCTATCTCCTCTTTGCCGGCCACAACCGCCCAGGAGGTGGCTTCGCCGCCGGCCTGGTCTTCGGCTGCGTTCTCGCCCTCCAACGTCTCACCGCGCTACCCAGCAAGCTGAACGTCTCCGTGTTGATGGCAATTGGAGTGGTGGTGATCGTCTCGACAGCGGCGCTGCCATTGGTGTGGGGAGACATCATGCTGGACCAGGTGGTGGAAACTGTAGAGCTTCCTGTTCTCGGCACCGTGAAAAGCGGAACCGCACTGCCCTTCGACATCGGCGTCACGTTGATTGTGGTGAGTTTGGTGGCTGCGTTGTTGGACGGCCTCGGGGTCGCCTCCACTCAGGGGGGTGGCGAGGAATGAGCATCGCGTTGCTCGCCACCATCGGCGGTCTCACCTCGGTCGGTATCTACCTGATCACCGCCCGATCGCTGAGCCGTATCATCCTGGGCTTCAGTCTCCTCGGACATGCCGCCGTGTTGGCCCTTGTCACCGCTGGCGGGTCGCCCGGCGATGCCCCCATCGCCGATCAGACAACCCCGGACGCAACTGCAAACCCCCTGCCACAAGCGCTAGGTCTCACGGCGATCGTCATCGCCTTCGGGCTGACCCTGTTCCTGTTGGCCCTGGCCCGCCGTCAACAGATACTCACCGGTGACGATCAGGTCGAAGACGATCTCGAGGACCGACGAATTGCCGCTTCCGCAGAAGACGGGGTCGACGAATGAACAGTCTCATCGCGGCCACGATCCTCGTGCCGCTCCTCGCCTCCGGCTCGTCGCTGTTGCTACGGCGCACACCTCTGGCTCGCGACCTCGTCACACTGGTCGGCCTGACGGTTGCAGCAGCAAGCTCCTTCGTGATGTTGGGACTTGTCGTCAACGACGGCACCCGCGTAGTGCGTGTCGGTGGATGGCATCCCGAGCTGGGAATCGTGTTGGTCGCCGACCTCTTCGCCGTTCTCGTGCTTCCGGTGGCTCTCACCGTGATCGTTGTGGTGGAGATCTTTGCGATCGGCCAACGGCGCACGCGTTGGGGAGCCAATCCCGAATTGGCCGGACCACTGCTCGGGGTTCTCACGTCAGGAGTCTCCCTGTCGATCCTCACCGGCGATCTCTTTACGCTCTTCGTCGCCTTCGAGATGATCCTGGTGTCGAGTTATGTGCTTCTGACCCATCAAGGTCAAAGGCAGCAACTTCAGGCCGGCATGACCTACGTGGTGATGAACCTCTTCGCATCAACCCTCTTTCTGTTCGGTCTCGCCTACGTCTATGCGGCCACCGGCACGGTGAACATGGCGCTTCTCGCCGAGCGAATCCCCGAACTCAGCACCGGCGTGCGGCTGGGAATTGGTGCCTGGTTCTTCGTGGTGTTCGGCACCAAAGCTGCGGTGTTCCCGCTCTTTTCATGGTTGCCTGACTCCTATCCCACGGCACCCACCACGATCACAGCGGTCTTCGCCGGACTGCTGACCAAGATCGGTGTCTACGCCATGATTCGTTTCCATACCCTCACCGGCATGGACGATCTGGGTGGGGTGATGCTCACTGCGGCGGGCATCACGATCATCGTCGGAGGTCTGGGCGCACTGGCCCAAAGCGATGTCAAAAGAATTCTCTCCTTCCACGTGATCAGCCAGATCGGCTACATGGTCATGGGGCTTGGGTTGTTCTCGGTCGCGGGCACTGCGGGTGCGATCCTGTTCCTGATTCATCAGATGCCGGTCAAGACGGTGATGTTCCTGGTCGGTGGTTTGATCGAGAACGAACAGGGCACTGGACGTCTCGATCGCACCGGCGGAATGGCGGTCACACGTCCTCTGATCGCAGTGCTGTTCGCCCTGCCGGCGCTCAGTCTTGCCGGTCTGCCACCGTTCTCCGGCTTTCCCGCCAAGGTTGCGGTGATCTCGGCCGCAGTAGACGCTGCAGCAACCCCAATTGTGATCACCGCACTCGTGGGGGGCGTCCTCACGTTGCTTTCGATGGCGAAGATCTGGATCGGTGTTTTCTGGGGATCACCCTCCGAGGAGAACAATCCGGTCAAGACCACAGCCGCCAGCCGTCGCCTCATGCGGGGGGCCACCGGCATGGCGGTGGCCGGAACGCTGGCCGTGTCGCTGTTCGCCGGCCCCCTGTTCGATCTGAGCCTGCAAGCCGCAGAAGACCTCCGAACCCCCGTCGTCTACATCGGTGAGGTGACTCGATGATCCGGCGCCTCTCCGCGATCGAGTGGATTTCGATCGCCCTGCTGACCGCCGTCTGGTGTGGACTGTGGGGTGCGGTTTCGGTGGCCAATCTCCTCACCGGGCTAGGGGTAGCCACCTTTGCTGTTGCCCAGCGCCCGTTGGCTTCGCATACCGGAATCCGGTTGGCGCCACTACTTCGGCTCGGATGGTTGATCGTGGTCGACCTCGTCTCTTCCACCGTCCAGGTTGCCAGAGAAGTGTTGACGCCTACCGACTACAGCGAGGAGGGAATCATCGCCGTCGACGTCCCCGCCGCCTCGATGAAACACACGCTGTTGCTCACCAGCGCCATCACCCTCACCCCCGGCACTGCCGTAGTCGAAATCGATCGGGATCGCCCGACGCTCTATCTCCACCTGCTCCACATGGACCGCCGAGTCCAGGTGGAGGAACATGTGGTCGAACTCGCCACATTGTCGATCGAGGCACTCCCCACCTCACAACCTTCGAACCGAGAGGCACGCTGATGGACGAGGCACAGTGATGGAAATTGTGGCACTGGTCTGCTTTGCGATAGCGGGCCTGTGCGGTGCAATCCGTCTGACCAGGGGTCCCACCCTCGCCGATCGAGTGGTGGCGCTCGACGTTGCGCTGATCTCGCTCATGGGTGCGATCGCCGTCGACGCTGCCCGTCGGTCTGACACCACCTATCTCGTGACACTCGTCGTTCTCGCCATCATCGGCTTCACGGCAACCGTTGCTGCGAGCAGGTTCATCGAAGACGAACCTCCGGCAGAGAGCGCCCGATGATCGAATTTCTCTCGTCGCTGCTGATGCTGACCGGCGGAGTCACCGCCCTCCTCGCCGGTGTAGGTCTCCTGCGTTTCGGGTCGGCCTATGCCCGATTCCATGCAGCTGGAAAGGCCAGCCCGGTGGCCTTTTCCATCGCCGCTTTTGGGGCGGCATTGGTGTTGGACTGGGATGCAGTACTGCTGTTGGTCACCGCCACCGCAGCCATGGTTCTCACACTGCCGGTCGGAGTCCACCTGCTGTTTCGGGCCTTCTACCGCACGACCACATCCGAATTCGACACGGACGAGCTGATGTCGGCTAGTCGAGGTGAGCGTTGAGAATCGCCGCTGGGGTGCGAGGGTCCTCCAGTGTCACTACGAAGCTGCGGTTGCCGGACAACTGCAAATGGATACCGGGTCCCCTCCGCACGACAACGGCCGCTGATCCGGCCATCTTCAGCGAGCCGCGGTAACCCCATCCGCCCCACTGCATCGGTTCCACGCAAAAGACCGACGCCCGTTCCATCTCGTCGATGTCAACATGGGCGAACCGAACTCGGAAAAGAGCGGAGCGGACGCTGAGCCCGCTTCGGTCGACCTGCACCCGAAAGGAACTCAGGAGTCCTACGGGCAGGGCCGAAACGAGGAGAATCAGGCCAACCCACCACTCGGTAGCGACCCACAGGACAGCAGCGAGCGCCACGAGTACACCGCCCAGCACCATTCCTACTCCAGGGAGGATCAAGCTGACTGCTGCAACCAGGAAGAAGACCAATGGCGTCATCGACGAGTCCGGGGTTCCAGAGATATCGAAATGTGACGCCACACGGTCCGGGAGTTCGTCTCCGTACAAGGCGATCGGAATCACAGCGGCGGCCAGGATCGCAGCCGGAAGTACGATGCTGAGCGCACTTCGGCGAGTATTCACGGCGTCGCCTCCACGATGTCGATGATCTCCCGGCTACAGATCGATGGCCAGCAGTGCGGCCATGACGTTGTCGGGTGTGGTCTGAGTCACGATGAAGCCGAGGTCAGAGGCAGCTTCGGCGCTCTTGGGGCCGATGGCGATGGCGGTCGAGGGGCATCGGTCACCGAGAACCTCGACAAGTCGATGGGCCACCGACGGCGAACTCACTACCACAACGTCGGCTGTGGCGGCCTCGTCGAGGGCAGCTCGGGAGTGTTGGGGCAGGGCGGTTGCATAGGCGGTCACCACTTCGACCTCGTAGCCACGCATCCGAAGCCCATGGGCCAGATCGGGACCGGCAAGCTCGGCTAGGACCGCGAGCACTCGACCGGTTCGGGGTGGGAACGCCGCTGCCAGACCGGCCGCGGTTGGAATCTGGGAAACGACCAGAGCGCTCCGGCCCAGAAGCTCCTCGAAGGCTGCCGCTGTAGTGTGTCCCACCGCCGCAAGGCGCAGACCGGCGGGTAGATCGACCCCGGCCAGAGCCGCAACTCCATTCACCGACGTGCACGCCAACCAATCGAACCGATCAAGGTGATCCAGTGCATTCTTCAGGGCCTGTCCGCCATCAGGCGGTGGGACCACCTCGATCAAGGGAAGGCGCACAACGACCCCACCCTGCGCTTCGATCTGCGTATCGAGTTCGCGTCCCCGGTTCTCCTGCCGACAGATCAGAACTGCCAAGCCGCCCAGCGGTGCAGAGTGCGAGTTCACCCCTGCAGTATGGAGCGAAGTTCCATCGCCAACGCTGCACCGAGGTTGTCGTGGGGCAGACCGGTGACGGTCCGTCGAACCAACGGCGAACCCGACAGCTCGGCCAGGATCCCGGTAATCGATAACGAGCCGTCGTCTTCCATCTCGGCATATGCCCCGGCGGGAAGCTCACAATCGCCGCCCAGCTCGACTAGGAACTCACGCTCCACATCCAGTCGCAGCCGGCTCGTTTCATGCTCTATGGCAACAAGAAGTTCTGCGGTCGGGCCATCATCGAGTCGACACTCCACTGCCAAGGAGCCCTGGCCCACCTGGGGAATCATGACATCCAGCGGTAGCTCATGGGGCTGAGGGTCCGTAATGGCCAATCGCTCGAAAGCTGCCGCAGCCATCACGATCGCTCCGCCCTCGGGGATCTTGCCCAACCTGGTCTGGATGTTGCCCCGTAGCTCCTCGAATCCAAGGTCGGGCCGGGCGGCCTGGAGCTGTACCCGGCGGCGCGAGGAACCGGTCCGAATGGTGGCACCCTCTGCGAGCTGGTGCAGTGGAGCTCCGACCAGCACATCGTAGGGATTGGCCCGGGCCGGTACCGCAGCCAGCACCAGACCCGGTGTTGGGCTCGAAGGGAGGTCCTTGGCAGAGTGCACGGCTGCGTCGGCAACACCGGCTGCGACCATTGCCTGTACCTGGGTGGCGAATGCTCCCTTGCCACCCAGATCGGCGATTGTGAGGTCGAGTCGCTCGTCGGCGGTGGTCGAGGTGGGTACAAGCTCTACCTCAATATCCGAATGGGCCGCAACCAACAGCCTGGCCACCTCATTCGCCTGCCAGAGGGCCAACGGAGACCGGCGGGTGGCCAACCTCAGTTTCACGAGAGGTCGAAGAGCTCCCGGATCGCTTCGGCCAGGCGATCTCCCCGGTGGGTACCGGCGGCCTGCCGAACCGCCGACGACGGCGAATGAAGGAGTTTGGCGAGCACAGCCTTGGTGGCGGCCTCGACCGCGTTCCACTGATCGTCGGTGAGGTCGTGATACTTGTGGAGCCGGTCCACCTCGTGGACTCGATCGGCCTCAGCGCTGCGGTACAGCGACGCAAGGAGCGGGCGCACCTCGGCGGCGGTGATCGTGCGTCGATACCGCTCCATCTCCTCGTCGAGAAGGTCACGGGCGCTCTCCGCGGCGGCCTGTCGTTCGGAGATGTTGGCGTTGGCGAAAGCCTGAAGGTCAGCCAGGACGACAAGGTCGATCCAGTCGAGCGCCATGACGCTCGGTGACACATCTCTGGGTATCGCAAGGTCCATCACCAGGACTCGATCGGTGGCGACCGGGAACATCTCAGCTTCGATGATGTTGCCCGATGCACCGGTTGCGGTGACGATCACGTCGGCCTGGGAAACGAGTTGGGTGAGCTGGCTGAATGGACGAGCCGATCCGCCAATGCGATCAGCCAGAGCCTCGGCCTTTTCGAGCGTGCGGTTGCACACGAGAAGTTCGGCCACTCCGTGTCTGCTCAGCGCGTCGGCGACCGAGGCACCAACTTCGCCAGAACCAACGATCAGTACCCGCTTGTCCGTGAGATCGGAGAGGCGATCCTGCGCCAGTTCGAGGGCACTGTGGGCCAGAGAAACGGTGCGCTCTCCGATTGCGGTTTCGGTCCGGACCCGCCGGCCGGCCGCAATGGCGTGTTCGAAGAGCGGATTCAGCAGCGCCGAAGACGTGCCTTCGGTCCGGGCGGTTTCCCACGAGGACCGAACCTGACCGAGGATCTCATGCTCGCCGAGCACGACACTGTCGAGGCCGGCAGCCACCTTGAACAGGTGTTCCACAGCGTCGCTGGCGTGATGAACGTACAGGTAGTCGCCGAAATGATCTGTTTCGATCCCGGACAGTATCGAGAGGGCATCGCGGCAGACTTTGAACCCGTCATGGAAACGCTCGGCGTGGACATAGAACTCGATGCGGTTGCAGGTGGACAGAACGACCGCCTCGTTGATGAAGGGGAACGAGGTGAGTTCGGTGAGCGCCTTGGGGACGACGTCGGCGTTGAGGGTGAGGTTCTCCAACAGCTCCGACGGCGCCGAGCGATGGTTGAGCCCCACGGCGAGATAGGTCATGAGCGTTCCATTGTCGCCGGTTAAGGGGCTCTTCGACTACTCCACAGCAAGAAAGAGTCATTGGTCACTGGATGTCGCGTCGGCGAACCGAAAACCCTCGCCGAGTTCGGGGAGGATGTGCACGTTTCATGCCCCTGGTCAGTGATCCTGTGAACCTAGTGGCACTCCGGTTCCCGATCGTGCCGCTCGTCCCCGTTGACGGTAGAAGCTGAGGATCTGCAATTCGGTCGCGATGTCGACAGACCGGCATGTGACGTCGGGCGGAACCTCGACGATCTCGGTGGTGAAGTTGAGGATCGACCGAACCCCGTGGCGAACCAGCAGGTCAGCAGCTTCCTGGGCTTCCGGCGCCGGCGTGGTGATGACACCCACCAGGATGTCCTCCTCCGACACCAGGCGACTCAGATCCGCGGGGCGAACAACCGGAATTCCGGCTACCTCGGATCCAAGAACCTCGGGTGAAACGTCGACCAGTGCCGCCACCGGGAAACCTCGCTCACCAAAGCCTCCGTACTTCGCCAACGCTTTGCCGAGGTTGCCGGCGCCGATGATCACGACCGGCCACTGTTGGTTGAGTCCCAGGACAAACGAAATCTGTGAAACCAGATATTTGATGTCGTACCCGACTCCCCTGGTTCCGGTGATGTCGAGCGAGGCCAGATCACGGCGCAAGGTCGCCGGATGAACCCCCGCCTCCTCGGCCAGGCGTTCGGAGGAAACCGAAGGGACCCGTCGTTCGCCGAGTTCGATGGCGGCCCGAAGGTAGGCCGGCAGTCGACCTACGGTTGCATCTGAGACATCGGGATCCACGGCCGCGAGCGTAACGCGCGCGCCAACGAGACGTCCTCGTCGATGGCGGTTGACTTCAGCTGGCGAGGTCTCGCCGGCGCAGTTTGCCGGCAATACCGACCGGTAGTTCGTCCAGTACTTCGATCCGTTTGGGTACTTTGTAACGGGCCAGGTTGGCAGCGCAGTGCTCGCGCAGCCGCTGCTCCAAACCTTCGAGGTCAGCTCCCTCGTGGAGGATCACGAACGCATCCACCCGCTCACCGGTGGCCGGGTCGAGAACACCGATCACTGCGGCGGCATCAACGGCGGGATGGGCCTGCAGCACGTTCTCGACCTCGGCCGGGTGCACGTTGAACCCCGAAACGATCACAAGGTCCTTGGTACGGCCAGAAATCGACAGATGCCCCAGGTCGTCGACCGTTGCGAGATCGCCCGTACGGAAATATCCCTCCGGTGAACGCGTTTGTTTGGTGGCGGCTTCGTCATTCCAGTAACCCGGGCTGACCATTGGGCCACGAACCCACACCTCGCCAATGTCCCCGACCAGCACATCGCCACCATCGGTGTCAACCAGGCGAATCTCGATCCCGGGCAATGCCGGTCCCACCGATCCGACATCAACATGATCGGTCCCGAATCCTGAGCACAGCACACCACACGTTTCGGTGAGCCCGTACCCCTCCCGCAGATCCACGTTGTGGACCTCCCGCATGACGCGGGCAATGTTTGGGTCCAACGACGCAGCCCCCGACAGCGCCACATTGAGATGCTGGAGCGGTGCACACTTTTCGGGTTCGAGGCGCGACAACGCCCGCCACATGTTGGGTGGGCCACCGAGAATTGTGACCCCGTAGGTTTCGACTTGATCCAGCAGTGCGGAAATGTCGAATTCGTCGTGCATCACGATTGTCGCCCCGATCGCCAAGCCGAGATTGAGGATCACGTTCAAGCCCAAAACATGGAAGAGCGGCACGACCGCTACCGTCGCTTGGGGTTCAGAGGTGAAGTCGACGCCAGTCGCCTTGATCGACAGGAGTGACGCCCGCAGATTGCGATGGGTGAGAATGGCCGGCTTGGACGGGCCGGCCGTGCCACTGGTGAAGAGCAGAACGGCGATGTCGTCAGGCTCAACCGGCGTGGGATCTCCGAGTACGTCGATTGCGGCACCCACCGCATTCGTCGATTCCATGACGGTCACAGCGGCGTCGGGCGCGGCCGACCGCAGTGACTCCACACAGTGAGCCACCGAGGGGCCCACGAGTATCTCAACCAGCCGAACTGCGGCCATATCGCGCTGACGTTCAGGGTCGGGAGACACCGGATTCATGGGAACTGCCACCATCCCGGCAGCCAAGCAAGCCAGGTAGCCCGTCACGAACGACACGTCGTTCGCGCTCACGAGGCCGATCTGAGAACCCTTCGGATGCCGACTTCTGAGGTGTCCAGCCCACAGGCCGGTCTCGGTTCGCAACGTCGAAACCGGGGTGACGACGTCGCCAGTGACGAGCCGGCTGGTTTCTTCAGTGAGCAGGATGGATACGAGGTTGGCCGATTGTGTCACCTGTTGATTTGACCACATCTCTCAAGTGACGTCGAACAATCGCCGAAGTCTTGGCAACGCCTTGTTTGTCGCCGTCGTCGCAAGACGTGCTGTGCCCGCTGCAGAAATTCCTTCAACACGTGATGAAACGCCTCCACCACCCGCCACTGCGCCTCGCGATGCTCCTGACCACAGGTGCGTTGAGCCTGATCGGCGTCGGCCTCGCCGGTGAAGCCACCGGGGCCGAGCAACAGGCGGTCATGGGCACAGCGGTTACCAATGACGCTCCGGCGGAGCTCTCGTTCCGAACTCGCGAGGAGGCCGAAGTTGACACATTCATCGACAAGATCAACCGCCTTCGAACCGAGCGGGGCCAGAGCCCGGTGACTCCCGATCCAGAACTCAGCCTCACCGCTACAGCGTGGGCGGCCCAAATGTCGCAGACCGGACAGCTCGAACATGCCGACGATCTCTCGCTCGGTGTCTCCGCCGACTGGCGCAAACTCGGAGAGAACGTTGGCGTCGCCCCGGTGAATCAACTGGACGAGTTGTTCGAAGCGTTTGTAGCCAGCCCCACCCACCTTGCCAATATCATCGACCCCAGTTTCGACTTCGTCGGGATCGGAATCGTTCATTCCGATGGCAACCTGTGGATGACCCAACGGTTCATGGACGTGAGTCCCGAGGGTGTAGGCGTCAAACTCGGCTGAGCGAGAGTTGGGAGGTTGTCTCGAACCCAGCTAGTTGAACCGGGACGCGAAACCGATCTTGGCTGCGGTAGTGAACATCTGCTCGGTGTAGGCGAACATCGAACCGAGGACCCTGTCGATCTCTTCGGGCACTTGGATCATTCGGTTTGCCAGTCGACCTTCGATGTAGACGCCCCCGTTGTCATGGACGGTGAACGCCATGCCGAACAACTTGGTATTTCGAACCAGGAGGTGCCGGTAGAACTCCTCGAGGTTTTCTTGCGGGGCGGGGATGAAGTAGGTCTCGAAGTGAAGCGATCGTTGCCCCAACGTGAATTCGGCGGAATAGTTGGCTTTCGCCTCGCCACTGAACCGGACATACCACGATGGAGGGTCCTCGCCGATCCGTTCCACGTCGACCACCGCCGGGTTCTGCAGGGTCTGGGTGGCAAACGCAGCGCTGATGAAGGCGTCGAGTTCGGCTAGTTCCGCCGGTGTGGAAAGCTCAGACATCAGCGGGCCAGTATGAACAGCTGCAGCGTTGCAGCACCAAAGATCAGTACCAGTAGAAGTACCAGTGTGATCACGATCGATCGTCTCATTGCTCGGGGTTCTCCCTCGTGGCGCTCAATTGCACCGGCACCTGTTTGCCGGCCGCATCAGTCCTCGACAGTTTGAGCTTGTCGCCCTCGAGGACTCTCAACTCCTCCGCAGCCGAACCACGATCGACCGCCAGGGACAACAATCCGGATGCATCGCCCAGAACTCCGATCGATCCGGTGGTGATGGCGGAGTACGCATGAACCGGCATCGCTGCCCGAGAAACGTGGTCACCCTCCACCCGAACTGCGGGCCATGTTCTCACGTCGTCGGGGTCAACGTTGAGCTGCACGTTGCCGAACCGGTCGATCCAAAGCACTTCGGACTCGATCTGACCCTCATCGTTCGATTGCGCCACGGGCAGAATCCCCGGGAGCAGCAGCGCCGGATCGATCGCAGTTCCCATCCGATCGGCGGGGACCCCCCGGGTCAGATGGGCAGCAACCGGAGCAAAGATGTCTCGCCCGGCGAACGTGGTTCCGATCCCGGCCAGGTGAAACTCCGGGTTGTCCAGCACCCAGGCGTTTGTGGCTCCACCAACCATCCCAACCGCCGGAGCGAACAGACCATTGTCGGGTCCGACCAAGTAGCTCTGCCCTCCGCCGACCTCGATGCACACCGCCTTGCGTTCGGTTCCTGTCCCGGGGTCGATGATTCCCAGCACGACTCCTGGCAGGAGATACTGAGCGGCTCGGGCAAGGGCGAGGCCGCCGGCCCGAACATCGTGAGCATCAATGCCGTGGGTGATATCGATGATCCTGACCGACGGCGAGAGCGACCAGATCACCGACTTGGTGACACCGACCGATTCGTCGACGAACCCGAAGTCGCTGATGAACGAGATTGTCTCGAAACTCATGACAAGCCCAGTTCTCTGCTGCGTTTGGTGGCAGCAGCCACCGCCGCGTTGAGCCCGGCCCGCAGACCGTTGGCTTCGAGCACGCTCAAACCCGCTGCTGTGGTTCCCGCCGGCGTGGTGACGTTGGCCCGAAGCTGGGCGGCATCGGCACCGTCCTGGAGCAACATCTGTCCGGCGCCGGCAATGGTCTGGTAGGCCAGCTGTTGAGCGACAGGACGCGCCAGCCCCACCCCAACACCGGCGTCGGTCATGGCTTCAGCGAATAGGAACACATACGCCGGGCCTGATCCGCTCAGCCCGGTGACGGCATCGATCTGGTGCTCGGTGACCGGATGGGCGATACCGACGGCTCGGAGTATCTCGAGGCCCCACTGGAGATCAGCATCGCCACCGGATGCTCCAACTGCGACTCCGGATGCGCCGTAGCCAACAAGGGCCGGGGTGTTGGGCATACACCTCACCACGGCAGCATCGGTGACCTCCTCGAGCGCGGCGGTGGTCACTCCGGCACACACGCTCAGAAGTTGGGGAACCGAGGGCAGAGCGGCTGTGACCTCTACTGCCAGATGGGGTTTCACAGCCAAGACTGTGGGCACACCCTGGGTCGCACGCTCGCTTACAGTCACGGCTGGAAACGCAACGGCAACCGATTCCCGAGCCGACTGGGTGGGTTCGACGACGGCAAGTTCCTGGGCGGGGGCGAAGGTGTCGATTAGGCCCCCGAGGAGGGCCTGTCCCATCTTTCCACCACCGACGATTTGAAGCTTCATCGCCTCCGAGACTACCGGCCGCGACCTGATCCGACCCTTACCTAGGTGCAGGGGTGGAGCGCTCCAGAGCTCACGTCGGCGTAGATCCGGCGAAGACGTCCCGCAGAGGTGGACCAGGTATAGGTGCGGGCTCGGGCTGCAGCACTGATCGACATGCGGCGGGCGAGCAACGGGTCGTCAAGCAGCAAGTCGACGTGAGCCGCCCACCGTTCTGTGTCACGCTCGTCCATGAGGAATCCGGTGACACCTGAATCCACCAAAGTCATGAGGCCACCGACCGCACTGGCAATCACCGGTGTCCCGCAGGCCGATGCCTCGAGCGCGACGAGCCCGAACGACTCGGATCGACTGGGCACCAACACAATGTCGGCGGCGCGGTAGAACGTGGACAGCAGATGATGGGGTTGAGGGGCGACGAACTTCACGCGATCCCGCACCCCGAGGTCGTCGATGAGGCCGTTGATACGGGCGAGTTCCGCGTCGCCCTCTGCGCCACTGGCGCCACCGATGACCCACAGCTTGGCATCGGAGTGCTCGCTCGCGGCGAGAGCGCCAACGGCGACATCGAGACCCTTCAGCGGTTGGATACGACCGACGAAGAGGAGCAGCGGGTTGTCGCCGGCCCCGATGGCCTGGCGGGCGCCGGCCTGACTGCCGGGTGAGAAGAACGCGTGATCGACTCCCGGCGGCACGATCTCGATCCGCTCCCGCGGCGTGAAGTAGAACTCTTCCAGTTGGTCGGCTTCGGCAACACAATTGGCGAGGACCACGTCGGCACAGCCCATTACTGCCGCCTCGGCTTTCGCCCGACTCTCCGGTTCGGGATCACCGCTCTCCGCTTTGACCCGGGCCAGCGTGTGGAAGGTGGTGATCAACGGCAGGTCGAGCATCTGCTTGAGCTGCAGTCCCGAAACCCCCGACAGCCAGTAGTTGGCGTGGATGGCATTTGCACCCCAACCGCGAATGTCGTCGGCCACCCAATCGCTGAACTCTCGGACATGCTGGGGCAGTTCTTCTTTGGGTTGATCGGAGGGTCCAGCGGGCACGTGAACGACCTCGAATCCGGGCTCGACCTGCACCCGTTCGGGAAGGTCGTCCGCCCAACGGCGGGTGTAGGCCCGACATTGAACCCCGGCCTGGGCCAGGGCGCCGACCAACTCGCGAACATAGACGTTCATGCCCCCACCATCGCCGGTACCGGGTTGGGCGAGCGGGCTGGTGTGCAGTGAGAGAACGACGAGCTTCTGCATTCGTCTGCCTACTCCTCGGTGTTTGAATCGGTTTCGCTCGCTGTGCCCTCGATGAACGACTTGTACACCTCGAGCAGTGCACGTTTCTGTACGTCGTTGAGTTCGGGAGCGCTGCGGATGGCGGCCACGAGATCGGATCGCTCGGATCGCTCGTCGAGAATCCCCGCTTGGACGTAGAGGGTTTCGGCCGAGATCGACAGCCCTCGGGCGATCTGCTGGAGGATTTCAGCGGAAGGTTTGCGAAGGCCCCGTTCGATTTGGGACAGATACGGATTGGAGATCCCAGCCACTTCGGAGAGCCTGCGCAACGACATCTCGGCCAGACGGCGTTGTTCTCGGATGAACCCTCCGAGATCTGGTGTCTTGGATTCACTCATTGCGGTCTTCACCTACGTAGCCGGCCGGGTCGGTGCTAGGACTCGATCGAGCCGAGGACCGAATCGACCGATGCTTCTCCGTCACGGTAGCGGCGTCCGATCTCGGACTGGATTGCATCGATACGTTCATGAAGTGACCGACGGCATTTCGACAGCTCCTGTTCGAAATCACTGATACGGGCAAACAGTTCATCGAGCTGGCCCTGCTCGAGGTGCTGAACCCCGCTCAGCACGGTTGGCGATGCAATAGCCTCCAGCTGGTCCAGCAACGCTCCACCGACCTCCCCCGGGGCATCGACCCGAACGTCGGGGCGGGATCCGGGCGTGTGGTCGTGTCTGGTTGGGTCGGCGAGAATGTCTGGCAGGTCATAGAGGAGCCCGGCAACAGCGTCACCACTGCGGCGCCGCGCTTCGTGGATCACGATGTCGAGTCGGCCCTGGGCAAGCCTGCGTACCATAGACACGTCACTTTCCACCACAGCGCAGCTGGCTCGAAGCTCACGGAGTCTGGGAAGCGGTCGTGTGTTGATGCCGTCAAGAACGTCTGAGGCCAGTAGTCCGTCGATGGTCGGGGTCACGGTTTCCATCGTACTGGCGTCGGGCCACCGACGTCGTACTGCGCCCCATGGTCAGGCGGCGGATCAGGCCTGAGCCAACAACGGAAGCAGCACGAGCCAGAGTGGGGCGGTGACCAATGCGCTGTCCAGGCGACGGAGACCGGGAGCGTACGCACCACCACGAGGGAGAATCGCCGACGCCAGCAACTGACCCACAACACAACCGAGGCCGGTGAGGGCTGCGAAGGCGGTGAGGCTGTCTTGAGTGAGCGGTTCCGGTGGAATGAGCCGCAGTGCGAACGCGGCGACAGCCACGGCGACCAGGCCCGCCACCGGTCCTTCGACGGCGTTCGATGAACCGGTACCGACAAGGAAGTCGGCGGTTTCGTAGGAGCAGATCAGCACGAACATGACCACGAACGCCCGTGGCTGGGCGACGGCCACTGCGACCAACGCCCCGCCGGCGATTCCGATAGGCACGGCACTGCGAACCAGTAACGATCCCACCTCGACGGCTCGATCCACACCGATACCGCCACCGAACCATGCACCACACAACAAAGCCAGCAGCGTGACAACGATGGTTGCCATACCCAAACCGAAGGCGCCGCCCCAGCCTCCGAGGGCCGTGAGAAGGGCAAGCACTGCGGTGAGAAACCGAAACAGGGGCACGGACACCATCGTTCCAACCCGGTGAGCGGTCGGGCCGGAAGCCGGGTCGGTGACCCAGGCGTGACCCACTTGAAACCCCCCGATTGTCACCGCAACCGAGACCGGCACGATGGTGAGGACTCCTGCACTCCACGCCGCACCGAGGACCGAGGCGAACCAGAGAATGCCGAGACTCAGTTTTGGGCCTTCGGTGCGATACGGCACCGCATACCGAAAGTTGTTCCACCGGTCTTCCCGCTGGGCGGCTCGAGAGTTCACCCCGGCTTGCCTGCGCGCCTTGCGGGCTACTCGTTGATCCCGCTGGGGTTCGCTGGCTGTGGTCATCCGCCCGAAACCGGTGGAAGCACAGCTACTTCGTCGTCGGGTCCCACCTCTGTGGTGCCGGTTGCCGGGTTTCCGTTCACCCAGACCTGCGACGCAGCAACCACCGCGGCGAAATGGTCGCCGTAGGCAGCCTCCGCGTCGCGCAGAATGGTGTCGACCGTTCCAGCGGCGACGTCGGCTCGGCCGGTTCCAGCCGCCTCTCGGGCTTGAGCGAAAAGTCGTAAGCGAGCCACGGAACAAAGTCTAGGGGAATCGTTGCCGACCAAATGGTCGAGTTCGGGCCCGGGGCATACTGCCTGCAATGGTCACCTCTCTACTGATGGTCCGGCACGGTCAGTCCACATGGAATGCGGAGCGTCGGTGGCAGGGTCAGGCCGACCCTCCGCTGTCCGACCTCGGCCGGGATCAGGCCAAGCGAGCGGCTGACCGCCTCGTGACCGTCGCCACCACCATCACTGCGGCGGCGACCTCGCCCCAGATTCGGGCTTCGGAGACCGCCAGCATTCTGGTGGCACACTCAGATGCCACGGCCCACGTTGAAGCCATCAAGCACGAGCCCGACCTGCGGGAGCGATCGGCAGGTTCGTGGAGCGGTCTCACCAAGGTCGACATCGATGCCAGGTATCCGGGGTATCTCTCCGGCGACCTCCGTCCTGAGGGATACGAGCGGGATGACGCGCTGTTTGAACGGGTGCACCGGACGTTGGTGAAGATCGGCAACGAGCACCCGGAGGAGACCGTGCTGGTGGTCTGTCACGGAGGGGTGATCAACACCCTCGTCAGTCGGTTGGGAGTGAACGCCGGCCGCACTCCAAATCTGTCGGGCTATCACGTGGGGCTGCACGACGGTGTGCTCACCGTGTCGGATCGTTTCGACCTCCTGGGCGAACCGCACCGTACCGGCGGCGACACCAACCGGGTATGACAGCCTGTTCAGCCCAGTTGGGCGAGCGTTGCGTCGATCACATCGAGTTCTGCCACCAGGGTGTCGAGATCCTCCATGCTCGGGAGCTCAACCTCTACGGGTTCGGGATGAACCAATGTGGAGAGAGGCTGGGGGCCGAAGTGAGGAAGTGCCTGCGTTTCACCGAACTCGGGAGCCATGGCGTTTGAGAGTAGTTCCGCAGTCTCGCGGAGTGGTGGCAGGTCCCTGAACCCGTCGATTACGGCCCCTCCGGACCGCGCCGGTGGAGAAGCCGGTCAACGACCAAGGTTTTCCGAGAGCGGCAGCCGAGCGATCGTAACTGAGCGAGGAATCCCCGCAGATTCGATCTCCAGAACCTCCAACGACTCGGCATCCACGACAATCACTTCGCTTCCTACGCTGGAGCGGCGGAGTGCCACGGCCACGGAACCGTCAAAGGCCAGCGAGTCGATCACATCACCTGAACCACCGACCTCGCCCGAAAGGATCTCGGCCCCCGAGGTCAACTCAATCGCCACGAGTTCGGTCCGAAGTTCCACTCCATCTTCCCGGTAGTCAACGATGGTGAAAGCGACAGCCTCACCGTCCGGGCTCATAGCAAGCGCCCCAACGGTTGGCCTCGCCGTCCTGATGCACACCAGTGTGCCGAACGGGTTGATACTGAGCGGGGTCCCATCGCCGGCCACGAAATCAACCGATCCACAGGCATCGTCGCTGGTTGCGATCGCAACGATTCCGCCCGAACTGGAAAGATCGATCAGTGCCTGCCCCGGTTCGAGCGAGGTGAGCACGGTGGATTCGTTGTCGATGAGCCGAGTTCTGATGATCTGCCCGGCCCGTTCGGTGAGAACCTCAGGAGTACCGGCGCTGTAGCCGACGTCAACGAAGACTCCGTCCGACTCCACTTCGCGTATGCCTCCGCCGGTCCCTGGGAACCAGCGGATCTCACCGGTGGTCGCCTGTAACACCAGTCCGCCAAAGAGGTCATCGCTGGCTCGAACCCAAACCAGCGTTGGTTCTCCCGCAACTGTGGTCGTTGTGGTTTGGTTGTCGGGTTCGGTTGTCTCGAACTGAGACGCTGTGGTGCTGGTCGACGCGGTGGGTTGGATCGGTTCGGCCACCGATTCGCTGAGACGAAGCGGTTGAAAAGCCGAGAAACGTCGTGGCCCTGAACCTCGTTCGATCACACCGACGCCGGTGGAGGTGACGACCACGATTGAAGGTACGTAGTCCGAGGGTCTCGGGGGAAGTGCCTCCACTGACACGCCACCGAGTTGCCCCAGGCCCGGGTTGTCCCCCGCGGCGTCATCGGCGCCGCCGTCAGATTGTGTCAGGGGCCGAGGTGGTGGGAAAGGACCCGAGGTCCGGTTCGCCCAATGAAGCACACGATGCCAGGGCGAGCGCTGAGGCAACGAGTACAGAACTGAAACGGGACATCACCCACATCGTCGCGCACAATACCACTCGGCCCACGGAGGGCACCGAGCGTATGACCTCGGTCGGGTGATCAGCCTCTGAGCTTCACGTCGCTAGAACGGCTTGCGGCCCATCCGGACTTGGATGAGGGTTTCTCTCATGTCGTCGGCGGTCATCGGGCGGGCGTAGTGGAACCCTTGACCAACCGTGCAACCGATCTCGCGAAGCCGGTGTACCTGCTCTGCGGTTTCGATGCCATGAGCTGTCACCTCCAGCCCGAAGAGTTCAGCCAGGTCAGCAACGGCTCGAACCAGCTTGGTCGAGGCACGGCTGCTCACGATCTGCTGGGTGAGAGTTCTGTCAATCTTCGCCGCCGTGAAAGGGAAGTCTCGTGCCGAAGCGAGGTTGAGGTAGCCCGTGCCGAACCCGCCCAGAGCGATCGCCGCGCCCTCAGCGCGGAGCCGACGCAGCACGTCATAGATGTAGCCCTGATCCTGCACCGGGTTCTCGGTGAGCTCCAAGACCCAGCCGGAGCCGCTCATCGAATTGGATGACCTCGGCCATAGCGTCCTCGAAGTCGGGGGCGAGCACTTCCTCGGGATGAACGTTCACCCACAATGTCGCGTTGCCCACCAGACCGGTAGTGATCCAGCTGTAGGTGGACCTCAGCGCTTCCTCGATCACAAGTCGCCCGATCGGAACCAGCAGATTGGCCTGTCGTGCAGTCTCGAACAGGTCGTGATTGGAGACCACGCGACCGTGGTCGGTCGACCAGTGAGCGTACGCCTTGATCGCCACGATCGCTCCGGTCGAGAGGTCAACGTCGGGTTGGTACCGGGTCGAAAGTGACTTTTCGACAACAGCGTCGTGCAGGGTTTCGGCCATCACCGTCTGGTGGAGCCGTCTATGCCGCTGGGAAACATGGAACATCACGCCTGGCCGCGAAGCACTGGTTTCGAGCAAAGCCAGCCTGACGGCCGACAGCAACTCTTCCGAGGACGTGTTGTCATCGTCGAGAACCGCACCACCGATCCTCGGACCGATCAGATTGCTCAGCCCATCGATGTGGATCGGCTCGGAGAGGACCCGCACCAGCTCTTGGAGCAGTTCAACACCGTCGGATTGACGCCGTAGGCGGGGAGCGAAACCGATGATCTCGCCCTGAGCCGAACCGATCGCCTTGATCCCTGAGTGGGCTCGATGCAGAGCATCAAGCAGTTCAGGGCGTAGCTGTTCGAACTGTACGAACTCGTCCTCGACGATGCCGAACCGGCGATGACGAACCCGAAAGACCACCAGCGAACCCCTCTCGTTTCGGGCGCGGTCGATCTCGTTGGCGAGCAAGGCTGAGAGCTGTTGCAGGCTGTAGGGGCGTTCCTGCCATGAACCGACGTCAGCCTCCTCCAGGGGTAGACCCGCGAGCAACCGCTGCTTCATTGCATTCCGAAGTTGGTTGGGGCGCTGGGTCATGAAAAGCCGACGCCGGACAGACGGCGCTCCTACCCAATCGACCGGTGCGACCCCCGATTGAGCGGAATGCACACGGCGTCAGGAGCCGAGCCACGGTACGATTGTCGAGTCGATCCGAAGTTGTGAACCCAGCGTTCCTGCATCGGTTCTGCCCCTGTAGCCAAGCGGTAAGGCAGTGGACTTTTAATCCAAAGATCGTGGGTTCGAATCCCACCGGGGGTACGCATGCCAAAAAGAACATCACACTCGACACCCCTTTCAAACGTGGCGAATCCGTCATGCTCGTCCACACCATCCCCGGTCGGGTCGCAGGCCAGCGAGGCAAGGTGAAGCTGGTCAATGGATTCGACGACTGGAAGCGATATTGGGTCCGCTTCGCCGACGGCGAACTGGTGAGTTCGGTCGATCACGACGACCTGGTGAGACCCCGCATGTACCAGCAATGGCGAGATCGGCAGGTCGAGCAAGCGGCTCGAGCTGAGGCGGCTCAGTCGGCGAGTACAACCGAGGCTGAAGTTGCCGTTGCGTCCGGCGGCGGTGGTGGGGTCGCCGATCAGATCCCGGCCAGCCTTCTCGAACGTAGTAGGGCAGCGAAGGCTCGCCTCACGGGCGGATAGCCCGATACTGTTCACCGCCGGTCCGAAGCTGCGGGCACGCGCCAAACCCGTCGGCACTTCGAGCCCTATCATCGCGTTCATGCGGATGCGAAGCGGAGTGCTTTGGGGTGCGCTGACCCTGCTCACTGCGTGCACAGCAGGAAACCAGGCGAGTCCAGGGTCATCGATTTCTCCCACGACTGCTTCGACACAAATATCCACGGTCACAACCGCCCCACCCACCTCGGCGATCTTGACGACCGAGTCCCAACAGCAGCCGGCTCCCACCGTGGTCGTCCCTCGCCGTCCCGCAGGGCTCGCCGCCCTGGAGTTGGACGAGGACGATCTTGGCGACATAACACTTCTCCAACCTGGGGTGGAAGGGGTGCTCCCTCACGACCGGACCGCAGTGACCGAGGGCTTGACGTTGCTCGACGACGACAGGCTTCTGGAGAGCACCGGCTTCTACGGACGTTCGTCGAGGCGAGTGATCAACCTCGACGAGGGCAGCCTTGGTCTCCTGGAACGGCTGCAACCCGAGCTGTATGGAAGCGGCATCGCCCTGGTCAGCGGGACCAACCCTCCAGAAGGTCTTCAGTTCACGCGCTTGGAGGAACGGGTTCACCGTTTCGACCCGACCGACCTGTCTACCAGCTCGATCCAACGGTTCGAAGCAGAGGTGAACGGCGCTTGTTCATTGTCGGATCGAGATGTCGCGGTCAGCACCTCTGACGGCAACGTCCAAATCGTGTCGGCATCGTCGTTGGAGATCGGCCGCTCCATCGCTCCGACCGCAGGCTCGGTTCGGTTGCCGGCGCTCATGGATCTGAGCTGCGTGGACGGGGGGATTTGGGGCGTGGTTGGTGACACCAGCGTCATTGCGCTCATGAACGCCGAAACTGGAGCTGTCGAGTCATTCGCCGATCTCTCGGAACTGACACCGGCCGGCTTGGCGTCCACTGACGTGCTGAGCGGGTTGACCTTTCGCCCGAGCACCGACACCTGGTTCGTCACCGGTAAACGTTGGGATGTGCTGTATGAGATCACGCTGGCCCCGTAGGGCGATCATTCTCGCAGGGCTTGCGTGGGCCGGCACATCGTGCAGCACCTCCGCGGCCCGTCCAACACTTACCGAAACCACGGTGTCGTCCACCATCGCCCCTGCCGGCCAAGCCGGCACAACGGCCCCACAGCCCCAAGCGAGTGCCGAACCGCTGACGGGACCCATTCGCTACACCGTGGTGGCGTCGTACAACCACGACAACCGAGCGTTCACCCAGGGGTTGGAATTCGTCGATGATCAGCTCTACGAAAGCACCGGGCGAAGAGGCGAAAGCGACCGCCGCATTGTGGATCCTGAGACCGGCTCGGTGATCGCAGAAGTACCCCTCGACGATGCCCTGTTCGGCGAGGGGATCACCGAACGAGATGGCCGGCTGTACCAGCTCACCTACACCTCGGGGCTCCTGTTGATATCCGACACGGACTCGCTGGCACAGGTAGCTGCGCCACTGCGCTACGACGGGGAAGGTTGGGGGCTCTGCACCGCCGAATCAGAACCGGGTCAGCCCTTCGTCATGTCGAATGGCACCGCCGAGCTCACCATCCGTGACCCCGACACGTTCGACATAGTGCGGGCGGTGTCGGTGACCGATGAGGACGGCGCCCCGGTGCTCGATCTCAACGAGTTGGAGTGTCTCGAAGGTTGGGTACTGGCCAACATCTGGAAATCCAACGACATCGTGTCAATCGATCTTGGGACCGGGCAGGTGATGGGTCGGCTGGACCTGACCGACCTTGTGCCGCCTGATCTCGACAACGCGTCGGTGCTGAACGGCATCGCCTATCGGCCCGAAACCGACACCTTTTTCGTCACGGGCAAACTATGGCCAGTCAGCTACGAATTGAGGCTCACCTCGGGCTAGGCGGACACCAGTCCGACCTCGGAGCTCTCGGCAGCCTTGGCTTCACGTTTGGCTCGTATCCGATCGGCCACGCGGCCGGACTTGTTGATGTACTTCACGACCCGTTCGCGTGCCTGTTCTGCTTCGGCGTCGAGACCTTCGATGGTCTCCACCTTCCATTCCCGCAGTACTACAGGCTCGATGATCTTGTCGTAGTGAGCCACGAGGTCGTAGATGCCGGCGTTGGCGATGCGCTTGGAGTGCTCCGCGAAATCTGGGATTCCGGTACCGGGCATGGCGAACCCGATCAGCTGGCGCTCCAGAGCCTTCATCATCTGCGACGGGTCGTACTCGAAGCCGGCGGTCGCAATGTCGCGGTAGAACAGGAAGTGGTGGTTCTCATCGATCGCTACCTGCCGCATGATGTTGTATCCCACCTTGTCTTCGATGTGGGTTCCGGTGTTGCGATGAGAGATGCGGGTGGCGAGTTCCTGTAGCGCGACGTAACACATGCCATCGGCAGCGGAGGGAGGTTGGGGTACCTCGCCCTTGCTGAGTTGAATCATCCGCGCCCGCTCCAGCGCGACAGGATCAATGGCCCGAGTGACAGTGAGGTAGTCGCGGATCACCACCGCGTGGCGACCTTCCTCGGCGGTCCAACGCCGGACCCACTCACCCCAGGCGCCGTCCGGACCGAACATCCGCTCGATATCACGGAAGTAGTACGGGAGGTTGTCCTCGGTGAGCAGATTGACGAACAGTGCGCTCTGCGCCTCCGGTGTCAGGTCGGTCTCCTCGGGTGACCATTCGTAGTCCGGTTCGAAATCGCGCCCTCGACTGTAGGGAACCAGCGTGTGAGGGTGCCACTCTTTCACCGACGCCAGGTGGCGTTCGAGTAAGCGCTCGGCTTCTGATTCGAGTTCGGCGAGAAAGTCTGTGTCAGCGGAGCGGACCATGAGACCAGCCTACCGACCGGTCGGTAGGCCGGCGAGCGCGGCGAGGCCACAGATCACATTTCTCCACGACCTCGTTGGACCAATTCTGTGCCCGCTTGGTTACTTCAGATTCGTGTCCTCGGTGAAGCGACGCCGGACCGGTCCCGGTCAGCCAAAGACCCGAGTGTGGCGTAACGTCCGTTTGGCGGCCGGTCCGGAGATCTCGACGATGACCTGCGCTTCATCCCATCGGGCGTTGACGGTCAGCGCAGCCCTGGGGTCGGGGGCTGCACCAGCGGCCAGACCGATCGCCCTGTCGAGCTCGCTGCGGAACTTTTCGACCGCAACCATTGGCATCCGAAGCCGGAGGAGTACCCCGATCACCGCCACCCGGCCGACCGAACGCAACGCGGGATCGCACGGAAACTCCACTCGCAGTTGATCACTCACGTCACTGACGATATTCGGTTGCGAGCGGGTCGGCGTCAGCTCGGAGACCATGAAAGGTCGGTTGCCAAAGAGGCTGTCCGTCATCCCAGCGCGAGAACCCGATCTCCGCCACCAGTTCAGGCTCCACCCAGGTGATGGTGTCACCGATTCGCCCGGTCATCAGCTCGGGATTGGTGAACGGTGGTGTTGGCCGTTGGACCAACGCGGCCGCCATTCGTGCGCGATCATCGTCGGTGATCCCGGACCCCACCGCACCGGTGCAGCGGAAGCTACCGCCCTCGGCGACACCGACCACGACTGAGCCGATACGTCCCTGCAGTGAACCCGAGCCGCCGATCCATCCCCCGATCACCATGTCGGTCCTGGGCCGAACCTTGATCTTGCGCCAGTATGCCGATCGCCCCGACACGTAGGGGGAATCGAGTCTTTTGCACACCACTCCTTCCAGACGGTGCTCGGCCGCACGATCGAACAGTGACTGCGGTGAGCCGGCGCTCAGCACCGACAACGTCCAGGCTCGACCGCTTCTCATGATTTGGTCCAGAGCTGCTCGGCGGCTCTCGAACCCAAGAGCACGAATGTCGTGTCCGTCAAACCACAAGAGATCGAACAACACGATCTGGATCGGATACTCGGCCAACAAACTGGGGGACGGTCTGTCAACGTGAATCCTGTGTTGGAGGGAGCGGAAGGACGGGACCCCATCGACCATGACCACCGCCTCGCCGTCGAGCACCGTCCCGGTCGGAACAAGATCTCCGAGCTCGTGCAGTTCAGGAAATGCACTGGTCGTGTCGCGGCCCGACGCGGACCGCATGATCAGTCTGTCCTCGGCGATGTGGACCATGACCCTCATGCCGTCCCATTTGAGTTCGGTGGCCCATTCTCCGTTGTCAGCGGGTAGTACATCGACAACCGCCTTCATCGGAACAATCCGCTGAAGGGCACCGCTGCTCACGTCGTCCCCGAACTCCCGAATCCGGCAACCCCTCGGCCATCGGCGGAGTGAGGCAGATCATCGACCACAACATGGGCGATGTCGGGCAGCGAAATGACCATGAATTGGGCGATGCGCTCACCGGCGAGGGCGATAAACGGCTCGTTGCCGAGATTGATGAGGATCACGCGTAGCTCGCCTCGATAGCCGCTGTCGACCAGACCGGGCGCATTGACGAGGGCGATCCCGTGTTTGATGGCCAGACCGCTTCTGGCCAAGACCAGGCCCGCCATTCCTTCGGGGACTGCCACCGACCAGCCGGTTGGGACCAAGGCCCGCTCCCCCGGCTCCAGTCGAAACGGCTGGGCGGCACGAAGGTCAGCGGCGGCATCGCCGGCCCGCATAGGAATCGGAACCTCCGGGGCGTCGTCACGAACAGCTGCGAACGGAACCTCAACAATCACGATCCCGACAGTACAAGCACAGCCGGATAGTGTGCAGGAATGCTTGCGTGGATGGACCTGGAGATGACTGGGCTCGATCCGGCCAAACACGTGATTGTCGAGTTTGCAACGTTGATTACCGACGACGAGTTGAACATCGTCGCCGAAGGACCCGACGTCGTGGTTCACGCCACCGACGAGGAACTGTCACTCATGGACACGGTGGTCGTCGAGATGCACACCAAGTCGGGTCTGTTGAACGAAATCAAAGCGTCCGAGGTTTCGCTTCAGCAGGCAATCGATCAGACACTTTCCTTTCTCCAAGAACACATCCCGGAGCCTCGGACTGTGCCGCTCTGTGGAAACTCCATTGGAATGGATCGTCGCTTCCTTTCTGTGCACGCCAACGAGATCGAGGAATACCTCCACTACCGCTCGGTCGACGTGTCGACGATCAAGGAACTGGCCCGGCGTTGGAACCCCGCTGCGCTCAACAGCGGCCCCAGGAAGGAGACCTCGCACCGGGCGATGGACGACATTCGCGAAAGCATCAAAGAGCTTCAGCACTACCGTGCCACCTTCTTTGCCGAACCGGCCAAGCCGGTATCCCCGGTCACTTCCCAGAAGTAAGCCCATTTGCGGCAGCATGGGCGCGAACAGGCCATCTCCAGAGGTGCCCGATAGCGTCGCTTCGGTGATCACACAGTTCGAGATGGTCCCGCTCCCCGGCACGGGACGGGCGTTCTGCATCAACGATCGAGTACGACTTGGTGATGTCACGAGGGGCGGACATCTGCGGCTGGACGCGCTCGTTCGCTACACGCAGATCATCTCCAACGACGACACCAACGACGCAGGATTGGAAGAGGATCTCGCCTGGATCGCTCGGTCAACAGTGGTCGACGTCGTCACACCGGCCGTCGTCGACGAGCCGCTCGAACTCACGACGTTCTGTGCCGGACTGGGGCGGACGTGGGCTGAACGCAGAGTCAGCATCCGCGGCGAAGGGGGTGGCCACTACGAAGTTGCCACCCTTTGGGTTTCGATCGATCCAGTTGCCCTTCGCCCACGGCGGCTCTCCCCTCAGTTCTTGGAGCTCTACGGCCCCGCGGCTCAGGGGCGAAGGGTCTCGGCCAGGCAGCGCATCTCCCGACCCGGACCCGAACTCCTCGCTCACCGAACGACACTCGACTGGACACCTCGATGGGGTGACTTCGACACGTTCGGTCATATGAACAACGTGGTGTACTGGTCGGCTCTGCAACATGCCCTCGCCGACAACGTCGACTCGGGCAGTCGGCTGCTGATCGAACACGGCGCTGGCGTAGTGCCCGATGATCACTCCGAGATCGTCGTTGATACCAAAGCGGATGGCCTGCGAATGTGGTGGCTGACCCACGATGATGACGCACAATTGAACAGCCACTATCTGGCTGCTGCCGAGGTTGTCGGCCCAGTGCACCAGCCAACTACAGGTGAGTGTTGATCAGTCTCCTGAGCGTGGCCTTGTTGAGAGCGCCGCTGAAGGTGTGTTGGACGTTTCCACCGGCGTCGATGAAAACGGTAGTCGGCATTCCGAGGCCCTCCGACGCCTGGAACAGCTCATTCGATGGCTGGAACACGGTCGGATACGTGACTCCGGTGTCATCGACGAGCTGAAGCCAAGCGTCCCGTTCGAAGTCGGTGTTCACCCCGAGGAACTGAACCTCGCCGAACATCTCCCGGCTGACTTCTTCGAACTCGGGCAGCTCGGCTTTGCACGGTGCGCACCAGGAAGCAAAGAAGTTCACGACAAGGGGCGATCCGGCGTAGTCCGCCAGCGTTGCCGAGGACCCGTCCGGGTTGAAGAATTCAGACCCCTGTGGCAGCCCGTCGGCGCTGTCGGAACTGTTGGTGCACGCCGTAAGAACCAAAACCAGAAACGCGACGACAGCCGGGAAGAGCGGGCGTGGGCGACGCTTCTCGCAGTGGGGAGTTGAAGGGCCATTCACAGACGGAGAAACCTCGGTTCGAGACGCATCATTCCATCCCTGATCGTCGACTCGGGGATAGGTGACAGGATATTCGCTTGACAGAACAGTCGATTGGTAGTTCGGTCTAGTTCCGGCCCGCCGTGGCGACCCACATACCCGAAGGAGCATGTCGACATGAAGAACGCACCTGCAATCACATGTCGCGTCGCCCTCGCCGAGTTCGGTCTTGCAGCCGCCCAGACAGCGGTAGCTACCTCGACGCTCACCGGTGGCAACGAACCGCCAGCTCCCGTGCCCTGACGCCTGATCCCAGATCAGAAGATCAGTTGCAAAGCCGCCGGAGCGTAAGCGCCGGCGGCTTTCCATGTGTGCCGCCCTCCTCACACCGACACCGACACCGACACCGACACCGACACCGACACCGACACCGACACCGACACCGACACCGACAAGAATCTGCCATGACTGCGATCGACACCTCCATCAGCGACATCGAGTTCAACTCCACGAACGACTTCGGCGATCTCACGCTCGCCGGTGTCGATTGGACCGTCGCCGCCGCGTGCCGGACCGTTCCCAACGCCGACGAACTGTTCTTTTCCGACGATTTCGCCGACATCGGAGTGGCCAAGCTGACCTGCGCCCAATGCCCGGTCATCGCGCAGTGCCTGGAGGAAGCCTTCGACCGCGGCGAGCCGTGGGGTGTCTGGGGTGGTCAGCTGTTCGAGGACGGCAGGATCGTAACGATCAAACGTCGTCGGGGTCGCCCGCCCAAAACCCCCAGGCCTGAGGATCTGATCCCCATGATCCCCATACCCGAGCACCTCGTAGAACTGGTGGCCTGAGTAGAGGGGGCGGGGCGCTCATGCCCCGCCCCCTTGGCCGCACGGGTGAGGCTGATCCGGTGGGAATACAGGAGACAATGGCGACTGTTCTCTACGGTACGCCTCCAGGAGTGCTCCCCCCATGTCTGACCTGTTCAATCCGATCGCCTTCACCGCGGGAATGGTTGCGCTCGTCAACCCGTGCGGCTTTGCGCTGCTGCCCGCCTACCTGGGGTACTTCCTGGGCATGAATGACGGCAAGACCGACAGCCGGTTGCAAGCACTCAATCGTTCCCAACTCGTAGCCGGCGCGCTTTCTGTTGGGTTTCTCGCCGTCTTTGGAGCGCTGGGCATCCTCTTCACAGGACTTCGTAGCCAGCTGACGCCGGTTCTTCCCTGGTTCTCGATGGCGGTTGGCATAGCGCTCGTCGTTCTGGGCTTCGCCATGCTCAGGGGATTCAAACCGATGATCAGTATCCCGAAGATGGAAAAAGGCACCGGCGGCGGCTCGATGCTCAACATGTTCCTCTTCGGTGTCTCCTATGCGGTGGCGTCACTGTCGTGCACGATCGGAGTGTTTCTGGCGGTCGTGGGCACGAGCGTGCCAGGCGCTGTCGTTCTCGTCGCAGTTGGGCGGTTTCCTCAGCTACGGCGCCGGAATGGGTCTGCTGGCCACGATCCTCACCCTCGCGGTCGGCTTCGGCAAGAAGAACATCGTCACGAATTTCAAGAAACTGCTCCCCAGGATCAACTTCATCTCGGGTCTGATCCTGATCCCGGTGGGTGTCTACGTGTTCCTGTACGGCATCTGGGACCGGCAGGTACTCCAAACACGGCCCGACGAATGGACGCCGTGGCTGAACAATTTCATGGGCGGCGCGCTGGACATACAAACCGACATCTCGAACTTCATTGGGGACCGATCCACCGCCTTTGGTTGGATCTTCTTGGCGGTCAACGCCGTACTCATCGTGTTGGGCTTCGCCGAGCGTCGCCTGCGCAAGACCTCAAATCTCGAGGCCCGAGGCGTCTGACCACAGGAGGTCAGACGCTCACCACTGCTCCTCGGACCCGCCCTCGATAGATGCCGCAGAGAAGGTGCTGGCCGCTTCAGCCAACCCGTCGATCAAGACCTCCAGGTGCGGAAACGGCGCAGGAAACGTGTTGGCCGCAGGGGTGAGACCCCGGATGCCAGGAGGCAGTTCCAGTTGCATTCCGTTGGCCGAAGGTCCGTTCACCGGGTTGTCAGGATGCATCCCTCGAAGCGGCCGAGGGATCGCATCGATGTCGGAGACCACGTTGTAGCGCTCGGGCAAAGCGGACCGCAAGATGCCACCGGTATGTTCAGCCAGATCACGATTCTGACCGCCCAGCAGAAGATCATCCCAATGGCCGTGGCGACCAAATCCGTGGACTGCGATGACGACCTCACAATGATCCATGAACCGCTCCAGCTTGTCCGAGTGGACAGGCAGCACCGTCGCCGATGGAAAGTGATGCCGGGTTCCGGGTGGCTGCGACACCGAATACACCGATGATCCGCTGCGCTCGGCGGCGTCCCACGCGATCCAGTCGGTCCGCCGCTCCAGATTGCCGCCGTGGAAAGCCATGAAACCGAACCGACCTCGCAGTTCGATGTGCTCAACGACATTCGGCAACGCCAGCACCTCGGGGAAACTCAGGGTGCGCTTCACCGGCTGCAACGACCACGTCCTCAACGCCATCGGAACGTCCTCGCTGCCATGACCGGGCTGACAGCCGCCCATGACCCAAGGACGATCCAGGCCGATCCGTCTCCCGATGCGCCGGCGGTGGTCTCTCGCAGAAGTTCCGATGCGGCCGTGGTGGGGAGGAGCCGCGAGCTGGACTCGAGCCAGCCAGGCAGTTCGTTGAGGTCGAAGACGACACCGCTGAGCAGGAGCAGAACAATGTAGAGCGTGTTGGCCAGCGCCAGGGATCGAAGCCCATCGGTCACCGAACCCAGCGTGAGGCCGAGCCCGAAGAATGCGACGAGAGCCAAGATCACCACGATCGGAAATGCTGGATGCAACGATGGCCGCCACCCGAGTCCAGCCCCTACTGCAAACAAGACAACGATCTGTACCAGTGCGATCACCGCTGCGGCCAGTGCCCGCGAGCCGAGAAAGTCCACCACCCGCACCGGACTCACGGCATACCGACCGATCGCTCCGAACGATCGATCGAAGCCGAGAGCGATCGCAAGCCTGACGAAACCACTGCTGAGCAACGCAACCGTCAAGACGCCGGGGACGAGGAAGTCCACGGCATCGATCTCCCCGGTCGGGAGTACATCGACAAGGCTGAAGAACACCAGGAGCAGGATCGGCAGCCCAGCGGTGAGCAACAACTGTTCACCGTCGCGGGCTGCGACCCGCAGCTCGGACCGGGTGAGAACAGAGATCGGCGGGCTCACCGGTCTATCAGTTCCCGATAGGCATCGGCCATGGACCGACGCCCAACCGACGCAGCGGTGGCGGCAATCCCGTTCGATTCGCACCATTGCAGGACCGCACTGAGCTGCTGGTGTGCGTCCGACCCGGCCGGCAGCGCCGAGACGATTTCGCCGCTGGAAACGGGGGTGAACGCTGTTCCGATCGCTTGGTTGATCGCCACCGCCTCTGCGGGGGAAAGGCCCCGGAGACGAATTTCGGGGGCCGATTCAGTGAGGGCGACCACGGTTTGATCACACACCACAGTGCGATTGTGGAGAACCACAACCCGGTCCGCAACCTGTTCAACCTCGTCAAAGCGATGTGTACTGAACAGAACCGTGCCTCCCTCGGCTGATCGTTGGCGGAGAAGCTCCACCACACGTTCTTGACCGTCGACGTCGAGGGCCGCTGTCGGCTCATCCAGAACCAGTAGCTCGGACCCGCTCACCAGAGCGATGGCGAGGCTCAGTCGTTGCTGCTGCCCACCCGACAGGTTTCGCCACCGTCGTCTGGTCACATCGGCCAGCCCACAATCGGCGATGGCGTTGGGAGCCTCAGCGCTTCGCCCGTACAGATCGGCGAAGAGTTGAACGCACTCCCCTGCCCTGAGGCCCATCGGCAGCCCGCCCGATTGCGGCATCACGCCCCAACGGGTGGCGATGCGAGCCCGGTCGGTTTGCGGGTCGGCGCCCAGCACCCGAGCCGAGCCCGACGATGGCCGAATCACTCCCAGCAGCGCGTTGATCGTGGATGACTTCCCAGCCCCGTTGGCGCCGACCAGAGCAACCGTTTCTCCCTGCTCCACTACGAAGTTGACACCTTCCACGGCGATCTCGGATCCGTAGTGCACGCTCAGATCCTTGACTTCGACAACCGGCACCCCGCCAACCTATAGGCGTGAGGTCGAGGTCGACGCTCCTGCATCCATGCCAGCAGATGTGACCCTCCTGAAGAAGTGGGGCAGAGTGGTGACATGGATCTGGCCAAGATGCGCCTCGACTACAGCGAGCATGGAATCGACGAGGAAGCGCTTCATGACGATCCACTGAAACAGTGGAGGCAATGGCTCGACGATGCGGTGGCAGCCAAGCTCGATGAGCCGAATGCGATGGTGCTGGCCACGGTGGAGAACGGGCAACCTCGAACCCGCGCGATCCTGGCCAAAGGTGTCGCGCCCGACGGAATCGATTTCTACACCAACTACACCAGCCAAAAGGGAGCCGCACTGGGTGACGCCGGTCCGGTTTCAGCAACATTTGTGTGGCTGGCGCTGCAACGGCAAGTGACATTCCTGGGCCAGGCTGCCAAGGTCGATGGTGCGGACTCCGACGCGTATTTCGGTCTTCGTCCCCGAGACGCCCAGCTCGGCGCATGGACCAGCGAGCAATCCTCCGAGATCGAATCCCGGGAGGTCCTGATGCGCCGATTCGACCAGTTCTCCGAGCGGTTTGGCAACACTGTTCCCCGGCCGCCGCATTGGGGCGGTTACCGAATCGTTCCGCACGAGGTGGAGTTTTGGCAGGGACGCCCCAACCGACTCCATGACCGGATCCGGTATCTGCGAACCGACGACGGCTGGACCCGTCGTCGTCTCGCTCCCTGACCGAAAACTCGCTAGGTCTCGGTTGGGGCCGAGCTTCTGGCGAATTCTTGAGCCACTGTTTGGTACGTGAGCGGCTCCGCGGCCGCCTCTCGTCGGGCTCGACGCTCAGCCTCGTCCTTGCGGCTTTCCGCCGATACCCAGCGCGAGAAGATCACGACGATGATTGCCCACAGCAGGAATCCTCCACCCAGCTTCATCACAAGACCGGCGGCGGTCTGATCGGTCAGCGCACTGAGCCCCCAAATGCGGAACGGAGCGTCGACGTAGTGGTCATACACAATACCCTCTGCGAACACGAGGAAACCGCTGGGGATGGTGGGCACGATCGACATCCCGAACAGGTACAGGCATTTGCCGAGCGGTGCGATGTGCCACTCCTCGATCGGTCCGATCACCGGCATCCACATCAGCAGACCGGCACTGAACACCATGACGTGTAGCAGGAAATGGACCGCTCCAGAGTCAGCGGAAATCTGGACCGTGATCGGGAAGTGCAACGTGATCGTGAGTGCATTGAAGATGAAGAGACCCCACACCGGCCGGGTGAACTTGCGGAGCAACCTCCACGAGGTGCTGTCTTGGGGGATCACAAGCTCGAGCAACCAACGCGGCATCGAGAGCACGAACAACCCGGGGATGATCATGCTCATGAACATGTGCTGCACCATGTGCACCACGTACAGATACTGTTCGGCCACGTCGTGAATCGGGTAGTCCGACATCACCCACATCGTCGCCACCGCGGTGAGATAGAGCGTCTTCTGCTTGCGGGTGATCGCCGGGTATCCCAGAGCTATCGCCCGGGGCTGGATGATTCTGACTCCATACCAGCCCAGCGCAAGAGCTCCCGCAATGAGAGCCCACACCTCGCCGTGGAATACGTAGGGCACTGTGCCGCCCAAATCCATCGGAAGACCTCCCTCTACGCCGACGACAACGGTGCTAGATATCGAATCTGAAGGCCGCAAAGACGGCGATGTACACGGCGAGGGCCAGCGTTATGGCGATGCCGAACGCCAACGTGAACCAGTATCCGTTGAGGACCTTGAAATCGGTCTGAAGATGCATGAAGACCCCGCCGACGATGGCGAACTTGATCGCCATCATGATCAACAGTGGTGCTACGAGAACAAAACCTTCGAGCCCGAGGTATGACCACGCAACCTCGATGGCGGTGAGGACCGCGAGCATCACGAACGTGATCCAGTAGGTACGGGCGGTCGGATGATGTTCGTGGTCGTCGTGGGACTCGACAGCGTGATCGGTGGTTGCGGTTGCCATCAGTTGCTCCTTACGGAATCAGGTACACGATCGTGAAAATCAGCACCCAAACGATATCGACAAAGTGCCAATAGAGCCCGACAAGCTCCACGGTCTCGGCCCGGTCCTTTTGCATCTTCCCCTTGAAACTCAAGAAGATGAGCGAGCCGAGCATGATCAAGCCACCGGTGACGTGCGCACCGTGGAATCCGGTGAGGGTGAAGAACGCCGTACCGAACACTGTTCCGTCGTAGGTGAGGCCTTCGCGATAGAACGCGGTGAACTCGTACACCTGGCCGGCCATGAACGTGGCACCCAGCAGCATGGTGGTGCTCAGCCAGATCCGGAGGTTCTTGTAGTTGCCGTCACTCACCGCCTTGTGGCTCAACACCATGGTGAGCGAACTCATCAGAAGGATGAACGAACTCAGCGAGGTGAACGGGATGTCGAAGATCGGTTCGACCGAAGCGGTTTCGATCATTTCGGCGACGAGTTCACCGTTCTCGCCGTCGCTGATCCCGGCGATCACATCGGGGTTTCCAGCCGTGAGTTCGATGATGAAGCGGGTCTTGCTGAGCAGGTAGGTGGAGATGAGCGCTCCGAACAGCAGGCATTCCGAGCCCAAGAACAGCCACATGGCCAGTTTCATGTTGCTCAATCCGAGGCTGGTGTAGTGCTCCTCGTGACCGCCGTGACCGGGCAGGTCGGCATGATCTGTAGCGGCGTCATCGATCGCTGCGGCACCATCGGCGCCCGCAGCAACGATTTCGTCGACGGTGATGTCGGTGTCAGACATTCGCACCTACCAATTCAGTTTCGGGTTCATCATGATGCCCATCGTCGTCGAGGTCATCGGCGGGTTCCATACTCCAGCCGTACATGGCGGCAAGCACCAGTGCCATACCGGGGATGCACAACCACAAGCTGAAGATGAGCCCGTAGCCGACAACCGGCAGTGAGAACGCCAGGACGATCGGCCAGTACGACGGCGCCGGCAGATGAACGCCCTTCCCGTTGCCGGGTTGGGCCAGTTCTTTACCGGTGGCGACGCGGCGGACGTTGCCAGCGTCATCCTCTTGATACTTGCGGTGCCAGAAGTCGTCGAGGCTTGTGACGGTTGGGGTCACGTCGAAGTTGTGCTCGGGTACGGGCGACTGGATGCTCCATTCGATCGACCGGGCGTCCCAGGGATCAGGACCCACATCGGGTCGGCCGGACCGACGCCAGCCGCTGTAGCTGTACAGCATGTTGTACAAGATGGACAGGGTGGCAAAGGCCAGGATGAACGACCCGATGGTTGCCCACATGTTCCAGGTGTTGAAACCTTGCGAAGCATCGTAGGTCTGCATACGACGAGGCATCCCCTGAAGACCCAGGATGTGCATCGGACCGAAGGTCAGGTTGAAACCCAACACCATCGACCAGAAGTTCCACTTCCCGATTTTCTCATTCAGCTTGTAGCCAAAGGCCTTGGGGAACCAGAAGTACAGACCGCTGTAGAACCCGAACAGCGCACCACCGAACAGCACATAGTGGAAGTGAGCCACGATGTAGTAGGTGTCGGTCTGCTGGGTGTCGGCGGGGGCGATTGCATGGGTGACGCCGGACAATCCGCCCAGCGTGAACTGGGTGACCAGACCGATCGAGAACAACATTGCTGTGTTGAGGATCAGCTTGCCGCCCCAAAGAGTGGCGAGCCAGTTGAGAATCTTCACCCCGGTGGGAACGGCGATGAACATTGTTGCCACCGAGAACGCGGTTACAGACAGCGGCCCCATGCCGGACACGAACATGTGGTGGGCCCACACGCCCCAGCCCATGAAGCCGATGGCGATACCGGAGAACACCATGAAGGGGTACCCGAAGATCGGCTTGCGAGCGAACGCTGGGATGACCTCGGACACGATGCCGAACGCCGGGAGGATCATCAGGTACACCTCGGGGTGACCGAAGATCCAGAACAGATGCTGCCACAGGAGCGGATCGGCACCCTGTTGCACGTTGAAGAAGTTTCCGTCGAACCTGCGATCGAAAAGGAGCAGTAGCTGAGCCACCGTGATCACCGGGATGGCAAACAAGAGGAGGAACTGGGTGACCAGAGTCATCCAGGTGAAGACCGGCAACCGCATCCAGGTCATTCCCGGGGCTCGCATGTTGAGAACGGTGGTGATCAGGTTGATGGCGCCAGTGAGTGAGCCGAATCCGACGATGATCAGACCGACATTCCAGAAGTCGATACCGGGGCCGGGGCTGTAGACCAGGCCATTGTTGGGGGCATAGTTGAACCAACCACCGTCTGGAGCGCCACCCAGGAACCAGCTGGTGTTCAACATGAGACCGCCGGCCAAGAACACCCAGAAGCTGAAAGCGTTGATGCGGGGGAAAGCCACGTCTCGAGCCCCGATCTGGAGCGGTAGGAGATAGTTGGCAAACGCCGCACCGATCGGCATCACGACCAGGAAGATCATGACCGTGCCGTGCATGGTGAAGATCTGGTTGTAGGCATCGCCAGACAGCAGGCCGCTGTTGGGGCGGGCCAGCTGAAGGCGTATCAGCAAGGCCGGTACACCGCCCCACAGCAAGAAGAACATCGCGGCGGAGCCGTACATGATTCCGATCTTCTTGTGGTCAACAGTGGTCAACCAGTTCTTCAGCCCGGTGGGCTGGCGGGGTCGGGAGAACGCGCCGAGCGGGTTGGCCGCCTTCTCAGGCCCCTCGCCCGATGGCAGTGCTAGTGGTTCTTCGATGATTGCCATGTTCGGAGACTCCTAATCGAGTGTGGCGAGGTAGGCGATGAGGTTGTCGAGATCGTCGTCGGTGAGCCCGGGGAAAGCCGGCATGCCGCGTAGATCATCGGGTGCCATTTCCTTCTGGTCGGGGGCGTTCCGAATCCAGCGTTTGAGCTGGGCCCGATTCCAACGCAACTCATCGAGTTCGTCGCCCTCCTCGATGAAGTCGGCCAGATCGTTGTATTCGGCGAGGTACCGCTCGTTGGGCTGACCCTGGCTCAGGTCGTTGTCGTTGGCGTCGAGCCCGACATAGGTGCTGTAGATCGCTCCCGCCATTACCGAACGAGTAGCGAAGTGGGTGAGGTTGGGAGCGGCCTTCGCGGCGAGTGCCGCCTCGAAGTCACGGCCCTGTCGTTCTGCATTGCCCTCGTTCCGTTCACCGGTGTAGAGCGGATCCTGGCCGATTCCCTCTTCCCAGATGATGTGGCAGCTGGCGCACTGCTGTTGGAACAATTCCCGACCTGCGGCTGCTTCTGAACCCTCAGTCGGAACATCAGCAGTGGTGCTCTGGTTGGCAATCCACTCATCGAACTGGTCCTGGGGAAGCGCGATGGTGTTCATCCGCATGCGGGCATGGGACAGGCCGCAGTATTCGGTGCACCAGCCGGTGTATTCACCCGGTTCGTCGGCGGTGAAGTTCCAGTTGTGGAGCCGGCCCGGCACGGCGTCTCGCTTGCCGTTGAGCCGAGGAATCCAGAAGCTGTGGATCACGTCGCGGGAGGTGATGGTGAGGTCGATCTGCTGGCCGGCCGGAATCACCAGCTCGTTGGCCACTGACACGTCGTCGTCGTCGAGGACGATCTCCAGGGGCCACTCGGCGTCGTCGTCATCCCACAGATCCGTGGAGTTCTCGAATCCGTCACCGTCGACGTCTTCGAGGAAGCCGTCACAGTCGATGTCGTAGCGGTATTCCCACCACCATTGCTGGCCGATGACCATGACGTCGAGCTCGCCGTCTCCACACGCCAGACCCACCGCCGGGTTCGTTGCGCTCCTCGAGGTCCCAGATTGCGAACACCGTGAAGACAGAGATGACCGCCAGCAGAACGGCGGGAGCCGCCGTCCAGCCCCATTCGAGGGTTGGGTTGCCGTGTACCTGCTCGGGAAGATCGTCGGGATCGAAGTCCTCGGGCTTCACCCGGTTCTTGATTGCAAGGACAATCCCACCACCCACAACTGCCACGCCGATGGCTCCGGCGATCCACCAGATGGGCCGCATGAGATCATCGATCATCTCGGCTCGAGGACCCTCGGGCTCGAAGGTGTTGAGTGGCTTTTCCTCATCGGCGCAGGCTGCCAGGACAAGCGCGGCCAGGAGCGTGAGTCCAGTGCGAGTCGACACGACCGTTCTGGAGATTGTGCGGGATTTCACAAGCGTCATGATCTCTCGATTTCGGGTCGGATACAACTCGCGACGGCGTTGTTCTCACTCATTGATCAACAATCCCTCTTCGGTCGACTCTCCGTCTTCGGAATGGTCTTCCTCGTCGCCGTGATGGTGGAAATCACGCTCGCCAGCGATAGCGCCGACAACCCCTCCGCCGATCACAAGCACAGCAAGCCCTGCAACGGCAGCGGAGATGAAGCGCCGCGGTGCGTCGGTTTGCGCCAGAAGCACAGCGGTTCCAAAGACCATGATCGTGAAGATCGAGCCGGCCACCACCGCTCCGGTCTTGGAAACGGCCAGGAAGACCCGCGACACGCCGATCATCATGGAGGCGATCGCAAGGGCACCGAGCATCGGCACCTCGATGGGACCCAGGATCCGATCTTTGACCAACGCGTTGGTTTCAGGGTCGCCGGTTGCCCGATCGGACCATGCCAGGGCCAGCCACTCGACCCCGGCCGCGAACAAGATCGCCAGTCCGAGGTACAAGAAGACGCCGGATATGGCGACCCCCAGCATGAGGCAGGCGACGCCGGCTGCGCTGAGAGCGCCCCAGTACGAGGCCCGATGAGGAGGCGTGACCTGAGGTACCACGTCGGTCCCGGCCAGACGGGCCAGGGTCTCGGCCTCCCCGTCGCGGGTGACGAACAACACCCCGGACAGCACTGCGGTGACGCCGAATACGCCGTTGAGCAGCGAATACCCCAGGTGGTCTCCGACCCCTCCTTTGAACCCGTAGGACAGGACGCCGACGATATCCCCGCCGGTGATCAGGCCGTAGGCGAGTGCCGACAGCCAGGCCGTGATCGACAGAGCAATCAGATATTTGGGACCCCAGGTGAACATGTCAGACCCTCACTTGGTGATGTAGATGACGTACCACATCAGGAGGTACGCCGCGTAAATAGTGAACCAGAAGAAGGCGGCCCCATACAGACCTTCGAGGTCTTTGGCGTTGTACTCGCCGCCGAGGGTTCGAAGCCCCATGACAGCCAGATACGCCATACCCGCCAAGGTCATCACAATGTGAGAGCCGATGATTCCGTAGAACAGCGGGGGGCGATTCAGTGCGTCGAGAGTTTCGCCTCCGGTGGGGTAGAGCGGCATCTCCATTATCGACAACAGGTATCCCGTCTGGGCGATGTAGGCAAATCCGAGGATCATGATGAACCCGAGTGCGATATAGGTGTTCGCTCGATCATCGTTGCGCATCGAAACGAGGGCCCACACCAGAACCGCTCCCGAAAGGCTCCAGGTGGCGAGCATCATGTTGGGCTGGGTGAGCGGGATGACCACACCTGAGGGGAGCCATGTTTCTCCGGTAGCAATGACGTCCTGGCGGTAACCGATGTAGAGGCCGATCATGCCGAGGAAACCCATGAAGACCGCTGCGCTTGCAAAGGCTGTACCGATCACCAGCAAACGAGGCCGGGCGGCTTCGGGTGCAGGTGCGTCGTCGGTGAGAGGCTGATAAAGCGAAACGTCGGTCATACCGACACCTCCTCGAGTTCGGTGGATGCTTCGTCGTTCTCCGATGTGAGATCCATGTCGAGCAATGGATTGGCGGATGACACCGATGGTTGGCTGGCGAAGTTCCCGTACGGCGGTGGGGATTCGGTCATCCACTCCAGCGTGGTTCCGGTCCACGGCTCCGACTGGGACTCGGTTCTGGTGAGTCCGGCGGTTGCTGCGATGACCAGCGTGAGGGCAACCCCACCGGCAACACCGGCGACACCCAGCAGAACGAGGAGATTGCCGAACGAGGCGATTCCGTCGGTGTCGGCGACTGCGGGCAAGGCAGGCTGATCGCCGAGTCCGCCAAAGAGCTCGCCGATCCCCCAGACTGCTCCACCACCGGCGAGTGCGAGGATGGCCAACGGACCCAGCCCGGCGTTGGCCCGGTGGCCCCAGATCTTGTGACCCCAGTGCGATATTCCGGCAAGGCAGCCCAGCAGAGCTCCGGCGACGACGAATGCGGTGACACCAGCGTTGAAGGTTGTGCCGTTGAGGGCGAGCCAATTGGGCAGGTCAGGGACGTCGGAACTGTCGGTCAGCCTGTTGTTGATGTCCACGATGAAACCAACGATTGGCTCGATTGCCCCGAGCAGGGCGACGACCGCACCGCCGAGAAGCAGGAGCCCGGCAGCCAGGCCGGCGCCGAGCGGAACCGAGAATGTCGGCTTCCCGACCTTGAGGCTTTCACCTGCCAGTGCAAGCGAGGCGAGAATCGGCAGGACACCTGCGATGAGAGCGATCACCAGCAAGGCGTTGTCGAAGTCAATCCCGCCGGTTCGGCGGCCGAACGAGGTTACGTCGGCGCCAAAGGCAGTGACGGCTAAGAGTCCGATGGCGACCATCGTCGACCTGTGGAAGCGAAGCGGGCGGTTCGAGTGGACCGCAATGGCATCGAGCGCAATACCGAGAGCCGGTATGGCCAACCAGTACACCGACGGAGCAACGGTGATGGTGTCCATCACGCCGGCGAGGCTCGTGGTGTCTACCAGGGACTGGTAGCCGCCACGGGTATCGATGAACGAGATGACCAGCTGCCCGATCTGAATTGGAACAGCCAAGATGCCCAGGAGCGCAAACACGAAGTAGCTCCACGACGTGAGCGGGACCATCTCCAGCCGCATCCCTGGAGCCCTGGCTCCGATGACCGTTGTTGCAATGCAGACGAGTGCCCACACCGTGGACGCCATCATTCCGCCGAGTGCCAAAGCCCACAGCACCACGAAATCTTCGACTCCGCCGCCAGGACCACCATTGCCGATATAGGCGGCGATGAGCATGAAAGCCGAAGCCAGCCAGGCCCAGAAGGCTGCCGCTGCGCCGCGGGGGAACGCTATGGCGCTGGCACCGACCTGGAGCGGGATGATGAACGTTCCGATTCCGATCAGGACGGCGACAATGCCGCCAAAGACGAGCAGATCACGGCTCATCGACCAGATCTGAACCAACTCGTTGACGTCTTCCAGCAGGGAGACCTCGCCAGTGTCGAGTTGTTCGAGTGCCACTACAAGACGCAGACCGAGGGCGACGAGTCCCATTACTAGGCCACCGAAGATCCACAGTCGACCGATGGTCTTGTGGTCGCCGGAGCCGAGTGTTCGATCGAACAGTCCGGTTTCAACTGATTCACTGGACATTAAGACAGAACCTCAAACGCTTGAATCGGGCGCGACCAACCGCACAGCGGGCATGAACGGGCAACACTGTATCCCCAGGCGCCGGGAACTCAGAAACTTCCAGCCCAGATTGCTTCCGGAGCGTCATATTTCTTTCTCCGAGGACGACCGTGCCAAAGGGTGCAAAAGGTATGGCTCGCCGACCCGAAACCACCCCGTCGCATGGGATAACGGTGTGGTTGTTGGCATGTGGCTAGAGGATCAGTCGGTCGATAGCCATCGCGGCGAACACGACCGTGAGATGCGTGAGGCTGAACGCGAAGTACCGAATGGCCTTCTTGTCGATGGCGTCGGGGGTTGTCTCACGAAGCAAATCGATCGCTCCATAGATGAACCAGACGCCGATTACGACCGCGGCGGCCCCATATATCCAGCCCAGTCCGGCTACCGGCCAGAGAATGAGGGTGGCTACGAACACCAGCACCGAGTAGATCACGATCTGCTGCGCCGTCTTCTTGTAGCCAACGACGGAGGGCAGCATGGGCACCGAGACCGATGCGTAGTCATCGCGGTAACGGATCGCGAGGGCCCAGAAGTGTGGTGGAGTCCACAGGAAGACGATGAAAAACATGATCCAGGGGGCCCAACCCAGTGAGTTTGTGACCGCCGCCCAGCCGATGAGAGCTGGAGCAGCTCCGGCAGCTCCGCCGATGACAATGTTCTGTTTCGAGGTCCGCTTCAACCAAATGGTGTAGACGAAAACGTAGAACAGGCATGCGGCCAGGGCGAGCGCAGCGGCCAGGACGTTCACCACAACCGCCAGGAAGACAACGGCCACTGCCTCGATGGCGATCGCGAACCACAGCGCCTCGTTGGGCCGAACTTCGCCGGTGACGAGGGGTCGATTTGCCGTCCGGTCCATTACAGCATCGATGTCACGGTCTATGTACATGTTCAGAGCGTTTGCACCGCCAGCGGAGAGCGTTCCACCTGCGACGGTGGCGACGATGAGCCACAGCGGTGGAAGGCCGTCCTGGGCCACGATCATCGCCGGCACCGTGGAAACGAGCAGCAACTCGATGATCCGCGGCTTGGTGAGAGCCACAAACGCCGCAGCGCGAGATCGAGTGGGGGCAGCGGTCAACATTGACGTCTGATCGTACCGGCACGCCGAGCACGAAGCCCATAGGAAGCGGCCAGCGCCGCACATCCACACAGCAGTGATGTTCGGCCCCCGGTCGATCTCTTGACGGCGGGAAACGGTCGCTCCGCCGTTGGCTCCGGCCGTGGTTGTCGGCGCACAAACGCATACTATTTATTCGTGTCTGTTTCGCCCCCCACCTACCGACGTATCGTCCTCGGGGCAGGTGTGATGCTTGCCGTGATCGTCATCTCCGGAGCTGCGGTTCGGCTGACCTCGAGCGGTCTGGGCTGTTCCGACTGGCCCACCTGCACCGAAGACTCGCTCGTCCCCGAGTGGAGTTTCCACGGGTGGGTCGAATTCGGCAACCGTCTCTTCACCGGCGTGGTGTCAGCCGCGGTTGTCGCCGCAGTACTCGCTGCCTATCTGCGAACGCCCAGGGATCGAAGGCTCATCATTCTCGCCTGGGGCCTGGTCATTGGTGTCGTCGCCCAGATCCTCGTGGGAGCTCTCGTGGTTCTGTTCGAGCTCACCCCGATTTCGGTCACCGCCCATTTCCTCATCTCTATGGCGATCCTGGCCAACGCTGTCGTGCTGTACAGAGCTGCCGACAGCGACAGGCCGACCACAGCAAACCGATCGAGCAGCGTGACTGCGCTGATCCACCTCGTGCTCGGATTGGCCGTTCTGGTCACGGGCACCATCGTCACCGGGACCGGTCCCAACAGCGGGGACGCTCGCGCCGATCGTCTCCCATTTGATCTCTCGGCTGTCGCCCAACTGCACAGCGTGACCGTGTGGGTGTTCTTGGGAGTCACCGTGTTCGTTGCGCTGAAACTCCAACGGAGCGGCCGCTTCGGTGCTCCAATCCAAGCCGTCCTTGGGTCGACCGTGGTGCAGGGAGCAATCGGTTACACCCAGTACTTCACCGGTGTCCCTCCATGGCTGGTACAGCTCCATGTCGTGGGATCCATCGCCGTTTGGTGTGCCACCGTGTGGCTATTCCTGTGGACACGGGACGAGTTGTCCCTCTCGGAATCGTTCGCCCCGACGCTTGCGCCAGGGATGCCGGCATGACGGCGCCGATGGAGATCGTCGAGTCAAGCACCGACGAAGACGTTGACACTGAACATCCGTGGCAGGTTCTGGTCTGGAACGATCCCATCAACCTGATGTCGTATGTGACCCTGGTATTCCAGAAGTTGTTCGGATTCAGCCTCGAAAAGGCAACCGAACTCATGATGGACGTACACGAAAAGGGCCGGGCCATCGTGAGTAGCGGGACTCGGACCGAAGCCGAGGCCGACGTTCACAGACTGCATGCGTACGGCCTGTGGGCCACCCTGGAACGAACTGAAGGCTGATTGGTCCCATGCTGATCGTGCGCATTGACGAGGATCGGTTCATCTTCGATGTCCCCTCCGTACTGCGCGACACCGTCATCGATCTTGCCCGGCAACTCGACGGCGAACTCGAAACGAACAATCCGAATCTTCAGCGCCTGTTTCCGACGGCGTATTCGAACGATCCGGACAAGGACGCCGGGTATCAGGTTCTGGCCCATGGCGAGCTGGTGGAGGCCCGGCGAACCTCTCTCACCACGGTCATCGAATCCGCAACTGAGGACGAAGTGAATGGCGAGACCCTCGAGGCATGGATGCGGGTGGTGAATGATCTTCGGCTCGTTCTGGGCACCAACCTCGATGTGGGAGAAAGCGAAGACTGGGTGCCGCCGCCCGAGATGGAGCCGATCTATGCGGTGTATCAATGGCTGAGCCTACTTCTCAACTACATCGTGGAAGCCCAGTTCTAGGTCAGTATCGCAGCGGCCTTCACTATCCGAACCACGGCTACGGTTTGTGGCCCCTGGTGATTCCAGCTCGTTTGAGAACACCGGCTTCGATGCCCATTTCGCGAAAGGCTGCATAGGAAATACCCCGGCGATGTGCGTATGCCTTTCCCACTTCAATGAACGCCTCTTCCAACGCACTGATATCCACGGCTGTGTCGACGTTTTCGAGCTCGTCCCGAAGGTCGAGGCGCTCTTGGATCAGCTCGAGTTTTTGTAGTGCCTTGGCTTGTGGAAGCTCGGCCTCGATTGTGTCTAGTCGCTTGGCAATAGTGTCCCGAGTGCGTTTACGCCCCCGTTTCGGCTTTACCGCTTCAAGTCCTTCGAGATAATTCCGGACGATTCGACCCTGATTTCGACCAATGCTCAAGGCAGCCTTGTGGTCTTCTGACATCGGCTTGCGTTTCTCGGCCATTTTCAGAGTATACGAAGCCGATCATGACCGCGCTCAAAGGTCAATTCGACCGCTGTCGAGCACAATGGCGCTATCGCCAATGATTTCACGCCTGAAACTTCGACAATTCCGCACCATCGAGCACGGTGATACCGCCTCTATGAGTTGCAATCGCACCAGAGCTCTTGAGCTGTCGTAGGCACCGAACGGTTGCCTCACGGCTGGCGCCGACCCAGCTTGCGAGTTCACTCTGAGTCAGCTGGATTTCGGAACATTCCGAATCGGCCGACAGCGTCTCGAGTCTCCGGCTGATACGGCACGTGAGATCATCTGAGCGCCCCACGCACATCCGCATCGTCAGTCGAAAGCGCGTTGCTACCATCTCGAGCTGGTCGGCACCGGCCTCGGGCAATTCGACCAACATCCGCATGTAGCTGTCGCGTGGAAGCCGCCACGCAATGACATCGTTTCTGGCTACCGCAGTGAATTCTCGTGGACCTCTGTCGAACGCAGAAAGCACTCCAAGGGTTTGGTCTGGACCGATCAGCGCCAGCAGGACTGGATTCCCAGAGGCACTCTCGGCCAACGCTTTCACCTGGCCAGAAGCGATTGCCCAGACATGGTGTTTGGAAGGGTCACCTTGCTGCATCAGGTGATCACCTCGCACGAAGGTGACCCGGCGGCCCTCCCGCCGGATCCACGTCCATGCCTGTTCGCTGAGTGAGGGTTTCATTCTTGGGTCAGCCCTTCCAAACCCCATTGTGATCGCATTCGTACTGCCTGACCAGAGATTTCACACTCAGCCGAAGAAGTCGGCATAGGCATGTACAGGTTCACCAGCAAGACCACGAGCGGTCGGGCTGGGATCGACAAGGCCCTCTCCTCCGAGGAATTCGCCAGTATCGGCCGCAATAGGTGCTACCGAAGAGGCCACGAATGCCGGGTTGTCTGTCCCGAAGGCAGCCATGTGGCTACCGGTGTCAACCCTCGTGGCGTCGAGGGAGTTCGATCCCGGGCCGTTTGTGGGCGTCATCCGCGAGGCGTGATCGGCCACCGCTGCTTGCCGTTCAGCCAGTGCTTGGTTGATTGACTGTTGCACGAAATCGGCTGCACTCAGTTGTTCAGCCGCTGCTGCTTGCCATTCAGCCAGCGCCTGGTCGATGGACTGTTGCACGAGCCCGGAGGAACTCAGTTGCCCAGCTTCGGCCTGCAAATGCCCCGAGGAATTCGCCAGTATCAGCCGCAATAGGTGCCGGCGAAGAAGCCACGATTGCCGGGTTGTCCGTGCCGAAGACAGCCATGGAACTGCTCGTGTCGACCGCTCCAGTCGCATATGCACCAAGGAATTCACCGGTATCCGCCGTGATCGACGGGACCGGGGCGGCGGCCACAGCTTCGCCAGCAAGTGCGCGGTGCGGAGCGATGTCGACGAGAGAACCAGTATCCGCGCTGATCGACGCTGTTGCCGGCCCGAAGCGATCGGCCATTTTGGTTGGTGTCACAATCGGTGTCGCCGATATCTCAGTTGCGGTGGTTGATGTGCTTACCATTGAATCGCCGATCACCGACCTGGCAACGACCACCGTTGCCAGGCCAACCGATGCCGCAAGCAGACCGGCGATGATGATGTTCGAATGTTTGGAAATGTCCTCGGCGTGAGGCAGATGTGTCTTTGGTAGGTGAAATGTGAGAGCCATGAGCTTCTTCTTTGAGTCGATGACCCAAGAACCTCCTGAGTCGATGACCCAAATGTGAGCCGATCAAACTCCGCTGTCTGTAACCGACGTCACACAAGACGACGAATCGGGTGAGCAGAAAAACGACAACAGGCCAGCACCCGGAGGGCGCTGACCTGTGGTCTCGTGTGGTCGGGACCGGCGTCGATCCGGTGACCTACCGCTTTTCAGGCGGTCGCTCTGCCAACTGAGCTACCCGACCCCACGAGCACCGTGCTGTGTGTGCGGTCCCGACGAGATTTGAACCCGCGACCTCCGCCTTGACAGGGCGGCGTGCACTCCAGACTGCACTACGGGACCGTGTTGGCCAGCCGAGGCTGGTTCGCACCCCCAACGGGATTCGAACCCGTGTTGCCGCCGTGAAAGGGCGGAGTCCTAGGCCGCTGAACGATGGGGGCCTGAGGGTCGGATCATGCTAGCAGAGTCGTCGAAGGTCCCAACCCTGTTTCGCCGCTGTGCTAGAGGATCGGGGAGCCGATGTAGCCCGCAGCAACGGGACGGCTGGCGACCAGGGCGTCAATTCGTCTGAGCGTGGCAGCGATCTGCTCTTCTACCCGACCCAGCAACGCGCTCGGGTCAGCGATGGCGGCTGAAAGCTCAGCGGAAGATCCGGGAAACCGTTGGTCGGCGCCGAGACGGTCGAGCAGGAGTGTGCCCGATCCCTCGCCTGAGCGCATCGCCAACGCCGCCGCGACTGCGTGCTCCTTGATGATCTCGTGGGCCTCCTCCCGGCCGAGTCCGTTTCGAACCCCATGAGCCAGCAACGTTGGCGTTGCAACGAAGGGTAGGTATCGCTGGAGTTCGGCATCGATGACCTGGTCGAAGAAACCGAGTCCGGCGGCGATCGATAGTGATGTTTCCAGGAGTCCGTCGATGGCGAAGAACGCATCAGGCACCACGATTCGGCGGACCACCGAACACGAGACGTCTCCCTCATTCCATTGATCGCCCGTGAGATTGGCCGCCATCGTCAAGTGGCCGCGAAGGATTGCATGTAGACCGTTCACCCGTTCACAGGACCTGCTGTTCATCTTGTGCGGCATTGCCGACGACCCAACCTGACCCTCTGCGAAACCTTCGGTCGCCAAGTCGTGCCCGGCCATCAGGCGAATCTGAAGCGCCAGGTTGGCAGGGCCCGACGCCAGTTGGACCAACGACGAGACCACCTCGAAATCCCTGGACCGTGGCGCTACTTGGCCAACGGCGATGAGCACGTTCGGCACGCCGAGTTCGGCCGCAACTCGGCTTTCGAGCTCGTCCACGGCTTGGGGACTTTCGAGGAGATCCAGCTGGTCCTGTTGAGACCCGACCGGCCCCTTGATTCCTCGGATAGCGAACCGTTCTCGTGCGGCGTCGAGCACGTCCAGCGCCGACATGAGCTCCTCGGAATACTGGGCGATACGTTTGCCGACCGTCGTCGGCTGAGCCGGCACGTTGTGTGTGCGCCCAACGATCGCCAACGCTGCGTGCTGGGCAGCCAGCTCTCCCCAACGAGCGAGCAGCGATACCGCTTTGTCGCTGACGATCTCCAGGGCCCGAAACGTGAGCATCGCCTCAACATTCTCGGTGAGGTCCCGCGAGGTCATTCCCTTGTGAGCATGCTCTGCACCGGCCAAGGCCGAGAACTCGTCGATCTTGGCCTTCACATCGTGACGCGAAACCCGCTCCCGCGCCGCGATGCTAGCGAGGTCGACCTGGTCCACTACCGCCTCGTAGGCAGCGATGTCGGCGGCCGGGATGTCGAGTCCAAGCTCAGCCTGGGCCCTCATCACAGCCACCCACAGTCGGCGCTCAGCTTTCACCCGCTCGACAGGGTCGAACACACCCCTGATCTCGTTGCTGGCATAACGCTCGGCAAGAACATTGGGAACCGTCACGGAGAATCCTTCCTACGTACTCAAGAACCGACCAGAGAGTGACGATCCAAGCCTTGTAAGTCTGCCCGACAGGAAAGCATCCGATACATGAATGGCCGCTGCCAAAACGATCCGATGGACTTCGCCGCCGAGGTGTGTGATTCCTGCGGTGACTCGTTCTGCACGAACTGCCTCGTCTATCCGCGTGGCACGAACAAGCCACCGTTTTGCACCAACTGTGCGATGGCTCTCAGCGGCGTTCGAAATCGGCGACCCGTGAAACCGCTCTCCCGTGGCGCAATCAAGAAACGTCGCAAACAGTTGAAAGCAGAGCTGGCTGATCAGGACACCACTGTTGTGCCCGACATCCACCTTCCCATGTCCGATCTGATCGAGGCACCCGAAGTTGAAGCCGAGTCGCCGCCGGAGCCGGCGGAGACGGCTCAGGCTTCATGGGTCGATTCCGTCGGCGCAAGACCGACCACGAAGCGACTCCGACCGAACTCGCAACGGCGCAGGTGACAATCCTGGGTGGCGACGACGAGACCGAAGCCGCCCCGCCGCCACCAACGCCAGCAGTTGGTGAGGACGAGGAGTCAGTTCCTACCCCGCCAGAACGCTCAACTGCTACGGCCATTCTGGAGCAGCTCAGGGAGCAAGAAGCGGGTTGCGACGATGACGACGTCTGGTTGCCACCGGTGGGCGACGAGATGGCAACGTGGACGCTGCCCGATATCAATCAGTCCCCCCTGGGCGGCGCCGGACCGTGGGAGAGCGTGGCCTCGTCGACCCAGTCTGCGGTTGATGAGGCACCGCCGGAAGTCGCCGGCGACTTCGTCCCACCAGTCTTTGTGTCCGAAGCGGAGCTTCGTTCTCAAGGTCCAGCCGATACCGATACTTCCGGAAACTGGGTTCCGCCGACGCTGCGGGGAATGGCCCCCGAGGCAGGAAACAACGGCGACGAGTTGCCGAGACGTCGCCGCCAGCAGCCCCAAGACCCCTAGGACTGCCACTCAGTCCCGTCACGGGCAATCATGTCTTCCCAGTGGGGCTGGAATTGGAACCAGCCGGCCAGTGGGAATCCGCTCTGGTCGTAGGTGAACTGAGCGGACTCCGCAGGAACCTCGGTGACCGAGCCGGCGGCTTCGGTGATCATCTGCACCTGACAGGCCCGCTCGAGGGCCATGAACCACCACGCCGCCTCGTCGACGGTTTCGCCGACGGTGATCAGACCGTGGTTCTGGTGGATCAGGGCTTTGCGTGTCGCCGAGCGCATCAGCCATGCCGTTGACTTCCGCCGGACCCACGACGATCGCACCACCGCCATCGCGATGTCGCACCCAGTCGTTGAAGAACATGCACGCATCCTGACTCAGCATCTTGAGGCGAGACTCGGTGGCGGCGAACGCCTTGCCGTAGATCGTGTGGGTGTGGACCGCACACATAACTTCGGGTCGAGCGCTGTGAATCGCGTGGTGGATGGCGTAGGCGGCCGCGTTGACCGGTTTGGTTCCCGCTGACGACCTCGCCGTCGGGGTTGACCAGGATCAGGTCGGTCACGGTCATCTGGCGGAAGCTCTTGCCGAAGGGATTCACCCAGAAATGATCGGTGAACTCCGGATCCCGAGCGGTGATGTGGCCGGCAACACCTTCGGCGAAGCCGAGCGTGCCGATCACCCGGAGCGCTCCGGCGAGTCGCTGCTTCCGATAGGTTCGCTCCTCTTCGACCGTGTCGAACGACGGCGGAAGGTCGATCTGCACGGCGGCCTTTTCGAATGCGGTGTCTGCGAACGGTTGCAGCGTCTGGATCCCGGGTCGTCGACATGGACAACAATGTAGACCTCGCGATCGAGCTGTAGCCTTTTGCCTCGTGCCAGCAACAATCGTGGTCGGAACCCAATGGGGCGACGAGGGCAAGGGCAAGTTCACCGACCTGCTCGCCGCAGATGCGTCGATGGTCGTCCGCTACCAGGGCGGCCACAACGCCGGACACACACTCGTCGTCGACGGGCGAGAGCTTCGCCCTTCAGCTGGTCCCCAGCGGCGTCCTCTATTCGCACACGTCACCCCGGTCATCGGCAACGGTGTAGTCGTCGACCCGTTCGTATCTCCTCGCCGAGATGGCCATGCTGACCGAACGAGGGGTCGACGTCAGCCGTATCAAGGTGTCGGGCAATGCCCACCTGATCCTGCCGTATCACCAGCAGCTGGACGCCCTGCACGAACGCCATCTGGGCGAGGCCAAGTTGGGCACCACCAAACGCGGCATCGGGCCGGCGTATGCCGACAAGTCAATGCGTCTCGGTATCCGGGTCCAGGACCTACTGGACGAGAAGATCTTCCGAGAGAAGCTCCACACATCGCTCGGGCACGCCAACAAGATCCTCACCAAGGTCTTCAACCGGCTGCCGATCGACCCCGACGAACTGGCCGACCGCGTGCTGGACCGAGTGCCTGCCAGGCATCCGACCGCTGCATAGCCGACAGCGTCAACGAGATCCACGCCGCTCTCGAAGCCGGCGAGCATGTGCTCTTCGAGGGAGCCCAGGCCACGTTCCTCGATCTCGATCACGGCACCTATCCCTTTGTCACCTCATCGAATCCGACGGCAGGCGGTGCGTGCACCGGTGCTGGGGTCGGCCCCAGACACATCGATCGGATCATCGGCATCGCCAAGGCCTATGTCACCCGTGTCGGCGCCGGACCGTTTCCCCACCGAACTCTTCGACGAGGATGGCGACAAGATGGTCGACATCGGCCGCGAGTACGGCACCAACACCGGTCGCCGTCGCCGTCCGGGGTGGGTCGACGCCGTCATGCTGCGGCACGCGGTTCGCCTCAACAGCCTGACCGACCTCGCGATCACCAAACTCGACATCCTCGACCACCTTCGACACCGTGAAGATCTGCACCGGCTACAAGCATCGACGGTGAAGACGGTGACCACCCTCCCCTACCACCAGTCGCGGATCCACCAGGCCGAGCCGATCTACGCCGAATTCGAAGGCTGGAAGACCGACCTCACCCAGGTCACCCGGTCGACGACCTGCCGACGAAGGCCGAGAGCCTTTCTGGATGCGCTGGCCGAGCAAGCGGGCGTACCGATCTCGTTGGTGTCTACCGGACCCGGACGCAAGCAGTACCTGAGGTACTGAACTCTCGCCCAGGTCGCGAACTGGCGATGGATACGCCCGTCCTACGGGCACAACCATCGCCGGTTTGATAGTTGGTGGACTAACGGACCTCGACGGCGAGTTCGTCGTCGACCACGTCAACCACGAACACAGAGCCGTCGGCGACGTCACCCTCGAGCAGAACGCAGAGCGATTCGATCGCCGATCTCCTTTTGGATCACTCTCTTGAGCGGTCGAGCCCCGAAGGCGGGGTCGTAGCCGATCACGACCAACCTTGATTTGGCATCGTCGCTGACTTCCAGCTCGATGCGCCGATCGGAGAGGCGATCGGAGAGGCTCCGAAGCTGGATCTCAACGATGCCCGCAAGGTTCTCATGACTGAGTTCGCTGAACCGAACGATGTCGTCGACGCGGTTGATGAACTCGGGCCGGAAGAAGTCCTTCGGATCCCCAGGCAGGTTCGACGTCATGATCAGCACGGTGTTGGTGAAGTCGACCGTGCGACCCTGGCCATCGGTGAGCCGTCCATCATCGAGCAACTGCAACAACACATTGAAGACGTCCGGATGGGCCTTTTCGATCTCGTCGAGAAGGACAACCGCGTACGGTCGACGGCGAATCGCTTCTGTGAGCTGTCCGCCCTGGTCGTACCCGACGTAGCCGGGAGGAGCACCGATCAGACGGCTGACCGAGTGTTTCTCCATGTACTCGCTCATGTCGACCCGAGTCATGGCCCGCTCGTCATCGAAGAGGAAGTCGGCCAACGATCGAGCCAGTTCGGTCTTGCCCACACCGGTTGGACCGAGAAACAGGAAACTACCGATCGGTCGGTTGGGATCCGAGAGACCGGCTCGGCTTCGCCTGATCGCAGCACTCACAGCGGCAACCGCTTCGTCCTGGCCGACCACCCGTTTGTGCAGCTCCTCCTCCAACCGGAGGAGTTTCCGACTCTCGCCTTCCATCAGGCGACTGACCGGCACGCCGGTCGCCCTGGCAACGACCTCGGCGATGTCTTCCTCGTCGACCTCTTCTTTCAGCATCGTCTGAGAATCCTGGAGGATGTCGAGGGCGTCCGTGGCCTCATCGACTTGACGCTGCAGGTTCGGGATACGGCCATAGCGAAGTTCAGCAGCCTTCTCGAGGTCGTTCTCGCGCTCAACTTCACGCTTCAGCACATCCAGTTCTTCCTTGAGATGCTGAATAGTTGCAATCGCCTCTTTCTCGTTCTGCCAGTGGGCCCGCATAGCCGACGACTGTTCTTGCAGATCGGCGAGTTCGCCCTGGAGTTCGTCCAGCCGAGCCGAAGATGCATCGTCGCTCTCCTTTTGAAGGGCCACCTGTTCCATCTCCAACTGCCGGATGCGCCGTTCGACAACGTCGATCTCGGTCGGGACGGAATCGATCTCGATCCTCAGCTTGGAAGCCGACTCGTCCATCAAGTCGATCGCCTTGTCGGGGAGGAAGCGACCGGTGATGTAGCGGTCCGATAACATCGCAGCTGCGATCAAGGCGGAATCCTGAATACGTACACCGTGGTGCACCTCGTATCGTTCCTTCAGACCTCGGAGAATCGCGATCGTGGCCTCAACCGACGGTTCCCCCACAAAGACCTGCTGGAAACGACGTTCGAGCGCCGGATCCTTCTCGACGTACTTTCGATACTCGTCAAGGGTGGTCGCACCGATCATCCTGAGCTCACCTCGGGCGAGCATCGGCTTGAGCATGTTCGAAGCGTCCATGGCGCTCTCGCCGCCCGCACCAGCGCCAACAACGGTGTGCATTTCGTCGATGAAGGTGATTACCTCACCGGCGCTATCGGTGATCTCCTTGAGCACGGCCTTGAGTCGCTCTTCGAAATCGCCCCGAAACTTGGCACCGGCAAGCATGGCCGACATGTCGAGGGCAATGACGCGACGGTCTTTGAGGCTTTCCGGCACGTCACCTTCGACGATCCGCTGAGCCAAACCCTCGGCGATGGCGGTCTTGCCCACCCCTGGCTCACCGATCAAGACCGGATTGTTCTTGGTGCGACGACTGAGAACCTGTACCACTCGCCGGATCTCGTCGTCACGACCGATGACAGGATCGAGCTTGCCGGCCCGAGCGGCTGCGGTCATGTCCTGCCCGTATTTCTCGAGGGCTTGGAACTGGTCTTCGGGATTCTGGCTTGTGACCCGATGGGATCCGCGAATCTCCTGCAGGGCAGCGAGCAGTTCTTCTCGTCGCAGGCCGAGACGTGCCGCGGTGGCGCCGCCCGGATCTGGATTGGCCAGGCCGAGCAGGAGGTGCTCGGTCGAGAGGTAGTCGTCGTTGAGGTCGCTCCGTACCGCGTCAGCGTCCTCCATGACCCGATTGAACTGTTTGGAGAAACGAGCATCCGAGCCATAGGCCTTGGGCATGTCGGCCATGGCGGCTTCGAGTTCATTCTTCAGCGCGGCCGGCTGCTTGCCGAGTTTGGCAAGCAGGGGCAACACCACCCCCTCAGGCTGACCGAGAAGGGACAGCAGCAGATGGTCGGGAGAGACTTCGGGGTGGGATTCCTGCTTGGCCCGATCGATGGATGCGGCAACCGCTTCCTGGGTCTTGAGGGTCCATCTGTTGGGGTCGTAGGAGGACGGCATTGGGGGATGCTCCTTTGGGGAGTGCGCTACCGCAGAGCGGCTGAGCGATGTAGGGATGGGGGGATGATGGGGGATGGAGTTGGGCGCAGAATGCGCCAGGCTCTAGAGGATTCGTTTTCGCCGGTAGAGGGAGAGTTTCTGGCTCAGGGGGACGAGATCTCGACGATGTTGTTGGTGGGCATTTCGGACCGCTCGTGAGGCTTCGGCCTGGAGCTCCTCGATCCTGTGATCACGCTGGCGGAGTGCCTCGGTGAGGTCGTGAACCTGCTCCTCGAGTCCGAGCACGAGGTACACGCCGGCAAGATTCAGACCGGCGTCGGTGAGCTCGGCGATTCGGCTCAGTCGATCGATGTCGGCCTCGGAATAACGACCGCGACCCACCCGAAGTGCGGGCCGGTTCGACCAGACCTTTACGTTCATAGATCCGAAGGGTCTGTGGATGAACGCCGGCGAGTTCAGCGGCGACGCTGATGACATAAACGGCTTTGGTGTAGTGATCCACGAACTTCCTTCCTACTTGAACAGATGGTCTCTAACGGTTGGATCGGCCAGGCCGGCCAAGGCCTCGGCTTGCTCCTTTGTGAGGTCGGTGGGCACCACCATTTCAACGGTCACGAGGAGGTTGCCGGTTGCCTTCTTGGTGGAGACACCAGCTCCCTTGATGCGAAAGGTGCGACCCGACGGGGTGCCGGGGGGAATCCGGACGGTCTTGGTGCTGCCGTTGAGCGTTGGCACCTTGATGTCGGCGCCGGTTGCCGCTTCTACGACCGTTACCGGCACGGTGATCGTGAGATCGTTGCCGCGACGACCGAAGATCGGGTGTTTCCCCACATGGAGTTCGACCACCAGGTCGCCCTGAGGCCCACCGTTGATGCCGGGCGCGCCCTTGCCGGCAAGACGGATCTTCTGACCATCCTTCACACCGGCCGGGATACGAACTTTGACCTGGCGGGGTCGACGAATGAGACCCGAGCCGGCACAGGTCGGACACGGATTGGTGACGATCCGACCACGGCCACCGCATCGATCACATGGCTGGGACAGGGAGAAAAGACCCTGGTTGTCATCGAGCACACCGCGGCCGTTGCACTTGCCGCAGATGTCAGGCTGCGTACCGGGCGCAGCCCCGGACCCGAAACAGGTTGTGCAGGCTCCATCGGAGGTGAGGTGCACCGACGTTGTGACGCCCGAAACTGCATCGGTGAAGCTGAGGTTGAGTGTGGCGGAGAGGTCGCCGCCCTTGCGGGGCCCGCCGGCTCGAGCACGGCCTGGGGTACTTGCCCCTCCGCCGCCACCGAAGATTCCACCCAACAGATCGGACAGGTCGCCGACATCGAAGGATCTGCTGGCGCCGCGGTTGTCACCACCGCCGGCGAATCCCCCACCGCTGAAGGCTCCGGCCATCGGGCCCATTTGGCGCACTTCGTCGTATTCTTTGCGCTTCTTCTCGTCGCCGACCACGTCGTAGGCCCCGGAGATCTCTTTGAACCGTTCCTCGGACTTGGCATCACCTTTGTTCTTGTCCGGGTGATACTGGCTGGCCAGCTTTCGGTAGGCCTTCTTGATGTCTTTGGCGTCAGCGTTGGAGGCCACGCCAAGCACCTTGTAGTAATCCTTCTCGAACCACTCGCTGCTCGGTGCCATCAGTTGCCTCCTTTCAATTTCGATTCCTTCATTGAGCGTGAGGACCCAATGGGGTCCGACCCCGGCTTGGGGATTGGGGCCGGACCCGTTGAGTCCATGTGGCTAGCCCTTCACCCTGACCATCGCAGGCCTGACCACTCGGCCTTTCCACAGGTAGCCGGTTCGAAGAACCTCGACGACGGTTGGCTGATCGACCTCGTCAGAGGGTTCATGCATTACCGCCTCGTGCAGTTCAGGATCGAATGGAGCATCGGCGGGGTCTGACCGCTCCAGACCATGACGCTCGAGAGCGGCAAGGATCTGCTTGTGGACCGGAGCCACATCGTCGTTGCCGTTCTTGACAGCGCCTTCGCAGGCATCGAGAACCGGAAGGAGATCGCCGACGATTCTGTCGTTGGCCCGCTCCCTCTCATCGGCAGTGCGCTTGGCGATCGCCTTCTTGTAGTTCTCGAACTCGGCCTGAACTCGTAGTAACGAATCGAGGTATTGGTCTCGCTCGGATGAAACCGACTCGAGTGTTGTTACCAGATCCTCGACCGATACCGACTCGTCGGCGGCATGTCGGGCGTCGCCCGGGTCAGACTCCATCAAATCCTCGAGGCCGCTGAGGTCGTCGGGAACGACTGCATCGGAGCCTTCGTGGGCGCCGGGGTCTGACCCCGCTGGTGAATCCTGGTCCGCTCACGATGCCTCGCGGTCTTCATCCTCTTCGATGACCTCGGCGTCGACAACGTCGTCGTCGCTCGCCGCACCACCTTCGGAACCACTCTGGCTCTGGGAATCGGCTGCGGCCTGCTCGTAGAGTTTGGCACCCATGCTCTGGCTGGCTGCAGCCAGTTTCTCGGTAGCGTCCTTGATCGCATCGATGTCGGTGCCGGCGAGGGCCGTCTTGGATTCGGCGATCAGACTCTCGACGTTGGACTTCTCCTCGCCGTCGAGCTTGTCGCCTTGATCCTTGATCAGCTTCTCGGTCTGGTAGACCAAGCTGTCAGCCTGGTTGCGGACCTCGGCTTCCTCTCGGCGCTGGCGATCCTCCTCGGCGTGAGCTTCGGCGTCCTTGATCATCTGGTCGATGTCGTTCTTGTCGAGGGTGGACTGACCGGTGATCGTGATCCTCTGCTCCTTGCCGGTGGCCCGATCCTTGGCGCTCACGTTGACAATGCCGTTGGCGTCGATGTCGAAGCTCACCTCGATCTGAGGCACGCCCCGGGGCGCCGGCGGAAGGTCGACCAGCTGGAACTTGCCAAGGGTCTTGTTGTAGTTGGCGATCTCTCGCTCACCCTGGAGCACATGGATCTCCACCGACGGCTGGTTGTCTTCAGCGGTGGTGAACACCTCGGAGGCGTGGGTCGGAATGGTGGTGTTGCGCTCGATCAGCTTGTGCATCACCGAACCCTTGGTCTCGATACCGAGGCTCAGCGGGGTGACATCGAGAAGGAGGATGTCCTTCACATCGCCTCGCAGAACGCCAGCCTGCACCGCAGCACCGACGGCGACCACCTCGTCGGGGTTGACCGACTTGTTCGCCTCTTGGCCGGTGAGTTTCTCCACCAGCTCGGTGACGGCCGGCATGCGGGTGGAACCACCGACCAGAATCACGTGATCGATGTCGCCGAGTCTTGAGATTGGCGTCCGACAACGCGGCTTCGAACGGCTTCCTCACCCGGTCGACCAGGTGCGAGGTCAGTTCCTGGAACTTCGACCTCGAGAGGCTCAGTTCGAGGTGCAAGGGACCGTCAGCGTTGGCGGTGATGAACGGCAGGTTGATGCTGGTCTGCTGCATCTGGCTGAGTTCGATCTTGGCCTTCTCGGCTGCTTCCTTGAGCCGCTGGGCGGCCATCTTGTCGACTGGCGAGGTCCACTCCGCTGGTGCCCTTGAACTCGGCGACCATCCAGTCGATCATCGTCTGGTCCCAGTCGTCGCCACCGAGTTCGGTATCGCCGCTGGTGCTCTTCACCTCGAAGACACCGTCGCCGATTTCGAGGACGGACACGTCGAAGGTGCCGCCACCGAGGTCGAATACGAGGATCGTCTCGTCGTGGCCTTCGCTGTCGAGGCCGTAGGCGAGGGCAGCCGCAGTGGGTTCGTTGATGATCCGCAGGACTTCGAGTCCGGCGATCTGGCCCGCTTCCTGGGTGGCGGTACGTTGGGCGTCGTCGAAATAGGCCGGGACGGTGATAACGGCCTGGGTGACCGTGTCGCCGAGGTAGGCCTCGGCGTCGCGCTTGAGCTTCATGAGCGTGCGCGCACTGATCTCTTGGGAGGTGTACGCCTTGCCATCGACGTCGATTTTCCAACCGGTACCCATGTGGCGCTTCACCGAACGGATGGTGCGGTCGGGGTTGGTGATCGCCTGGCGCTTGGCAACTTCGCCGACCAGGACCTCACCCTCCTTGTTGAACGCAACGACCGATGGAGTGGTACGGGCTCCCTCGGCATTGGGGATCACAACCGGTTCTCCGGCTTCCAGAACAGAGACCACCGAGTTGGTGGTTCCGAGATCGATACCTACGGCTTTAGCCATGTGGGGCACTCCTATGTGTGCGTTAGAATCTGACAATCATCAAGTATAGAAAGTTGAGTGTGTCATTATCAACTTTCCTGAGTGTGAATGCCGACACATGGGAAACACCCTGGTTCCGACGATGCGATCGGCGCTGTATAGAGTGGGCACGTGTCGACACTTGTCCTGATGCGCCATGGTGAAAGCCAGTGGAATCTGGAAAATCGGTTCACCGGGTGGTACGACGTGGACATCACGAGCAAGGGCGCCGGCCGCGTCATCCAGGCCGGAAGAAACCTGCTGGCGGCAGGCGTTCTCCCCGACGTCGTTCACACCAGCCTTCAGACCCGAGCCATCAAAACCGCCAACCTGTCGCTGCGGGAATCGAACCGATTGTGGGTGCCGGTTCGACGCCATTGGCGCCTCAACGAACGCCACTACGGCGGTCTCACCGGCCTCGACAAGGCCGCGACGGCACAGGAGTACGGCGATGAACAGGTGCACATCTGGCGCCGGAGCTACGACACTCGCCCACCCGAAATGTCCAGCGATCACCCACACAACCCCAACATCGACCCGCGTTATGCCAACCTGCCGCCGGACCTGCTGCCAACGACCGAGTGCCTCAGAGACGTCGTTGATCGACTGCTTCCCTATTGGTTCGATGCAATCATCCCCGATGTGCGGACCTATGGCACCGTGCTGATCGCAGCCCATGGCAACAGCCTTCGCGCACTTGTGAAACACCTGGCGAATCTCACCGAAGACGAGATCGCGAGTCTCGACATCGAGAGAGGCGTTCCGCTCATCTTCGAAATCGACTCCAATGGTCGTCCCACCACCGAGACTCCGATAGGGGATCGCTACCTCCGCTAGAGACCAATGGCCACCATCATCCGAACGTGGTCCGGGCCACGAAACCTCTCCACCGCACTCATGCGCTCCTGGGAGAACCGCTACGACACGGCGGTGATGGACGAGCCGCTGTACGCCCACTTCCTGGCCCAGACCGGCCGTGACCACCCTGGCCGTGACGAAATCCTCGCCGCCGGACCCATCGACCTCGATCAGGCTGTGCACAACTGTCAGTCCCCGAGGCTCGAGCCGTGGCAGACCATCAGCTACCAGAAGCACATGGCGCACCACCTGCTTCCCGGAATGGATTTCGAGTGGATCCGCAATGCCACAAACGTGCTGTTGGTTCGTCATCCCCGGCGAGCGATTGCCAGCTACACCAAGGTCAGAGATGCCCCGTCCATCGAGGATCTGGGTTTCCCCCAACTGGCTGAACTTCAGCACCGTTTCGGGCCGCTGCCCGTGATCGACGCAGACGAGTTCCTGGCTCACCCCGAGGCAGCTCTCCGAACGATGTGCCAAACCGCAGCGGTCCCCTTCGACTCCGCCATGCTCAACTGGCCAACCGGTCCCCGGGACAGCGACGGTGTCTGGTCTCGATTCTGGTACTCCTCGGTACAGGCATCGACTCAGTTCGGAACCTCGCCCGGCGATGATCCATCGGAAATCGCTCTGCCCGAGCACCTCGAGACAGTGGCAGGGCAAGCTCTGAGCATCTACAAGTCGCTGCTGTCGAGCTGAAGCGCTCCCTCGCGGCATAGGTCTTCGGGTTCTCGAGGGGGTAGATCGCCCCTCGCCAGGCAAGCCCAACCGCTCCTATCTTCGTTGTGATGGGAGGAGCGAGGTTCACGCGGATGCTGGCAACCGCCGCGATCGTCCTCGCGTTCGGGTACGTCGGAATGCTGGGTGCGGAGTCGGTGGAGTTCGCTCCTGCCCGAATCGTCGACGCCGTCGTCGATACCAACAGCCTCGCCATCGGGACCGCTGTCCACCCCCGGGACTCTGCCGATCCGGTTGGCTTCCCCCCGATTGCAGATGACTCCCAGCGACCCTCCAGCGTCGAGGCGTCCACCGCTGCGCCCCTGCTCCCGACGACGCCCGCCTCAACCATCATCACTACCCCGCCGGCCGCCATCACATCCCGGACCAGCGTCACGACGCCTCCTCCAACCCTGACGACAACAGCGGTGCCGACCACCCCACCGCCGCCGACACCTCGCCTACGGGGTGAACAATCGCTGGCCGGATTCTCTTACGACTGGCAAAACGGCCTCCCCGGCTGGGAAATCTCGTTCCATCCCGGACGCGAGCGGGTGCTCGGGTACACCTTTGTGCAGGAGAAACGCATCGAAATCTACGTGAGAGATCAGATGTCGGACCCGTTGCTCGCTCACGTCATCGCTCACGAGGTCGGCCATGCCATAGACGTCACCCAGAACAACGGTGACGACCGGCGACGCTGGCAGCAACTGAGAGATATCGAGGACACGCCGTGGTGGCCCGGGAGCGGAGCCACCGATTTCTCCACCGGCGCCGGGGACTTCGCTGAATCCTTCGCAGCATGGCAGGTCGGCAGTGCGTCGTTCCGTTCGAACCTGGGTCCACCGCCAGACGACGCGGCGCGCTGCTCTGATGGCAGAATTGGTCAATGGCTGAGCGGTTCGAGGCCTACCTGCCCAGCCGGTTCGGTTGCCGCAAGGGACTCGCTGGTCGAGCGTTCACAGCGAGAGAACAATTCACTATTTAGGTCGAGGTCAAAACAGGCCGTTCTTCCTTAGGTGACCCGTTCGTCGAATCGATCTGCGCTGCCGCCACCCAGCGTTCTCGCCATCATGGCGGGTCTTTGGTTCGTACAGATGCTGCTGGGATTTGCCCTACCTGACGCACCGCCCCTCACACCGGCACCGGTCTCGTGGCCGATTCTGGCAGTCGTTTTCACCGTGGCGACCTCAGCGGTGATCCACGTCCACTTCAAACAGGAAAGCGAGAGCTTCGACCTGTTCGACGTGCCGGTGGTTGTGGGTCTGATGATGTTCAGTCCCCGGGAACTCTGGGTAGCCCAGATGGTGGGTACGTTCGTTGCTGTAGCGCTGGTGCGTCGTCAGCCGCCGGTGAAGGTTGTCTTCAACCTGGGACTGCTCGGAATGCAAACAGTCATCACGACCCACCTGTTCCGTCTCGCTGTCACCTCCCCCGATCCGGCCGACCCCAGCGTCTGGGGGCCGACGTTCATCGCCATCATGTTCGGTTCGCTACTCAACGTTGGCTTCATCGTCGCCGTCGTCTCGATCATCGAAGGTCGACTCGACGACGACAACCTGCTTCACGTCTTCACCTACGGCGGTGTCGTGACGCTCACCAATACCGGGCTGGGGTTGATTGCCACCGTGCTGATCTCGGTGGAGGTGGCGCTGGTACTGCCGCTGGTGATCCCTGTGACCGCGCTGTTCCTCGCTTACCGGGCGTACGGGGCTGAACGCGATCAGCGGGCGCGTCTGGAGATGTTGTATCGATCGACCCGGTCGGTGACCGAGTTGGGTGAACGCAAAGACGGTGTGGAGCGACTCCTTCGGGAGACCACCGACATGTTCCGAGCCCGGGCGGTGGACTTCATCCTCGTTGCCGGCAACAAAGGTCGCCCCCGCCGAAGCTCGATCAGGGATGACGAAGTCCAGGAAGTACTCCACCCAATCGATACCGAACTCGTGTCTGACCTCATGAGGGAACGACCGAACTATCCCAAGCTCATCCACTCCGATGAAGCGTCAGCATGGGGGAACTACCTCAGGGCCCGAGGCATATCCACCGCCATGGTCAGCCGAGTAGGTGAGGAGCGCAACGACTCCGGAGCTCTCGTCGTCGGAGATCGTCGCGGTGACGTCGCCTCGTTCGGAAACGAGGATCTTCGCATGATGGGCACGATCGTCAACAACCTCGCCATTGCGATCGAACGTGAACGACTCAGCGAAAGCGTCTCTGAACTCCGGCGACTGGAGCAGATCCTCAGCCTGGCGGCTCGCTCGGATGCCCTCACCGGCCTTCTCAACCGGAGCGGCTTCGAGGAGTTCGTCGACGACCATCGGGATCGCCTGGCGGTTGCCTTCGTGGACCTCGACGACTTCAAGCAAGTCAACGACAAACACGGCCACGAGGCCGGGGACGTCGTCTTGGCCAGCGTGGCCGAACGCATTCGGGCCGTCGTACGAGATGGCGATGTCGTGGCACGACTCGGGGGCGACGAGTTCGCCATCGTGTTCTGCGAAACAGAGCTACCCGAAAAAGTGATGCCTCGTCTCCTGGACCAGATCACCAATCCGATCTCGGTGGGCTTCGAACAGTCTGTCGTCGTCGGAGCATCCGTAGGCCTTGCGGTGCGGCGGCCCGACGAGTCCACGTCCCAGACTCTGCGCAACGCCGACATGGCCATGTTCACGGCCAAAGCGATGGGCAAGAACACATGGCAAATGTTCAGCGACGAGATGTCCCCAGGCGACCACAGGCCCACCATGGATCAGGAGCTGCGGGACGGTGTCGACAACGACGCGTTCGACCTTCACTATCAACCGATCGTGGATCTCGCCACCGGCCGTACCGTTGGTTTCGAGAGCCTCCTGCGCTGGCGGTCAGATCAACAAGGCCTCCTGATGCCGGGTGAATTCCTTCAGGACGCGCAGGACACCGGTGCGATCATCCCGATCGAACAGTGGGCGATTCGCAGGGCCGCCGAGGACCTCTGCATGTTCGAAGTGCAGTATCCACCCGAGCTCAACGGGGGGCGGCCAGTCTTCGCCACATTGAACATCTCTGCGGAACACCTCCGTCGCAGCACTGCGGTTGAGACCCTGCTGACGACCACCGACGCCGTGGGTCTCCACCCGTCACGTCTCATCCTGGAAGTCTCCGAATCGGAACTGATGATGGCCTCGGCCGATCTGAGCCGAACCCTCCAAGTGCTGCGAGACCATGGCTTCAGAATCGCCATCGATGACTTCGGTTCCGGGGATGCATCCTTGGGAGTCATCAAGCGAAACCACGTCGACGCCGTGAAAATCTCCCGCAAAGTGGTGTCAGGCCTCCGGGGCGGGGAGCGTCCGTACATGATGGCCTTGATCGAATTGGCCCGGAACCTCGACTTGCAACTGATCGCCGAAGGCGTCGAGACCCAGGCGCAGCAGGCCGACCTCCTCGCCGCCGGTGTAACGCTCGGCCAGGGGTACTACTTCGCCCGCCCGCTCCCGTTCAAGGATGTCGCAGCCGGTCAGATCCAAACTCCGGAACGTCGTCTGCCCTGAACGACCCTGGCCCCACAACGACAGCGCCCTGAACGACCTGGCCTCAGAACAACATGCCCTGAATGACCCTGGCCCCAAAACGACCGTGGCCGGGCCCGAAGGCCCGGCCAGCAGTTCGATCCGCCGAAATCACACGGCGTCGGCGCCCGCCTCACCGGTTCGGATGCGGATAATACGCTCGACCGGTGTCACCCAGATCTTGCCATCGCCGATCTTGCCAGTCTGTGCCGCCTTGACGATGGCATCGGTGGCCGGGACCACCTGAGACTGATCGACGACCAACTCGAGCTTCACCTTGGGTACGAAGTCAACCTTGTACTCGGCTCCACGGTAGGTCTCTGTGTGTCCACCCTGACGACCGAATCCTTTGGTCTCGGTAACCGTCATGCCGGAAACATCGATCGACTTGAGGGCAGCCTTCACCTCGTCGAGCATGTGGGGCTTGATTATCGCGGTAATTAGTTGCATTGATCGTCCTTCTTTGAGTTCTTAAACCTTGCCATCAAACTGCACTGCCGGCCAGCATGTCGGGTCCGTATCCAGGGGAACCGTGCTCAGCCACGTCGAGGCCGGCAAGCTCTTCCTCTGCGGAAACCCGGAGCATACCAACCGCACGGAGAGCCGCGAACAACGCCCCAGCGGCCACGGAGACGAACACCGCTATGGCAACCATCCCGATCAGTTGCGTAACCAGAAGTGAGGCTCCGCCGCCGTAGAAGAGGCCAGCCGACTCGGTTGCACCATTCACCGGTGAGGTCGTGGCGAACAGTCCGGTGGCAATCAGGCCCCAGGCACCACAGACACCGTGCACGCTGAAGGCACCTACGGGATCATCGATGCCGATTCGTTCGATCGCGAGGACCGAGAGCACCACGATTGTGCCGGCGACCGCTCCGACGACGATGGCGCCGATCGGGCTCACCTCGCCAACCCCGGAACAGATTGCTACCAGTCCGGCAAGCATTCCGTTGCCGGCCATGGAGACATCGGGTTTGCCCATGGTGATCCATGACGTACCCATTGCGGCTACCGCTCCGGCTGCCGCCGCGAACGCGGTGAGAACAGCGATGATCGGAACTGCCATGTCGGCCTGGAGCTGAGAGCCGGGGTTGAAGCCGAACCAGCCGATGAAGAGGAGGAACACGCCGGTGATCGCCAGCGGGACGCTATGGCCGGGCATGGCCTTGGGGGTTCCGTCGGCGGCGAACTTGCCGATACGAGGACCGATGATCAGAGCCCCCATGAGCGCAGCGAAACCACCGGTCATGTGAACCAGCCCCGAGCCGGCGAAGTCGACAAATGCGGTTGCGCGCTGTGAGAGCCAGCCGCCGCCCCAGTTCCAACCGACAACCACCGGATAGATGAATGCCGTCAGCACAATGCTGTACCCGATGTAGCCGATGAACTTGGTGCGGCCCGCTACGGCGCCCGACACGATGGTGGCCGCTGTGGCTGCGAAGGCAGCCTGGAAGAAGAAGTCAACCGGGACGGCCAGCGGATAGACGCCGTCGGCGAGCGACGCGGGGCTCGCATCGACCAAATAGCCGTCGAAGAACCCTTTCACGCCGAGCCCGGCCGATCCCAGCCACCCGGCGCTGTCGTCGCCAAAGCCCGGATAGGCAATTCCCCAGCCGACGAAGCCGAAGACGAGGATGCCGACGCTGACGTCCATCAGGTTCTTCATCATGATGTTGGCGGCGTTCTTGGCTCTGGTCAGACCTGCTTCAACAAGCCCGAATCCGGCCTGCATGAGGTACACCAGCACGGCGCAGACGAAGATGAAGATGTTGTCGAGGACAATCATGTTCATCGCTTCAGCCCCGACTGCGGCGGTGCGGTCGTACTGCTCGCTCAGGTCCTGGGCTGATACCGGTCCGGCGAGCAGCATGACTGCACCCGTTCCCAGCGCGGCCGGAGCCACAAGCCGTTTGCCGATACGACGCTTGACATCTCGGGCTTCTCGCCCGAAGGGAATTCGTGTTCGAGACACTGGTTCTTCCTTTGTTCGGTGTTATCGCGTGATGGCAACACCGAACAGCGTTGGTCGCGTGATGCCACTACAGAAGCTACGGACGCCATGTTTCCGGTTTGTTTCGTGCGTGTTGCCATCTGGATGATCGGCGGAACCCAGGACAGACCCGATCCAAACAGTCAGGTTGGGTGACAACCGGCTCTATACCTGCAGGTAAGCTCACACCATGGATGCGTCGCTCTCTGAGGATCTACGGGACTCCGATCCCGAGCTCAACCCACCTCGCCGGATCAAGGCCAATCACATCTGGATGGCGGTCGGTGCCGTCATCGCCCGTATCACGGCGCTGTCCGGTGTCGCCGCCACCGTCTTTCAGTTCCACGACGACTCAGAGATCCAGCGCGAGGTCTTCGTCAACATCCCGTCGCCGCTCACGGCTGGCGTTCTACACGGTTGCGCCGATCCTGCTGCTGTGGGGAGCGTTCAACTCAGCTACCGGGTGAGGAACTGGGAGCGCGGCGCTCCTGACAACCGGGCGACCACAACCAAGAACCTCAAACACCGCATGGCCGATTTCCGATCCGGCATCTACATGCAGACGCTCATGCGTGAACCCGGCGCGGGGATCATGCACAGCCTGATCTACTTCAACTTCCTGATCCTGCTGGCCGTCACGACCGTTCTCGAGATCAACCACCAGGTTCCCGAGAGCCTCAAGTTCCTCAACGGCGACGTGTACAAGGGCTACTCGCTCGTCGGCGACCTCGCCGGTGTCGGGTTCCTGGCCGGAATGTTCCTGGCGATCCTGCGCCGCTACGGACCGAAGAGCTGGCGTCCCTACCGCATCGCGGTCAAGAGCCGGCCCGAACACATCGTGATCAACGGGACGCTGCTGGCCATCGGCATCACCGGGTTCGGCGCTGAGGGGTACCGGATCGCCCTCCAGGACCGGCCCGAGTTCGAGCAGTGGAGCGTGATCGGGTACCCGCTGTCGCGTCTGGTCGGTCCACCGCCAACCTCTCGGGCTGGCACCAGTTCTGGTGGATCGCCCACGTCGTGAGCTTCTTCACCTTCCTCGTCATCATCCCCGGAACGATGATGCGGCACATGTTCACCTCTCCGCTGAACATGTACCTCAGCCACCGCGATCGCCCCAAGGGCGCCATGAAGGCGCTTCCCGATCTGGAGAACACGAACGCTCGAGACCTTCGGCGCCAGCACCGTCAACCAGTTCACCTGGAAGCAGCTGCTCGACACCGACGCATGCACGATGTGCGGACGCTGCACCAGCGTGTGCCCGGCCAACGCCACCGGCAAACCGCTCGACCCCCGCGAGATTGTGCTGAAGACCGGCGAGGTGATGAGCCGAACCGGCACAGCCGGCGGTGTCGCCGCCCATCGGCGTCGAACCGGAGATCGCGGTCTCTTCCGAAAGTGTGTTCGAACGGATCACGACCGAGGAGGTGTGGACCTGCACCACCTGCAAGGCGTGTGACGAGATCTGCCCGGTCAACATCGAGATTCTCGACAAGATCCTCGACATGCGCCGTTCTCTCACGCTCATGGAGAGCGACTTCCCGACCGAACTCGGCCAGGCGTTCCGCAGCATGGAGAACAGCTCCAACCCGTGGGCGATGAGCCAGAGCACTCGAGCCGATTGGGCCAAGGACCTGCCGATTCCGGTCATCGATCCCGCCGACGCCCCCGAGATGTTCAACCACGACTACCTGTACTGGGTCGGTTGCGCCGGATCCTTCGACGACAAGAACCAGAAGGTGACCCAGGCGATGGCCAAGCTGCTGGGCCGAGCCGACATCGACGTGGCCATCCTCGGCCCCAACGAGCTGTGTACCGGCGATCCTGCCCGACGGTCCGGCAACGAGTACCTGTTCCAGATGCTGGCCAAGCAGAACGTGGAGAACCTCAACGGCCTCGGGGTGAAGAAGATCATCACCCAGTGCCCCCACTGCTTCAACACCCTCCAGAACGAGTACCCCCAGCTCGGCGGCAACTACGAGGTGGTCCATCACAGCCAGTTCCTCGAGTACCTGATCGACGACGGCAAGCTCGATGTCTCCGAGGCGACGCTCGAAGAGCGGGTCGTGTACCACGACAGCTGCTACCTGGGACGCCACAACGATGTCTACCTGGCGCCCCGCAAAGTGATCGGATCGCTCAAGGGTGTCCAATTGGTCGAAGCGGGTCGCAACGGAACCAAGGGAATGTGCTGTGGCGCCGGAGGCGCCCGCATGTGGATGGAGGAGGACCTCGGCACCAACATCAACGTCGACCGGTCAAACGAGCTGATCGAAACCGGTGCCTCCCGTGTGGCGACCGCCTGTCCGTTCTGCTATGTGATGATGGACGACGGAGTGAAGGGTCACGGGGTAGAGGAATCCGAAGTCCGAGTCGCCGATATCGCCATGCATGTACTGGATGCCATCGAGGCCGGCGAGGCCAAACACGAACAGGATGAGGCTGCCCGCCGGGAAGAGATCACTTCCAGCGAAGTCCTCTACGAGTAACCCGGCGCTACCGGGCGGCTGCCCCACGAACCGAATTCCTGCCAGACTGATCCGATGCGCCTCCGCTTTCTGGCTGTGATCGTCGGATTCGTGATGCTCGGTGTCACATCATCGCCCCTGGCGGCTGCGCCGGGAGAACCATCTGCAGCGGTGTCGATGGGCGACAGCTTCATCGCCGGCGAAGCGGTCGGTGGGAGGGCAACTCCAGCAACGACTTCACAGACCGACGGGGCACGGATCGTGCCGCCATTCGGCGGGATTGGTTCTGGCGATACGAACAGGAGCGGGATCTACGGATCGAGCTACTCCAACGGCTGCCACCGATCCGATGTTGCACCAATCAGGTCGGCCGAACTCGACGTCGAAGCGGTCTTCAATCTCGCATGTTCGGGTGCATCAACCATCAACCTCTTGCCCGCCGCCGCCGGGGGTGCGTCCTATCGTGGCGAACTACCTCAGATCGATCAACTGGCCGACCTGGCAAGAACCCACGCCGTAGAGATTGTGGCGATCTCGGTGGGCGGCAACGACCTCGGGATTCAGCACTGTGGTGATCGATTGCGTCGTTCGTTACGTCACCAGCTCCCGTTGGCGTCCCAACACCTGCAACCGAACTCAAGCTCGCAACGTGAGCGCCGCGCTGGAGCCGGCAATGACCAACGTCGGCCGAATCCTCGCCGAAACTCGTCGAGTGCTCGATGAGAGCGGAGATCGTTCGGCCCGCATCATTCTCACCAGTTACCCCTCGCCGGTGGCGGAATCTGGGAACATCCGGTTCGAAGAGACCGGCTGGCGACCGGATATTCCGAGGCGGCTGTCCGCTGTGGGACGCCGATCTCGACTGGGCCAACCGTGATCTGGTTCCCAGGCTCATCTCGTCGGCTCTGGAGGAACAGGCTCAGGCTGGCTGGTGTCGAGTTCCTGGATCTGTCGAACGCACTCAAGGGCCATGAGGCCTGCGCTTCGACGGCCCGCCAGAGACCCTCGACCGACGGTGCTGAAAGCGAGTGGATTCGGTTCATCACCACCGGTATCGCACAGGGCGACGCCGAGGAGTCTGCCGCACCCCAACGCCTACGGCCAGCGGGCCCTGGGTCGTTGCCTGGCTCTCGCATCGGCACGCCCCTCCCCTGTGAATCGCTGCGTCAACACGCCTGGATCCGGGGTGGACCAGATGCAACTGCAGTCGGTGCCGGTGGGGTCCTAGGTCGCCTTCCGGCTTGCAAGGACTGCGCCGGCGATCACGAACACCACACCGATGATCGCCAACGGTGAGACCTCGTCGTTTCGGAATGTCACCCCGAGAAACAGTGCAACGACCGGCACGAGGTAGGTGATGAACGACGCACGGGTGGAGCCGACCCCGGCTATCAGCGAGCCCATCAGGGCGAAGGCGATGCCGGTGCCCACGATTCCGAGAACCAACACCGCCAGAATCGGGCCGAATTCGATGCTGTTGTCGCCGAGGTCGTAGATCCCGTAGGGGATGTTCAGCACGCTGGCCAAGGCAAGGACCCAGCTCATCACCTGAACCGCCCCATACTTGTGCTGGAGCGGCCCGGCGATGTTGAGAGCAATGCCATAACAGAAGGTGGCGGCCACGATCATCCCGACACCGCTGGCCTGGGACGCGCCTTCGTTGATACTGGGAAGGCTGATCATGCCCAATCCGGCCAGGCCGACGAAGATTCCAGCCAGCTGGCTACCTCGAGTTCGCTCTTTCAGCACGAGAGCGGCGAGACCAGCGGTGAAGATGGGCGTGGAACCGTTGAGTAGCCCTGTGATGGCGGAGTTGATGCGCTGCTCGGCCAGTGGGAACAGGGTGAACGGTATCGCCACCCAGATCACCGCAAGGACCGCGATCCGGCGATAGTCCTCACGCTCGGGCACGGTCGAATCGACCGTGACGAGCACGGGTGAGCACCAGCAAGGCGGCAGCACCGCTCCCGACCCGGGCCAGGGTCACCATGCCAGGAGTGAGCGCGTCCAAGCCGATGTCGATCAGGAGGAAGCTTGCACCCCAGATGAGCGACACCGCACAGAAAAGCCCCCAGTCCGATGCGCTGAACTGACCGGTGTTTCGGGCCTCGGCGGCCTGGAAGACTTTGCCGGTCGGTGCAGCCACCGCTTCAGGCTAGGACGAGCGTGGCGATAGGCAGGTTTGCGGTCTGCCCGCCTAGAAGTCTGCACCTACGAGAACTCGCGGCTTGCGGACTGGATCCAGGGATCGCTCTGCGCCGGCGGCTGCCTTCTCCATGGATCGAAGGCTGCCAGTGTTGACCGTGAGGTGACCCTCGGGGCACTTCACGTAGGCGATCACACCTTCGCTGGTGTTGTGAAACGAGACGATCGAACCGGTGCCGACCATGTGGGAACGATCACATTGGGGACAGTGGATGTAAAGCATGCTCCCATCATCGACCCTGGAAGAGAGAAAGGAAAAGCGATGGTTTCGAGAACAATATTGATAAGCATTGCTTAGGTATTGGTTCTAGGATGGGCCGCGTGGATCTCACCATTCAGCAGCTTCGTATGTTGCGCGAAGTGTCCGAACTCGGCACCATCGCGGCGGCTGCCGACGCTCTCGGCTACACGCCGTCGGCGGTCAGCCAGCAGCTGGCGTCGATCGGAAAGTCAACCGGTGTCGGAGTGCTCGAGCGGGTCGGCCGCAACGTCCAACTCACCGACGCCGGCCGCGAGTTGGTGGTTCACGCCGATATTGTGCTGGCCGAACTCGAACGGGCGCAGGCCTCGCTGGAGCGAGTCACAGGGTCATGCTGCCGGAACCATTCGGGTGGGGCTCAGCGAATCGATGGCATCGACGTTCCTTCCACCGCTACTCCGGAAAGCGGCGACCGCCCATCCCGAGTTGGAGATCCGAACCGAAGAGTTCCCCTCCGAGGCTTCCGGTGTCGAAGCGGTTCGATCCGGCCAGCTGGACGCCTGTTTCGTGATGGCCAGCAGTCACGCACCGGTGCAGGACGGCATCATATTCGAGCCGCTGTTTCGAGACTGGTTTCAGATCGTCGTGCAGGCCGAGTCACATGGGGCCGCGGCCGCAACGAAGATGGCACTCGAACGAACTCGCCGACGCACCATTCGTTCTCGCCCCGCATCGGGTGTGGTGTGGCCGGCTGATTCACGGCGCATGTCAGGAAGCAGGGTTCTCGCCCAACATCGTTCACGAGATCGACGACTATCCGGCCACCCTCAATGTGGTGGCCGCCGGAGCTGGCGTGTCGCTGGTACCCGAACTTGGCTTGGCCCACCAGCCCGAGGGACTGCGAGTGCTCGACATTGCCGTCCCCGTTCTGCCGGACGGTCGAGCTGGCCTACCGCCAATCGAGCGCAACCCGTCCCGCCACGTCGGCGCTCGGCGGACCTTGCCGGTGATGTGGCTCGAGAACTGGGCCTCGACGTCTTCGAGGGCTGAGCTGGCGCCATCCACCCTTCCGGTCGGTGGACCAAGTTGTTCCTGACCGATACTGAATCGATGCGGTCGGGGGTTGAGGCACCGGGTAGATATGCCTGCTTCGTTCGTAGTCAATAGCTATTGACACCTCGATTGCACACGGGCATGATTCCCTCATGACTACGACTCACGCCTCGGTTCCCGAGGAATACTCCGAATTGGAGGCCATCAATCAGAATGCAAAGGCGCAGCGAAAAGTGGGGTATGCGGCCGTCCTGGCCCTGTTCTTCACCATCGCCGCAGCGCAACTGTTCCTCAAGGTGATCTCCTTGACACTGGACCCTCCCGACCCCGATGTACCGATGGCCACAGGGCTCGTCACCAACTACATCTGGTGGCTCCTGATCTGCGTCACCGGCGCCGCAGCGACCGTCGCCTACGGACTACGCGCCCGACGTTTTTGCTCAACCTAGGTTCTGGCGACCGCCGCTCGTCGGCGCTACAAGCCTCAGCTCTGAGTGAGTATCGGCTCGGCGCGCCGATACATACCGGAGGGATAGACAGCTAGTCCGTGACCCAGATCAATGGCTCGGCGCCGTCGGGGCCGGCGATCAAGGAGAGTTCGCCGACCTGGTGGAGGCGGGCGGTATCACCTTCGGCGAGTTGTCCGGCTCCTTGGAGTTCTCCTGAGCCCCTGGCGAGAAAGACATTGACGAACTGACCGTCGGGGATTGTGACGCCCTCTCCTGGAGCCAGCCGAGCCGCCCACAGCACCGCACCGGCCTGCTGGATGCGGATAGCCGCATGGTGGCCCTGCCCTGAGGCCACCGGAACCAAGCCACCTCCTGCAAGCTGATCGTTGATGTCGAGTTGCTGATAGCCGGGGTCGATCGCCTCGGTGTCAGGCGGAACCCACATCTGGATGAAATGGACCTCCTCGGTCTGGCTGTAGTTCTTCTCGCTGTGCCAAATCCCTCGGCCGGCGCTCATCCGTTGAGCCAGGCCCGGGTAGAGGAGGCCTCGATTGCCTTCTGAGTCCTTGTGTTCGAGTTCACCGCTGAGAACCCACGTGACGATCTCCATGTCACGGTGGGGGTGGGTCTCGAACCCGGTTCCGGGTGCAACCCTGTCATCGTTGGAGACGAGCAGCTTCCCGAAGTTGGTGTTGGCGGGGTCGTAGTGCCGGCCGAAGCTGAAGGCATGTTTGGAGTCCAGCCAACCGAGCCTGGTTGAGAAACGTTGGTCGGCCCGCTGAATCTGCATGGTGCTCATGGAGTGTTCAACACCGGCAGAACCGTTCTATTTCAAATTTGAATGACCCTTCGGCCCGGGCAAGGTAGCTAGCCGTTGGGTTGGTACTGCCCCAGGATCGTCACCTGGATCCAGGTTCGACCCGGAGTGAGCTCCATCGGTTGACCGTTCACATGGAGGATCGCTGGGTCCCGCAGCGTCGGTCGGGTCCAGGTTCCGTCGATCCGGCGACCATCGGTGAAGACCGCCGCTGGCCCCTCGCCCACAAAGACATACTCGGGAACAGGGGCTCCGGTGCTGTCGAACAGGCCGGTGCCGGTCGAACCGACGGCGACCACCACCACGTTGGCGGCGCTGACACGCTCGCCGTCTGTGGTGTGGGCCGCGTTCCCCTGAGATCGAACCCAGGCCGACCCGTTCCATTCCCAGCGAACCTTGTTGGCGGGGTAGTGGACACCGAAAACGGTTGCCTCCACCCCCTGGGTCGAAGGGGTTGCGGCGGGCCGGTAGTGGAACTGGGCCGGGGGCGGACCCCCGGGGGCTACGCCGGAGAAGCTGGACGTTTTTGTGTAGAGGTTGTTGGGAGCGGGGCGCGAGGACGAGCGCCAGTAGCCAGAGGATCGTGCCGCGCTGAAGTTGGCCACGTTTGTCTGATTCAGTAGCAGCTGGTCGATGACGCTGTTGGCCCCTGAGTAGGCCAGACCCGGCGTTCCCAGTGCGTTGAGAAACGAGATGTCGGTGGAACGACCGGAGCGAACCGGTCCCACGGTGGTGTCGTTGGTGTGGAATACCGCAGCGAAGCGGGTGATGCCGTACTCGACCTCTTCCTCGATCACGAGATCGGCCTTGTTCAGCCCCGTCTGGGGTCGGGCCCGCGAGGCGTTGTCGACTTTGACCACGATCGCCGGTCGGTTCGGCGCCGTTCCGGCCAAACCGGTCAGGGGAAACGTTCCTGCCCCAGCCGTGGGTTTGGCAACCGGCGACGTGGCCAGAACCTGATCCAATGTGTAGGTGCCCAATACGCCCCGATAGAGCGATGAGGGGGCTTTGGGCCCACCGGAGGGCTGGGTGACCGCCGGGTTGCCGGGGCTCGACGGTGCTGCCGTAGTTGTCGGCTTCTCCGTGGTGGGCGGAGCTGCGGTCGTGGTGGTGGTTGGCAATACGAAGATCTCGCCTGGCTCCGGTTTGAAGTCGGTTTGCACCGTGGTGGGAGCCATTGCCGGTGTCGTCTCAACCGGCGCAACGGTGGTGGAAGTGGAGGCGACGGCATCGACCAGAGCCAGCGTGGAGGGCACGGTCGCCGACTCGGCGTCTGCTGAGCATGCCGAAGCAACCAGACAGCAGCAGCGAGCAACGAGAGGGTGGTTTTCACCGTGAACCTGTCGGCAACGAAGCGCTGGGGTCAAGCTGCTATCGTCGATCCACGCGGTCACGCGAACTGCGGATGTAGTTCAATGGTAGAACGCAACCTTCCCAAGGTTGACACGCGGGTTCGATTCCCGTCATCCGCTCGCTGGAGTGTTTCGCCCAGGTCAGCAAGATTGTGCTTATGGCCCAATCTCGGCGAACCGATGGGTTGTGCGGTGCGATACTGAAGTCCGACGGCTCGAAAGCCAACCAGCTAGGTACGAGGGAGTGCCGGTGTCACGAACAGTTCTCTTGCTCAATGGCCCAAACCTGAACCTGCTCGGGACGCGGGAACCTGATGTCTACGGCAGTGAGACGCTGCCCGAGATCATCCAAGATCTCCGGGCCTACGCCGCTGAACGTGACGTGGTCCTCGAAGACTTTCAATCGAACATCGAAGGCGAACTCGTAGACCGCCTCCACCAGGCACGTACCGAAGTCGACGGCGTTGTATTCAACCCCGGCGCCTTCACCCATTACAGCGTTGCGCTTCGGGATGCCATCTCGGCGACCGAATTACCGTGTGTCGAAACCCACCTGTCCAATGTTCACTCCCGCGAGGAGTTCCGCCAGACGTCGATGATCGCGCCGGTGTGTGTGGGCGTCGTAGCCGGGTTCGGTCCGCACAGCTACTACATCGCGCTCGACGGACTCCTACGACACCTCGGCTGAAGCGCGGCCTGAGCTACGGCAGATGTTCCCTGAAGTCGACCAAGTTGTAGGCGGTGAGCTTCACCGCGCTTTTCGCCCGCACAGAAGCCGAACGGGGAAACCCGAGTGTCGGGCCGAGTTCGCCGAAGTACTGCCCAGCCTTCATGACTCGAATCGGTTCCTCAGACCCATCGGCCAGGACCCGAATCACGTCGACCTCGCCTTCATCGATCACGTAGACCAGAGAGCTTCGATCACCCTGTTCGAAGATCGACTCCCCTGCCACATAGTCGACCTGGATCGGGCCGTCGTCGGTACCGTCATGGTCCGGTGCCATCTGAACGATGCGGTCCGCAACAGGAAGGAGCCGGTCGTCGTGGGTGGACACGACGATGATGCGACCGCGACTGCGGAGTTCACGGAGTAGACGGATGACCTGCTCGGCCTGGATGTAGTCGAGGTTGGCGGTCGGCTCGTCGGCCAGCAGAAGTTGGGGATCGTGCGCCAGACCGCGAGCCAGGGCTACCCGCTGTTGTTGCCCACCTGAGAGCCGGCCCGGCTTGTGGGTCATTCGATCGGTGAGGCCGACAGTGCTCATCAGTTCGGTAGCCCGGGCAAACGCCTGCTTGCGCTTCGATCCACCCAACATGAGCGGCACCGCTACGTTCTCCAAGGCACTCAGCGATGGGACGAGATTGAACGCCTGGAAGACGAAACCCACGTCGGTCCTGCGATATCGATCAAGCTGCTTTGATCCGAGCTGATCCACTTGGGTCGTGCCCAGCGAAATCGATCCACTGGTCGGGGTGAGAATGCCTCCCAGACACGACAGCAGCGTCGTTTTGCCCGACCCTGACGGACCGAGCAACACAATGAGCTCCCCGGGCTCGGCAGAGAACGTGAGGCCGTCGATCGGCCGAACCGCGTACCCCTCGTGAACGAACTCAACGATCAGATCATCGACTGCCAGCACGACTAGGCCCCCGGTCCTGAGAATGCGGCTGCCGGGTCCGACTTGGTCACTCGTCTCATCCCACCCAATCCGGCAACGATGGCCACGATGACGGCAACCAAGGGGATCTGCCAGTACGCCTTGGCCGGGACCCTGACCTTGAGCGGGAAGACAGGTTCGATCAAGGCTTGCAGGATGCCGGCCAGGATCACGGCTGAGAGTGCGACCAAGATCGCCTGCAGACCGATGCTCAACACGAGGTCTCGGCTGCCGACGCCCATCGCTTTGAGAACTGCAAAGTCGCGCTGCCGTTCCAGCGCGCTGAGATACACCACCGCGCCGATGATGATGCCGGCAACCATCCACAGCAACGCACGAATCAACGAGACCGAACTCACTGCGTTCTCCAGAGGACCGAGTGCGTCTTCGGCGACCTGTTGAGGCGAGAGCACCTGCACACCGTCGGGCAAGGACTCGGGGACCTCAGTCAACAAGACTCCGGTCGTGACGGGGCGCCCGTCGAAGAGAGCGTTTCGAGCCTCCTCGATTCCCAGGAAGATCACCGGCAGTCCGGCCAGAACAGTCGTGTCATCGTGAATCCCGACGACGGTCAGCTCTGTTGTTCCCAGCGCCACCTGATCGCCGATAGCGAAGCCCGCAGTGCGGTCGATGACTGCCTCTCCCTCTTCCTGGGCAGCCCGGCCATCAACCGGAACCGGGGATCCGAGGCCACCGATTTCGTGGCCGATGACCAGAGCTTCCTGGGGTTCTCCTTCGGAGTTCAGGCTGCCCCGGGCCACCACGATGTCAGCGGCATCGGGACCCTCGATCGAGCCGACCACATCGGGACTCAACGTGGCGGAGGCGGTGAAGGGTCCGGAGATGCCAGCGGGAACCACCCACACGTCTGCGCCGACTGCGTCGACGGCATCGAAGGGTTCCCGGTTGAATTGTTCTATGAGGCCGGTCATGAGGAACAGAAGCGCCATGACCACGCCAACACCAACCGTCACGACAACGAATCGAACCGCCCGGAACTGAAGGTCACGCAGTGTCAGCAGCAGCATCGGCCATCTTCCTGTCGGGTCTTGTCTCGAGCCACTCGGCGATCGGTTCCTGAGCCCAACGGTAGCCCCGGTCAGCAACTGTTCTGGCGTCGTCGAACGCCAGCAGGGACACACCGCTCAGGTGAGGGCGGAACACAAGATCTGCCATCCCGGCGTCGAGTTGGTCGTCTCGCAACTTCATCGATCCAACGATCATGGTCCGCAACAAAATGCCGCTGACACCGGGAAGCCGGCTGCCGCGGCCGGTGAGCTTCGATCCCAGTGCCTTCCAGCCAGAGATACTCGAGTCCGAAATCACGTTTGGCCCGTGGACCGACGGGAGCTGCGAGGTCGACTGCGATGATCGTATTCACCAGATTGGCTTCCCGGAGCGGTCCGATCGGGAGATTGTCGAGCACACCTCCATCGACCAGCAGGTGACCATTGCTGGGTACTGGTGGGATGACCCCCGGAATCGCAACGGTGGCTCGGGTCGCCGGGGTGATGGGGCCCGAGTCATGGACCTCCACCCGCGAGGTGCTCAGATTGGTGGAGACGCAGAGGAACGGCAACGCCAGATCCTCGATGTCCATGTCGCCAAATTCCTTGTTGATTCCCCTGGTGATACGTGCCCCCTTCACCAAAGAAACGAGCGGCAGGGTGTAGTCGAGGATTCCTTTGAATCGTGTATGGGCGAGGTCGATGAGATCATCAGGCGGTTTGCCCGAAGCGATCGACGCCCCCAGGATCCCGCCGATGGACGCGCCTGCGACTGCATCGATCTCGACCCCGGCCTCGCGTAGCGCCTTGTAGATACCGAGGTGAGCGAAGCCACGAGCGCCCCCTCCACCGAGTACGAGACCGGTGCCGGTTCCGGTGAGCAAACGAGCGAGTCGAGCCAGATCTCCCGAGTCTCCCCTACGGAGGTGAACGACGCGGTCGGCCGACCACCGCTCCCTGACGGCCGATAGTCCCCGAGGATCGGGCTCGTCGGCTTCTCGCACCACGGCGATCCACAGCTCTCCCCGCCCGCCCAGCCGGGCCGCGGCCACGAAGTCCTTCGCGGCTCGCTCCTCATCTTTGGTCGAACGGGACGAGAGGACCACGACCGCTCGATCAGCCCGCTGGAGAGCGATCTCAGACCAGCCGGGAGATCTGCGGTCAACCTCCAAGATCAAATGATCGTTCGCAGCTTCCAACTCGTCGAGAAGGTGTTCGGCCTGAAGCAGATCGAGATCCGAGGACCCGCCGATGGCCTGTGCTGCCGACGCTGCGCTGGCGTGGGCGACCTTTCCGGCTGTCTCAACCGCCTTCATCAACCGGGACGTGAAGACACGAGGATCGATGTCCGGGTGGGCGATTGCGACAGCCACGCTGTTGATGCTGGAAGGATTGGGTCCGGGTCGGGACAGGCGTCGAACCACTGTTCGTGTCACACCGATGAGGAAGCCGCCGTGTTCCCGTGACAGTCGGTCGAAGTCCGCTCGACTCAGGACCGCAAGTGAGCTGGCCCGATCGGCTCGTACCGACGCCGTGCGAGGTCGGTCTTCCAGAAGGCCGATCTCCCCGATGATCGCACCCCGGCCGACTCGCCGGAGCACGTTCTGGGGGTCGTAGTCGCCGATGAAGATCTCCAGCCGGCCGGTTATGACGAAGTAGGCCGCGTCGGATTCGTCGCCCTCGGCGAACAGCGGCTGACCCGCTTCGATTCGAAAGGGCACGAGAACCTTCTCGACATCGGCGATCAGTTCAGGCGTTACCGTGCAACCCATCTCCTCGAGGAAGGAGGGAATCGACGAGATGACAAGCGCCCGGAGCGCGTCATTTCCGTTTGAGGACAGGTTGTTCACTCAGTGTCAGCCTTCGCTAATGGTGGTGTGTAGCGCACCGATGTGCCCACCACCGTGCCTGAACATAGCAAACGTCGTGATCCACTAGCCTGGGTCTAGCCGATCATCACGTGGATGGCGTCGAGCTTCTTGTCGAAGCCGTACTCCCTTCCGTCCCAATAGACCTCGAATGGTCCCGATGCACCGGTGCGTCTCAGTATCACCTCATCGTCATCAGTCACGAACAGATCTTCGACGGTGCCGGAGACTCCCGTGATCTTCTTCACGTCGAGCGTGGACCCCTCGAGCAACAGCGTCCAACTGGTCGGCGAAGCACCTTCGCCGAGGAGCAGGTCTTGGTCCTCCACCGACAACGAGCCGCTCGGGGTCTCGGGGACATTGGCCTTGCCGCTCGTCGACACGATCGGAGCACCAACCGAGAAGGTGAGCGCGTCGATGTCCTCACTGTTGGTGGTCGATACCGTCGGATCCTCTGAGAAGATCCGACAGCGTCCCCGCTGTGTCCGCACCCGTCAAGGTGGGGTCGAAGCGCAGGAGGTCAGAGTCGTCGACGGCCTCCAGTTCGCAGGCGTCCACCGTATGGGACTTTCCCTTGAGCGTCAGCGGTTGCGAAGGGCGCCACAAGAACCGGTCCCCCGCTGCGTCGGCCACGTCCTGAGTCACCAAAATCCCACCCGCGTCGGCCTTCGACATGAGGCGGGCGGCCAGGTTCACCGGATCTCCCAGGCACGCGAACGTTCGACGGAACGGATGTCCACAGGTTCCGCTGAGCACCCGGCCACGAGAGATGCCGATCTGAGGGTCGGTGATCTCGGTTCCGCTGACAACCTTGCACACTTCGATGGCGGCCCGAACCGCACGCCGGGCATCGTCTTCGTGGGCGATCGGACTGCCGAATACGCCATAGACGTAGGCGCCTTTGTCGCCAAGCGTCAGCTGGAGGAGGTTGCCGCCGTAGCCATCGAGCACCTTCTGAACCGAACGCACGAACTGCTTCAGCTTGACGGGGGCCTCGGGGTCATCATCGAAGTCGATGCCTCCGAAACGGATGAAGATCGGGAACACGGTTCGCAGTTCGGCGAACATCGCACCGCTGCCAATCGACAGCCTTTCGTACACCGTCGGCAGCAGCCACTCTCGGCGACCGTTTCGGACAGTTCCTCCAGCTCTTCCGGTGCCTGCCCCGGTTCGGTTGGCTCGACGAGCGACTCGAGCACCCCGACCGAGGGCGAGAATGCACAGCATCCAGAATCAGTCCCCTGGCGACTGCTCGGCAGAGCGAGATCATCATCGGGATCCGGCCAATACGTCGATCTTCTGGAGTTGGGGATCACCGACCACGAACCGACGGGCGGTTCCCACTGCGGCCGCGACCTTGAGCGAGAGGTGGACGATCTCATCCGGGCCGATCTCGACCGTCCCGATCCCCGCCATGGTCTGCTGCATGCGCAGCGCACACGACGCAGCCCGTTCGCCGTTGTCACCGTCGAGCCAGCAGGTGATCGCATCTCCGCTGAAGTAGATGACCTCGCCGCCGAATCGGTGGAGATCTTCGATGAGCGCAGCGAGAATACGATTCAGATTGGCAACGAGCTCCTCAGCACCCCGTTTGGGTCCCAGGGCAGTGGCCAAACCCTCGGTCAGTGGGGTGAAGCCCGAGATGTCTGCGAACAGCCCGGCACCGGTCACCGTGTCGCCGATTTCGCGACCCTCGGTCAACGCACGGCGACGCGCTTCGGCAATGTAGCTCCGAGGGTCGTCTACAACCTGTTCGTTGGGAAGAGCCACGCTGTCCTGTTCCCCTTTGTCCTGTTCCCCATCAACACGACCTGCGGATCGCAGGTCCACCCATTATCGCCGATCACCGAGGGTAGTGCTGCTTGATTGGAAGTTCTCGGTGACGATGAAAGGTATGATCTTCGCTGGTCATTCGAAAGGTTTCGATTGCAGGTCTATCTACTGGGCACGAGGGGTTCCATTCCCTCTGGCGGCGCAGAGTTCACTCGCTACGGCGGCAACACCTCTTGTGTGGGCATCGGCGTAGACGGCGAGGTCCCATCGCTGATCCTCGACGCCGGCTCTGGACTGGCTGCCGCCGGATGGGCCATCGGCGATGCCCCATTCCGGGGATCGATCCTGCTCAGTCATGTGCACTGGGACCACGTGTTGGGTCTTCCGTTCTTCCGTGAAGGTGATCGTCCCGGCAGCGAGGTGGAACTGCTCGTGCCCCAGCAGGACGACGATGCAGAAGACGTGCTGCACCGCTTCTTCTCCCCGCCCCTGTTTCCGATCGACATCAACGGTCTGCGGGGGAACTGGTCGAGCCGGTTGATCCAACCCGGTGAGTACACCATCGGGAACTTCACGGTCACGGTCCGAGATATCCCCCACAAGGGTGGTCGCACGTTCGGGTTCCGCATATCCGACGGCACCAGCACGGTCGCCTACCTGCCCGACCACAGCCCCACCAGCCTCGGCGAAGGCCCCAACGGCGACGGCGCCCACCACGAAGCAGCGCTCGAACTCGCCGCCGACGCTGACCTGCTGATCCACGACTCTCAGTACACCTCCGAAGAGTTCGTCGAACGATTCGACTGGGGTCATTGCATGTACTCGTACCCGATCGGACTCGCCGACGCAGCCGGGGTACGCCAAACCTTGCTCTTCCACCACGACCCGTTCCGTACCGACGCCGAAATCGATGCGCTCCAAGAATCGGTGAGTCGCTCCGACGTCAGCTTCGCCGTCGAAGGGTCTGTCATCAGTCTGGCGCCACTGCCGCAGTGACCGGGCTCTCTGTGGTGAGAACCGGGGTGGCTGAGGTTCTCCACGACTTCTCGCCCAGACGCATCGGAGCCACGACCGCCTACGGGCTCATATTCGGCGTCACGAACATCACCTCTGTCATCTCGATGATGGCCCTGGTCTTCCGCGGCGATCTGTCCTACGCACTGCCGCTGGGGATTGGTATTGGACTCTTCTCCTCGATGATCAACGGTGTCATCAACGCCATCGGATCCAGCTTCTCGGGGACCGTGGTGGCGGTCCAGGACACCACCGCCATCGCCGGGGTAGCCGCTGCCGCAATCGCCATCGAGGTCACGGGGGAACGGCAGATTCCAACCGTGATCGCTCTGCTCATGGCGTCCACTGTTCTGACCTCGGTCGTGCTGCTCGTCGCTGGGAGCTTTCGGCTGGGAGGGCTGGTTCGGTACCTCCCGAATCCGGTTATCGGGGGTTTCCAGGTCGCAACCGGCGTGTTGTTCCTACTGGGAGCGCTCGGCATTCTCGTGCCCGATGGCTTGCCCGGGGCGTGGGAACTGGATGCGATCGTCTCGTGGCTTCCGGCCGCCGGTCTCGGAATCGTCCTCTACGGCCTCACGAGAACCGAACGCAGCCGCCCGATCATCCCATGGCTGATCGTGTCGGCTTGTGCGATCGTTCACTTCGCGTTCTGGGCCAACGGGACCGGCATCGACGAGGCTCGGCAGCGAGGCTGGCTCTTCAGCGGGCTCGAAGGAGCATCGGCGTGGAATCTCGACACCGTGTTGTTGGTGCAAGATGCCGACTGGGGCGCTGTGTTGTCACAAGCCGGTGCGATCATCACCATCGCCGTTCTCGCACCACTCGGACTCTTGATACGCAGCCACTCTCTCGATGCGGCCAGTGGCTCAGACATCGACGTCGACCGAGAGCTCACCGTTTCAGGCCTCTCGAACATCGCTGCGCTTCCCGCCGCAGGACCCCCCAGTTACCTGTACTTTGCAACCAGTCTGCTGCTGCGGAGGCTGGGTGGACCTCGCCGGGGAGCGGCCCTCCTCTCGGTGCTCCTCATCGGGGCAGCCTTGTTTGCCGGCTCCACCATTCTCACCATCGTGCCCGCACCGGTTGTGGGTGCTGTGCTGATCAGCCAGGCCTTGGGTTTCCTGGTTGTGTGGCTGTGGGATGCCAGGTCGCGATTGGACCGGGTCGAGTACCTCCTCGTCGCCGGGAGCGGTGTGGCCGTCTTGCTCTTCGGCTTCCTGAATGCGATTGCGCTGGGAACGATTGCTGCGATCGCATTGTTCGTGTTCCGGTACAGCCGAATCAGCGCCATTCGGCACTCGTACACCCTCCGGGTCTTTCGGAGCGCAACCGAACGATCTCCGGCTGAGGCAGAACTGCTCGAACGGTACGGCACGAGGGGGATGGTGCTCGAACTGCACGGCTACCTCTTCTTCGGCACCGCTCACGACGTCTTCACCGATCCGCGAATCGTTGACCATCTCGACTCACTGGAAGTCGTCGTATTCGATCTCACCCAAGTGACGGGCCTCGACTCATCGGCCTCGGCGTCGCTGGGCAAGCTCGCCCGCCTCGCCGAGCAGAACAACATTGCCATCGCTCTGGCCGGACCGCCCCACCGCGTCGAGGAACTGATAGCCCAAGCCGACCCGATTGGAATGCAAGCGATCCGTCGCTTCGATTCCCTGGACGCGGCAGTGCACTGGTGCGAGGAACAGATCCTCGCAGCGCACCTCGTACCTCAGACCGACGGGCAGACGATCCACGGTTTGCTTGCCGAGGTGACCGGATCAGCCAGCCGCGGCACGGTCATCGCCAACGCCTTCACCGAACGTCACTACCTGGCGGGTGCGGTTGTGATCGAGCATGATCAGCCCGCGCCCGGGTTCTTCTTCTTGGCCTCGGGATCCCTGGTTGCTCAACTTCCCTCCAGCAACGGCTCGAAACCACGCCTGCTCCGGACGATGCTCCCCGCCACCGTCTTGGGCGAGATCAGTCTCTATCGCGGCGGCAATGCAACCGCAGAGGTGATTGCCGCCACCGACGCCACGTTGCTGCATCTCTCCGCCGAAGACCTCGAACTGCTGGAGGTCCAGGACCCGGCTGCCGCCGCCGTGATCCACCGGCTGGCGGCCAAGACCTTGGCCGGCAGGGTCATCCACGCGGAGCGTGCTCTGCGGACACTACGAGACTGATCAGTCGCCGTGTGCGGGGTCGACCTCGCTCAGGGGACCGCCACCGACAGGCGGTGGAACGCCGGTGCAAAGCCGTCGACGATCTGCTCGTGGTCCGGGACCAGCTCGGAGTCGCAGGCGATCCCGACGAACACCTTTCCGTCGTAGCTGTAGATCGTGAACGACATCGGTTGGTCGCCTCCGAGCGGCGCCCAGCCGACCATGCCCTCGACCTGCCGCCCGGCGAGATAGACAGGGACCGGCGGGCCGGGCACGTTGGTGAGTACGCCGATCGCTCGGTTGGCGAGCAGGTCGACGGTCGCCCGGTACAGCGTGTCGTTGAACCCAGAGATCAGTTCTTGCAGCTGGAACGTGAACGCCGCTTCGTGACCGTCTTTGATACGCCCCATCCGGTGCTTGACGATGTCCAGCACAGCGAGTGGATCGGCGGTCCCGGTGGGCAGCTCGAGCTGCACAAGAGCGAAGCTGTTGCCCAGCTCCTCGGGCAACGTGAGGTCGAGTGGCTTGAGGTTGACCGGGATCATCCAGTTGACCGAAGCGCAGCTCGCATTGTGGGCGGTGAGGTAGGTGTGCAGCGTTCCGGCGACGCACGTGACGAGCACGTCGTTGACGGTGGCGTCATGGGTGCGCGCCACATCCTTCACCGACGCCAAGGGCAACGGCTCCGACCACGCCACCACCTTGTGAGTCCCGACCGAGCCGGTCCAGATCGAGGGATCATTCCGCGTGCCGAGCAATAGCTTGCGGGCGTAGTCGATGTCGCCCGGGCTCGAGGAGAGAAGGTCGACGAGCGGCCCATCGCCGGGCAATCTCGGCCGCAGTGCGTGTAGCAGCCAGGCGGCTGTCGACTCGGCGGCAGCAGCCGCTCCGTGAGCGACACCGTGAGCGACGCCGACCGGGTTGGTGAGCGAGCTCGCCGACCGCTCGAGCGACTGACCGGCCGCACTCGCCACGTCGCCGACCACTTCTCCGACCGCGTCGAGACCGGCCCGGGCGGTGCCGACCGGATCCGTGAACGCGTGGCCGACCGTGCTTCCCAGTTCGTTCGTCAGGTCGACCAGCTCGTTCGCAACGGCCCCGACCTCGTCGCGTACACGTGCGGACAGCGGCCGAGTCGGCTCCGGCTCTCGGGCAGCATGGTGCTTCACGTGCGGAGCCAGGATCGCCCCACCGTCGGGGCTGGCATCGAAAAGGCTCATCGCGAGCTGGACCATGCGGATGCCGTCGGCGATCGCGTGGTGGGTGCGGAGTAGTACAGCACTACCGCCCTTGAAACCGTCGATGCAGAACATCACCCATAGTGGGCGTGAGCGATCGAGCAGCACGGTGCGCTGCGACCCGACAAAGTCCTGGAGCTCGGCGTCGCCCCCCGGCTTGGGCAGGCGGATGCTGCTGAGGTGCGACTCGAAGCCGTCGGAGGGGTGCTCCTCCCAGTACCAAGCGTCGTCGTCGTTGACGGCCACGCTCCGGAACACGCTGTAGCGATCCCACAAACGCTCTTTCGCAATTGCTGCGAAGCCTTCCCAGTCGATCGGTTCGGCCGTCCAGAACAAGGCGTCGATAACCATCAGGTTCGACGGTCGGTCCATCGCCAACCACAGCGCATCTTGGATGCCTATCTGATGTCGGTTGCTCATCTCCAGTCTCGCTTCCGCCCGCCTACCGTTTCCGCTGGTTCGGGCGGTTGGACAGGTACTCGTCGTTGAACTCCTCCTCGGCGGCCAACGTGCGCTGTACGTCGCCGGCGACGAAGCCGGCAAGTTTGCCACCGAGGATCGGTACCGACGACGTGACCTCACCGTCGATCTGGACCACGGTCGTGTGCTTGGGTCCCGGCGTGATCCGCTGCACGCCGCCGGCTGCGACCGGCACGCCCGCAGCGTCAACCTCCCACGTACCGGAGCGAGCGTGATCAGCGTCGGGAGCGTCCCACTGATCGCGCTGTTCGACCTTGTTCATGGGTGACAGGAACCGCTTGGCAAACCCGGGGACCTCCATCGGCACGCTGCGTCGGGATCCGACTGTCACCACGCCTGCATCGATGCGGTGCTCGGTGATCTGGACATCACGATGCCCGAGCGCTTCGTACTTGGCGGTCAACACGTCGGGGTCGGTCATCATCTCGAACACCACCTCCGGCGGCGCTGAGTACGCGTGCGTCGAACTCACCTTCATGGCCCTATCTTCCTCGCTGCCCAGCGCGGACCGTAGAGGCGAAAGTCGCTTCGTGGCCCGGACAATGCCGGCCGGGCCGACGACCTTCTCTAGCGCCAGGCAGCCCCCCGTTTGGCGGCCGAAGTCTGCGGGACTGACCGCCTAACGCACGGCTATCGACTGCGATCCAAGCCAGGTGAGTAGTTCCTCGCCTTGCCGGTCCGGCACCCCTCGATGAGTACGGACTTCGGGTGGGGATTCCTCGATCCAGCGACGAAGTTCAGAACCGCGATGGCGGGCGAACGCTTCAACGGTGCAGTGTTGGATCCTGATCGTGAAGACGCACCAGCCGGTGGAGGGTAGGAGCCGAAGCGTCTGCCGCTCGCTTCGCACGAAGAGGTGCTGTCCGCACCGGTCGGCTCGGACCAGCGGGTCGCCGTCGACGGGTCTGTCGGGTTGAAACAGAGCACCGTCGGGATGCAGGAACCAGTTTCGTCGAAGAACGATCCTGTCAGCCAAGCCGTCGATCAGTTTCGTCACGCCCGTGTCGAGGGCAGCTGCGTACCCCGGCACCGGAGCGTGCACAGCCCCCAGGGGTCGATCGAGTTTGTCGGTCAACTTCCAACGGGATGGAAAACACAGCACAGCCGACCGCAGAATCCAGCCCTCATCGGTCCGTTCCAGCAGACAGAGATCTTCCTGAATCGATGCGCCCAGGCGGCGCAATGGAGAGCTGCCGGGCTTCAGCTGTGCGCCGCTGTCGATAATCAACCGTTCGAGCTCGTGGGCTGCTGCCGAAGCCGACGCGGGCTCAGCCAAGACCTCGTCGGACCTGGTTTCCATAAGCCGGGTCCTGCAGAGCCAGTTCCTCAGGTGCCCTGTCGTCGGCCACCAGCCACGGACGATCCCCCAGCCCCCGTGTTCCCATGCGCAACCACGACGAGGTCGGATCGAGATCGAGTGCTCCCAACCACGAGGGCATGACATCAGGTGGGTTCACTTGATCAGCCGCTCACCCGCGAAATAGCCGCCGAGTGGGATGACAGCCGCGAACAGAATCAGGACGGTTCGGCGCAGGTCCCAGTCGTTCTCTCCCTTGGCTTCAAAGGTGGCGGCGAAATAGCCGAGGAAGACCATTCCGTGGATCGGCCCCAGGGTCGGTGAGATATTGGGGCCGTCGAAAAAGATCCGGCCGATGGCACCGATCACGAGGATCATGTAGGTCGAGGCTTCGATCGGGGCGATGATTCGCAACACCCTTGTCCAGGTTCTCGATCCTGGGTCGGTGCCGACCGTGGGGGAAGTCACGATCGCTCGCTGGTGAAGTTCTCCCAGTATCGGGACGGCCGAGGACCCGCCTGGTCGAGGTATTTCGATCCGAGCGCACCGGAGCCATAGGGATTGTCGGCATCGGTTGTCATCTGGATGAAGCTGATCTGGCCAATCTTCATCCCCGGATAGAGCGTGATGGGCAAGCTGGCCACGTTGGAGAACTCGAGGGTGATCGTGCCATTCCAACCGGCGTCCACGAATCCGGCGGTGGTATGGATCAGAAGACCGAGACGTCCCAGGCTGCTTTTGCCCTCGATGCGGCCCACCAGATCGTTCGGTAGGCGAATTCGTTCGGCGGTGGAGCCCAGAACGAACTCTCCCGGATGCAGGATGAACGGCTTTTCCTCGCTGGCCTGCATCTCGGTTGTGAGGTCGGTCAGATCGGTCTTCACGTCGATGTGACTACGGGTGTGATTTCGGAACACGATGAATCGGTGGTCGAGCCGCAGGTCGACCGAACTGGGCTGGACCGCCTGGGGGTCATAGGGCTCGATCTCGATCCGACCGTTTTCGACCTCTTGTTTGATCGTCCGGTCCGAGAGAATCACGGCCTCACGCTACCTGCCGTTGTCCACGAGGCAATGCTGCTCGGTGCTGGTCAGTCTCGAGGGGTGACAGGCAGTTCGTCGGGTGGCAGCGGTGTGTTCGACTTGATGTATTCCGCCAGCCGATCGGCATCACAGGTCGGGCACAACTGAACAAGGCGCATCGATTGGATCGACAGCTGAGTGCCACGCGACTTCTCCAGAATCGACTGGAACGCAGCGCGCACGTCGAGCGATCCACAGGTCGGACATTTGGGCGTCAGATCACGATCCCAAACCAGCCCGCACTCCTCACACGTGACCGTGATGATCTCACCGTCGCGACTGCCGCTGAGGTTGTCTTCTTCCCCACAGTTCGCGCACACCGTGTCAGCAGCCATGGGCAAACAGTACCGGTGGTCTCCCGTTCGGGGAGAGGCTCGGATTAAGAAGAACTGTTGACATCGGGCTGGACCTGAGGCGATTGACACCAACGCGGTGCGCCGGTGAATCACACTTGCGGAGTGATTCGTCCCCGTCATGCCCTGCTCAGCCTGATCGCTCTGGCTCTTGGCGGCACGTTCGCAGCCCTGATTCCCGGTACCGCAGATACACCCCCACCCCCTCCCGCCGATGAGCTGGCCATGGTTGACGACTCTCCGGCGACGGTCCCCCCGGCACCGATGGTTCGAGTCGGTGGTCATCTCAGCGACATCACGGTCAGCAAGGACGGAATCCTCACCCTGGCGGGCCTGACCGAACGAGATGGATCTGCGGCGGAACTGCCTGTCACCGTGTGGATCGACAACGAACCGGCCCAGCCAGTGGTTCCTGAACCCGCCGCCCCTTTGCCAGAGGATCCGCCTGACCACACTTCCGCCGCTCCGGCGGTAGCAGAGGACGAGGCCGGTGTTGATGCTGAGGCTGGCGACGCGGCGACAGCCGAGGCAGGGCCTCCGGCGGCGCAGGCGAACGATGCGAACTCCGAGGAAGATCCTCCGGCCGACCGGGAAGTGCCGATCGCCGGTGCGTTCAAGGCGTCAGTACAACTGCGGGAAGGCCCTCAGGAAGTCTGCGCCATCGCCGCCAATGACGCGGGTCCCGACGGCCTCCTCGGATGCGAGGAAGTGATGTTCCGTGCTCAATTGGTCGATGGTCGCATGATCGTCGCCGACTACGGGAGCGGCGCAACACCGCGACTCGGTGTTGCCGGGGAGGGGACCCCTCAGGAAGCAGCGGCGCGGGTGGCGCAGCGGGCCAAAGACTGGGAGGAGATCACCGGGATTCCAACAATCCCGGCCTTCGACTACATCCAGACTGTTGCGCAGGCGTCGGCCGGCTCAGACGGCGACTATTCCGCCCATACCTCCACCGAAGACCTCGACCAGTATCTGGCAGCCATCCGAGAGGTCGGCGGACTGCTCATCCTCGACTTCCAACCCGGCGGTGGTCGATTCATGAAGCAGGTTCAGAAGTATGAGGACTACTTGCGGCAACCCGATGTGGGACTGGCCCTGGACACCGAATGGCGCATGCCGTGGGGAGTCGCACCGGCCACGATCATCGGATACGCCGACGCGAGCGAGATCAACGAGGTGGGTGAGTACCTCGCCAACATCGTGGCCGAGGACAACCTGCCGCAGAAGCCGTTCGTGATCCATCAGTTCACCCGACGTATGGTTCGCAACCGCGACGCGATCCCGGCCCGACCCGAGCTGGCCACGATCTTCCACATCGATGGCCACGGAGGCAAGATGTTGAAGAAGGGCGTGTACAAGAGCCTGCTACCGAGCGAGGAGCACTACACCGGGTTCAAGCTGTTCTTCGACGAGGACAGAGGCCTCATGACCCCGCTCGAAGTTCGGGACGAACTCGCCCGTATTCCAGCGATGGTCAGCTACCAGTAGCCAACGCGCCGGCGAGGAACGGCGGGCGGACAGACGGTGCAACTAGGCGAATTGGGGAAGGGCTGCTGCGACGGTGGGTTCGACGATCTTGCCTGCCTGGACTGTGAGTCCAGCCCGCAATCCTGGGTTGGACAGCGCTTTCTCGACTCCGTTGGCGAGCATCATCACGTAGCGAAGCGTGGCGTTGTTCAGCGCGATCGTGCTCGTTCTCGGAACCGCACCGGGCATGTTGGCAACGCAGTAGTGCACCACCCCATCGACCACATAGGTGGGATCGGCATGAGTGGTTGGTCGCGATGTCTCCGCGCAACCGCCTTGATCGATGGCCACGTCGACGATCACCGATCCTGGCCGCATCGACGCAACCATCTCTCTGGTGATCAGGTGCGGCGCCCGGGCATTGCGAACCAGTACCGCTCCGACCACAAGATCGCTTTCGGCAACGTGTTTCTCGAGAGATGCAGTGGTGCTGTACACGGTTTGGATGGTGGCGCCGTAGCGAGCTGACAAAGCCTCCAGCACCGCTGGGTCCCGGTCGAGAACGACGACCTGGGCACCGAGACCGACCGCCATCTCGATCGCGTTACGTCCCACAACGCCTCCGCCGACCACGGTGACCTTGCCCGCTTCGACGCCGGGGACCCCTCCCAGAAGTACGCCGGAACCACCGGCGATCTTTTCAAGGGTGCGAGCACCGGCCTGGACTGCCAATCGGCCTGCGACCTGACTCATCGGCGCAAGCAGAGCCAGCTCACCGTGGCGACCGACAACCGACTCGTAGGCGATGCAGGTGGCACCCGATGCCACGAGATCCACCGCCTGTTCCAGATCGGGAGCCAGATGCAGGTAGGTGAACAGCACGTGGTCGGGCGTGAGACGGGCTCGCTCGATCGCTTGGGGCTCCTTCACCTTCACGATCAGCTCAGCGCCGGAGAAGACGGCGGCAGCATCGCTGACGACCTCTGCTCCGGCCGTCACATACTCCTCATCGGAGAAGCCCGACCCCTCACCTGCGCCGGTCTGAATGATGACGTCATGGCCGGCGCCGCTCAGTTCAGTCACGCTGTTTGGCGTGAGTCCAACCCGGTGTTCATTGGCCTTGATCTCGGTAGGTACACCTATGCGCATTGCGTCCTCCTCGAAACAGGTCGATGCTGTGACCGAAGTTACGCCAATCCGGGCGCCGGGTGTGAGGCGAGTTCGAGCAATACTCGTGCCCGATGTGCATGATTCTTGCGCAATTTGAGCCAAATAGGGCACGCTTTGTGCGTGACCACCCTTGATGGCATTGATCGATTGATTCTGGCTGAACTCCAAACCAACGGCCGGAAGCCAACCTCGGACATCGCTGAGGGGGTCGGGCTCTCGCCATCGGCATGTCACCGCCGAATCAAGGCTCTCGAATCGGCCGGGGTCATCGAAGGGTATGCAGCAGTGCTGAATCCGGAGTTGATCGGTCGTTCACTCGACGTCTTCGTGGAAATCTCGCTTACCAGCCAGTCGGTAGACAACATCTCCGCATTCGAAAAGGCGGTACACACCTGCCCCGAGGTGATGTCGTGCCATCTCATGGCCGGCGATGCCGACTACCTCGTCCACCTTGCCGTGGCCGACCCCCGAGACTTCGAACGAATCCATACCGAACACCTCTCCCGGCTTCCCAGCGTCACCCGGCTCAAGTCGAACTTCGCCATCAGAACCGTGGTGGAAAAGACCGAATACGAGCTCTAGTTCCCTCCGGGGCGAGTTCAGAGCGCCCCGGGCCGGCAGTCAGCTAGCGTCGCAGTGTGGATCTACCCGTGATGCCTCCGGTGAAACCGATGTTGGCCAAGGCGATCGCGGGCCTGCCCGACGAGTCCAAATATGGCGACATGGTCTTCGAACCGAAATGGGATGGTTTTCGATGCATCGTGTTCCGCGACGGCGACGAAATCGAATTGGGATCGCGCAACGAGCGCCCGCTCACCCGCTACTTCCCCGAAATCCTCGAGCCCCTCAAGACTCAGCTGCCCAGTCGTTGTGTCGTCGACGGCGAACTGATCATCATTCAAGACAACGAACTCGACTTCAACGCCTTGCAACTCCGACTGCACCCCGCCGAGAGCAGGGTGAACAAGTTGGCTACGGAGATCCCAGCCTCGTTCGTAGCGTTTGATCTGCTTGCCCTGGGCGATGACGACCTGCGTTCCCGCCCCTACCGCGAACGTCGTCAGCTTCTGGAGACGTCTCTTGCTGAAGCCACCGCACCCCTGTACCTCACCCCAACCACCACCGATCGAATCAAGGCCCAGCAATGGTTCGAGGTGTTCGAGGGAGCCGGGCTCGATGGCCTCATCGCGAAGGCGGTTGACAACCCCTATGTCGAGAACAAGCGGACCCAGCTGAAGGTGAAGCACATCCGCAGTGCCGATGCAGTGGTCGCCGGCTACCGCATCCACAAAGACGGAAAGGGCGTCGGTTCTTTGCTACTCGGCCTGCACGACCAAGAGGGCAACCTGCATCATGTGGGCGTCGCTGCGAGCTTCACGGCGGCACGGCGGACCGAACTACTGGATGAGCTAGAGCCGTTGCGAGAAGGTGCAATGGAAAACCACCCCTGGCGAGATTGGGCTGAAGCCTATGCCCACCAAGGCACCCAAATGCCGGGAGCACCTCATCGTTGGAATGCCCAACGCGACGGCAGCTGGATACCGCTACGAATAGAGCGGGTCGTCGAGGTGAAGTACGGGTCGACGCTGGGCGGGCGATTCCGAGAGGTCACCAAGGTGCTCCGCTGGCGACCCGACAAGCAACCTATCGAATGCAACTTCGAGCAGTTGGAGGAACCGATTTCCGTAGGGGTCAACACGGTCTTGGAAGCCCGGGGCTAGCTGTGGCCGCCACGGAGAAGATCACTCTCGAACTGGCCGGACGTGAAGTCTCGATTTCGAGTCCCGACAAGGTGTTCTTCAGCAAGCGGGGCGAATCCAAGCTCGATCTGATCGAGTACTACCGGGCGATCGAGGATCCGCTGATGAAGGCAGTGGGTGGCCGACCCATTCTGATGCAACGCTTCCCCGACGGAGCAAGCGGCAAGTCGTTCTTCCAAAAACGCGTACCGAAAGGGGCGCCCGAATGGCTGGAGACAACAATCGTGGCCACCCCGAACGGCACCACCTCCAACGCCATGGTTGTTGCCGACATCGCTCATGTTGCGTGGGCGGTGAACATGGGTTGCCTTGGGTTTCACGGATGGCCCCATACTGCCGCCGAGCCGCAGTTCACCGATGAGCTGAGGGTTGATCTGGACCCCTCGAAAGGAATCAAACTCGACGACATCAAGACTGTCGCCTTCCAGGTTCGAGATGTGCTCGCCGAGGTGGATATCGCAGTGTTCCCCAAGACCAGCGGTAGCCGAGGCCTGCACCTGTTCGCACACATCGCCCCCGGCTGGGACAGCTATTCGGTTCGGGCCGCAGCGGTCGCGCTGGCGCGCGAGTTGGAACGCCGCTTTCCCGACACGATCACCGCCAAGTGGTGGAAGGAGGAGCGTGGGCAGCGGGTTTTCATCGATTTCAATCAGAACGCTCCCCACAAGACGGTGTTTGCCACGTGGTCGGCCAGAGCCCGGGTGGGTGGCCAGGTGAGTTGTCCGCTTCGGTGGGACGAGGTCGCCGACGTCGATCCCGACGATCTCACCATCGCAACCGTGCCGGCCAAGGTTGCTGGGGAGGGAAACCCCTGGGCTGAGATGTACGAGCATCCACAGGACATCACCCCACTACTGGCGTGGTACGAACGCGATCTCGCCGCTGGGCTGCAGGACGCCCCTTGGCCACCGGTCTATCCAAAGATGCCCAACGAACCATCCCGGGTGAACCCCAGCCGAGCCAAGACGATCGACTGAGCCCGACCGCGAGCTCGTGACTACGGGTGATCCGCGGATTACATCTCGAAGCCGGCTGTGCCACCCTTGACCGATGGCGACACCGACCCAACGCATCACGGCCCGCGTCGAGGGATTCCTCGGTGAAGAGGTGGTTATCGCCCTTCGAGTGAAACCGCCGACCTCCACACCGCCGGGCAAACGGGCAGCCAAGGCAGCCGGGGGCGTCGCCGCATTGCTCGCTCTGGCACAGCTTGTCCCGTACGCAGAAATGGTGTTCACAGGGTTTGTTGCTGCCGGCAGCCGGCTGCGTTACTGGCGCAACGGTCAGGATTCTGACGAACAGTTGCTGGCGCTCACGGCGTCAGGAGGTCGGGTGCTCATCGGCAGAACGATGCTCGGAAGGGTTCGTCCTATCGGTTCTGTGCAGCGTCTTACCCACAATGCGCCCCTTGTTGGAAGTGTCGAGCGTCTGAGCGAAGCGGCCGAACCAATCCTCACGATCGCTGGACACACGTTTCAAGTCAACAACTACGATTTCAACAAGTTGCTCAAGGCAGTGTTCGAGAACGGCTATCCGGCGCCGGAGTTCAAAAAGGAGTTCGCCGCGTTCTATCGACACCGCAAGGCACTACGAACTCAAGAGCCCAACAGTATGCGCAAGCAAACGTCCCGGGGTTCGAGCTCCAGCCAGCGGATTTCGAACTGAATCCGGCCCCCTTCAGCTTGGGGACCCGGGCCATCCAGTCCGCTCCGACCGCCCAACTTTCGGGATCGTGAAGGGCCCCAACAAGACAGTCGGCGTCAGCCAGACTCCGTACCGCTCCAGACGTGCTTCTCGAGAACCGCATTCACCTGCTGTCTGACGACCTCGAGAGTCAACGACGACTTCGCCGCCAGCTGTTCGGCTGGCACCACTCGGTTGACGAAGCCGGAACTTTCGCTTCGGCCGCGCTGAACGACCAGCACGTCTGAACGGAATATCAGCGGGATCGAAGCCCGCCGGTGACGTCGATCACCGATCCGGTTGTGAAGCTAGAAACCGGTGAGAGCAGCCAACAGATCGCAGCCGCAACCTCGGTTGCAGTCGCAGCCCGGCCCAAGGGAATGGAACGCTCCCGGGCTTGGGCGATCAGCCAGTCCTCGTAGGTTTCCGGGACTGCGGAGTCCTCGTGCCGCTCGACCTGGCGAGGCGTGTCGGTCAACCCCACCCCGACGGCATTCACCCGAATCCCCGGTGCCAGCTCCATGGCCAGGGAATCGATTGCATTGTCGAGCGCAGCGCGGCCGGCGCTGATCGCGCCCATGGCAACCGAGGGTCGGGCGGCGGTGGGTGCGGTGATACCGACAATGCTTCCCGCCGAGGATGCGGCGAGAGCGGGCACGGCTGGTCGCACAACATTCACCAGACCGAGCAGTTTGTCCGACACCTCGGCGACGACATCGGATGAATCGAGCTCCAACAGTGAGCCGTGCCAGCCCCATCCGGCCACGGCCGCCACACCGTCCAGTCCCCCACCGTGCTGTTCGGCGGCCGCCACCAAGCCCTGAGCTTCATCGACGTTGCACACATCGGCGGCGACTGCCAGGACATCCGAAGAATTCAGATTGGCCTCGGCGGCAGCCAATCGCTCATGGTTCCGTCCACAGATAGTCACCTGCGCCCCCTCATGGAGCAACAGCCGGGCGGCTTCCAACCCGATCCCCGATGATCCCCCGGTGACCAGAACGCTGTGACCCCGTAGACCTAGATCCATGCGTCCAGTATCGGCCCTGCCGGACCGCAGCGCGTGCTACGACACGGACACTGCCGGATAGAAGGCCACGTAGTTGGCGATATGGGCGGCCTTTTCGAACGGTTCCTCGTACTGCCATGCCACGTTCTCTTTGGTCTCGCCCCCGGCGGAAACGTTGTAGTAGCTGGCATTGCCCTTCCACGGGCACCGTGTGGTGTGCTGCGTCTTCGACAAGTACTCCCAATTCACTGCGTCGGCGGGGAAGTAGTGATTGCCTTCCACCATTTCGGTTGCGTCCGACTCGGCGAGGACAACGTCATTGAAGGTTGCGGTAGTCATAACGACCACAACCCCTCGTCAACGCCGATTGTTCCTGGCCGAAATTCCGTTCGTACACCACATCCAGCGCAAATTCCGTTCCGAGGCCACACGACATGTGTTGCTCACACGGAATTTGGGGTCGATGTGCGCTCGGAACGGAATTTGCTACAGCGGCAACTCGAACATGGCGACTTCTTCGTCGGTGCCGTACGGTCGCTCCCGTCCGACCTCCACGAATCCGAACCGTTCGTGAAATGCGAGGCTGCGGGGATTGGGTGGGATCGTGTTCACTTCCGCACACATCACAGACGTACCGGCGAGGCGACCAGCGGCCGCCACCCGTCCATAGAGTTCTCGACCAAGACCTTTACCTCGGGTGGCGGGCGACAGCATGATCCGATCCACGTAGATGAACGACCGATGCCGTTGAGCAAACCAGCGGTAGTTGGGGGAACCGTAGGAGGTGCCGTCGGTCAGGACGACCAGCGCACCTTCGACAACCCCACCGAGTTCCACTACCTCGAACAGATGCGCTTCGGCAACGAAGAACTCGAGCTTGGCCATGTCCATCGGCCCGACCTCGGGAACGTTGGCCTTGTTCAATGCGAGCAGGACATCCGCATCGGCTGGCGTGATACGGACGAATCACCGGATGGCCGCCAGCCGCTCAGCGCGCTCGAGAATGTCAGGAGCCATGATCAGTTCGGCCGCATCGGCAATGGCATCGGTGGGCCCGGTCCACCTGAGTTCTTCCACTGTCGAGATCGTGGGTGCCGAGACATCGAGGGTCGCCAGCTTCTTGAACAACAGAGCATCGGCAAGGTTTTCCCGCAGCGTGTCGGCCAGCTTGGCCGCCCCTCGCACAGTAACCTCCCACTGGCCGTGATGAAGCGGGATGTTCTCGATGGTGCCGTAGTGAGCAAGTACCGACGCCGAAGACTTTGCTCCCCACCCCTTGAGACCGGGGAAACCGTCGGCGGAGTCACCGGTCAATGCCAACCAGTCCGGGATCGACTCGGGCGGCACCCCGAACTTCTCCACAACGTCAGGAACGTCGAACAGCTTGTTGCGGCGACTGTCCAACTGCAAAACCCGCCCTGCCCGTACCGACTGCGCAAGATCCTTGTCGGCGGTGCACAGCAATACTCTGTCGACCTGGGGGTCGGCAGCAGCCACCGCGGCTGCTGAAGCCATCCCGTCATCGGCTTCGTATTCGACCATTGGGAACAGGGCAAAGCCACATGCTTCAATCGCCAGTTCGAGAGGTTGGAACTGTGCCTTGATCTCGGGCTCGATCCCTGAGCCGTCCTTGTACGGCGCATACAGATCGTTGCGAAAGCTCTCGATCACATGATCGGTAGCGACACCGATATGGGTGACACCTTCCTCCAGCATCCCGAACAGATTCCGAACCACCGCTCGGGCGGCACCAACCTCCAGGCCGTTCCCGTTCACCCGGGATGGCCGACCGGGAGCGAAGTACTGCCGGAACAGTTCGTACGTGCCATCGACAAGGTGAACTTCGATTCCCACCGCTCCAACCTAACTGACCTTTAGGATCGGTTCCCATGACAGGTGGTCAGACCGGGCGAAATCATCGCTGAGGTAACCGCGAACCCCGCGCTTCCGAGCCGAAGTGATCTCCTCACCATCGCCCTCACTTTCCTGGCCTTGGGGATCACCACCCAGGTCATCCTCCTCGGCACCGGTATCTCCCACACGCGAGCGTGGGTCGCCAGTGCTGTGATCTACAGCGCTACCAGCCAATTTGCATATCTTGCGGTAGTCCAGGCGGGCGGATCCGAAATTGCAGCCATCATCGCGGGCTGGATCGTTGCCTCACGGTTCGGGATCCTGGCCGTCGCCATTTCCCGGGTGTTTCGCCAGGGGGTAGGAGTCAGGGCTGTTGCGGCGGTGCACGCTTTCGACATCAACGTCGGGCTCGGGCTCCAGCACGTCGACGAGAACCGCGCCAGGAAGGCGTTCTGGGCGGCAACCTTTGCCATGATGGTCGGCTGGTTCACGGGTATTACCGCCGGCACGTTGCTCGGTGATGTGTTGGGCGATACCGAGCGTTTCGGCATCGATGCGCTCTTCCCTGCGGCCTTACTTGCGATCGTCGGGAACGCTCTGCGCACCCGAAACGGCCTCGTCGCCGGCGTCGTGGGCGCGCTCATCTGCGGGACGCTGATTCCGTTCGCACCGGCTGGCTTGCCGATTATTCTGAGCGTCGCCGGCGTCGCCGCTGCGATCGGGCTGGAACGGCGGAATCCCGCATGACCGTCACCGCCATCGTGCTCATTGCTGTCGGGGTATGGGGTCAGCGCCTTGCCGGCATGTTTTTCGTGGGCCCGCTACTGGAGAAGCGCCCGGTCCTGGCTCAAGCCGCTGCGCTGATCCCCGCCGCGGTGATCTGTGCAGTGATCGTCCAGCTCTCAATTGCCGACGGTAGATCGCTTGTGGCCGACGAACGACTCGCTGGCCTTGTGGTCGCCGGAGTGCTGGTGTGGCGCAGGGCTCCGTTCATCGTGGTCGTGATTGCGGCCGCCGCAACGACCGCAGCACTGCGGGCTATGGGCTGAGCCCGTTCAGGGCCGTACCACCTGTGCAACCGAAGGACTGGCCTGACCACTGAGAACGTTCAGGTAGACATCAACACCTTTATCGAGGCCCTGCACATGTTCCACCGTGAGCGACTCGTCGGCCAGGGGCAGGAAGGCGTCCCACTTCTCGGCCAGCCGTGTCTGAAGCTCTCCCATGCCCCAATCCTTGGCGCGGATCTGAATCCGGGTCGGTGCGAAGAAGAACTCCTGTTTCGGTCCCGGCATGGGTGCCGGTTCAGGGCGATCGGCATCCCAGTGGGTGCCTCCGATCACGGCTGAGTGTTTGAGATCGTCTCCGTAGTGCTCATGGACCGCTCGCACGACGTTCTGGTTGCCGGCGAAGTCGATCAAGATGGTCGGGCCGACCGGCAGCGAATCGAGTTCGTCGTAGGTGACAACCGAGTCGTAGCAGCCGAGGTCTTCCACGAACGACCGATTGGATGCTGACGTGAGCCCGATCACCGTGATCCCATCGCGTTGGTGCAACAGGTGAGCGGTGCCGAATCCGGTCTTGGACGAAGCGCTGGTGGCGACAACCTGGGAGGCTCCGAAGAAGTCTGAGTCAGCGAGGAAGTCATCGATCAAGAACGATGTGAAGAAAAGCGGTTGCAGCAGCATGCGGGCATCTTCGGCGGCGGGATCATAGGACGGGTCGCCGGCGCATCGCACGTAGTTGTTGTACGCCGCGGGCAAGGCCGTGCGATGGGCGGTGACATCGCTGAAGGAGGCGGCCGTGAGCCGATCAGGTTGGACCACCAACTCCTCACCCATCGGCAAGTAACCGTAGATCCTCTCGCCGACTTCCAGAGTATCGACGGTTGTTTCGCTGACCGTTGCGAACCCCCAAACCGGAACCACGCCGTAGTCGTTCCCGGAGGGGGCAGGGAAGAAGTTCCAGTAGCTCATCATGTCGCCAAACACGGCGTACGTGATGTTGTTGGCCGTGATCCCGAATGAATCGATCGCCAGGCGGGCTTGGCCGTCGGCCAGCGGCGACTGCTCGGTCGTTGTGACCCGGGCGTCGTGCAACTCCGCCTTACGAACTTCCACAACCGACGTGTTCTCTGCCATCGGTTGACGATAGGTCTTCCCGGCGGTTTGTACCTACTGCGCCGTCAGGACCGGCGGTGTCATCCCGTCGGGTAACTGGCCGTGTCGCTCGTTGTCCGGTGGTGGTCCGGGCGGGGTGCCCACACCGAAGGGGCGTCCACCCAATGCCTCGCGGCCATGGGGGCTGTTGAGCGAACGGAGATCAGGACCGACCGGAGTAATCGCCGAGGGATTGATCCCGGTGTGAACCCCGTAGTAGTGCTCCTTGATCTGATCGAAGTGCACCGTGTCGCCGAAACCAGGGGTCTGATAGAGATCCCTGGTGTAGCCCCACAGTGCCGGCATCTCACTGATCTTGTTGCGGTTGCATTTGAAGTGGTTGTGGTAGACGGCATCGAAGCGGATGAGCGTAGTGAACAACCTGACGTCGGCTTCGGTGATTGTGTCGCCCACCAGGTATCGACGGGTCGCCAGATGCTCCTCCAACTCGTCGAGCCGGTTGAAGAGCGTGAGATAGGCGTCCTCATAGGCGGCTTGAGAACTGGAGAACCCGGTGCGGTAGACACCGTTGTTCACGTCGTGATAGATCCCCTCGCTGATGGAATGGATCTCGTCTCGAAGAGGCTCGGGATAGAGATCAGGTGCGCCGTCTCGGTGATGGGCGCTCCACTGAGTGGAGAAATCGATCGTGATCTGAGGGAAGTCGTTGGTGACAACTTCTCCCGACGGGATGTCAACGATAGTCGGAACCGTGATCCCCTTCAGATAGTCCGGATATCGGGCGAGGTAGGCGTCGCGCAGCCGCTCGATCTCCAAGACAGGGTCGAGATGGTTCGGGTCGAGATCGAACTGCCAGCTTCGCCAATCGTGGGTTGGACCGGCGAAGCCGAGGGAGATCGCATCCTCGAGGCCGAGCAGCCGGCGGACGATGGCGCTGCGGTTGGCCCACGGACAGGCCGCAGCCACCACCAATCGGTACCGCCCGGATTCCACCGGCCACTGGGCGTCAGGGTCATCGAGAATACGGTCCGTGATGTAGTCGGTGTCGCGTTCGAACGCGCCGGAGTCGGTCATGACTGGCTCAACCCCCCGGTCGGCACCCGCATTCCTGCGATACTCCAACTCGTGGAACCTCAAACAGCCGCTCTCTGGGCAAAACAGGATCAGCATCAGGGCGACCGGTGGCGTTTGTTCTCCGCCGTCGGCGAGCACCTGGCTGCGGAGACCGCGCTCTATCCAGGTTGTTATGTCGACGTGGCCGCTTCGCTCGTGTTTCCGAAGGTGACCTACGTCGACATGGACCGCCGGGCCGACCGGTTCTTCGCCGACACAAACGGGGTGCGAGAAATCCTTGCGTCGCACACGGGAGCGATCACAGAACCTGAGTTCGACTTCATCCATGCCGACTACGCGAGCGACCTCGGCCTGAGCGACGAAGCATTCGACCTCTTGATCTCTCTCTATGCCGGCTTCATCTCCGAACCGTGCGGCCGCTACGTCCGCATCGGTGGGAAGCTGCTGGTCAATCCCAGCCACGGTGATGCAGCCATGGCATCCATCGACCCCCGATTCGAGTTGTGGGGCGTCGTGCAATCCACGAACGGTCGCTACCGGGTTTCGACATCGAGCCTCGATGCGTACCTGGTGCCGAAGAAGCCCCAAGACATCACTGTCGAGAGCTTGCATCAGTGGGGGCGTGGGATCGGCTACACGAAGTCAGCGTTCGCCTACATCTTCGAACGCACCCAATGACGACGTCAATACGACGCCCCCAGGCCGGCCGTTGCGTCGTTCTGGATTCCGTACGGCGGGATCGGATAACGAAGACCGTTCCGAGACAGCGCTTCCAGGCCGGCGATCGCCTTGGGTAGAAACTCCGGCGGAGTGGCCATGAGCAGCTCGTCGTCCTGCACGCCTCCGTACCGACGCTCGGCAAAGCATGGGATGGAGACACTCGGTTCCTTGAGCGTCAACGCCCGGCCCCACGAGTCGGCGCACGCCGATTCGCCGACGCAGCCCCATTCGAAGTTCCGGTAGCCGGACCATTGCAGTCCGTTGATCAACAGGATCATTTGGGCCGGCGTTGCGTAGATAAGGCAGATGTCGGGCGGGTCGAGCCTGCCGGTGACCAACGGTGAGACCGCCATCGCCTCGTATGTACCGAACGGGACGGTATGCATGGCGTGCTGGTGGACCGATGAGTCTTCGACCGTTTCGAACCAGACACCGGCCATGTGCTGCCCGGATAACCACTCGTCGTCCTGTGGATGCAAACCGATGACAGCACCGCACTGGGCACCAACGAGGTCATCGTTGGTGATTCCGACCGTCCAATTCAGCCTCGCCGCCATTCCAACGATCTGATCGGTGGTGTGAATGTCCCTGGGCCGACGGATTTTCGGGATGGACTCCATCGCGTCCCTAGTGGTGAACAAACTCATGCCGATCGGCGTGGTGCGCAGCCGCAGAAGTCGATTCAAATCCCCGACGAGCTGACCCCAATCGATGGGTGCTCCGGCCAGGTGGACAGATTGCTCAGTAGACGCCACGGAGACCTCCTAGGACTCAACCAGACCGACGACACGGCCAGCTACCTCACTATGACCACCCCCACCACTTTCGACCAATCGGCCATCGATCAGCAGAATCCGAACCGAGCTGGTGCCTACGATCGCAGTGTGAGGCTGTACGTGGGATGCGCGATGTGGGCCCAACGTCAGTGGGTGGGAAGGTGGTTTCCCCCAACAACGCCAACCGGCCGAGAACTGGAGGTGTACGCGACCTGGTGCACGAGTGTTGAGGGCAACACGACCCACTACGCGTCACCCAAACCCGCCACCGTTGCCCGCTGGGCGGAGATGGCTCCTGAGTACTTCCGGTTCTGCTTCAAAGTGCCTCGGTCGATAACCCATGAGAAGCGGCTCCGAAACGTAGCGACTGAGGTGGAAGACTTCCTCGTCCTTCTCGAGCCCTTGGTGCCAAACCTCGGGCCTGTTCAGTTGCAGCTCCCGGCATCGTTCGGTCCCGATGACATCGGAGTGCTCGCCGATACATGCCAGAACCTGCCTCGGTCAGTGGAGTGGGCCGTCGAAACCCGACACCGGGACTTCTCTGCCGGTGGGTCCCACGAACGAGAACTCAACGACCTTCTCGCCCGAGCAGGAATCAACCGGGTGATCCTCGACAGCCGGACCCTGTTCTCGGTCCCAGCACGAACACCGCTGGAACGCGAAGCGTGGGAACGAAAGCCACGCCTACCGGTACGTCCGGTGGCGACGGGTTCTCAGCCCTTGGTTCGACTCATCGGTGCAACAAACCCCCGAGCCACGATCGACGGCTGGAGCCAGTGGGTCCCCAAGATCGCCGAATGGTGCCGCCAGGGAGTCACGCCCCACGTCTTCATCCACACCCCCGACAATCACGACACTCCCAGCCTGGCTCGCTACTTCCATGCCGATGTAGCAGCCCTTGTTCCAGGCCTCGAAGCCCTACCACAGCCGCTTCAAGCCGAGGAACAGCTCGGCATGTTCGGATAGTTCGATCTGTCACCCGGAGCCCTCCCGCGTCAACACCGGCGGTACCGTGCGGCGGTGACCGATGTGGCTTCTCCCCCCGCAGTGGAATCCGTTGATCGGAATGCCACCGCAGGCCTGCTGGGTGCCGGGGTCGCCGTGCTTGCCTGGGGGACCGGTTCGGTGGTGGCGAAGTCCATCGACATGGGTGGCATCGCCATTGCGGTGTATCGGTTCGGGTTCTTTGCATTGCTGATGATCGGCTGGTTACGAATTCGCAAGATCCCGTTCAACCTCGACGTGATGCGCCATTCGGCCTTCGGGGGGCTGGCACTCGGAATTGACGTCGCGTTGTTCTTCTCGGCGGTGAAGTTGACGAACGTAGTGAATGCAACGCTCATCGGTTCGCTTCAGCCGATCTTCGTGGGGATCATCGCAGCCAAGATCTTTGGCGAGCGGATTGCCCGCCGCGACGTGGGATGGGCTGGTGTTGCTATCGCCGGTGTAGGCCTGGTCGTCCTGGCGTCCAATGGCACACCGCAGTGGAGCTTTCGGGGCGACGTCCTCTCGCTCGGTGCGATGCTGGCGTGGGGTACGTACTTCATTGCCTCCAAACAGTCGAAAGGGAAGATCAGTCCCGCCCAGTTCACTGCCGGAACGTCACTGTGGACCGCCCTGGTCAACATCCCGCTGGGCGTTGCCTTCGGTCAGGACCTTTCGTGGCCAACCGCACAGAGCTGGAGATGGCTCATCTTCATGGTGTTTGTCGCCGGTCTCGTGGGGCACTCGCTGATGAACTGGTCGTTGGTTCGGATCCCGTTGTGGATCGGTTCTGTGATGACCCTGCTCATTCCGGTTGTGGCATCGCTCATTGCGTGGCAGTTCCTGGACGAGCCCCTCACAGTGCAGCAAGCAGCAGCCATGGCCCTGGTGCTGGCGGCGCTCGCCATGATCATTCGAAATCAATCGAACCAGAAGCTGCGAGACCGGAACCTCAAAGTTGGCTCCAACCCATAGCGCGCTACCGATCGGTCGACAGCGAGCAGAGCTAACCTTCGACCCATGCTCGCCGAGGTCTACCGAGAACCCACAGGCTCTGGACCTCTGGATGGAGTGAGCGTGGCGGTCAAGGAATTGGTGGGGATCGGCGGACACGAGCTTTCGGCCAACAGTGAGGTACAGCTACCGGATTGCTGGGCTCATCCCGAGCAGGACTCCGCCTTCGTCGCTGCCTTGCGAGCCGGAGGTGCACACATCGTGGGCACAACCACGACCCACGAGTTCGCATGGGGAATCACCACCTATGACCGGGGCCGCCGGATCGAGAACCCGGTTATGCGGGGCCGCATCGCAGGCGGATCATCGGGCGGGTCCGCCGAAGCTGTGTCCAAGGGTGAGGCCGATCTGGGGATCGGAACCGACACGGCCGGTTCGGTTCGGATCCCGGCAGCGTGGTGCCATCTCGTTGGTTGGAAATTCACCGATGGGTTGGTGGCGATGGACCGAATCCTGCCCCTTTGCCCCGGCCTGGACCACCCCGGCCTTCTGGCCCGCGAGACCGAGGTGCTTCTCCGAGCAGCCGCGGCGCTTGGTGCAACAGGGATGGATGTGAAACCGACCATCCTGATGCCGCCGGAGGAGGCGCTGGCAGGCCTGGACCCGGTCGCCGCTGCGCTGGCGACAACATGTGCCGAACTTCTCGCCCGCAGCGAGGATCTGAAACTGGCCGATGTCGATCACTATCCGTCGAAGGACCAGCTGGTCACGTGTTTCAGTCTGGTTCAGGGTCCTGGCGTGGTGTCTGCCCACCGGGACATCATCGGCACATGGCCCGACCAACGCGATCGCTACCCCCACTACATCGTGGACCGCCTCCAGATGTCGGAGGAGCGGTCCTCCGCAGAGCTTCATCTGGGCAACCGGCTCCGGACCGACATCCGGAACCAACTCAACGACATACTTTCGTCGGCGGTGCTTGTTCTGCCGATCACCGGCTGTGCTCCACCGCTCGTTTCCGCACCGGAGTTCGCAGAAATCAACGGCGAGCAGGTAGACCTGCGTTCGGTCGTACTGCCCAACACCGTGGCGGCCAATCTTGCCGGACTTCCGGCCGTAACGGTTCCTGCGAGCTCGGACGGCGTCGAGTACGGGGTGCAGCTCATGGGGCCCGCCGGGTCTGATGTCACCCTTCTGGAATTGGCCCGTTCTCTGATGGAGGAGAGGCCCGTCAACCAGGGCTGACAGCACCAGAATGGCAGTTCGTCGGCGGATCAGCTGAGCTCTAGTGTTGTTCCATGTTCGCAATGACGACCGAGGTGGACCGGGCCGAGCTTTTGGACTTCGTTCGCGAGAGGCAGCAATGGGTGCTGACAACGCGGCGGCAATCGGGAGGCCTGCAGATGTCCCCGGTCACGGGCGCCGTAGGTGCTGATGAGGCGTTGCTGATTGCCACCTATCCCGAGCGCGCCAAGGTTCACAATATTCGGGCCGATGGAGAGGTCTCGATCTGCGTACTGAGCGACGACTTCGGTGGTGCCTGGGTGCAGGTCGACGGTATGGCGAAGATCATCGACCTCCCCGACGCTATGGACGGGCTGGTTGAGTACTATCGAGCCGCTGCTGGCGAACACCCCGACTGGAACGAGTATCGCGAGGCCATGAATCGACAGGGCAAATGCATGATCCAGATCGACGTGACCGGTTGGGGACCCATTGCAACCGGTGGGTTCCCAAGCAGCAAGAAGGCAATGTTCGAGAAGTGGCAGCCGGGCGGAGAACTCGCCGACGACTCGCCCCAGATGTTCGACGACTGAAAGACAACGAGGACAACGAGAATGAACTCAGACACCAACTCTGGCGGGGGTCGATATGACCTGGTGATCATCGGTGGAAACGCACCGGGCCTGTCCGTCGCGATCTCCTCGCTGCGTTCAGGTATCGGGCTGGTCCGTGTGATCGAACCCGGCACTGCGGTCGCCTTCCCCGAGTTGGCAGCGGAGAACAGCCTCGACATCGGTTACGGCGAGACGGTCAGTTCCATCGAGAAGGTGGCCGACGACCTCGTCGTCAACACCAATCGACTGAGCTATCGCACCAGAGCGGTACTGGTTGCGCTTCGGTCCGAAGACCCCGACTGGGTTCCTCCGATCACTCCCCCGGCCAACGAGCGTGTGTTTGTGGACGAACTACCCGAATGGCTGTCCGATCAGGACGTACTGGTGATCGGACACACCGATCGGGCCGTGGAACTCGTGGCTCAGGCGGCTGCATCGAGCGCGGGCGTGGTTCTCGCCGGGGGTGGACTCGATCCTGCGTTGCTTTCGCCGGCCGGGGAGAACATGCTCCGGCGATTGGAGCGTGAACGTCGGGCGACGCTGTTGTATCGGGCCATGCCAGACTCGATCGAAATCGTCGACGGCTATCCCGATGGCGTACTTCGCGGATCGGCGCACCCCCGATCTCCAGTTCGATCATGTGATCATTGCAGCCCAACGACGAACGTCAGCTCCCGAGACAGTGGGAGCAAGCCCCGAGGCCGTTGCGTCCTCTCAACTGTGGTTCGTGGGGGACGACGAGATCGAGGGCAGGAACATCGCCAACGGCACGGTCGTCGGCGAACGGATGGCCGCCACATGCTTCCCAGAGGTTCCGCTCAGCGCGCCGGCCACACCCTTGGCCCGGCGAGCTCGCACCGCCGGCCTGATGGAGGAGCTACGGCAGGAGAACTACAACGCGGTGATCACCACATTCGAGCCCACCCATTCGGATCTGTGGGTGTTGCGGATTCGGCCTGACCACGGCGATGTCTCTCACATTCCCGGCCAGTACGCGTCGCTGGGTCTGGGATTCTGGGAAGACCGAATCGATGACGCCATCGATCTCGGACTTGATGACCGCTGGCACAAGCTCATCCGTCGCTCGTATTCGATCAGTAATCGCATCTTCGATGATCACGGCTATCTGGCCGATGAACGTCATGCCGACGAATTGGAGTTCTACATCGTTTTGGTCCCCCCGACCGAGGACAATGTTCCCGCTTTGACTCCTCGTCTGGCCCTGAAACGGCCGGGCGATCGAATCTACCTTGGCCCCAAGGTCGCTGGTCGATACACGCTGGCGAGCGTGGTGGACCCTGAATCCACGGTGCTTCTTTTGTCAACCGGAACCGGTGAAGCACCCCACAACGCCATGTTGCTGGAGTTGCTCAGGAAAGGTCACAGCGGACCGATCGTCTCGGCGGTCAGCGTTCGCAAGTGGGCTGACCTCGGCTATCTCGAGAAGCACCGAACGCTGGAGCGGCGCTACCCCAACTACACCTACATGCCGATGCCCACCCGCGAAACCGATGTTCCCAAGCGGTACATCCAGAGCCTCTTCACCGACAATTGGTTCGAAACCGAATTGGGACTGCAGCTCGACCCCGCCACAACGAGCGTCTTCCTGTGCGGCAACCCAGCGATGATCGGTATCCCCGAGAAGGGCGAGGACGGCAAAGAGCACTTCCCCGAAACGGTCGGCGTCGTGCAACTTCTAGTGGAGCGAGGGTTCACCGTCGACCGACGTCAGCAACCCGGCAACATCCACTACGAGGAATACTGGTAGAGCCACCGACGAGCTTGCGATCCCCGGGCTGAGCTCCCGCGGCCTGAAGAACTATCATCATCGGTCGCGTCGGATCGCTTCGAGCGAACCCAACGAAATCCGCGATGCAGCAAGCAAGGGGCGACTTGCACGGCGCGCTCCCTGCGATGAGGCGAAACCCTGCTGAGGACCTTCTGCTCTTGCCCTCTCGTCTCCGACAAACGAGGTTGAGGGCATGACGGGACCTACCTATAACCTCACCGAGCGGGTCAGTGAGTTGCTGGAGGAACCTGTGACGCTGGCGCTCCGGGTGCGTAGCGGGCCAGGGTCCAACGAGCCTCTGCTCGGCGGCACCCGTACGGCCTGGGAGGGGCTGAGGATGCATCCAGTGTTTCGACCGCTGGGCAGTCTCCTTTCCCGTCTACTGCAGTCGCTGCGCGACCGGTGGAGCGGCACGACTACCTTCACCGGAATCCTGGCGTTGGCCGATGGTGGCGATCGGATTCTGCTGGGTCGACGGCGGTTCCGTTCGCTGCAGCCGACGCAGGAGATTCGTCGCTTGCGAGAAGGTGCTCCGCTGCTGATCGACAAGGAACTCTACGACAACTTCTTCATCGCCGAACTGGTCGTGGCAAATGAGCACTTCATTGTCCACCCGGTGGACTTCCGAGTGCTATTGAAGGAGGTTGTCGCCGGCCGGGTCGATGCGCCCGAGATCAAGCACGATCTCGCCGACTTCTACGTCCGACAGAAGCAGCTGGCGTCGGTTGACCCCGATGTAATCCGCGAGCGGACCAAGCGGAAGTTCTTCTTCAAATCACCCTCTGACAAGACGGGCTGACGCCGGACCTTCGCGCTGCAGCCATCCCGTTCCGACCCTGACATACCGCTCACGCATGAGCCGGGCACCCTCGATCCGCACGGCTGGTGCGATCAATCTAGGTCAATGAGCCAAGGCCATGCCGCTCAGCTCGCCGCTTGCTCCGAAGCCGGAATAGCCACGCGGGCGGTCCGCTTGGCGAAATAGTAGATGCGGCGGAGGTTGGTCACGACATCGGTTTCGAAGCGGTAGGCCTCGATCCGATAACCGTCGGGAGCCGCCAGCCGAGCTGCATGATGCTCGGCAATCGCATGAGCCTTGGCGTTGATTTTCCCCTTCATGGCAGAGACCGCCCGGCCGTCCTCTTCGGACCCCTCGATCAGTGCCACCACGCCGAGGTCGACGGCCAGGCTGACGTCGTGGTGGAAGTCTTCGATCATCCGGCGAGTCTCGGGGTCGACCACTAGCTCGTTCACCAGGCGATCCCGGCCGAGGGAGACCAGGTTGGTCTCTATCAAGTCGCCGATGGCCTCGAGGTTGTTGGTGGCCTCCATCAGATCCATGAGCTCGTCGGTAGAGCCGGCGCTCAGGGACTGCTGGCCGACCCGCCCGAGGTACACGATGATCTGACCATGAAGAGCGTCGATCTCGTCGTCGAGCTCTTCAATTGCGTTGAGCGCCTCGACCGGCCCGTCGAAGAGCGCAGGGAGCACGTCAGTGAGCATCACCTGGATCCTGTTCGTCATGCGGAGCAGTTCCAGCCTGGCCCGTTCGAGCGCGAGCGTGGGTGTGCGGAGCAAGGAATCGTCGAGATACTTGAGCCGTAGCGGCTCCTCCTCGGGTTTGTCGGGCACAAGCCGAACCACAAGCCGTTCGAGCTGCGCGACGAAAGCCAAGAAGACGATCGTGTTCACGACGTTGAAGATTGTGTGAGCGTTGGCGATTTGGCGGGCCAGCGGGCCCCCGATGGACTCGACGAGACCCACGAGTACGCCTACGAACGGGATCCACGCGAGGGCACCCAAGACGTTGAACAAGGTGTGTACCACTGCAGCCCGCACCGCTTCGGGCGGCTTGCCTATCGCAGCCAATTGTGCTGTCACGGACGTGCCGATGTTGGCACCGAGCACCAGGGCGACGCCCGCACTGGTGGTGATGAGCCCCTCGCTCGCCAGCACCACGATGATTCCGGTCGTGGCCGATGACGACTGTACGAGAGCGGTGAATGCCGCTGCGACCAGCACGGCCAGCACCGCGGTGTCCATGGCGGCCATCAGATCGATGAACGGCTGGTACGACCGGAGCGGGTCCATCGCCGCCCCCATGACCGACATCCCGAAGAAGAGAAGACCGAAACCCAAGATCAAATTGCCCTGCACGATTCGACGGTCCGACTTGCCGAAGAAGGCGAGGGCATAACCGATGGCCACGATCATGAGTGCGTAGCGCGACACGGAAAAAGCCACGACCTGGGCGGTGATGGTCGTCCCGACGTTGGCTCCGAGGATCACGGGGATGGCCTGGCTCAGGGTCATGACGCCGGAGGAAATGAAGCCAACCACCAGCACCGTTGTGATGGAGGAAGACTGGATGACGGCCGTGACGCCGGCCCCCGAAGTCGCCCCCAGGAAGCGGTTCTTGGTCATCCTCGCCAGCGCGAATCGGATGCGACTGCTCGCCGCAACTCTCAGGGCCTCGGTCATCCTGTCCATTCCGAACAGGAAGACCGCAAGCCCGCCGAACAGGCCTGTGACGATGATGAACCAGTCGATGTCGTCCCCGCCGGTCGAGATTGGCGCCGCGGTTGCGAACACCCATGACGTCAGAAAAGGCACACCGGCACACTAGCCCCTCCTTTCGGTGCGGATAAAAGATGCTCGGTCTTCCAGGTGATTTCGTCCGAGATTCGCGCTGTGCTCCGAGATTCAGGCTGTGCGATGCGCCAAGGATCGGGGCATCCGCCGCCAACCGGCTCAACCGATTCGACGCAAGGCTTCTCGTTTGGTGAGGGCCGACAAGCGGTCCTGGTTCGCTTCCACATACGCCATGACCGCGTCGGGATCGGTTCGGGCGTACTGCCGGAGAGCCCAACCCAGAGCTTTGCGAATGAAGAACTCGGTGTCAGCCGCCCGCAGATCGCAGTAACGAAACAGTCGATCAGTGTCGGTGTCGCTCTTCCACATGAGCTGATGCAGTATGGCTGTTCGTGCCACCCAGATGTTCTGATCGCCGATCCATCGATCCATCTCCCGTTGCAGTTCGCGGTCCGCTCTCACTATCGAACCGACCACGTGGACCGCGAGGGCATCGACTGTGTCCCACCACGACTTGGTCTCGATCAGGGACCGAACCGCTGCCAAGTCACCGGACTCGAGCATCGGCGCCCATTTCCTCAACAGGTCGACGGCGACGAAACTGAATTCTCGCTCTGGCTCGGCCATCAATGATTCCGCAACCACCAGCAATTCGCTGTTCGACCACCCCTGGCCGGCGGCCATTATCGGTTTGGCAGCCGCCCGGCGAGCCGGTGTCTTCACGCCCAGAAACGGGAATTGGTTCTTCATGTAGGCGGCCATCGGCTCCGCGTCTTGCGCCACAGCCACCGCTTCCAGTGCCGTTCGAACCTCAGCGACGACCTCCGATGACTCGACCATCGACACAACCTAGGTTGACCGCTCGCCCGTTTCCATCGAGCATGGGTGAATGGCAGCCAAGTACGTCGGGCCGACCGCCGATCTGGAGAAGTACGAGGCGCTCGTTGCCCGATTCGAGACGGTGAAGCGCAAGGGTGCTGCCAACCCGTACACCTCGCTGAACGGCCACATGTTCAGCTTCCTCGATCGGGATGGCACGCTTGCACTGCGCCTTTCTGATGAGGATCGAGACGAGTTCATGGGGCTGTATGAGTCCGGCCCATCCATCCAGTACGGCAAGACGATGCGGGGCTACGCCACCGTGCCACCCGAATTGCTGGCCGACACCGACGAACTCACGCCGTGGTTTCAACGCAGTCACGACTACATCGCCACGCTCGAGCCAAGACCCACAACCAGCAAGAAGAAGTAGGGCCCAGCGGAGACCGGACAGAAGAAGTGATGGGATTTCGCCCCACCACCAACCCACAAATCACCAGGAGCTGCGCCGATGCAGATCAGCCTCGAAGGCAAACGGGCCTTCATCACCGCCGGTGGAGCGGGTATGGGACGGGCCACTGCGCTCGCCATGCACGACGTCGGAGCAAAGGTGTTCACCTGCGACATCGATGGAACCAGGCTCGACACGTTTCCTGAAGGCATCACCTCATGGACGTGTGATGTGGCCAATTCGACCGAGCTCGATGCCATCTTCGATGAGATTCTGCCCGGCGGGCTCGACTTCATGATCAACAACGCCGGGATTGCCGGACCGACCAAACTGGTGGAGGACGTCACTGATCAAGAATGGCGGCGCACGATGGAGGTGTGCATCGACGCCCAGTTCTACTGCGCACGTCGCGTGGCGCCTGTGTTCAAGTCACAACACGGCGGTGCGATCATCAACCTCATCTCCGGTGCCGGCATCCTCGGCTACCCAACCCGTACTCCCTATGCCGCAGCCAAGTGGGCGGTCACCGGCTTCACCAAGACTCTCGCCATGGAATTGGGCCCGCACAACATTCGGGTGAATGGCGTCGTGCCCGGGAACGTGAACGGTGACCGTATGGAACGAGTGATCCACGCCCATGCTGAAACCGACAACCTTGATCCCGAGGTCGTCCGCCGCATGTACGCCATCGGAACGTCGATGCAGTGCTACGTGGACCCGGAGGAAATCGCCGACTTGATCGTCTTTCTGTGCAGCGACTACGGCCGCCATATCTCGGGCCAGATCATAGGAGTCGATGGCAACACCGAGACGCTGTACCCGCGCAGCTAGGCGGGCGAGTCGAGGCGTGCCTCGAAAGTGGAGAGGGTTTGAGTGGCGGAAGGTATGGGATTCGAACCCATGGTGACCCAATCGCCACAGCGGCCACGGCGCCAGCCGTGCAACGGCGCAGTCGAGGCGTGCCTCGAAAGTGGAGAGGGTTTGAGTGGCGGAAGGTATGGGATTCGAACCCATGGTGACCCAATCGCCACAGCGGCCACGGCGCCAGCCGTGCAACGGCGCAGTCGAGGCGTGCCTCGAAAGTGGAGAGGGTTTGAGTGGCGGAAGGTATGGGATTCGAACCCATGGTGACCCAATCGCCACAGCGGCCACGGCGCCAGCCGTGCAACGGCGCAGTCGAGGCGTGCCTCGAAAGTGGAGAGGGTTTGAGTGGCGGAAGGTATGGGATTCGAACCCATGGTGACGCAAGCGCCACAACGACTTTCGAGGCCGTCCCATTCGTCCGCTCTGGCAACCTTCCGCCGGTGATCGTAGCAGCCCAACTCCCCCGGTCCGCCCGGATCAGACCTCACGCAGGCCTCAGGGTGGGCTGTGGTTGATTACACAATTACGTCCGGCGCCGCCTCGGTAGACTGATCAGACCATGATGATGATGCATTCGCTCTGGCCGCGAGACAGAGAATCGATGAAGGGCGCCCAGCTGGACCGCGAGTCGGCGGCCCGGGTGTGGCGATTCGCCAAACCCTATCGGGGGATGGTGGTCGGCTTTCTGCTCACCGTCATCGCCCAGGCGTTACTGGGCTTGCTGCCGCCGCTGTTGTTCGGTCGAATCATCGACGACGTCATCCCCAACAAGGATGAAGGGCTCCTCGCATGGTTCGCCTTCTTGATCGTCATGGCGGCGCTGGCATCAGGAGTCGTGGGCCTGTTCGAACGTTACTGGTCCTCACAAATCGGTGAAGGGGTCATCTTCGACCTCCGCACCCAACTGTTCGACCATGTGCAGCGCCTCCCCCTGGCCTTCTTCACCCGCACCCAAACCGGAACCCTCACAAACCGGCTCAACAACGATGTCATCGGTGCCCAACGAGCGCTCACTGCCACGCTGGGCACGGTGGTCAGCAATGTCATCGTGCTGATGACCACCCTGGTGGCCATGCTGGTGATCGAATGGCGACTGACGCTTCTCGCACTGATCATCACACCACTGTTCGTGGCGCCGTACCGAAAGATCGGGCAGATCCAGCAGAACCTCACCCGTGAGGGCATGGAATACAACGCCCAGATGAACAGCACTATGACCGAACGGTTCAACGTGAGCGGGGCCCTGCTGGTGAAGCTTTTCGGCCGACAGGATTCCGAGACTGAGATGTTCAGTGCACGTGCTGCGTCGGTGCGCGACATAGGTATTCGGTCCGCGCTGTTCACTCGCAGCTTCATGATCATGCTCAGCCTGCTGGGAGCGATGGGTACGGCGCTGGTGTACGGGCTTGGCGGCTATTTTGCGATTCAGGAATCCATCGACGCCGGTGATCTGGTGACCATGGGGCTTCTGGTGGGCCGGATCTACCAACCGCTGACCGGACTGACCAACGCTCGTATCGATGTTCTCACTGCCCTCGTGAGCTTCGACCGAGTGTTCGAGGTTCTCGACGCCCCCAGTCCCCTCGTAGACCGACCGGGAGCGGTCGAGCTCGTCCGGCCCGAAGGGCGGATCACCTTCGACAACGTGACATTCCGTTATCCCGACAGCACCGAAACCATCATTCCCAGCCTGGAGACGCAGAGCTCGGTAGTGTCCGATGCCGACAGCCCGGCGGTCATCAAAAACCTCGCCGTGTCAATCCGGCCGGGACAGCTGGTCGCTCTGGTTGGTCCGTCAGGTGCAGGCAAGACAACGATCACCAACCTGGTTCCTCGTCTCTACGATGTCACAGGCGGTGCGGTCTTCATCGACGATTACGACATTCGCGACGTCACCCAGGAGTCGCTGCGGCGAAACATCGGCGTCGTGGTTCAAGATCCTCACCTCTTCCACGAGTCCATTCGCGACAATCTGCGCTACGCAAACCCCGATGCCACCGAAGCCGATCTCGAGCGAGTCTGTCGAGCGGCCCAAATCTGGGACACGATCGAGAAGCTGCCCGGTGGTCTCGACACGATGGTCGGCGAACGGGGTTACCGCATGTCCGGCGGAGAAAAGCAGCGCCTGTCCATCGCACGAATGCTACTGAAAGACCCGGCGATCGTGATCCTGGACGAGGCCACAAGCTCGCTCGATTCAGAGAACGAAGCGCTGGTTCAGCAGGCATTGGCGCAGGCTCTGGAAGGTCGGACCGCCCTCGTGATCGCACACCGTCTGTCCACCATCACTGACGCCGACCTGATCCTGGTACTCGACGGGGGTCGTCTCGTTGAGCAGGGCACCCACGACGCCCTCATGGCCAACGGCGGTCTGTACAGCGAGCTCTACACCACCCTGGTGCGAGGGGATCTCGAGCCGGCATAGGTGCCAACTGGCGGGCGCAACGCCCGTGGGGCGGGCGCAACGGTCGCCGGTTCGATGGGTCTCCAAACTGGCGATCGACGTTCCCGTGCAGCGGGCACGTCCATCGCCAGATACGGACGCTCGCGGTGCGGGCCAGTACGTTGACCACGTGCCAACGAAGAAGAACCTGTCCGTTTCCGATTTGAGCGGAGCCGACCCGTACAAGCTCACTACGGGCCTGATCGTTCCCCGTCCGATCGGATGGATCGGAAGTCTCAGTGCGGCAGGGATTCCCAACCTGGCCCCGTACTCGTTCTTCAACGCCGTGAGCGGGAACCCACCGATGTTCGTGTTCTCCGCTGGACGGGGCGGTCGGAAGGACACGCTCGACAACGTGCGCGAGGTGGGCGAGTTCACGCTCAACATCGTGACCGTTGAGGTTGTTGAGGCAATGAACGCCAGCGCTGCCAGCTTCGATGCGGGGGTTGACGAGTTCGAAATGGTCGGGGTCACCCCCGTTCCCTCGAAATCGATTCGCCCACCGATGGTGGCCGAGTGCAAGGCCAACATCGAATGTGTGGTGACCGACATCCTGGACATCGGCCACCCAGACCAGGGAAACGCTCTCGTCATCGGCGAAGCTGTCGAATTCCACATCGACGAATCGCTGTTGGACGGAACCCGAATCGACCAGGCTGCACTGCATGCCATCGGTCGTCACGTCGGCAACCAGTACAGCCACGCAACTGACCTGTTCGAGGAAATCCGCCCCGCGTAGCGCTACCGCTGACGGCACCCGGGCGGCGAGAACCGGGTCCAACCGGTCCTCCAAAGGTACTTTCGGCACTATTTCATGGCGTTGCCGGGCCATACCGTCGTCGCATGAGAGCACTGCCAGTTCTTCTGATCTGTGTGCTCTCGAGCGCATGTGCACCGCCTGAACATGTGGAGTCCTTCGGCTTTTTGCTCGAGTCCGAATATCAAGGCGTGGTCCCGGCCGCCCAGCAATCGGCGCTGGATGACGGGCTCATCACACGGGCCGAGGTCGAACAAGCGGTAACCGCTTCGCTGGACTGCATGGGCCGCATCGAAGGAGTGGTCGTCGATGATCCGTTCCATTGGAGGGAGGACGGGATCGAATTCGGTGGAGGTGCCCGTCCCCTGCCGGGCACGAACGAGGCGGTACTCGTTCCCATGATGGACGCCTGCTACTACGAACACGTAGCGCTGATCGAGACGGCCTGGTTCGATCAGGAGTACTACGGCGCCTTCCGATATGAAAGCGTTCGCTAGGTAACCTGCCCAAAACCTCAAGAGGTGGTGGCCAGACGATCTGCGGCGCACCAGAGTTTCCGCTGAGAGCTGCTACCTTCCGGTCCTGACTCGGTTCACGGGCTCCGGTCGCACAGGGTCCGACCACCACCTCTCGAAGCAGGAACAGCGTCCTGCAACGAGCAATTGCTCGAACCTGTATCGTAGACGCCTCAGACGCCCTGACAACCTCAGGGTCGACGTTGATGGAGGCGTGCGAGAGCGGCCGAATCGGCACGCTTGGAAAGCGTGTGTGGGGCAACCCACCGTGGGTTCGAATCCCACCGCCTCCGCCAGACGTTTGGCCGACCCTCCGAGGCGATTGTTTCGGTCTTTGCGTTGGAATGCTTCGATTCTCGTGGGTGAAGTTCTCAGCGTTCTCTCACAGACCAGAGCTCCAGATGGAGAAAAGGCTCTGTCGTTTGTCACGTTGTTACAGATCAATGACTGCTGACTCAGATCCTGAGCAGGGCGGACACGTGCGAGGGTCACCCCGTGGAATACGTGAGGTGAGAAATGCCCACTAATAGTGGGGACATCGGCATCCTCTGTGACAGATTGCTTCTTCCAGTGGCCCTCTCGCCACACCAGGAATACGTTGCGTACCTCACCCTTCACTCACTGTGATCACTCGGTGAGCTACCCAGACGTGGAAGGAACCATGATGGAATCAGTCACCCAGAGACGCCGATCGCCCAGACACTTGATCCGCAAGATCGGAACCCTGCTTGGGGCCACGGCGCTGGTGTCCGCGGTTGGAACCGGAGTAGTCGAGGCCGAGTACGGTCTCCCGGCGCCGATCCCCTACACCACCGATGTCACCGACAGCGGCTTCACAGTCAACGTAGACACCGAGAAATTCGAGTGCGCCGGGTACCTCTTCGAAATACACGCACTGCCAGGTGGCACGTTCGTGTCACGCGACTCAGGAAGTCAGTGCAAGAAACTGCACTCTATTCCAGTCACAGGGCTCGACTCGTGCCAGCTCTACCAAGTGACCGTCCGCTCGCAGCGCAATGGCCAGATCTCGGACCTTCGCCGCACGACAGTCTTCACGTTGTGCGAACCCGAGCCGCCTGTGGTCGTGGAGGGCCCCGCCGGCCCTAAGGGCGAAAAGGGAGACACCGGACCACAAGGCCCCCAGGGGCCCGCCGGACCACAGGGTGCTGACGGCCTCGATGGAGCTCCTGGTGCGCCCGGCCGGGATGGCCTACCCGGTGTACCCGGACAACCAGGTCGGGACGGAGCAACCGGTCCCGAGGGACCAGCCGGACCGCAGGGCGACCAAGGCCCAGCCGGCCCGCAGGGCGACACAAGGCCCAGCCGGACCGCAGGGCGACACAGAGGACCACCAGCCGGACCGCAAGGCGACCAAGGCCCAGCCGGAGCCACAGGTGAAACAGGGACCCGGACCACAGGACCAGCAGGAGCCGAGACACAGGACCAGCCGGACCACAGGGTGAACAGGGCAGACCACAGGACCAACAGGACCGCCAGGGCGACAGGACCAGCCGGACACCGGGGCCACCGGTGAAACAGGTGACACCGGACCAACAGGACCAACAGGAGCCAGCCGGGGCAACAGGAGCAGCCGGACCCACCGGGGCCACCGGTGAAACAGGCGACACCGGGGCAACAGGACCGACAGGACCAGCCGGGGCAACAGGACCAGCAGGACCCACCGGGAGCACACCGGTGAAACCGGCGACAGGACCAACAGGACCAACAGGACCAGCCGGACCCACCGGTGCCACCGGTGCAACAGGTGAAACCGGACCAGCAGGACCCCAAGGCCCGATTGGCCCTCCTGGGATCATTGGCAACTCGGGTCGAGGAAGCCGGTCGAAGTCACTCTCGCTCGGAGGCAGTAGCGAACCAGGACCGAGCTCAGCTGTGATGGTGACGGCGAGTTGGCCGTTAGCGGTGGCTGGACCAGTGACGACCAGGACGGCGACCTCATCGTCACCATGAACAGGCCACTGAACGATCAGACATGGTTGATTAATGCCGAGAACATCAGCAGAAACGATGTTGTCCTTTCACCGCCTACACCGTGTGTCTACAGACGACTGGCCCATGACAAGGGTTTGAGCACGTCTGACATCTGTTTCGAAGGGGGCCCTCGAGCGGCCCCCTTCGCCGTTTCGAGGTTTGGGTGATAGACACAGAGCGTGACATCCGAAGATGGCATGCTGATCGCACTCAGGCAAGCGAGGCGAGCGCTCGATCACGGCGACGTCCCGGTCGGAGCGATCGTCCTCACTCCCACCAACGAGGTAATCGCCGCTCGCCACAATGAGCGGGAGTTGACCGGCGATCCCACCGCTCACGCGGAGATTCTTGCGCTCCGCGATGCAGCCAACGCCACAGGATCATGGCGACTCGATGGCCACACACTTGTCGTCACCCTCGAGCCGTGCGCGATGTGTGCGGGGGCCGCGGTGAACAGCCGAATTGCGACACTGGTGTACGGCGCAGCCGACATGAAGGCGGGGGCCTGCCTGAGCCTCATGAACATTGGCGGCGACCCCCGGCTGAATCACACGTTCGACATCGTCGACGGTGTGAGAGCTGACGAGTGTGCAGAGCTGCTCTCAGATTTCTTCCAACAGCTTCGCTGACCGGTCGACACCTTCGAGTCCAAATCCCGGTTGATAGCCACAAAAGAGGCTTCTGCCCCGGTGATAGCCACAACCAGTGTGGCTGTCCACAGGAATTTGGGGGGTTAGAGGGCGGAGCGGCCTTCGAGGGCGCGGCCGAGGGTGAGTTCGTCGGCGTAGTCGAGATCCCCGCCGACGGGAAGCCCGCTAGCGAGACGGGTGAGTTTGATCATGTCGAATGACTTGAGCATTCGAGCGATGTAGGCCGCGGTTGTTTCTCCTTCGAGGTTCGGGTTGGTACAGATGATGATCTCCTCCACGTCCTCTGAAGCGATACGAGTAGCCAGCTCTTTGACCTTCAGCTGCTCGGGTCCAATGCCTTCGAGAGGATTGATCGCCCCCATCAACACGTGATAACGGCCTTTGAAGGCACCGGTCCGCTCCAATGCGGCGATGTCCTTTGGCTCTTCAACCACACAAAGTGTGTGATCATCACGGCTGGGGTCTGCACAAATCTCACACTCGGGTCCCTCCGCCACATTGAAACAGCGCTCGCAGAACGAAACCTTGTCCTTGACATCGATCAATGCATCGGAGAGCCGTTGCACGTCGGTGCGATCCACATTGAGAAGGTAGAAGGCGATGCGCTGGGCCGACTTTGGGCCTATTCCAGGAAGCCGGCCTAGTTCGTCGATCAGCACCTCGAGAGGGCGGGCGTAGGAGCTCATCCGTTGCCGAGCATCCCACCCAGACCTCCGAGGTCCATCCCCCCGGTGACCCCGCCCAGAGCTTCGGACTGCAGATCGGTGATCTGTTTCGATGCGTCGCGCAAAGCGGCCAGAACAAGATCGTTGAGCATTTCGACGTCATCGGGATCGACCACGTCTGGGTTGATGCGAACCGCCTGGAACTCTCCGCTTCCCAGCACATCGATCTCGACCTTGCCGCCGCCAGCGGACCCGGTGAGCAGCTCTGCGGCCTGGGCCTCTTGGGCCTCGGCGAGTTGGCTCTGCATCGCCTGAGCGGTTTCGAGCAGTGAGTTGAGGTCGAAACCTCCGAGCGGATTGTCGGTCATGAAACAGGCCTTTCAGGGATCACGTATGGGGCGACGGCGGATCGACGAGTTTGGCGCCAGGAAAGGCCGCCGTCAGGCGATCGACCATCGTGTTGGATGAGTCGTCGGCATCTTCGAGCTCGCTTACCGGACCAATGTCTTCCTCCGAATCGGAAGGGGTGGGGGAAGGCTGGCGGGACGACCGGCGCTGCGGTGGTCCGCCGCTCTTTGCTGGATCAACGACCACACTCACACGAACGGGGCAGTTGAACCGGGCGCTCATCGCTTGCTCGAGTTCTCCCTTCACGTCGATCGCACGATCCGCCGGAAGTTGGTTTGGATAGGCGAAGGTCACGATGCCGTCAGCCGCTTCGACAGGGCGGCCCTGACGGAAGCGAGCCCGCACTTTCTGAGCCAAACCATCGAGAACCCCCGGAAGCTGTTCGATGACTTCGTCCAACGTGAACGATCCGTACACCTCGGGAGGCGCGTCGCTCACTGACGGGGGGTCATCGGCAGGGGGCGCAGCGGCTGTTGAAGTGGGCGGTTGGCCTCGCCGAGGAGGCGTCGGGCGCGACGCAGTGCTCGACTCGCTGGCGGTAAGGGCGTCTCGAGCCGCAGAGGTCGGCCCGCGTCGGGCCGGGGCCGCCGGTGATGGAGAGGAGGGCGCAACCGGTGATGGCGTCGGCGCAGGATTGAGCGGATTGCCGGCGAGCAGGGAGGCGACCTGCGCTTCCAGGACCTCGATCCGCTGTAGCAAGGCAGCCGTATCGTCACCGTCGGCTCGAGCCAGTTGGAGTAGAGCGACCTCGATCGGAACCCGTGGGTCGGGCGCCTGGCGGACTTCTACCAGTGCAGCACCGATCTTCTCCAAAGATCGTGTGATTGTTGCCGGACCGAGGGCTCTGGCCAGCTCCTTTGCCCGTTCCGCGGCAGCATCGTTGAGATGGGAAAGTGGTGCCTTCATGGAAGCGAGGAACGCCGATCGCAACTCGACCAGCAGGTCCTCGCCGATAATCCTGGGTTCGGAACCGACCTCCAGCCCTTTCTGCATGGCGGCAATCGTGGCCGCTGGGTCTCGATCAGCGATCGCCCGACACAGATCAGCCCCGGTGGTGGCCGTCTCGGGCGCTCCACCGGATGCAACAACCAGGTCGAGGGCACTCAGGGTGTCCCGGGCCGATCCTCCCCCCGTCTTGAGCGCCCATGCAATCCCATCGTCGTCGACATCGAGATCGGCGTCGGCGATAACCCATCGCAGGTGAGCCTCGAGTTCGGCTGCGGGCAGCAGGTGGAAGAGGAAGTGCTGAGTGCGGCTCTTGATCGTTTGTACGACCTTCTGCGGCTCGGTTGTTGCCAGGACGAACACCACGTGCTCGGGTGGCTCCTCGAGTGTCTTGAGCAGGGCGTTTTCTGCGCCGGCGGACAACATGTGGACCTCGTCGAGGATGTACACCTTGGTACGGCCCGGCGAACCCAGGGCCACACGACTGATCAGCTCACGGATGTCGTCGACCTTGTTGTTGCTGGCTGCATCGAGCTCGTGCAGATCGAATGAACGTCCCGATTCAATGTCCTTGCAGCTCGAGCACGTGCCGTCGGGCTCACCGTTGGTTGGATTCTCACAGTTCAGTGCTTTGGCCAGCACCCTGGCCGTGCTGGTCTTGCCCGTGCCTCGAGGTCCGCTGAACAGGTAGGCGTGGCTGTGACGGCCTTCGGCGACGGCGGTCCGCAATGCATTGGTGACGACCGGCTGACCCTTGATTTCGGCAAAGGTCTGCGACCGATACCGCCGATACAGCGACTGGTGTCCCACGAGAGAATCCTATTCCGAGCTTGCCCTGAGCGTGCGCTTGCACGGGTACGGACCCACCTGACGTGCAGATCTTCGACGGCTTCACCGTGGAAATCTACCCAGGCAGCTTGTCATCGTTCCGTCATGTGCTGTAACATAACCGCAACGCACCATTTCCGAGGGCGAAGACTCGTGTCAACTCCCCCGACCTAGTGCCAGTACATGTGATCTCCCGAGCCGGTGACTCCTCTCCCCGTCGGCTCGGGATTTCGCGTACGGGCGTACGGAAAGTTGCGCGGTAGTGGACGATCCGCACTTGGGCGTGTTGGGCGCGGTCCTTCTAGAGGAGCTCTTGTCGAACGACCTCTAGAGCGACTTGAAGATGATCGCGTCGCCCTGCCCGCCACCACCGCACAATGCAGCTGCTCCATACTCGACACCGCGGCGGCGCATCTCATGCATCAGTGTGAGTGCCAGTCGGTTTCCGGACGCTCCGATGGGATGACCCAGTGCTACGGCCCCGCCGTTGACGTTCACGACATCGTCGGAAATCCCCAGGTCGTCCATGCTCGCCAGCGCAACTGCCGCAAATGCCTCGTTAAGTTCGAAGAGTCCCAGATCCGAGATCGAGAGGTCAGTGGAATCGAGGGCGGCATTGATGGCTCGTGAAGGCTGGGTCAACAGGGAAGCGTCTGGACCGGCTACCTGTCCAATAGCTACTACCTCGCTCAGCCCACTGAGACCGAGCTCGTCGGCCTTGGCACGACTCATCACGATGGTTGCGGACGCCCCGTCGGAGATCTGCGACGCATTTCCCGCGGTGATGTTGCCGCTCTTGTCGAAGGCGGGACGCAGCTTGCCCAATGATTCCGCAGTGGTACCGGGCCGTACACCCTCATCCTCGGACACGATGATCGGATCACCTTTCCGTTGAGGAACCGGCACCTCGACAATCTCATCTGCAAAACGGCCTTCCTTGATTGCCGCTGCAGCCCGTTCATGGGAGAGCGCCGAGAACTCATCTTGAGGGCCCCGCTCCAACCCGGCCGAGGCAGCGTACTTTTCGGTACCAGCCCCCATTGCGCATGCGTCGAATGCGCAGAAAAGTCCGTCGTACATCAACGAATCAACCACGGTTTTGTCACCGGCTCGATATCCGGCACGAGCCCCAGGCAACAGGTAGGGGGCGTTTGTCATCGACTCCATCCCACCGGCGACCACGATCTCGGCCTGTCCGCTGGCGATCATCATGTCGGCCAGCGCGATGGCATTCAGGCCTGACAGACAGACCTTGTTGATCGTGGTTGCGGGCACGGTCATCGGAATGCCGGCGTTGACCGCCGCCTGGCGGGCGGTGATTTGTCCCGCCCCGGCCTGAAGCACCTGACCCATGACCACGTAGTCGACCTGTTCGGGGGCGACACCGGCCCGCTGCAACGCTTCGGCAATCGCCACACCTCCAAGGTCGGTCGCAGCGAGCGACGCATACGCTCCCGATAGCTTTCCGATCGGGGTACGGGCCCCGGCGACAACAACAGATCCGGACATGAGAAGACCTCAAAACGTTGAAGAAACGTCAACGGGCAGTCCGTCGACGCTCTTCAGCGTAAAGAGGAGTTGTACTTGGTTACAAATGCGACGGTTCGAGTGAGTTAGCCCTCGCTGCCGCGAGCATTGTCCACGGCTCGCTGCATCGCCTCACGAACCAGCTTGGCGAGGGGATCCTCGTCGCTGAGCGCCTTGCTTTCAGTGTCGTTCGCCGGAGGAGCAGGCGCCTTTCCAGCCAACGCGGCGGGCACCACAGTGTCAGGGGGCGGCGATGGGACCGAAGGCACCAACACTTCTTCGAGCAAGGTGCCCGAGTCATCGGGAACCTCAACCGAATCCAGCGGCGACCGGTTGTCGGTGGCGAGGTTGGAGATACTGTCCTCGATCACCACGCCCGGGGTTTCGTCCATTACCTCCTGCGCATCGAAAACGTCATCCAGCGTCTCACCGTTTGAGATGAAGCCATAGGCTTCTTCGTACTTGGACCCGACGTTGTCCTCTTCATCGTCGGAGAGACCGACGTCTAGTTCGGCGCTGACATCATCGTCGTCGTCATCATCGACGTCATCATCAACCTCAGCGCTGACATCATCGTCGTCGAGATCATCGACGTCATCATCAACCTCAGCGCTGACATCATCGTCGTCGAGATCATCGACGTCATCATCAACCTCAGCGCTGACATCATCGCCGTCGAGATCATCGACGTCATCATCAACCTCAGCGCTGACATCATCGCCGTCGAGATCATCGACGTCATCATCAACCTCAGCGCTGACATCATCGTCGTATTCGAGATCGTCATCGAGATCGTCGACCTGGACCAACTCGTTGGCGTCGATTTCGACAACCTCATCGTTGTCTTCGTCTTGATCAGCCTGGGCGTCTGGGTCGGGGTTCTCGTAGAACTGGGGCTCGAATACCTCGTCCAAGGAGTTTGCGTAGAAGGGCGAGGCCTTGCCCCCACCGGTGAGCTCCCGCGTGGCACGACCGCGGGCTTCGGTGAGTACCTCATCAGCCTCGATCGAAGCGAGTTCGGGAGCTGGTTCGGCTTCGAGCTTCTCGAGAGCGGAATTCAGCTCGGCCTGAGCCGCCACAAGACGATCGCGACTGGACTGCTCGGTGAGCTGCAGGATTCGCATCCGCCTTTCGGCGGTGTCCATGTCGGTACGAACCTTGACCCGCACGATCTCGTCGGCTTCCTGACGGATGAACTCTGACTGGCTTCTGGCCTCGGCGAGGAGATCGGACACTTCAGCCTGGGCGGCAGCGAGCGCCGACCGGGCCTCAGCGCGGTCAGTTCCGGCGGCCTCACGGGTCTCGGCCAGCTCGGCATCGAGATCCAGCCGGGCCTGGTCGAGTTCGGTCTTCTTCGCGGCGGCGTTCTCTTCGGCTTCGGCTCGGATCCGGTCCGCCTCGGCTTTCGCTTCCTCGAGGACCTTCTGCGCTTCGGCCTTGAGTTCCTCGGCCTCGGTCTGGGCCGTGTTCTTCATCTCATCGGCGTCGACTTCGGCCTCGACCTTGATCTTCTCGGCCGACTCCTCAGCGGTGCGGAGCAGTCCCGCAATGCGGTCACCGAGCTGATTGAACCTGTCGGCATCCTCATGCTCGGCCTCGGTGGGAGCGAGAGCCGGAGGTACAGGAAGCTGAGCGGCGGCGGCGATCGCTGCTTCCTTGGACCGCTTGGCCTCTTCGACATCAGCCCGGGCCGTATCGAGCTTTGACTGCAGCTCGCGCATCTCCGTAGCGGCGCGCTTCAAGAACGCGGTGACCTCTTCCTTACGCCAGCCGCGAAAGGCGACGGTGAACTGCTGGACTTCAAATTGATCTGGGCTAAGTGCCACGGGAATCCTCCTCGCTCGGATATCTATTCGGCCGAGGTCGCGAGCATGTGAGATTTTGGCCGAAAGTTGAACTTGCGTCCGGCCTATTTGGGGTAGGACCTCCAGCACAGCTACGTTTCGGCCATGAAGGAAATCCTTGACGCCATTCTTGCTGATGCACCACCCGAAGAGCTAGCGGCTCTTCCGATTCCCGAGACGTATCGGGCCGCCCTTGTCCGACGGGAAGACACCGGAATGTTCGAAGGTCTGGAGTCCTGGGAGAAGGACCCCCGTAAGTCGCTGAAGGTCGAAGAAGTCCCAATTCCCGAGTTGGCCGACGACGAAGCTCTCGTCGCCGTGATGGCGTCGTCCATCAACTTCAACACGGTGTGGACGTCGATCTTCGAACCACTCCCCACGTTTGGCTTTCTCGATCGTCTGGGTCGTGAGAACCGGCTGGGAGCGCGTCACGCCCTGGACTATCACGTCGTGGGCAGCGACGGATCGGGGGTCGTCTTGCGTACAGGCAATGGCGTGCGGAATTGGAAGCCCGGCGACAAGGTCGCCATCCACTGCAACTACGTCGACGACCAGGAACCCGCCGCCCACGACGACTCGATGAAGGCGATCAACCAGAAGATCTGGGGATTCGAGACCAACTTCGGCGGTCTTGCTGATCTGACCGTGGTCAAGGCGAACCAGTTGATGCCCAAGCCGGCTCATCTGTCGTGGGAGGAGAGTGCCGTCAACGCCCTGACGGCCAGCACCTCCTACCGGATGCTCGTGTCCGAGAATGCCGCATCGATGCGACAGGGCGACGTCGTTCTGATCTGGGGCGCCACCGGCGGCCTCGGCGGTTACGCGGTGCAGCTGGTGCTCAACGGCGGCGGTATCCCGATCGGTGTGGTCTCATCGCCGGAGAAGGCCGAACTCCTTCGCAAGATGGGCTGCGAAGCGGTCATCGATCGAAAGGCTGAGAACTATCGATTCTGGTCAGATCCCCAAACTCAGGACGAATCGGAGTGGCGTCGGTTCGGCAAGAAGATCCGGGAGTTGGTCGGTGAAGATCCTCAAATCGTCTTCGAGCATCCGGGTCGCGAGACCATGGGGGCATCGGTCTTCGCCTGCGCCAGGGGCGGCACCGTGGTCACGTGCGCGGCCACGTCGGGATACATGATCGAATACGACAACCGCCATCTGTGGATGAAGCTCAAGCGGATCGTGTCCAGCCATTTCGCCAACTACCACGAAGCATGGTCGATGAACCACTTGATCGACCGGGGCGCCATCCAGCCGATCCTCTCGGCGGTCTACCCGCTCACCGAAGTCGGCCTAGCGGCACGCGAGGTCCAGCTGAACAAGCACGAAGGCAAGCTCGGCGTCCTGTGCCTCGCTCCCGAGGAGGGTCTCGGCATCGACGATCCCGAGAAACGTGCCCGCATCGGGGAGGATCGGATCACGATGTTCAGGGAACGGTCCTGACCGACCAGGCACGCTGCCGCCGCGCCAGCAAGCGCCGTTCGAGTGACCGACGCCACCGCCGTTCGTCGGCGCAGACGCGCCTCCTCACCAACCGAGTTGCTCGCTAGCGCTCACAACTCCGCAAGGCAAAGATCAAAGTGGCCGACGCCAGCGCCGTTCGTCGACGCTGACGCGCCTCCTCACTAACCGAGTTGCTCGCTAGCGCTCACAACTCCGCAGGGCAAAGACTGAAGTGGCCGAAGCGTTCGCCACGCACCGCCAGAGGCGAGCGAAGGCAGACTAGAACGCGTTGCCGGGGATGAGGGTGGCGCGGTGCCAGAGCAGGTGGGCGTCATCGAGTTCAACCGGCTTTGACAACAGGTAGCCCTGGGCGTAGTCGGCGCCCAGCTGGTGCAGGTACTCCAGCTGTTCGACCGTTTCGACCCCTTCGGCGACCACGGTGAGCCCCAGCGATTCGGCCAGTGTCACCGATGCCGACACGATGGCAGTATCTTCGCGACTGCTTCCCAGCCCGTCGACGAATGACCGATCGACTTTGAGTGTGTGCGCCATGTGGAAGCGACGCAGGTAGTCCAGCGTGGCGTAACCGATGCCGAAGTCGTCGATGCTGAGGTGGCAGCCGAGAGCGGCCAGCTCAACCAGCGATGCGGAGGCACGCTCCAGGTCCTCTACCTTCATGGACTCGGTGACCTCGAACCCCACCGAGGTGGGATCGACATCATAGAAGTCAAGAGCGTCGGTGACGGTGGACATGAGCGACGGGTGTGAAAGCTGGCGTGCCGACAGATTGACAGAGACGATCGGGCGACCGCCGCCAAGGCGTTCGGGCCAGTCGGCGATCTGACGGCAGGCCTCGCGAATAACCCATTCGCCGATCTGAATGATCTGACCGGAGTCCTCGGCTATATCGATGAAGAGAGCTGGCGGCAGGACTCCGTGACCGGGCCGGTCCCACCGAACCAGCGCCTCGGCACCCATCATCTGACCGGTCGAGACCTCAATGATCGGTTGATAGAGGAGGAAGAGCTCATCCTCGGCGATTGCATCGTGCAGCGCCTCCTCCAGCTCGTGGCGGGCTGCAAGTTGGCGGCGGAGCTCAGCGTCGAACACCGACACCTGGTCCCTGCCGGCCTCGTGGGCTGCATCCACGGCCGCTTCAGCGTTCGACAACACGTCCGCTGGGGTGAGGTCGTCGTCGGGGTGTACCAGAACAAGCCCGAGCGAGGCTGTGATCTCGGCATCGGATCCATCGGGCAGCTCCATCGGAGCAACCACAACGGTCCGCAGCTCCTCCGCGGCACCGAAAGCATCGGCATCATCCCGACGCTGGGGGCAAATGACCAAGAACTGATCCGGCCCAACTCGACCGATGGTGTCACCGACCCGCAAGACCGAGCGCAGCCGCTGGGCGGTGTGGGTGAGCACATGATCCCCGGCGCTGGAACCATGCCGATCGTTGAAGGCCCGGAATCTATCGAGATCGACCATCACCACCGAAAGCAGGCTCTTCTGATCTGTGCCTGTTGCGCTCGATCGTTTCGACAGGTCGATCAGTTGGTCGAGCCGGTCGGTCATCAGATCTCGGTTGGGCAATCCGGTGAGCGGGTCGTGCAGGGCCCGCAGTGCGAGATCGGCTTCTCTGCGACTGCGATCCATCGCCACGACAGCCAATCGGGCAACAGCATTCAGGAGTTGCTGCTGGGCATTCGACGGACCGTCATTGTCGGGGTGAGCCACCGCTACTGCACCCATCAGCTCGCTGTCGTTGCGCAGCATCGGTGTCACCCACACCGATGCGATACCGGCATTCTGAAACTCGATCGCTGTGTCGAGGGGCAGGGAGGCAACCGGAACCGATGTCGGCGATGTCATACCCTCCTCGGACCGCACGATATGGAAGAAGCGGGCCAAGAGGTCGGGCTTCATGCCACCGGTGCGAACCAGGTCGAAACGAGCTGAGGTTGGTTCGTGGGCATAGGCAAGCGCCATCACAACGCGGCCGGCGCCGAGGAACGACTCGGCCCGTTCACCCAGATGGAGAACGATGTCGTCCAGCGACCCCGGGTGAGCGAGCGCATCGAACAGTTCGGTCTGATCGAACAGCGCGTCGCCCGCGACCGCGGTATCGGACACGCTCTCGACTTCGGGTTCCCGCAGCACGCGGAACATCGACAAATAGAGCGGCCAGCCGTCACTCAGCGAGGGAACGGCGAGAAAGGTTGCATACACCGGGAGGTCTGTGCCGTTCGCGGTGCGGAGTGCCATCGGCACAGCCGCCTGTTTGCCTGCGGCAACAAGCGCAGCGACTGCGTCCAATTGCTGCGGCGGAGTGGATTCGGCAAAGACAGCGTCGGGGGCGTTGCCCAGGAGTTCGCTCACCGACAGGCCGACGATGTTCGCAAGCCCCTCACTCACGTAGACCATGTGGGCTGAATCAGAACCGGGGTGAACGGCTGAGACCATCACGCCATCGATGGCAGCCGAAAGGGGACCCGTGGCGTCATCGGAATCGGAACGTACAGGAGGTGACGACACGGCTCAAAGACTAACGCTCCCGGGAGAGGTGGTCATGGAAGCGCAAGAGATTGGTGCCGCTACCGTTTCTATGGTGAGAATGTCGGCGATGAGAGACCCGCTCAGCGTGGGTGAGGTCTGCGAGGGCATTCGGGACGCGCTTCGCGACCAATTCGGCCCGGAGGTCTGGGTTCGAGGTGCCATTTCCGGACTCAACCGCTCGGCCAACGGGCATGTGTATTTCACCCTGATCGATCCCGATGAGGTTGCCCAGCGCCCGTCGGCCATCCTCGACGTCGCGTTGTTCGCCAATGCCAAGTTCAGGGTGAACGCCATTCTCAAGAAGACCGGATCGATGCGAATGGAGGACGGCATCGAGGTGGCAATCGGTGGTTCGATCGACCTCTATGCTCCCAGCGGGCGAGTGCAGATGATCATGAACATGATCGACCCGAGCTACACACTGGGCCGCCTTGCGGAGAGTCGCGACGCGACGCTGAGACGACTCGCCACCGAAGGATTGTTGAACCGCAACCGTTTGCTGCCACTTCCCGCGCTGCCGCTGCGAGTAGCCCTGGTGACCAGCGAAGGGTCTGCGGCCGAGGCCGACTTCATGGATGAACTGTCCGCCAGTGGCATCGCATTCCAAGTGAGCCTTTTCGACACTCGCGTCCAAGGATCCGATGCCCCAGTCTCGTTGTCGCGGGCGATCACCGCAGCCGGCGGCTTCGACGTCGATGTCGTGGCGGTTGTCAGAGGCGGCGGCGCCAAGACCGATCTCGTGGCGTTCGACAATTTCGACGTGGCTGCGGCCGTCGCCCGCTGCGACGTACCGGTCATCGTGGGAGTCGGCCACGAAATCGATCGATCGATCGCCGACGAAGTCGCCGCGATCTCGGCCAAGACCCCAACCGCAGCTGCCGGCTGGATCATCCAGCAGGTCATCCGATTCGATCAGCGAGTCAACCTGGCAACCTCCCGGCTGTCAGCCGCCGCCCGGAACCAGCTGAGGCTGGTTCGTCAGCAATGTGACACCTCCACTCGACGTCTTCTCGCCGGAGCCACCACAACACTGACAACAGCGTCCCGGCACCATTCAAGGTCCACGCACCGATTGCTGACAGCCGCCAATGCGTCACTGGTCGACGCTCATCATCGCTTGGACCGAAGCGAACTTCGCCGCACCGCCCTCGATCCGGCCAACCTGATGTCACGCGGCTGGACCATCACCCGCAACGGCACGGGCCGGATTGTGAGTTCGGTATCTCAGGTAGGAGTCGGTGAGGCTCTCACCATCCAGGCGGCTGATGGCGAGATCGCGACCACGGTCACGGGCGTTGAACCGACAAACGAGGGAACAAGCCGGTGACAGAGGAATCAGGGAAGAACGCTCCGGGCGAAGAGGCCGTGTCGTATTCGGCCGCAATGGCCGAAGTCGAGTCGATCCTGGGCGAACTGGAGAGCAGTGTGGTCGATGTTGACCACCTGGCCGAGCGTGTTCGCCGGGCATCGGAGTTGCTCACTCTCTGCCGGGACCGACTGGCTGTGGTTGAAGTCGACGTGGCCGGGCTCGTCGAGGCACTGGATCCAGGGGACGAGCCGACAAACGGTGGCGCCGGGACGACCCGGTGAACAGCGTTCCTGACACGGCCGGCGCCGAGGATCAGTCGGAAATCCCCGAGGCGATCCTCAGCGTTGCGACTGCCACCGAAGCCCACCTGCATCAGATATTCCAGACCGAGATCGATCGGTGGAATACCAACGACCCCCGGCTGGGAGAGGCGGTCGTGACACTGAGCAACATGGTGCTGGGGCGAGGGAAACGCCTTCGGGCGGCGTTCTGCTACTGGGCCTGGGATGGCACCCGCACGTGGATCGGCCGGAGCGCCCGCAACGAGAACGACGTGATGGGTACCTGCGCTGCGTTTGAACTGCTTCAGGCGTTTGCGCTGATCCACGACGACATCATGGACAACGCCCCTACCAGGCGTGGTGTGCCAACAATCCACACCACCGAGGCCGCCCGGCTCCAGCGGTTGGACTGGCGAGGCGAACCTCGGCGGTACGGGGAAGGGGTCGCGATCCTGCTCGGCGACCTGGCCCATGCCTATGCAGACCGATGCATAGGAAACACCACCGCTCCGGCTCGCCAACTCTGGGATGAGCTCAAGATAGAGCTGAACCTCGGCCAGTACCTGGACATCAGATCCAGCGCGGCTGGAGAATCTGATCGTGCGACGGCTCGAGCGGTCGCCACGTTCAAGAGTGCGCTCTACACGATCGTGCGACCGTTGCAGATGGGGGCCACGCTAGCTCCCGGATGGGATGGGCTCAGCGCTGATGATCGCAGCGATGCGCTCAACCGGCTGGAAGCTTTCGGGCGTCCGCTGGGCGAGGCCTTTCAGCTTCGCGACGATTTGCTGGGTGTGATCGGCGAATCCAGCGCAACCGGCAAACCGGTCGGCACCGACCTGCGGGAAGGCAAGCCCACAGAACTGCTGGCGATCGCACTGGAACGGGCCACGGCCGAGGAACGTGAACTCCTGACCCAGGTCGGTTATCCCTACCTCACAGAAGAGTCCGTACACGCCATCGTCGGTGTACTGCACAGTACTGGCGCCATCACCGAGGTCGAAGGAAGGGTTGCAGAGCTCGTGCAACAAGCTCATGACACTCTTCCCTCGCTGCGGATCGACCCCTCCACCCGGGCGACAATGGCAGCTCTGGCCGACTACGTTGGCCTTCGCACCCACTAACCGCGTTGATACCACGACGCAGGGCGGCACTATGCGTCCCAGACGACCACAGTTCGCAGTATTGAAGGGAACCCCCATCGTGCCGATGGGGTGAATGGTGACCGTCGCAACGACCAAGGCCGCCAGCCGCGTCCGAGCAACCTACACCCGGAGAGGTGTTGAAGTCGTTGCGCGCCCTCAAGGGCGGCGGTTCTGTGGAGATCAATCTGCTCACCGCCTCACTGGCGGCGATCCTGACACTTCTGCGTTGGGGGGCCATCGCCATTGGACTGGGGTGGGCGGCAACCCAGGCCTCGAGCGGCAACGTGCAGGTCGTTGGGACGCTCGCAGTGGCAATCTTCGTCGCCACATTCAGGACCATCATTCCTCTGCGCACCGACGCGTCGAGCCGCTCCGCCCTCATCTTTGCCCTGGGTGACGTTGCCGTCTTGGGTCTCGGCCTCGGGATCTCGGCCGGACTGGACAGCCCCTTCGTCGGCTGCATCATGGTTGCCGTGGCGGTCGTCGCCTTCGGCTGGGGGCTGCCGTTCGGGGCGGTGGCCGCCGGTTTGGCATTCGCCTCGGCCGGTGTCAGCACGGTGTACTTCACCGACGACGGGTTCGGCTTCAGTCCCCTGGCTGTTCTGGCCCTGGTTACCGCAGCGCTGTTTCCCGGGATCTATCACATCAATCTCACCGAGGCTGAACGGACCCGCCGAACATTGAGCGCCCAGCGGGACCGGCTGGTGGAAACGAATGAACTGCTGGGTGCGCTGATGGACGTCGCCCGCACGTTGCCGTCGTCGCTGGATCTTGCCGACGTGCTCCGAAGCACAAGGAGCCAGTTGCAGGAGGTATTCCAGCCCGATCGAATCGTCATCCTCACCCTCGACGACACCACACTCGATGAGCAACTGTGGTCGACTCAAACCCAGACCGGGTTCGACCTTCCACCCACGTTCCCCGTCGATGACCTCCCAGCACCTCTGTCTGATGCGGCCGGGGCTGTTGACGTGCTGCGAATCAATGACCTCAGCGCCACCAGCAAACGCTCCGGAAGCGGCATGTACGCCCGGCTCATCGTCAACGGCCGAGACCGCGGCTTGGTTGGGATCGAGCGGGAGAATACTGCGGCCTACTCCCCCGGCGACGCGGTCATGCTGAGCGGCATGGCCGACGTGCTTGCGCTCACCCTCTCCAACGCTCGATCGTTCGGGCATCTCCGCTCGCTCGCTGCCGCAGAGGAACGCAGCCGGATCGCTCGGGATCTCCACGACCGGCTTGGCCAATGGCTCACCTACATCAGCCTGGAGCTCGAACGCATCCAGTCCGAACAAGACGAACCTTCGACCGACCTGAAAGCGCTGCATGCAGACACCCAGGGTGCGGTGGCCGAGCTACGAGACACGCTGATGGAACTGAGGGCCAGCGTCGGCCCGGGCCGACCGCTGGGCGTGCTTCTCGGGGAGGTGATCAACCGCATCCGGAAGCGGTCTGCATTGGAAATCGACCTCACGATTCCCGACGATCGGGATCTCGTCTTGGGCGAAGTGGTCGAAAACGAACTCCTGCGGATAGCTCAAGAAGCGCTCACGAATGTCGAGAAACATGCTAACGCCTCCCAGGTCACCGTGGCCTGGACCATCGAACGCGGCAGGGGCACGCTCTATATCCATGACAATGGACGAGGTTTCGATCCCGCCAAGGGGATCCGGGGCAACGCCTATGGTTTAGTGGGTATGCGTGAACGAGCCGCCTCAGTTGGGGCAATCTTGGAAGTACGCAGCTCACCTAACGAGGGAACGACGATTACTGTTCTCACCAGTCCATCAACTTCGGGAGCACACCCATGATCCGAATTCTTCTAGCCGATGACCACGCATTACTTCGCGACGGCCTGCGCCGATCCTTCGAAGCCGCCGGCGACGAGGTGGTCGGTGAAGCTTCAACTGGAGAGGAAGCGGTATCGCTTGCCAAGTCGCTCCAACCCGACGTCGTACTGATGGACCTCTCCATGCCGGTGATGGACGGAATCGAGGCGACCAGCTTGATCCGTGAAGCCGTTCCCACATGTCGCATCGCCGTGCTCACGATGCACGACGACATCGACAAGACCCGAGACGCCATCGCAGCCGGGGCCAGCGCCTATCTGAGCAAGGGGACCTCATTCGTTGACGTTCGCGACACGGTGCTGCGAGTGGCTGATGGTGAAACTGTGCTTTCCCCTGCCCTGGCCGGCGCCATGTTGACCACTGCAAACGAACAGCGGGCCAACGAGGATCTCTTGAGCGAACGTCAGGTCGAGATTCTTCAAGCCATCGCCGACGGGATGAGCACCAAGCAGGCTGGCCGCCATCTGGGTATCACGACCAAGACCGTTCACAATCATCTGAATGCGATCTATCGCAAGCTCGACGCCCAGAGCCTCACCCACGCCGTCCTGGGCGCGGTCCGTCTGGGCATCATCGACCTCGACCACGAACCTGAAGACATCTAGAGCAGACGTTCCGGTCCGAATCCGAAATTCCGTTCCCCAACCACATCTCCCCGAAATTCCGTTCCCCCGGCACACAGGGTGTGGTTCAGGAACGGCAGAACGGTCGAATGTGGTTTCCCAACGGAATTTGGGCCGTTAGCCGTGCGACTTGCTCGAGAGAACACCTTCGGCCTCGAGTTCGGCGATGCGAGCAGCTGAGACCCCGAGCCAACTCAGCACCTCAGAGTTGGACTGGCCCAGCGATTCCACCGCACCGCCCACGTGCGGCTCGTGGCCCTCGATCTTGATCGGGTGACCGGGATAGAAGCCGGGACCGACGAGTGGGTCGTTGTAACTGATAACCGAACCGCGCTCTCTCAGATGGACGATGTCGGCAAGGTCCGCCGGGCTGTTCACCTTGGTGCACGGCACCCGATGACTCGCCAGGGCGTCGATCACCTCATCGTCGGTTGAGAACGTCGCCATCCAGCCTTCAATGATGCGGTTCAACTCGGCTCTATTGGTAACCCTCGCCGAATTCCCTTGGAAGCGGGGATCGTCGGCCAAGTCGGGGCGACCGAGGGCGTCCCAGAGCTGGCCAACTTGGTGGACTGTGACGATGAGAATGATCCAGCTCTCGGGCCCGGCGAACACGCCTGCGGGAGCGACCGGCTGATAGTCCCGGCCATGTCGAATCGGCACGTACTCACCGTTGGTGAGTCCGGGGGCGTGGATACCGGTTTCGTGCATGTGGACCAGGGCATCCACCATGGATATATCGAGGTAGGTGCCTTCCCCGGTGCGCTCGCGGTGGAAGAGTGCAGTCCCGATTCCAGCAAAGGCATGCACGCCGGCGTTGGAATCTGCGATGGCGGAACCGACCAGGAGTGGCGGTCCATCAGGAAACCCCGTCATGTGGGCGATTCCACTGAATCCCTGGGCGATGAAATCGAACGCCGGACGATGAGCCAGAGGGCCAGTCTGTCCGAATCCGGAAATGCTGGCCATGACCAGGTCGGGCTTCACGGCGATCAGATCCTCGTAGGCCAGTCCGTAACGAGCCATCACGCCGGGACTGAAATTTTCCACCACCACATCTGCGGTTGCGACGAGCTCCAGGGCAATCTGTCGACCGGCCTCGGTTCTGAAGTCCAGGCCCACGCTGCGCTTGCCGCGGTTCTGTTGCACCAGGAACGCCGAGCGGCGGTTGATGCGGGGCTGCAACCCGCGGCTGGGATCTCCGTGTTCGGGAAGTTCGAGCTTGATGCACTCCGCCCCCTGCTCAACCATCAGTCGAGTGCACGCCGGACCAGCCAAATACTGGCTGAAGTCGACGACCCGTATGCCCTCCAGCATCCCCCCGCTCGCCTTCGCATCGGTCTCGCTCCGCTCGATCAAATGTTCACATCTCCCCAGCCACTCGGTCCCTGCGCAGCCTAATCACCCAACCGAGACCGTCACGTGCGCCGGTGCGAGCCGAGTTCTGGAGGGACCACGAAGCGAGCGTCAGCGAGTGAGAACGTGGGCCCGCAGGAGCGAGCGACGACAACGGAACCTGCGTGGCAACGCTCCCCCTGAAGGGGAGAACTAGAATCGTTCTCGGCGGAAGGTGATCTTCTTGCCTCGCAGCGCCACGCCTCGCATCGAGTCGAGGACGTGGTCGGCTTTGTCGGCAGGGACAGAGACGAGTGAGAAACGGTCCTGAATGTCGATCGGGCCGATCTCGCGGCCGGGCAGGCCCGATTCACCTGCGATCGCTCCCACGAGGTCTTTGGGTCGGATGCCGGCAGACTTTCCGCCGCTCACATACAACCGAACACTGTTGGCGTCGCCCTTCTTGAAACGATCCCGCTTGCCTTTGCGATCGTGCTTGTTGTCGAACCGATCGCTCTTCTTGCGGTCTCTCACGGTTGCGGTGGGAATCTCCTGCTCGTCGCTCTCAGGGGCCGTGGCATCGTGGGCGAGCTTCATTGCGGCCAAAGCGATTTCGACCACGTCGAATTCGTCGCTCAGACTGTCGAAGATCGGACGAAACGCATCGCCGTCGCCGATCTGGATCGCTTCTCGAAGTTGACCGCGAGTGATGTCGAGGCGTCGTTCGCGCAGGTGGGCGACCGTGGGGATTGTCTCCAGCTTGAGCTTCTGTTTGGTGATTCGCTCGATGTTCTTGAGCTGTCGATGTTCGCGAGGTTCGGCCAACGTGATGGCTACACCTTCGCGGCCGGCTCGGCCGACACGACCTATGCGGTGTATGTAGGCCTCGGGTGCAGATGGCACGTCGAAATTCACGACGTGAGTGAGTTGGGTGATGTCGAGACCTCGAGCTGCCACGTCGGTGGCGATCAGCAGATCGGCAATACCGTTCTTCAGTTTCCCAAGGGCGCGATCTCGCTGCTCCTGGCTCATCCCGCCGTGAAGAGCTTCGGCTCGGTAACCGCGTCCGTTGAGCGTTTCGGAGAGCTGGTCGACCTCATTGCGGGTGCGGCAGAACACAAGTGCTGCCTCGGGCGCTTCCATATCGAGAATTCGCCCCAGCGCTGCTGCTTTGTGGTTGCGATTCACCATGTAAGCGAGCTGTCGAACCTTGGGAAGTTCGCCAGTAGCTTCTTTCGCATGTGCGATCTTGATCACAACAGGGTCGTTGAGGTGGGAGCGGGCGATGGAATTGATCCGCGGCGGCATGGTTGCAGAAAAAAGAACCGTCTGCCGTTCTTCGGGTAGCTCGCTGAGGATGGCCTCGAGGTCTTCGGCGAAGCCCATATCGAGCATCTCGTCAGCCTCATCCAGCACGACGATCTCGATCTGATCGAGACGGAGGGTGCGGCGACCAATGTGATCGAGGGCTCGACCCGGGGTTGCGACAACCACGTCGACACCTCGTTTGAGGGCCTGCAGCTGGCGTCCGATCGGCTGACCGCCGTAGATCGGAAGGACCCGAGTGCCGATACCGCGGCCGTACTTGTGGATCGCCTCTGACACCTGCATCGCGAGCTCGCGGGTTGGAGCGAGGACGAGCGCATAAGGTCCCTCCTTCCGCCCTCCAGCGTCCTTCGACTCCTTCAGTCGTTGCAGGATCGGCAGCGCAAAGGCAGCTGTCTTGCCCGTTCCGGTGGCGGCCTGGCCGATCATGTCGCGGCCCGCCAGCAATACGGGGATCGCCTCGGCCTGAATCGGGGTGGGTTCTTCGTAGCCGAGCGCTTCGAGCTGAGGCAGCACCGAGACATCGAGTCCGAGTGACTCGAACCCGACCGGCTCGGCGGGGGAACCGGACCCGTTCGGGGAGCCGGGATCGGTGGAGTTGTCGAGCATGTCGGACTTTCGGTGTGGGAACCAATCAGTGTAGGCACTGGTCGGATCGGTGCACGCCCTGGTCGAGGCCTCCGATGTGCACCACGAACACGCCGTGGCAGGGAAGGTGACTGTGGGCGACAGCGGGTTCGCCCATGCCTGGCACTGTAAATCGGCTCGAATGCCGGTCCGCACCACTTGTTACGGTATCTGTCACATGCATCATCTGATGCCCCACAGGCAGATATCCTGCTCCCTCGTCAAGTACTTACACCTGTACACATTCTTGGGAAGAGTAAATCATGAACAGTAGATACCGACTAGCTGTCGTCTTCATCGCAGCGCTCAGCGTCATTGGCGCCGCCTGCGGCAGCGACGACGACACCACCACCGACACGACGGCGGAAACGACCGAGACCACGGCGGAAACAACCGAGACCACGGCGGGCAACGACCGAGACCACCGAGGCAATGACCGAGACCACCGAGGCAATGACCGAGGAGGCTTCGTTTGTCACGCTCGACCAGGCGTGTGCCGAGTACGACGGTCTCCAGGCCCCGGACGGGTTCCGGGTCAATCTCGTCACCGACATCGGCAAAGTCGACGACGGCACGTTCAACCAGTTTGCCTATGACGGCATGGTCGCAGCCAACGAGTGTTTCGGGATCGAGGACACCAGCTTCATCGAGACTGTCTCCGAGGCCGACTACGAGGCGAACATCTCCACGTCGCTGGAAAACGATCCTGACGTACTGATCACAGTCGGCTTCCTCATCACGAGCGACACCGAGGAAGCCGCCATTGCGAACCCCGACGTCAACTTCATCGGGGTCGATCAGTTCCTGGTCGAGTACCCGCCGAACATGGCCGGCGAGCAGTTCAATGAAGACGAGAGCGGCTACATGGCCGGTGTGCTCGCCGCCTCGCTCAGCGAGACCGGAGTGGTCGGCGTCGTCGCCGGCCGGCAGGACGTTCCGCCGGTCGTGAAGTTCGTGAACGGCTACACCCTGGGCGCCGAGGCCACCAACCCCGACATCCGGGTGCTGTCGATCTACAACGAGAGCTTCACCGACATCGCCAAGGGAGCCTCCGACGCCACCCAGTTCATCGGCGAGGGCGCTGACGTCATCTTCGGGGCCGGCGGCCAGACCGGGTCCGGCGGCGTCGCCGAGGCGGCCAAGCAGGGCATCTGGGGCATTGGCGTCGACCAGGACGAGTACTTCACTACCTTCAACGGTGGAAGCACCCCGGGCTCGGAGTACCTGGCGTCGTCGGCCATGAAGCGCGTCGACCTCGTCACGTTCCGCCTCATCGCCGACGCCGTCCAAGGCGACTTCGAGGGCGGTTTCGTCGCCGGCACCGTGGCCAACGATGGCATCGCAATGGCACCTTCCCACGATGCCGACGTTTCAGCCGAGGCACTTGCTGCGGTCGAGGCAGCCCGCCAGGCGTTCGTTGACGGCACCCTCACCACGGGCATCTGCGGACAGGACGGGCTCTTCATCGGCGAGGGATCAGCCTGCGATTAACGCCGGATTCCTCAGCCCTTCATCGTTGATTGAACCGGGCCCGGCCTCCAAGTGGGGGCCGGGCCCGGGCGCGTTCGGATTCCTCAATCGTGTGCCACCCAGGTCTCGTGGTCTAAGCTCAACTCCGTGTTGCGTGACGGGGAGCGAGCCAGTTGACCGAGCGGACTGATACCCCGGTCCTCGACGTTCGTAACGTCACCAAGACCTTCCCGGGCGTGATCGCCAACGAGAACCGTCGATTTCTCCCTCCACCAGGGTGAGATCCACTGTCTGCTCGGTGAGAACGGCGCCGGCAAAAGCACGCTGATGAACGTGGTTTTCGGCCTGTATCAGCCCGATGAGGGCGAGATCTGGGTTCGCGGCGAACAGGTTCAACTGACCGGCGTGAACGATGCCATCGACCACGGCATCGGCATGGTGCACCAACATTTCCAGCTCATCCCGGTGTTCACGGTGGCCGAGAATGTGATCCTCGGCAACGAACTCGCCAAGAACGGATTGCTCGACATCGCCGAAGCTCGGCGACGCATCCGCGAGCTCGAGGAGAAGTATGGGCTCATCGTCGACCCCGATGCCATGGTCGGTGATCTCTCCGTGGGGGAACAGCAGCGCGTCGAGCTGGTGAAGGCGCTGTTCCGGGAGGCCGACATCCTCATCCTGGACGAGCCGACCGCCGTGCTCACCCCCGGCGAGGTCGACGAGTTCTTCGGCGTCGTGCGCAGCCTCGTCGACCAGGGCAAGTCGATCGTCTTCATCACTCACAAGCTGCGGGAGGTGCTCGCCGTCGCCGATCGGATCACCGTGTTGCGCAACGGACGTGTGGCCGGAACTGCCGACCCGAAGACCGCCACTCAGCAATCACTGGCAAACCTGATGGTCGGACGCGATGTGGCTTTTCAGGTCGACAAAGGTGAGGCCGTCCCCGGAGACGTCGTCCTCAGCGTGCGGGGCCTCGAAGTCGAGGACGAACGCGGCGTGCGTATGGTCAACGGCTTCTCGGTGGACGTACGGGCCGGTGAGATCTTCGGAGTGGCGGGGGTCGAAGGAAACGGCCAGCGGGAGTTGGTCGAGGCGATCACCGGGATGAGGCCCAAGTTGAGCGGGCGGGTCGAGATGCTCGGCAACAACGCCACCAAGTTGAGCCCCCGCAAGATCACCGAGATGGGCGTTGCCCATATTCCCGAGGACCGCAACAAGCACGGCCTTGTCGGGCCGTACTCCATCGCCGACAACCTGGTTCTGAATCGTTATTACGTTCAGCCTTTCTCCCGCCGCGGCATCCGGGCAACCGCTCCGGTCGACGAAGAGGCCAAACGGTTGGTCGAGGAGTTCGACATCCGGACACCGGGAATCGATGTTCCGGTGGAAACCCTGTCCGGCGGGAACCAGCAGAAGGTCATCGTGGCCCGCGAGCTGACCGGCGACGTCAAGGTCCTCGTGGTCGCCCAGCCGACTCGAGGACTCGACGTCGGACTCGATCGAGTTCATTCACAACCAGATCATCGGCCTGCGGGATCAGGGAGTTGGTGTCCTACTTGTCTCGGCCGAGCTCGACGAGATCCTCTCGCTCTCGGACCGCATCGGTGTGGTCTATCGCGGAGCCCTCGTAGGCGTCTTCGACGGCGCGGATGCCACCCGGGAGCAGCTCGGCTACCTGATGGCCACCGGATCGTCCCCCGAGTCAGAGGAGCTCGTCGGATGAACAGCCCGACCGAAAACGCCTGGGATCCGAGGAAGTTCATCCAGACGTCGTGGCAGCTGCAGCCGCTGCTGGTCCCGTTGTTCGCGATCCTGTTGTCGTTCATCGTCGGTGGCATCCTCATCGCCATCATCGGGGTCAACCCCTTCGACGCGTACTGGGCGCTGGTGCGGGGGATGTTCGGGAGTCCGTCACGAATCGCGGGGTCGGTGGCTCGTTCGGTGCCATTCGTCGGTTCCGCTCTAGCGCTGGCGTTCGCCTTCCGGGCAGGCCTTTTCAACATCGGGGCCGAGGGACAGCTGCTCATGGGCGGCGTGACCGCCGCATGGGTCGGCACGTGGGCGTTCATGTACGACACGCCGGGCATCCTGGCCGTCCCGATCATCCTGTTGGCCGGCTTCGCAGGAGGGCTTCTCTGGGGTGGGATCCCCGGCGTGCTCCGTGCCCGCACGGGTGCGCACGAGGTGATCAGCACCATCATGCTCAACAGCATCGCCCTTTTCATGACCCGCTGGTTGGTCAACTCGAACGACCCGCGCATCCTGCGTGACACCTCGGCCAGCGTCCCGAGGACCAAGCCCGTGTCCGAGACTGCTCGCCTCCCCGAGCTCGTCGACAGCCAGCCCAACCTGCACGCCGGCGTGTTCGTGATGATCGGGCTGTGCATCCTGGTCGCCTTCGTCCTGCGCCGCACCACGTTCGGCTTCGAGACCATCACCGTTGGCACCAACCCCCATGCGGCCCACTACGCCGGGGTCAACGTCAACCGGATCATTGTGCTGGCGATGGCGCTCTCGGGTGGCTTCGCCGGTATCGCTGCGGCTTCGGAGGTGGCCGGGACCAACTACTTCTTCCAACCTGGCACGTTCGCCTTCATCGGTTTCGACGGCATCGCCATCGCTCTTCTGGCACGGGGCAAACCGATCCCCATTCTGGCTGCCTCCCTGCTGTGGGGCGCTTTGTTGTCGGGAGCTCCGCTGATGCAGCAGGAAGCCGATGTTTCCATCGACGTGGTCAGGATCATTCAGGCAATGGTCCTGCTCTTCGTCGCCGCCGACGCGATCGTGCGATACCTGTTCCATATCAGAGGCTCCGGGGGTTCCCAACTCGCTCCTGCGGCGACGAGCTGGAGTGGATCATGAGCAACGTCGCTGACCCGCCGCTCCGCAACGATCCGAGCTCGGATACGGCCGGCCTCCGGCTTCGCCGGTTCGGCAGGCGGCAAGTGATCGGTGTGGTTTTCGGCGTTGTCGGACTCGCCCTTCTCGCCTTGGTGGCGCCGAACATCACGAGCGACCGAAGGGCGTTCGCATTCGAGCGTCCACCGGATCCGCTCCAGTTCGAGTTCAACCCTGTCGTGCTCGTAGTCGTGATCGCCTGTCTGTACCTGGTGGCCGCTGCCGCCAGCTTCCTGCCGGCAGGCAGGGACCGCATCGCGCTCATCGCCCAGCTGGTGGCGATCGCCTCGGCCATCCCATTGATCATCGGGCTGGCACTGGCACTCTCCACCGCCGAGGTCACCAACGTCACCAACCTGCTCGACGAATCGCTCCTGCTGGCCACACCGATCGCCCTCGGTGCGATGACCGGCCTGTGGTGCGAGCGGTCCGGCATCATCAACATCGGAATCGAAGGCATGATGCTCGGCTCGGCCGGGATCGGTTACATGACCTATGCAGTGCTGGGCAGCGCCACAGGGACAGGGTGGCTCTGGTTTTCGATCCTCATCGCGATCCTGGCGGGGGCGCGTTCGCCGTGCTCCATGCGGTGCTGTGCATCCGCTACCAGATCAACCAGATCGTGTCTGGTGTGGTTATCAACCTGTTCGCACTCGGCCTCACCGGATTCCTCCGGTCCGAGGTGATCGTTCCGTCCGGTCACAGCAAGGGCGTGGCCACACCGGATTTCGGTATTCCACTGCTCGACAAGATCCCGATTCTCGGCCAGACGCTGTTCACCGGTGGCCCCTTGCACTTCCTGATGTACATCACCGTGTTTCTCACCTGGCTCGTGATGTACCGAACCCCCTGGGGGCTGCGAGTCCGGTCGTGCGGTGAAAACCCGCACGCTGCCGAGACGCTGGGTATCCGTGTCATTCTCATCCGCTATCAGGCGGTCATCCTCGGTGGTCTGATCGCCGGTCTGGCAGGCGCGTGGTTCTCAATGGAGGCGCAGTCGGGTTTCGAGGACAACATGACCAACTCGGCTGGCTTCATCGCCCTGGCCGCCATGATCTTCGGCAAGTGGACGCCGTGGGGCGCCTTCGGCGGCGCCCTCCTCTTCGGCTTCGCCCGCGTGCTCGGCTCACGCCTGCAGTTCCTGAACGTCGAAATCAATTCGTTCGGCATCCCCAGCGAGTTCTTCCAGAGCCTGCCCTTTGCCGTTACCCTCGTCGTGGTCGCCGGTGCGCTCGGTCGGGCCATCGCACCGGCCGCAGAGGGTCAGCCGTATACCCCCTCCAAGTAGCCGTTACCGCTACGTTCAGAGAGGAAGGGCCCATCCCGATGACGGCGATGGTGTGCACGCCCTGGTCGAAGTCTCCGACGTGGACCCCTCACTCATCCCGCAGGGCGTAGAACGTGCCATTGCGGGAGCCGACATAGATTCCACCATCCCAGACCGCCGGGGTGGACTCGAGGCACCCTTCGCCCAGGAACTGAGACCACAGTTCGACCGGCTGAGACGAAGTGTCCGCTACGTCGTAGCCGTGCATGACTCCGGAGCAGTCGCCTTGGATCAGCATGTCGTCCACCACGACCGGGCTCTGCCAGGTGGGACCGGGAACCTCGATGGACCACCGCTGGGTGCCATCAGCACGGTCGAGTCCAAGTAGCTCGCCATCGTCGGTGGCGACAATCAAGATGTCCCGGTGTAGCGCCGGGGTGGCCCAGATACCCGACTTGATGCCGCTGTTTGCCTGCACGTTCCACACCAACGGATCGTCGGGCTGGGACGGATCGAGCTTCAGAATCTGGCCGAGTTCTTTGGCCCTGCTGCGCCCCTTTTCGTACTCGACGCCGGCGTAGATCATGCCTTCCTCATCGATCACCAACGATGCATCGACGTCTTCGCCGGCCCAGAACCGGAACACCCGCTCGGGCGTGCCGCCCTCGGCGATCGAACCGATGTCCCACCCCTGGATCAGACCGCTGGAGTTGGCGAAATAGACGACGTTGCCGCTGATTGCCACCGAGTTCTCGATGCTCTGCTCGTTGGAGGTGACCGCCAGCAGATCGGAATCCCACGACTCGGTGCTGAAGACGATTTCTGGATCAACGGTCACCAGCCCATCGGTGTCGTAGCCGCGGTTGAGCTTCACAATGAAGAAGCGGCTGTTCTCCCCCCCTTCGAAGAGGTAGTCGTCGATGATCAGCCCACTGCCGTCCCAGTCGTCGTTCCACTTGACCGGCTTCACGGCGTCGGCGTTCAGCTTCCACAGAGCGATCGGTTCGGGCCGATCGATCGCAACTACGTGGTAGTTGTTGTCGCGGCTGCCGGTGTACATCAACGGGTACCCGTCGGGATCGATCGTGATCGACCCTTTGATGATGTCGCCGGTTTGGTATGGACCGTAGACCTCGTCTCCGGTCAGCGGGTCGAGGAACGTGACGTTGCGGTCGTACCCGCCGAACGCCAACCACCAAGTGCCCGGCTCGGCCCCGAAAGACTCGGGCGGCTGGAACACCGACGGCTGGCCAGTCCAGCCAGATCCGCACCAGACCTTGCTCACGCCACCAACCGGCGAGTTGGCACAGCCGATCTCATGGGTCCATGCCACCGTTGGGTTCTCCGGGGCGTTGCGACCGTAGAAGGTCCGAGTGGGATTGCCTCGGAAGGTCAAGAGACCCTCGACCGCTCCCAACTCCGACCAGGGGAGCCCCGACGAGGCAGGATCGACCCATCCGTCGTAGGGCGGTGTTGTGGTTGTTGTGGTTGGAGCGGTGGTTGTTGTGGTGGTTGCGAGCGTCGTGGCGGGAGCGGCCACCACAGACGCGCCCGCAACCTCAGGGCCGTCATTTGGTTGTTCTGAATCTCCGAACCCGAAGGTCAGATCGCTCCCCGAGAGCTCCAGTGTCCACAGTCCTACCGATACTGCAGCGGTGAGGATCGCAGTTATCAGAAACACCATCGACCGACTCATGACTAGGCAAGGCCTCCCTCGGCAACCATCCGCTCCAGCGTCAGTTGGGGGTGGTCGCTCAAAACCCGGTCCATCCAGTACTTGCTTTCGAACAGAGCGAGGTGGAGGCCATTGGAGCGTTGCAGCACGTCGACCCCTTGCATGGCACGAAGCTGTGGGGCGCTGGCGGCGTCGGTCTTCCGAGCGATCGAATACCTCGTTCCGGTGAGCTCCACCGGCGCACCGAACTCGTTCTCCAACCGGTTGACGGCCACCTCGAACTGGAGCATGCCGACGGCGGCAAGGACGGGCGCCTGATCGCCGATATCGGGATCCCGCAGCACCTGCACCGCACCTTCTTCATCGAGCTGGGCGATTCCCTTGCGGAACTGCTTGAACTTGGAGGTGTCTCGGACCCTTGCGACCATGAAGTGTTCAGGGGCGAAAGCGGGCAGGGGTGGGAACTGCGCCGGCTCGCCGGAATAGATCGCGTCTCCCACCCTCACGTCGTTGGCGTTGACCAAGCCGAGGATGTCGCCGGGAAAGGCGGTGTCGACTGTTTCGCGGTCCTGACCGAACAGGGTCTGGGCATACTTGGTAGAGAATTGGCGACCGTTTCCGCCGGCGACGGCCATCATTCCTCGTTCGAACTGACCCGAGCAGACCCGGACGAAGGCGATGCGGTCGCGATGGCTCTTGTCCATTCCGGCCTGAACCTTGAAGACCAAGCCGCTGAAGTCGGCATCCACGGCGCGACGGCTTCCGTCGGCCAGAAGCGTGGGCGAAGGTGAAGGCACAAGGTCGACCACGCCATCGAGCAGGGCTCGAACACCGAAGTTGGTCATGGCCGAACCGAAGAAAACCGGCGTCGATTCGCACGCCAGGAACGTCTTCTGATCGACGCTTCGCTCGAGCATGTCGAGCAGTTCGACCTCTTCCTGTGCATGCGTCCACACTTCGCCCTCGTCGATCAGCGCCTGATCGGCCGACACGATTTCTTCGGGGGCGACGGTGGAACCGCGGGCGGTTCGTTCGAATCGGATGTAATCGCCGCTGGTGCGATCGATGATGCCTTTGAACTCGCCGGCAGGGCCCACCGGCCAGGTAACCGGCGTGGGTTCAACGATGAGCGTGCGCTCGATCTCGTCGAGAAGCTCGAGCGCACCTTTGCCCGGCCTGTCCCATTTGTTGATGTAGGTGAGAAACGGGATTTCCCGTTCTCGACAAACCTCGAACAGCTTGAGCGTCTGTTGCTCGATGCCCTTACCGGCGTCGAGGACCATCACCGCAGCGTCAGCGGCAGCCAGAACACGGTAGGTGTCTTCGGAGAAGTCCCGATGTCCGGGTGTGTCCAACAGGTTGACTGTGCAATTACGGTGTTCGAATTGAAGGGCTGCTGAGGTGATGGAGATACCGCGCTGCTGCTCCATCTCCATCCAGTCCGAGGTGGCAGAGCGGCGCCCCTGCCGGGCCTTCACCGATCCAGCGCCAGCGCTGAGAGCGCCGCCGTAGAGAAGGAACTTCTCGGTGAGGGTCGTCTTGCCTGCGTCGGGGTGAGAAATGATCGCGAACGTCCGACGACGCGCTGCCTCAGCCTTGATTTCCGACGATCCCACCCCGAGAGTCTACGACCCCACCACACCCAACAAGGCCGCATTTGCTGCCCGGGGGGCCTTGGGTCAAGGTTCCGTGCGGGACCAGGGCTCGTCGTCACGGTAGTGCGTCCACTCACGAAGCCTGTGCTGTCCCTCCGGGGGCCGTTCAATCGCCACGGAGGCTCCGCCTCCGGGCGTGACACTAACCGCTCAACTCGCGCACCGTTTCACACAGCAACGCCCACAGCTTCACGCTGTGACGGCGCAGGCCCGCAGCGAGAACGTGGACCGAAGAGGCCCATCGCCGGAACGACCCGGAAGGGCGAAGGACCACGAAGCGAGCGCCAGCGAGTGAGAACGTGGGCCCGGAGGAACGAGCGACGTCAACGGAACCTCCGTGGCAACGGGCCCCCTGCAGGGCAATCACCGCTCCCGGGCCACCCAAAGGCCACTGGCCTGAACCACCGAACCCCACGTGCCCCGGTGCGAGCCGAGTTCTGCAGGGACCACGAAGCGAGCGCCAGCGAGTGAGAACGTGGGCCCGGAGGAACGAGCGACGACAACGGAACCTCCGTGGCAACGGGCCCCCTGCAGGGGGGAGCTACGTGGAGCTGAGGGGAATCGAACCCCTGACATCTGCCTTGCAAAGGCAGCGCTCTACCAACTGAGCTACAGCCCCTATGGGACCACAAATGATAGCGGCGGTTATTCCGCAGGGGTGACGAATATTTCGATCCAGGAATCGGTGTCGATCACACGGTCTGCGAGTCGAGCAATGTCGCTTCGCCTCGTGTCGCCCACGATGTTGAACGCAGCCTGGTTGGTGAGGACGGGCCCGTCTTCGGTGGACTCCTCCAGCAATTGGTCGATGATGTCGCCGTTGGAGATGAAGTTGTAGTTGTCACCAATCACGGCGACCGCCCGCTCGAACTCTGCGGCGCTGGGACCAGTGGTGTCCAGTTCGGTCAGCTCGCTGAGAAGAGTGGTTCGGATCTCATCGAGGCGGTTGGGATCACCGGCGACGTTGATGTACAGCTGGCTTTCGCTGTCGGGCTCGTCGATGAAGTCAACCGATGTGGAACCACCGTTGTAACTGGCGCCCAGTTGCTCGCGAATTCGGGTGAACAGGCGCTCCTCCATGATGGCCTGGAGGATCTCGGCATGGATTCGATCCGAGTCGTTGAACTCTGCTGGGGAGCTGAACAACATGGTCAGGATGCCCGCACCGCCGGCTGGTCCGGCCATCTCTTTCACGGTCACGACGCCGGGATCGCGGGGATCGAGTAGATCGATGAACGTGTCCGATGGGCGAGTGGGAATGGTTCCGATGTAACGGCGGGCGAGGTCTTCCACGTCGCGTTCGTTGGCGTCACCCACCACGATCAGAACCAGGTCATCCACACCGATCATTCGATTTCTGTAGAGCGCCAGCGCCTTCTCGGGCGTGAGGGTGTCGAGCTCGGCCCGGTCGAGCAGAGGATTGCGGTCGGGGTCGTCGTCGTTGATGGCCTCGCTCAGAGCTTGATTTGCAGCCACCTGCGGTTGGTTCTGAACTGCACGGAGCTCTTCGGTCTTCTGCACGACTACGCGATTGAATGCCGATTCATCGACCCGTGGCTCGGTGAAATACAGATGCATCAGCTGAAACGCGATCTCCAGGTCATCGGGTGACGCTTCGGCCTGAATTCCTTCTCCTGTCTCGTACACGAAGGGCTGGACGCCGACGACCTTGTCGGCGAGGAAGCGATCCATCGCAACCTTGGAGAGGTCGCCCACACCGCTCAACGAGACCATCGAAACCGTCGGCTCCAGCAGAGGCTGATCGGGCACGGGAAGCAGCGACCAGCCACCCTCGGACAGTCCGAACACATTCACGCTGCCTTCGGCAATCTGCGACTCGGCGAATACCACCTTGCTGCCGTTGGCGAAGGTCCACTCCTGACCTCCGGCGGCTTCAAGAGATCGTTCGGCTACAACGTCGACCGGATCGGGCCGGGCCATCAGCTCGTCGAGAGCGGGTACCTCGCCGGTGCCGTCCTCGCCCGCAACCGCCGCATCGACGACCCCGGTCAGTTCTTCCACCGACGGCAGATCGGACGCATCCGGTCCGACCACGATCACCAATGGCAGAGACGTCTCCATCAGCCAGCGGAAGTAGCCGTCCAGATCTTCGGTTGTGGTGGATTGCAAAAGCCCCGTAATACGGTCTCGTCGATCACTGGCCTTTGAGGCGTCGGCCCCACCGAGAAAGAGTTGGGAGTACAGATCGGCCCACTGGGAATCCTGCCGGGTTCCCAGCTGTGCGAGTTCCTGATCGAGGGCGGCGATCTCCTGCTCTCTTGCACGTTCGAGCTCACCTTCGGTGAAGCCGTCTCGAGCGAACCTCTTCATCAGCGACAGGAACTCCCCGGTCCCCTGGGCAAGGTCCGGCCCATCGAGATTGAAGCCGATGAACGACATCCTGCGGGTCTGGGAGAATGGCCCACCCCCGCCCCGCACCAGGGTGCTGGTTCCCGATGTGATGGCTTCGTTCACCCGATTGGTGATCATGGTCGAGATGAGGGATTCCCACTCGTTGAGGCGTTCACCGCCGAACGTACCCGGATTCCTCGACGGGGTTCGGTAGTCGATCGAGATGAACGTACCGTCGACACTGGGATCGGCGATCACGTCGACAACCTGGGGTGTCTCGATGTCGATCACCGGTTCCTCCCGTCGTGGGTGCTCGTCACCTCGACGTTCGAGATCGGAGAAGGTGTCGGAAACGAACGCTTCAAGGTCGTCCAGAGAAAGGTCACCAACTGCGATGACCGCCATGTTGTCGGGGCGGTACCAACGATCGTAGAAGGCCCGCGTGTCGGCGTCGGTTGTGCTGATGATCTGTTCCTCGGTCCCGATCGGCGACCGGTCTTCATACGGTGTCCCGTCGAAATAGACCTCCTCGAATCGCTGTTGTACTGCGGCTCCGGCTCGTTCTCGAGCCAACCTGAATTCTTCCCGGACAACGCCTCGTTCGTTCTCCACCTCGGTTGGATCCATCGTTGCGTTGCCCGCCCACTCACCCAACACCGTGAAAGCTGTGTCTGCGTTCCTACCCTCGAGCGAAACCTCGAGCTGATAGACGGTCTCGTCGAAGCTCGTGTACGCGTTCAAGTCCGGCCCAATTTGGGCTCCCAGGGAACGCAGCTCGGCGTCAAGGCTGTTGCCTGGATACGCGGTGGTGCCGTTGAACAGCATGTGTTCGGTGAAGTGTGCGATCTGGTCGGTGGGCTCAACCTGTTGCAGCGAGCCGGCGTTCACGGCCAGGCGGACCGACAGTTTCTGGCCCGGTGCATCGTTGCGCCGTACGTAGTATGTGAGCCCGTTCTCGAGCGTGCCTATCCGGACCTCAGGATCCACTGGCAGCGGGGTATCGTCGATGATCGGTGCAACGCCTGGCGGGGTCTCGCTCGTTGTGTTTCCATCGACGCTGGCCTCCCCATTCGCAGCGGTGGTCGAAGTGAGCACATTGTCAGAGACCTCCGGATCGGCGGAGCTGGTACACCCCGCGAGAACCGTGATCGCTACGGAGAAGACCGCAACGGCAGCTGTTCTCGCCCTCTGGTCTGTGTACATGATCATGCGGGGCTCCTCCTTGGTTCTATCGGAGCCGCAGGTCCGAGAACAAGCGGTGACCCGATCGGGCAAACGTGGTGCGTTCGACCTGAATCCGACCATGGCACTGGGCCGGCTTTGTATTTCAGCACTAAGACGTGTAGAAGTGATGCGTGGCTGATCACTCCGCTGAATTCATCGACACCGAGCTTGCCACAACAGTGGCGTACTTGTTGGACACCTCAGAGGAGCACGCACAACGCCTCATCAGCGATCTGAGTCTGCTGAACGAGGCCGATGGCAACAAGATCGCAATCGTCGTCGATCTGATCCTCAGGAGCGCGAACCGGGGGATCCGCAGCGACGATGTGATCCTGGACAGCTAGGAAGACGTTGTTGGGTGTGGCCTAGCCCCGTTCGAAGATGAATTGGATTCGACGGTTGATCGCTCGGTTGGCGGCGCTGGTGTTGGGAACCGCAGGCTCGGACGATCCTCGACCGGTGGTGCTGAGCCTGGTCTCGTCGATACCGAGCTCGACCAGGGCTTCTTTGACGGAAAGGGCACGATTCTCCGACAGTGTTTGGTTGACCGTGTCTCCGCCGGTGTCGTCGGTATGGCCAACGATCTCAACCGCCCTCCCGGGAAGAGACTCGATTGCATCGGCGATGACCAGCAGGTTCTGTTTGCCCTCATCAGAGATCTTGCTGGTCCCGGTGTCGAAGAGGATCGGTTTCTCGGCGAGGACTTCCCTGAGTTCGGCTTCAAACAGAGTCAGTGCCGCGTCGCTCACGTCGATTTCGCTTGCGTTGGTCACTACTGCGGTCCCGAAGTCAGTCTGCAGGATTTCGAAAAGATCGTTCGAAGATGTGTCTCCCGGTTTTGTGACTCCGGAGATTGACAGAGCAGCACCCTCGATGTCGGAGGGCTCCACGACAACTCCTGAGATGTCGACGTTGCCTTCGCCGTAGACGGCCTCTGCTGACTGAAGCAGGCGATCTCGATCTGAGTCGGTGGGTACGCGACCCACTACAACAACCGGTAGCTCCCCGACTGCGATGTCGATGACTGCGGGTTCGAATTGTGGAGTAACAAAGTCGATGTCGAAGTCACCGGCCGCCAGACCCAGGTCGGCGCGAGCGTTTTCCCGAAGCTGTTCAGGAGCCAGGTCCCCTTCGTCGGCAATGCCCGAGAAGTTGATCATGCCGGAGCCGAGGTCGACAGTTGGATCGATCGTGAGATCGTCGATCACGTTGCCATTACCGAACCGTTCCTCAGCGATCCGAACCAGCTGAGCCCGAGCACCCTCGTCGGGAACGGACCCGTTGAGCGTCGCAACTTTGCGGTCCACTGTCACGTTGATCGTCGCCGGCGTCCCCGCGGGCGGCGTAACAGTGGATGTCACAGGCGGATCGACCAGAACCAGCGTGCTGGCCGAATCGTCGGTTCGGTTCGAGACCCACAGCGATGCGGTCACGAGGACCGCCAAGGCAATGTAGATCCAGCCGGCTCGGGCCTTACGATCCCGATCGTTCTCCTCGGGCAACCTGACGGGGATTTGCGTCGTGTCGCCAGCGACACTCATCGAAACTATCTCACCGCCGGGATCCGATTCATGGCATCCTGAACCTTCTGCTCCGGGAAGTCGTAGTCGACCATTTCGCCTGAGAAGTAACGTTGGTATGCGGCCATGTCGAGGTGGCCGTGGCCGCACAGCGCGGTGAGTATCACCCGCTCCTCACCGGCCTCCTTCGCCTCGAGGGCTTGGCGGACGGTTCCGGCCAGAGCGTGTGTGGGCTCGGGCGCTGGCACGATGCCTTCGGTTCGGGCGAACTGCACGCCAGCGTCGAAGCACTCGGTCTGGTTGATCGATATTGCGTCCATCATACCGAGCTCGTAGATGTGAGAAATCAACGGGGCCATGCCGTGATACCGAAGACCGCCTGCGTGGATGGGGTCAGGAACGAAGTCATGACCAAGAGTGTGCATCTTCATCAATGGCGTCGTGCCGGCGGTATCGCCGAAGTCGTAGGCATAAACACCTCTGGTGAGGCTGGGACAAGCTGCCGGCTCGACCGCAAGAATCCGCGGGTTCATTGTCCCCGCCACTTTTTCTCGCATGAACGGGAATGAGAGCCCGCCGAAGTTGGAGCCCCCGCCGGTGCAACCCACCAACACATCCGGGGTCTCTTCCACCTTGGCCAACTGCAGCAGTGCTTCCTCGCCGATGATGGTCTGATGCATCAACACATGGTTCAGCACCGACCCCAGCGCATATTTGACCTCGGGATTCGGTGCGGCCATCTCCACCGCTTCACTGATCGCGATTCCGAGCGAGCCCGGTGAGGCAGGGTTGGACTGAAGGATGGCTCGACCGGCTTGAGTGAGGTCGCTCGGGCTCGGGTGGACCACGCCACCAAAGACCTCCATCATCGCCTTTCGGTACGGCTTCTGGTCATAGCTGCTGCGAACCTGCCAGATTTCGCATTCCAGGTCGAACAGTGCGCAGGCGAACGCCAGAGCCGTCCCCCACTGCCCGGCGCCGGTCTCGGTGGTCAGTTTCGTGACACCTTCCATCTTGTTGTAGTACGCCTGGGGGACCGCTGTATTGGGCTTGTGGGAGCCCGCCGGGCTCACGCCCTCGTACTTGTAGTAGATACGGGCGGGCGTATCCAGCGCCTTTTCCAGTCGGTGGGCGCGGTAGAGGGGCGAGGGTCGCCACATCCGATACACATCCTGAACTTCAGGCGGAATATCGATGAACCGTTCCGTCGATACCTCCTGCATGATGAGAGCCATCGGGAACAACGGTTCGAAGTCTGCAGGACCGGCTGGCTCGTGCGTGCCAGGATGCAGGGCCGGCGGCGGTGGTGCAGACAGATCCGGCACGATGTTGTACCACTGGGTGGGCATCTCCGATTCGTTGAGCAGGATCTTGTGGTCGGTGCGGTCAACAGTCACGGTCGCGACGTTAGTTGTATTCCATCTCGAGCGTAAACCGCCCCGACAATCGACCTATGTCCCTGCCTCAGGGTCTAGACGGCCCCAACCGTCTCCGGGGCCGTTATGGCGGCATGATCGTCGACCTCGATGAAGATGCACTCGCCTGGGCATTCAGCTGCGGCAGCGATGACACCGGCTTCGGATGTGGGCTCCACGTAGGCCAGCTCGGCAGACCCACCGGGATCGTTGAAGACTTTTGACCCTTCTTGGCAGTAAGCGATGCCGTCTTCGAGAATGGTGAACACCTCAGGGGCATGATCGGTACAAATGCCATCACCGGTGCAGAGGTCCTGATCGATCCACACATGAATGCGAGGGTGCTCTTCCACGGCCTTCGAGGGTAGTGGCGTCCGGCCTCCGGTGGTGGACCGGGCACCGCGGTGAATCGCCCTATCCTGACATCGCCCTAGACTGACACCGTGAGCAGCGTGTACGGGAAGCTCTTCCGCATCAGCACCTTCGGGGAATCCCACGGACCAGCAGTCGGAGTAGTGATCGACGGGTGTCCGCCCGATATCCCTATTGTCGAGAGCGAAATCCAGGCCGACCTCGATCGGCGTCGCCCCGGCCAGAGCCGCCTGGTCACCCAGCGCTCTGAGGGCGACGAGGTTGAGATTCTGTCGGGTGTTTTCGATGGACGCTCTACCGGAACACCAATCGCACTGTTGGTCCGCAACGCCGACCAGAATCCGGGGGCCTATGACCATCTGAAGGAGGTCTTTCGCCCCAGTCACGCCGACTACAGCTACCTCGCGAAGTACGGCCGTCGTGATCATCGGGGCGGTGGCCGCAGTTCAGCCCGCGAAACTGTGGGGCGCGTGGCGGCGGGAGCGATCGCCAGACGCTGGCTTGTCGATACATACGGCGTCGAGGTGCTGGCGTGGGTTGCCCAGGTTCATTCCATAGACGCTGTGGTCGATCACAACTCGGTCTCACTCGACCGTGTGGAGGCGTCTCCGACCCGTTGCCCCGATCCTGCGGCTGCGGATCAGATGGTCGAGGCCATCGAGGATGCCCGTCGGCGGGGTGACTCCCTGGGCGGAACAGTTGGGTTCGTCGCCCGGGGGGTCCCAGCCGGTTGGGGAGAACCCGTCTTTGATCGCCTGGAGGCTGACATCGGCAAGGGGATCCTGTCCCTGCCGGCATGTAAGGGCTTCGAAATCGGCAGCGGATTCGCCGGTACCCGCATGACCGGACGCGAACACAACGACCCGTTCGCGCCCGGCGCTGACGGCCCAACGCTGGCGTCCAACCGATCCGGCGGCGTGCAGGGTGGTATCTCGGTGGGTGCTCCGATCTACGGACGGGCAGCCTTCAAACCGACCGCCACTATCGCCTCAGAACAAGACACGGTCACCACCGCCATGGAGGCCACCACACTTGCGGCCAAGGGCCGTCACGACCCGTGTGTCCTACCGCGTGCGGTACCGATGGTCGAGGCCATGATCCTGCTCACGCTCACTGATCACGCCCTTCGTCAACGTTCGCTTGCATCATGACGGCCGGGCGCAACCGAGCGCCGAGGATGATCGAGAATCATCGTCACAGCACCGACGATCGCCCCAGGACTGACCGGACCGAAATCTCGACTGTCGGAGCCTTCGGCCTTGTTCTCACTGTCGAGCCAATAACCATGCGGATCGACTCGGCTGCGCTTCACGATCAGTAGGTCATGCTCCAGAGGATGACGGGCTACGACGATCGAACCGCCCGGGATTGACCCAGACGTGGGTTTCACGAGCACGAAATCTCCGGCACCGAGTGTGGGGGCCATGGAGTTCCCGCCCACTACAACGCGTCGGCGCCGGCCACGGGCCCATGCCCACAGCTCGGCGCCGACGTACAGCAGAGAATTCGTCTCGGTCAGAGGATCGCCACCTCAGCTGGCGGTGATCCAGGGGACCTCTTTGTTCTTGGTAGCCCAGAACATGTTGTGAATCGCTTCGATCTGGCTCATGAGTTCGTTGGCGGTGTCCACGTCGACAGAGGTCTTGCATGCCGATGCCTGCTTGGCGGCATTCCAAAAGGTGGTGTGAAGATCGGGGTATGTCTCCAGATGCGGGGGCTTGAAGTAGTCATGCCAGAGGATGTTCAGTTCCCGCTTCACGATCTCGGCCTGTTCCTCCTTGATGGAGATATATCGCGACCGCGTGTTCTCGCTGGCGAGATCGTTACCGTCGCCGAGATCGACGAGCTTCTTGGTCATGGCGAGTACAGCCTCACCGGCGATGCGGGCGCTGGCAGGGTCGTAGACACCACAGGGACCGTCGCAATGGGCTGAAACGAGTTGAGCGGGACGAACCCGGTCCAGTGTTTTGAGCAGAGTTGATGAGATGGTCATGACCTAACGCTAGGTGTCGTCATCGCTCGATCCCAACTCGCGCAGATATGCCTCGAGTTCACCGGCCATGTCGTCACCGCTGGGCAATCGTTCCTCGTCACCGTCGACGCGTTCTTCGAGCTGGGCGAGGTACACGCGACTCTCCTCGTCGGCAGCCACAGCAGCATCGACCTGTTCCATCCAGTCTTGCACGGCGCCGTCCATTTCCTCATACCTCGTGGGGATTCTGGTGAGCTGCTGCAGCCGGCGGAGAAGCGATTGCGTGGACTTGGGGCTCGGTGAGCCCGGCACATAGTGGGGCACCTCCACGCGCAGCGACATCACGGGAAACGCTTTCGTCTCGAGTCGCTGATTCACGACCCCGATCACACCGGTAGGTCCCTCGTAGGTTGGAGCACGAAGTTGCATACGAGATGCCAACACTGGATCTCCGGAGCTGGCGATTGTGCGTGCGGGTCGCGTGTGAGGCGTCATGGCCAACGTCGACCCCATGGTGACCAACATTCCGCTGAGCGACTGACGGGCGATTGAAAGCACACTGTCGCTGAACCAGCTCCAGCGGAACTGGGGTTCGGTTCCGACCCCAACCAGCACGTCTCTGGTTCCGTCGGTATGGCATCCGTAGAACTTCACCGTCGGCCACCGAATGACGCGTTCACCGTTTTCGTCGAAGATGACAACCGGCCGGGAATCGGAGAAATTGTAGAGCTCCTCGGGATCCAACTCGGCGACGAGTTCAGTATCACAGTGATCTCGAATCCACGTTGCTGCGTCGGTCGAGGCCTTTCCAGCATCGAACATCCCGTTCAACGCAAGCACCATCAGCGGACGACGCAGCGGTCGGGTGTCGGAATGCCAGATCACTACTAGTGAGCGTATCGAGGCGCATGTACGCTCTGCCGATGAGCCGAGTCGGGATCGTTGATTGGTCCGATGTCGAACGACGCCTCTCCGGACGCGTGAGCGTCCTTGTCGGCGACAACAACGGCGCCTATCCGTCGGGTAACAGCGTGGTCGTTCAAGGCTCGGGAGAGTCTGTGCTCATCGATCCATCGGTAACGGTGGTCCAGCGGGGTGGTGCCAACTGCCATATCGATGCCGTGCTCACTTCCCATAGCCACGAGGACCACATGGCTGGCAATGGTCTGTTTTCCGACGCCCGAGTCCATGTCCACCATCAGGACCTACCCGGGGTACAGAGCCTCCAGGGACTGAACGAGGTGTACGGACTGGACGCCGATGTCTGGGCCGAGTTCGAGCCGACGGTGATCGAGGACTTCTCCTACGTGCCACGGCCAGATGCGGTTGGATTTGCTGACGGCCACCGATTCGATCTTGGTGCGGTTGTTGTCGAAGCGGTCCACCTGCCGGGCCATACACGTGGTCATAGCGGGTTTCGGATCTCCGATGGAGTGTTCTTCTGCTCCGATATCGATCTCACCGGCTTCGGCCCCTACTACGGCGACGCATGGAGTGACTTGGATCAGTTCGAGGCCAGCCTGGCCAAGGTGAGAGAGGAGGACGCCGCGTACTACGTCACCTTCCACCACAAAGGAGTGATTGAAGGGCGGGCCGAGTTCGTAGCACGTGTGGATGCGTTCACCGCCGTGATTCATCGCCGACACGGTGAAATGTTGACCTTTCTCCACGAACCGCACTCGATCGAGGAGATGGTGGCGCACAGGTTCGTGTACCGGCCGACGGTCCAGACCACGATCGCCGATTCTGTCGAGCGCCGAACCGCCGAGCTTCATGTGGCCCGAATGGTTTCCCGTTCCGAGGTGGTCGAGGTGGCCCCGGGGCAGTTTCAGGCTGCCTGAAGTATGGTTGCACCGTCATGAGTAGCCCCGTCCACATCTATCTGCCCGGCCACAATCAGCGGATGGTCGACGAACTCGCCCGCGTGTTACCCGGACGGCGGTTCATACAACTCGAAGATGCCCGTGCGTTCTCAAAGGCTCTACCCGGGATCGAACTGCTCATGACGGGACGTCCGCCCCGGAACCGCTGGGCCAGGGCGGAAAACCTGCGAATGATCCACATCGCCGGCTCCGCCGTGGACTCTCTGCTCCCAGCCCCAGATCTCGCCGAGCACGTCGTGATCAGCAATTCTCGTGGATCCCACGAACCGCACCTTCCCGAGTTCGTGATGGCCATGGCGCTTGCGATGGCCTACAACGTGCCGCAGCTGGTTCGTCAACAGCAACACCGGCAATGGAGAGAAACCTTTCCGCGCCCACTCCATGATCAGACAATGTGTGTTGTGGGTTTGGGGACAATCGGCCGAAGCGTTGCGCGGCGCGCCAAAGCACTGGGAATGCGGGTGGTAGGAGTCAGCCGCAGCGGACGCCCGGTTGAGGGCATCGAACAGGTGGTGTTGTCGGGCGAACGGCGCTACGCCCTCACCGACTCCGACGTTGTGGTCGTATGCGTGCCGCTCACCGATCAGACCCGTGGGTTGATCGGACCAAGCGAACTGAATTCCATGCGCCGCGGCGGATTCTTGGTCGATGTATCTCGAGGAGGCGTCGTGTACCTGGACGCTGTTATTGCAGCCTTGGAGAGCGGCCAGCTCGGAGGGGCTGCGCTCGATGTGTTCCGCACCGAGCCGCTACCTACGCACCATCCGGCATGGGACGTGGAGGGACTCACGATCACTCCCCATGTCGCCGGCCTGAGCAGCGATTATCTGGTTCGACTGGCCCGATCGATGGCGGAAAACCTCACCGCCTTCGAGACGGGCATCAACCCTCCGAATCTCGTGAGCCGGCAGCTCGGGTACTAGCCACGATCGAGCTAACGGTTGGTGGGGTCTCCCGGGATCAGCGAACCAGACCGATCATGCGTCGTAGATCGCCTCGATTTCAGAGGGGTACCGAGCGTGAATACCCCGCCGCTTGAGTTTGGACGTTGGCGTCAAGACGTCGGAGTCGGGCACCCATTCCTCTGGCAGAATCGACAGCTTCTTGACTGCTTCGGCCTTGTTGAAGTGCGCCATGGCATCCCTCAAACCCGAATTCACAAGCTCGACAATCTCTGGATCCTTGCTGAGCGATTCGAGGTCGGCTTCAACCCCCTTCTTGGCTGCCCAAGCCGCAACCGCATCAGGATCGAGCGTTACCAAGGCGGAGACGAATGGCCTTTGATCACCGATTGCACACGCCTGACCCACCATCGGGATCATCTTCAATGCAGCCTCGAGATTGGCCGGCGAGATGTTCTTGCCACCGGCTGTGATGATCAGTTCCTTCTTCCGGTCAACGATGCGCACGTATCCTTCGTCGTCGATTTCGCCGATGTCGCCACTGTGGAACCAGCCATCGCTGTCGATCGCTTCGGCCGTCTTCTGAGGTTGGTTCAGGTATCCACGAAAGACGTTTCCGCCTCGACACAACACCTCGCCGTCGTCTGCCAATCGGACTTCACAACCGGGGATCCGCCGACCGACGTAGCCGGCCTTGACCCGGAAGGCGTCGTAGGTCATTGCACCGGTGGTCTCGCTCAGGCCGTAGACCTCCGAGAGGGGAACGCCGATCGTGCGGAACCAGTCCATCATCTCGGCCGGGATCGGTGCGGCGCCAGTGGACGCAATGATGAGTTCATTCAGACCGACCAGGCCTCTGATCGTCGAGAACGCAACCGCATCCAGGAATTCGTAGGTTTCGATCTCCTCCGGCGAAGCGGTCCCCATCGTCATCTTCAGACGGATCGGCGCCGCTGCCGCAATGGCTTCGGCCACCTTCTGCTGCTTCTCCGGATCGGCGGCGAGTGCCGCATTCACTCCCGCGTAGATCTTCTCCCACACCCGGGGTACACCGAACATCACATGGGGCTGGATCTCCCGAGCGAAGTTGGCGATCTCGGTAGGGTTCGGACAACACGTGACCTCCATACCCCGATAGATCGCCAGGTAGTGGCTCATCATGCGCTCGGCAATATGGGCCATCGGCAGGTAGCTGATGATGCGTTTGCCAACAAGATCCACGTCGAAGACGCGGGAAGTGGAATCGGAATTCCACACCACGTTGTCGTGATCGATCATCACACCCTTGCTGGGGCCGGTGGTTCCCGACGTATAGATCAGCGTCGCCAGGTCGCCACCTTGAGCGACCTTGGCGGCCTCGGCAAGGTCGACCGGGTCGGAGGCCACCAAGTCAGCGAACGAGAAATCGCCGGCCGAACCGTCGACAACCCCGATCTCACCCAGGCTTGGGATCGATTCACGAACCGAGTTGACCGATTCAAAGAAGGCCGAGTTCTCCACAATTGCGATCTTGGCCCCCGCATCGTTGGCCAAGTATTCGATCTGGTCTGCGCTGGATGAGTTGTAGATGCTGACCGGTGTGGCCCCAACGAACAAAGAAGCCATATCGAGCACATGGAACTCGGCAACGTTGCGGATCATCAAGAGGACTCGGTCGCCTCGAGAGATACCTCGAGCGGACAACCCTGCGGCGGCTCGAGCCACCCGGTCGGCATAGTCTGCCCAGGTCCACTCCCCCCAGGAACCGTCTTCGTTTTGCCAGCGGATAGCCGTCATGTCAGCCGACGCTGCGACGCGTTCGTTGAACATCACGGGCACATTTCGGCCCTTGTTCGTCTTCGGAGATCTGTTCGGAAGTGACTTCGGCACGGTCGTCTGGTTGGTTTGACATCAGGTCCTTTGCTTGCGTTGTCGTTACAGCATTTCGATGATGGTGGCATTGGCGAGCCCGCCACCTTCGCACATTGTCTGAAGGCCGTATCGACCCCCGGTGCGTTCGAGCTCGTGGATCATCGTAGTCAGCAGCCGAGCCCCGGACCCACCCAGTGGGTGGCCCAGAGCGATCGCACCTCCGTTGGGATTGACCCTGTCCATGTCGGGATGATGTTCCATGGCCCAGGCCAGTACCACCGATGCAAACGCTTCATTGACCTCGAAGTGGTCGATGTCATCGATGGACAAGCCGCTCTTGGCCAGCGCCTTGCCCGTGGCAGGGATCGGTCCGGTGAGCATGGTCACAGGATCCACTCCAGCGAGTGCGAAGGTGTGGAACCTCGCCTTGGGGGTGAGACCGAGTTCCTCGGCTTTGTCAGCACTCATGATCAGGACCGCCGAGGCTCCGTCGGTGATCTGGCTGCTGTTTGCGGCGGTGACTTTGCCGTCTTCCTTGAAGGCAGGCTTGAGGTTCTGGATCTCCTCGAGTGTCGAGTCTCGAATACCACCATCGGTATCGACCATCTCGCCGGTGACGGTGATCTGACCGGTCTCTCGAGTTCGGATCTTCTCGACCACGGGAATCATTTCGGCCTGGAAGCGACCCTCGTCTCGCGCCCGAGCGGCGAGCTGCTGCGAGCGGAATCCATACCGATCGAGATCCTCACGCGAGATGTTCCATCGATCGGCGATCAACTCGGCGCTGACACCCTGGGGAACGAGACCGCCAGCCTCTTCGTAGCGGTCCATCATCGCTTGAGTGAATGCGAATCCTGTCTCCTTGAGCTGCTGAGTGGCTCCCATAGGCACCATGCTCATGACTTCAACTCCCGCCGCAATTGCGATGTCGTAGGCGCCGGCGATCACACCCTGAGCCGCAAAATGAGCGGACTGCTGAGACGACCCACACTGGCGGTCGATGGTGGTGGCAGGAACGCTTTCGGGCCACCCGGCAGTGAGGACTGCATTTCGGCCGATGTTCAGACCTTGGGCTCCGACCTGCATGACACACCCCATGATCACGTCGTCGATCATGGCTGGGTCGAGATCGTTGCGATCCACGAGGGCGTTCAGGATTTCTGCGGCCAAGTCAGCTGGGTGCCATCCCGAAATCTGACCGTTTCGCTTTCCCATTGGTGAGCGGACAGCATCAACAATCACTGCTTGGGACATCGCCCAATGGTGGCGTAGCGCCGAACGCAGCGACAAATCTCAGTCTCTACAGGCACCGGCGTATGAAGTTGTTCACCATGGTCTTTCCACCCACGGTCAGAATGGATTCAGGGTGGAACTGGACGCCCTCCACGTCGAGGGTGCGGTGCCGCAGTCCCATGATCACCCCGTCGGCTGTGGTGGCGGTGACCTCGAGCTCGTCGGGGAGATCATCAGCCCTCACGATCAAGCTGTGGTACCTGGTGGTCTGTACAGGGGAGGGGAGCGATTCGAACACGCCAACCGCTCGATGCTCAACCTCAGATGTCTTGCCATGCATCAGCTCGGGAGCAGCTACTACAGCACCGCCATACGCCTCACCGATCGCTTGATGGCCAAGACAAACCCCGAACACCGGAACCGTGCCGGCGAACGCGACGATCGCCTCCATGCTGACCCCGGCATCTTCGGGACGGCCCGGTCCTGGCGAAACCAAGACGCCATGAGGCTCCATGGCGAGCAACTGATCAACGGTGTGATCATCGTTGCGAACCACAATTGGATCTGCACCCAGTTCACCCAGGTACTGCACGAGGATGTAGACGAAGGAGTCGTAGTTGTCGATCACGAGGATCCGGGGCGCCATGAAGAACGAACCTAGCGGCTTCGGTTCGCGGACCCGTGTGAGTTTGAGTAGTACAGTTTGCTGCCGTGGCACGACAGGACCCTTCCAAGAGCCGAATCACCCCCAAGGGCACCCGGCCCGCTGAGCCAATCAGCGAACGGTCGATCAAGCCCGAGGTGCGGCCTGTGTTAGGGCCATCTCCCAAGTGGGTCCCAGCTCTCATGATCGTGGGCTTCGTTGGCGGTGTGCTGATGATCCTCGGCAACTATCTCTTCACCATCGATGCGCTGGGAACACCGAGCAACTGGTATCTGCTCGGCGGGCTCGCCATGATCCTGGCCGGGATCCTCGCTGCCACCCAGTACCGCTGATCGAACCCCGCTGATCGAACCCCGCTGATTCACCGAAATGGGAAAATCGGCGATGTTGTTTTGGCTATCCCCGGACTGCCTCGTAGGCTTTCTTGAGGTTCGGCACCACACACCGTTGCGGTTGTACAAGCAGAGGTGAGCTACTGTGTGGAAAACCCCTCCCACGAGGGAGTATGCCTGTGGAAACCCGTACCCGATTGATTTCCACACCTGTGGATAACGTTGTGTGTTGTAACGCTCCCGTTGTGTGGTCGTAACCGGGCTGCAATAGATCGGGGTGTGGCTGACCAGAACTAGAGAACGTCTTCGAGATTCGTGGTGAGGACCATCGGCTCGGTGCAGTGCTTGGGGGGTTCGGGCACCTGGTCGTTGGCCAGCGTGAGGCGGAGCTCGGTCCCACACACCTCACATCGGTATGTCAGCTTCACTCGTCGAAGCTCACCCGGAGGCAGGGGCGCAGGAATGGGACGGGCAAACGCTCCGATGGTCTTGACGCCGGTCATGAACAGCGCATAAGCAACTACGACTGCAACTACCGTGCGCAGCGGTCCAAAACCAGCCAAAAGCAACAGCACCACCGAGGCGACCGCTACGACGCGAACGATCGTGCGTCGCTTCCGCTGGATCGTCGCGTCGTGGGAACTGGTTCCACCAGAGATTGCGGTGTCGTCGCTGTCGATGCTCTCTGGGAAATCGGTCGTTGGCTCGAACGACGCCGATCCGTACCCGTTGTCCACCGGACCAGCCTACCCGTCGTCGTCGGGGGGCTGCGTGTCGGGCGGCGGCGGGGCTAGTTCAACGCCGACCCGTATCCGCACTGTCGACCCGGTGACGAGCGCAGTGTTACCTGCGGGATCTTGAGACAAGACCACGCCGGCATCGGGCGATCCATTCGGAACGTCGACAAGTTCCACGAAGGGGGCGAAGCCGGCCTGTTCGAGCGCCGCCTGAGCCGATGCCTGATCCAGCCCAACAACCGGCGGAACGATGTTTTCGGGTGGGCCGGTCGACACGACCAACAGGACCACCCGATTTATCGAAACCTGTGCTCCAGCATCAGGGTCGGTCCGGATCACCGTGCCCTCCTCCACTTCCTCGGAGGACTCGTACACCAGCGTCGGGTTGGGCAGGCCGGCACGACCCAGTTCGTTCGACGCCTCGAGCACCGAGAGGCCCTTGACATCCGGAACGTCTACCTGGTCAGGACCCGACGACACGATGAGGTTCACCGGAGAACCACGTTCCAGCTCCTGACCCGGTTCGGGCTCGAGCCGCATCACCACGTTCTCGGGGACTTCGAGATCGGGCTCGTAGGAGAAGTCGACGACGAAACCGTCTTCTTCCAGCCGGCGGGTGGCTTCTTCGAGATTGAAGCCCGATACATCATCGAGCAGCACCTTCAGCGTCGAACGGGCGACCTGGATCACCACCACGCTGCCCTCTTCGAGCGATTCACCTGCGGCTGGGGACTGGTCGACCACGCTGCCTGGCGGCACGCCCTCGGGGGCATCCACCGGCCTGGCTTCGAACTCGAATCCGAGATCTGTCAGCGTCTTCTCTGCCTCCCCTTGGGATCGATTGGTGACCGAGGGGACCTCCACCATGCGGGGACCGGTCGCTTCCTGGTCGCCAAAGTTCACATAGATATAGCCGGCGATACCTGCGACGCCGAGAATCATGATCAGCAGCGCCAAGAGAAAGAGGCCATTGCGGCGAGGTGGCTCCACGTATTCGGGCGCACCGCTCATTGCGTGGGCCATCACGGCGGGTGCGACGGCGGCCGGTTGTTCAACACCGACCGAAGGGATCGAGGTTGTAGCAACCGGTGTGGCCGGGACTGGAGGCTTTATGAGCGGCACACGAGGAGGTGCGACCACTGCGTCATCGCCAATGCGACGAAGCTCGCCTCGGAGATCCTCGGCGGAAGCGAACCGGTCCTGAGGTTGTTTGGCCAGCAGACGATCGACGATCGAACCGAGGGCGGTAGGAACCCGGGGGTTGATCGACGCCGGAGTCGGAGCCTCGTCCTGCACGTGTTTGTAGGCGATCGTCACCGGGGTCTCGCCGTCGAAGGGGGCTTGTCCGGTGATCATCTCGAAGATCACAACGCCGAGGCTGTAGAGATCGCTACGAGGATCAACCTGCTTGCCCTGGGCCTGCTCGGGTGAGAAATACGTGGCTGTTCCCATCACCGAGCCGGTCTGGGTGAGGTCGTCGCCTCCGCCGAATGCTCGAGCGATACCGAAGTCGGTGACCTTCACCTGACCGCTTGGGGTGATCAAGATATTGCCGGGTTTCACGTCACGGTGGATGGTTCCGTTGCGGTGAGCGAACCCCAATGCGGCAGCGGTGTCGATTGCGATTTCCACCGCACGATCAGGGTGTAGCACACCTTCAGCTCTCAACAGTTCGGCGAGGCTGCGACCCTCGACGTACTCCATCACGATGAAGTAGGTGCGGTCGTATTCGCCCCAGTCATACACCGCGACGATGCTGGGATGGTTGAGGTTGGCCGCGGCTTGTGCCTCGCGTCGAAACCGCTCGACGAACAGCGGTTCGGAGGCGAACTGGGGAAACAGCACCTTGACCGCAACGGGGCGATCGAGCAACTGATCGTGGGCCAGGAACACATCGGCCATACCACCACGAGCCAATCGACGGTGCAGTTCGTAGCGGCCGTTTAGCACCGGGCGTTGTGCGGTCGAATCAGTCACAGCGAGCCAAGGGTAGTGAACGATCGACCCAGTTCACGGTCAACCCGGTCACAGCTGAGGAATCGTCATGAGAGCCCGTACAGCTCGGTGAGAAGTGCCTTCGCAATGGGAACGGCGGTACGCGACCCACTCTGATCTGGCTGATTTGGATCGGCTGCGACGTGCACTGCAAAAGCTACGTCGGGTGCGAACCCTGGCTGGCCGGCGAAACCGACGACCCACGCATGGGCGCCGGCGCTGTCCTGGCTCACCTGTGCAGTACCGGTCTTGGCTCCCACCTCGATTCCCTCGAGTTGGAGACCCCGGGCGGTGCCATCCGATACTGCGGTTCGCATGGCCTGCTGGAGCGCTAGTGAGATCTGGGGGGAGGTGGCCCGTCCGACCACATCGGTGGCCACTGATTCGGCCCCGGATCCATCGGCCCGCCGGACTTCTCGCACCACATGGGGGGCCACGAGCTCGCCACCGTTCGCCACAGCCGCTGCCACCAAGGCCATCTGCAGGGTCGATGCCGACACGCTGTTCTGACCGAGAGCTGATTGAGCGAGCACGGGGCTGTCGCCGTACACGCCTACTCGATTCTCTCCCTCCGGTCCTCGGAGCCGCTCTCCGAAGTCGGTGGGGAAGGCCCCCTGTACTGCGCCGTCGATGTCCAGTTCCGGCGGCTCGTTGAACCCGAAGGCCTCCGCCGTGGAGATCATCTTGTCCGGGCCGATGAATTCAGCCCCGAGTCGAGCAAAGCCGCTGTTGCAGGACGATGCGATCATGCGTTCGATCGATCCACCGCATGCCCGTCCACCGCTGTTTCGGATCGGTCGAGTGGCGAGAGGGGCGAAGTATTCCGTGCTCGGTTCAACATCGATGCCCACGTCGAGTTCGTCGCTCGTCTCGAGTGCTGCAGCCGCGGTGACCACCTTGAAGGTGGATCCCGGGAAGTAGTTCTCGGCGTAGGCAGCAGGCCGTCGGGGATTACCTGGAGCGACGAGGAGCTCAGTGGATGCCGCGATCGCAGCGGCCCCATCCTGGTTGGCCAGCAGGTTCGGATCGAACGACGGCGAGCTGTACATGGCAAGGATCGCACCGGTCGTCGGTTCGACCATCACCACCGAACCCCTACGGTCTCCCAACAAATCCTGGGCTCGCTTCTGCAACGAGTGTCGAATGCTGAGAACCACGGTTCCGGGTTCGCCGGCTCCACCGAGCAGGGAGTTCAGGCCGGTCACCCGCAGCGCCGCCGCTCTCCCTGACAGCCAGTCGTTGTATGTCTTCTCAACTCCGGAAGCACCGAGGTTGAAGGAGTAATAACCAACGGTATGAGCGTAGAGATCGGCATGGGGATAGCTGCGTTGGTAGTCGAAGACCGACCCGAACACCTCCGCCGATTCAGCCAGCACTACCTCGTCGGCGCTGAGGATGGGGCCTCGCAGCTGGTTGAAATCGCGAAGGATTGATCGACCATTGTCCGGGTTGTTCCGGAGATCCTCGGCTTCGAGCACCTGAACCCGGCTCACCTGAACCAACAGGACGGAAAAGCATGCCAGCAGGATCATCAGAACCCTGCGTAGCGAGCGATCGATCACAGCACACCGAGGGTGGTGTGGTCGGTGCCGCCGACGGCCCGATCGGCCCGTGCCGAGTCGGATATCCGGATGAGAACCGCAAGGATCATGTAGTTGGCCACCAGTGACGAGCCCCCGTAGCTGACAAAGGGCAGGGTGACTCCGGTGAGTGGCAACAGTCGTACCACTCCACCTGCGATCACGAACACTTGAAATCCGAGCAGCGCGGTAAGACCGCCGGCGACCAACTTCTCGAACGGATCTACCGCCTCGATCGCAACCCGGAAGCCGGCGCCGATGAAGAGCAAGAACGCAGTCAGTACTCCAGCCGTACCGAGCAGCCCCAGCTCCTCACCGATAGCAGCAAATATCATGTCGGTGCTCGCGACCGGAATCACCGTGGGTGTGCCTTCGCCGATGCCGGTTCCAAAGAGCCCACCGTCCGCCATGGCAAAGGCCGCTTCGGCAACCTGGAAGCCGGTGTCGTTCGGATCGTCGAATGTGAACAACCAGGCGCTGATCCGCCGCCGAACATGGCCGAAGGACTGGTAGGCGATTGCCGATCCGATGGCGAAGAACACCAGACCGGTGAGCACATACGCAATCCGAGAGGTGGCCAGATAGATCATTACAACGAAGAGGGTGAAGAACAGAAGTGATGATCCCAGGTCGCGCTCGGCCACCATTACCAGGATGGCGATGCCGAGGGCGACGAGCAGCGGCGCGAAGTGGCGGATGTCGGGCAGATGAATCCCGGCGAACCGCCGGGTACTGACGGTGAGCAGTTCCCTCTTGTCGATCAGGTACCCAGCCAAGAACATGGTGAGGACGACTTTGGCGAATTCGCCCGGTTGGATCGTGAAGAAGCCAGCCGAGATCCAGATCCGCGCCCCTCGGATCGACACGCCGAGGTAGGGGATCAACGGCAGCAGCAGCAACGTCAACCCGGCCAGTGCCAACAGGTAGCGGTACTCACCGAGCCGACGAATACTTGGAACCAGAACCAGGGTTGCGGTGAAAGCTGCGAGACCAACCAGGGTCCAAACCGCCTGTCTTGCAGCCAAGCTCTCATCGAGACGGGCGATCATCACATAGCCGAGACCATTGAGCAGGCCGACGATGGGGAGAAGCGTCGGCTCGGCGTCTGGAGCTAGGCGGCGAACGATCACATGGGCCGATCCCAGAAGCAACAGAACCAACCCCAGGAATGGGAGCACAGCCGGAGGTGTGTCGCTGCGGTTCGCAAACGCGGCGAGGGCGAACGCCGCGGACGTGAGCGCCGCCGCGCCGACGAGAAATCCGAGTTCTGTGGTCCGGGGCCGATTGTGAACACCGACTGGTCCGGTTACAGAAAAGAACGCCACCGGGTACCTACTCCGAGGCGCGGAGTGAGGAGAGCTCTAGCTGATCCACGAACTCCTCGGCTTCGGCGAGCGAGGAGAACACCGGCGTTTCGTTCACCCGACTCCGCGATCCGGGATTGAGATCATTGATATCGATGCCGGTCGGCTGAACCGCCTGCGGCTCTATGAACAACACACCGCCCGGACGGCCCTGGTGGATAACCACCTCGTTGCCGACCGTCTCGACAAACCATGCATTTCGCCCGTAGCCCACCAGACCCCCGATGCCAAGGCCGAGCAGTGCCATCACGCAGATGGCGAAGACGAACGCTCTCACCCGATTTCGACGGCGGGCCGGAACGATCGGGAATTCCTCGGTGGTGCGACCAACAGCGGTCGCTTCGCTCTCGGGAGCAACGATCGACGCCGAGATTGGCTCAGCGTCTCCCACCTCAGACATGGCAGGCACCGCGTCCGAGATAGTGCTGTCCGAGCCTTCGCCGTCGGAAACAGTGTCGCCCAAAACAGTGTCGCCCAACGTGTCGATGCTGGAGATCGACGTCGCATCTCGCAATGCGGTTTGATCGCCGAGAATCGATTCGACCGCCTCGTGGAGACTGCTCTCAGGATCGCCGGTGTCAGAGGTTGCGGACGCCACTTCGCCACCAGCATCGTTGAGGATCTCGGTCGCACTGGCGGGCGCAGCGGCGACGGGTTGATCATCGCGAACTCGGGCAATGACCACGGTGATGTTGTCGTTGCCGCCATTCTGGTTGGCTCGTTCGACCAACCGAACTGCCGCCTCATCGAGGTCGTCAACATTGGCGAGAATTGTGGCGAGAGCGTGGCGATCGACCTCATTGAACAACCCGTCGCTGGCGAGGAGAAACATGTCGTTGGCGCCGACGGCGAGTTCGAATGTGTCGACCTCCGGGTCTTCACCCAGCCCCAGCACTCGCGTCACCACGTTTCGGTGCGGATGGTCGCGAGCTTCTTCTTCACTGATCTTGCCGGCACGAATCAGGTCTTCGACCAAGGAGTGATCCTTGGTGATCTGGTCGAGTTCGCCACGACTCATGAAGTAGGCACGACTGTCACCAACATTCGCAACAACCACGGACCGACGTTCAGGCTGGATGAGCGCAGCGACCAACGTTGTGCCCATGTTGGTCATTCCGGTTTGCTCGGCGGCACCGAGAACCTCACGGTTGGCGTGATGGATTCCGGCCACAAGGTCCTTGGCATCCGCAATGGTGGGGAAGCTCGCGCAAGTCGTCGACCGCGGTTTCAGCCGCCAGTTCACCGCCAGCGTGACCACCCATGCCATCGGCGACAGCAACAAGGTTGCCGTGTACCAAGAAACGATCCTGGTTGGTGTCGCGGACCATTCCTTGATCCGTCGCGGTGCCGACGTCGAACCTCATCAGCGAACCTCCATCACAGTGCTGCCCACCTGCACACGAGCGCCGCTGGCGACATGGATGGGAGTTGTCACCTTCTCGCGATTCACATAGGTGCCGTTGGTCGATCCGAGATCGGAGACGACAATTCCATCGTCGGTCTTGGCGATCCTGGCGTGCTGGGAGGAGACAAAGGTGTCGTCGAGCGTCACATCACACGACGCCGAGCGACCAATCGTGAGCTGATTGAGCACCGGATACACGAGGCCTGCGTGTTCCACCGGCTCGAGTATGACCACGTTGGAATGGTTGGATGATTTCCGGAGCTTCCGGGCCCGTGGCTCAGCCGTTGCAGCCGAAACGGGGGAAGCCGAAGTCCAGACGACGCTGGCAATGCGAAGGAAGAAGACCCACAGGAGCGCCAAGAACCCGAGGCGAAGGACGGTGAGTACGGCGTCGGACACTGAACAGAAGCGTAGTTGTTCCTCACCAGCAACGGGCTCCGCTCCCTCTGTCGATTGCGGTCGACGCAGCTTGCCGATCGAAAGTCCGTGTTGATGGCACCCACGGCCCTGACCGCCGCACCGGGTCGGGTCCCGCAGATTTCAGGCTGCTATCGGCAGCTCACGATTGTGGCCTAGGATTCCCGCTGCGATGGCTCTGCGTGCAATGGAAGGTCAGATCGAGGAATTTGTGGAGGGTCTGATGGCGCGCGCCTTCGGATCAGGACTACAGCCGGTGGAAATCGGACGGCGGCTTCGCCGGGTCGCGGTCCGAGACCGCCGAGTAAACGTCAAGGGCGTGGTGACCGTTGCCAATCGATTCCTCATCGAGCTCTCTTCGGAAGATCACGAGCGCATGTTTTCCCAGGGCGAATCGATGGTCCGGGATCTGATTGACGAAGTCCGGTCGGTAGTCGCCCGGGAACAACTGACGTTCGCCGGCCCAGTGTCGGTTGACTTGGTCGAGAATCCGACCCGCCGCAGAGGAACATTCTCCATCGAGCGAACCTTCGATGATGGCCCCACTGTTCAGGCCGCCGAACTCGTGCTTTCCGACGGTCGGAATGTGGATCTGGGCATCGCCGGACTTCGAATCGGCCGTCATCCCGACAACGACATCGTGATCGACGAAAGCAACGTGAGCCGATTTCATGCCCAGGTGATCCCCGAAGACGACCAGTGGATCGTGATCGACAACCGGTCTACAAACGGCACTCGGGTGAACGATCGGCGGATAGGTGACGCCGGTCAGACCCAGATCGATCTGACCGACGGTGACACCATCATCGTCGGGCCTGCGAGCTTCACGTTCCACAGTCGCTGACCCGAGGGCCACACCCGAGCCACATCCCGCCGAAATCCCGTTCAGAGACCACATCCCGCCGAAATCCCGTTCAGAGACCACATCCCGTGTTGTGTCCAAACGGAAGAACGGCCGAATGTGGTGCCGGAGAAGCAACGCTCTGACCCACTTGGTCATTCCGTTTCACTACCAGTCGGTGGATCGATAGTCCTTGAGGAACTGACCCCACAGATGGGTGCCCGTGTTCATGCCATCGATGATCGGATCGACGATTCGAGCAGCCCCGTCGACGATGTCAAGCGGTGGATGGAACCGGTGCTCGGCCGTCTTCTGCTCCGCTATCGCAACTGGATCCTCATCGCTGACCCAGCCGGTGTCGACGCTGTTCATGTGAATCCCAGATGCGAGATAGTCAGTTGCCGACGTGCGGGTCATCATGTTCAACGCCGCCTTTGCCATGTTGGTGTGAGGGTGTTTCGTGGTCTTGAATCGGCGATAGAACTGGCCCTCCACCGCCGACACGTTCACGACGTGCTTATGGACTCCTGGAGTCGACTCCATCAGCGGTTTGAGCCGGGCATTGATCACGAACGGTGCCACGGCGTTCACCAACTGGGTTTCCAACAACTCGACCGACGACACCTCATGAAGCAGGAGCCGCCAGGAGTTTCGATCTCGCAGATCGACCTGCTGAAGGTCCTGATCCAGTTGGCCGATCGGAAAGAGCCCGCGATCGGCATCGAGATCCTCAGCCAGCAGCGGCACCTGCGATAGTTCGGCCGAGCTCGCAAGATCTAGGGAGGATTCACCGCTGGCGCCGTTCACCGGTTCGATTGCCGCAGCACCGAACCCTTCGACCGTCGAGGGCAACATGTGATACCCCCGCAGACCCTCGTAGGCACCGACGAGTGCCAACACTTCAGGCGAAAGCGTCTCCAATGCAGACCTCTCCCCCTCCATCATGTGGGCATAGAAACCAGGGGGTCGACGAACGGTCTGGCAGGCGTTGTTGACGATGAAATCCAAGCGGGACCGGGTGGTCAACACGTGGTGGCAGAACGCCTCGACACTGGGAGTGTGGCGAAGATCCAGCCCGAAGACTTCCAGGCGGTGGCCCCATCGATCGAAATCGGGTTCCGCGGCATAACGGGCAGCAGCGTCCCGAGGAAAGCGGGTGGCGACGATCAGGTCTGCGCCACTCCGAAGCAGCTTGATGCCGGCCTGATAGCCAATCTTCACCCGGCCACCGGTGAGCAGAGCTACCGTCCCGTTCAGGTCAGCGAGTTCGCCTCGTTTGATGAAGTTGAAGTCGCCGCAGTCGGGACACAACTGGTCATAGAAGTGGTGAACCGAGGTGTACTTGGCCTTGCAGATGTAGCAGTGCTGAAGGTCCTCGGTGGACCCCGGCGCAGTAGTGGCGTCGCCACCTACCACGGCATGCCCAACCGGTTCGAAGCCTTCGGGCGGGAACACGTTGGGCGTTGTGAAGACCGACTTGTCGCGCAGCCGACGGATACCGGTCTCGCTCAAGACCTGCTCATCACGGGCGAGCTTGGCCGCTCGTCGTTTCCGCTTGCGGGCCTTGACCCGCTGGCGCCGCTCGTCGGGGTCGGCGCAGAACACATCGCCGGCCGCGTTCACAAAGGCAATCCGCTCCTGGGCTGAAAGGTGGTCAAGTACGCCTTTGCCATCGGCGACATCTTCCAAGAATGCCGTGACAGCGAGCAACCGATCCCGCATGTCAGCTTCGGAGTCCCCGGGATTCACCCCCCGAGCGTAGGGACCTCGGTCGAACGCCTGACACGTGGCGCGATCGATATACGATCCTGCTGTGACTGCGATCGAGGGACTCCGAGCCAAACTGGCGGCCGGTGGGCTGGTGCTGATCGATGGCGGAACCGGAACCGAAATCGAGAAACGAGGCGGCACCATGGTCGAAGGGGCGTGGTGCGGGGCGGCCGCCCTGACCAACCCAGAGATCGTCCAGGAGGTGCACGAGGCCTATCTCCATGCCGGGGCCGAGGTGATCATCGCCAACAACTTCGCCACCTCTCGCCACATACTGGCCCAGGCCGGTTGGGACCACAGTGTGGCCGATTTGAATCGTCGGGGAATCCAATTGGCATTGGCGGCACGAACTGCCGCGGCCAAGCCGGATGCGGTCGTCGCCGGAACGATCTCCACGACTCGTCAGGGTGGCCCGCTCGCACCGCTGGATGTCTTGGCTGCGAACCTGAGCGAGGCAGCGGCACTCCAGGCCGAGGCCGGAGCAGATCTCATGATTCTGGAGATGATGCGATCGATCGACTCCGCAGCCGTGGCCCTCGACGCTGCGGTCGCAACCGGGCTCCCGGTCTGGCTGGGCTGGAGTTGTGAACCAGGTGACGATGGGCCGGTCTTGATCGACGGCGGCGAGACGCTCGCTGAGGCGATGGTCTGGGCGGCCCAGCAGGATCAGGTTGAACTCGTTGCAATCATGCACACCGAAACCGAGTACACCTCAGCTTGCATCGACGTGGTGAATCGGCATTGGGATGGGCCCGCCGGGGTCTACGCCCACACCGGCGACTGGCAACCGCCCCACTGGATTTCGACGGAACCATCACGCCCGAGGACTACAGCATCGTGGCCAGCACCTGGGTTGGACAGGGTGTCCAGGTCATCGGAGGGTGCTGCGGTATCGGCCCGGCCCACATCGAATACATGCGGGAACACCTGACATGAGCGGTGTGCGCAGACAACCCGGTCCCGGCGACCGCAAGGAGGCGTAGACATGTCGAGTCTTCCCAATCTCGGCGTCCTGATGGCGGAGTACGACACAGCACTCGCCTACACCGACGACCTGTGGAAAGACCTCACCGAAGACGAGGTGTACTGGCGGCGCGACGACCATTCCAGCGCCATTGGGTGGCACCTAGGTCACCAAGGGGTCGTAGCGCACTTCTTGGTTCGCAACCTCACAGCTGCCGAACCAAAGCTCGATCCTCGATTCGATGAAATGATGGACAGCGCCACACCCGAGCTTGAGCGAGCTCCGCTGCCACCTCTCCACCTGCTCGAAACCTTCCGATCCGATGTAGCCCGGCGAGTGAAGTTCCGGGTTGGCAACATCAACCGAGGCCACGTGGAAGCACCAACCCAGCTGCGATCGATCGCCACCATCATGATGACCGCGATCATCAATCACGAGTACCAGCACAGCAAATGGATCGGTGAGGTGCGGAACGAGCAGTTCGGGTATGCGCTCCCCGACCTTCCCGAGTCCAAGTTGCTCAGCGAGATCGACGGCTACGCCATCATCGAACTGGGATAGCCAAACCTGGGTACGGTTTTCTCGGGGTTCGGACCGAGTGCGTAGTCTTCGCGGATGAGCAACGCCGAGTTCGAGACAATTATCGCCTCAGTTGATGCACCGATCGGGCGATTGACGCTGAACCGACCCTCCAAGCTCAACCCGCTCAGCACGCTGACACTGATCGAGATTGCCGACGCGGCACGGTGGTTCGACGCCGATCGAACGGTGAAGGTGGTCATCGTCTCGGGTGCCGGCACCAGCTTCTCCGCCGGCGCCGATGTGTCCTCGTTCGGCAACAACCTGGCGACCGGCGGTCTGACCGCAAGGGAATCTGCGGACACCGGACGGGAAATGGCCGAGGCCATGGAACGCATGCGAGCCGTCACGATCGCCGCCATCCGAGGGCATTGCATCGGTGGCGGCCTGGTTCTGGCGGGTGCCTGCGACCTCCGAATCGCAGCCGACGACACGTACTTCAGCATCCCCGAAGTCGACCTCGGTATCCCTCTGGCCTGGGGTGGCATCCCCCGATTGGTTCGAGAGATCGGCCCGGCGATGACCCGAGAACTGGTTCTGACGTGCCGTCGGTTCAGCGCCGAAGAAGCGAGGTCGCTCGGCTTTCTCAATCGGGTCGTGCCGGCCGATGAGGTACTCCCCGCAGCCGAAGCCCTCGCCGAGGAACTGGCCGCCAAATCATCTCTCACCCTTCAGGTAACCAAACGCCACGTGAATGCGGTTTTGGAATCGATGTCAGCGGCAGGGCGAAACCTGGCCGATGCCGACAGCCTGGTCGCTGCACTGCACGATCCAGAGTCCAGAGAGCGAGGGGCCGAGTATCTGGCTCGAATCAGGAAGTCATGAGCTGAGCGATCCGCGAGACGTGTCTGGCAGTGATTCGGCAGGACCCTTCGATCCGATATCACGCGAGACCGACAACGCTCCGAGGAAACACAGGACGAGCAGCCCAGACCACGCAACCCGGTAGCTGCTGGTCTGATCAACAACCCAACCGACCGTGGGACTGGAGACCGTCAGACCGGCGAGGAAGGCGAACATCATGATCCCGGTTGCTCGTCCCGACAACGCGCTGGGCACACTCTTGATCATCGCCAGGTTGGCCACCACATTCCACGCTGACAGCGTGAACGCCTGCACGATTGCCACCGGCACCAAGATCCACGCTCCGATCGACTCGGCGATCAGAAGGGCACCCAAGACCGTTGTTCCGCCGATGGCCATCGCAAACAGAGATCCTCGGAGAGGCAGGCGTGCTTCTGCTGCCCGACCCCACCACAGCCGAGCGACGATCCCAACGATTCCCTGGAACGCCACGATCCATCCGGCCACCGCCACGCTCAAGCCCAGTCGCTCGTTGGCAAACAGGGGCAAGAATCGGCCGACACCACCAGCCGCCAAGCCGAGAAGCAGCGCATAGAGCGAAACCTGTAACACGAAGGTTGGCAGTTTGGTGGGGCCGGCGGCATCAACCGTCTTGGCTGGGCGTTGCGACTGTGGCTTCTCCGGATCCGGACCTAGCACCGCAAATCCGATCACTCCGGCCACGATGCAGATACTCCCGATACCCACCAGGCTGGTCTGCCACGTGAACCAATCGGCCAGAAGTGGCATCCCGGCTCCGGCGAGGAAGATGGCCAGCTGAACTCCCGATTGTTTGAACCCGATCACGAGGCCTCGTTCGGCCGGCCCGAGGCGTTCGGCGATCAGCTTGTTGGTCGCCGAGTTGCTCCACCCCTGGGGAATGCCGCAGATGAGTGAAGCGGCTGCCAGCAACAAGTACGAATCGGCAAGGCCGGTGAGCAGCAGACCGATCCCACTGAGAAGGAACACCAGGCCGTTGGACCGTTGCGGGCCGATCCAATCTGTGAAGCGACCCAATGATGGTGCGAGGACGGCTCCCACCCCGGTGTTGGCGGCCCCGAGCCAGCCCAACTGAGTTCGGCTGATTCCCAACTCATCGATGATGTCGGCTGCAAGAACAGCGAGCGCGAAAAGTTGAAAGGTGGACACCACCATCGCCGACACGAGGACCATCGTGAGCGGAATGGTGGCGCGTTTCACCTCTGCATTCTGTCGGCCTCGCTTGGAAATAGTGGTCCCGCCTACCGGCCGGTGTGGATCTCTCAGCGACAGATGCCTGACGAGGGTGGACCCGGGCGGGAGATCTGTAGAAAGAGAAGAACCCCGACCTCGGGAGGGCGGGGCTCAACGAAAAACGGATCGTCCGCGAGGAGGGACTTGAACCCTCACGCTGTTGCCAGCACAGGAACCTGAATCCTGCGTGTCTGCCAATTCCACCACTCGCGCTTGAGTGAGAGCCGAAAGGGTAACCCGTCCAGCCGGGCTTTGCCGACCGATTCCCGTTCGTTCTGGCGTACACAGTCCACGAAGGGACTGTTCTAGCGTGCGCAGCCCTGCAAAACGGTGGGCTGGGCACGCTTTTTCGGCGGTGGGCAGTCGCTACGGTTTCTAGTGTGAATCCGCTGGCCAGCCTTCCCGACACGCCCGACGAACGCCGCTCTGCCCTCCGGGGCTGTTCTGCTGAACAAGGGCGTCACCAAGTTGGACGAGCCGGTGCAGCTTTCTTCCGGGGCGATGTCCCGGTTCTTCATCGACGGCAAGCGCGCACTTGGCAACGGAGCCGATCTTGCACTGGCGTGCGTGTGCATGATGGATCTGCTGACCGAGCAGACGGTTGCGGCCGATGCCGTAGGGGGTTTGACCCTCGGTGCAGATCAGTTTGCCCACGGGGTTGCCATCGTCGGAGGGCTCGACTGGTTCGTGGTCCGAAAACAGTCAAAGGGCCGTGGTACCGACAAGTACATCGAAGGAGCCGATGTCAATGGCAAGCGGGTGCTGCTTGTGGATGACGTAATCTCCACCGGAGCATCGAGCCTGGTTGCTGACGAACGGATCCGGGCCGAAGGTGGGAGATCGGTTCTTGCCACAACCCTGGTGACCCGAAGCGACGAGCCCGCCGAACGGTTCGCAGCAGCTGGAATCCCCTTCGCTCCCCTCTTCGACTACGCCGACCTCGGTCTCCCTCCCGTGGGATCGGAATGATCCCCTGCTTTCACGGTCCCGTCCTTTGAGTTCCGACGACCTCCAGACCGGCTCTCGTGAGGTGGGGGTGGGGCCCCATCCCGAACCGTGGCCCACGGACCCGAGGTTCGACCCGCAACTTCTCGCCGAAGGCGACCGCAGGAACGTGCTCGATGAGTACCGCTACTGGACCGTCGACGCGATCGTCGCCGACCTCGACACCCGGCGCCATCGGTTCCACATCGCCATCGAGAACTGGCAGCACGATCTGAACATCGGCACTGTGGTTCGCACTGCGAACGCATTCATGGCGGCTGAGGTGCACATCGTCGGCAAGAAGAAATGGAATCGACGGGGCGCAATGGTGACCGACCGCTACCAGCACGTGCGCCACCATCCCGAGCCCGCCGATCTTGCCCAGTTCGCTGCGGACCACGATCTCACTGTGGTCGGGATCGACAACCTTCCAGGATCAACCGGTATCGACGCCACCCCGCTTCCACTCGCCTGCATTCTGGTATTCGGTCAGGAGGGCCCCGGGCTCAGCGAACGAATCCGGCCCTACCTGGATGAGTGCCGGTCGATCCCACAGTTCGGTTCAACCCGCAGCATCAACGCCGGTGTTGCGGCCGGCATCGCGATGTATACCTGGATCAGGACCTACGCCGCCGATTGATTTCGCTGGCCTCTTCTGGAGAAGTTGCGCAGAACCTGCTCCGACACTCCCGCAGCTATCAACAGTGCCACCAGCATCGCCACCCAGCGCGCGATCCTCCACACGATGTCGGGAACTGAAGCGGGAGAATCGGTGGTGAGTTCGGTGAGGAACAACGCGGTCAGTTCCTCCGGCGAGCCCTCGGCTTCCCGCACGGCACGGAGGGCGCTCAACCGTTCACCGTCGAGTGCCTCACTCGTCTCGGCTTCGACCTGACCTTCGAGTCCGAATCCGATGACCGCATCGAACTCTCCACCCTGTTGCACCCGCAGCACGAACGAGCCAAGCTCGGGTAGGGGGTCCAGTGGTATGACGACGGCCATCTTGTACCCGAGCCGATCAGCCTCCTTCACAATGTCGATCAGGACTTCACGATCAATGTCGTTGTCGCGTTTGTTGTGAACGAACACGCCATCACGGCGGAGAGCGGTCACCACCTTGCTGGGTTGTTCGGCCCCGACGGGTGCCGCTCCGACCATGATTCCCGAGAGAACGATCGCCAGGCTGAGGGCGACCAACACGACTCGAGCACCCGAGAACGAGAGGAACCGCACGCAGGCTGCGGTCGATCGTTGCTTCACCCATTCGATTGTTCCACATGGCCCCGGACGCGGGCGCAAGCCGAGTGTTTACCTCACCAGCGCCACTCGCTGAAGGGTCACGTCTGGTGAGACATGAACCATTCGCGGCTCTTGTCGTGATCAACATCGGCTTCGAGGAACGCGTGGAATGCGTCTTCATCGCTCTGAGATCGAGCCTTGAGTTCTCCGGGTGGCGTCGGCTCGGCGGACGTGTGCCGGGGCCGAGACTCCTTGGTGGCCGATCGGCCTCCGACCTGCTTGGCCGCCAGTGCTCGCCGGTTCTCGTTTGCGACGTTTGCAGCGGCAGATCGCGCCCGGGCGATGAGATCAACCTCGGGTTCTGCGGCTGATGCAGGCTCTACCTGAACCTTGAGTGCCATGAGCTCCACTTTTTCAGCGCGGAGAGCTTCGAGTTCAGTGCGGAGTGCCTGGAGATACACCTCCAATTGACGCCGCTGATCCAGCAATCGTTTGGTCTCGTTGCGCACGCTGTTCAGCTCACGAAGGACTGAGCCGACATGGTTGGCCAGATCGTCGGTTGCACTCCTTCGTTCCGCCGCGAGCCGGGTCGACGATTCCTTGGTAATCAACATGCTTCCTCGCTGTAGGGCACTTCGCAGCAGCCCGCCTTCGGCCTGCTCTCCCGTTCCATCGGCCAAAGACCGCCCACGTTGACCGTGCAGCGATCGGAGCGCTGCGAACGGGCCCTATCCTGGACATATGTCTTCGCTGGTGTTCCGACAGCTACTCTCAGGGCGCGACTTCGCCAAGGCTGACCCCATAGCCGGCCAGATGGTCAACTTTGCGTACTTGATCGGCGACCGGGTGAGCGGTGAAGCCATGCTGGTCGATCCGGCCTATGACGTTGAAGGACTGCTGGAAATCGTCGACGAGGAAGGTCTGAAGCTCACCGGCGTCATCGGCACCCACTACCACGCCGACCATGTGGGCGGGCAAATGATGGGCTTCGACGTGATCGGTATCTCAGATCTCCTGGCCCGTCAGGACGTGCCGATCCATTTCCAGAAGCCGGAAACCGAGTTCGTAACCAAGGTCACCGGCGTTGGCTCCGATCAGCTGGTGGGTCACGATCCCGGCGACAGGGTGCATGTGGGCAACATCCCGCTCGATCTGCTGCACACTCCTGGTCATACGCCGGGCTCCCAGTGCATCCTGGTGCAGGACCGACTGGTATCGGGCGACACGCTCTTCCTCGACGGCTGCGGCCGGACCGACCTACCCGGCGGCGACGCCGAAATGTTGTACCACAGCATCAACACCGGACTGGCCGACGTGGGCGATGACGTGATCCTCTGCCCCGGCCACCAGTACTCCCCCAAACCCACTCAATCGATGCGTGACACGCGGGCCAACAACATCGTCTACCGCCCCAAGACCGCCGAACAGTGGCTCAGGATGTTCAATTGATTCCCTGCGGGAGGCCTCGACGCTCGCCTTCAGGCCTCTAGTCCATCTGGGATCGCAGGGAGTCCATCCATTCGGTGGCATCGTCCCACGCTGCGGTGTTGCGGAAGCGGGTTTCCTCGTGGCCTTGCCCAGCCGTGGGATAGCTGCCAAGGAACTTCACATCGGCGTGTTTGGCGTGGATGTTTTTGAGACAGTCGGCCACCACATCGTCAGATATGTGACCTTCGAGATCCACGATGAATGCGTACTCGCCGATCATCTTCTTGTCCGGTCGGGAGCTGAGTCGAGACAGGTTGATGTTCCTGGCGGCGAACTCCTGGAGGATCGCAACCAATGAACCGGGGTGGTTGTCCTTTGCCGCAGAACGACGGTGGTCTTGTCGTGACCGCTCGGGCTTGGAACACCGCTCCGGGCAACCACCAGGAATCGGGTTTGGTTCTCCGCGTGATCGGCGATGTCGGACACGATCGTCTCCAGCCCGTATCGTTCGCCTGCGATACTGGGACCGATTGCAGCTACTCCGTTGGTCTCCGCCGCGATGCGCGCTCCTTCGGCCGTGGAGTTGGCCGGCTGCACCGTGACGTCTGGTAGCTGGGCACGAAGGAAGGCTCGACACTGGGCGTTGGCCACCGGGTGAGACGCGACCACCTTGATGTCGTCCAGGGTTGTGCCCGGCTGGGCCATCAGTTCCATCTTGATATCGAGCACCACCTCACGCTGGATCAGTAGGTCGGTGTCGAATGCCAGGGTATCCATCGTGACGTTGACCATGCCCTCGATGGCGTTCTCGATCGCCACGAACCCCAGTTCAACTTCACCGTCGCGACACGCATACAGCACGTCGACGAAGGTTCGCATTGGAAACAGGTCCATGGAATCGAGGTCACTCTCGCTTCGCAGTGCCTGTTCGGTGAAGGTTCCCGGAGGCCCGAGGTATGCGATAGTCACCGCATCAGCCTACGAGCTGAACTTCGCCAGGTTGCCGTTTCACGATGCAGGACTCAGCTGAGAGCCGAGCGCACCAGTGCCGAGACACGCTTGCCGTCGGCATCGCCGCCGATCTCGGCCATCACAGCCTTCATCGCTGCACCCATCTGCGACATCTCGGTGAAGCCGCCGGCTTGCAGCGCCTCTGTGACCTTGGACTGGAGCTCTTCTTCGCTCATGGCTGCCGGCAGGTACTGGGCGATGATTGCCGCTTCTGCCTCTTCTGCGGCGGCCTGCTCTTCACGGCCGCCGGCTCGGAAGGCCTCGATGCTCTCGCTTCGCTGCTTCAGTTGCCGTTTGAGTACGGACTGGACGCCGGCGTCGTCGAGCTCGATTGCAGTTTCACCAGCTTTCTCTTCGGCCATCACGGCCGCCATCAGCAAACGGATCGTCCTGGTGCGGTCCTTGTGACCGGCCTTCATCGAAGCGGTCATGTCGGAACGGAGCTGCGCTTTCAAAGACATGGTCCCAGTGTGGCGGGATCAGGCGACAGTCGCGAGGAATTCCAACACTGCGGCGGTGAACACATCATTCACATCGCCGGCCACCATGTGGGCGGCGTCGGCGACATCCACGAAATTGGCATGGGGCACGGTGGCCATGAACTCCTCGACCTCGGCGTCGGTGACCAGGTCGCTCTTTCGGCCACGGATCAAGAGCACCGGGCATTCGAGACCCTTGGCAGCGTGCACGAGCTTCTCATGGCGCTGGTCGTGGTCGTGATCATCCTCGCCTCGCACGGTCATGAACGCAGGATCCCAGTGCCAGCGCCAGCGGCCGTCGTCGCCGAGGCGAAGGTTCTTCTTCAGTCCCTCGAGGTTCTTGGTCCGCGCCCGCCCTGGTTGATACGCGGCGACTACGTCGGCTGCCTCCTCCAACGACGCAAAACCCGTCTCGCTGGTGGTTCCCATGAAGGTGAGAATTCGATCGACACCCTGGAGAGCGGGCTGGGCGGTGATATCCACCAGGACGAGTGCATGCATCGACTCGGCGCGGTCGTCGGCGGCCAACATGCCGGCCATCCCTCCCAGTGAAGCCCCGATCCAGATGGCGGGCCGATCGAGTTGGTCCAGCACGGCAACGGCGTCGGCGCCGTAGTCGGTGAACCGGTACTTGCCGTCGGGATCCCAGCTGCTATCGCCATGGCCCCGTTGGTCGATCGAATAGACCGCATGACCGGTTTCAGCGATCGCAGCTGCGGTCTGTCCCCACGAATGGCGGGTCTGGCCCCCACCGTGCACGAGCACAACCGGCGTCAGATCCCCGGGCCAGTAATCGGCGAAGAGTGTCACCTCGGGCACAGAGCTCTTGAATTCGACGGTTGTGGGCGTTGCCGGCACGGGACGATGGTGCCAGCGAAGCCGGCGAGTTACCAACCCGGTGTCGTAACGCGGAGGCATTGCTACCTTTGTCGACGGAGAGATGGCAGAGCGGACTATTGCGTCGGTCTTGAAAACCGTTGTGGCTTCACGGTCACCGGGGGTTCGAATCCCCCTCTCTCCGCCAATCCGCCCACCGCCGAAACTGCGTAAGACACCCTCCCGATTTGGTGCAGTCCATACGCAGGAGCCGGCTTGAGGTCGACCGGATACGCAAAGCTCGGAAGGAACCCGCAAAGGTACGAGCGATTTCGGTCGATAACTGAACCATGGCTGTCGCCGGCGTCAAAGACGCGAAACAGAAGATGAAGTCGGAGGTGTATCTCGAAGGCCTCCTCGCGAGTCGTGTCCCCGCCGCAGAGACCGTCTTCGGCGCCCTCATATGGCTGGCGATCGTCATCGGTGTCGTACGCGACGTAGGTTCTGCCCTCTGGATGCTCTCGGCTCTGGTCGGGCTGCCTTTGGCGCTCAGGCTGGCCGAGCGGACAACGTCTGGCCCGACGAATGCGTCGATCTCCTGGCTTCGGGCGTTCTCGGTACCCGCCGCCATTGCAGCGTCATTGTCACTGCTCGCTTCAGGTCCACTTTCCTTCATCCTGTCCCTACCCTGGCTCGCCCTGACCTTCCTCGTCGCCACGGTTGGCATCTTCCGATTCCTCAGTCGAGGAACCTTCGCTAGTCCGATGGTTGTGATGGACGCCGGCCTCGTGCTGGTCGGCGTTTCAGGAGTTGCATTCACCCTGGCTCGAATGGGCATTGGCTTCGCCTCGCCGATCGAGTTCCAGTCCATCGTGTTCCTGTTTCCCGTTGTCGCCGCCGAATGTGTGCGGCAGACCAAGGGGCGCTGGTGGACCGCTCAACTGATGTTGGTCGCGATCGCGGTGGGCGCAATCGCCAGTCGTTCCGGTGGAACCGCCGAGCTGGTCGGTCATGTCATCATCGCCTTGGCCTTCGCCAAAATCGGATTTGCGTTACTACGCATCGGATCCGAACAATCCGTGGTCGCCCAGATCGGTCTTCTGTCGGGAGGCGTTGCGATCGGTTTCGGCGCAGGGCTGGTCATCGCCGCCCAAGGGTTCACGTTCTACGATTTGGACGGGGAGGCGATCGACCTGATGCGGACGCTGGATGCTCGATTGATTGCGATCGGTTTCGGCGGCCCGGCTCTGCTCGGACTGAACCTCATCCCCCACGAAATCAAGAAGGGGTGCCGACGAACGTTCTTCCACCTCGGTCCACCAACTCGTGAGCAACTGGACGGTTTGGTTCAGGAGCTCGAACACCAAGCTCCCAAAGTCGACGCGAACCCATTTGCGCAAGAAGCTCCAGCGGGGTTCCGCATTCACCGGAGTGAACGATCGGTACCGGACTTCGACAACTCATGCGAAGCGATCTGGACCTGGGCCGGGCACGAAGCGGCCGGGATCCAGCTGACCCCGGCCCAACCTCCGATTCTGATCGGCGAGGATTTCGTTTTCACAACTCCAGTCGGACCCTTCACGATCACCTCAACCGGACGGGTGGTCGCGCTGATCAGCGACGAGGACTACTACGGCTTCGTCTATTCCACGCTGGACCATCATCCTCTCGTTGCAACCGAAGCGATCATTCTGGACAAGTCGTCTGGGCAATCAATCCTCAAAATTTCCACTGTGTGGCGGCCGGACTGCCTCGCAGCACGACTCATCGCACCGATTGGAAACAGATTGCTCGGGTATTTCGTCAGCGGATACCTTGACGGCATCGCCGACGCGGAGGATGCGGCCATCGGTGCTCGCATGATGGACGTGTTGTCGGGCACGAGCAGACAACGATACGAAGTGTCCAGAGATTCGATTCGAGCTGAGTCGGCGGTGTCATTACCGTCGGCCGCAGAGGCCATCGAGGAGGGAGAGTCGGTCCAGACAAGACCGACGAGCGAGTTCGAAGCGTTGTTCATCGCGCCGCCGATGGACCGCCCCGACAACGGCGAGACGCCGACCGAGGACGAGTTGCCCTAGTCGTCCGACAAACCGAACCGGTCGAGGGGCGCTCGGGCCTCGCACGATTTGGGGGTGGGGCCTAGACTGTCGGTATGGCCGAGTACACCTCTCCAGAGCACCATCCGGCGTTCGAGGAGTACTGCGAAACGATCTTCGAACTGAACGAGGATGGCCAGCGTGTGATCCAGGCTCGCATTGCCGAACGGCTCGAGGTCTCTCGTCCGGCAGTCTCGGAGATGGTTCGCCGGCTGGTCGATGAGGGGCTCGTCTTCGTCGATTCCAACGAAATCAAGCTCACCGATGAAGGTCGGACGCTGGCCACAACCATGGTGCGGCGTCATCGCCTGGCCGAGCGATTCCTCACCGACGTGCTTGGCCTTTCCTGGGCCGAAGCCCATCATGAGGCTGGTAAATGGGAGCACGTAATCAGCCCCGCGGTGGAAGAAGCTATTGTGCGCCAGCTCGATGATCCCACTACGTGTCCCCACGGCAATCCCATTCCCGGCTCGGGCTACGTTGCGCCCCAGCTGGTGGCCCTCTCCACGCTGGAAACCGGTGCGACAGCGGTCATCACGCGTATCCCCGAAGAGCTCGAGTTCACTCCTGGGCTACTCGAGTTTCTCGAGACCAACGCCATCGTTCCCGGCGTCTCCGCCTCTGTGATCGCCTCTTCACCCGACGGCACAACCACGATCGACCTCGGCGGTTCGGTGGTCGGCGTGAGTGCGTTCACCGCCGAGCGTATTCTTGTGGTCGAAGTGGAACCAGCCGCCTCGCCACTGAGCGCCTGACACTGCGTACCTAGTCCACTTCGGTACCTAGTCCACTTCGGGTGCCTTCTCGAGTGCAGCACCCACACATACGGTGGGCTGGCAACCCTTTTTCGGCTAGCCGGGCCAGACGGGGACGGTGCCGCCGGAGAACTCCACGTCGACTCGATCACCGGGCCCGAACTGAGCCGTGAGGGCGCGCACGGTTGCCAACGTGCCGTCATCCATCACGACGTCGTACCGCACATCGTGGCCGTAGTACTCGATGTCTGCCACCACGGCCGAATCACCGCGGCGCAGGCGCAGTTGTTCGGGTCGAACGATGGCGGTTGCCGGTCCGTTGACAACGGTGGTGCCCTTCACCCGCCGAACCGGCAGTGGACCCAACGACGTCGCAATTGCATCATCGGTGTAGCGACCTTCCAGACGAACGCCGTCACCAACGAACTCCGCTACCCACGGAGTTGCCGGGTTTCGATAAAGCTCGGAGGGCGTGCCCACCTGTTCGATGGACCCATTGAGCATCACTGCGATCTGTTCGCCCATGGCGAACGCTTCCTCCTGATCATGGGTGACCACGATCGTGGTGATCCCCAAGGCAACGATGAGCCGTTTCACGTCGCGACGGATCTGTACCCGCAAGCCAGCATCGAGGGCGGAAAACGGCTCGTCGAGCAGGAGAACCGACGGGGCCGGCGCAAGCGCACGGGCGACCGCAACCCGCTGCTGTTGACCACCTGACAATGTCCCGGGCATTCGATCGGCGTACCGGTCCATGTCAACGAGTCGCAGCATCTCGATCGCTCGCTGCGGCGCATCGGCATGGTCACGAAGGCCGAAGCGGACGTTCTGTTCAACGGTGAGGTGAGGGAACAGTCCGCCGTCCTGGAATACCATCCCGACCCGGCGTTTCTCCGGCGGCACCATGGTGTGATCCCCCGACACCGTGGTCACTCCCACCACTATTCGACCGGTGGACAGCTCCTGCAAACCAGCGATCGTTCGGAGCAGTGTGGTCTTGCCACAGCCGCTGGGTCCAAGCAATGCGAGCACCTGGCCGGCCTCCACATCGAAAGATGCGTTGGCAACTACAGCTCCACCACCGAGCAGCACCGACACCGCTTCCAGAGATACCGGTTCAGGGGTCAGGGCCCTCTGAACTGCGGGTGATGGGGTGGGTGCAGCCACAGTGTCAAGGTTACCGAACATCAGGGTCACGGGTTCGTCCTCCTCAACGCTCACGGATAACGTCGGACCGCCGCAAGACCAGCAACCAGGTGAGCGAAGCGGACAGGGCGACCAAGATCAAACCGCCGACTCCGACCTCTGAGTAGAACCCGTCTTCGTACGAGCCCCACACCTCGGTTGCCAGCGTGCGGAATCCGGTCGGAGCCAGGAGCAGGGTGGCTGGGAGTTCCTTGACGGTGGACAACAGAACCAGTCCCCCACCCGACACCAACGATGGGCGCATCAAAGGGAAGTCGATCGTGGCCAATCGGCGTACCGCTGACGACTCGAGAAGTTGACTGGACTCACGGAGGCTGGCCGGCACCGCTCGCACCGAGTCCTCGGCAGCCCCGAGCGCTTGGGATCCGAAATGCACGACATAGGCACCAATGAGAAGCGGGAGCGTCTGGTACAGGCCACCAACAAGCGGGGCGTTGAGGGTCCAGAACACCAACGAGAGAGCGATCACCAGCCCCGGTACTGCGAAACCGCCGACAACGGCCACCGACGCCACCTCACTGGCCCGTGACCGATAGCGCACGAGCATGGTGGCCAGAGGCAGAACTGTGGCGACCGCGACCACGGCGGTCAGGATGCCGACCCCGGCGGTGTTGCGGGCAGCCTCGAACAGCCCGTCGAATCCCACTCGACCATCAACCAGGCCTCGCCATGCCCACGTTGCCAGGCTTGCGATCGGCACCAGCAGACCAAATGCCACCACCGAGGCCACGAACGCTATAGCGGCACTCCGCCAGGGGCCCAAACGAACCGGATCCATCGCATGAACTCGAACGGGGCCGTCCGCGTCGTGGTGTATCCGCTGGAACCGATGTGCCACAACGACGGCCAGCGCAAGCAGCACAAGCACCAACGAGGCGGTGAAGGATGTGGCTCGATCACTCAACCGCGATGCGAAGATCACCCTGGTCAGGGTGTCGTAGCCCAGCAGCTGGACCGCGCCGAATTCGCTGACGGTGTAGAGGAAGACCAGCAGGCCTCCCGCGCCGATCGACTTCCTGAGCTGAGGAAGCGTCACGTCTCGAAACGTCTCGAATCCAGAGCGACCCAGCATTCGGGCGCTCTCCTCCAGAGCCGGCGATAGCGCCAGCAGCCGTGCAGCAACCGGGAGAAACACATAGGGGTAGGTGAACAACGACAGCACAAACCATGACGGCCAGAAACCCCGCAGCCGCGGCCGGTCTACTCCGACCAGTCCCAACACACCCCGTAGCACCCCACCCTCAGCCAGCGCCGCGAGAAACGCCGCCGCACCAACAAAACTCGGCAGCACCAGCGGAAGAACCACCAGGATTCGCAACCCACTCCGACCGGGCAGATCACTGCGAATGAGCAGCCACGCCAGGGCAGTTCCCAACAGGGCAGCGGTCCCCGACACGGCAACCGCCAACAGGATCGTGCGGCCCAGGGGCGCCGCTGCTGCCCGCACCGTCGAGCCGAGTTGGTCCCCGAGTTGCAGGGTTCGGAGCGCAACAAAGACTCCCGGAAGAGCGAAGACCAGCCCGGTCACGACCGCATGCACAAACATCCACGAGGGTGCTCGACCGACCGAACGGTTCGGGCGAATCGCTTGTCGTCTGGCAGGAGCCACCGCTGTCATGGTCAGCCCTCCAGGCCGGCCTCGGCGATGAGCTTGCTCGTGCCCTCGAGCCCGTTCCTCAAGCTGCCAAGATCCAATCCGCCCACGCTGGAGAACTCTGCCGACGGGAGATCACGGGATGGAGCAACACCGCTGGCCAGTGGGTACTCGAACGTCTCGTCTGCGAAGTAACGTTGGGCCGCCTCCTGCAACAGCCACACAATCAGGTCGGTCGAATTGTCGTAGTTGTCGGAGCCTTCGATGACCGCTGCACCGGTGACAATCAAGATGTTGCCAGGATCGTCGGTAGCGAACTGATGATTGAGGCCGGGATGGTTGGGGTCCTCATCGATGGCGCGGTAGTTGTAGTAGTGGTTCACGAGACCGGCATCGATTTCGCCTCGGCCGACAGCGGCCACGATGGCGCTGTTCGTCGGGTAGGTCTGCACGTCATTGGAGGCAAGGCTCTTCAACCACTCCAGAGTCCGGTCGTCACCCACCGTGCCTCTCATTGCCGTCACAAAGTCCTGGAATGAACCATTGGCCGGGGCGACGCCCAGACGGCCGTTCCACTTCGGATCAGCAAGGTCGAACACGCTTGTTGGCAACTCGCTGGCATCGAGGCTCTCCCGGTTGTAGACCAAAACCCGCTGCCGGCCGCTGAAGCCAACCCAGCGACCATCGGTATCACGAACCGTTTCGGGCACGAGATCCAAGACGTTGTCGGGAAGTTCGGCGAGCAGACCGGCCGAGTCGAGAAAGTCAACCGCGCCCGGGCTCTGAGACAGGAATACGTCGGCCGGGCTCTGGTCGCCTTCCTCCTCGATCAGCAACGCAAGGTTGGAGGACTCGTCGTATTTCACCGACACCTCGATGCCGGTCTCCTCGGTGAAGTCGTCGAGAATCGGCTGAATGAGATTCTCGGTACGCCCGGAGTAGATGGTCACGGTCTCATCATCGGAGCCGGTGCACGCCGAAGCGGCGGTTGCGAATGCGATGAGAGCTGCTGAGAGCAGGAAGCGAGATGATGACATGGCCACTGAGTGTATCCATGCTGACCGGTTTTCGTAAAGAATGCTTTACGCTACATGAACAGCAAGGTTGAACATAGCATCGTGCTCGACCTCATGTCACTGGTTACTTGGGGCCGGTGGATACTTCGGTGACGATGCCACCTCTGACGTTTTGGGTGAGGGTCACCTCGACCTCTGCAACCGCATCGCCCAGTTCGGCCACCCTGTCGGCCAGTTCGCCGGCCAGGTGTTCGGCGAAGATCCTTCTGTCCCGGTACGTGGTGAGCATGAGTTTCAACGACTTGGACTCGACGGCGTGGGTGACCGCCGTGTACGAGATGGTGGCTCGGTAGATGTCGGGCTGAATGCCCTCCACCGCAGGGCACAATGCCTGAAGTTCATCAGTGGTGAACCTCACCCGGACCCGACGGTCCACCGGGAACGTGTCCAGGCGTCCGTACTCCTCAGGGTCGACACTACGTCCGAGCATTGGTTCTGAGCTGGTCACGCCTACGAGGTTAGGCCCCGCTCGACCGCAGCAGGTTCGATTTCGATAGCCTCGCTGAGTGAACCAGGAACCGGGCCTGCTGTCGCCCCAGTACCGCAGAATATCGTTTGCGATCTACATGGGCGTGGCGTTGGTTGCCTTCGAAGGCACTGCTGTAGCGGCCGCACTCCCCCAACTGGCAGCCGACCTCGGCCGCATCGATCTCTTGCCGTGGATCATTACCGCGTACCTCTTCGCCTCCGGTCTCAGCACCATCGTGGCGGGGCCGCTGGTAGACGGGATCGGCTCGAGAAGAGTGTTTGTCGCCGCCACCACCATCTTCGCTGTCACAGGCTTTTCCGCCGGCTTGGTGAACAGCGTCTTCCTCCTCATCGTTCTTCGGCTCGTCCAGGGCGCTGCGTCGGGCGGTCTGTTTGCCGCCAGCCTCGCGGCGGTGAACTTGGCATACCCGTCTTCGCTCACCCCGAAAGCCTTCGCGGCCAATGCGACCATCTGGGGCCTGATGGGTGCGGCTGCTCCGGCCCTGGCTGCGTTGCTGTTGAACGTCGCTTCATGGCGTTGGATCTTTTTCGTCAACCTCCCGTTGGGCCTGCTCTGCACATTCTCGGCGCGCGACACGTTCCCTGAACGGCAGCCCGGCGCAGAGAGCCCCACGGTCGACTGGCGGGGAGCAGCTCTGGTCGGTGTGATCACGTTCTCTACGATCGCGGCGGTGGACGAACTCGGCTTCGCTTCGGTCATCCTGCTGGCGGTTGCCGCCACGGCTGTCGGCCTCTTCATCCTGCACGCCCGGCGGACCGAGCGGCCGGTCCTGAAACTGGAGCACATCGCCGGGCACCCCTACCGCAGCCTCGGCGCCACACCGACGCTCATGATCGCATCCGCCTTTGCCACCAACATCTACATCACGCTGTACGTCTCGGCCGGCCGCGGCTGGTCCACTGACGCGTCAGCGTGGGCGGTGCTCTTCTTCATTCTCGGTTGGACCGCAGGAGCGAACCTGTCGAGTGTGATCCAAGCTCGACTCAACGAGGTCGACGTAATGACGCTCGGACTGGGGTCGGGCGTGGTTGGCTCCGTGATCACCGCCGCCTTCGCCTGGACCGACAGTTCGGTTATCGGAATCTTTGCCGGGTTGTTTGCGTCCGGTGTGGGAATCGGGCTGGCCACCAACTCCGCACTCACAATGCTGCGGGCTGCAACCGAACCCCAACAGATCGGTCGTGCGGGAGCGGCACACCAGTTCATGCGCAATCAGGGATTCACGATCGGAAGCGCCGCAGGTGGTGCCATCCTGCTGCTCGTCGTCGGTCGTGAGCTCGGTTCGGTCGAACCGGTTCAGCAACTGCTGGCGGGCGAGGAGATCGAGGCCGGCCCGGCCATTGCCGACGCAGTTCGCCAGGGATTTGGAACCGTCACCCTGGTGTCCTTGGCGGTGATGTTCCTCGCTGTAGTTCCCCTCCTCGGACTACGTCGGCAATCCGTGAACCCTGCCGTTGTCAAGATTCCAGCAGAGGAATCCTCACCTTTCGACGGTCGATAGGGTTCGCCCAGTGAGTGACAACCGGTGTTGAGCCAGTACAAGTACCGGGTCATGGCGGTCTACGTTCTCGGACTGTCGATGACGATCATCGACGGAACCGCAGTCAACGTGGCCCTTCCAACACTGGCTCGGCAGTTCGGCGTCCCTACCACCGACATCGAGTGGGTCGCGCTGGCGTACCTGCTCACGCTGGCCTCGGTGATTCCGGCCGCCGGCTGGCTTGGAGACCGATTCGGGACCAAGCGGATGTTTCTGACTGCGCTGACGATCTTTGTCGTCGGATCTCTGTTCTGCGGTGCGTCGCAATCGCTCGCCCAGCTGATCACATCGCGGGTCCTTCAGGGCATGGGCGCCGGCCTCATCACCCCGATCGGTAGTGCCATGTTGTTTCGGGCCTTTCCACTCGCCGAACGGGCTACGGCAACCGTCGGCGTACTCAGCGTTGTCGTCGTTGCACCCGCCATCGGGCCTGTCCTCGGTGGTGTCCTGGTCGACAACGCGTCGTGGCGGTGGATCTTCCTGATCAACCTGCCCATCGGACTAGCTGGCATCAGCCTCGGCTGGTTCTGGCTGCGGGAAGAAACCCAGGCACAACCGGGGCGGCTGGATGGTGCCGGTCTCCTGTTGTCCGCCACAGGTGTCTCGCTCCTGATCTTCGCCCTCTCAACCGGACCCGATTTCGGCTGGCTCTCCGCTCCCATCATCGGGGCAGCAACTGTCGGATCTCTCGCCCTGATCGCGCTGGTGGTCGTCGAACTACGATTGGATCAGCCTCTGCTGGCACTGCGGCTGTTCGGTGACCGGCTGTTCCGCACGATCAACATCACCTCGTCGATGATCTACGCCGGCTTCTTCGGGTGGATCTTCGTGGTTCCCCTGTACCTCCAGGACCTGCGGGGGTTCTCCGCTACCGAATCGGGTCTCGCCCAGGCTCCTCAGGCTGCGGGCATCTTCCTGATCTCCACCCTCATCGGCAAGCGGGTCTACAAAGCGGTCGGACCCCGCCGGCTCTTGATCTCGGGTGCTGCGGTGACAGCAGCGGTGACCGGCTCCTTCGCCCTCTTCGACCTCGACACGCCGCTGTGGTTGATCGGGACCGCATCACTGATTCGTGGGTTGGCGATGGGCATGGTGTTTGTCTCCATCCAGACCGCCGTGTACGCCACGATCTCCAACCAAGAGACCGGCAGGGCCACCTCAGTCTTCAACACCCAACGGCAGTTTGCCTTCGCCGGTGGCGTGGCGTTGGCGGCAACGGTGATCGCACTCCGAATCGATGCCGCCGGAGGCGAGGATGCTCCCGCCTCGAACCTTCTCGGCGCGTATCGGTGGGGGTTCATTGCGATGGGACTCGTGATGCTGCCCGCGATCTTGTCCAGCATGTTCATCCACGACGAGGACGCGGCGGCAACCAGAGGCCTCGCACCGGCCAGCGGGTGAGCACGTTGTCCAGGATCGGTCCGACCACACGTTCGGCCCGGTAGAGCGGGAGCAGAGCGAAACCCAGTCCCTGGTAGGGGAACCACACCATCATGGTGGCCGCGGTCCCCAGGTGGAAGGTCAGCACCCCTACCACCCACCAGCGCCGCCACCTGCCACCCAGCAGAGCGAGCGGAGCAACGAGTTCGATCAACAGGCCGCCAAAGGCCATCGGCCCCATGAGCCAGTCTTTGCCGATCACCAACGGCGCAACGGGAGGCACGAAGCCGCCCAGCACTTCCATCCTGGTCGCCGAGTACCCGATGTGATTGCTGAGTGTGGATCCATCGACCCAATCGATACCGCCGATCCGAAGTTTGGCGATCCCGGCGATGAAGTAAGTGACGACAGTTGTGATCGCCAGCAGACGGATGGGCCAGCCGTAGCGAGCCGAGCGCTTAGAGCCATCTGTCGGCTGGACCGACCACGCATCGGCAGCGGGCGCGACGGCAAGGATCAGCAGATGCAGGGTGAAGAGATGTTCGAAGTGCAACATCTGGCCCCACGAGCTGTGGTAGCTGGCCCACACCAGAACCAGCCCGGCGAACAGCGGACCGGTGAACCGGTAGGCGAGGCCGATCAGAGCAGCCGACCCGGCCACTATCGACGCACCGAAGAGCAGCCAAACCCGAGTGCCCAGCGGCTGATCCAGCAGGGTAATCACTCCGACCGGTTCGAATTCGCCGGCAGGACGGCTGGCCAAACGGGAGAACTCCGGGACGTTGGCAATCAGATACACCAGGACGAAACCGGTGATCAGAATTCGAAGGCTGGCCAGCCTGCTCGCCGGAGCGGGATCGTGCAACCAGCCGTCCACCCGCTCGAGCACCGACGGTCGCAACTCTGTCCTTGCCATCGGTCCGGTCATGGCGGCACCGTGCATGTCGCATGAACAGTGCGCTCGAACGGTGGATCGCCGGAGGACCGTTCGGCAACGTTGAAACGTTCGGTGGCGACCACAATCTGTTGCACCTGATCGTCGACTCTCGCCGCAACATCGGTGCACAACTGGTCGGAATCGCCTCGACGAACCGCATCCGCCAGAAACGACTCGGCGATCAGCGGGTCACGGGTGCGAGCGATTGTGAACATCGACAGTTCTTCGGGTTCACCATTGGATCTGAAACCCTTGACGGTGACGAAGCTGACAACGTTGGACCGCGTGCTGGCATACATCGGGTAGGTAGACAGAGGCAGGCTGTCACGGTCCCGGATAACTGGTGAGAACAGGGCGCCAAGCAGTACGAGCGTGGCGAATCGGCGAGCCAAACGTCGGCGCCGGGAGTCGCTGCCCATGCCCAAATCTACCGCTCGGCGTCAATGCCATGTAGAGCGGACCGCCCAGGTGACGGTGCCCAGTTCTTACTCGCAAGTGGCTTCAGATCGGTGTCTCGTGCCACTCGTATCCACCATCATCGCCTCGATGTTCCTCAGTGGAGAGGAGGCCAGCGCTCAGCCCTGGGGCTCGAGTCGGTCGGGGCACCAGCCCCGCATCAGGTCAACTATCTAATAGCACTTGCCGCACCCACAGAGCATGGCTCAGGGAGACGTGGGCCCAACAAAGGGCAATTGCCACTACACGCCCAGCTGCGTGTCAACGGGCGGCAGCTTCGCCATCGTCCCAATTATCAGCGGGGGGCGACAATCGATCGAATTGTCAGCCGTGGGCGACGCTATTTGTCGCCGCCAGCTGAAAATTGAGCGCTTACCGGCCGCGTTTCCTGAGTCTTTCGGCGAGACCGGCGGTGTCGACTCCCAGCGCGGGGACGGCGGCCTCGGGCAGCGGAAGGCCGTTCATGTTGAACGGCGGTCGATAGGTCTCGGTTGATCCGGTTGGCGTCGTCACTGTCATGAACCGGTCGCGGGCCCGGAGTTGTTCGTGATCCCATAGCGATAGCGGATCCCGCACCCGGCTGTGGGTTATCCGGCTCTCAGCCAAACGGGACAAGATTTCCTCTGCCGGGGTGGCTGCGAAGACGGCCCGAATGATTTCCTCCAGAACTTCGATGTTGTCGACCCGATCGGCGTTCTCGGCGAAACGTGGGTCATCCGGTAACGTCGGATCGAGGAGTACCCCTTCGGCGAGAGCTACGAATTCTCGGTTGGCCTGGACGCCGATCAATACCGTGCTGCCGTCGTCGAGCTCGTACATGCCATAGGGGGCGATCATGCTGTGGCGGTGCCCGGACCGGGCGACGGATCGACCGATGCCAACCGAGTTGTAAGTCGGCGCTGCGGTCCACTCTGCCAGGCTCTCCAACATCGACACCTCGATCGAGGCGCCCTCGCCAGTGGCCATACGCCTGTACAGCGCCGCCAGGATCGAAGAGAAGGCATACATCCCGGATGCAATATCGGCGATGGAGAAGCCGACCTTGCACGGTTGTTCGGGTGTTCCGGTGAGCGCGATCGCTCCCCCCTCGGCCTGAATGGCGAGATCGTAGGCCTTGTCGTCGGTTCGTGGGCCGCCCACCCCGTAGCCGGAGATGTCACACGCGATCAGATCGGGTCGGTTCTCCCGGAGTTGATCGGCCTGCACTCCCAGGCGTCCGGCTGCGGCCGGCGACAGATTCTGGATGAACACGTCGGCACCGGCCACGAGCTCGTCGAAGACCAGCCGGTCGGCGGGGTCTTTGAGATTGAGTTCAATGCTCTGCTTGGCCCGGTTGGCCCACACGAAGAAGGCCGACGACCCACCCATCGAGGAGTCGTAGTGGCGAGCGAAGTCGCCCTGCCCAGGAACCTCTACCTTCAACACCTCGGCGCCGAGATCGGCAAGCTGGCGCGTGGCGAATGGAGCCGACACTGCAGACTCGAGAGCAACCACCAGTACACCCGTGAGCGGAGCGGTCATGGGAGGTTCTCCGACGACGCAAGGGAATCCAGTTCGAAAGGTGGCCGCAGAGCCATCATCTCCTGCCTCCAAGTAAGGCCCACATGCGGCGGACCCGCGATGCTTCAGGGACGTCGCTCATCTGGTCGCCGGGCAGTGCGGCGGTACCACCCGGTCGGTGAGCATCAGCCGACGCATCGACGCCCCGGGCCAGAGAAGCCGCCTCCTCAGTGGGGTCGAACACCGCATTGGCCAAGGTTACTCGTGACGGGTGAAGGCACAGTTTGCCGCCGAACCCCATACTCCTGGCCTCGAGTGCCTCCCTGCTGAATCGAGCGGAATCATTGACGTCGGTGACCATCTGGTCAACCGCTCCAATTCCGGCCGCAGCCGCCGCCATCGTGACGATCGACCGAGCAACCGCAACCTCATGGTTGTTGGGCGTTCGGACTCCTCCAAGGTCGCTGACGAAGCTTTCAGCACCGAAATAGGCGAAATCGAGTCCGGCTGAACAGATTTGTCGTGCGTCGAGAACTGCGCCGGGTGTGTCGATTCCACCCACCAGCGCAGAGGCGACCATGCCTGATCTGTTCATCGCTTCCCGGACTCGCTGGACATCCTCCCCACTGGTCAACATCGGAACCACGATGCCATCGACGCCCACCCGAGCGGCCGCCTCGACATCGGCTTCGAAATGAGCGGTCCGCAGGCCATTGGTTCGGATGAAAAGGCGCAGATCACCAGCCGAAAGGCCATCGGCGGCATCGACACGGGCTGCTCGATGATTGGCCTTCTGATGTTCGGGCGTGGCGTCGTCAAGGTCGAGAATCCCCGCATCGGCACCGCAGGCAACGAACCCGGCGACGTAGTCGGTGCGCCCCGCCGAACTAGGACCCAGCTGCGCAGCGGTCGAAACTGTGAAGCTGAAGACTGCCCGACCACCGATCGCTCCCCTATGCGATACCGCACGGACCTCGGGTGCCGGTCAGCACCGCCCGGATCATGCGAAATTCATCGACAGCCTCAAGCCGGTTGTCGTCGTCGTACCGGGACTGTTCGAGTCCCTCGAAGCCAGCCATGTGGCGACCCTATCGAATTGTTGCCGCTTGGTCACTGCAACCACTCGTCGCACATATTCCGTTTCGGCAACCACATTCCCCCCAAAAACCGTTCCTCAACCACACCGGTTGTAGTTCCCGAACGGAATGTTGATCAGATGTGGGTCCCGAACGGAATTTGCCGACTCCGAGAGCGCCAACCAAGGCCCAGATTCCTTCGACGGTTCCTGATACAGCAGTTACACTCGATCCCCTGCCGGGTAACAACGGCGTGGAGAGGTGACAGAGTCAGGCCGATTGTGCCTCCCTGCTAAGGAGGTGATCCCGCAAGGGATCCGAGGGTTCAAATCCCTCCCTCTCCGCTCTTGTCAATGTGGAGCCCCGACCTTTGGGTCGGGGCTTCATGGCGTTCACCTCAGCCTCCAGCCAGGAAGAAGCGTCAGGAAGCAGCCCAGTCGGACCCTCACCACGGCCGCAAAACAATATCGGCGGAGAGTTGCGAGATGCCAGATTGTTGGCCAGGGACCGACGTCATGTCCGATCACTCCAGGGTCTCCAACCGAGCCGAGCCGAGGCGGTACCGTCGATTGACGTGGCCGTAGAGATCGCCCCAAACTGGTACCCCGACCCCACGATGCCCGGCATCGAGCGGTACTGGGACGGCGTGAACTGGACCGACAAGACCCGGGCCAGCGGACCCCAACCGCCCCAGGCAGCCCCCCAATTCATGGTTCCGGAGGCACCCAAGAAGGGCGGAATGGGAACGGTGCTGAAGGTTGTTCTGGTGCTGATGGTGGTTGGCCTCGGGGGTTGTCTGGCGCTGGTCGCTGCGGTCGGCAACAACATGGAAGTGCGGGTTGATGAGTTGGCGAGAAACGAAGAACTCGTACAGGACAACGCAACGATCACCGAGTGTGGGGTCACTCAACTCGGGTGGGGCAAAGCCGTGGTCGAGTTCACCAATCCCTTCGAAGAAGAGAAGGGTTTCATCTCCGTCGAGATCAACTTCCTCAGTGACGATGTCGTCGTCGGCTCTGGCGCAGCAGTGTTCCAGAACCTGTCAGCCGGTCAGAAGGCAGTGGGCGAGGCAATAGCGTTCGACCTGGTCGACGGCACCACAGGAGTCACATGCGAGATCGTCGACGGCGCAGTCCTCTGAGACGAACACTCCGGGCACATAGGGCAATCTGATCCAAATGCTTCAGCCCGATAGGCCAAAAGGCCGATGGCTGACGTGTGGTTCACAGGCCTCGATTGATCCTCGCACTCCTCGCGCTCGTACTCGTCACCGCCGCCTGCAACGCGCCGTGGGCGAGGAGTGACACCGACAACGCTGCACCCGAGACGTTGCCCTTTTCGGACCCGACCCCGAACAGCGAGGTGCCCGAACCCGAAACCGACGACGAACTGGATGCCGATGTTGAAGGCTCGTCTGGCGATTCCGGGGTCAACGACGTCACTGAGAGCGGGCCGGGTGAGCAGCCGATCACAATCACTACGGAGCCCGAACCCACTGCGAGGACCAGCTCGACGACGTTGCCGACAACCGTCGCACCGGTGACGTCTGCGACCAATCCCACCACCTCGCTACTCACGACAACCACCAGTGGCGGGACCAGCACCGCTCCGACCACCCAGCCCACGACAACCCAGCCCACCACCACCCAGCCCACGACGACGGCTGCGCCGACGACAACCACTCCTTCAACCACTCAGGCGACGACGACAACCCAGGCAACGACCACAACGACCGTCCTCCCCACGACGACCGCTCCCGCTGGTCCCACGTTGGTGTGGAGCGACGAGTTCGACACGTTCGAGCCGTCCCGGTGGAACAAGGAGCACTCCACCTACGGTGATGGAGGCAACACCCTTCAGTGCTACACACCCCAACAGGTGACGGTGTCGGACGGCTCGCTCATCCTCAAGGCCGAGGCCAGAACCGAAACCTGCCCGAACTCCTCCCCGTTACGGCCCCACCAGAGACGTGACCTCGGGCATGGTGCGCAGCAAGGGCGTCACCTTCTCCCCCGGCCAACGGATCGTCTATCGAGTGAAACTCACCCCCAACGACGATGCCAACCAAGGCGGCCTGTGGCCCGCACTGTGGGCGTCGGGTTGGGCTGGCGGTGGCTGGCCAACCGGCGGCGAATGGGATGGCTTCGAAGTCATGACCGCCGTCGACCCGAAACGAACCGTGTTCGGACTGCACTACGCGAACAGCTTCGGTTCCCCCGCCAAGTCCTCCAAAGCGAGCTTCGGTGACCAGAACTTCTCCGCCGACTGGCATGTACTCCAATTCGACTACGGCAGCGACGGGGTGATGACGTGGCGCATGAACGGTGAAGCGGTGGTGGCTCAAGCAAACCTCGACACCCTGCAGGGTTGGCCGGCACCGTTCAATCAGGCGATGACCGAGCTGAAGATCAATCTGGCGCTGGGCGGGAATCCCGGCCCTCTCGACAGTCGGGCGCTCCCGGCCACCTACGAGATCGATTACGTCAGGGTCTACGACATTCCTTAGCGGACGATCTCGGCAACCGCGAGGTTCGCGTTCGGCCGAAAACCATGGTGTGGCTCCGATGGGTCCGAACTAGACTGTTCCATCCAGCGCTCGTAGCTCAATTGGATAGAGCATCTCGCTACGGACGAGAAGGTTTGGGGTTCGAGTCCCTACGAGCGCGCTGAGCAGCGATGCGATCCGGCCCCGGACCGGGTCGCATTTTGCGTTACAGCCCGATGCGGTCGCACCGCACCATGGCCAGACCCAGGGGCCCAAGAAACTACTGTCAACTGCCGTGACCCGGAAGCGCACCTCGACCTCGAGTTTTGGCGTCGCCAAGCGAGAGGGACACGACGCCTCCGACTTCTACTCCCGCTTCGTTGCGCCGGCGGTGAGCACCGACGACGAGGTTGTCGACTGCGCCGTGGCCGATCAGCTCTTCCTCGGCGACAGCCGGGACATGTCGAACATCGCGGACAAAAGCGTCGCTCTGATCACAACTTCACCGCCCTACCACGCTGCCAAGGAGTACGAGCGGGAGATGGGCGTCGGCCATATCCCAGCGTCCTATTTCGAGTACCTCGGAATGCTCAACGATGTTTTCGCCGAATGTTTTCGCACCCTCGAACCGGGCGGGCGGATAGCGGTGAACGTTGCCAACCTGGGTCGGAAGCCGTTCAGGTCATTGAGTAAGGACGTGTGGGTGATCCTGGAGAATCTTGGCTTCCTCCCACGGGGCGAAGTCGTGTGGATCAAGGCAGCCGGGTCGTCGGGGAACTGCGCATGGGGTTCGTGGATGTCACCGTCGAACCCGTCGCTCCGGGATGTGACCGAAAGAATTCTTGTTGCCAGCAAGGGCCGATTCGATCGAGCGATTCACTGGAAGGAACGCAAGGCCCGCGGGCTCCCGTGGGAAGCCACGATCGGCCGCGACGAGTTCATGGCGTGGACGCTCGATACGTGGCAGATCCGCCCCGAGTCGGCAAAGCGGGTCGGGCACCCCGCTCCGTTCCCGGTTGAGCTGCCCCGCAGGCTCATCGAGCTCTATACCTACCGAGGCGATGTCGTTCTCGACCCTTTCATGGGTGCCGGGTCAACCGCTGTTGCCGCGGTCGAGACCGGACGGCGGTACATCGGCTTCGACACCGACGCCACCTACATCGACCTTGCAGAACGCCGGATTGTGGACGCAAGGACGGCTCTCACCCCCAGGTAGAGGCCCCAACGGGACTAGAGGCTTGTAGCCCTATTGCTCGATCTCGCCGTGCGAGACCATGGATCATGGGTTCTGGACCGAGCACCGAGGAACAGATCGCTGCGCTAGTGGATCGACTCGACGCGCTCGAGCGCCAGGTGACCGAGAAGCAACAGGAATACGAACGTCGCCTCGCACAGTTGGAGGAGTCCTCGGCTCCATCCGTCAGCCCGATCGCCATGCCCCCACCGCCGCCGATTGGGGCTACCCGCCTCAGCGGGCCGGGTGGTCCAGCTCTTCCCCCGCTGCCGGCGACCCCGCGGCCTCGGGCGTCGATCAATCCAGACTGGGAGGTTCTGATCAGGTGGGCCGGGATTGCTCTGGTTGCGTTGGCGGCGATATTCCTTGTGAGCACATCGATCAGCCGGGGTTGGATCGGGCCCAACCTGCAGCTGGCAGCGGCCACACTCGGCGGGCTCAGCCTTCTCGGCGGGGCCGTCTACTTTGCACCAAGACTCCGACCGTGGGCCGTAACGTCGGGGATCGGCGGAGCGGTCGTCCTGCCCGTCTGCGCCGCAGCAGCCCACGAATGGCTCGACCTCGTCTCTGAGAATGTCTCGCTAGTTCTCATCGCCATCTCGATCACGGTGTCCCTCGCCGTTGCGTTGTACACCCGGCTGGATGAAATTTCGATCATCGCACTTCTCGCGGGGTTGGCGGTGCCGGCTGGGTTCGGGTTCTTCGAGATCGAACCGATCACCCTCATCGCATGGTGGACGGCTGCGACAGCCGTAGCAGCCGCCGCTCTCGGTTGGGCCAGGAAATCAACATTGCTGCGTGTCGTCGGCGTCATGGCAGCCGGTGCCGTGCTGCTAGCCGCCGCCGGTCTTTCGGTAGATCGAGGTGCGGACGTGTTGAACGACGGCCTTGGACCGTTGATTCTCATCGCCGCGATGATGTGGCTCGGTCCAACCGTCGCCGATCGCTTAGGCGGCCACGGCTTGGCGTCGTTCGACCATTGGACCGTCGCCTTGGTACCCGGGTTTGGGTGGATAACGGTCATCGCACTGCTGAGCCGAGGCGTGGAATCCAGCTGGTTTGGGGCCGGAACGATCGGGCTTGCGATGGCATTGGGGTTCCTGGCCGTCCTCGGCGCAGCTGTGCGCTACCTGCCGAGATCGGTCTCACTCGCCCACTTCCTGGGAGCGAGCGCCCTGGTTTCTGTCTCCTGTGTAGCAATGGCCGACGGTCCCGTTCTCGTTGTCGCTCTGGCAACTCAGGCCACGCTCACGTTGGTACTCGGACGGTTCTTCGACGACCCAACCACCCAGGTCGGCGCCGCACTCCTTGCCTTCGCCGCTGTTTCACTCGCCGGTTTCGGGATCCTCGATGGAGTCGTCAACGGCGGGGCCACGCTCGGAGAAGCACTCGGCCATCTGCTCGTGGTCTTGTTGCTGGCCGGCGCTGCTGTCCTGTACCGGGTCGAACGAGAGCTCATGGCCGCCTTGGGAATCTCCGCATGGGTCGGAGCACTGGGCTGGGTTGCCTCGGTTCTCATGAACCTGTCCCAGGGACAAGCAGCAATTTCCCTGGCTTGGGCCACCATGGCCGCGGTCGCGATAGCCGCCGGTGTTGCGCTGAGAACACCATCGATCAGAACAACCGGCCTCCTCACGCTGACCGTCGTCATCGGCAAACTGCTGACGATCGACCTCTCCGAAGTCGAGGTCTTCTGGCGGGTCGGCGTCTTCTTCGTTGTCGGGTCCGGGCTCTTGCGCCTCGCCTACATGCTGCCCAGATACGAAACCGAAGGAGTCGGCAGCGAAAGCAACTAGCGCAGGCGACCCTGTCGAGTGAGATCCTGTCGGGTGAGACCCCGTCGAGTGAGACCCCAGCACTCGCGGCACCCTGTAGGGGTGACACGAACCATTGCGACCACGGTTGCGCCGCGTGCGCTGCGTTCGATCCGGTCCGGTCATCCTTGGGTATTCGATCACTCCATTCGAACCCAGAAACACAGCCCCGCAGCCGGCGACCTTGCGGTGGTGTTCGACAACAGAGATCGGTTTGTAGGAATCGGTTTGGCTGACCCCTCCAGCCCAATAGCGATCCGGATGCTTCACCACGGATCGCCAGCCACGATCGACGCCGGCTTCTTCGCCGAGCGCATCGACACGGCGCTCGCTCTCCGGGAGCCACTTGTCTCCAGTGCCCACACAACGGGTTATCGCCTGGTCAACGGAGAAAACGACCGTCTCCCCGGGCTCGTCGTCGATCAGTACTCCCACGTTCTGGTTGTCAAGATCTACACCGCCGCCTGGCTACCACATCTGGAATCCGTGGTGACTCACCTTGTGACTGCTTGTGCGCCATCAGCCGTGGTACTTCGGGCCAGCCGAGCAGCTCAGTCCATGCTGCCCGGCGGCGAAACCTCGGTGATCTTCGGCACTCTGCCCGAGCCCACAGTGGAGTTCACCGAGCATGGTTTGTGGTTCCGTGCCAACGTGCTTCGAGGCAACAAGACCGGCCATTTCCTCGATCAGAGGGAGAACCGTCAACGAGTTCGAGACCTCAGCAACGGCGCGTCTGTCCTCGACGTCTTCTCCAGTACGGGAGGGTTCTCGGTGTTCGCGGCCGCAGGCGGGGCCCGGTCGGTAACGGCAGTCGACATCTCCTCCGGCGCGCTCGCTGCGGCCACGACCAATATGGGCGCCAATAATCTCCAACCAATCGATGGGTTCAGAACCATTCGAGGCGATGCCTTCGACGCCATGACCGAGCTGAAGAAGGCTGGCCGAACCTTCGATATCGTCATTGTCGACCCACCCTCATTTGCGCCCAAGCAGGCCGACATCGAGCGGGCCCTCACCGCATATCGCAAACTCACCCGAGCGGCCATCGATTTGATCGCCCCCGATGGGCTTCTTGTTCAGGCCTCGTGTTCCTCCCGGATTACCGAAGAGGCCTTCCTCACAGCAATCCACGACGAACTCAGCCGCTCCGGACGAACCTCTGGTCGGATCGAGTCGTTCGGTCACCCCCTCGATCACCCCGTCACCTTCCCCGAGGGCCGCTACCTCAAAGCGATATTCGCCAGGATCGCCTGAGGACGACCCGGGCCTGCGCTTGGGTCGGCGAACCGTCACCTACGATTGAGCGGGTGGTGTCATATCGCCCTCCGATGACGGCTCGAACCGCCTACACGTTGGCAGCGCTACTACTGGCCGGGGTGTTTGCGGCAGCGTTCGTGAGCCGGCACGAGTCGCGCAACGACTTCATCATTCGACAGCAAGTTGGCGATTTCGACATCGACGCCCCCGATCTCAATCCCCCCGATTTCAACAGACCCGATATCGACGGCCCGGAGATCGACGGGCCAAACCTGGCTGCACCAAACCTTTCCTGGGTCGACGTGGCCTATACCCTCTTGCTTGTTCTGTTGGCGATCACACTCATCACCGGCTTCATCATGATCCTCAGGAGATTCTCACCCGGTGGGCCTGACGACGGCGTGCTCGCACGTACCACCCGTCTGCAGAGCGAGACCTACGACCAATCTCATATCGAGGGCGAAGAAGGCTGGGCAGCATTCGAACGGTTCTGCTACACCCTCCTCCAGGATCCCGACACCGGTAGAGCGGTTCGAGTCACCATGCGCTACGCCGAGGCCGGCCTCGGTCGACTCGAACCACGAATGGCTGACGAGACACCCAACGAATGGCTGCGTCGTACTCGCGTTCACCAACCCGACTTGGCCATCGAACTCGAACCGGTCGTTTCGAGTTATCAATCGGTGCGTTTCGGCGGAGCCGGAGCCAGCCCGGCTGAACGTGACCGTGCAGTCGACAGCCTGCGCCGATTGGCTCGGGCGGCCTGTGGAACCTCGCCACCTGGGCGTCCAGCTCCGGTCGGAACAGCGCTCGGAGGGTCGGCATGATCAATGAGGTGTTCGGGCTGATCGCGACGATCTTTCCCCTGGCTGTCTTCTTGGCCATCGCAATCGGACTGGTCCTGCTGGGCCGAACGTGGTCTCGTATGTCGTCGGGTTCGGTGGGCGCTGGACCGGCCCTGGTTCCCGAACCCGCCCACCACGGACTGCAACGTGTGCCCTGGGATTTGCAGGGCGTCCGCCAAGCGCTGCTCGATCAGTCTCCAGCGCCTCTGACCACCCTTCTCGACCGGGCCCACGACCTGGGTGTTTCTGTGCACATCCCCGATAACCCCAACACCACGGCCCGTATCGAGTCGGTACTCGACCAGCTGGAAGCAGCGCTCGAGCTACCACCTCCAAGGACCTCTGTTCCTCCGCCACCAGAAGGACATCTGTGACAACCCAACCCCAAATATCGGATCCTCGTTTGGTCGGTCAGCTCGCAGAAGAGATGCTCGACCGACTCGAAACCGTGATCGTCGGCAAACGTGACCTCCTCCGGCTGGTGCTGGCTGCTGTGTTCGCCGACGGACACGTACTCCTGGAAGACGTTCCCGGAGTCGCAAAGACCGCCACTGCCCGTGCGATCGCACAGTGCTGCGGTTTGGAGTTCTCGCGGATCCAGTTCACTCCCGATCTCATCCCCGCTGACATCACCGGCGCAACGGTGTTCGATCCCTCGAATTCCTCTATCGAGTTCCGGCCGGGTCCGGTATTCGCCCACCTGGTCCTCGGCGACGAGATCAACCGGGCTCCCCCCAAGACCCAGAGTGCTCTACTGGAAGCGATGGAGGAACGGCAGGTGACGGTGGATGGTCAGACCCGAGCGCTTCCCAGCCCGTTCGTGGTGATCGGCACCCAGAACCCGATCGAATCTGAAGGTACCTATCCCCTCCCCGAAGCCCAGCTGGATCGTTTCCTCATCCGGACCGGTATCGGCTACCCCGAGCACGATGACGAGGTGGACCTCGTCCTGCGACGGGCTCAACGGGGCACCGACGTTGCTGTGATCGAGCCGCTTCTCACCCCGGAAACAACCAGGGACGTGCAGAAGACAATCGAGAACGTTCACATCAGCGAACCGGTCGCCCACTACATCGTGGACATCGTCGATGGCACCCGACAGAACCCCCGAACCGAGGCGGGTGCCAGCCCCCGGGGATCGCTGGCATTACTCAAGATGTCACGGGCCTGGGCAGCGATGGGCGGTCGGCGCTACGTGCTGCCCGACGACGTGAAAGCGATGGCGGTGTCCACACTGAGCCATCGCCTACTGCTCATGCCCGATCAATGGGTGCGCGGGGTACAGCCGTTCGAGGTCATCAGCGAAGTCGTCGAGATGATCCCCGCTCCACCACCAACCGACCCGGGAGAGGACGTTGGACCGGTACCCCGACCGCTCAGCTTCGGCGACGTGCGTTGAGCCGCCACCTCACCTGGCGTTTCTGGCTCTACCTGGTGCTCGGCGCGACCCTGCTGGTCACCGGGCTGTCCGCACCCGACGACGGGGCCACCCTTCCGTTCGTAGCCGCCACGCCGTTTCTCTCGGTGATCCTCCTCAGCCTTGTGAGCGGCTGGTGGCGCTCGGTTGACATCGAGAGGGTCTCGCTGTCGCGATTGCGAACAATCGAAGGCGACGAATTGTCGATCAACGTCGACCTGAGATGTCCGCATCCGATCGACATCATCGACCTCGAAGTCCAGCTCCCAGCTCAGCTCGAACCGATCAGCGCGCCGCGGGTGGTGCAACGGTTGGAAGGCGACAGTCGTGTCCGGTTCGATGTGCGAGCCGTCCAGTGGGGCGTCACCGGACCCGAGTTCCTGAACGTCGTCACCCGTGACCGGTTCGGTTTGACCGAAACGATCCAGCAGTTTCCTTTGGGCAACCGGGTACACGTTCATCCCTCCACCGAGCGGATTCAGGCCATGGTCGCGGCAGCAACGACACGCTCGGCCATCGGTGACCACCGCTCCCGGGCACGAGGGTCGGGCATGGAACTCGCCGAGGTCCGTGCCTACAACAACTCCGATCCGGTGCGGCGGATCCATCCAACGCTGTCCCTACGCAGGGGCATGCCGATGGTGGCCGAACGCCACACCGAACAGGCAACTGACGTGGTGCTCTTCATCGATGCAGTACAGGACGTTGGCACGCCGCTCGACAGCACACTTCGCTCAACCGTGGCGGCGGCAATCGGGTTGCAGCAACGGCACTTCCGAGCGATGGACCGAGTCGGCATCCTCGACCGTTCAACCGGGGTGCGATGGCTGACACCTTCACTCGGCCGGCGAGCCGGTCACATCATCGTCGATACGCTCCTCAGCGCTCAGGTGATGCAGGACCGTCGCGGCGATCTGCCCTCGCTGCCAACCTCGAGCCTCCACACCCGCTCTCTCATCGTCGCCATATCACCCCTCTACAGCGAGGTATTCGTCAGTGATCTCGCACAGCTCCGACGAGCCGGTTTCTCCGTTGTTGTGCTCCAGGTCGACCGAACTTTCAGCTCCGATGTCGGTTTGACCGAGCAGCGGATGGCGAGGATCAACGCTGCGTGGCAACAGCGGCGGCTTGCCGAACTCGGGATTTCAGTGCTCCCGTGGAACACCGAACTGCCGGTGGAACCTGTGCTGCGACGGGCGGCGGCATCGGCGCAGACCCTCGCCGCACGAAGGGGTTCGCTCTCCAACGCGGCGGCGCCAGCATGACCGACCCCAATCCGAAGGACTGGACTTCGGACCCCCCGCCTCCTTCGGGAACTCCGGCTGCCGGTCCACTTCCTGATCCCACAGGACTACCCACCATCGGAGCACCCGCACCTCCCCCTCAGCCCTCCCCCGGTGTCCCCTACGGCGGACCGGTGGGCTTTGGTCGAACTCAACGGACCAGCGAAGAAGTTGCAGAAGAAAAGAAACAGAACCGGCTGGCCCTTCGCCGACTGGCTGCCTCACCCGAGCTCATCACGGTCTCGGTCATATCCCTGTTCCTTTTCGGTCTGGCCGTTGACTTCGATCCGATAGCGCTGATCTTCGGATCGATCATCTACGGAATCTTCGGCTGGATCTTTCTTTCCAACGGTGATGCCATCGTGGCGTCGCTGCTTTTGCTTGGACTCGGGTCTGACCTGCCTGGGGTTCTTGTCGGGTCGCCTCGACATCGACGAGGACAGCCTCGCATGGATCGTTCCGGCTCTGCTGATCGTGTGCGCCGAGTCGGCGATCAGCTACAACCACTTCAGACGCCGCCAGAGCGACATCAGCATCCAAATCGTCAAAGCGTTGGCGATCAACATCGTCTCGGTCGTTGCGCTCTCGGCCGTGCTCGCCAGTGCGATTCGGTGGCTCACCCAGGTGGACGGCCGAGTCGAATGGCCTTGGTATGCCACCACGATCGTGGGGCTCGCCCTCGCCTGGTTCGCCGGACTGATAGTGATTCGGCGCACCGCGACTCCGGCGGAGCGGCGTCGCTACAACCCGGGACGGCGAATGCTCCCACCACCCCGTTGACTTGGACTCTGCGTGGTCAGTTCTCCAGGTAGGTGGCGTAAACCGAACTCTGAAGGTCACTGCTCACCCGCAGCAACTCCCACTGCTGCTCGAGGTCTGAACCGGGCGTCTGCTCGGTGAAGACCAGTGACAACATTGTCACTTCGCTTCGGTGTCTGGTGGCGTTGATCAATTCGGCACCTTCGGTGAACTGAATGACGATCGTTCCCCGGTTGAGCATGCCCCGGTTGAGTAGATCCATCCAGTAGACCTTTCCGGCTTCGTCGGGCTCCCGGCCGAGAACGTCGCGGTACAGCTGGTCGAGGAAGACTGCGAAGTCCAGACCGGCGTAGCGACTCTGGAACTCTTCTGAGTCGGCGAACCACTCGGCGATCTCGGCCAAGGTAGCGCCCGCCCGAAACTGATCCATCCAGTAGTTGAAGCCATCAGTGTCGGCTTGGCGGAGGAAGTAGGCCTCATAAAGACGATCCAACGATGCACCAGCGGTGTTCGGGCCGATCACCGACGCCAGGGCAGCGTCGAGGCCAGCGTCATTGACGCTGGCCGCCAGCGAAACCAGCTCGGGATTGCTGGCGCGACGACCATGGACAACCCCGTAGAGGCTGTCGGCCATCGTCTCAAAATCGTCGAAGGGAGCGACAAGAGCGGAATCCACGGGCGGAACGGTTCGCAGGGCGCGCTCTCGGGCCGCATCGACAATGGGCGCAGGATTCACGTTGTATCCGTCGGGGCTGACGATCTCGAAGTGGAGGTGACTAACTGTCCACTCGGCATTGCCCGAGTCACCCAGGTAGGCGATCACCTGACCCGCCTCCACCCGGGCGCCGCGTTCGATACCGGGGGCGAACGCTTCTTCATATCGGTTGGCACCGTCGTCGGTGCCGGGCGTGTCGTTGTTGATGTGGATGTATGTGTACTGCCAGCCGTGATCATCGGTCAGGTAGAGAATGTTGCCGCGGCTGGTGTCGTGGCGCATCCATGTGATCGTTCCATCGGCGGCGGCAACCAACGGGGTCATCTTCGGGCCGAGCATGTCGACGCCTACATGGGACCGGCCGCCGCTGCGGGGTGCTCCCCACGTATCGGTCCACTGCACCGAATCGATGTGGTCCACCGCGATCGGCAGGGTTATCTCCGGAACCGAGGACGCTGCCGCAGGAGCGGGAGCGAATGCGGTCAGTAAGGAGGCCAGCATCGCCAGAACGACAGCGATTCCAAAACGGCGCAAGCGCGCCGAAAATCCGGAGTTGAGACCTGGGCGAAACATTCCCTCTTTGTCTCGGCACGCGCCGCGCGCGAGATGAAGCCCCAAGCCCATTTCGTCACGTTACCGACATAGGTACTCCGGCCCACCACATTCACCGTTGGTGGTTGATCGACGACAAGTAGCGGCGTAGTGGGTGTCGACTCCGACCGTTCGGGCAGTGGAAACCGTTTCGGTCACGCCTAGCCTGTGATGTCTGCGTTTTCGACAAACGCATCCGTTTCTTCAAAGGTCCTCACCATGTCCAAGATCTGTCAGGTAACCGGCCGAAAGCCCACTTTCGGCAACAGCATCTCACACTCCCATCGCGTCACGAAGCGCCGTTGGAACCCCAACATCCAGCGCCAGCGGTTCTGGGTACCCAACGAGAAGCGATGGGTGACCCTCACGGTGAGCACCAAAGGCATCAAGACGATCAACAAGAACGGCATCGAATCGGTTCTGGCCGACATGCGTCGCCGAGGGGAGAAGGTCTAATGGCAAAAAGTGGCGAGAAGCGCCCCCTGATCAAGATGCGCTCCACCGAGGGCACCGGTTACACCTACGTGACCCGCAAGAACAAGACCAACACCCGCGAGCGCCTCGAGCTGCGCAAGTACGATCCCATGCTGCGCAAGCACGTTATTTTCAAAGAAGAGCGATAGCCAGCCCTGGACTTGGTACGGGTAACCGTCTGCGCCCTCGGCGAGTCTGAGGACTGATGACACATACGGTCACGAATGAGGGAAGAGCCCGACGGATATACCGTCGGGCCTTTTCCATTCCGCTCGGACTCTCGATCGCACCACTCATGGTGGTCTTGTCTCCGATCGTCTTCCCGATCCTGCTTCTGATCGATGTGTTCACCGCACCACGACGACTCCCGCTCACCCGGTTGGGGGCGATGGCCCTGGCGTTCGCATTCCACGAATGGCTGGCGGTGGCTCTCTACATTCGGGCCAACACCTATTCCGCGGACGATCGCTTCGAGATCATGAGGGAAGCGATGGGTACGTGGGCCTCATCGCTTCTGCGATGGTTTGGTATCACCCTGGGAGCCGAGGTCGACTGGGGCGATTTCGACACGATGCCGAGCGGCAACCCCCTGATCATTGCTCGTCATGCGTCCAACGTGGATGCCATCATCCCCGCCATCTTGTTCGCCAGTTACTTGAAGCGGCCCGCACATCATGTTCTGAAAGAGGAACTGCGGTGGGCACCGTCGATGGATCTCTTCGGCCCGCCGCTCGGTAACTACTTTGTCAGCAGGGGCAAGGACACACAGGCCGAACTGCGGCAGTTGGAGCGACTCACCGAGCTGGTTCGACCGGAGGGATCGCTGGTGATCTTTCCCGAAGGCACCTTTGCCACGGCAGAGAAGCGGAAGAAGATCCGGGCATCGCTGGAGCAAAAGGGTCAACATACAGCGGTAGCGCTGACCGATGAACTCAAGTCGCTGCTTCCACCCAAACCAGCCGGGGTACTCACCCTCCTCAACGCCCGTCCTGACGCCACACCGATCGTGCTCGCCCACCGCGGTCTCGACAACGTGGCGTCGTTCCGAGGTTTGTGGTCATCTATCCCTCTCACGGATCCGGTTGTGGTGCGGTGGTGGCCAACCGCACCCGCTCCGTCGGACCCCGCCGATCGGGTTCGATGGTTGCAGGACGAATGGCGACGCGCTGACCGTTGGGTTCGGTCTTCAGACCTAGAGGCGCCGGAACCCACGCACTAGCGTTGGGCCGCGGACTACTCCAGCTGCTGCACCCGCCGATCTAGGCACTGCACGATGGATGAGCAGAGAACCCCTCATCCAGGGAGTCATTTTGGCGAAATGCTGCCAAAGTAGGGGCATGAGTTTGTCGCGTGATCGCTATCTAACCCAGCTGGCAGACGAGTCCACACGGTTGCTTGCCACCGATCCGGCTGATCTCGGTCATCGGATCCCCCACATCGAGGGCTGGACAGTCGGCGACGTTGTCGGCCACACCGGTTGGGTGGCTCGGTACGTGACGCTTCAACAGTCCGCAACACCCGATCAACCCGTGTCCCGCTCCGCTGTTCCCAATCCGCCAGCTGGATTCGAGGTGCTCGCGTGGGCGTCTGAAGCGGTTGCCGAACTCACTGAGGCGTTGAACCATTCCGATCCCGAAACCATCCGCCCCTCGTTCGCTGGCCCCGTTCCTGCGGCGTGGTGGGTGCGCCGCATGGCCCACGAGCTGAGCATCCACCGTTGGGATATCGACTCAGCAACCGGCACAGCAGCCCCTATCGAAGCCGACGTTTCGGTCGACGGAATCGACGAGATCTTCGAGGTATTCGTTCCCACCAGGATGAGGTTCGACTCGTTGAACGGCAGCGGCGAAACGATGCACCTGCATTCCACCGATCAAGGTGAAGGTGCCGGAGAATGGACGGCCACCCTCCTGGCCGACGCGGTTGAGTGGGATCACAGCCACTCCAAGGCCGACGTCGCAGTCCGAGGCACAGCGTCGGATCTTCTTCTTGTGATGTGGAGTCGAATTCCCGCCAGTCGTCTGGAGGTCTTCGGTGATGCATCACTCATCGACCGTTGGCAGGAAGCGGCGGCGTTCTGATGTTGACTCTCGCCCGCCGAGTCGTGACTGCGCTGTCGATGGCAGGCTTCCTGGCCGCAGTGTTCCGGCTACGGGGCCAGGGCGGCGTGCCACCGCGCAGCGGAGGGTGGAGAGAAATCGATGACTCGGAGTACTCCCCTGGCAGCTGACCCCATCGGGGTCGTGGGCCTTGGCAGGGTTGGTTCGCACGCGGCCCGCCAGCTACGTACAAACGACGCACCGCTTGTCGTGTTCGATACCGACCGTGCCCAGCGCGAGCGCATCCTGGGAGCACTCCGACCACAGGATCGGATCGGTGAGCCCAACGGCGGCCCCGCTCGAACAGTGATTCTCGCAACTCCGGCCGGCCGCCACGCCGCCGTGGCCACTTCCCTGGTCCGTTCGGGTGTATCGGTGATTTCCACCAGCGACGACCCTCGAGATGTTCGTGCACTGCTCGATCTCGACACGATGGCGCTCGACAATGGGGTCACCGTTGTTGCCGGTGTTGGCCTCTCCCCCGGCTACTCGTGCCTGCACGCCCTCCACGCCTCTCAGGACTTCACTTCTGTGGAGGAACTGTCGGTCTGGACGACGGGTACGGCTGGACCTGCGTGCGCCCGACGGCACCACCAATCCCTCCAGCAGCCCGGGTATGTGTTGATCGACCGACATTGGGTCGAGAAGCGGGGCGGATCAGGGCGCGACCTCGCCTGGTTTCCAGGCGAGTTGGGCGCTCGAGACTGTTATCGAGGTGCACTGTCCGAGCCGATTCTGCTTCACCGACTGTTCCCCGCCGCGGACCGTATCTCATCCCGCACGTCGGCGACCCGCCGGGACGCACTGACCCGTCCCCTCCCCATGCTTCGTCGCCCCCACCTCGATGGCGGGCCAGGCGGTATCCGGGTTGAGGTACGGGGCCTCGACGCCGACGGCGGCTATCGGACCGAAGTGCGGGGGGCCATGGTGTTCCCGTCCGTCGCCGCCGGCACGGTGGCTGCGGTCGCGGCCCTCGAGGTCCATTTCCGCGGCCCGAAACGGGGTGCAATGGGAGTTGCTGAACTCGCCGGTGACCCTGCGGCAATGCTCACCGAACTACATCGACGAGGGCTGACCGCAGCCCGGTTCGAGGGCGCTCATTGACGAGGAATCCAACGTTGGCGTCGACGAATCCCGACGCAGAGTGACGATTCTTGCTCAAGTATGGACTCTATGTGGTCGATAGCAACGACGGCGGAGAAAATATAGGAAATCGCTCAAGTTCTGTGCCTTGCCGTGCCGATAACCCATCCGGCTATGGAGGACACAATGCAAAGGACCATGGAAATGGGCGAAATGAATCTGACCGAAATCAACCAACGCATCGAGTTGCATCTGCCTCTCGTCAAGCACGTTGTATTTCAGGTCGCAGTGCACTTTCCCAGGCACGTTGACCGCGAGGATCTGGCTCGAGCCGGTGCGCTGGGACTGGTGGAGGCGTCACGCCGCTACGACGAGGAGCGCGGCGTTCCGTTCGAGCGATTTGCCGCCCAGCGCATCCGTGGGGCCATTCTCGACTCGGTTCGCGCCGCCGACTGGGCACCTCGATCGGTCCGCCTACTGGCCCGGCGCCTCGAAAGCACCGAGCAGTATCTCGCCTCCGAGCTTGGCCGGGTTCCCACCCTCCAAGAGATGGCAGTCGAGTTGGGCGTGGGCATGGACGAGCTTGCCAAGCTACGCGATCGCCTGTTCCGCAGTGTTGTCTTGGCTTTGGACCACGAGACCAGCAGCGATGCGGACGAGGACCTGACCCTGGTGGATGTCCTGGAAGACCAGAGCTGTGTGGAACCCTCAGAAGAACTCGAGACCCGCGAGCTTCACAGCTACCTGCGCGATGCGGTTGGTCTACTGCCCGAACGCCAGCAGTTTGTCATCGTCGGATACTTCTTGGAGGGCAAGACCTCTCAGGATCTGGCTCGTTTCCTCGGTGTCACCGAGTCCCGTATTTCCCAGCTCCGCAGCGAGGCACTTCGCAATCTCAAACTCGGCATCGAAGCCCAGTTCGACGAAACAGACGACGACGCTCCAGCTGGTCGGGTTGCCAAACGCCAAGCTGCCTACGCCAACGCCCTTGGTGAAGAGAGCGAGTGGAAAGATCGTTTGGGCCGCTGGGACATCGGCTACGACGTCCCCGAAGATCCCCTGCTCCCGGTGGGCACGCTGTAGTCCTGCCCTCAACAACAACTGAACACCTACGGCGTCAGACCCCCTCGCCACGCGAGGGGGTCTGACCCCTTTTCGAATTGCGCGTCGCGGTGCACGGTTTGCTCGGCTCAGCCAGTTCTCAGAGGTGTTCACCGGGAATCGCGGCACCGAGTAGCTCGCCGGTGTCGAGGTCCCTCAATTCACGGGTACCGAGCGGTCCATCCAAGGTCACCGTGACTGGATGCCATGGATTCGACGGGCACTCCGCACCGCCGCGGACGCCTGCAACCTGTGCTCGGATCTCCACCAACTGATCGCTTTCCTCGACCGTAACCCGGACTGCACGGTTGGTCGGTGCCCTGCCACTGGCGCAGGCTCGCTCGTTGACCACCAAATGCAGAGTGGAGCTGGCAGGATCAACCGGGATATCGGCGTTGACTGCGACCGCCGCCGGTCCCAATTCGCTCGGCAGCAAGGCGCAGCCGGCGACCCCCATCAGTCCAAGGGTCAACACAATCCACCGCATCAGCACAGCCTAATTCGACCCAGGAGACCGGCTTCACCCACTCGGTTCCCAAGCCAAGAGCCCCGATTCCACCGATGCGAGTCGAGATTCGGACGGGCCACGAAGCGAGCCCCAGCGAGTGAGAACATGGCCCCCGAGGCCTGAAGGCGAGTGGAGGCCAACAAGCAACAGGCGAGGCAAGAGGCCCCCAGAGGGAATAGCCGTTCCGGGCCGACCCGAAGGCCCGGTTCGTCAAGCGAGCCCCAGCGAGTGAGAAGACGAACAGCAAGGGCCGCAGCGCCGAAGCAAGAGGCCCCAGAGGGAATAGCCGTTCCGGGCCGACCCGAAGGCCCGGTTCGTCAAGCGAGCCCCAGCGAGTGAGAAGACGAACAGCAAGGGCCGCAGGCGAGGCAAGAGGCCCCCAGAGGGAATAGTAGTGGGGCTAACAAGAATCGAACTTGTGACCTCACCCTTATCAGGGGTGCGCTCTAACCGACTGAGCTATAGCCCCGCTGTGCGGTCCCCGAAGGTTAGCGGCTTGGTTTGGCCATCCGCTACCGACCTCGACCGTTGTGACTTACTCTGCCTCGACCGTTCGTTCGGCCTTCAAGGCCTTTGACTGGGCACGCCGAACGGTGCGAACCCGCTCTTCCTCGATCACGGTGAAGCGGATTCCGCCGGTGAGGTCTGAGATCAGGTTGAACACAACGCTCAGGAGCACAAGAAGCACCGATGATGCAAGCGTCATCATGGCCGAACCGACCAGTGCAGCCCTGAAGACAGCCGACTCGTCGATAATGAACTCTTCCAACGAACCGAGTTCGGCGATCAGACTCTCCAGGTTCTCCACCACGCCGGCAAGTTCGGCTGCGTTCCAGACGAGAACCGCTGCGAGCAGGAGTGCTCCGAAGATTACGACGTGAAACAGGATTGAGAATCGGAGGACCGACCATGGATCGACATGGCGAACGACCCGTCGTACCTTCCGGGCTTTCAGCTTGGGACGTCCACCGGCATTCTCGATCCGAAAATCGATGACAGTGCTCTGATCCGACGCAAGGCGCAGCGGAATGACTACCTGTTCCCCAGCAACGGTGCCCGGTTGGATCAAGGGAGGGCCGGTGGGAACTCCGACCGGGCCGGCGGGTGCCAAGGGGGTAACCGTGGAGGTCCGATCTACCACCGGTGTTCCATGACCGGTTCCGGTATCGAGATCGATGACTGTGTCACCGACCGCGTCTCCTCCGGTCAGATCGTTGTCGAGATCGAAGAACTCATCGGTTGCCGGCTCAAAGCCGAGAGCCTGAACCAAATCGTCGTCAATCACCAGTTCATCCGAGGCGGTGTTGGGCGGAACCATACGGCGGAGATCATAGTTCGATTCCAGCAGTTTCGACGTCACCCCTGCTGCCCTGGGCGAATCTGCTTCTCGGCCCAAGCCTGAGCTGGCGTCCCATTTCGCTCGACTCGAACCGCAACCACGGAGTCATCCTGTTCGAAGCTGACCAGTATCGCGCCGTTCGCCGACGCAATGGTGACCGCCGCATGAAGTCCCTCGACTGCACCGGCGAGAGCAGCAGCATCAGCTGCCGATTGTGCCGCCGCTCGCTCACTGGCCCGATTTGCGATCCCGACGACGAGGAGACAGCACAACACCGCGAGAGCCAGCCAGAGGCCAAACGCTGCAACGAGCACTCCACGCTCGGGTCCTCGATGAGATCGTTCCGGCACGCGGCCTCAGCATAGGTCTTATTTCGTTAAATGACGCTTACTTCACTCACTATCGTCCGAACTATCTTCGACAACCTCAGATTCGAGGTCCTGTGCATCCGAGTTCGGTCCTACATCACCCTCGAAATCGTTGTCCATCTGGCCATGCCCCTCAACCGATGGGTTGTCGGCGGGGTCCGGCATGTCGGGCTCCTCGGGCGCCTCGAGGAGTCGCGCTACGGCCGAAACTCGATCGTCTGACCCGAGGTTCATCACCCGAACTCCGGTTGCGTCACGACCCTGTTGGGAGATCTCGTCAACCTTCGTGCGAATCACGACACCGTTGTTCGAGATCAGTAGAACCTGATCGTTCTCGGTCACGAACATCGCCCCGGCGACAACACCCTTCTTTTCGTTGACCTTCACGCACCGAACCCCGAGACCCGCCCGGTTCTTGGGGGTGAAAAGCGCAGGATTCACCCGCTTGCCAAATCCCTCATCGGTTACCACCAACAGATTGGCTTCGGGATGATTCACATCCATTGAAACCAGGCGGTCACCCTTCCGGAACTTCATTCCAACGACTCCGGCGGCGGTGCGTCCCATGGCTCGTACTTGGTCTTCCTTGAAGCGGAGGGCTTGGCCCTTCTCCGACACCATGAAGATGTCGAGTACGCCGTTGGTGGGTACGACGGTCACCAGCTCGTCGCCTTCGTTCAGGTTGATGGCACGAAGACCGGCCTTGAGGTTGCTGTCGTACGCGTTGAACAGGGTCTTCTTCACTCGACCCATTCGGGTTGCAAAGAACAGATAGCGATTCGTCTCGTAGTCCCGGGTGTCGATGATCGTCTGGATCGTCTCGTCAGGTTCAAGCTGCAACAGGTTCACCAGTGCCAGCCCGCGTGATTGGCGGCTGGTGATCGGGACCTGATGTGCCTTGATCCGGTAGACCTTGCCGCGGTTGGAGAAGAACAACAGATAGGCGTGGGCCGAGGTCTGCACGAGATGGGTGATGAGATCCTCGTCGTCGTCCTTGACCTTCGCCCCGGTGACCCCCCGGCCTCCTCTGGCCTGGGCTCGGAATTCCGACACCGAGACCGACTTGATGTAGCCGCTGCCGGTGAGGGTGATGATCACCTCTTCGTCGTCGATGAGGTCTTCGATTCCGAGCTCGCCGGGATCGTTGGTGAGAACGCTGCGCCGCGGTGTGGCGAACTCCCCTTTGATCTCGAGAAGTTCGTCCTTGATCACTTGATCGAGACGTTCGGGACTGTTGAGAATCTCATCCAGTTCTGCGATGAGTTCTCTTGCTGCTGCCATCCGTTCTTCGAGATCGATACGGGCCAACCGCGTGAGCTGGCCGATCTGCATAGAGAGAATGGCATCGGCTTGGGCCGGCGAGAACGAGAATGGCTCCGCCTCCAAACCTTCGCGGGCGGCGGCCCGATCTTCGCTGGCTCGGATCAACGCAATGATTTCGTCGAGCACATCGCGAGCCCGAAGCAAACCCTCATCGATGTGTAGTTTGCGGGCCGCCTCGTCGCGGTCGTACTGCGAGCGTCGGGTGATGACCTCTCGTTGATGGTCGACATAGGCAACCAGCAAATCGCGCAGGTTCATCTGCCGGGGGATCCCATCGACCAAAGCAACGATGTTGGCGCTGAAGGTCATCTGCATGGGGGTGTGCTTGTAGAGGTTATTGAGCACGACGATGGCAGGCGCATCGCGTTTGAGTTCGAACACCAATCGAAGTTTGCCGCGGGCTGATTCGTTGCGTATCTCTCGGATCCCGTCGATCACACCCCTTTCGACTGCGTCGGCGGCTTTCTCGGCGATCCGGTCGACCGAGGTCTGATACGGCACTTCGGTAACCACTATCTCGGACGTCTTGCCCGTTTCGAAAATCTCGGCGACAGCCCGCATTTTGATGCTGCCTTTGCCGCTTCGGTAGGCGTCTCTGATACCGCCTCGACCTAGGATTTGTGCCCCGGTGGGAAAGTCTGGTCCCAGCACGAACTGAGCCAGGTCGTCAGGCGTAGCTTCTGGGTTCTCGATGAGGTGCACCGTGGCGTCGATCGCCTCACCCAGGTTGTGGGGAGGGATGTTGGTCGCCATACCAACTGCGATCCCCTGACTTCCGTTGACCAACAGATTGGGAAAACGCGACGGCAGAACAGTTGGCTCTACCTTCTTCCCGTCGAAGTTGTCGGCCATATCGACGGTGTCTTTGTCGATACCTTCGACCATCCGCATCGCCAGGGCGGTGAGTCGAGCCTCGGTGTAACGGTAGGCAGCGGGCGGATCGTCGGGCGAGCCGAAGTTGCCGTGGGGATCTACCAGCGTGTGGCGGAGCGAGAACTTCTGACCCATTCGCACCATGGCGTCGTAGATGGCGGTGTCACCGTGGGGGTGGTAGCTACCGATGACCTCACCAACCACGGTTGCACTCTTCACATGGGCTCGTGCCGGTGTATGACCGCGGTCGTACATGGCCCAGAGAATCCGGCGATGAACCGGCTTGAGACCGTCGCGAGCGTCAGGCAATGCGCGAGACACGATGACCGACATGGCGTACTCGAGGAACGAGCTCTCCATTTCGGTTTGGATCTCGATGGGTTCGATGCCTTCGGGTAGACCGTCGGAGTCAAGGTCGCTGTCGTCTTGGTTTGGAACGTCGGTCATGTTGTGCCCCTAGATGTCGAGGAAACGAACGTCATCGGCGTTGTTCTGGATGAACGACTTACGGCTCTCGACGTCTTCGCCCATGAGAATGGCGAAGATCTCGTCGGCTTTCACGGCCGTCTCAACAGTGACCTGAAGCAGGGTCCGGCTGGATGCTTCCATAGTGGTTTCCTGAAGTTCGATGGCGTCCATCTCGCCCAAACCCTTCAGCCGAGCGAATTCGGCCTTGGGGTTCTCGGCCTTGTAGGCGTCGCGGGCGATGTCGTCCTTGAGATATGCCTTGGATCGACCGGCCTGGGTGCTGTAGAGGGGCGGCTGGGCCACATACACATACCCTGCCTCCACCAGGGGACGCATCTGCCGGAAGAAGAACGTGAGCAGCAGGGTACGAATGTGGGAACCGTCCACGTCGGCGTCAGCCAAGAGGATGATCTTGTGATACCGAGCCTTCTCGAGGTCGAATTCTTCGCCGATGCCGGCCCCCAGGGCCTGGATGAGTGAGATGATCTCGGTGTTCTTGAAGATCCGGTCCGGGCGGGCACGTTCGACATTGAGGATCTTGCCCCGTATCGGCAGAATTGCCTGACTGTACGGATCGCGCGCGTCTTTGGCGGTGCCGCCGGCGCTGTTGCCCTCGACGATGAACAGCTCTGACTCGTGAGGATTCTTGCTTTGGCAGTCGGCGAGTTTGCCGGGCAATCCGGCACCGCTGAGAGCGGACTTCCGTACCGTCTGACGGGCTTTCATTGCCGCGATCCGACCACGTTGAGCCTGGATCGCCTTGCCCACCATGGCTTTGGCCTCGCGCGGGTGTTCTTCGAGCCATTCGGCCAATCGTTCGTTGGTGGCCTTGGTGACCAGTGATCGAATGGACACGTTGCCGAGCTTGGACTTGGTTTGGCCTTCGAACTGCGGTTCGGCGAGCCGCACCGAGATAATGGCGGTCATTCCCTCGCGAATGTCTTCCCCGGCCAGGTTCTCGTCCTTTTCCTTCAGGGCTCCGTGAGCCTTGGCGTAGCTGTTGACAGTTCTGGTGAGCGCAGACCGGAAACCCTCTTCATGCATGCCACCTTCGGTAGTGGAGATGCCGTTCGCGAAGCTGTGGATTCCATCGCTCTGGAAGCCGGTGTTCCACGAGAACGCAATCTCCACTTCCTCGCCATTGCCCTGCTCGATGAAGTGACCGATCTCCTCGAACAGCGCCTCCTTGGCGCTGTTGAGGTGACGCACGAAGTCTCGGAGACCGCCGTCGTATCGGAAGGTGACATCTTCGACCGATTCGTCCCGATCGTCGTGGAGCCGAAATTCCAGGCCGGCGTTGAGAAACGCCATGGTTTGGAAGCGTTCCATCATCGTCTTGCGGGTGAAGTGGGTGCCTTCCTTGAAGATGGTGGGATCGGGCCAGAAACGAACGGTGGTACCCCGAAGAGGCTGTCCATCGGCCCCTTTGGGCGAAGGTCCGATCTCCTGCAACGTGGTATCGGGCTCCCCGCCGTCCTTGAAGGACATGAAATGGCGAGTGCCGTCTCGATCGATGTCGACTTCGACCCTGCTCGAGAGCGCATTCACGACCGAAACGCCCACACCGTGTAGACCCCCCGACACCTTGTATCCCGATGCGTCGCCACCAAACTTGCCGCCAGCGTGCAGAACGGTGAGCACGACCTCCGCAGCCGTGAGCGGCGCAAACTTGGGATGAACACCGGTGGGAATGCCCCGGCCATCGTCGATGACCTCTACTCCCCCATCGCTGAGAAGCCGAACCTCGATGACGTTGCAGTGGCCGGCCATGGCCTCGTCAACGGCGTTGTCCACCACTTCCCACACAAGGTGATGCAGGCCGAGTGGACCCGTTGATCCGATGTACATCCCGGGCCGCTTTCGCACCGCTTCCAGGCCCTCGAGAACTTGAATGTTCTCCGCGCCATAGTCGGCGGAAGCAGCGGCAATGCTGTTTTCAGTTCCGCTGCGAGCAGTAGGGTTCGGGTCGCCCGAAGGAGTGGTGGTTTCGACCTCTGATTCAGGTGTCGTCAAGGCTCCAATTCTAGCCGCTGACAGCGGTCTACTGGTGACGCTGGCGCACTCGAATGCCCTTTATTTGCACGCCTGGGAAGTGTTCGCGCACCGCTGCACAGATGGACTGTTCCATCCATTTCAGTTGGGCAGCCCACGTGGAGTCATCGCAACTGATCAGAAGTACCCCCTCGGTCAATGACACCGGGCGGGAGACCCCCACCATTTGCGGCCCGACGATCTCTTCCCACGACGTCCTGAGTCCGGTGAGGGTGTCCACCGGGGCTGACTTGAGATGACGCATGAACCGATCCATCGCCTCAGAGATCGGGATTCCCACCGGCTGATCGAAGGGATCGTTGGGGTCGGGTTCAATGCCGAAAACAGCGCTGAGATCGGTCCCCTCGCTGGTTGGGTCACTCATCGTTTGGAGTATTTCATGCCAAGCCGCCCAGCGGTCCTACGTCCACAACGGACACGTGCCCATTCTCGGGGTCCCCACCATGTTCTGCACCCTGGTGGACGTTGTCCACAGAGTTATCCACAACTGTGGAAGTATGGGTTTGATCGAGCACCGACAGTGGGAATCGGAGGGTCAGATCGGGTGTGACAAGCTCGGGAAGTTCGGTGGCGCTCGTAATGATCGTCTGCCCGGATGGCAGATTCGACAGCAGTGCGGTGGCTCGACCCGGGTCGAGTTCAGACAGAACATCATCGAGAAGGAGCAGCGGTGCTTCACCAACGTGCTCGGTAACCAGTTCGTGGCCGGCGAAACGAAGCGCCAAGGCCAGCGTGCGTTGCTCGCCCTGACTGGCTTCGGTTCGCGAATCGAACCCATCGATACGAAGGGCCACCTCGTCTCGATGGGGCCCCATAGATGTGGTACTCCTCGCCAAATCGGTTGGCCGCTGGAGTTGTACGTCTACCGCCATGTCGTCGGAATCCCAAGAACGGCGGTAGTTCGCAACAACTGAAACCTCGGCATCAGCCAGAATCCCGTACGCTTTCGCCACCCGCGGCATCAACGCTTCGAGCACGTGTTCCCGAAGATAGGTTAGCCGCATGCCCAAACTCGACAGCTGACCGTCGTACACGTCGAGGGTCACCTCCGCTCCTTCGTCGAGACGGCCCTTGACCTGTTTCAACAGTGTGTTGCGCTGTTTGACCGTTCGGGCGTAGTCGGCAAGCAGCGCATCGTTGCGCGGGTCCAGTGCCACGATCAACTCATCCAGGTACTCGCGCCGTACTGCTGGGCCTTCTTTCACGATGCTCAAATCGTCGGGCGCGAAGACGGTCACTCGCAGAGCACCGAGCAGGTCACGATTCTTGGTGAGCCGTTGCTTGTTCACCATCACCGTGGATCGGCCCGAACCGAGTTCTACCTCGATGAGCACCGGTCGTCCATCGCGTACTCCATCGGCTCGCACGATCGCTCGGTCACACCCGCGCCGAATCATCCGGTCGTTGGCCGCACCACGAAACGACTTGAGGCGTGACAACACTCCAATGGCCTCGAGGAGGTTGGTCTTGCCGGTCCCATTGGCCCCGATGACCGCCGTCAGTCCATCGGCGAGGTCCACCGACGCCTGCCCATGCGACCGGAAGTCTGTCAGCCACACACGATGCAGCCTCATCGAGCGTCGCTACGAAACGCGGACGGGCATGAGGAGATAGAGGAAGTCCTCGGTGACCGGCGAGCGCAGCAGCGCCGGCTTCAGCTCATCGATCGTGTTCAGCGTCACCGTGTCGCCCGGAGCAACCTCGAGTCCTTCACGCAAGAATTGGGGATTGAACGCAATGGTGAGTTCAGATCCGTCGTACGTGGCCTCCACGTGCTCCTGAGCCGAACCCACGTCTTGAGCGATCGCAGCGAGCTGAAGTCCTTCCGGACCCATGTGAATGCGAACCGGAGTGTTGTCGCGGGCGAGAAGGCTGACACGCTTCAGGGCTTCGAGCAGCGCTGCTCGCTCGACGGTGAGCACGTTGGGATGATGGTCCGGGATCAGCCCGCGGTAGTTCGGGAACTGTCCCTCGAGAAGCCGGGTGGAGAGACGAGCGCCGGGAACTTCGAATCGAGCTTCCCGCTCACCCAGGTGAAGTCTCACGCTGTCACCTCGCTTGAGCAGCCGGTTCAACTCGCTCAGCGCACGGCCCGGAATGAGGACCGAACTTCCCTCTGCCAGGACCTCAGCGGCACCGGCGATGTCCCTCATGGCCAATCGATAAGAGTCGGTGGCAACGATGCGCAGTCCGTCGTTTTCAGCCGAGGCGAACACGCCGGTGAGGACCGGGCGAGAATCGTCGGTGCTGGCTGCGGTGACGACCTGACCGAACGCATCGACCAATTCGTTGGCCGGTAGTTCGATGAACTGTTCGTCAGCCTCGGGCAGTGAGGGGAACTCGTTGGATGAGATCAACCTGATACTGAACTCGCTACGACCGGCCGAAATCACCATCTCGTCGTCTTCGGCCGAACAGCTCACTGCCCCGGCGGGAAGTGACTTCACGATGCTCTCAGCCAGTTTGGCGGGAATCACAACCCGGCCATCGCTCTGCCCACTGACCTGAAGTTGGGCGGAGATCGTCAGGTCAAGGTCGGAGCCGGTGAGCTCCAGACGATCACCTTCAAGGGTTGCCTGAATTCCGCTCAAACCAACACTGCCGCTCGAGGAACCGACGGCTCGGCCAGCGACTCCCAGTGCTTCGGTCAGCGCATCTCGTTCACACCGAAACTTCATTGTCTCCCATTTCTGCTCTAGTGAGTTCTAACCGACCAACGAGTGCCTCGGCAACACGTGAGTTGTTGTTCACTACTACCCCCATGCTTTCTCTTATTAGGACTGGTGGTAGTAGTAAGGGCTGTGGATTGTGGATAGGTAGCGTTTTCCCAGTAGGGGCGACTGCACCCTTCCCCACGGCGATTTGGATTTCCCCAATGAAACTGAACGTGGTTGGCAAAGTTTGTGAACGTTCCCCACGGTATCCACGGGATCGGCGGCCTTGGTGATGTGTGTTTCCACCGTTCTTCCCACTCTACACGCCCGATCGAATCCGGTCTTGGATGGCTCGTTGGACCTTCTGATACCGGTCATAGAAGTCGGCGCGCTCCGCCAACCGCTCTTCTGAGGTCTTGATCGCATGGAGCACGGTGGTGTGGTCGCGGTCGAAGAAGCTGCCCAGCTCGGCCAGCGAGTGATTGGTCATGTCCCGTGACAAGTACATGGCGATCTTGCGGTACTCAACAAGGGCCCGCTTGCGGGACGCACCCACGAGTTGGTCAACCGAGTAGCTCGACACGTTGGCGGTTTCCTCCAGAATGAGTTCGACTGAGATCTGGACCTCTGACGCCGGCACAAGGTCTCGTAGCACTGACTCGGCCAGCTCCAATGTGATGGCGTCGTTGAAGAGGTTGGATCGGGCATAGACCTGACGTAGAGCCCCCTCGAGAGATCGAACGTTGTCCGACACCCGGTTGGCGATCAGGGCGCACACATCGGCGGGAAGCCAGAAGCCGATTCGCTCGGCCAGCGAATTGAGAATCGCCATCCGGGTCTCGATATCGGGTGGCTGCACATCGACAACGAGCCCTTGACTGAATCTCGTACGGAGCCGTTCCTCGAGGTCCCGAATCCCGTCGGGTTTGGAATCGCAGCTGAGCACCACCTGGGAGCCGAGGTCGTAGAGCGTGTTCAACGTGTGAAACAGCTCTTCCTGTAGTCCGCTCTTGCCGGCGATGAATTGGATGTCGTCGATGAGAAGCACGTCAAGCTTGCGCATGCGGGCGGCGAAGGCTGGGACCGAGTTCGAGCTGATCGCCGCCACGAATTGGGTGAGGTATTCCTCCGTAGTGATGAACAGACAGCTCTTGTGGGCAAACAGTGTGTTGACGTTGTGTCCAAATCCTCGGAGCAGGTGAGTCTTGCCAAGACCTGACTCTCCGTAGATGAACAGCGGCGTGTACTTCATCCCCGGGGCCTCGGAAGCGGCAACGGCCGCAGCATGAGCGAATCGGTTTGAGTTGCCAATGACGAAGTTGTCGAAGGTGTACTTCCCGCTGTCCAGGCCGATCGCCATGGGTGCCGACGGTTCCGCCTCAGGGACCGAGGACGTGGGCCTCTCACGTAGGTCAATGGCCGGCGTCAGCTGGGCTCGGTCTCCGGTCCTCTGGTCATTCAGAGCACCAACGGTCCCGCCCCCCGGGGGGGAATCGGTATGCAGCCGCATCTGAGCCACCGAGACACGGACCTGCACGGTCCGATTGAGATACTCGCTGGCAATGGATTCCATTCGTTCGAGGGTGTCGGCGCTCAGCCGGGTTCGGTGCAGGTCGCTGGGCACGGCCAAGTCCAAGACGAGTTCATCGAGTTGGAGTGGCTCGAGTGGCTGGATCGTGCCGCGGAAGACGCCTGGAGCAACTTCAGACCTGAGTTGTTCTTTGAGGTGGGTGACGAGATCGGACAGTGTGTCACTGCCATCATTGAAAGCGAGAGTCATGCGATCCTCGGGTGTCGGGGTTTCCGGACTCGCTGACGACGGGCCCGGATCTGCTGCGTTTGGGTTCGAAGAACAGGACAAAACGCGCTCACGCCACACCGTTTCCATGGGGCGCTCATGGTTGACGGTGGGCCCGAGTACAGATGCTCCGCTCCGAGATCCCGTGGGCAGTTGAACCTACTCCGCCTTGTTATCCACCGCACCCGAAACCGCAAAAAGCTGCTCTGCGCTGCACAATGTGCACACACCGAACACCCGCTGAGACCACGGAGTGACCAGCGGTGGTGAGCGCAGGGTTCGAGTCGCTTGAGGCCGGCGCCCAAACGGGGGCAGATGTAGGGTTCGGTCGCTGTGGGAAACGGCCTGGTTTGGCCTAGCCTTGTGACGTTGCATCGCGCCGGCAGGCGCCAGCGGTAACGAGATCCCATCGCAGCTTCGCTGCGCGGTGTTGGCACGAGGCCCACGCCGTACCCAGTTCGACGAGGTGTCCTGTGTCTAAACGGACGTTCCAACCCAACACCCGTAAGCGGGCCAAGAAGCACGGATTCCGCCACCGCGCCTCTACCCGAGGCGGCCGGGCAGTACTGCGGGCTCGCAGACTCAGAGGTCGACACCGACTCAGCGCGTGATCACCACGCTCTCCCGCCGAGACGACTTTCTGCTTCTACAGAAGTCGGGGTCAACACGCCGATCAGGGCCTCTTCGAGCGCGGGTCATCCTCGGTGACACCGTTCCGGTTCCTTCGGTGAAGCTTGGTTTCACCATCGGCCGCAGGTTCGGTTCGGCGGTGAAGCGCAATCGCATCCGTCGCCGTCTTCGTCACAGCATTGCTGAGGCGGCCCGGTCAACCGACGCAGGCACAACACACCTCCTTGTCGGCGCAGCGCCTGCTGCGTTATCCACCAGTTATCCAGAACTGGTCGGTCACTGCCGCAGCCTTTTGGAACCGGCATGATGAAGCGGGTACTGCTCAGACTGATCCGCTTGTATCGCGCCACTGCTGCAGCGCGCCGGCCACGCTGTCGATACATCCCAACCTGTTCGGCCTACACCGCTGAGGCCATCGAGGTTCACGGAGCGGCCAGAGGCTCCTGGCTCGGCGTCAAACGAATCTGTCGCTGCCACCCGCTCGGATCCCATGGGTTTGATCCCGTACCCGAGGCGCCTTCGCCATGATCGACAACCTGATCCAGTTCATTGCCCGGTTGCTTTCGGGAATCTACGGCTTACCGGTCATCGGGGGCAGCTACGGCTTCTCTATCGTGCTCTTGACCATCGGGATCATGATCGTGGTCATGCCCCTCACCCTCCGGGCCACCAAAAGCACCATCAAGATGTCCATGGTCGCTCCCGAACTCAAGCGCATCCAGAAGGAATTCAAGGACGACAAAGAACGCCAGAACGAAGAGATGATGGCGCTCTACCGCGAACATGGCATCAACCCCGTCGGCGGTTGCCTTCCCGTGTTGGCCCAGGCACCGGTCTTTCTCGTTCTGTTTCAGGTGATCAGGGGCCTAACCCGTCGATTCGAGGACGCGCCGTTTGCTGGCGTGGTCACCAAGGTGTTCGAGGTGCAGGGTGAACCGGGAGCCGCCCCGGCTCCCGATGAGTTCTTTCCCCGCTACCTCGACCGCTCTTCTGAGATGTTCAACGATCTGATCGGAACAACCGAAATGACGTTTCTCCGGGTGCTCGACCTCGGGGCTCAGCCAAACGAGATCCTCTCCTCCAGTGTGGTGAAGGCAATCCCCTACCTCCTTCTGATCGTTTTCCTGGTCGGATCCTCCTTCTACCAGCAAAAACAGATCACCGCACGACGCTCCCCCACTGCTGGAGGCGATGACAATTCGGTCCTGCAGCAACAGCAGGCCATCCTCAAGTTCCTGCCTTTCATGACCGGAATCTGGTCGTTCTTCTTCCCCACCGGCCTGAGCATCTATTGGGCCACGTCGAACACGTTCCGGATCGGTCAACAGGCGTACATAACCCGCACGATCTACGCGAAGAAAGACGACATGGAAGCAACCTTCCAGGCGCGGCTCGACGAGCGAAAGAAAGAACGGCCGGTCGAGACCAAGGAAGCAACTCCGATCACCGACTCCTCTCGTGGGAGCAGTACATCCGCGAACACCGATGACAACAAGGCATCCAAGGTCGAGCAGCGTCGCCAGAAGGAACTACAACGCAAGAAGGCCATTCAAGATCGAGCCAAGGCCAAGCGCGTTGATGCCACCAAAGACGGAGCGAGCTCGACCCGCACCACTCCCAAGGGGACCAAACCCCAGCAGCGAAAGAAGAAGAGGTAACGATGGAATGGATCACGGTCACAGCACCGTCTGTTTCTGAGGCAAAAGACAAGCTCCTCGACAAACTCGGCGTTCCCGATGGAGAAGCCGAGTTCGTTGTTGAAGACGAAGGCGAGTCGAAGTTCTTCGGTTTCCGCAAGACCGAGGCTCGGGTGAAAGCCAGGGTGGTTCCCAAGGGTCCTGAGCCGCGACGAGACCGCAAGAAGGGTCGCAACGACCGTGGTCAGAACAAGCGCAGCGGCCAGAACACGTCCGAGCGCTCCCCCAGGGACGGATCCGCCGGAAAGAATCGGAATAAGGTTTCCAAAGACAAGGTCAGCAGCTCTACAGAAGAATCAACCGGTTCTGCAAACAAGACCAAACGCCCCACCAAGAAGCGACAGGGCCAACCCAGGGTCCAGAAAGAGGAGATCAGCGTGGACCAGGTAGTGGAGAACATGCAGACGTTCCTTGACGGCCTGACAGCCGCCTTTGGAATCGACGAAAAGGCCGAGATCGAGCAGGACGAGGAGAACATCATCGGCCACATCCGGGGTCAGCACGGCGTTCTGATCGGGCCAAAGGCCCGCACGCTCGACGCAATCCAGGAGATCACCAAGATCGCATCGTTCAAAGGTGGAACATCACCGGCGCGACTCAAAGTCGACGTGGGCGGATACCGAACCAAACGTGCCGCCGCCCTCGGCCAGTTCGCTCAGAAGGCCGCCGACAAAGCAATTGATGACCAGACCGAGGTGGTGCTTGACCCCATGAGTTCGGCCGACCGCAAGGTCGTTCATGATGCGCTGTCCGAGATCGATGGCATTGAGACCCGATCGGTGGGAACCGACCCCCGACGCCGAGTCGTCATTGCTCCTGTGTCGACCGACTGAATCCTCTGGGTCCGTGACCGACCCCACAACAGATCGTGATCTCGTCAACGTCCTTCTGGAGTCACATAGGCGAGGCTTCCTGGGGCCGGGTCCGATCGAACCCCACTTGGCGAGTGCACAGGCCTTTGCACAGGCCTTGCCTATGGCCTGCCTAAAGGGAGAATGTTCTCTACTTGATCTCGGCAGTGGTGGTGGTGTGCCGGCGTTGCCGCTGCTCGTGTGGTTGCCATTGCTCCGAGCAACTCTGGTCGACGCTCGATCCAAACGGACCCGGTTCTTGTCCGAGGCCGTTGCGACCCTTGGAGTAGAGGACCGGACGGCCATTGTCACCGATCGGATCGAAGAGGTCCGAGAGCAGAATGGAGGTCACGATGCGGTCACGGCGCGCAGCTTCGGCCCTCCATCTGTCACGGTGGAAATAGCGAGCTCTCTCCTCAACCCGGGAGGTTGGGTTCTCGTCAGTGAACCCCCAAATGGTCGCCTATGGGCAGCCGATGGGCTGCTCAAGCTGGGCCTTACGCAGCGTTCAGCACCTGGCGCGTCGATCGCTGTCTTCCAACGACGTGGTACCGCACCAGCGCTACGCCGGTGGAAACACATGGTTGATCGTCCAGCGATCGACGTGAGACCACGCATGCCCTGAACCAGACGGCGCACGCCGTGGATGTAGCAATGGCCGCCGGCTCCGAGCACAAGTGTGATCCCCTCCCCCAGTTGCCCATGGGTTCGTCCTAGAGTCGCGGGAATGGCAAGAATCTCTGTGGATCAGATCGGCCTTCGGGATGCTGCTGATCTGTTCGGCATCTCGATCGACACCTTGCGGCGCCGGATCCGAGACAATCAGCTCGATGAAGCACAACTGGTTCAAGGTCCGTTCGGCGCTACATGGGTGCTACCGCGTGCCTCTCTCGGTTCGATCGCCGAGCGAGAGCAATGGGACGTTGGCGATGTTTCACGTGACGCAGCCCATGGGCAAGCGGCGGAGACCCAGCCGGGGTCACCATCGTCCCGGCAAGGTCCGGCGTCGGAGCCCTCAGTCGCTCGGGGCGGCTTCGCACTCTCCGATATCGGAGCTGATCGATCTGACAGCGGGTTCGACAGCGACGGCTCAGGAGGTTTCGGGCAGTGAACCCCCGACTGTGACCATCGGTGCATCAGGTGCCGGAACCGGAGTCTTGGATCTCACGGCAACGGTGGCCAGCGAGGTCGCCAAGGGTCTTGCCGACAATGTTCAAATGGAACTCACCGCTGTACGAGAGGCCATTACGGCGGCGGAGGTGAAGGCGGTTGCAGCCGAGGCGCGGACCGATGCTCTGCGGGCTGAGAAGGGGCGGCTCGAGGCACAGCTCAAACGGGCAGAAGCGGACACCGAGTATTGGCGTTCACAACATGATCGCCTCGATCGCGATCTGGACCGTGAGCGGGGGTTGCGCACCTCTGCGGACAAGGCCAAAGCGGTTGCCGAGTCCGAGACCCGGGAGGTGCGCCAACGGGTGGCCGAGCTTTCGGTTGATCTGAACCAGACCCAGACTCGGGAGCGAGGTCTGATTGCAGCCGAGGCGTCTTTGTCAGCCGAACTTGACCAAGCAAACATGGCGATGGGGTGGTGGTCACGGCGCAGATTGGATCGACTTCGAGCAAGATCGGCGGCGAGAACCCCACCGGCACCAGCAGGGGAGTAGGATCGGCGTGGTCGGGGATTGCGGCTTCGCAGCTGGCCCGGCATGACGGCCCGAATCCAGTGCGAAACGTGAAACATCAAATGGAGAACAGTCTCTATATGGAACCCGATGCGCCCGCCGCTAGGGCAACGCCACGGCGTGTGCCCCGAATCATTGCTGTGGCCAACCAGAAAGGTGGCGTCGGGAAGACGACAACGACGGTAAGTCTCGGTGCGGCGGCGGCCGACCTGGGCCATCGGGTGCTCATCATCGACCTCGATCCCCAGGGCAACGCGTCAACGGGACTGGGGATCAATCCTCGCAATCTCCAGGCCACGATGTACGACGTCATCATCAGCCAGATCCCCCTCGATGACGCGATCGAAGCCACGATTGTGAAGAACCTCTTCATCGCCCCGTCGAATCTTGATCTCGCCGGGGCTGAGATAGAGCTCGTGCCGGCGATGTCGAGGGAAACTCGTCTGAAGTCTGCGATCTCTACGGTGGTCGATGACTTCGACATCGTTCTCATCGATTGTCCACCATCGCTGGGACTGCTCACGATCAACGCCTTTGCCGCGGCATCGGAAGTTCTCGTTCCGATTCAATGCGAGTACTACGCATTGGAGGGACTTGGGCAGCTGCTGCGGAACGTGACGCTGGTTCAACGCAACCTGAACCCGAAACTCGAAGTATCCACGATCGTCTTGGTCATGTTCGATGCCCGCACCAAGCTCGCAGCCCAGGTGGCGCGGGAGGTGCGAGCTCATTTCGACAACAAGGTCTGCAAGACCGTGATCCCCAGAACCGTTCGGCTGTCCGAAGCACCCAGTTTTGGCCAACCGATCACGGTGTACGCACCAACGTCTCGAGGAGCGATTGCGTACCGAGACCTTGCGGCGGAAGTCGCAGGCGTTCGCACGCCGGTATAGGTCATGGCAAACGGAATTCACTCCCTCATTCCACCTGCGCCGGAGTCCGACCCGTTGTCGATCACTGACCCCGAAGCCCCAGTCCTTTCTGGATCCGAGCCCCGCTCGAACGCCGAGCAGGTGGTGGGTGCCCATCAGATGATCTCTCTCGTATCGATCCGAGCAAGCAGCTATCAGCCCCGTACCTCGTTCGACGACGAGTCCCTGGAGGGCCTGGCTCGTTCGATCGCAGCACTTGGCGTGCTCCAACCCATCTTGGTTCGGCGAGCAGAGGAGGGCTACGAACTCATCGCCGGAGAGCGGCGATGGCGTGCATCTCAACTTGCCGGTCTGGCATCGATTCCGGCGATCGTGCGCGAAATCGACGACGAACGCTCCTTGGGCGAAGCCCTCGTCGAGAACGTCCAACGGCAGGACCTCAACGCAATCGATGAGGCGTTCGCCTTCCAGCAGCTGATGGAAGACTTCCATCTGTCCCAGAATGAGATTGCCTCTCGCGTCGGAAAGAGCCGAGCGAGTATTGCCAACACCATTCGGCTTCTGCAGCTTCCCAGCTCCATCCGGCAGCTGGTTTCAAGCGGTGACATCACTGCTGGCCATGGCAGGGCGTTGCTCATGGTTGACGATGCTGACGAGCAGCTGCGATTGGCGGGCGAGTGCATCAAAGCCAGTTGGTCGGTTCGACACCTCGAGACGGTCGTTCGTGGTGAAGCGCGGGATTCGCTTACGGCGCCGTCGAAGAAGCGGAACAACAAGGCCAGGTCGAAGCGAGCCTCGGGTTCAAACGGAACGTCCGGAGTCAGTGCAACCGCTGCGCTTGAGGTAGAAGACCAGCTCAGTGATCTTTTCAACACCTCAGTGGAAGTGGTGGATAAAGGTGGGCGCCACCAATTGGTGATCGACTTCGCTGATGCTGACGATCTGACCCGTATTGTTGCCATGCTCACCTCTGGTTCGGAATAGAACACCGTCAAGAAGGGTTCACAACCGTGATCCCGCCGCCCCTGCGAAAAGGAAAGCAATGTCAGAAAACACCCTCACCCTCACCGCGGAGAACTTCGATGAAGTGCTCTCCGCATCCGAGATCCCGATCGTGGTCGACTTTTGGGCCGAGTGGTGCGGTCCATGCAAGATGATCGCACCCATTCTCGACGAGATAGCCGAGGAACAGGCCGGGAAGGTTCGGGTAGCAAAACTGAACGTCGACGAGGCGTCCGAAATCGCGATGCGGTACGGCGTCATGAGCATTCCCACCATGATCAAGTTCTCCGGGGGCGAAGTTGACAAGCGCGTCACCGGCGCCAAGGCCAAAGGCCAACTCATGGAAGAACTCGCCATCGTCTGATCTGTCGCCTGCAGCGTGCCCGTTCAGGCGCCACGCAGGCTTGAGCCTGCGGCCCCGAGTCTTCGGGCCCACGCCGACACTTCGCCGGGACTCGCGCTCGCTGCGTGGCACGTGTTCTCACTCGCTGGCGCTCGCTTCACGAACCACTCCGCTTCGCTACAAAACAACTGCGTCGACATCGTCTGATCTGTCGCCTGCAGCGTGCCCGTTCAGGCGCCACGCAGGCTTGAGCCTGCGGCCCCGTCTTCGGGCCCACGCCGACACTTCGCCGGGCCTCGCGCTCGCTGCGTGGCACGTGTTCTCACTCGCTGGCGCTCGCTTCACGAACCACTCCGCTTCGCTACGAAACAACTGCGTCGACATCGTCTGACCTGTCGCCTGCACTGCCCGTTCAGGCGCCACGCAGGCTTGAGCCTGCGGCCCCAGTCTTCGGGCCCACGCCGACACTTCGCCGGGACTCGCGCTCGCTGCGTGGCACGTGTTCTCACTCGCTGGCGCTCGCTTCACGAACCACTCCGCTTCGCTACAAAACAACTGCGTCGACATCGTCTGATATTCGCCTGCCGCCTGCCCGTTCAGGCGCCACGCAGGCCGCCCCGGAGGGAGTGTTAGTGCTCTAGCCAGCGCTCGGCATCGAGGGCGGCGGCACAACCCGAGCCTGCGGCGGTGATGGCTTGGCGGTATGTGTCGTCTTGCACGTCTCCGCAGGCGAAGACACCTTCCACATTGGTGTGGGTGCCGTGGGAGCTTGTTATCAGGTACCCGTTGTCCTTCATTTCGAGCTGACCCTTGAACAAGTCGGTGTTGGGACGGTGGCCGATGGCGACAAACATTCCGCTGGCCTCTATCTCGCTCGTCTCACCGGTGATCACGTTCTCGACTTCGACACCGGTCATGGAGTTGCCACCGAGCACGTCGGTCACGACGGTGTTCCACAGGAACGTGATCTTGGGGTTGGCCATGGCTCGATCCTGCATGATTTGGCTGGCTCGCAACTCTTCGCGCCGGTGGATGATGGTGACCGAACGAGCGAACTTGGTGAGGAAGTTGGCTTCCTCCATGGCCGAGTCGCCGCCGCCCACCATCACGATGTCCTGGTCGCGGAAGAAGAATCCATCGCAGGTGGCGCAGGTAGAAACCCCACGGCCGATCAGTCGCTGTTCATTGGGGAGACCGAGCATGAGTGCCTTGGCTCCGGTGGAGATGATGATCGATCGAGCGCGATACGTGGGATCGGCAGCGTCTGGGTCTCCGATCCAGATACTGAACGGACGGCTCGAGAGGTCGACCTTGGTGACCTTCTCGGTGCGAAGGTCGGCGCCGAATCGCTCGGCCTGGGCCCGGCAATTCAGCATGAGTTCAGGACCCATGATTCCTTCTGGAAACCCCGGAAAGTTCTCGACCTCGGTGGTGAGCATCAGCTGGCCGCCCGGCTGATCTCCGGTGGAGGACGGTTCGCCTTCGATCACCAGGGGCTCGAGTGAGGCGCGAGCGGTGTAGATGGCGGCGGTGAGGCCTGCTGGGCCACTTCCGATTATCGCAACGTTTCTGACGTCGGGCATGGGTTCGTGTCCTTCGACGGGGAGAGTTGACCGGGACCGTAACGGGCCCTGGGATGCCTAACCAACCATGTGCGCTGGTTGTTCCAACCCAAGTGAGCCGATTCTGTCCCGGATACGCGCGATTTCTCTTTCTTGCGCCAGAGCACCCATCCGCCGGCGAGAAAGAGAGCTCCGAAGGTGAGGTAGCTCGGCCAGATTTCGCCCTCTTGGACGAACGGTAGGACTTTGGCGTAGATGGTGCCGACAAAACGGACGAGCATGACGAGGAGCAGAATGCCGATGATCAGTGCGATCAGTGCCATCGCCAGTCCATAGACGGCGACGCGCGAGGCAACCAGAGCCTTTCCCGTGGTGGCACTCCTGACCGTGTCGACATAACCGACAACGGTGGCGGTCGCCCGGCCAGCCCAGTCGGTGTCCTCTTGGCCGGTTTCACTCATTGGCTCCACAGGCGCCGATGTTATCGACTCAGAAGGTGTTCAGTCGATTCTGAGGCACTCAGGTAACTCGAACACCAGGAGCTCACCGTCGATGAGAACCACGAGTTCGAATTCGGCGGCACCCTGCCGGACAGTAATCCCCTCCACGATTTGTTCGGGCTGCACCAGTTGAGATGCAGCCTCGTAGCAGAGTGCCTCGTTCACCGGTGCGGTGGAGTCCGGTGAGATCGAGGAGCGAGCGGCGACGTTGTCGGGCAGGTCTGTCAGCGTTGCATTGGAGAGATCAAACCCATCAGCGATCAGGAGAGGCTCGAGCGGCGCCGCCTGGCTGAAATCGGTAGCGTCGTTGGCTCCGGGCTCATCGCTCGCCGCGTGATCGAGCTCGTCCATCGCCTCGGACGAAGCTGCTGACAAGCCGTCGCTTGCGCCGTCGTCGTCAACCCCGCCCTGAGCGCTGCGCTCCTGGGTTCCCGCTGAGCCACCGCCGTCGTCTCCGGACACAGCTGATTCGTCGCTGCTGTCAGATCCACCGAACCCACCTTGCAGCGAGACAACGCCGAGTCCACCGACCACCACAACCACGGCCGCGACAGCAGTGAGCCTGCGAAGGCGCTCATTCAGCCGTTGCGCTTTGGCGTATCGCACGGCTTCAGCGGAGCGGCGGCCCGCTCTAGCGGCGGCCAGGCTCTTGATCTCCGGTGAATCCATAGCATCGAGAGCAGCCGCCAGGTGTTGTGCCTTGGAGGCCGACGGTGCCGCCGCAGATGCCAGCGCCGCAAGAGCACTTCTGGACGCGGCAAGTTCGGCGGAAAGACTCTGAATGGTGGCATCGTGATCGACCGCAAATTGCTCGAGGTCGATCAGTTCTGATGCGTCGAGTTCGCCGTCGAGAAGAGCCGAGAGCTTCTCCGTGGTTTCGTCGACCCTTGGAGGATCGATGGGGGAGTGGGGGTCGGGGGAGTTCATCGTCATTGCGTCGGACGCCCTTGTTTGGAGCGACGTTTCGGTTCTATGACGCTGTCGCTGTCGGTTTGGTTCCCCAGTGTCGACGAAAGGTGTTTTCGGCCTCGAGCTATTCGGCTGCGAACAGTGCCGGGAGGGATGTTGAGCAGATTGGCGATCTCGTTGTAGTCACAGCCGACGATGTCGCGCAGAACCAGCGGTAGTCGGAAGTCTTCAGCCAGCTGGTCGAGCGCAACGGTGAGCACCAATCGATCGGTGGTCTGAGCATCGTGGCTCTGAGAGGTGGCCGGCGTGTCTGAAACACTGTCCGAGGGGAGCGGACGGCGCTTGCGGCGCCGGAGTTCGTCGAGACACGCATTGGTCGCTACCCGGTAGGCCCACGTGGAGAACTTGGATCGATTGTCGAATCGGGAGATACCTCGAACGATCGCCAGAAGCGCCTCTTGGCAGCCGTCGGCGGCGTCGGCGTCGTTGCCCATGACGCGTCGACACACCGCATAGATCCGGTCGTATTCGGATTCCAGCAGCGCGTTCATGGCTCTCTTGTCGCCGTGCTGGGCAGCCGTGATTCGCTCGGTCTGGCCTCGTGGTGCTGGATTCACTCGACTATCAGATCGACCAGCTCGAACCGGTTCTGAAGTTCAGAGGACCCGTCGTCGAGGATGGTCTCGGACTGTCCCTCGAATGTGATCCACAGCAGGATGTGCGACCCGGTGAGGCCGTCGAGATCAACCGTGCCGGTGCCCGTGACGGCTTCGAGAATGAAAGGGCCATACGGCCATCCCTCGGGACCGCCCTGAACGGTGTCACCAACGAAAACGTCGGCGCTCCATCCCCTCGTAGGTGAAACGATCTCCAGACGGGTCAGAACCGACGGAGCTTCCAGTGAGATCAAATACCCGACCCCCGGCTTCACGCCGGAGAAACCGGGTTTGCGATAGGTCTCGGTCTTCCATGCTGTTTCGTCGTTGCCGTCGATCGCCGCTCCAGCCAGGTCATCGTTCTCGGTGTTGTCGCCGAGTGGATCGACCGCCTGACCCACGGCGATGATCGGAGGCCCGAACTCCTGGACCGGGGTGAGCGAAACGGAGTCTTCCGAGGTCAGATCAACCGGATCTCCCTGTTGGCCTTCGGACTCGCCATTGCCTCGCCCGAAACGGGAGATGAGCGCGGCGGCGATCACCACTGCGGCGAGAACCAAACACAAAACCACGATCACTCCCGCCGAAGGCGAGGGCAGCCCCGATGCCGTCGTTTCCTCTGGTTCGTCCAGCTCATCGGTGAATGAGGCATTGACCGGGGGAGTGGGTACTGCAAGATCAGCGGTGTCGACCCCCGGGTTGGGCGTGCGACCGGGTGTCTGACCCGCAGCGTGGGGCGCGGGGCGAAGATCGATTGTGGTCAAGTCGACTGGATCGGTGCCACCCGAAGTGAGTTCTTCGGAATCGATTCGAATCGAGGAGAGTTGTACAGCCAGCTCTTCGGCTGAGCTCGGTCGGTCCTCGGGGCTCTGCTCGAGCAGTCGTTCGATCAGCCGGTCGAGGCTGGTTGGCAGGTCGGGCCGGAACTGGGAGAGACGGGGTGCGATGTTGACGATCCGAGCCTGGGCGGTGGCGTAGTCGTTCCCTTCATCGAATGGTGGCCGACCGGCGAGCGCTTCGAACAGGACGATTCCCAATCCGTAGAGATCGGAGCGAGCATCGACTTGGTGCCCGAGCACCTGTTCGGGTGAGAGATACTTGGCGGTGCCGAGAAGGGTTCCGGTTCGGGTGAGGTCGGTGTCCTCGCCGGCCTTGGCGATGCCGAAGTCGGTCACACGGATCCGACGATCCTCACAGAGCATGATGTTGGATGGTTTGATGTCGCGATGGACCACTCCACCGGCGTGAGCCACGTTGAGCGCCTGGGCGATCTGTCGGCCCATGTCAACCACGTCGCGTGCTGGGAGCTTTCCATGTTCGTCGAGTACCGACCGCAAGGTTCGACCGTCAATTCGTTCCATCACGATTGCCTCGAGGCCGTCGTGGCTCACCGCGTCATAGATCGCCACGATCGCCGGATGTTGAAGACGAGCTGCATTGACCGCTTCCCGTCGGAAGCGGCGCAGGAACGCAGCGTCGCCAGCGAGGTGAGCGTGAAGTATCTTCACCGCGACCCTTCGACCCAAGGTGTGGTCTTTCGCTTCCCACACCTGGGCCATACCGCCCGAGTCGATGTGTGAGCCGAGCTCGTAGCGGTTGGCTAGCAGCTCACCGGTTGACGGGGTTCGGTACGGGGCAGCCATCGGTGTGGGCTCGCTCACAACGCCTCGGCGGCGTCGGCGGCGATGTGTCGAGACGGTGCCTCGTTCGTTTTGGTTGTCGTCCGAACCCCGACGAGGTGAGGCCGGTTGGGCGTCGATCGGCGTGCGTTGCGGAACCACCACAGGAGCAGGAAGGCCAGCGCTGCTCCAGAGATTGCCCAACCGAGTCCGGGAACCGCGGTGGAGCGGATCTGATACCGGCTGGTGGAAAGGACTCGACTCTGATCCGGTGTTGTAGCGGTGACCTCGAGGGTGGAAACTCCCAGCGTCCTGGCTCGAGCGGTGAGTTCGAACGTGGTCTCACCCGGCGGGATGGTCAGTACTTGGCCATCCTCTGCGATCTCGACCCGATCGCCCCTGAAGTCCAAGCGCACAAGCCGTGAACTCTCGGCGTCGTTCCTGATCGTGAGCGGCAACGGTCCCTCTACCGCAGCGAGCGTGAGCGACTGGGCCGACGAAAGCGAAATGGCCGACAAATCTGCGAGTAGTTCCGCCTTGGCTCGCTCGATGGCCCGGGCTCTGTCGGTGGGGTTTCGGGTTCGGCTCAACGAATCGACGAGCAGCTGTTCGAGCGCTGGATTCTGAACGCCACGGAACGATCGGCTGGTCTGGGCGAGTTGCTGCAGTTCGGCGATCGCCTCCCCAGAATCGAGCAAGTTTTGTTCGGATCGTTCGGCTGCGAGCAGTGGATTCCGCGGTTGGGTTGGCATGGCATCGAGGAGAGAGACCGGGCGCAGTGGCCCGTCTTCGGTGAGCGTGGCGAGGAACGCATCCAGCGATTGCGAGTCCAGAACTGGCGAGCCTTCGCCTCCGAGGATCACCGATGAGTTGTCCTCGGCAGCTCGGAGTGAGAGCCGGGCATACAGCGCGTAGATGTCGCTGGGGGAGAAACTGCCGAACCCCTGGGGAGCGGAGAGCTCCTCGGTGAGCTGACGATCGGACTGGATGATCTGAAGGCGGCCACCGGCGGTGGTGATTGCCCCCGTGTCGATCTCATTCGTACGAGTGTTCAACGCCGCCAGAACGCCGGAGTCGATCATGAGTTCGGTACCGGGCGCCGTGAGGTCGGAGGAGATCATTACGACTTCGGGTAGTGGGGAGAGGCCGAGATCGGTCAAACGTTGTGCGTTTGCCGCCAATGCCTGGGTGTAGAAGTGGCCTTGGTCGATCTCGGCAAGGGCCGAGGGGTCGAGGTCGAGGCTGGCGTCGGTCATCACCGGGCGACCGGCGGTGGCGAGGGCGAACTGCTCGGCGAGGGCTCGGTCTCCCTCGAGTTGAGTGAGCACCGCTTCATCGATCTGCACCACGAAGGGGACCTCCGGGTGGGTCGACAAGAACCACAGACCGTCGGAGAGGTCCAGTCCATCGGCGGGGGAGAGGGCAAGGATCACGGCGAAGTCGAGGGTTGCCAGCTCAGCCCGATCCTGGGGGAGTCGAACGACGGTGGAAGACACCGCAGATACCAAACCCTCCGATGACCGGACCTCGACGGTGAAGGGGTAGACGCCGGGCCCCGGGAGATAGACGCGTTCGTCCGACGCTGGCGAGATACTCCGTACCGGAACTGTCAACACGACATTGCCCTCGGCGTCGGTTGGAATCTCCGAGAGCGGAACCGGGCCTCGGCGATTCAGAACCGTTGTGGTTGGTGCCCCAACATCGCGTTCGGTATCGACGCGCTGATGGAACAGCACGCTGAGAAACAGGTCGTCCTGGGTCTCGCCGTTCCAGTCCAGGGTTATGTCGATAGCACCATCGGACTCAACCGAAGCGGTCTGACCTACCAATCGAATGGTCCCGGGTGCGGGCGCAGCACCATCGCCAGACGATTCGGCGCCGGCCACCTCTTCCTGAGCGTGGACAACGGTCGGCACGGCGAGCGAAAGAGTTGCCAGCATCACCGCTAGCAATCCGGCGGTGAGCGCCCGTCCTAAACGTTCCACTCGAGCACCACCAATCCTGACGGTTCCTGCTCGAATCCGACGTTGCGGTACAGCGTCAACGCGCGCTGGTTTCGTTCCTGAGTGTTGACCATCATCTGAGTCGCATGACGGCGACGAAGCCACCGAATTGAGTCGTCGACGAGGAGACGTCCAAGGCCCCGACCCCCGGCCTGCGGATCGACCGCCAGACGCTGCAGATACCCTCGTTGACCTGCGAGTCCGGTGACTGCATACCCCTGCACACCGTCGGCACTGGTGATGACTCGGTACCGGTGCCGGGGGGTGGCTCGTCGCGCTTCCCGGAGCGCTTCGGTATCAAATCGCCAGAACGGTTCGAACGCCGCTTCGTCAACTCTGATCACGTCGCTTTCGTGCCATCGCCGACCTGGACGAAGCTCATAACCGGGGGGCAGCGGCGATGCGATGCGATGGCTGCGGTGGTCGGGTCCGTGCCCGAGGTCGAGCGCCAGCAAATGCAGTTGCTCGTGAATCGTGAAACCAGCCCTGAGGAAGGGTTGGGCATCCCGGTAGGAAAGCGCAGGCGTGACCGCCCTGCCAATGTGGCGCTCGACGAGGCGGTCGACGACCTCGGTGATCTCATGAGCCGAGGGAAGCATCGACGCTCTCCCCGGGCCGACCAGGGCGACACCTTCAGTGTCTTGCCAGCTGCTGACCCGCACCCGTGTAGTACTGAGCCCACCCACCAACGAGCGGCCGCCGCGTGAGGACGCGGATGAGGGAACTGCAGGAGAACTCACTATTCACATAGGGTAGGCGGCTGCCGCGGCCGCTGTTCGTCAACAGGGAACCTCAGCCGTAGTCCATGTACCGTGGAGGGCGTGTCTCTTCTGCTGGCAACCAACGATCTATGCTGGCTCCACGAAGCCGGCCCTCACCACCCCGAGCGGCCTGCTCGTCTCGACGCATTCCGGCGTGGAATCGAACGGGCCGAATTGGCTGAAGCGGTCACATGGATAGAGGCTCCGCCGGCCGAGCGGTCGGCAGTGGAAAGAATCCATCCCGGGGAGGTTCTCGACCGACTCCAGATGTTGTGCATGCAGGGCGGAGGGCCCATCGATGCCGACACCATTGTGAACGAGGTTTCATCCGATGCGGCATGGGTGGCGGCTGGCGCCGGTCTGGAGTTGATCCGTCGACTCGACGCCGGCGAGGCCGACGCCGGCTGGTCTGTGGTTCGACCACCGGGTCACCATGCTCTACCCAACAAGCAGATGGGCTTCTGTCTCATCAACAATGTGGCCGTCGCTGCCCGATTCCTCGCCGATCGTGGCGAGCGGGTCGCGGTTGTCGATATCGATGCGCACCACGGCAACGGTACCCAAGACATCTTCTACGACGATCCCGATGTTCTTTTCGTGAGCCTCCACCAGTACCCCTGGTATCCCTACACCGGCGCCCTCGATGAAGTCGGCACCGGAGCCGGCCGGGGTACCACGGTCAACATCCCGCTGCCAGCCTCCACCGCCGGTTCGGTCTATCAATCGGCAATCGACGACGTGGTGGTGCCTCGGATCGAAAAGTTCGACCCCGGTTGGCTTCTGATCTCCGCCGGATTCGACGGTCACCGAGCCGATCCGATCACCGACCTCGGTCTGAGCTCGGCCGACTATGCCGATGCCTCCCGCACTCTGATGAACCTCGTCCCTGCCGGTCGGCGGTTGCTCTTCTTGGAGGGCGGCTACGACACCGATGCGCTGGCAGCCTGTGCCGGCTCGGTCGCTGCTGCTGCAGTTGACCACGAGTACCGCCCGGAGCGGGCCACCGCCGGGGATCGGGGTGTCGCGGAAGTGGCAGCGGCGAAGCAGCTGCACGTGGCTCTCCCCGAGCATGGCTGAGCCCACCCGGATTCCCCCCGCAGCACAAAAGTTGGGAGTGCTCTTCGACGCCGCTGGATTCGAGCTCTATGTCGTGGGTGGGGCTGTGCGGGACCGGGTTCTCGGGTTGTCTTCTTTCGACGACGACATCGACATGACCACCGACGCACGGCCGCCGGACATTCTGCGCATCGTCGAGCCGATCGCCACTGCGGTGTGGCGCCAGGGTGAGAGGTTCGGCACCATCGGCGCCAACGTCTTCGATCGATCGGTGGAGATAACCACCTATCGGAGCGAGTTCTATCAGGGGCACAGTCGCAAGCCCCTGGTGGGTTTCGGGGATGACTTGCATACCGACCTCAGCCGGCGTGATTTCACGATCAACGCCATGGCTCTGAGCGCCCGCACCGGTGAGCTCCATGATCCCTTTGACGGTGCCCGAGATCTGGAGACCAGAGTGCTGCGCACGCCGCTTTCGCCTGAAGTGTCCTTCAACGACGATCCTCTTCGGATGCTCCGAGCGGCCCGTTTTGCCAGCAGGCTGGGTTTGCGGTTCGACGGTGCTCTGGTGGATGCCGCGAGGGTTCTGGCTCCGCGCATGGACATCGTTTCCGGCGAGCGGGTCTTTGCCGAGATCGAGCGGCTGTTGTCCCTTCAAGATCCGGCACCCGGGATCGAGTTTCTCTGGCAGACCGGGATCCTGTCGGCGTCGTTTGATCGGCCAACGCTTCGGCCCTTCGCCGCCGTCGAGGACGCTGTCTATCGAATGGCCGCCGTCGAGCCTGTTGACACTGGAGTTCGTTGGGCCGCACTTTGTCAGCTCACCGGTACTGACGTTGATGATCTGGGCGAGCTGCTGAAGATGTCGACCGATCGACGCAAAGACCTGTCATCTCTCACCACCAACGACGTGCCGTCCGTATTCGACCGATCGGTCCTGCGGCGGATGATTCTCTGGTTGGGCCCGGATCGGGTGAACCGGTTGGTATCCCTTGCCAGGATCGTTGGCGGAATGCCAGACACTGAACTCGATGAGTTCCAAACCGCCTTCAACGAACACGCTGCCCTCGAGCCGGCCGACTCTCTCGTCTCGCCTCTGTCGGGGTCCGAAATCCTCAGTCTTCTCGACATCGAGCCAGGACCACTGGTGGGACGGGTCAGACTCCACCTCGAGGCGCTCGCAATAGAACGGGGTCCGCTCACCGCACATGAGGCGGCCGTTGCCGCACGGAACTACGTGGCGCAGAACTGAGGACGCGGGGTCAGAGCGCGGCTCGTCAGCACATGGTTCGGACCGTTACCCTCGGACGCGTGGGCAGTCGCGCGAGAACCGGAACCGCCGGAGTCGTCAGTTATCGGTTGGCGCGCCAGCAGGTGGTCGACTCCGTCGTCGAGGGGCGGCGTGATCGCTCCGACGTATGTGATGCTCAGCCTGAGCTTCGCCGGGTGGCCAGCCACCACGCGAAGCCGCTCTCGGAACCGTGTCCGATATGTGAATCTGATCAACTCGGTGTGGTCACGTTTGCGTTCGGCCCCGGGCTTCCCAGCGGCGGCCGTTGTGTCACCGATCTTCGGGAAATGCAGCGCCTACGTCGACGAGGACGATCCACCCGCGGGTACCGGGTCGAGGTGTGCCGGGCGTGCTGGTGGAACCATCTCCGTGAGACGTTTCCCATCAGTGATGGGGCCCGATCCAGACGGTTGTTGGGCTGACCGACCCAGCCACGGGCCCGCCCGCAGCTCGGCGATGAGTAGCTCTAGAATGGAACGTCACCCTGTCGGCTCCCGACCCCGCATGGGGCCCACGCTCGGCTACAACAAACCACCCTGTGATAGAACTTCTCCTCCAGCCTCGAACCTCTAGGAACCGCCGCCGAAACCCCGTCTGGCGACTCCGTCGACTGGCGCTTCTTTGCGTGTTGGCCGGCATCGGTGCGCTGGCCTCGGCCATCATGGTGCTTTCGTCCCAGATTCAGCTGCCTGAGCTGGCGACTCCCGAACTCAGCGAAACCACGTTCATCTGTACCTCCGAGGTAACCGGACCGTGCACTCGTGACGTTGCAACGGCAACGTTGTCGTCAGAGCAGGATCGTGAGCTCGTCACCTATGACCAGATCCCGCCCGTCCTGATCAATGCGGTGATCGCAGCCGAAGACAAGGACTTCTTCGACCATCAGGGGGTCGACCCGTACGGCATCGCCCGAGCTCTCTACCAGGACATCAGGTTCGGTGGAACACTTCAGGGAGGCTCCACCATCACCCAGCAGTATGTGAAGAACAGCTTCCTGACCCCTGATCGAACATTGGCTCGAAAGATCCGCGAAGCCACGCTGGCGATCAAGCTGGAACGTGAGGCGGCCGGAGACAAGCAGGCCGGCAAGGAGCAGATACTCAACGACTATCTCAACCTGATCTATTTCGGGCGCGGGGCCTACGGGATCCAGGCGGCGTCCCAGGCATATTTCGACAAGAACGTTGAGGAGCTGAACCTCGCCGATGCTGCATACCTGGCGGGGCTCATCCGTGCACCGGAGAGCGCTGACGCGAGAGACAACCCTGAGGAGGCCAAGCGTCGCCGTTCCACGGTGCTTCGGCGGATGTTGGAAGACGGGCACATCACCGAACTCGAGGCTGAGCGGGCCGACAAGCGAACACTGAACACAATCATCCCCCAGGTGAGTCGGGCCGGTCTTGGTGAGGTGACCGGGTCTGAGTTCGGATCCGAGTACTTCATAGAAGCTGTTCGCCAACAGCTGGCCCAGATCTACCCCGACGGCGGGCTCTACACCGAGGGTCTCCGGGTGTACACGACACTCGACCACACGCTGCAACGCCATGCCTATCAGACCGTGGTCAATGAGCTTCCTCCCGAGGACCCGGACAACCCCACCGCCTCCATCGTGGCGATCGACGACCGCGGTCGGGTTGTCGCCATGATGGGCGGCACCGACTTCGGCGCAACCGAAGTCAACCTCGCCACGGGTCGAAGCGGCGGCGGCTCGGGCCGCCAGCCGGGGTCGGCGTTCAAGCCGTTCGTTCTTGCGGAGTCCTTGGAACAGGGGTTCTCTGCGCGGTCGCTCTATTCGGCCCCGTCGGTGATCGAGATCGAGGGTGCCAACAGTGGCGGCGTTTGGCGGGTGAAGGGAGGTGGCTCGTCAATGGGATACAGAGACCTCGTTGACGGAATGCGAGTTTCGTCAAACGTGGTGTACGCCCAGCTCATGATCGACACCCGTCCCGATCAGGTTGTACAGATGGCACATAAACTGGGTGTCACCGCCGATCTGCCTGCGGTGAACGCCCTGGTTCTGGGGGCGGGAGAGGTCTCGGTCCAAGACATGGCATCGGCCTACAGCACGTTCGAGCGCGAGGGTGTTGCGCTGGAGCCGGTTCTGATCGAGCGGATCGAGAATGCCGAAGGACAGGTGTTGTGCTGGTATCCCCAAGGCGGGGTCTGCCAAACCGGGTCCGAACGAACCGGCGAACAGGTGATCGATCCCGAGATCGCCTGGCAGGTGAACTACGCGCTTTCACTGGTTATCAGTGACGGAACCGGCCGAAACGCGCAGATTGCACAACCAGCGGCGGGAAAGACCGGAACGACCCAGGATGCCCGCGACGCGTGGTTCGTCGGTTTCACCTGCGACCTCACCGCAGCGGTGTGGATGGGATATCCGGGTGCCCCTGGCGAGCCGCCTCGCTTCATGGACGACTTCCGCGGGATCGAGGTACACGGCGGTGACTATCCGGCCGAAATGTGGGCTGAATTCATGACCCGTGCCACCGAAGACAACGAAACGCCATGTACCGGACTTCCAACCTCGGACGACTTCCAGGGACGGGTCCGCAACACCAACCTCTCGACCACAACAACGATTCCGCAGTGCCCCGCCCCGGGGGAGGAACCACTCGATCCGGGCATCGTGGAGTGCATCCCGGCCCCCGAACCGGTGGACACTGTGCCTTCGACCACGGTGCCTTCAACCACGGTGCCTTCAACCACGGTGCCCGATCCCGACGGCTGAAGCCCTCGGGTCGTACCCCCCACCGGAGAGACTGTGGCATGGAGCGCTGGCCCCGTGGGAGTAGCCGAAGCGGCCGGTAGTCTTGAAAACGCTTTATTCACCCTGCCCCAGCTTGGGGCTCCGGAGCAGTCCGGATCCGTAGGGAGGTTGCTCGAAACATGCGAGCCTATGAACTGATGATCATTTTTTCCGCCGACCTCGACGAGTCGACGGTCCAGACCTCGATCAACAAGACCACCGCTCAGGCTGAGGCAGCTGGTGCTTCGGTGGAGAAGATCGACAAGTGGGGCGTCCGTCGCTTCGCCTACGAGATCAACCACAAGTGGGAGGGTTTCTACGTCGTGCTGGAGATCGCCTCACCCAACGCCCTCGACGAGATCGATCGAACGTTGCGCCTCGCGGACGACGTGGTCCGCCATAAATTCATCCGACTGCCCCTTGCCGAAGCCCACCGACGTGGCCTCACGGCAGTCACTGCCTGAGAGGAAGCCTCATGGCTACAGACAACTCGGTGACCATCACCGGAAACGCAACCCGCGAACCCGAGGTTCGCTTCACCGCCGGCGGCAGCCAGGTGGCGTCCTTTGGTGTCGCCGTCAACCGTCGCTGGCAGAATCGCCAGACACAACGAGTGGGAAGAGCAGGTGTCGTTCTTCGATGTGACCTGCTGGAACCAACTTGCCGCCAATGTGGCCGAGACTGTCGGTCGCGGAACCCGAGTCACCGTCACGGGGCGCCTCGACCAGCGCTCTTGGGAAAACCAGAACGGTGAGAAGCGATCCAAGGTCGAGATCGTGGCCGATGACGTAGCAATCAGCCTTCGCTGGGCCACGGCTACCGTCGCCCGCAACGAACGCAGCGATGGTGGCCAGGGCGGAGGCTACCGAGGCGGAAGCCAGGGAGGTGGCAACCAGGGGGGCGGCCAAGCTGGCGGCAATTACAGCAATCAATCCGGGGGCCGAGATTTCGGTGGTGGCGGTCAGGACGCACCCCCCGCATACAACCCTGATGAGGAGCCCTTCTAATGTCACGTGCAGCGTCGCGTCAGCGCGGAAACCCCAAGGACAACAAGCGCCGGGGCAAAAGAAGATCAGCATTCTCTCCAGTGAGAAGATCGAGTACGTCGACTACAAGGACGTCGATTTGCTGAAGCGGTTCATGTCCGATCGCGCCAAGATCAAGAGTCGGCGGGTGAGTGGCAACGACGTGCAACAACAGCGCATCATCGCCAGAGCGGTGAAGAACTCCCGAGAAATGGGACTCCTCCCGTACACCAACCGGGTCACCACTCAGCGTCGCGGTCGCAGTGACCGGAGCGATGGGCCCCGCCGTCCACGCGAGGATGACCGATCAACCGAGGAGACTGAATTGCCCGAAGGCGTTGAGGTCGAAGCCACCGAACCGGTGGAGTCGGTTGAGACCGGGACCGCTCCTGAGAAGACCGAAGGTGAGGAGTAGATGAAGGTCGTACTGCGAGCTGAAGTGAAGGACATAGGCCGCCGCGGCGACATCGTGGATGTAGCCGATGGGTTCGCTCGAAACTTCCTCATTCCCCAAGGAAAGGCGCTGAAGGCGTCGGCGGGTGTGGAAGCCCAAGCCGAAGCGATGCGCCGGGCCTGGAGCCACAAGAACGCCAAGGACCGCGAAGCGGCGGAGGAGATCGCCACCAGGGTGGTTTCCAAGCCGATAACCGTCACCGCACGAGCTTCAGCCGATGGCAAGCTGTTCGGTTCGGTAACGGCTTCCGACATCGTGTCCGCCCTCGCCGAGCAGACCGGAGTGGAGCTCGACCGAAAGATGGTCGACGATGACCACCTCAAAGAGGTCGGGACTCACACGGTGATGGCATCACCTCACGCTGAGGTTCAGTTCCCGATCACCGTCGAGGTCGTCGCCGCGTAGAACGTGGGAGGCCTGACCCCTTCCAGGTTGGGAGCGTGGTCATCGCAGGACCGCAATAGTTATCCACCAAATCGAGAAGCACCGGTGGATAACTCGACTTTTCCAGACCACACACGGATTTCCACCCCTTTTCCCCTTGGAGGCGGCGTAGTTTTCCACTGCGGTTTGGTGCTTGGATAGACACCATGGCCGGAGAGCACAACAGGAGACAACCACCCCACGATCTCGTGGCGGAGGCGTCGGTCCTCGGGGCCATGCTGTTGAACAAGATGGCCATCTCCGATGTGGTGGAGGTCCTCGAAGCCGAGCACTTCTACCGGCCGGCGTATGGCCACATCTACTCTGCCATCACCACGTTGTACGCCACGGGCGAGCCGGTCGATCCGGTGACGGTCAGCAGCGAGCTCACCTCTGCCGGATTGCTCGACGCGATCGGCGGGCCCAGCGTCCTCTTCGCACTCCAAACCGATGTGCCGGCGGTCGGGAATGCCGGCGCCTATGCCCGGATCGTGGAGGAGAAGGCGCTGCTTCGCCGGGCCATCGAGGTTTCGAACGAGATCGCCGAAATGGCCTATGGCGTTCCTGACGATGTTCCCAAGATGATCGACGAGGCCGAAGCCCTCATGTACGAGGTTGGGCAACGCCGGATTACGGGCAGCACGGTGGAGATCAGGGACCTCCTGAGCGAGAACCTCGACCGGTTGGAGGCGCTCTACGAACAGGGTGATGCCATCACCGGCATGCCTACCGGGTTCGTCGATCTCGACAAGCTCATGGCTGGGCTCCAGAAGAATGCCATGTATGTAGTCGGAGCCCGACCGGGAATGGGCAAGACCGCCTTTTTGTTGGGCTTGGCCACCAACGCCGCAAAGGCCGGCTATCCGGTGCTGCTGTTCTCGCTGGAGATGTCAAGCCTCGAACTGTCACAGCGGATCCTTTGTTCTGAGGCCAAGGTCGACTCGACACGGATCAAGACCGGAAATCTTCACGAGGACGACTGGACCCGGATTTCCCACGCCACCGCAACGCTGGCGGATACACCGATCTACATCGACGATCACCCGCAGACCTCAATCATGGAGATTCGAGCGAAAGCTCGAAGACTCAAAAGCACCATCGGTGATCTTGGACTGGTGGCGGTTGACTACGTGCAGCTCATGAGCGGTCGAGCCAACAGCGAAAGCCGTCAGCAAGAGGTGTCTGAAATCAGCCGGAACCTGAAGATCCTTGCGCGCGAATTGGAATGTCCGGTGATCGCTCTCGCCCAACTCAACCGGAAGCTCGAGGACCGAGCCGACAAACGGCCCATGCTCAGCGATCTCCGAGAATCGGGAAGCCTCGAACAAGACGCTGATGCAGTTTTCTTCCTTTATCGGGACGAGCAGTACAACAACGAATCACAGGATGCAGGTATGGCGGAAGTGATCGTCGCCAAACACCGAAGTGGCCCGACGGGCACTGTCAAGCTGGCTTTTCTGGGACGCTTCACCCGTTTTGAGAACATGGCCCGTCGGCCGGACCCGATCGGTCCACCCCTCGGAGCCGACGACTTCTAGTCGAGCTGAACAAAGACTGCGGGCGGAGGGGCTTCGGGAGACGCCGGGTTCACCGTCGGCGACGGAGACCTCACCTGCTGGCTCGAAGATACAACTCCCACGAGCGCCAAACAGGCCGCTGCTCCCAGGATTGCTTGAAAGACCAGACCGGTCGTTCGGCTTCGCTCCGGGACCGCATATGGGGATGTTGTGACGGTGAGCGCGCTTCGGCGCGACGGAAGCCGTTCGGTCCGGTGGAACCGGATCTGATTCCGTTCCTTCGCTGCAGATCGGATGATCGTCTTTGTTCGTGGCTTCTCTGGATCGAGCATGAACGCACCTTGTCGCTTTGTTCAGCTATCGACACCAACCCAGATGTACTTAAGAGGGTCGATTCACCCACCATTCGCCTGCAGCGTGCCCGTTCCACGGAGGTTCCGAGCATCGTTTCGTCAGAACGAGTCATGTTCTCACTCGCCGGTTCGCTCGTTCCTCGCAACACCGGCTCGCTTCATGACTCGTTCTTCCTCCACTCGCTACGGGATTGCCTCGCCCATCGTGCCTCGAGCAACGCGGCGGTTCCGCCCGATTCGAGTTCGACGAAGAGTGACCCGTGAAGCGAAGCGGGCAATGCGACGAAGGAGCGAGCCTGCTGAGTGAGAACACGGGTCACTCTGAGGAGGCGAGAAACGGAACCTTCGTGGAACGGGCACGCTGCAGGCGAGTAAGCAGTGCGAGGGCCACCGGCTCCTCTGCCCGAGGGCAGAGGTGGCGATGCGTGTGGAGGGAGTTGGTGACCCCCGCACTACTCGATACATCCGGTGTGGGCGATGACCACCGGTTGCAAAAGAAGTAACGGAAACGAGCCACTCAACCTTGAGCAGAAACTTGACCCGTCGCTAGGTGATCATGCTTACGAGCGCCCAGATTGCGGCAATTGCCCCTATGGCGATCTGGACTACGCTTCGGCCCAGCGGTGGCTTCACGAGATTGCCGTCCTTGGGATTGGCGGGCGGCTTGATCAGCGCCAGCAAGGTCCCGATGGCCAGCGCACCGCCCAGGGCGAGCAGAAGAAGGGGAAGAAGGTTGTCGCCGAACATGAGAATCAGACGATAGCGGCCTGATCCGATGTCGGCCGGTTCGCCGGGTTGGGGGGCCGTACGAAAAGGGAGTACAGCGTGGCGCCGATGGGGAGGGCGGAGAGAACGATGGCTGCGGTGCCATAGGAACCGAGTTGATCACACGCCAGGGCGAGCGTGATCGGACCGAGAGCAGATCCTGCAACCCCCATGAAGGTGAGGAGTCCGCTCAGCGAACCTATGTGGGTGGTTCCGAACCACTTTGGAAGCAGGGCCGAGCTGACGACCTTTGTACAACCGGCCGTGACACCGAGGCTGAGGGCATAGGTGACGACGAGAAGAGTGGAGTTGAGCGAGGCCGCGAGAAGATGGCTTCCGGCCAGTAGCACCATCGATACCGCCGGCAGCATTCGGCCGTTGGTCCTATCCACCACCCATCCAAGTCCCAAGGCTGCGGCGGTTGAACCGGCGATCTGAGGCAGAAACATCTGCGCCGCTTCGTCCTTGGTGAGGCCGTTCTGAACCAGCAGATCGATTGCGTGAAAATTGAGGCCGGTGATGAGCATGCTTGTCAGCGTTGTCACGGCAACGATCAGCCAGAAACCGGGTTGTGTGATCGCCTGAGATCGGGTGTAGCCCCACGCGGCGACGGGGGCGGAGATCGTGGTGGGGTCGTGGGGATGTCCGTCGGGAATCTGGCCTACGTCGGATGGTCTGCTGACGAGGCCAAACCAGCCCAGGGGGAGCAAGATCGCCGGGATGGTCACAGCGGCAATGACCCACGCCTGGCGCCATCCGTACCGATTGATGGCGGCGTTCAGGACGATAGGGGTAAGCGCAATACCTGCAGCAACGCCGATGGTGGTGAGGCCGATGGCTCTTCCTCGGAGTCGGTCAAACCACACCGCCACAGTGACACTGGAGATCATGGACAGGCTGCCCTGACCCAACATACGAATGAACACGAACCCGGCCGCGAGCCATGCCCAGTTCTGTACCAACGACATGTTCAACAGGGCCAGACTGAACAGGGAGGCAACAACCAGCAGTGCCTTCCGAGCGCCGTATTGGTCGATCCGCAGACCAACCAGGGGCATCGCTGTGGCCCCGAGAAGGGTGCCGATCAGATAGGCGAACGAGACGCTGGTTTGGGTGAGCGACAGGTCGTCGACGAAGTAGTCGACGAATACCGAGACCCCCACGGTTTGCCCGGGGCCGGTGAGTGATCCGGCAATGATCGCAATGACGACCATCCGCCAGCCGAGGAAGCGGTTGCCGGCGGGGGATTGTCCTTGGACGGCTGCAATCACTGGAAGAACCGTTCGAGGATCGGTACAGGAAACACCCCTTGCAGATCACGTTCCTCAAACTCGCTGGATATGTCACTGGCTTCGTAGCTTTCGGTCCGGTTGACCCTTCGAACGACCTTGCTACGGACCGCACCGGTTGCCGCATCGAAACAGTAGTCAGTTTCGAGGCCGTACTCGGATGTGAGGGGCCCTCTCGAGAGGTCGAGACGCAGCTCGTAGCACCCGGATCGGGCCGTGAAGCTAGCCCGGTAACTCCAGTCCTCACCCTCGAGGAGGCTGCGCAGCTGTTCTTCGCGTTCCTGTGAGGTGGCTGCCGGCACGGCAGGGGTGCAGAACAGTTCGTTCAGAGTTTGCCGGCAGGTCTCGGTTTCGCCGTCCCGCTCATAGATGATCGAACCGTCCCGATTGACGAGACGCTCGCCACCTCGTTGCGCCACGATGTCCTCGGTGAAGGCAGCGACACCGTTGCCCGTGAGACCCACCTTTGCGAATGCGATGTGATCGGCGGTCTCGCTTGTCTTCCAGGCGTTGAGAAAACTGCCGATGGCATCGGGTTCGGTGGTGGTGGAGGCCGAATCGGCTACGCCATCGGACAGATCGGATTGGGTGAGCAACCAGATCCGCCAACCAAAGAACCCGGACAGCCCAAGCAGCGCCGCGAGAACAACACCCAGTGCCCGATTGCTCATCGTCGTTCGTACGCCCAGTTCCCCGGGGCCATGATCAACCGGTTGCGGCCGCCGGGCTCATCGACCAGTGACCGATTCCGATAGGCAACGTCTCCCTCCCAGGCGAGGATGATCGGCTCCCCGGGGATCGGGTAGGTCACAAACCGAGGCGGCTCCCTGTCGACCGCAGAGCTCACCGCCGCTTCGATGGTTTCGTATCTGTTGAGCTCGTACAACGTGATCCAGGTAGGTGGAATCAACTCGATCTCGCCATCGGAGTGGAGGGAGAGCGCAGCGGCGGGGCTGAGCCACCGATGCTCGTGGATTTCGCCCATGTCGACTCTGACGTCGTGGTGGGGTGCTTCGGCGAGGAAGAACCATGTGGCGAAGCGCCGGATCTTCCCCTCCACCACCATCGATTTCAGGGGCGGCGGCTCCCAGAAGCTCCACACCTCGAGGGGTTGGTGGGTGATTTCAAGACCGGTTTCCTCCTCTGACTCTCGAATCGCCGCCGATCGGGCCAGCTCTAGCTCGGTGGTTCCGTGGTCGTCGTCGTCCACCCGGCCACCGGGGAACACCCAGGCCCCGCCGAATGCGATCTTGCTGTTGCGGCGGAGCATCAGCACCTCCAAACCCCGGCTTGTGTTGCGGCCGAGGACAACGGTGGCTGCAGGGATCAGTTCTTCGTCGACGGGCGGCACTGCGTCGGAGGGCATCGCGTCCAAACTATCCGCCACGCCCTTGCGACCCCCTTCATCAAATTCCTGCCGATAGCCACATTGGATGTGGCTACCGGGCGGGCAGAACGTCGATTTGTGGCTATCAACCGGGATTTGACTGCTCGAGTCGGCTTCGAACGAGGTTTGCCGAGAAACGGCTATCGAACCAGTCGCTGAACGATCTGTGTTGCGATCTCCACCGGTGATATGTCGTCCCGGATCGCATCACCGATCATGGTCCTAACCGGGTCGGAAGAGAACTCCGTGGACAGAAGGTCCATCAACAAGGCTTCTGCTCGGGATCGAACCTCGGCCTCCACCCGGAAGGAACGCCGGCGCTCGAGTCCGTTCGATGTTTGCAGGTGGGCCATATGGGCATGGATCTCATCAACCGTGGCGGCGGCTCCCTCTCCCGCGGTTGCTGTGGACATCACGATCTCGGGCCTGAAGTAGGTCCCGTGTTCGTCGACGTCGTGTCCTGTGACGTGGGCGAGATCGAGCATCAGCTGCAGATCCCGTCGCGTATCGGATGCGCCGGGGCGGTCGGCCTTGTTGATGACGAAGACATCCGCCACCTCGAGCAGCCCGGCCTTGTTGGCCTGGACCGCATCACCCATACCTGGGGTGGTGACCACCACCGCAGTGTCGGCAGCAGCCACCACGTCGACTTCCACCTGGCCCACCCCGACCGTTTCCACGATCACGGGCGTGAACCCCGCCGCATCGAGAACCCGGACAGCACCGGGCACAGCGAGGGCGAGGCCGCCCTGGTGCCCTCGGGTCGCCATCGACCGGACGAAGGTCCCTTCGGGAACAACATCGTCCATACGAATTCGATCCCCGAGAATGGCTCCGCCCGAGATGGGGGAAGAGGGATCGATGGCCAGCACTGCGGGCCGAAAGCCTCGCCCGCACCATTCGGCCAGCAGTCGGCCGACCAGGGTGGACTTGCCGGCGCCGGGAGCTCCGGTGATGCCAACTACATGAGCGTTTCCCCGCAGGGGATGGGTGAGCCCAGCGATCTCGTCTGAGAGCGGACCACCTCGTTCGACCAGGGTGAGGAGCCGGCCAACCGCACGATTGTCGCCTGCCTTTGCCTTTTCAACCAGCTCGGGAACAGGAAGCGTCCGGTAGCTCACGGGGTGGCGGCTACTGCGTCTCGGACGGCTCTGACGACCTCTTCTGCTGGTGCACCGGGGCCGAGCACCACGGCAACGCCGGCGCTGAGGAGTTCCGCTTCGTCCTCGGGCGGGATGATGCCACCGATCACCACGGGAACCGCTATGCCCTTGGTTTCCAGAGCCTTGACCATCTTGGGTCCGAGGGTGAGATGACCGGCGTTGTGCATCGACAAACCGATCGCATCAGCGTCTTCTTGTTCAACCGCTGCGATTATCGACGAGGTGGTTTGCCTCAGCCCCAGGTAGATGACTTCCATTCCAGCGTCTCGCAGGATCCACCGCGACCACCTTCAGGCCCCGATCGTGGCCATCGAGGCCTATTTTGGCGAGCACCACTCGGAGCCGTTCGTCGGAGTGGTGGGCAGCTGGTTCGGGTGAGTCGCTCACACGATTGCCTGTTCGGTGTAGCGGCCGAACACGTCGGCCAGGGTGGCTGTGATCTCACCCTCGGTTGCGTAGGTCTTGACGGCGTCGATGGTGGCGGGCATGAGGTTCGTATCAGGTGTTTCCGCGGCAGACTTCAGGACGGCGAGAGCGGCGGCCACGCTGTCGCTGTTGCGACGTTGCTTCACTTCGCCCAGTCTCTTCAATTGGATCTCTTCCACGGTTGGATCGATCCGGAGCAGCTGACGGTCGTCGCTGTCGCCGTCGGTGAACTCGTTCACACCGACAATGATCCTGCGACCGGCGTTCACTTCTCGCTCGAATCGGTAGGCGGCATCGGCGATCTCGCCCACGAAATAGCCGTTCTCGATCCCTTCGTAGCAGCCTTCCAGAATGGAGCCCCCGCCGAGATCCAAGAGGTGCGCAAAGATCGCCTCGGCCTGTCGTTCCATTTCATCGGTCATCCACTCGACATACGGGGCACCACCGAAGGGATCGGCGACGGCAGCCACACCGGTTTCGTAGGCAACGATCTGCTGAGTTCTGAGCGCGATCCGGGCCGCGTCTTCGGTAGGCAATGCGTGGGCCTCGTCGTAGCTGTCGGTATGGAGGCTTTGGGTGCCACCCGCTGCGCCTGCGAATGCCTGCAGTGCAACCCGTGCGATGTTGATCTCCGGTTGTTGAGCGGTGAGCGAGACACCAGCGGTCTGGGTGTGGAACCGGCACTGCCATGACTTCTCGTCCTTGGCGCCGTAGTGCTCCTTCATCCATCGGGCCCAGATGCGTCGGGCGGCTCGGAACTTGCCGAGCTCTTCGAAGAAGTCGCTGTGGCTGTTGAAGAAGAAGCTCAGTCGCTTGGCGAACTCATCCACGTCGAGACCAGCGGCGATCGCCGCTTCCACGTAAGCGAACCCGTTGGCGATGGTGAAAGCCAGTTCCTGGGCGGCGGTACTGCCGGCTTCACGAATGTGATAACCGCTGATCGAAATCGGGTGCCATCGGGGCATCTCGGCGGTGGTGTATCTCATCATGTCGGTGATGATCCGCATGCTGGCCCGCGGTGGATAGATGTATTCCTTTTGAGCTTGGTACTCCTTCAGGATGTCGTTCTGGATCGTGCCACTGAGGCGGGAGCTTTCGATGCCACCCTTCTCGGCCACGGCGACGTATTGCGCAAGTGCGATGTTGGCAGGGCCATTGATGGTCATGCTGGTTGAGACCTTGCCGAGGTCGATGTCTGCAAAAGGTCTTCCATGTCTGCCAGCGTGTCGACCGCAACTCCAGCACGCCCCACCTCACCCTCGGCCCATTCGCTGTCGGAGTCGTAACCCATGAGGGTTGGCATGTCGAAGGCGGTCGAGAGGCCACCGCCGCCATTGCGCAGAATGTCCTTGAAGCGTGCGTTGGTGTCTTCGGCCGTGCCGAACCCAGCGAACATACGCATGGTCCACAACCGTCCGCGGTACATGCCGGGATGGATGCCGCGTGTGTATGGATACTGACCGGGGTAGGGCGCATCGCCGTAGACGGGGTCAACCGGAACACCACTCATCGTCTCGAATGTTGCGTCCCGTGTGTCGGAGGCGTCGAAGGCCTCTTGCCATCGCTGGCGGGCATCAGGAGAAGAATCGGTCGTCCGGTTATCTTCCATGGCCTCTCAGGGTACTTCGATCGGTATGGCACAGATAAATGTTGGTGATCGGTCTTTCGATGTCGCGGATGGGATCCGGCTCGTACTGGCACTCGAGGACAACGGAGTAGACATTCTCCATCGTTGCGGTGGGAATGCGGCGTGTACCACATGTCGGGTCAACTTCTCCGAAGGAGAGCCGGAGGACATGCGCGATCCCGAACGGGACGTACTCGAAAAGCGCGACCTACTTGGGCAGGTCCGATTGTCGTGCCAGATTCTCACCGCCGGCACCATGTCGGTGGAGCCGGTCATGACGGTGAGTGGTACCGACTTCGACGACGCCGGCGGACGTCCCACCGACGACATGGCTCCCTGATACTCCCTCCGGGGCGAGTTCGGCGCGTAGCGCCGATACTCGGTTAGAGAAGAGGCGCGTCAGCGCCGACGAACGGCGGCCTCCTCGCTCGCCTGTTGCTGTTGGCTTCCACTCGCCTTCAGGTCTCTGGGGCCATGTTCTCACTCGCTGGCGCTCGCTTCATGGCCCTTCGCCCTTCCGGGTCGTTCCAGCGATGGGCCTCTTCGGTCCATGTTCTCGCTGCGGGCCTGGCGGCCCTTGCTTCATGGACACGGCCATCCCAATGTCGCCCGGGAGCGGATACTCCCTCCGGGGCCCTCCTCTGGCATCCTCTGGTCATGGCAAAGAACGTGCTGGGTACCGAACTGACAACATGTGGAACCGATCCAATGACCGGCTTCTATCGGGACGGTTGTTGCAACACCGGTGCCGACGACATGGGTGTCCACACCGTGTGCGCCATCGTGACCGCCGACTTCCTCGAGTTCTCCAAGGCTCAGGGGAACGACCTTTCAACCCCGATGCCGCAGTACGGTTTCGTCGGTCTCGAGCCGGGCGATCGCTGGTGCTTGTGTGCCAGCCGCTGGGCGGAAGCCCGAGACGCCGGTATGGCTCCAGCGGTTGATCTCGAAGCCACCCACGCCCGCTCGCTCGAGTGGGCCTCGCTCGCAGAATTCGAAGCCGCCAACGAGGCGGCCCGTTGAGTCAGATCTGGTCAAACAAGATCTTGTTGCCGTCGGGATCGGTCACCATGAAGTGCACAGCGCCGTCGGACCCGCCCGCCCCTGATTGGATCTCGTAGCCGTTTGCCACCAGGGTCGACGCAACCGCCCTCGCATTGGGGGGATTGAACGTGATCAAGTTGGTCTCGAACATCCCTTCGAACAGGCCGATTCTGGACGAGCCGCGATGGAGCATGGCCCACGATGAACCGTCGCCATCGACCACTTCGAAACCGAGGGTTTCATAGAATGCCAGCGACGCCCTCAGGCTCTTGACGGCAAGGCTGATCGACAATGGTCCGGTGTCCACGTCACCAGCATCGCCGCCTGGGTGGAGCTTCGCAATTGGTTGGTCATCGCTAGGGTTGATGCCGATGGCATCGACCCACGAGTACACACCCGATCCGCGAAACGAGATGGTCAAGGTATGGCTCAATGGCACACTCACCCCCCGGGCGGAAGCGATGGTGAGTGTGCTCGATTCAGGCTTCATGCTGGGCGATGGTGTGTGGGAAGGCATCCGAGTCCACAATGGCAAGCTGGCGTTCATCGATCAGCATCTGCAGCGGCTCTTCGAAGGGGCCGCGGCAGTGGACCTCGACATTGGGCTCACGGCTTCGGAGCTGACCGATGCGCTGTATTCGACGCTGGCTGCCAATGATCAGACAGATGATGTGCATATTCGTCTGATGGTTACTCGAGGTGTCCGCTCGACTCCGTATCAGAGTCCGTCGGTGGTGATCAGCGGCTCCACTGTCGTGATACTGCCAGAGTTCAAGACACCCAAGCCCGAAGTGTTGACCCGCGGTCTGAAGCTGTACACGGTGTCTACACGCCGGGGGCGCCCCGACGTCCAGGACCCGAAATGGAACAGCCACAGCAAGCTCAACTGCATCTCTGCCTGTATCCAAGCTGACAAGGCAGGCGCGGACGAGGCGCTCATGCTCGACCCCCAAGGGTTCGTATCCACCTGTAATTCCACCCACTTCTTCCTCGTAACCGAGGGTCATGGATTCGACGGGGCACAGGAGGTTTGGACCTCAACCGGTGACTACTGCATGCCGGGCATCACTCGATCCACCGTGATCAGGTTGTGCGAAGAGAACGGCATCACGGTCCGTCAGAAGAACTTCTCACTCACCGACGTGTACGCCGCGGCCGAGGCGTTTGTCACCGGGACCTTCGCAGGCGTCGCACCGGTCGCCGAGGTGGATGGCCGGACGATGGGAGGAGTTCGGGCTGCGATGCGAGGTCTCGAACCCTCTGGTCAACGAGGTCCGATCACTGAACAGCTCCAGAACTGGTACCGCAATCTGATCCGCGCCGAGACCAACTGACTCCGAACTGTCTCCCCAGAGGTTCAGAGGAGGGTGGTGATGACTCGGCCGTCTTGGAAGACGGTGATCTCGCCGTCCTGGCTGACCTTCAGCACGGTCTTGGCGATCAGCGACAATGTCTTGGCGGCGGCGGTGCGGGCGCCCTCGTGTTGGCTGTCGCTACTGGTGAGAATGGCTCCGTAGGCCAAGAGGTTGCCTTGGCAATCGACGATGGTTGCCCCATCGAGTCCGGCCAGCCGGGCCAGGGTCTGGGCATCCATGTCCGTGGTCTCGATGAGATGATGGAGTCGAGTTTCTGAACGCATGGCGTGAGGATCGACGTTGTCTCTGAGGTCGTAGCGATCCTTCCGAGCCACCGTGCTATCGAGGGCCTCAGTTGATCCCACGATTCCGAAGATCGCCCCCTCTTCCTGCATCGACACGAGCAGTGCTGCCTGAACGACCAGTTCGACCGCAGACCCTTCACCAACCGTTTCCTGAAGCGCTCGCGTGAGCCAAACCGGAAAGGCCTTCCAGTGTTCGCTTCGTCGGACCACCAAGGGACGGCCGTCAACAAAGGCCCAGATGCTTCGATCGGCGCGGAGATAGAAGCCGATGCCGCCCAGCTTCTCGGTGGCGTGAGCGACGACGGAACCGCTGTCGGAGAATGGCTTCCGTTCTGGGGTGAGGACAGGGGCATGGGGGATCAGTTGGTCGATCCGGTGGGCCTGCAACTCGGTCCTGGCCCTCCCCATCTCATCGACCACCAAGACCGCCCGGCGACCGTCGAACAGCAACGGACTGCGCTTGGCTGAACGGAGCCCCGACGGATATGGCACGTTGAGCCGGGGTTCGTCGGTCAATGCGTTGGTGATGACCACTCCGTGGGTGAGGTCCTGGGACTCCACCCGAGTCCCGCTCAGCTCGATGAGGTACTCGATCGTCTCGGCCAGGAGCTGCCGGTGTTCGCTGTCATCCCCATTCCAGATCGGATGCTGGGCGAGGAACTCCACAATGATGGTGTCGCGCAGCGCCCGCAGAAGTGATGGCGACAGCGTGGTGTCGTTGGGCCCGTTGTGGACCGCTTGAAACCGGACCGCTGCGTTCAGGGCAGCCGCCGGGAGCGATTCGAGGGTCTGTCCCAGCTCCGACTGAGCTTCAGCAATGGAGGGGGGGATTCGATCCTCGAAATCAACGATGAGTGTGGTCACCCAGCCGTCGAGAATCTGGCGGCTTTCGGCAGCGACCGGCTCTCCAGAGCTGTGCGGCGCATCGGTTTGGGCCGGTTCCCACCCAATCGGTCGATAGTGGAGCTTGATCGTTGCAAGCGTGAGCAGCTCGCCAACGAATTCGGCCACTGCAATGCCCACCGGGTCCGGAGGGACCGAACCCGTGATCGAGAGACGCTGAATCATCAAAATCCAGTGTCGCACCGTTTTGTTCGGATCGTGCTCGGGTACACATACGGGGTGACCACGACCACATTCATTAGCAATCCAAATGCTGACGGTGACCCCGAATCGGTTGACGTCCCGGCGGGCACGTTGGCCGGTTTGCGCAAGCTGAATATCGCTGCGGGCCTCTTTCACTTCGTGTCGGCCACCGTGATGCTCCTCATCGCAGCCGACTTCACGCTCCCGGTCACCACCTTCAACTTGAATGGTCCTCCCGGAACTCCCGTCGAGCAAGGTGTTCTCAGCACCCTGTATGACATCCAGCTGGCCCCGCTCACCTACGGCTTCCTCTTCCTGTCGGCCTTCTTCCACTTGCTCATCTCGACGGTGGGCTTCACCAAATATGGCGACGAACTTCGGCATGGCCGCAATCGATTCCGCTGGGTCGAGTACTCGCTCTCGTCGACGTTGATGATCATCACCATCGGCCTGATCACGACCATCACCGATCTAGCGGCGCTGATTGCGGTTGCGTTTGCCAACATCTCCATGATCCTGTTCGGGTGGGTCATGGAGATGGTCAACCGCAAGGGCAACAAGGTCTGGTGGACCCCGTTCTGGTTCGGCTGCATCGCCGGCATCGGCCCCTGGCTGGCAATTCTCGCCTACCTCTTCACCGGCGACGGCGAGCCGCCAACCTTCGTGTACGGGATCATCTTCTCCATCTTCTTCTTCTTCAACACCTTCGCCATCAACCAGTGGCTCCAGTACGCCGAAGTTGGCAAGTGGAAGGACTACCTGGTGGGGGAGCGGACCTACATCATCCTGAGCTTCGTCGCCAAGAGCGTGCTCGCCTGGCAGCTGTACGCCAACGTCCTGATCCCCGAGGGCTAGCCGTTCGTTCGGTATTGGGCGAGGGCTATCGATTCAGCAGTGCTTTGGCTGCTTCCATGATCGCCTCGCTCATTGTTGGGTGAGGGTGAATTGTGGCAGCGAGATCAGGGATCGTGGCCGCCATCTCAATGGCGAACCCGAGTTCGCCGATCAGTTCGCTCACGCCATGCCCAGCGAGTTGGGCTCCGACGATGGTGCCCTCGCGGTCGGCAACCAGCTGCACGAATCCCGCTGAGTCACCGAGGGTCTGGGCTCGACCATTGGCAGTGAGCGGGACTCGGCTGCTTCGGGCCGTCGGATCCTGCGACTTGGCCTGCGCCGGTGTGAGCCCTACCGAAGCCACCTCCGGGTCACTGAACACAACCTCGGGAATGGCAGCAGGATCAAATGCGGTGGGCAGGCCCGCTATGGCGTCGGCCGCCACGCGAGCTTCGGCGGTTGCCTTGTGGGCGAGTGCCGGTCCGGCGGTGATGTCGCCGATGGCGTAGATCTGTTTGTGGGCTCGTCGACGGGGATCCACGTCGACAAGACCGAGTGTGCCGGCTGAGAGGCCGGCTGCGGTGAGGTTCACGAGATCGGTGTTCGGGATTCGGCCAACGGCCACAATCACCACGTCGGCTGTCAGCGAGATCTGGCCGTCGGGCCCGGCAACCAGGAGTTGGTCAGCGGCGATTCCGGTAGCTCGGCTGTCCAGAAGTGTCCGAGCGCCCAATTGGTCGAGTCGGCGCTGCACTACCCGTCCCAGCGCCGGTTCCATGCCGGGCAACAAGCGGTCGCTCATCTCAACGATCGTCACCGAAGATCCGAGCTTGGCGAACGCGGTTCCCAGTTCCACCCCGATGTAGCCACCACCGACTACCACGATGGAACCTGGGATTCGGTCGAGTGCCAGGGCGCCGGTGGAATCCAGCACTTCCACCGAATCGTGCAGGCCAGGCTCCAGTCCGTCGAGCACGATCGGCCGGCTGCCGACGGCCAGAACACAGAAGTCGAACTCGAGATGTTTCACGTTGTCAGAGTGTTCGACCACCAGTCGGTCGGGACGAGCGAAACGGGCGGATCCTGGCCACACCTCCACCCCGGCGGTGGCCAGCAGGCCCCTCACACCATCGGTGAGTTTGGCAACAACGACGCGCCGATGATCGACCATCGCAACCGGATCGAGGTCGACCGAGACGTGAACGCCGCTCCCACTCTCCGACAGCGGTGTGTGGGCGACCTCCGCTTGGTGAATGAACGCTTTGCTTGGGATACAGCCGACGTTCAGGCACACCCCACCGATCGCGTCGCGTTCCACCAAGATCACCCGTTTCCCGTGCTCGGCTAGTCGCAGGGCGGCCTCATAACCCCCCGGACCGCCTCCGATCACAACGACGTCGGTGCGGTCCGCCACCTCTCCGACGACCATCAGCGGGCTAGCAACGAGACCGGATCGGACAGTTGTTCGATCACGTACTCCTGGAACGAGGTCATCACGTCGCCGTCGATGAGGCGATGGTCCACCGCTATCGAGATCGGCAAGGTCGGCCGGGCGACGATCTCACCGTCCACGACAAATGGGCGGGGTTTGATCGACCCAAAGCCAACGATCACCACTTCGGGCGCCTTGATGATCGGCGTTGCGAACCGTCCCCCCAGCGATCCGTAGTTGGTGATGGTCGCTGTACCACCTTGAAGTTCGGCGGTGGTGATGGTCTTGTTCCGCACAGCCTCGGACAGTCGTGCGATCTCACCGGCCAGGTTGAACAGAGAGCGCTGGTCGGCATTTCGGATCACTGGAACCGAAAGTCCATCGGCCGATGCCACTGCGATACCGACATGTTATCTGCTGGTGAACGGTGATCGTTCCTGCGTCGGGATCAATCGATGCGTTGAGCAGTGGATACCGGCGTAGCCCGTTGGCGACGGCGAGAACAAAGAATGCCAGGGGCGTGAGCGCAGCGGCACCGTCAGGATCCCGTTCTCGCATTCGGCGCCGGGCCTCCAGCAATTGGGTAGCGTCGGCTTCGTCGTTTCCATGGATGTGGGGGATCTGCCAGCTTCGGGCCATCGCCTCGGCTGTCACTCGCCGGATGCCGCGGAGCGGGTGGGTTCCGCTCTCCAGCCAACCCAGCTGAGTTGATCGAATCGGAGCGTTCTGGATCGGCGGCGCCGAGACCAAAGCGGTGGAGGTGTCGGCGGTCGGTTGAGGGGCGAGGGCAACCGCGGGCTCGAGATGAGCATCCAGATCGGCATTGGTGATGCGACCGCCGGGCCCGGTTCCATGGACGGCACCGAGATCGATTCCAGCCTCCAGGGCCCGTCGCCGCACAACCGGAGCCGCTTTGGGTCGCACTGCGCCCGAGGCGTGTCGGGGGACCGCGCCATGTGGTTCATCTTGGAGTGGGTGCGGTTCCTCTGCGGGTTTGGAGTCTGATCCGGAAGGCGGACCGCCATCGAATTCCACGATGACCTGACCGACCTCGGCGATATCTCCTTCCGCGAATCCGAGTCGGCGGATCACACCACTCTGCGGTGAAGGGAGCTGGGTCTGGCTCTTGTCGGTAAGGATCTCGACGAGCGGCTGATCCCGCTCGACCTGCTGACCCTCGGCCACCAACCATTCAACGATCTCGGCACTCTCCAGGCCCTCACCGACATCGGGCAGACGGAATTGGTTCATCTATGCCTCCAGCCCAACAACCGTGCGAACCGCGGCCGCAATTCGATCGACATCGGGCACGAAGTGATCTTCGAGCATGCCCACCGGGTAGGGAGTGTCGTAGCCCGACACCCGTTGAACCGGGGCCTCCAGCGAGTAGAACGCTTCGTCGTTGATCGTGGCAATGACCTCGCTGGCAAACCCGTTGGTCTCGGGCGCCTCCTGCACCACCACCACTCGACCACAGGCCTCAACCGCCTGCACGATCGATTCGGTGTCCAGCGGTACGAGGGTTCGGAGATCGAGTACTCGCACCGAGATCCCTTCGTCGGCGAGCTGAACTGCAACCCGGCGACTGAGTTCTACTTGGAAGGACCAGGTGATGATGACCACATCGTCGCCATCGGTCACCGTGCGAGCCTCACCGAACGGCACCAGATGCTCACCCGTAGGCACAGGACCCTTGATCATCCGATAGCCCCGTAGCGGCTCGAGAAACAACACTGGATTCGGATCTCGTATCGCCGTGGCGAGCAAACCCTTGGCATCGGCGGCACTGGCTGGGAGCACGATCTTGAGGCCGGGAATGTTGGCGTACTGTGCTTCGAGCGATTCGCTGTGGAGTTCGGGAGTTCGCACGCCGCCACCGAACGGCGAGCGAATGGTGATGGGGACTTCGAAGCGACTTCGGGTTCGATAGCGGAGGCGAGCGATCTGCCCGGCGATCTGATGGAACGCCTGATAGGAGAAACCGAGGAACTGGATCTCAGGGACTGGCACCATGCCGGCGGCCGCCAGCCCCACCGCGGTCCCGGCAATAACGGCCTCGGCCAGCGGGGTGTCGACAACCCGGTCGGCTCCGAACTCGGCGAGCAAGCCTTCGGTGGCCCGGAAGACGCCGCCGTTCTGGGCGACGTCCTCACCGAACACCATTACCCGTTCATCTCGGGCCATCTCGGCATGCAACGTGTGGTTGATTGCCTCCACCATGTTCATCGTCACGGCGTCGTTCATCGTCACGGGGTCGGTCATCGTCACGGGGTCGGTCATCTGTCGAATCCCGCCCGCTGACGAGTGAGGCGAGGGGTGGGCTCGCTGTACACGTGATTGAACAGTTCGCTCGGTTCGAGCGGAGTTGCCTCCGCTGCCACCACGGCCCGTTCCATGCGCGCATCGGCCGCCGCCCGTACCTCATCCTCCCGGGCTTGGGACCAGAGCCCTCGCCGCTGCATCTCGGCTCGTATCACCACGATCGGGTCTCTCTGCTTTGCGGCGCTGAGTTCTTCGGTGGGAACATATCGGGTGGGGTCGTCGGCGGTGGTGTGCGGACCGAGTCGATAGGTGACCGCTTCGATCAACGTAGGTCCCGCCCCCGCAGCAGCTCGCGACCGTGCATCGGCGACAGCTTCATAGACGGCCAGTGCGTCCGTACCGTCGACGGTTACGCCCGGGATTCCGAAGGCGTGAGACTTCTCTGCGAAGGTCTTCGCCCGTGTCTGTGACGCAACCGGGGTCGAGATGGCCCAGCCGTTGTTCACGACCACAATGATCACAGGTGCGTCTAGTACGCCGGCGAAATTGCAGGCCTCGTAGAAATCGCCTTCGCTGGTCGATCCATCGCCGAGGAAAACAAGTGTGCAACCGTCCTCACCGGCCCGCTTCATTCCCCAGGCGAGACCCACTGCGTGGGGTACCTGGGTGGCCAGGCTGATTTGGGGAGGCCATACCCGGGTCGGTTCGGGGATATGGCCACCGTCGGGATGGCCGATGCAGTACAGCACATAACGATCGAGCACATCGGGTCCGAACCGTTCAAGGCCCACTAGCTCGCGGTACTGAGGCAGGATCCAGTCCTTTTCGGGGTCGAGAGCGAAGGCTGATCCGACTACCACCGCCTCGCTGCCGTCGATCGGGGCGTTGGTGCCGGCCCGTCCCTGCCGTTGCAGATTGAAGACCCGCTGACTGAAGACCCTTGCGCCCACCATGTCGATGAACAGTGACCTCACGAGTTCATCGTCAACCCGACCAGACGTGAAAGTCACCGCCCCATATTGCCCAACTGCGAGATCGATGTCGAGATGAGTCATCAAGTTGGCGGGGTTTGGCTCGCCGCCACGCCTCTCACCGAGAAATAGAGAGTTGGCTCTAATCAACCGAAGTGTCGACGATCGTTGTAGAGAGATCCCTCTAGATATCGATAGCGGCAGAGGCGGAAATAGGAGACATCTCTCTATTTGATAGCAACCTGCTTCAACACGCAACTTCGCTACCGGTGAAGCTCAACCGCTCCCCGTATTGGCCGAATAGGTAGAGAGGATCCTGTCCAGGAAAGAGCGGTGTGGTGCGAAGTATCAGGCAAACAGCGATGATCCAGTGGCTGCGCGGTATTCTCGCGCCCTCTGCCATATTGGGCCAGCGTCGTGGTAGGGCCCGTCTCGGTCGTGTCGCAAATGCTGCGGTTCTGGCGCTCATCCTGCTGGCGGGGACGGCTGTCGCGCCGCTTCAAACGGTGTTCGCTCCATCGCCAGCCGAAGCGGTCGACCTACCTCCCTTGGCGATCAACGACCTTGTGATACAGACGTCAGGGCCCAACGTCGTGCTGGCAAATGGTGACTGGTACACCGCGTCGCCGGCGAGCGGAGGTGGCGGACAGGATCATATGGTCGAGATCACCGTGCCGTCGGCGTGGCCCGGACTACCGCTCACAATCGCTCTGTATGACCCGGAGTTGGAGACGCCAGACCCCGCCGGTCTCCTGGCGGTCGACCAGATTTTGAACACACCCGACTCGGCGACCTTCACGTTGGTAGATCCGCTCGGCGCAACCATCGCCACACAGACGTACTCGCCGGGTGGAGGCACAAACGGTCAATGGACCGAGTTCTTCACGTTCACCCCTGCGACCCCTGGCGTGTATCAGCTTCTCAGCGCCACGTCGGACGACGACCAGAATTCGTGGCGAGTTCGGGCTGTGCACGATCCGGACTGTGCGTCGGGCTGTAGCCCGGCCGAGCTCAGCGACGGCGACGAGGTCGACGATCCGGATGGTGTTCCGGGAACGGGCGACGAGTTGTGGCTCGGGATTCAGCGCGCCAGTTTCGAGCACTTCGGTGGCGCCACGGTCTGCAACGATTTCTATTTCTTTGTGGATGGCAGCAGTTCGAATGTCACACTGCACAACTTCGACATGGATGGTGGCGGCTCGGTCACATACTTCCCCCCCGATGGATCGACAGTCGCCGGCACGGTCTCGGGAAACCAGACGTGGAACAACTCGGCGAGCTCGGTTCGGGTTGGCGACGTCGTCCCTGTCACCGCGGCCCGAATCGGTTGGTGGCGTGCAAACGTGTGTGTCCCTGCGGGCAATCAGTACATCTTCGAAGGTGTCGAGGGTGAGCCGGTCTACCTCGAGGAGCCGCCGCCGGCGCCCTCGCTAACGCTGGCCAAGGACAATGGAACGACGACAGTCGAGATTGGCGACACGGTCACCTACCAGCTCGACTTCACCAACCCGTCCAACGGCAGTTCGACTCCCGGCTCAGCCCAGTCGGTGGTTCTCTTCGATGACCTTCCTTCGGGAGTTGCATTCCAGACCTGTTCATTCGGCGCGGGGCTCACCGGATCCTGTACCGAATCGTCGGGTCGGGTCACCGCGGTCGTGGATCAGACCATCCCGGCGGGATCATCGGGATCGATTTCGATCGTTGCCGATGTTGTGTCCCCGACCGGATCGACGATCACCAACGACGCCGAGATTCTCTGGCAGGACACACTGGGCAACACCTATCCGCCTGTCGCCGCCTCCGACGTCGACTCAATTTCAGGTACCGACCTCGCCGTGTTCAAGACGGTCAACACTTCGGTCCCCTCGGTAGGTGACACCGTCACCTTCACGGTGACCGTTGCCCACCAGGCTGGCGATCCGGCCACCGGAGTTGAGGTGACCGACCTTCTTCCGATCGGACTCAGCTATCAGAGCCACACCGCCTCGGTTGGTACCTACGCTCCTGGCAGTGGCCTATGGGTCGTAGGCGGTCTCGGAACCGGTGCCAGCGAGACGCTGACAATCGTCGCCACGGTCATCGGCTCCTCGGGCGTCTACAACGTCGCAGAGCTGACCGCTGTTGATCAGATCGACCCCGACAGCACTCCGGCCAACTCAAACACCACCGAAGACGACTATGCACTGGTCGATATTGCCGTCGGCGGAGGCCAGACGGTTTGTTGGCTCGTAGCCGACAACGGTGCGCCTTTCACCGGCGGGGGAGATCTCCTCACCCTGCTCAACAGCAGCGGCGAAACCGAGGTCGGCACAGGGACCGGAACGAGCCTCGATCGAATCGATCGCCTTCCAGCCGGTGACCGAGATCCTCTACGCCGCCAACGGCGGCCAGTTCGGTTCGATCGACACCGCCACCGGTGTGTTCACGTCCAATCGGACCGGGCGGACTGGGTGACATCGACGGCATGGCCTTCGATCTCGTGACCCTGCGACTGTACGCTTCTGACCGAGTTGCCGGGAACGATCAGTTGATCGAAATCGACCCGCTGACTGGGACGATCGTCGCCGGCGCCTTTGGAGGCAGCGACCGACTCGTCATGGACACGCAATCGGCCGCGGGCGTCGGCGATGTCGACGACTTCGCCATCGATCCGGTCGACAACACGCTCTATGCCATCGCCAATGCCGGTGGTAGTGCGGACTATCTGGTGATCGTCGACAGGGACACCGGTGCGGTCACGTCGGTTGGCCCGACAGCCCCGGTCTCCGATATCGAAGGGTTGAGTTTCGACAATCAGGGCCGTCTGTTCGCAACTACCGGCGGCACCAGCTTGTTGATGGAGCTCGACAAGACCACCGGTCAGGAGATCCCAGGGACGAGGATCTCCCTCGCCTACGGCGACTACGAGTCGGTCGACTGCGATACCAACGGCTTCAACACGCTGAGCGGAACTGTCTACCTCGACAAGGACGAGAACGGCGTTTTCGACGGCAGCGACAGTGGCACCGACGGGGTGACGGTGCGGGTGTGGCGAGACACCAATAGCAGCGGGACGATCGACCCAGGCGACACGCTGGCCGGGCAGCAAACGACCTCGAGCGGCGGCGGCTACCTCTTCACAACTGCCGCAGCCGGTGAGTTCCTTGTCGACATCGACACGTCAACCCTGCCAGCGGGCGCAACGTTGACAACTGACAACTACGAAGATGCAGATTTCGGCGCGAGCTTCGGCCTGTCCGATCCGGGCAACAACTTCGGCTACACCTTGCCGTCTTCGCTCGATGTCGCCAAGACCAGCAACGCTATCGCCGGTACCCAGCCCGGCGACCAGATCGACTACACGATCACCGTCACCAATCCGGGTACCACCACCCAGACCGGAGTGATCGTGACAGATCCGCTTCCGGTCGGAACGACGCTACGTGTCGGGCTCGACCACCGGTACCTGGTTCGAACCGAGCAACGCGTCCCTGCGATCACCGAGGACTGGGGGTCCACCACCAGCGCCTGGGTTGGGGGGTCCGGCTGGGCCACCGATCGTTGGACCGAGGTCGGGGAGACCGGCGGTTCCGGCGGGGGCGACGTACGGCTCCGCAACGTCAACGGAAGTACTGCGCTCCAGATCCAGGACAACGACAACGGCGGCGAAGGAGTCCAACGTTCCGCCGACCTCTCCGGCTGGGCTTCGGCCACCCTGTCATACGATTTCGACCGTGACCTGAATGACTCCGGCGACTACATCATGGTGCTCGTCTCGACCGACGGAAGCCCCTTTGTAGAGATCAATCGTCACAGCGGACCTGCCAACGATTCGGGCTTCCAGCCCGCATCTCTCGATCTCACCCCGTACATCGGGGCCAACACACTGATCCGTTTCCGATCGGGCCCGACCAACGGCGGCGGCGAGCGGACGTACTTCGACAACATCACCATCACCGGTGAGGTGCTCACCCCTGTCACCAAGTCAAACGCAACGGGCGCACCGATTCCTCTGGCCGATGGCGTTCCAGCCGATCTGGTGACGCTCGCCGACGGGGCGGTCATTCCTCCCGGCGGCACGATGACGGTCACCTACTCGATCGCGGTCGACGATCCGGCGCCGGCCACGAGAGTCGTGAACACGGTGAGCGCTTCATCGAACCAGTCGCCGCCGGACACCGCCACCCGCATCGACCCGATCCGGACGTCGCCTCGATCGCTGACGTTCGTGTGGGAAGACCTGGACGCAGACGGATTCCAAGACGCAGGCGAACCGGGTCTCGGTGGCGTCACGGTCGAGCTTGCTCGACGGTGGAGTCGTCACGAGAACGACCACGACGGGATCTGACGGTAGCTACCGGTTGGCGTGGCTGTCATCGGGAACTACACCGTCCGGTTCGTAGCGCCTGCGGGATACCTCTTCAGCTCCATGGACTCCGGAGCCGACGATGCGGTGGACTCCGATGCGAACACCGGAACAGGGCTCACCGAAGCGATCGCTCTGGCCGCTGGTGAGAGGCGGTCCACGGTCGACGCAGGCCTGTATCGGCCGGCGACTATCGGGGATTTCGTTTGGGAGGACCTGGACGCCGACGGAATCCAGGACGCGGGGGAACCAGGTCTCGGTGGGGTAACCGTGGAGTTGCTTGACAGCGGCGGCGCCATTCTCGACACCACGAACTCAGCCTCAGACGGGTCCTACTCGTTCTCGGTTGTCCCGGGTACCTACTCGGCCAGGGTCACCTATCCGGTCGATGCAATCGGCTCACCGGCCGACCAGGGCGGAGACGAAGCTGCCGATTCCGATGCCGATCCGAGTACCGGCGAGACCAGCTCGATCACCGTTAGCAGCGGTGCCGTTTACGACGACCTCGACATCGGCATGTACACCCGAGGCGTCTTGGGGGATTTCGTCTTCGACGATCTGAACGGCAACGGAATCCAAGACGTGGGCGAAACCGGGATTGCGGGTGTCACCGTCGAACTGCTCGACAGCGGTGGCGCCGTGGTCGATACGACGACGACCGGAGCAGCCGGTGACTACGTCTTCATCGACATCGAGCCCGGAGATCACTCGGTCCGCTTCACCACACCGGCCGGCTACCGAGCCAGCCCGGCCGACGCCGGCGATGACGGGTTCGACTCCGATCCCGATCCCGCCACCGGCGAAACGGCAACGATCACCGTCGTGTCGGGCACCGACGACGACTCCATCGACGCAGGTTTCTACCTACCCGCCAGGCTCGGCGATCTTGTGTTCGTCGACGCTGACGGCGACGGTATCCAGGACCCTGGCGAGCTCGGCGCTGTCGGGCTGACCGTCAATCTCCTGGATGGTTTGAACACTGTGGTCGCTACGACGACCACAGGAACCGATGGTTCCTACGGTTTCACCGATCTGGACCCGGCCATCTATCGAGTTGAGTTCCTCGCACCAGGGTTCAGCTTCACGTCTCTCGACCAGGGATCCGATGACAGCCTCGATTCCGACGCCAGCACATTCAACGGTCGAGCGACGGTCGTCCTCTCCGGCGGCGCCGACGACGACACGATCGACGCCGGCATTCTGCCTGCGGTACTCGGCGACTTCGTGTGGGAAGACCTCGATGGAAACGGAGTGCAGAATCTGGGTGAACCGGGCATTGGTGCCGTCACGGTCAACCTGCTGGATAGCGGCGGGCTTGTCTTGGCGACCACCAGCACAGCCGCCGACGGGTCCTACTCATTCGGCGTCGGGCCGGGCACCTATCAAATCGAATTCATCGCTCCGGCCGGCATGAACTTCATCGCCTCCGGTTCGGGAACGCCCAGCACCGACTCCAACCCGAATCCCGCAAATGGGCGCACAGGCTCCATTGTCGTCACAGACGACAGCGGCGACCTCACTATCGATGCAGGCCTGTATTCGCCGGTGGATCTGGGAAACAGGGTCTGGGAGGACCTGAACGCCGACGGCATTCAGGAAGCCGGCGAGCCGGGTATCGGAGGTGTGGTGGTCCGGCTGAGAAACAGCTCTGGTGTTCTGATCGGAAGTACAACTACGAATCTCACTGGCTTCTACTCATTCGGCAATCTTGTTCCCGGCGACTACTCAGTGGAGTTCACCACACCTGCGGGCTATCAGCTCAGTCCCGCTGACGCCGGTGCTGACGATTCGGTCGACTCCGACCCCTCACCCGGCACCGGGGTCGCCGACGCCGTCTCCTTGGTCAGTGGAATCGACGACTACTCCGTGGACGCCGGCATGAATCGGTTGGGTTCGATCGGCGATCGGGTGTGGGTCGACCTTGACAGCGATGGAGTTCAGGGCGCCGGTGAGCCGGGCCTCGCAGGCGTCACCGTCAACGTTCGCAACTCGTTCAATGTGATTGTCGGTAGCGCAGTCACCGCAGCGGATGGCTCGTACCTTGTGAGTGGACTCACCCCTGCCTCCTACACCGTTGAGTTTGTTGCCTCCGGATACACCTTCACCGCCCAGGACACTGGTGGTGACGACGCCGTCGATTCAGATGCGGACCCGAGCGGAGTAGTCGGCGCGGTGAATGTCTCGAGTGGAGCCTCGATCACGACCGTCGACGCCGGCGTTGAGCCGATTCTGCTTGGTGACTTCGCCTTCGTTGATACCGATGGCGACGGCACCCAGGACGCAGGCGAACCCGGTCTGGCCGGTGTTGTGGTGGAATTGCTGGTCGGTGGGTCGGTCGTCCGGACCACTGCCACAGCGGCTGACGGTTCCTACAGCTTTCCCGTCGCACCCGGCACCTACGAAGTCCGGTTCGCCGGACCCGGCAACTTCGTGTTGACCGCCCAGGACCAGGGTGGCGACGACTCCGCCGACTCTGACCCGGACCAGATCTCGGGCACCACATCGGTGATCAACGTGAGCGGACCCTCCGACATCGACACCATCGACGCAGGCTTTTTCCAACCCGCCTCGGTGGGCAACTTCGTCTGGGACGATCTCGACGCCAACGGAGTCCAGGACATCGGCGAACCCGGAATCGATGGGGTGGTCGTGGAGTTGCGGGATGCCGGCGGCGTCGTGGTGGGAACGACAACGTCAGCGACGGGCGGATTCTACAGCTTCACCGACCTTACGCCTGGTGACTACACGGTCACGTTCGTGTCGCCCGCGGGCACGTCAGCCACAATCTCCAATGCAGGCGGAGACGATGCGGTCGACTCTGATGCTGATGCGGCCGGATCGGTCTCCATCAACCTCACATCGGGCGTGATCGACAGCTCGATCGACGCCGGCTTCGTGACCCCGGCTTCGATCGGCGATCTGGTCTGGGATGACCTCGACGGCGATGGAGTCCGCGATGCGGGCGAGCCCGGCCTCGACGGGGTTCCGGTCGACCTGCTCGACGGATCCGGTGCGGTGATCGCCTCGACCACTTCAGCAGTCGACGGCTCGTACAGCTTCATCGGTGTTGGGCCCGGCTCATACCGAGTTCGATTCGGAACGACCGGCGCCTACTCACTCGTTGCTCAAGACCAGGGTGGCGATGACACCACCGATTCCGATGCCGATCCGGTCACGGGGGAGACGAGCCTCTTCACCCTCGTCTCCGGCGCCAGCAATCCCACCCTGGATGCCGGTCTCGTTGCGCCGGCCTCGCTCGGAGACACCGTGTGGTTCGACTCAGACGGCAACGGCGTACAGGATCTCGGCGAACCGGGCGTACCCGGAGTCGTCGTCGAACTGCTCGACAGCACCAACTCGGTGGTGGCGACCGATACCACCGACGCCACCGGAACCTATGGATTCACCGGGCTCGCCCCCGGGGACTTCTCGATTCGTGTCGTCGGAACCGGTCTGGTCTTCACCGCCCAGGACAGCGGTGGCGACGACGCTGTGGACTCAGACGTGGACGGACTCGGAGCCAGTGGATCGATCACGTTGATCTCCGGCGACGCGAACAGCTCGGTCGACGCAGGCATCATCCCGTCGAGTATCGGCGACAGGGTCTTTGTCGACCTCGATGGTGATGGTCAGGCCGAACCGGGCGACCCCGGACTTGCCGGCGTCACCGTCGAGCTACTCGACGATGTCGGGTCCATCGTGGCCACGACGACATCGGCCGCCGACGGTTCCTACCTGTTCGAGAACCTCCTTCCCGGTGACTACCGCGTGCGGTTCACCGCACCGGCTGGATACGAGTTCACAGCCCAGGACGCGGTCGGGGACGCGGTCGATTCCGATGCCGACGCGTTCGGCCTGACCGCTCCGATCAGCCTGGCCGGCGGCACCGACATCAGCACCATTGATGCCGGCCTTTACCAGAGGGCGACCTTGGGCGACTTCGTTTGGGACGATCTCGACGGTGACGGGGTCCAGGATGCCGGCGAACCGGGAATCGATGGCGTCACCGTGGAGCTGCGCTCCAACGGTGGTGGCTCCCTGATTGCCACCACGACAACCGCCGCCGGTGGTTCCTACGGATTCTCCGGACTCACACCCGGCACCTACGAGCTGACGTTCATTGCTCCGGGTACGTCGGTCCCGACAACGGCCGATGCCGGTGGAGACAATGCAGATTCCGACATAGACGGCTCGGGATCGACAACGGTCACGCTGACATCGAACCAGAACGACACTTCGATCGACGCCGGGTTCGTGACGCCGGCGACAATCGGTGATTTCGTGTGGGAAGACCTGGACGGAGATGGTATTCAGGGCGCGATCGAAGTCGGATTCGGCGGCGTTGCTGTCGATTTGGTCGACGGTGCCGGTGTCGTCGTTGCCAGCACCACCACAGCCGGTGATGGCTCGTACTCGTTCGCCAACGTGGCGCCCGGCGACTATCGGGTTCGTTTCACCCCCAGTGGTATCTATGGTCTCACCGCCGCCGACCAGGGACCCGACGACACAGCTGATTCTGACGCCAACGTGGTCAGCGGTGAAACGGGCCTCTTCACAGTGATCTCGGGTGACGCCATCACCTCGATCGACGCCGGTCTCGTCGCCGGGGCGTCGATTGGTGATTTCGTCTGGTTCGACATCGACGGTGACGGTCTCCAGGACGGCTCCGAACCCGGTGTGCCGGGGATCACAATCGAACTCCTGAACGCGAGCGGAACCGTGGTCGGATCAACCGTGACCCTCGCCGACGGTTCGTACTCCTTCGGTGGCCTCGCACCCGGTGACTATGCAATTCGGGTTCCCGGTGCCGGCTACGTCTTCACCGCTCAAGGTGTCGGTCCGGACCCAGCGGTTGACTCCGATGTGAACGGGTCCGGCTCGAGCGCCTTGGTCACGGTCACCTCCGGTCTCGTGATCACCGATCTGGACGTCGGAATTCTGCCCTCGTCGATTGGTGACTTCGTGTGGGAAGACACCAACGGCAACGGCATTCAAGACACCGGTGAAGCCGGTCTGACCGGCATCTCGGTAGAGCTGCTTGATGCGGGCGGCGGCGTCATTGCCACCGACACAACCACCCCCGGTGGGGCCTACGAATTCGATCTGCTGCTACCCGGCACCTATGGCGTCCGGTTCGCCGCCCCGGCTGGCTATTCCTTCATCGGTGCCGACGCCGGTGCCGACGACACCGCTGATTCCGATGCTGACGGCGCCGGATTGTCGCCTTCGATCGCTCTTGCCGGCGACACCATTGTCGACAACGTGGATGCTGGCTTGTATCGCCCGGCGGCGATTGGCAACTTCGTCTGGGACGATCTCGATGGCGATGGTCTTCAGGAGGCCGGGGAACCAGGGATCGACGGTGTCGTCGTTGAACTCCGCAACGGATCCGGAACCCTCGTGGCGTCGGCAACCACCATGCTCGGCTTCTACTCGTTCGCCGGTCTCGTTCCCGGTGACTACTCCCTCACCTTCATCGGACTGGGGGGTCGGTTCCGACCGCCCCCACCGCTGGCTCCGACGATGGCCTCGACTCCGACGTCGACGCCTCGGGTCTGGTGTCCATCAGTCTCGACTCAGGCGAGAACGACATGACAGTTGACGCCGGCTTCGTGACCCCTGCGACAATTGGTGACTTCGTGTGGGACGACCTCGACGGCGACGGTGTCCAAGACACTGGCGAGCCCGGTGTCGGCGGCATCACGGTCGAACTGCTCGCTGTCGACGGGACCGTGCTCGTGACAACCACGACCGCAGCAGACGGCTCCTACAGCTTCACCGGTGTTTCCCCGGGAACCTATTCGGTCAGGTTCGGGACTACTGGCACCTATGAACTCACCGGTCAGGATCAGACCGGCAACGATCTCTTCGATTCCGACGCCGATCCATCGACCGGCGAGACCGATCAATTCGCAGTGGTTTCAGGTCAGACCGAGACCAGCATCGACGCCGGCCTGGTTGCCCCGGCTTCGCTGGGGGATCGGATCTGGTTCGATGTGGATGGCGATGGTGTGCAGGGCCCCGGAGAACCCGGTGTCCCCGGCCTCACCGTCGAGCTACTCGACTCCGGCGGTTCGGATCTCGCAACCGCCACAACCGGGGCGGATGGGTCTTACAGCTTCACCGATCTTGCGCCAGGCGACTATTCGATTCAGGTGGTTGGTGCAGGTTTGGTATTCGCAGGCCAGAACGTCGGCGCAGACGACGCGATCGACTCAGATGTGGACGTCACTGGACGAAGCGATACCGCAACTCTCATCTCCGGTCAGAGCAACTTCTCGGTCGACGCAGGAATCCTCCCGTCGAGCATCGCTGACCGCGTGTTCGTGGACAGCAACGGCAACGGCCTCCAGGATGGTGGCGAGCCCGGGCTTGCCGGCGTGACGGTCGAGCTGTTGACCGACGTTGGAACGGTGATCGGCACAACCACAAGTGCGGTCGACGGTTCATACCTGTTCGGTCTGCTGCTGCCGGGTGACTATGAAGTCCGCTTCACGGCGCCGGCCGGGTACGTGTTCACAGCTCAGAACGTTGGTGGCGATGACACGATCGACTCCGACGCCTCCGCCGCGGGCGTCACTGCGACGATCACAGTGCCGGGTAATACCTCCTTGACGACCGTCGACGCTGGCCTGTACCAGCTCGGTTCGATCGGCGATTTCGTTTGGGACGATCTCGACGCCGACGGCGTGCAAAACGCCGGCGAGCCCGGCATCTCGGCCGTCGATGTGGAGCTGCGCGATGGATCCGGCGCCGTCGTCGGCACGACGACCAGCGCAGCCGACGGGAGCTACAGCTTCACCGACCTCGATCCTGGCGACTACACCGTGACGTTCACCGCTCCCGGCGGAGCAGCTCCCACCGCAGCCGACGCCGGTGGAAACGACCTGGCTGATTCCGACATCGACCCCTCCGGTGTCGTCTCGGTCTCGATTGTCACCAGCGAGAACAACAGCTCGATCGACGCCGGATTTGTGACGCCGGCTTCAGTGGGGGATTTCGTTTGGGACGATCTCAACGGCGACGGTGTGCAGGACAGCGGAGAGCCCGGCCTCGGAGGGGTAACTGTGGACCTGCTGGACAGCAGCGCAATCGTGGTAGCTACCACGACGACAGCCGGCGACGGTTCTTACAACTTCGCAGGGGTTGAACCCGGCCAGTACCGCATCCGAGTGACCTCGCCTCCCGGATCGACCTTCTCAGCCATCGACGTCGGAGGTGACGATGCGCTTGACTCTGACGTCAACCCCGGGACCGGCGAATCAGCGCTTCTCACGCTGATTTCGGGCCAAACGGTCATCGATCTCGATGCAGGGCTCATCACCCCAGCCTCGATCGGTGATGTCGTCTGGTATGACCTCGACGCAGATGGTGTCCAGGACGCGGGCGAACCTGGAGCCGCCGGCATAGCGGTGAACCTCACCACCAGCGGCGGGGCGGTCCTGACCGGTACCACCACAGATGCCAGCGGTGGATACAACTTCGCCGGTTTGGCGCCCGGTGAGTACGTGGTGGTAGTCGACCCAACCCTCACGTTCACGGCCCAGAACGTCGGTGGCGATGACGCGGTCGATTCCGACGTCGACGGCACCGGCACCACCAGCGTGGTGACTCTGGTGAGCGGCGAGAACAACGACTCGATCGATGCCGGAGTGCTTCCCCCGGCCGTGGGTGACTTCGTATGGACCGATCTGGACGCCGACGGCGTTCAGGACGCCGGTGAGCCGGGGCTGGGCGGCGTCACGGTCGAACTGGTCGACAGTGGCGGGTCTGTCACCGAGACCACGACGACCGCAGCCGATGGCTCCTATGGGTTCGGCGCTGTCGTGCCGGGAACCTACACCGTGCAGTTCAACGCACCGGCCGGGCATGTGTTCACTTCCCAGGACGCCGGTTCTGACGACGCAGTCGATTCCGACGCGAACCCAGCGGGTGTGACGGCTCCGATCGTTGTGACGCCCACCGTGGGAACACTCGAGGTCGATGCCGGCCTGTTCCAGCCCGCATCGCTCGGCGACTTCGTGTGGAACGATCTGGACGCCGATGGCGTTCAGGATGCCGGTGAGCCCGGCCTCGGCGGTGTCACGGTCGAAATCCGAACCGCTGGCGGTGTACTCGTCACCAGCGCCACCACGGCTGCGGATGGCTCGTACCTCTTCACCAATCTGGTGCCCGGCGACTACCTGGTAGCCGTCGTGGTACCGGCTGGATACACGGCGACGGCCCGCGATGCCGGCGGCGATGATGCCACCGACTCCGACATCGATGCGTCGGGCGTCGTTGCGGTCACGCTCAGCTCCAACGACGACATCGACACCCTCGACGCTGGCTTCGTGGCACCTGCAACTATCGGCAACCTCGTCTGGAACGACCTCGATGGTGACGGTATTCAAGACGCAGGTGAGCCCGGCGTCGGCGGCGCCTCCGTTGAACTCCTGGCCAACGATGGAACCGTCGTGGCGACCACCACCACCCCAGCCGATGGCTCCTACAGCTTCACCGGCGTCGCCCCCGGCACCTACCGCGTCCGGTTCGCCGTGCCGGGTTCATTCGAATTCACACGAATCGATGCTGGATCCGACGACTCGCTCGACTCAGATGCCAATCAGGCAACCAGCCAGACAGCGCCCTTCACCGTCGAATCCGGTGAGGTGAACGACACCATCGACGCTGGTGTGCTGAGCCGGGGCTCCATCGGTGACCGGGTGTGGATCGATGTCGACGGCGATGGCATCCAGGACGCGGGTGAGCCGGGCGCCCCGGGTCTGCAGGTCGACCTGCTGGACGACGGCGGCATCGTCGTCGGCACCACAACCACCGCAGTCGATGGCAGCTACCAGTTCAGCGGGCTCCTTCCTGGCACGTACTCGGTGCGCGTGCCCGAAAGCGATCTCGTCTTCACTGCGCAGGATGTCGGCGGAGACGATGCGGTCGACTCCGACCTCGACGCCTCAGGTGTGAGCGATCCGGTCACGATTGCGTCCGGCCAGAACGTGGACTCGCTCGATGCCGGTGTACTGCCGTCGAGCATCGGCGACTTCGTGTGGACCGATACCAACGCCGATGGTCTTCAAGATCCTGGGGAACCCGGCCTCGGTGGTGTCACGGTCGAGCTGCTCAACGGATCCGGATCGGTGATCGCAGCAACGACTACCGCCGCCGACGGTTCGTACGTGTTTGATCTCCTGCTCCCCGGGGATTATCAGATCCGCTTTGTTGCGCCGCTTGGCTACAGCCTCAGCCCTCAGGACATCGGTGGCGACGACGACGTCGATTCCGACGCCGATGCGATCGGTCGGACTGCGGTCCTGGTTCTGGCCGGAGACACCGATGAGACGTCGCTGGACGCCGGCCTCTTCGAAGAGGCCACCCTTGGAGACCGTGTATGGGTTGACCTGGACAACGATGGGGTGCAGAGCCCAGGCGAACCCGGCGTGGGCGGACTCACGGTGAACTTGATCGATGACGGCGGTGCGATCGTCGCCACCGATACCACCGATGCGTCGGGCGCGTATCAGTTCACCGGCGTGGTTCCAGGCGACTACACCGTCGAGGTCATCGCTCCAGGGTTCTCGTTCGTGGCTGCCAACAGCGGGGCCGACGACACGGTCGATTCCGACGTTGCGCCAGCAACCGGGGTGACACCGACGATCAGCATCACCTCGGCAGAGTCCAATACCACCGTCGACGCAGGTGTAGAGCCTGCGTCCATCGGGGACCTCGTGTGGGACGACCTCGACGGTGACGGCGAACAAGACGGCGGCGAGCCCGGTATCGGAGGTGTAGCCGTCAACCTCCTGGATGGTGGCGGAGCAATCATCGGTTCAACCACAACCGCAGCCGACGGCAGCTATGGCTTTGCTGTCGCTCCGGGAACCTATGAGATCGAGTTCACAACTCCCGCCGGAAGCACGTTCTCGCCGGTCAACCAGGGCGGTGACGACGCGGTCGACAGTGACGCCGATGTTGTCTCGGGCCGAACGGGTACGTTCGCTGTGGCCGGATCGGGCTCCAACCCCACCTTTGACGCCGGCATGGTGGCCCCCGCAACAATCGGTGACACCGTCTTCCAGGACTACGACGGTGACGGAATTGAGGACGTCGGAGACACCGGTCTCGACGGCGTGACCATCGATCTGGTCGACACGGCTGGGAACGTCGTCGCTACCGCAACAACAGCTGCCGGTGGACAGTACAACTTCATCGATCTCGCTCCGGGCACGTACCGCGTCGACGTTGTCGACTCGTCGGTTCCCGGCGGGTACGTGCTGACCACCAGTGATCCCCTGGTTGTTTCGGTGACCTCAGGGCAGGCGTACCTCGACGCTGACTTCGGCTATCAACCAACTGGGTCCGTGGCCATCACAAAGAACCCGACTACCCAGGCCGTGGTGACCGGCGGTTCGGCCGACTTCACGATCACTGTCACCAACACCGGAGCCTCGGCGATCACCAACGCTGTGGTCAACGACCCGTTGGCCCCCGACTGCGATCAGACGGTCGGCTCTCTCGCCCCTGGGACCAGCACCACCTACGCCTGCTCACTCACCGATGTCACAGCAGACTTCACCAACACCGCTTCTGTCTCGGCCGAAGGTCCTGGGGGAATTCCGCTCGATGACAGCGATACCGCTGATGTCACAATTGAGCTGCCCGGTATCACTATCACGAAGAACCCGGCCAACCAGACCGTCGTCGTCGGTGGAACGGCCAGCTTCACGATACGCGTGACCAACACCGGAGATACCGCCCTCACCAACGTGACAGTGTCGGACCCGGCTGCCCCGCTGTGCGACAACCCCATCGGGGCGATGGCTGTCGGCGAAACCCGGAGCTACAACTGTGATTTGAGCCCGGTTGCGGTCGACTTCACCAACACGGCTTCGGTGGTCGGTGACGATCCGATCGGCAATCAGGTGTCGGCATCGGACAGCGCCGATGTGGACGTCATTTCCCCGGCAATCCAGCTGATCAAGAACCCTGCCACGCAGAGTGTGGTGCCCAACGGAACGGCATCGTTCGTCCTGACTGTCACCAACACAGGCGATGCACCGCTCACCAACGTCGAAGTATCGGACCCGCTCACGCCCGACTGCGACACAACGATCGGATCGCTTGCGATCGGAGAGACGTCGACAATCAATTGCGACCTGACCGGTGTGACGGCGGGCTTCGTCAACACTGCCACCGTTGTCGGCGAGGATCCCACCGGATCCACGGTGACCGACGATGACGACGCTGATGTAACGTTGCTGGCTCCATCGGTGGGAATCGTCAAGGATCCTGCGACGCAAACAATCATCGCCGGTTCCGATGCCTCCTTCACCATCACGGTCACCAACAACGGTGATGCCACGCTCTCGAACGTGACCGTGTCCGACCCCGAGGCCCCGGACTGTGACAATTCGATAGGAACCTTGGCCATCGGTGCCTCGGCCACGTATGGCTGTGTGCTCACCGCGGTGTCCGCCGACTTCACCAATACTGCAACCGTTGACGCCGAGGATTCGGGCGGCAATCCGCTGACCGCCACCGATACCGCTGACGTCGACGTCATAACCCCTTCGATCACCATCGTGAAGGATCCGGCCAACCAGTCAATCGTGACCGGGAACACCGCCACGTTCTCGATCACGATCTCCAACACGGGCGACGCCGATTTGGTCAATGTGTCCGTCACCGATCCGCTGGCGCCGGGCTGTAGCCAGTTCATTGGCAATCTGGCGGTTGCGGGCACGACCACTTACAACTGCGACCTGACCAACGTCACCAGCAGTTTCGTGAATGTTGCCTCGGTGACCGGTGAAGACCCGATCGGCGGAACGGTCACCGATGACGACACGGCGCGGGTGACCGTGCTGACGCCGTCCATCGAAATCACCAAGAATCCTTCCAGCCAGCAGGTACTTCTCGGTGAGGATGCGAGCTTCTCGATCACGGTCACCAATACCGGTGATGCGAACCTCACCAGCGTCGAGGTCTCCGATCCCCAAGCGCCGGACTGTGACAACGTCATTGGCGATCTGGCCGTCGGCGCGGCCGTGACCTACACATGTGTTCTCAACAACGTGGCCGCTGACTTCACCAATACTGCCATCGTCGACGCCGAGGATCCCCAGGGTGGGTCGGTTGCCGACTCCGACGGCGCGGATGTCGAGGTCATCAATCCGGCCATCTCGATCGTGAAGGACCCGGCCAGCCAGTCGATCCTGACCGGTACCGACGCCACTTTCAACATCACCGTCACCAACACCGGTGATGTCGCTCTCACCGGTGTGACCGTGACCGACGGTCCGGTTCCTGCGTGCGACAACTCCCTCGGCAACCTCGCGGTTGGGGCCTCCGCCAGCTACTCCTGTTCACAGGTCAACGTCACTGCCGACTTCACCAATACCATCCGCGTTGTCGGCACCGATCCGATCGCAGGCACTGTTTCGGACTCCGACGCTGCCGATGTGGCGGTTCTTGTACCCGGCATCAACATCGTCAAGACAACATCGACTCCACAGGTAGTTCTCGGAGGCACAGCATCGTTCGACATCACTGTCACCAATACCGGAACCGCACCTCTCACCAACGTGGAGGTGTCCGATCCACTTGCGCCGGATTGTGACAGGACACTCGGCTCTCTCGCCCCAGGGGAGACTTCCACCTACAGCTGCACGTTGGCAGGGCTCGTTGGCGACGTCACCAATCGGGCGACTGTGACGGCGGATGACTCGAGCGGTACCGAACACACCGACACCGACACCGTGCCGGTCGACGTAATCTCACCTGAGATTCTCATCTCGAAGACGCCGGACGATCAGACAGTGATAGTGAATGGCGCAGCTACATTCTCGATCTCGGTCACCAACGTCGGCGACGTCCAACTCGCAGACGTCACGGTTTCGGATGTGGTCGCGCCCGACTGCGATCGTGTGCTCGGCGATCTGGCCCCGTCGTCCTCGACCAGCTACAGCTGCACGCTCAGCGACGTGACCGCCGATTTCACAAACTCGGCAACCGCAACCGGGACCCATCCGGTGAGCGGCCCCGTTCAGTCGACCGACACCGCGGACGTCACGATCATCACACCCGGCATCAGTATCACCAAGACGGCGGTCGACTCGGTGATCCGCTACGGCTCCGACGCGGAGTTCGACATCATCGTGAGCAACTCTGGCCAGACCGACCTGAGCAACGTCACCGTGACCGACGCGGCGACACCGGACTGCGACAATGCCATCGGCGACCTTGCTCTCGGCGCCGTCGTTTCCTACTCGTGCTCGCTGGCCGACGGTGACCGCCGACTTCGTCAACATTGCGTCGGTCAACGGTGAGGACGCAGTAGGCAACGTAGTAGCCGATGCCGATAGTGCGCCGATCACCGTCATCGATCCCACAATCAGGGTAGAGAAGACGCCGGATCTCCAGCAGTTGCTGACCGGCGAAACTGCAACCTTCACCATCACCGTCACCAATCAGGGCGATGTGCCCTTGACCGGCGTGTCGGTTGACGATGCGCTGGCCCCGGATTGCAGTAGGCCCCTCGCCGACCTCCCACCCGGCGGTACAACCAGCTTCGCGTGCACCCTGACCAACGTCACCGCCGACTTCACCAACGTCGCAACTGTCGACGCCACCGATCCATTGGGAGACCCCGTCTCTGACAGCGACGACGCAGCCGTCGACGTTGTGAGTCCGGGCATCGACATCCAGAAGACTCCAGACAACCAAACAATCCTCACCGGTGACCTGGCCATGTTCACCATCACCGTCACGAACAACGGTGACCAGGACATCGTCGACGCTACCGTTTCGGATCCGCTTGCTCCGGACTGTGACAACCTCTCGACCGGACCGATAGCGATCGGTGCATCGCTCAGCTACGTGTGCGACTCGGCGGTGTTGACCAGCGATCTGGTGAATGTTGCGTCGGTTGAGGGCACCGATGTCCTTGGCAACGTCGTGTCGGACAGCGACGATGCGTCCGTACGGGTGATCGATCCGTCAATCACGATCGACAAGACCCCGGATGCACAGGCCGTGGTTGTGGGTGGCACAGCCAACTTCACGATCACGGTCGCCAACTCGGGCGACTCCGATCTCGTCGGCGTCACAGTGAGCGACCTGCTCTCGCCCAGCTGTGACTCGGTGATCGGAGCACTGGCGGCCGGATCCTCTGCGTCCTACAACTGTGCGTTGTCACCGGTTCCGGCCGACTTCACCAACACCGCCTCGGTGGTCGGCGACGACGAACTCGGCAACCAGCACACTGCCGACGATACTGCGGACGTGACGGTCCTGATCCCGGGGCTCGACGTCACAAAGGATCCTGCGCTCCAGATCGTCAACAACGGCAATGACGCAACATTCACCATCAGCGTCACCAACTCCGGCCAGACGCCATTGACCAACGTGGTCGTCGACGATCCCGAGTCACCCAGTTGTGACAACACCATTGGAGCGCTTGGGATCGGTCAGACAGTCACCTTCAGCTGTGTTGCACCCGGGGTCACCACCGACTTCATCAACACTGCCTCCGGCAGCGGTGAGGATCCGCTGGGTCGGTCGGTGACCGATGATGACACTGCGATAGTGGACGTGATCGCCCCTGCGATCGACATCGAGAAGTCTCCGAATGCCCAGACCATCTTGGCCGGCTCGGATGCAACGTTCACGATCAGCGTCACCAACACCGGTGATTCCGATCTCAGCGCTGTCGCGGTCAGCGACGCCGCTGCGCCAACCTGTGATCTGGCCATCGGTGATCTCGCGGTTGGCGACAGCGTCTCCTACACCTGCGTTGCTGCAGGTGTCTTGAGCACCTTCACCAACGTCGCTGATGTCGCGGGCAACGATCCGGGCGGAAGCGCTGTGACCGATTCCGACGATGCCGTCGTCAATGTGATCCAGATCGGCTCTGTCACCGGGTTGGTGTTCCTCGATAGGGAGGCTGATGGACTCTTCAACAACGCTGACCTCTTGCTCCCCGGGGTACCGGTCGACCTGGTCGATGGGGGCGGCAACGTTGTCGCCACGAACCTCACTGACGGAGCGGGTGAATACCGCTTCGTCGACGTCCCGGTTGGCCCTTACACCGTCGATGTCCTCGGCGATGATCCCAACATTCCGGCCGGAACTCTGTTGACGACCGCCAATGATCCCCAGCCGGTCTCCGTGGTTGCCAACACCGAGACACGGTCGACCGACACGGGCTATGCGCCCCCATCGACTCTCTCCGGGCGTGCCTTCACCGACGACAACGCCGATGGGGTCGACAACGCTGAGCCCGGAATCGGTGCAGTGACGGCTTCGGTCTGGCAGGACACCACCGGCAACGGTATTCCTGACACGATCGTGGCGACCACACCCACTGCCTCGGACGGCACGTGGTTGGTCGATGGCCTGCCGGCGGGCACCTATCAGGTGGAATACACGACACCGAGCGGTCTGCAACCAACCTTTGCTGATCTTGGCGGTGACGACACCGTTGACTCAGACATCGATCCGGGTACCGGTTTGACCCCGACCGTTCCACTAGGAACCGGCGACGCCGTGGGTGATCTCGACGCCGGCTATTTCACTCCCGGTTCAATCGGCGACCTCGTCTTCGCCGATCCCAACGGAAACGCCGTTCAGGATGCTGGCGAGGTTGGTCTCACCGGCATCGACATCGTGGCCACGTGGGCCGGCCCGGATGGCGTCTTCGCCACCGGTGATGATCTGGTCTTCACCGAAACGACGATCGCAGCCGGTGGATACCTCATCTCCGGATTGCCCGGTGGACGCTACTCGGTGGAGATCCTCGAGCCGGTCGGATCCAACGTCACCACCGGAAACGACCCGGTTCAGATCACGATTGCTCCCGGTGGCTCGGATCTCGACGCCGACTTCGGCCTCGATGGCAACGGCGTCCTCAGCGGCACCGTGTACTCAGACCTCAACAACGACGGCATCCGCGACGGAGCCGAACCCGGCATTCAGGGTGTGACGGTCGCCCTCACCGGTACCGATATCAACGGCACTTCGGTCGATCTCTCAACCACGACCGGCGCCGGTGGCGATTACAGCTTCACTGATCTGGACGGTGGTACCTACACGATCACCCAAACCCAGCCGATCGGCTTCCTCGACGGACTCGATTCACTCGGTTCGGCGGGAGGCAACGGGTCGGTGAATGACGTGGCCAGTGCGATCAACCTGCCCGCCGCCGGCAACGGTTTCGCCTATGACTTCGGTGAGGTGGCACCTTCGAGCCTCAGCGGTTTGGTTCAGACTGTTGGCGGCGACTCGATTCCCGGCGTGACCATCACGCTCACCGGAACCGATGACCTTGGCGCAGCAGTTACAGCTGTCACCGTCACGGCGGCCGACGGCTCCTACTCGTTCACCGATCTCAGACCGGGCACCTACCTCGTCACCGAATCGCAGCCGGTTGAGTACGGAGAAGGCGGCGAAACGGCCGGAAGTGCCGGCGGCACTGCCGTGCTGAATGAGATCTCCGACATCGTTCTCGCTCCTGCAACTTCGGCCACGGGCTACATCTTCACCGAGACCACGGGCTCGGTCGGCGGGACGGTGTACAACGATCGGGACGCCAGCGGAGATCTCAGCCCCGGTGATGTGGGTATCGGTGGGGTCGAACTCACTCTCACCGGCACCGATCCAAACGGAGCGGTCTCGATGACCACCGCTTCGGCCGCAGACGGAACGTACAGCTTCGACGGTCTCCTGCCGGGAACCTATGAGGTCATCGAGACTCAGCCGAGCGCATACGCCGACGCTCTGGATTCGGTCGGTTCGCTGGGTGGCGACGGATCCACGAACGATGTCATCGCTGCTATCCCGGTGCAGGCCGGCGAGATCGGCACCGGCTACGACTTCGGCGAGTCCGGAATCGAGATCTCGGGTCGGGTCTACCTCGATCGGGACTCCAACGGCATCGAGGACAGCACCGACTCTCCGCTGGGCGGAATCGTGATCGTGCTTCTCGACTCCACCGGCAGCCAGGTCGCCGCTGCTTCTACGGCCGCGGACGCCAGCTATCAGTTCACCGAACTGAGCGTCGGTGACTACACCGTTCAGCAGGTTCAGCCCGCAGAGTGGGGTAGCTCCACTCCCAACGAGATTCCATTCACCCTTGCCAACATCGGACGTTCCGGCCTCGACTTCGGTGAAACCCCAGGTTCGATCAGCGGGACTGTGTTTGCCGACGATGAGAACGACGGCATCAGTTCCGGCGACTTCGCCATAGAGAACGTGGAAGTGACGCTCGTCGACAGTTCCGGGGCCACGATTTCCACCACCCTGACCGCGGCCGACGGTTCGTACATCTTTGAAGGCCTCCCCTCCGACGAGTACGCAGTCGTAGTGTCAGCCCCTGCCGACTCCACCTTCAGCCCGGTGGACTCCGGCACCGACGACTTCATCGACTCCGACTTCGACCGGATCAGCGGAACCGTCATCGTCGATCTGGGTCCGGGTCAGAACCTCACCAATCTCGACGCAGGAATCACACCGATCGTCTACGACGTCGCCGTGGATGTCACGGTCCTGGAGGGCAACTACAGGCCGAATGACCAGATCCCCTTCACGGTGACGGCCACCAACAACAGCAACGCTGTCCTTACGGGTGGGGTTGTGGTGACAATCCCGCTCCCTTCCGGCGCAAGCCTGATCTCTGCAGTCGGCGACGACTGGATCGTGACCCAGTCGGGCGCCGTCATCACCGCACAGTTCGAAGGCGACCTGACCTTGGGTCAGTCCGCACCACCCATCACGGTGACACTGGCGCGGCCTACGCCCGGCTCGGTTCGTGTCCCGGCAACGATCGCCATCGTCGATGCGGGCATCACCGACATGGTGCAGCCGAACAACGTCGATGAGGCCGTCGAGAGCGTGAATGCGCCCCCCACAATCCCGGTGCCATCACTTCCAGTCACGGGTGCAACAACGGCGTTGTTGTTGGCTGTCGGTGGGTTCTTCGTCTTCAGTGGCCGAGGTCTGCTCTTCTTCACCGGCCGTAGACGGGACGAAGACGACCAAGAGCAGCCCTAGGCTCGCTATTCGCTCGGTTCCTCTTCGGTATCAGGAGTGTCAACCGGTTCGGCGTCGGCGTCGCTCTGGTTGTCCCCTTCGTCGAGGACGCTGTCGATCAATGCTCCGGTGGCCAGGTTCTGCCACAGCGTGAGCGTGATGGTTTCGTCGAGTTGGCCGGCCGACCGGGCGACGACGGTGTTGTCGCCGTCGAGGTAGACGGTGTAGGGGAAGCTTGCGCCGCCATATGCGTTGAACCCGCGGCTGAATTCATCATCGCGCATCACCGGCGATGTCCAGCCCTCCCGATTGAGCCAAGTCTCGGGCGGATAGTTCCGATTGGGAGCATCTACGACCGAGGTCGAGACGGCAAAGACCTCGACGTTGTCCGGTTTCTGACCGGTGTCGATCAGACGCTGGAGAACGGGTACTTCGAGTTGACAGAACTGGCAGTGGTGGGCGAAGAAGTACACGGCTTTGGGAGTGCCGTCGGCTTCGATGCGCACTTCGGTTCCGTCGAAGCTGGTCCCGACGAGGCTTGGCGCCTTCTGGCCGATAGCGGCGTCGTTCGATGCATTGGTGACCGCCGCACCGGCTTCTCGGGGGAATTCGATGATCGCCGGGCCTTCGATCTCAACATCGGCGATCTGAGGAGCATCGGAAATGTCACTTTCGCGATTGCTGGCCAGAAAGGCGATCCCACCGAGGCCGATCACCACCAGCGCCAGAATGGCGATGGTGAAGCCCCGGTTCGAGCTGTCGTTGGCGCTGATCGTGGGGTTTGTTGACCCCTTCTTCGGATTCACGGTGGTGTTGAATCCCTGACGGTTCTTGGGCTTGTCGTCGGGTGCCATCAGGCAGCCTTTCGTGTGTTGAGAATGACCATGGCCATGACGCCGGCGAAACCGGCTGCGGCCATGGTAGGGATGGTTATGAAGCCGAAGGTTTCAACCCACGGCAGGCCACAGGGGTTGAGCGGGTCGCAGAACCCTCCCTCGTGGTCGGCTAACGGGTCGTAAACGAACTGGTCATACCGGTGATACAGGGCCACGCCCAGTCCCATGGTCGACAGAGCGAATGCGATCCATTTCAGGGCGGTGTTCTTGGTGAACACTGCGGCGATCAGGACAAAGGCGGCCGGATACATGAAGAATCGTTGAACCCAGCACAGGCGGCAAGGATCGAAGTTTGCGATCTCTGACAGGTAGAGGGACCCCAGCATGCTGGTGGTGGCGATCGCCGCACCGATCTCCAACGACAATGGCTCGAGAAGCCGAATCGCTCCCAGGTCAGAGGAGGTCATGGCGTCGATCGCCAGGGCGACGATACCGGCCACAACCAAAAGGCTCAGGAGCGCGAAAAAGAGCGTCACCGCTTCAACATCCATGCGCCGACCATTGTGCACCACCTGCAGGCCATTTGGCGGACGCGGCGGCAACGATTCAAAACCCCGCAACGTGGGCATCAAGGGTCTGGCCGGGCTGGGGTTTGCTCGGGCCCACCCACACAAACAGCGTTCATATTTCGAGTTGGCCCCCCGACCCCACTAACCTCTGCGGTCGTGGTTGATTCTTCCCTACAGGCCAAGCTCGCTGATCTTTCCGCAAGGAAAGCTGAGGCGTTGCGAGGTGGCTCCGAACGTTCGATCCAGCGCCAGCACGACAAAGGCAAGATGCTGGCACGCGAGCGGATCGACTACTTGATGGACGAGGGCTCGTTCCATGAGCTGGATCTGCTGGCCCGCAGCAAGAATTCCAGCTCCAAGGATCGGCCATACACCGACGGTGTCATAACCGGCTGGGGGACTATCGATGGCCGAAAGGTATTCGTCTCGAGCCAGGATTTCACCATCATGGGTGGATCCCTGGGGGAGACCTTTGCGGCCAAAATGCACAAACTGATGGACCTTGCGATCAGCGTCGGAGCCCCGGTCATCGGGCTGAACGACGGCGCCGGTGCACGTATCCCTGAAGGAGTGGTCAGCCTCGACGGCTATGGGGGCATCTTCTACCGCAACGTTCAGGCCTCGGGTGTCGTTCCCCAGATCAGCGTAATCATGGGCCCTTGCGCCGGCGGGGCCGTGTACAGCCCGGCGATGACCGACTTCATTTTCATGGTCCGAGAGACCAGCCATATGTTCATAACCGGACCTGACGTCGTGAAGACAGTCACCGGTGAAGAAGTAACACTCGAAGAACTTGGCGGGGCAGGGAGTCACAGCACAAAGAGCGGCGTTGCCACTTTCACCTCTGCCGACGAGAAGTCTGTGCTCGATGATGTCCGCTACGTGCTGAGTTTCCTGCCCAGCAACAACCTGGAGCCGGCTCCCTTCGAGCCTTCGGCCGACGACCCGCACCGTGAGTGTGAGGAGCTCGACACGCTGCTCCCGGAGACGTCCAACCAGCCCTACGACATGAAAACCGTGATCCGCTCTGTGCTGGACGACGAAGACTTCTGTGAATACCACGCAAACTGGGCACCCAGTATCGTCTGCGGCTTCGGCCGCCTCGACGGGCATGCGGTAGGGGTCGTGGCGAACCAGCCAATGGTGCTGGCCGGTGTTCTCGACATCGAGTCGTCCTCAAAGGCAGCTCGGTTCGTTCGGACGTGCGACGCTTTCAACATTCCGCTGGTGACCTTCGTCGACGTCCCGGGGTTCCTGCCCGGCGTGGATCAGGAGTACGGCGGCATCATCCGTCACGGTGCCAAACTGCTCTACTCCTACTGTGAAGCCACGGTGCCAAGAATTCAGGTCGTTACCCGCAAGGCCTATGGCGGAGCGTATGTGGTGATGGATTCCAAGTCGATCGGGTCTGACCTCAGCTATGCCTGGCCATCGGCGGAGTTGGCTGTGATGGGCCCCGAAGGTGCAACCGACATCGTCTACCGGCGAGAAATCCAATCGGCGGCCGATCCGGCCGCCCGGCGTTCAGAACTGATCGATCAGTACAAGACCGACTACGCCAATCCGTGGATCGCGGCCGAACGAGGGTACGTCGACGATGTAATCGCCCCGCGCGACACGCGTCGCAAGCTCATCGCCGGGTTTGAGATGCTCAGAACAAAGAAAGAAGAGCTCCCCGCACGAAAGCACGGGAATGTCCCGCTATGAGACGCTCGGATCGAATGATGGTTGAACCTGTTCCAACCGATGACGAGGCTGTGGCGATCGCGGCTGCCCTGACTGTCGTGTTCAACAGCGGTGGTCAGCCAGAAGAGATTCCGGCACCAAACACTGCCTGGCGATTCAGCGGCCGACGCTGGGCGTCACAGCGATTTGGGGCTCGCATGACTAGATAGGCGGTCCTATCGAACCACGTCGGAAAGTCGTTCCAGCCAATCGAGAGTGACCATCCCGGCGTCGAGCCGGGGGCCGTCGCCGATCAGGAACGCTGGCGTCTCGTGATCGCCGAGGCTACTGACCGTTACCGCCGCGCTTGAAAAGTTCTGTTCACGAGCATGAACTCCCGGAGTCGCAACAACCGTGGCCCCCGCTATGAATGCCGAGGCAACGCTGGCCTCGGTGTCTTCGATCGCGATTGTTCTAGAGGGTCGAACGTCGAGCCGGGACATACAGACCACATGTGCGTCCGGTGCAGGTTTTCCTCGATCGAGGTCGTGGATCGCAGTAACCGCGTTGAAGTCGTCGAGTTGGAGTAGATCGCCAAAGGATTCGAAGTTCGAGCGAATGTTCTCCAACCCAGTCGATGTAGCGAGACCAACCGCCAGGCCGGCCGATTGGGCCTCCGCCACGAGGCGGGGAACTCCAGGCCTCAGAACCGGTCTGGACTCCCGCACCAGTTCGGCGTAGACCTTGGTCTTCAACACATAGAGTTCGGATGCGGTCGACTCGGTGATCGACGAGTCGCCATACGAGCGAGCGAATGCGAGAATGCTCTCCATACCACCCCTGCTTTTCAGCAGGCCTGCGTAGGTGTCCTCGGACCACTCCCACTCGAGGCCGAGTTCCTCGAAGGACTGGTTGAAAGCGCGGCGGTGAAGCTCGCTCGTCTCGCTGATGGTCCCCAGCGAACCGAACACAATCGCTTCAAGATTCCCAGCCAATGGTGCTACCTCAATTCGAACCCGTGCCTGATCCCGAACCTAGACGAGTTGCAGCTCTGGCGCATGCCACGCAAGACTTGTCAATCGTTGGCGGCGATGGCCACTTCGATTCGGTCCTGGCGCCATTCACGGGCAGATTCCAGTGCCGTTTCTGCAGCTTCCATGATCTCGTTCACGCCAAAGGCATGGGCTGGGTAACAGGCAACGCCGGCCCACAATGTGAAACCGCTACGGGTGGTGAGAATCTGACGGCGGATTCGTTCGACGGTCCAGATAGCACCGTTCTCGGGCGTGTCTTCGAGCAGAAGTGCGAAGTAGCCATTGCGAAGCCGGCAGGCGGTGTCGGCCTCCCGCAAGGTGATCCGCACAGCCTCAGCGACCAGTTCTGCGTCGGCTTCGAACGGATCGGTGTCTGGAAGACCTTCCACGACCTCGAGTAGAACAACTGCAACCGGGCGGAGGTGCCGCCGAGCGGCTGCGATACGACTCTCGATTGCCACATTGAAGAAGCTCTCGGAGAACAATCCGGTTGAACCGTCGGTGAGTGCATCCGCACTAGCGCCAGATCCGTCGACGTCGCCGAACGCCACGGCGTCGAGTTCGGAACGCAGCCGTTCCTCGGTTTCCTGGCTCTCGGATCGAACCGCCCTGAGTTCGTCTTCAACGAGACGCTGAATCGCTGCCTGTTCATCGAGCTGTTGGGCGAGCCTGACGCCGGCAACACCGGCAGCGAGTCCAAGCAATCCGGCGACGCCGGCGAACATCGGCTGTTCGAACGCGACCGCGATCAGCCCTGTCAGAAGTGAGAGGATTCCAGTCATGAGACCGGGTAGCGCGGATCGACCACTCATCGGTCTATCCATCGGCGTCTGAGCACAGAACTGAAGGGTAGTGGAGCGGAACACTTGCTTGGGTGAAGCCAGCAAGCAATAGGCGAGGTGAGAGCCCGCCGTTCGTCGGCGCTGTGCGCCTTCTCTCTAACCGAGTATCGGCGCTGTGCGCCGAACTCGCCCCGGAGGGATTGATCGTTCCCGGGTGACCCGGAGGGCCGTGTCCATGGAGCGAGGGCCGTCAGGCCCGAGTGAGGACGTGGACCGGAGAGGCCCGGAGGCGAGCGTGGAGGCCGCCGTTCGTCGGCGCTGCGCGCCTTCTCTCTAACCGAGTATCGGCGCCGTGCGCCGAACTCGCCCCGTTCGTCGGATAGTCACGCTCGGTTGGATCGAATCAGTTCGTAGAGTTGTTCGATGATGGCGCCAATGTCGTAGTCCTTGGGGGTGAAGACGGCCGCAACTCCGGCGGCTCGGAGTGGGTCGTGATCCTCCGGCGGCAGGATGCCTCCGACCACGATGGGAGCGTCGACGCCCTCTGCCCGGATGGCGGCGACGGTGGCCGGCACCAGTTCCCGGTGACTGCCCGAGAGAATGCTCAGGCCGATGGCATCAACATCTTCATCACGAGCCGCAGTTGCGATCTGGGCCGGTGTGAGGCGAATACCCTGATAGATGACCTCCATCCCGGCGTCTCGGGCGGCGATGGCGATTTGCTCGGCGCCGTTGCTGTGGCCGTCGAGTCCTGGCTTGCCCACGAGTAAACGAGGCGGGCCGAGTGGGTCTGCCTTGATCCGTTCAGACAGGTCCCGAAGCGTTCCACTGGTCGGCGGACTGCCTGCACCGCCCACCCCGGTCGGAGCTCGGTATTCGCCGAACACCTCCCTCAGACATTGAGCCCACTCGCCCGTAGTCCCACCTGCTCGAGCAAGCTGGACCGTGGCAGGCATTATGTTGTCGCTCCCCGATGCGGCTGCGGTCAGGTCAGCGAGTGCTGCCGCGACCGCTTCGTTGTCGCGACCACGACGCCAGGCTTCGACATCGGCGATCATTTCCGATTCGACCGCTGGATCGACGATCAGGATGTTTTCGCCCTTGCCCAACGGTGATTCAGCCGATTCGGTGAAACTGTTCAGCCCCACGACCGTCTGATCTCCCGACTCAATCCGTCGAATACGGGCGGCATGGCTGCGTACAAGTCGGGCCTTGAGTTCTCCGATCGCTTGGAATGCGCCCCCCAATTCCTGGACGTCTTCGAACTCGGCCATCGCTGCATCCACGAGCTCCTGGGTTTTGGCTTCGATCACATGGGAACCGTTGAAGATGTCGTCATATTCGAGCAAGTCGGTCTCGTGGGCGAGGACCTGTTGCATTCGTAGCGACCACTGCTGATCCCACGGTCGCGGTAGACCCAATGCCTCGTTCCAGGCCGGTAGCTGGAGCGAACGGGCTCGAGCATCGGCCGAGAGGGTCACTCCCAACATCTCCAGCACGATTCGTTGAACGTTGTTCTCCGGCTGGGCCTCGGTGAGCCCAAGACTGTTGACCTGTACGCCGTACCGGAAGCGTTTCGCCTTGGGATCGGTGATGCCGTAGCGCTCGGTGAGCATCCGCTCCCAGAGTTGGGTGAAAGCCCGCATCTTGCACACCTCTTCAACGAAGCGAATCCCGCTGTTCACAAAGAAGCTGACGCTTGCGACGATCTGCTGGAAGCGGTCGTCGTCGACCTGATCCGAGGCTTTCACTGCGTCGAGGATGTCGATAGCGGTTGCCAGCGAGTATGCGATCTCTTGGACCGGCGTCGCGCCGGCCTCCTGGAGGTGGTAGCTGCATACGTTCATCGGGTTCCACTTGGGCACATGTTCGGCGCAGAAGGCGAACAGGTCGACGGTGAGGCGTCGACTGTGTTCGGGCCCGAAGATGAACGTTCCTCGGCTGAGGTATTCCTTCACGATGTCGTTCTGAGTGGTTCCCCTGAGTCCGCTCCAGTCAGCCCCTTGCTCTTCGGCGGTCACCAGGTAGAGAGCCAACAGCCATGGTGCTGGCGCGTTGATCGTCATCGATGTGTTCATCTCGGCCAGCGGTATCTGATCCAACAGCGCGGCCATGTGGCCCCGGTGGACGACGGGCACACCAACTTTGCCGACCTCGCCGTGGGCCAGAATGTGGTCGGGGTCATAGCCGGTTTGAGTTGGCAGATCGAACGCTATCGACAGGCCGGTTTGCCCCTTCGAGAGGTTGGTTCGGTAGAGCTGGTTCGAAGCTGCTGCGGTGGAGTGGCCGCTGTAGGTTCGCATCATCCAGGGACGGGAGGCCATTGGTCTACTTTCTGAGTTTGACGTGGGGTGGATGGGTCAGGTGGGAGGAGCTAACTGAGGGGGTGGCGCTTGTTCGAGCGCAGTGGTCAGCAACTGCGCATAGTCACCGCGAGTGACGTCGAATGCGCCCAGCGAGACCAGATGGTCGGTGGTCCATTGGGTATCGATGACGGCGCCGGGAACGGTTTGCAGTATCTCGTCGAGGGCCAGCAGCGCAACCTTGGAAGCATCGGCCCGCCGGTGGAACATGGATTCGCCAGCGAAGAAGCCACCGATCGAGACTCCGTAGAGCCCGCCGGCCAGGCCTTCGGCGTCCCACGCCTCGACGCTGTGGGCGTGGCCCGCGTGGTGGAGTGCGGTAAACGATTCGATGATCGCTCGGTTGATCCACCCCAACGGGCGAGCTGGATCGCCGCATGCGGTGATGACCTCGGAAAATGCGGAGTTGACCCGGATCTCGAAGCGGCGGCTGGATCGCTGCAGGGACTTGGTGACTCTCAAATGGCCGGGGAGGAAGATCCCGCGCGGGTTTGGAGAGAACCATGCGATCCGTCGCCGTACCGGCATTGGGAAGTATCCGGCCCGGTAGGCGGAGAGAAGTGAGTCGACCGAGAGATCGGCGGGGACGCGAATCATCTCCACCGGAGCCGGAAGCTCGGTGATCGGCGGGAATCGCCAATGCTGGGCTTCTGACCGCTGACGGATAGGGGATGTCCTTTACTCGTTGAGGGCTCAGTCGTAGGTGAAGAATCCTTGACCGGTCTTGCGCCCAAGGTGGCCTTGCTCCAGGAGTTCACACAGTAGAGGCACGGGCTCATAGTTGGAATCCTTGAACGATTCGGCAAGTGTCCGCAGGATCGAAACCGAGGTGTCGAGCCCGACCAGGTCGAGCAGAGCGAGCGGTCCCATAGGGAAGTTGCAGCCCCCCTTCATGGCGATGTCGATGTCTTCTCGACTGGCGGTCCCTGCTTCGGCCATCCGAGCGGCGTTGTTGAGGTATGGGAACAACAGGGCGTTCACCACAAACCCGGCGCGATCGAGAACCCGAACCGGGGCCTTTTCACAATCGATCACGAACTGCGTCGCAGTTTCCACTGTGGCCTCTTCGCACACGTCTGGAACCACGACCTCCACGAGTTCCATCACATTGGCAGGATTGAAGAAGTGGATTCCACAGACCGAACCCGGTCTGCCGGTGCTGATCGCCAGTTCCGTGACCGGAAGGGTCGACGTATTGGTCGCCAGGACCGCGCCGGGCTTGCATACCCGGTCCAGTTCGGTGAAGACCGAGCGTTTGATGTCCATGTCCTCGGCGACGGTTTCGATGACGAGATCGGCGTCGGTCAGGTCGTCGTAGCTGAGGGTGGTCGTGATTCGGCCGGCGATCTCATCGGCTTGGTCCTGGGTCAGGCGCTCCTTCTTCACGCGACGCGCCAGCGACTTGGCGACGACAGCGATAGCTGAGTCGGCGCTGGGCTGGGAGCGCGCTTTGACGATTACGTCGTGTCCGGCACTGGCGGCGACGTCAGCAATACCGCCCGCCATGATTCCGGATCCGACAATTGCAACGGTGGCTACATTCGACTTCATTACCGAACGGTAGCTTGGGAGCCGGCCCAGGCGACAGGGACCGAGGTCCCTAAGCGAAGAACATCAGTTGCGACTCCTTTGATGGGTCGCCCTTTAGTTCTCGGTGATCAAAATCGAATTGATCAGTACTTCTTCGGTGGGGGTTCCGTCGGCGGTGCCGACAGCCTCGATCTCGGTGATCACGTCCATCCCGGCGGTGACCTGGCCGAATTTGGAGTAGAGGGGTGGAAGATCCTCACCGTTTTCACCACTCACCACAAAGAACTGAGAGCCACTGGTGTTCACACCGCTGTTGGCCATTGCTACCGACCCGCTCTCATACGCTTTGTCGGTATCGGGGTCTGGTATCGGGAGTTCGTCGTCGAACTGATAGCCGGGATTGCCGATCCCCGGGGTTGGTCCAACTGCGTCGCCGCCCTGGACCACGAAGCCGGGGATGATGCGATGGAACGCCACGCCGTCGTAGTAGTGATACCGAGCCAGCACAACGAAGTTGTTCACAGTATTCGGTGCGGCGTCAGCGTCGAGTTCGATGGTGTAGTCACCCTTGGTGGTGGAAACCTCGGCCGTGTAGGTCTTGGTTGGGTCAATACACAGCGGTGGGGCTGACTCGAATGACGTGATGCGTTCAGACGACCCGTCTTCGGCGGGGCAGGGAGTCTCACCGGTGATGGACGAGCCCGGTTCGGGAACGGTGATGACCACTGTTTCGGCTTGGGGCGTCGTGGTAGTGATGGCGTCGGGGTCGTTCCCTGGATCTTCGATCACCGTTTCGTCGCCGCTGCCGGCGAATCGAACCAGCAGGAGAAGACCGAGTACGAAGGCGCCGATGATGGCGAAGAGCCCGAGGCGGCTACGGCGTTTCTCCGCCTTTTGGGCACGTTCGAGTTCGCTCAACCGGGCTTGTCGGTTGGCCTTCTGTCGTTCGCGTTTCTCGGTACCCACGGCGCAAAGATTACTGGTCAAACATCGCACTCAGGCGCCATGCCGCGTAGGCGATGGTGCGAGGGACGGATCAGAGCGGCTTCCTAGGGTCCTTTCGAGCGCCGGCGTGTGGGGTTGCGGAGGGACCGAGCAGCTGGAGGGGTGTGTGGGTTTGTTTGAGCGGAGCGAGTCCGGAGCGACCCAGAGCGAGGAACGAGCGCCGGCGTGTGGGGTTGCGGAGGGACGGAGCAGCTGGAGGGCGTGTGGGGGGTTTGTTTGAGCGGAGCGAGTCCGAGCGACCCAGAGCGAGGAACGAGCGCCGGCAAGCGGAGGCGATGTTATAGCAACGCTGCGATTTGGATCGTGTTCAGTGCGGCACCCTTGCGGAGGTTGTCGCCTGAGCAGAACAATGCCAGCCCGTGGGCCACGGTTTGATCGCGCCGAATCCTGCCGACGATTGTGGGATCGATTCCTGCGGATTTGAGAGGGGTTGGCACATCATCGATGACGACCTGAGGCGCGTTGGAGAGAATCTCGTACGCCCGTTCCACCGTGATCGGTCGCTCGAACGACGCATTGATCGACAACGAGTGCCCGGTGAAGACCGGTACCCGCACACACGTGCTGCTCACTCCGAGGCTTGGGAGATGCAGAATCTTGCGGCTCTCGTCGCGGAGTTTCTGTTCCTCGTTGGTCTCGAACGAGCCATCGTCCACGAGGTCACCGGCGAAGGGCACCACGTTGTAGGCAATCGGTTCCACGAACGCCTCGGCTGGTCCAAGGTCCACCGAGCGGCCGTCGAGTGTGAGTGATCGTGCGTCACCGCCCTTGGCCACCTGACCGGCGAGTTCTTCGGAACCTCTGATGCCGGCGCCGCTCACCGCCTGATAGGTGCTCGCGACCATCGTGAGAAGCCCTGCCTCGCTGTGCAGAGGCTTCATCACCGGCATTGCGGCCATCGTGGTGCAGTTCGGGTTGGCAATGATGCCCTTGGGGCGATTGTTGATGTCGTCGTCGTTGACCCCGGCGACAACAAGAGGTACCTCGGGGTCCATGCGGAACGCCGATGAGTTGTCGATGACCACGACACCCTGGGCGGACACTTTGGGCGCCAGGGCGAGCGAGGTGGAACCTCCGGCGGAGAAAAGGGCCGCATCGAGCCCGGAGTAGTCGGCGGACGCAGCGTCTTCGACGGTCAGCGTTGTCCCGTCGAAGTCGATCGTGGAACCCGCACTCCGGGAGCTGGCGAAAAGGCGCAATTCATCAAGGGGGAACCCTGTGGTTTGGAGGATGTCGAGCATCACTCGACCAACCTGACCGGTGGCTCCGACAATACCTAGTTTCATGCAGAAGATGATATGCCCTCGTCTTCGTTTCGACCCCCTGGTTTGTGGGTGATCGCAAAAGAGCGAAGTGCGTCAACTGCGGGGCGCAACCGCGAGCCGAGGCAATACGATTGCGGTGTGCGCGTTGTCCAGAAATTCGGGGGAACCTCCGTAGCCGATCCCGACCGGATTCGAGCGGTTGCCGATCATGTGGCTCGCTGTCAGCGGCGAGGCATGGAGGTGGTCCTCGTGGTTTCGGCCATGGGTAAGGAAACCGACGAGCTGCTCCGTATGGCCCGCGAAGTCTCCAAGGTTCGACCCGGAAGAGAAATGGACATGCTGATCACGGCGGGAGAACGCAAGGCCTGTGCCCTGCTGTGTATGGCGCTGGCGGATCTGAACGTCGAAGCTTCATCGTTCACCGGCAGCCAAGCCGGATTCAACACCGACGGAAACCACGAGAATGCGAAGATCCTGGAGATCACGCCGATTCGTATCGAAGAAGCGTTGTCCAAAGGCATTCTGCCCGTTGTTGCCGGTAGCCAAGGTGTTTCGGCCGATCGAGACGTAACGTTTCTGGGCCGTGGTGGTTCCGACACCACTGCGGTTGCGTTGGCACAGGTCCTGAACGCCGAAATGTGTGAGCTCTACACCGACGTGTCCGGTGTGTTCTCTGCTGACCCGAGAGTTGTCAACGCCGCCAAGAAGATGAGCTGCATCACCTTCGACGAACTCCTGGAGATGACGGCCACCGGTTGCCCCAAGCCCGCGATGCGGTCGGTCGAGGTGGCTCACAACTACGGAGTTCCGCTTCACATTCGGTCCGCGTTCACCTGGGAACCCGGCACGCTTGTTGTTCGCGACTATCCACACGAGGAGGCCGCCATGGAGCGTCCCATCATCCGCGCCGTTACCCACGATCTATCCGAGGCGAAGGTCACGGTTGTGAACGTTCCTGACAAGCCCGGTGTATCTGCTGAGTTGTTCCGGGCACTGGCCGAGGCCGAGGTGAACGTCGACATGATCGTTCAGAACGTCAGTGAAAAGGGCCGAACCGACATTTCTTTCACCGTTCCCAGCGACGACGTTGAACGCACCCGCGACCTCCTCGAAAGTGGAGTGTTGACCAAGATCGGAGCCGATCGGGTCAGCACCGACGAGGCGATCGGTCGCGTGTCTGTCGTGGGTGCCGGTATGAAATCGAACCCCGGGGTCGCTGCCACGATGTTCGAGACCTTTGCCAACAACGGGGTCAACATCGAAATGATCTCGACCAGTGCAATCCGCATCAGCTGTGTGGTTGCTGCCGATCGAGCCGAGGAATCGGTGCAGTTCCTTCATGACGCATTCGGACTGGACGCCTGAGATCAATCCTGCCGGTGTCGATCTCGCTGCGTCGTCTGGCGTTTCCGATCATGAGCTGATCGAACACCTTGCAGAGGTCATTGCCGACGCTGCAATGCCCGTCTGCATCGTGTCGGCGCGCAGGGTGCAGGCCCTCAATATCCACGTCGATCGAGTACTCAAGGCGAATTCGGAGAGTGCCGTGGCGGTCACCGCCGACCGATTCAAGGATTTGCCCCAGTGGATCCGATCTCACAGCGGACCGGTAATGATCATTTCCTATCTGTCGCTGTGGCGGCGGGCTGCTTCGGGGGCTGCGATTGCTGCGCTGGGAGAAACTGCTCCGGTCGGCACGAGGTTCGTGTTCGTTGAGCCGACTCTCGGCGTCGGGCTCGCTTCGATGATCCAACGTGTGGCTCGACCGCTCTTCACCAGGAGGCTCGGGCTCTCGTTCCACCGCGATATTCCGGCGTTTCTCCGGGCTGCGGGGTGGCAGCTGACCACGGTCAAGCGAGTAGTCAGTTGGAGCGCCTGCCTCTGTCATGACCTTCGTTGTCGGAGAGGCCCGGAAGTACGAGCCGGGGGCTCGGCCCAGGCGGTAGGCACTACTGCCCCTTCGGTTGGAGGTCATCTGGTGCTGGAATGCCTCTGCAGAGTATTCCGCCCGCCTGCTCTGTAAACGCACATGCAATCTTCCTATTTCCGGTCGGCCTTGACCGATCGCTCAACTGCGCTACGACGACTTGGTGTCGCGTTCGTGATGGCGGTTGTCGTTGGTCTTATCGGTTCGGCACCAGTGAGTGCGTCGTCAGCAGTCACGGTACGCGTCGATGCGGTTGCTGGTGACAAGGGCGATGTTCTGCGGGATCTCGAAAAGCTTGCGGCCGGCAACGGCCTGCAACTGCGGACATCTGAGAATGACGGCATCACCGCGTCGTACGAAGAAGCGGTACCCGCTGAGGCGCGGGGTGTCATCGAGTCGGTCCTCGATGAGTTCGATTCGGTGTTGGCACTGCCCCCGAACGCAGTCCAACTCGCCGTGGGTTGGACGCCCCAGTCATCACTGGGTGTTGGTGGTCCTGTGATCATCAGCCGGGGAGGTCAGTACTATCCAGCAGCCGTTGCCGACGCACGGTTTGGTGGACAACATGCCGCTGGCCCGGTCGACGGTTTTGTATCGATGGGATCCACACAACCGTGGTACTTCGGGTCGAGTTCCACCGTGCCGGCCAATCTGTACGACTTCCGGTCGGCCTTTGCCCATGAGCTTGTCCACGCACTCGGATTCACTGTGGAAACCACGGCGGATAGCGAGGGTCATACGGTTCTGACCGGGCGCACCGAGCAGTTTGATCGCAACCTGTACTCCCAGGGCCGTCGCCTGGTCGATATGGGTGCCGCGGAACAGTCGGTCGCGTTTGCCAACGATGACGTGTGGATTGATATCGGCGGTGGACGGTTGTTCCCGCTGAAGTCGGACAGCCTCACGGGGTTGTCACATTTCGGCAATGCCATCTCGCTCACAGACACCGAGCCGGGGGCATTGATGTACGCCGGTTTGACAAACGGTGCTCGTCTTGCACTCGACGCACCCGTGATCGGGACGCTCGCTCGTATCGGTTTGCCGATCGCGGAACCGCCCGCAGTTCCACGCAACGTCGTTGTGGATGGGTCGACGCTTCGGTGGCGCATTGACCTTTCGGCAACCGCGCCGCCGCCGGAAACCGTACGGGTCGTGCTGTTGCGGGGTGGCTCTGTTATCTCAACGACCGATCTGCCCGGTGCGGTGGAACGGTTCATGCTTCCCGATGGAGTGAAACCCGATACGGCGGAAATTCGAGCGGTGGCATCTTCTGACTCGGTTTCTGTTGCCCGGACAGCAGTGCCACGACCGGTGATGAAGTCGGCGGCCACCCTGGACGAGCTAGTGGCCTCAGATGATTACCGACCGGAGTATGGAAGCGTGCTGCGCCTCTATTGGGCGTTCTTCAACCGGGAGGCCGATGTGGCTGGCGCCAAGTATTGGATTGGGCTCCATCAGTCAGGCGTCTCCCTGGACCGTATCGCCCGTGCATTCGCCTCTTCGGGCGAATTCGAGCGGCGCTACGGCGGCTTGAGCAACGAGCGTTACCTCCAGCGCATCTACATGAACGTTTTGGGCCGCGTGTCCGATGGTGCTGGTTTCAGATACTGGTCCGGACTGCTTTCATCAGGGCGTCTCGATCGGGGTTCCATTGTGCGCTGGATCGCCACATCACCTGAATTCATTGCGGCCCACCCCTACTAGGCCGCGTTTTGGGGGATGCCCGACCTGCCACGAATGGCGCTGGCAGGTTACCGTCTGAGACGTGACAGTCATTGGTGAAGCGGTCGGTGCGGCGCAACGCATCGGTGGAAAAGCAATGATGGATCTGATCGCTGGCGATGAGCGGCTTTCTCCTGGTGAGCTGGCCAGTGCAGCGGATCCTGGATTGTTCGGTCCCGCTTCGATGATGTGGCGAGTAAACGGTGATTCCTCGGTGCTCGTGGGCGGGATTCGAAGTCTGCTCTTTCAGTCGCTGCACCCTCTCGCCATGGCGGGGGTCGATCAGCACAGCAACTACCGTGAGGACCCCTGGGGCCGCCTCAACCGGACCGGCCGTTTCGTCGCAGCTACCACATTCGGTTCGACCGCCACCGCCCGGCAGGCGATGGAGGTTGTGCGGTCGGTCCACTCCTCTGTCGCTGGGGTTGATCGTCAAGGCCGACCGTTCGCGGCGAGCGATCCACATCTCCTGCGATGGGTCCACGTGGTGCAGGTCGACAGCTTCCTCGAGAGTTTCCGGCGGCACGGCTCGTGTCGTCTGACCGTTGCCGAAGAAGATCAATACGTGCTCGAGTCAGCGATCGTTGGTCGAGGCGTTGGTGCCACCCACCTCCCTGAGACAGTGGCTCGACTTCGGGCGTGCCTGGAGGACTATCGCAGCGAGCTCGAATCGACACCCGAAGCGAGAGCTGCGGTGCGGTTTCTGGCAATCCCCCCAGACCTGCATCCCCTTGGCCGGGCGCCCTACGGGGTGCTGTTCGCCTCCGCAGCGGCTTCGTTGCCGGCGTACGCTCAGCGGATGCTCCGGCTGCCGGTGGTGCCGTTTGCCGATCAGCTCATGGTCCGCCCAGCGGCCTCGGTGCTAGCGAAAGGGCTTGGTTGGTTGATGGCTGGAACTGACCGCGACGACTCGCTGCACGACCGGCTTCAATAACGGACTTCAGGCGTCGAGGAACTCGGTGAGAGCGACTCTGCCAACCCGTGCCCCGGCGTTCTGAAGCGCTCGGAAATCCCCGGCGGCCTGAGCCGCCTTCAACTGGCCGAATGTGAATGTCTCGCCCGGGATATCGACGTCGGTGCGGTCTTCGGCCACGACCTGGACGGTAACGAAACGTTTTGGCTTGCCCTTGTGAAGCTGCCCGGTGGAGTGCAAGTAGCGGGGTCCGATCCCGAAGGTCGTGGGCACCTCGAGTCGCTGGCCGAGCTCGGACAGCTTGCGCTTCAGACGGTCTGCGGTGCTCGATGCCCCGTCGACGTAGGCACACAGGTTGAGGACGTCACCGCGTTGCACCCGAGCCAGCAGATCAGGGACCGGTGACAATTGGATAGCCGGGAATCCGGAGCGCAAAAGGTCCGTGGTCGCAGCTTTCGCCGACGCCACGTCGGGTTGGTCGAAGGGATTAACTCCGAGAACAACTCCGGCGATTGCGGTCGCGAACTCCCACAGCAACACCTGAGCACCGAGATCGACTGCTCCGGACAGCGAGATCCGGACAACCGGCGCATCTTCAGGGATGCACTCGACTCCCTCAGGTGACCCTATGACCACGAAGAAGCGGTCATCGCCGTACACCTCGACAGAGGGTGGCTCATCAACGATCGGCACGATCCCCTGTCCCAGTTTGCCGGTTGATTCAGCCAGAAGTTGTTCGAGCCAGACGCCGAATGACCGAATCCGGGGATCCAACAGAAGGGTTGCCTTGTCCCTTCCGTGTTGGGCGGCGACCCCGAGGCATGCCCCGAGGATCACGCCGGCGTTGTTCTGCTCCGGGCGGCGCAGGGCTGGGGTCAGTTCGCGTGCGGTGCGCAACAACTCGGCGACGGGTGCCCCGACCAACGCTCCCGGGACCAGACCGAAGTACGACAGGGCCGAAAAACGACCGCCGATGTCGCTGCGATTGAGGAAAACTCGCCGAAATCCGTTCCGGTCGGCGGTGGCGACGAACTGCGATCCCGGGTCGGTGATCACTGTGAACTGAGACCCCCGTTGGAGTCGGCTCCAGAATGTCTCCAGCTGACTCTTTGTCTCGATCGTGGACCCGCTCTTGGATGCACCGATGAAGAGTGTCTCGGTTGCCCGGCGGTCGGAGAGGACCCGATCGATGGCCGCAGGGTCGGTGGTATCGATGACCGAGAGCGGTAGGCCTTCGGCCGGCGGGAACGTCTGCGCCAGTACTTCGGGAAACAGAGAGGATCCTCCCGTTCCGCACAACACGACCTTGGTGAGTCCGTCAGCCCTCACGCCGGCCGCGAACATCTCCATTTCCGATACCGATGCATCCATCTCGGCAAGGACATGAAGCCATCCAAGCCGGTCCGAAATCTCGGTCGGATCGTCTGACCAAAGGGTGTGATCACCGTCCCAGATTCGGTTGACCGAATCGACCGAAGCCAGAGAACGCATCATCACTGTTACCGGTTCGTGTAATGGTCCGAGGTTTGACGACAGTTCCATTGTGAGGAGCCTACGCTTCGGGTGTGTCCTCAAGCCCTCTGCGCCATGTGACGCGCCGGAGTGAGGTGGTGAGGGCCCGGTATGTACAGCGGATGGCGGCAGCGCCGTTATTGGTTGTTGTCCTGTTCGCCAGTGTGGTTTCCGCCGCGGTGGCCCAACCCACTACTGACGCAACGACTCTGGAGCGGCGCTCTGTACCTGCGGTCATCGAGACCGTCGATGGTGCACCGCCAACCGAACCCGTCCGATCGCTGCACCGGCCGGCTCGATCACTCGCTGCTGAGGCCCAGGCTTTCGCCAGGTTTGCAGGCCCGACCCGGGGTCGCCGGATCGACGGGACGATGACAACGACCTATGAGGCGCCCACCCCTGCACGGGTTCAGGAGGTCGTCGACGCAGCCGTTGCAGCCTGGGATGAGTCCCTCACGCTCTCGCCGGCGGCCCCCCTGGAAATCTCGGTGCTCTGGACCGATCTCGGCCCCCGGCTGCTCGGCCAGGCGGGGACCGAAGGCGAATATCGAGACGCTGAGCAATTTCCCACCGACCGCTGGTATCCGGCTGCTCTGGCCAATCAACTTGCCAACTTCGATATCAATGGTGCCCAAACCCCCGAAATCATGGTCGAACTCAACAGCGAGCTCGGTGATGACTGGTACATAGGCACAGACGGAAAGCCTGCGTTTGGTCAGATCGACCTCTACTCGGTCGTGTTGCACGAGATCGCCCACGGGCTCGGGTTCCTCGGCTCGGCCACGGCGTCCCGCACCGGCACAGTACGACTGGACCACTCCCCGCCGTCGATCTATGACGACTACGTTGTGAATGCTGATGGCCAACGCTTGGTGGATCTCGACTCTGCGTCAGCCGTGGCGGCTCTCACCTCGGGCTCGTTGAGGTTCGACATCGGATCCGGGCGCTCGATGCCGCTGTCGGCTCCGCAGCGGTTCGTCAACGGATCCTCCTACAGCCACTTCGACGAGAGCCTTGCCGAGAGTGACGCAGGTGCCATGATGACTCCGTCGCTGAAGAACGGCGAAGTGCAGCGCCACATCGACGCAGCCGTCCTCGGTGTCCTTGATCAAGTCGGCTGGGATCTCGACACCACCTTGATGCAGCCCACGATCGTTGACATCGAGGTTGGCTCCGGCGAGCTCGAATTGGTGTGGTCCGAGGACTGGTCGCAGCGCTCCACGTTGTCGACGTCGTACGAGGTCAGCGTCTCTCCCCGTGCTTCTTCGGGAATCAGTCCGCCGTCCATTCGCCGGCTGGTGGAAGCGGGACGTAGCGGTTCGCTGCGGCTTCAGAGGTTGCAGAACGGCACGCTGTACGACATCGCCATCACCGGCAAGCGATCGGATCATTCCGAAAGCACGCCGGCTCGAACGTCGGCCCTTTACCCGCGAACCCCAATCGGGTTCGAGACCTCGCCAGCGGCTCGATCGGTGGGACGACCTTGACGTGGGGTCCACCAGTCGCCTCGGGAGAACCCGTGTCCGGCTACGAAGTCCAGTACCGGGACGGTTCCAGCATCGAGTGGAACACCGACAGAACCAACGACACTGAGTGGACCGCATCGCTACCGACGGGCACGTACTGGTTTCGGGTACGAGGAGTCAACAGCATCGGCAACGGGCTCTGGAACGAATCCGGTCTCGTCGGATTGAGTGCCGGTCCGGTCAGACCGATGCCGCTGGATGGACAGATCGGCCGTCTCTACAAGGCGTACCTCGGCCGGCGGGCTGATTCGACCGGAATGGACTACTGGCGCAACGTTCGAGCTGATGGGGTCTCGCTGGAAGCAATCGCTGACTCGTTTGCTCAATCCCTGGAGTTCAGAATCACCTACGGTGAGCTCTCCGATGAACGATTCGTGGAGCGGCTGTACCTGAACGTCCTGGGGCGGTTGCCGGATCGCAATGGTTACGACTACTGGGTGGGGATTTTGGCCAAGGGTTCATCTCGCGGCTCGGTTGTGCTGGGCTTCAGCGAAAGCCCGGAGTTCATTCGAGCGACAGGCACGGCTTCGCCGCAGTCTTCTGCAGACGGCGCCCTGGAGCGCCTCCATGTAGCCTTGCTCCGGCGAACGCCCACTCGATCGCAGTTGGCCGCTCTGCGGCGCGAATCTGCGTCTGCCAGCCCCACCGGTCTTGTGTCGATAGCGGAGCAGCTTCGTACCTCCGGTGAATTCGGTGCGCTCTGGGAGATCACAGACGAGCGTGAACTGCTGGAAACGATCGCAGAGTCAGTTGGAGAAGCTGAGCGAGTTGTGGCCCGACTGGTGACACGATTGGCCGATGGCGAGCCCATCGACCGGCTTCTCGTCGAGCTCACACAAGCGCCTGGGTTCGTTGTCGCCACGGGGACCGTTCCGTAGTGCAAAGGTGTCGTGGCAACGCTTCACCACCGGGCCGAATGGCACGTACATGTGATCGAAACGATTTGGAGTCGTTCGCGCGGCGTTCATGCCTCTACACTCTCCGCCGTGACTGAGATCCCCGAGCATCTGCTCAAGCGCTCTGCGGCTCGCCGAGGAACGTCCACCGGAGACGACGGCGCAGCCGCCGACTCTTCGGCCTCCAAAGCGGTTGAAGCCTCGGCCAGTTCTGGCCCGGCCCAACCACCTGCGGTCGTGCAAGCCGCCGCTGCGATCCCACGCGACCCCGAGCCCGAGCCGGAAAAGCCAGTGCCCTCGTTTGTGCAGGCCGCACTGTCTCGTAAGAAAATGCCGATGTGGGCGATGGCGATTCCCTTCTTGGCTCTGCTGTGGGCGTACTCATTTGCCGGCACCATGCAACAGCCTGAGGTCGAGGACCCGCTGTTCATCGAATCTGCCGCCCTGTACAGCTCGCAGGGCTGTGCGGGTTGCCATGGCGCCGGCGGTGGCGGTGGCGTTGGCTACCAGTTCTCCGACGGTGCGATCTATGCCACGTTCCCTGAACCGATCGACCAAATCGTTCATATAGCGCGCGGCTCGGCTGCCATCGCTGGCGACGACTACGGCGATCCCGAACGGCCGGGCGGGGTTCGAGTGGCCGGTGCACGCGGCGTCATGCCCAACTACGACACCGGCGCCATCACCCAGAACGAGCTCGAACTGATTGTGTTCCACGAGCGCGCAACCCTGGGTGGCGAGGACACCAGCGGTGAGGCCTACCAGGAATGGATGGAACACATGCGCGAGGTGGCAGAGGGAATCCTGCCCGACCACGCCGTAGACCTCGAACTGTTCCTCACCTGTGCCAACCCCGAGTACACCCCGGGCGCAACCGGGAACCCCGAAGATTCCGAAGAATGTCCCGGCCCCCATTCCGCCGAAGACCAAGAAGTCGCATCGGAGTAACGCTCCGATTTCATCCGCCCCTGTACCTAGCCGATAGATTGTGCAAAGATTCACAAAGTGTCTGAAGCGCTGCAGAGTCTGACTCCTGCGAACAAGGATCTCCAATGGTTGCCCTGATATTCTCCACCTTTATTACGGCCATACTCGCCGGAATTGTGTACCTGTACGCAAATCGCCGGGTTGCGGGATCCCCTGTTACGTGGGGTGAAGCGATGGTTGGATCCATGTACGCCTTCTTCCTCATGTTCATGGTCTTCGGAGTTGTTCCTCACCAGTGGCTGACGGTTGCTGAAAACGAGTGGAGCTTCCGGGCCGACCGCAAATTCACCCTTTGGGGGCTGATCACCCCTCAGAGCGAGGGCGGCTGGTTCCCGTTCGACATCACTCTGCGAGCAGTGTCCGACACCATCGCAGCCCTCATCTACATCGTCGCTCTGGGAATCATGATCAAGATGTTCATTGATTGGCAGGGTCGAGGCGAGGCCAAGAAAGGCTCTGACGTCGTGCCCACCTCCACCTATGGTCGTCCGCTGGTGAAGCGAGGCTGAGATGGGTTTTCAAGACGCAAACCCACCGCTTCCGGAATTTCGGGACGACTACGTTTTGGTCGAGGTCGATGCCGACTATCTGGCTCGGGCCGTCAAACCCAAACAGTTCATCCATATTGATCAGACCGAATGCATTGCGTGCGAAGGATGTGTCGACATATGCCCGTGGAAATGTATTCATATGCAACCCACCGGCGCTGTGTCCGAGGCATTCGGAACCGTCAAGCCAGGTGATGATCCCAACGATGCGTTCATCTTCACCATCGACGACGACGTGTGTACCCGCTGTGCACTGTGCGTTGACCGGTGCCCAACTGGCGTCATCATCCTCGGCAAGATCGACACCGCCTCACCCTTTGGTGACTACAACCAGCGAACCAATACTCACGGCTACGGCTATGGCATGCGCCTTGCGTAGCACTCTGAATCCACGACGTACGAAAAGGTCATAGAACATGGCGAAATCAATTCAGGACAAGCCGACACTGGCAGAGCGAGCTGGCGATATCGCCCAGCAGACCGCCGATTCAGTGCAGGGCAGCCAGGCGTGGAGCTCCATCTTCCGCCCCGGGTCGGTGTTTCGCAAGGGCTACACCGACAGCCCGCGTAACCGGAGCTACGTGATCATGAACAGCGTGCTCTACCACCTGCACCCGGTGAAGGTGAAACGTCACGCGGTCAAGGTCAGTTACACCCTTTGCCTTGGTGGGTTGAGCTTCTTTCTCTTCATTCTGCTCACCATTACCGGCATCTTCCTGATGTTCTTCTACCGCCCGACTGCGGCCGCTGCATGGGAGGACATCGCAACGCTTCAGACCGGCGTCACGTTCGGCCTCCTGGTCAGAAACATGCACCGTTGGGGCGCGCACCTCATGGTCCTGTCCGTCTTCCTCCATATGGCCCGGGTCTTCTATCACGGCGCCTACAAGCCACCCCGAGAATTCAACTGGGTGATCGGTGTCATGTTGCTGCAGTTCACCCTTCTGCTGTCCTTCACCGGCTACCTGCTGCCATGGGACCAGCTGGCGCTCTGGGCTGTGACCGTTGGAACCAACATGATGGGGTACACGCCGGTCTTTGGAAACGAGGTTCGTTTCGTGCTTCTGGGCGGTTCGGTGATCGGCCGAGAAACGCTCCTGCGCTGGTATGTCCTCCACGTGTTGTTATTGCCCTTCGTAACCGTCATCTTCCTGGCTATCCACTTCTGGCGGGTGCGCAAGGACGGCGGCATCTCCGGACCGCTGTAGACCCGAAAGTTCTGATTCATGACTGAGATCCCAGAGCACCTCCGCAAACGTGCGAGCGAAGCCAAGAAGAAGGCCGAGTCCGCACCCGATACAGGGTCGGCCGCGCCCGATGCTGGGAGTGGGGCCGCCGAGTCCAAGATTCCCGCCCACCTGCTCGAGCGGTCCAAGAGTGCCAAGACCAAGGACGCCGGAGCCGCGGTAGCGCCAGCCGCCGCTAGCGGAGCCGCCGTAGCAGCTGCTTCTGCAGCCGGCAGCGCTCCCGTGATGTCAGGTCCCCAAGGCCATACCCAGCGTCTCCTCACGGTGGTGAAGAGCGGTTCGATCCAAGACATCAAGATGAAGCCTCAGGACAAGGTGCACACGTGGCCCCATCTCATCGTCGTGGAGTTCGGTGCCGCTCTGTTCTGCACCGCGTTCCTCACGATCTTCTCGATATTCGTCAACGCTCCTCTACTGGAGCTGGCCAACGTCAACCAGACGCCGAACCCATCGAAGGCACCGTGGTACTTCATGGGCCTTCAGGAGATGCTGACCCTGTTCCATCCCATGGTCGCCGGTGTCACCATTCCGGGCATCGGCTTGATCATCTTGGTCCTGGCTCCCTACATCGACAAGAACCCCTCGAACCGACCAGAGGATCGAAAGTTCGCTGTCTCACTTTTCACCGTCTTCATGATGTTCTGGGCGGTTCTGGTACTGATCGGTTCCTTCTTCAGAGGACCCGGCTTCAACTTCATCTTCCCCTGGGCCTCTGGCCTGTTCTTCGAGCTCTAGAAAGGCGCGTGTAGTGGATCCCATCATCATTGGCGCAATCGTCCTGGCAGTCTTCGCAGTAGCGGCACTTGGACTGGCGCTGCGCAACAGCGACACAAGCACTGCGATCGGCCAACTCTCCGGCGAAACGATCAAGCGTGATCGAACGATCGATGTCCCCGAACCCGATGCCAAGGTTTCGGTCGCCCCGGGCAAGGAAATCGAGGCGCTTGGTTCAGCTCGTGGTCGTGCGGCCCTGGTTGCCGCCGAGACGGCCCCGCCGGTGGCCTATGTTCCCCCGGACCCTGAGACGGTCGGGGTTGCCCGTCGACAGTTCCTCAACCGAGGCATCTTGGCGATGTTCGGCCTCGGGATAACCGGATTCGGAGCCGCCGCAATCGGGTTCTTGTGGCCCCAGGGTGTCAGTGGATTTGGTTCAAAGGTCACGGTCGGGCGAATCCCCGACATCCAGGCCGCCATCACCGCCGGCAATGGGTTCTTTTATGTTCCCGAGGGTCGCATGTGGGTCACCGAGTACCCGGCTTCAGCACTCGAGAAGGCTGCGAGCCAGTACGGCTTCTATGGCCAGGTGGAGCAGGGACTGCAGGCCGGTGTTACGGCGATCTATCAGACCTGCCCGCACCTCGGGTGTCGCGTGCCCGAATGCGCGACGTCCCAATGGTTCGAATGCCCATGCCACGGCTCTCAATACAACCGTGTCGGCGAGAAGAAGGGTGGCCCTGCACCTCGCGGTATGGACCGGTTCCCGATGGAAGTGAACGCAGCCAACGAGCTGATCGTCGACACCGGTACAGTCATCCAGGGTCCGCCGATCGGAACCAATACCACCGGCCAGGAGGCCGAAGGTCCCAACTGCATCAGCGGAGCTGAGGAGCATTAATGCCAGCGTTTTTCGGAGCTGAGATGATTGTTGCCGCCGACTTCAGGGCGATCGGTCTGGTCATCGGTGCTGTTGTCTTCATCGGTTTTATTGCACTGTTTCTGCGCAACGTCTTCACCGCCAAGGATGAACTGGGCTCGGAGATCGAACTCGCGGCCAACCGAGCGGAGTATCTCTCCGATGAAGAGTTGGAGACGACCAAACTCGATCGCTCGCTCACCTTTGCGCTCGGAATCCTCACGATCACCGCGGTGATCCTGCCCTTCTACTGGCTCGGTGAACCCGGCCGACAGGAGGGTGCGATTGAAGTGCTCGACGAGACCTTCATCCGTCGAGGCACCAACCTCTACCAGAACGGCGCTCAGTGTGTGAACTGCCACGGCGGTGGTGGAGTGGGCGGCGTCGCGGCCTATGTCTATCAGGACGCCGACGGTCAGTTCCTCGGGAACGCTTCGTGGGTCGCTCCGGCGTTGAATAACGTGCTTCTCCGCTACAGCGAGGAAGAGATTACACAGGTCCTCAACTACGGACGTCCCGGCTCACCTATGGCGGCGTGGGGAACCCCCGGCGGTGGTCCGCTCACTTCGCAGCAGGTCGAGTATCTGATCGATTACGTGGGGACGTTCCAGGTGCAGAGTCTCGACCCCCTCGATATCCAAGCCGCTGGCGAGGACGAGCTCGATTTCTTTGACGAGGGCTCAGTCGCCGCCCAGGAAGCCGCCAACGAGCTGGCAGCTGACATCCGTAGCGAGGTGCAGCGATCCATCGACGATGGAGAGTTCGATTCGGTGGGCGAGGCTGTCTTCAACCTCGGGCTCTACAGCGGATACCAGGCAGGCTCGTTGAGCTGCGCTCGTTGTCACACTGCCGGGTGGTCTCTCGGACCCGACGTGGTTCCCGATATTCTCGAGCCGGGGATTGCAGCCTGTGGCGGCGGAGATCCCTCCGGTATTGGCTACAGCTTGTGCGGTGGTATCAAGGAACGATTCCCCGACGATACATGGAAGGATCCCCGGGGTGGCTGGCTCGACAGTACTGATCCCGAGACCCCCGGTGCCGGTGTCGACTACGTGCTGGCCAGTGACATGACCCGGATCCCACTCGATGAAAAGGGCAACACGATCTCGGACCGAACCGATGCAAACGGAGACCCGATTTCCTACACCGTATTGGCGGACGGCGACTTGGCCGACTGCGTGTTCTACAGCGACCTGTGGGAGCCAGCCGGAATCCCTGCGAACGCATACGCGTTTGATCCCCGGATCCCGCTGGTGGTGGCCGAGGAGGCGGGCGAAGGCGTGACCGGTGATTTTGTCGATCCGCCCGTGCTCACCGAGGCCGGCATTGCCGGCGAATTCTCCGGCGAGACGCTGACACTGGCCGATCGACGCATTGCCGCTGGATGTGCGGTGGTCGACATGCCCGAACGTACGAGCAATTCGCACTACAACTTCATCGTCAACGGTGCCAACGCAGGTGTTGGCTACGGTCGGGGCGGCCAGAGTGGCGCCGGCATGATGCCTGGCTTCGGCAAGACCCTTCCCGTAGACCTGATCCAGGCTGTGGTTGACTACGAGCGTGAGGAGATCGAGCAGCGATGATTTCTAGTCCAGCAACGCTGAATATCACAGCCTTCGTCGGCGGCCTCGAGTTCGACATATTCTTCCGAGGCCTGCTGTCAGTTCTCGTTGGGGTGGTGGTTCTGATCGGGGGCACATACCTCATCGTTGCAACCAACACCGGATCGCGAACCGGCGGCCTGATCGCATTCGGTGCCTTGTTCGGTTGGATGTTCCTCATGGGCATCGTGTGGACGGTGTACGGGATCGGCTGGGTTGGCGAAGCCCAAAGCTGGGATTTGAAGGAAGTCTCCACTGGCGATCTGGAGTTGGCCGAGAGTGTGGAGGCCTCCGAACTGGGCCTGGCCCTGGGGCGTGAAAACGACCTGTTCGATTCGGTGTCGGGCGAAGACGCCGACACCCGTCAACGCAACGCGCTGGCCTTCGCTGAGGACAACGAGGCACTCCTGAACGACTGGGAGTACCTGGTTGCATCCAACCCTCGTCGTGGTGATGCTCAGTCCGCGGCTGAAGAGTTCCTCATCGAGGAGGGAGTCTTCGAGAGCCCCAACGACTACATCCCGCTGCAATTCGGGGGCTTCGCTATTGGAGGTAAACCGGCTGGTGAAGAGGGTGACAGCCTTGTCACACGGTTCCGAAAGAAGTCACAGTCGATCCTGAATCCCATTCATGGTTCAGAGCTGGTGGCGATTCAGGTGCAGGAAGTACTTCCACAGCCCACGCTGCCAGGTCAGGCACCACCGATTCCGCTGGCTGATGCGTCAGCCGATGTCGTAACCGTGATTGTCGAGCGAGATCGTGGCGGTCCGGTTCCCTGGCTGATCAGTGGCACCCGCTTCGTCCCTGCTGCGTTTACGATCTTCAATGGCATTCTGTTTGCGATCGTCGCGTATCTTATGCATATTCGTGATCGCCGGGAGATGGCCGTTCGCGCTGCTGCAACCTAACCGATGAGGAGTACACCTGAATGAGTCAGTACCTACCCGTCCTGGCACTTCTGATCCTCGGCATCCTTTTTGCCTTCGGCAGCTTCGTTGCTTCACGACTACTCGCGCCAAGGCGTACGACACAGGAGAAACTCGCTCCGTACGAGTGCGGTATCATCCCCGGTCGCGAGCCACCACAACGGTTCCCTGTGCGTTTTTACCTCGTAGCCATGATGTTCGTGATCTTCGACATCGAGATCATCTTCCTCTACCCCTATGCCGTGACACACGAGGCGTTGGGTCTGTTCGGCCTGATCGCCATCTTGATCTTCTCCGCCCTGGTGTTCGAGAGCTTCGTCTACCTGATCTCCAAGGGCGCGCTCGACTGGGGTCCACTTCAGGTCAATTCTCCGATCCGGACCTCCGCTTCTGAAACTGCGGTTGATCCGACTCGCACGGCCACAAGTACCGTCCGTCGGGTCGGAACCGAAGGTCGTGCTCCTCTACGGCCGGCCGACTCCATTCCCGAGCCGGTGCTCGCGGACCTCGAACCGGCGATGGCCGGCCCAGGAGAACACTGATGGGACTTATCACCGATGTGCAAAAGCACGGGATCGAAGGGTTGGACCACAACGTCCTCACGGCGCCGTTGGAGAAGTTGGTCAACTGGAGTCGCGCACGATCATCATGGCCTGCCACCTTCGGACTGGCGTGCTGCGCTATCGAGATGATGGCGACCGGAGGATCCCACTACGATCTTGCTCGCCTTGGGATGGAGGTGTTCCGTGCATCCCCTCGCCAGGCCGACGTGATGATCGTGGCGGGTCGAGTGTCTCAGAAGATGGCACCGGTTCTTCGCCAGATCTACGACCAGATGGTCGAGCCCAAGTGGGTCATCTCGATGGGCGTTTGTGCCTCGAGCGGAGGGATGTTCAACAACTACGCCATCGTCCAGGGAGTGGATCAGATCGTGCCGGTTGACGTGTATGCGCCCGGCTGCCCGCCGGGCCCGGAGACCCTCCTGCACGCCATCAACACGCTGCACGAGAAGATCGAGAACGGCGAGCTGATGAAGCGCCGCAGCGCAGGGGCTGGCGGAATCACAATCGAACAGCTCGATGGGCAGGGTCAACCCGAACTCCTCACAATCGGGCGACGTTGAGATGAGCGACGTCGCCGACACCGCCGAGGGCGTTGACAGTGAAACCACTGGCCAGGACATGCTGTACGGGTCTCCGGTCACCTACAGCCGAGGTCAAACCGTCATTCACGTTCCCCGCGATCAATGGCGATCCACGGCCGAAGCTCTTTTTGCCGACAACTGGACGATGTTGGTGGATATCACCGCAGTCGATTTCCTGACCTACGCGACCGCCCGTCAGCTGCCAGCCGGGGTGGATCCGGAGCGATTCGAAGTTGTCGCCTCGCTGGTTCGCTTCGACAATGGGGACCGCATCCGGATGCGGGCCCAAGTGCCCGAAGATGATCCAACCCTGGATTCGTTGTATGCGATCTACCCGGGCAGCGACTACCAGGAGCGGGAGACCTTCGACATGTTCGGCATCACCTTTGAGGGTCATCCCGACCTGAGCCGGATTCTCATGCCCGAGGAGTGGGTTGGCCATCCCTTGCGCAAAGACTTTGCCCAGGGCGAGATTCCGGTGCAGTTCAAGGCCCCGCAGACCCATCGAGGTGCTGAGCAATGACCGTTACCCCGGACCGCTGCCGAAGTCGATGAAAGCCTCGTCGACGGTGAACCAATGACGTCGGAGCATCCCACCGCCCGTCGTACGCCCGACCCCGAGGGTGGACAGCTCGACCGGCTACCGCGGCGAGATGCGGTTCTGCGCATGAGCGAAGTACAGGCCGCCGAACACAACGACGAGCCGCTCTACGACGAAAACGACCAGACCATGTTGGTGAACATGGGCCCTTCGCACCCCAGCACACACGGTGTGTTGCGTTTGATGTTGGAGATGGATGGGGAAACGGTTCGGCGGTCCAAGCCCATCATCGGCTATCTGCACACCGGTATGGAGAAGACGGGTGAGTCTCTCACGTTCATGCAGGGCGCAACCAACGTCACTCGGATGGATTACGCCGCTCCACTGTTCAACGAGCTGGTCTTTTCGTTGGCAACCGAAAAGCTGCTCGACGTGGAAGTACCCGAGCGGGCCACGTGGATCCGCATGCTCATGAGCGAAATGAACCGGATCGCATCCCATTTGCTGTTCATGGCCACCAACGGCATGGACCTCGGTGCGGTGTCCATGATGATCTACGGCTGGAGGGAGCGTGAGCAGGTGCTCCGCTTCTTCGAGAAGGTCACAGGCTTGCGGATGAACCACAACTACATCCGCCCCGGTGGCGTTGCCGCTGATCTACCCGACGGCTGGCGCGACGACGTGCTGTATCTGATGGACATGCTGCCCCCTCGTTTGGAGGAGTACGACATCCTCATGACCGGTCAGCCGATCTGGCGTGATCGGCTTCAGGGCGTAGGCATCATGAGCCCCGAAGAAGCCTTGGCGCTGTCGGTCACCGGCCCCTTGCTCCGCTCGACCGGTATCGCCCGGGACCTCCGCAAGGATGAGCCCTACCTCGCCTACGGGAAGGTCGATTTCGACGTACTGGTGGGATCCTATGGCGACTCCTATGACTGCTACGCAATTCGGCTGAATGAGATTCGAGAGTCGATCAGAATCATTCACCAGGTTCTCGACCAGATGCCCAAGGGTGATTTCCGGGTCCAGGACACCAAGGTCACCCCACCGCCCCGGGCTCGGATCGATCAGTCGATGGAGGCATTGATCCACCATTTCAAGATCTTCACCGAGGGATTCAAGGTGCCCGAGGGTGAGGTGTACGTGGCGGTCGAGTCACCGCGCGGCGAGTTGGGCTGCTACCTGGTGAGCGATGGCTCACCTACGCCCTACCGAATGCACATCCGTGCCCCCAGCCTGGTGAACCTCCAGTGCCTTCCGCACAAGATGGCCAATGGACTGGTTGCCGACGCCGTGGCGAGCATCTCCAGCGTCGACCCCATCATGGGCGAGGTCGACCGCTAACCCTTTCGCAAATTCCGTTCAGCGACCACATCCCCCAGTTTTCCCGTTGGGGGACCACACCAGATGTGGTGCCGGAACGGAAAAACAGTGAGATGTGGTGTGGGAACGGAAATTCACGATGAGAGCGGTTGCGGAAGGGGCCGCTCGGTCCACCATAGGTATCGGCTGGGCGATTCTCGGACAAGCCGTTCGGCCTCTCCGAAGGTCCTCACAGCGGAACGCTTCACGTACCCGGGCGATCGTTTGACCTGATCGGCCGTGAACTCGAACACGCACAGGCCCATGTTTCGCAATCGCTGCCGTTGAGCGCGGTCACGGTTCATCTGCATCCGGTCTTTGTGCGGGCCGAACCCGTCAACAAAGCCGACGACTGGCAATGCGAAGGAGAGGTCGACCTGGGCCACGAAACCTTGTTCGTCGTAGATTCTCTCCTCGAAGAAGGCGTATGGAAGGCCCTCAGCCGCCAGCAGTTGAGCTGTCTCTCGACTGAGATGACCTATCGCCGAGGTCTGCGAGTTTCCGCTGACTTCAAGAGCTCGGCGGAAATTCACGGTGCCGTCCCTGCCTCTTCGAGCATGGTGCTTCAAACAGGCGTTGAGGCGTGCGTCGTCGGTGAGATTCAGCCGCTTGGCCGAATCGATGAGAGCGAGGATCCACCATTGCCGGTAGTCAACAGCAGCCACGTCCATGATTGTGCGCTCAACCCCCGAAACTGGCAGCCCACGAATGTGGCAGATCCCGGCGGTGCTGATCTGCTCCGACTCGTGAACGCGCACGCCTGCGACGTGAAGATGGAGCCCGGCTTTCACGGTGACCTCGGGAACGGCTCGCAGTTCGGGCTCTAAGCCGTGAAGTCGGGCGGCGAAGCGATGACTTGCGTAGCCGCGGCCCGAAAGGGTCAGCGCCCACACTTCCATGTCGGAGCTGACGTGGAACAGAGCATGGCGATATACCCCGCGACGTACCGTTGTCCACCGCTTCTTTGCGAGGCGGTGACTGATCTGCCGCGCACTCATTCCGAGGGCGAGCGCTTGGGCACGGGTGATCACCCCAGCTTGTTCTCGAAAAATGTCGAGGGTTCTGGTGTCGATATCGCTGTCCATGGCTCACTCGCTGATGTTGTTCCAACCGATGGCAGTGACGGACACTGCGAGTGGCCCAAGGCCTCGAACGACGAGACTATCGATCGGGCTCAGCCGGTGCACACCCCGCTTCGATCATGAGCGCCCCATATTCCGTTCAGGCACCACATTCCGCCGTTCTTCCGTTCGGGCACCACATCAGATGTGGTCCCCGAACGGGAGAACTGCGGAATGTGGTGTGGGAACGGGATTTGAGATTGGGGGTCAGGCCCACAGGCGGTCGAGGACGTCGAGCCAGAGTTGGGTCGTGAGTTCCAAGGACTTGACATCTATCCGCTCGTTGTGGCCGTGGAACCGGTTGAGGAACTCGGGCAGCTGGAGATCTGAGCTCAGAAGCCCGGCACCGTACGCCGGGATTCCCATCTTTCGAAAGAATCGGGCATCGGTCCCCCCGCTGACAAGGCTTGGAACCACTGAGGCATTGGGGTAGGCCATCCGAATCGAGTCGGTGAGCGCACTCCACAGTGGCGTGTCGGTCGAGCTGAACGGTGCGCCATCTTCGCGTTCGGGCAGTACCTGCTCGATTTCACACGAACGAAGCAGATCGGGCCCGATGATGTCGCGGAATACCTGATCGATGCCGTCTTGGGTGTCGCCGGGCAGGACTCGCACATCCACCTGGATCTCGGCTCGATCGGCGATCGTGTTCACCTTGTCGCCGGCGGTCATGATGTTGGGCGACATCGTGACATGACAGCAGGCGTGGAGATTTCGGGCCATGTCGACTGGAAGCGCCGCAAGTTCATCGGCCACCCGGGCAGGGTCCATCAACGCCGTTCGGGTTTGGTCGGGCAGCCCCAGTGCGGCCAGTCGATCGTTGAAGGTCTGGTCGAGGCGGGGGACCGGGCTGTATTCGCCGATCCGACGTATGATCTCGGCCGCCTTGTAGAGAGCATTGTCTGTGGCGTAGGGCATCGAACCGTGGCCGGGAGTGCCGTGAACGATGATCTTGCGAAACGCACCCGTTTTTTCTCCAGCGGTCAGCAGCACCGCCGAACCATCCGGGGTGGGAGTGCCGCCGTACTCGGTGAGTACGTAGTCGCACTTCACGTCGTCCCAGTGGTTGTTGATCAGGTGTTGGGCTCCGTGAGTCCCGCCGAACTCTTCGTCTGCAACCATCAGCAGCACCACGTCGCCCGGATAGTGCTTTCCGGACATCACCACATCTCGGAACGCAACCGTCATGGCGGCGGTGACGTTCAACATGTCCACCGCCCCGCGACCCCACACCTCGGTCACACCTTCGGAGTTTGTGATCACCTCACCGCCGAAAGGATCCTCCCGCCAGCCCTCGGGCGAAACCGGCACGACATCGGTATGGGCCATCAGGCAGAGTGCCGGGGCGTCGGGATCGGTCCCGGGATGCCGTGCGACCAGCGAGGTGCGACCGGGTAGCGACTCGTAGAGCTGGGCGTTGGCGCCCGAGCCCTCGAGCGCTCCGAAGATGAGGTCAGCGTTGCGCACTTCCTGGCCCGACTCGGGCGTTCCGTGGTTCACGCAGGCGTTCTGAATCATCTGTTGAAGCAGCTCGACAGTCTCGTTCGTGCGGCGCTCAGTGTCGTCCATTACACACCCCCGACGGCGAGCATAAGACAGTGCGACCCGTCGGGCCGTTCACTCCGTTCAGTAGGACAAAGCGATGTCGTTCTCAGATGACAGTTCTGCGTGTGAAACCGCCTATCCTTGGTCCCGCATGTCGCGACTGAATCAAGAGAACGTCGAGCTGGCGAACGAGATCATCGGACGCTACCCGCGGAAGAAGAGCGCGCTGATCCCACTGCTTCATGTGGCTCAAGAACAAGACGGCCATGTCACCACAGAGGCCATGGAGCACTTGGCCGAATTGGTTGGTGTGACCCCCGCCGAGGTGCTCGGCACCGCCAGTTTCTATGAGATGTTCAAGTTCGAGCCACAGGGCAAGTACATGGTCAACATCTGCACCAACATCTCCTGTCAGTTGCTCGGCGGGGAAGAGCTTCTCCACCATGCCGAAAAGACGCTGGGCGTTCGGCCCGGCGGTACCACCGACGACGGCCTGTTCACCCTCGAAGACGTCGAGTGCATGGCGGCGTGCACCGAGGCGCCCTGCCTCCAGGTCAACTACCGACACGAATACCGGCTGAGCACAGACGACTTCGACAATCTGATCGACGACCTCCGCGCCGGGAAACGTCCCGAGATCCCCGATCACGGCGCCCTCGGAAAGGTTCGTCAGCACATCCCCGCCGATCGACTCGCAGGAATCGAGTCCCCAGAAACAGCCCGAACTCCGGCCTGGTATGCGTCGCGTACGGCGCCTGCCAGCTAACCACTTCTTCGAAAGCATCGCCATGGCTACCAATGCGTACATTCCTCACGCCGCCGGTTACGTCGATAACGAGGGCGTCAAGATCGTTTCGAGCCGTTTCCCCCTCGAGGACAGCTACACCCTCGAGCGATCGCTCGCTACCGGTGGGTACACCGGAATGAAGAAGGCCCTCCGGATGGCTCCCGGCGACGTTGCCGGTCTGGTGAAAGACGCCGTTCTGCTGGGACGGGGTGGCGCAGGATTTCCCGCTGGAATCAAATGGGGATTCATGCCTCCGGTTTGGCCCCGTTATCTGGTGGTCAACGGCGATGAATCAGAGCCCGGAACCTACAAGGATCGTCTTCTGATGGAGAACGATCCCCACCAGCTGATCGAAGGCTGCATCATCGCTTGTTATGCCCTTGGGTTGAACACGTGTTACCTGTACATCCGAGGCGAAATGCCGGTGGCCCAGGAGCGGGTTGCCCAGGCACTGAACGAGGCCTATGCCGCCGGTCTGGTCGGAAAGAACATCGACGGCACAGACGTGAGCGTCGACGTGGTTCTCCACTGGGGTGCCGGCGCGTACATCGTCGGTGAAGAGACCGCTCTGATCGAAAGTCTCGAAGGCAACCGTGGAATGCCCAGACTCAAGCCGCCATTCTTCCCTGCCGCCAAGGGGCTCTATCTCAAGCCGACGATCGTCAACAACGTGGAGACGCTGGCCAACCTGCCGTGGCTGTTGAACAACGGCGCAGATGCGTACAAGAAGTACGGCTCGGAACGATCACCCGGTACACGCCTGCTGGCGATCAGTGGCCATGTGAAACGGCCTGGCGTCTACGAGGTGGAACAGGGTGTCGTCACCTTCCGAGAGCTGTTCTACGGCGAGAACTACTGCGGGGGCATCAAAGACGACAATGCTCTGAAGGCGTTCATCCCTGGCGGTGGGTCCGCGCCGTGGTTCTTCCAAGAACAGCTCGACCTACCCCTCGAGGCCAGCGACGTGGGTTCTGCCGGGTCAATGCTCGGTTCAGGAGCGATCGTTGTGATGGACGAGACCACCGATGCAGTTCGGGCCTGCCTGCGGGTGGTTCGCTTCTACGCCCGTGAGAGCTGCGGGAAGTGTACGCCGTGCCGTGAAGGCACCTCCTGGGAGGAAAAGGTGCTCCAACGTATTCTCGACGGCCACGGCCGGCCTGACGACATCGATCTCCTACTCGAGATCGGATCAAACATCAGCCCCGGTGACTACCCGGTAGCCGCTCATCCCGACGCTGGGCTTGAAGCGGTCCCGTTTCCGCCCAAGCAGACCACTATCTGCCCGTTGGGACCGAGTTCGGTGGCGCCGATCACCAGTGCGATCCGTCGGTTCCGACCCGAGTTCGAGGCGAAGATCGCCGCTGGTGCAGGCTCGTCCGTCGCTGCTGGGAGCCCCGCATGACCGCAACCGAGAACGCCGAGAGCGAGAGCCCCGAAGTGGAGCCGGGAATACCGTTTGTGCTCAACGGCAAGGAACTTCGAGCCAACAGCGGTGAACTCCTGATCGCTGCCGCCGAACGGCATGGCGTTCACATCCCTCACTTCTGTTACCACCCCCGGATGTCGTCGGTGGGCATGTGTCGTATGTGCCTGGTCGAAGTCGACGGGGGCCGCGGCGCTTCATTGCAGCCGGCATGCATGCTGCCGGTGACCCCCGACATGAAGGTGAACACCGAATCGGAGCCCACCACCAAAGCTCAAGACGGTGTCCTCGAACTGCTTCTCATCAACCACCCGCTCGACTGTCCGGTGTGCGACAAGGGTGGTGAGTGCCCACTCCAGGACAACGCATTCGCATTTGGCCCCGGTGAGTCTCGATTCGTCGAGGAGAAACGCCACTACGAAAAGCCCATACCGATCAGCGATCTCGTCTACTTGGATCGAGAGCGCTGCATTCTCTGTGACCGATGCACCCGTTTCGCCGACGAAGTTGCCGGTGACCCCCTGATCCACTTCATCGACCGTGGCGCTCAGACACAGGTCAATACGTTCCCCGAACACGAGTTCTCCAGCTACTTCAGTGGCAACACGGTCCAGATTTGTCCTGTGGGCGCCCTCACAGCCCAGCCGTATCGATTCGCAGCCCGCCCGTGGGATCTCTCGGAAAACGAATCCACGTCCATGGTCGACAGCACGGGCGCCCGGGTTGCGCTTCACAGCAGTCAGAACCGGCTCGTCCGGATCCAGGGGGTGGACTCCGACGCCACCAACTGGGGTTGGCTGAGCGACAAAGAACGGTTCATCTACGAAGCCACCGACTCGGTTCATCGAGTCACCGAGCCGATGGTTCGCGACAACAGCGGTGAGCAGGCCAAGACCCGTTGGACCACCGCAATCAAGCAGACCGTCGATGCACTCACCGGAGCCTCGGATCCACGCAAGATCGGTGTGATCGGTGGTGCCCGCCTCACTCTCGAAAGCCAGTACGCGTGGGCCAAGCTCCTCAAGGGTCTCGGGGCAGTGGACAATATCGACGCTCAGCTGGGGGATGGCCTTCCCGCCGATGTCGTGATGGGCTTGCCCAAGGCCACCATCGACTCAGCCTGTGCTCCGGGCGGTGTGGTGGTCTTGCTGGCAGCGGATCTGAAAGAGGAGCTGCCGACGCTGTACCTCCGGCTTCGGCATGGCATCCAGTTCGACGGGGTTTCGCTGATCGAGATGTCGCCTCGGCAGACCGCCTTCGGTGATTCGGTCGCAGCCCGCCTCAACCCGCTTCCGGGTGCCGCAGGACAGATCGCCGCGGCACTTGCCGATGGCATGGTTGGCACCAGCATCGGGGGAATCTCCTCCGATCAGCTCTCCACAGCCCATTCCCTGCTCACATCGGACCGTCCGGTCACAGTGATCGTGGGCCGCGGCAACCTGGCCGAGTCGGCAGATCCAATCGTGTCGGCCATCGCAGCCCTTCGTCGCTTGGCGCCCGGCGCCACGTTCCTCACGGCGTTGCGCCGCGGGAACGTCCATGGTGCCCTCGAGATGGGGCTCACGCCCGGCTACCTGCCGGGAGGGCAAGAACTCAGCGTGAAGCTCCCGGGATGGGACATGTCGCCAGCCACGCCCGGGCTCGATGCCGAGGGCATCCTCAGGGCGGCCGTCAATGGCTCTATCGAGACCCTGCTGCTATTGGGCGCCGACCCACTGCGGGACTTCCCCGACGCTGCCCTGGCAGCCGCTGCCTTCGAACGGGTTCGTACCGTGGTTTCGGTAGATACTTTCATGACCCGCAGCACCCAGAGGGCCGACGTCATATTGCCCGCCGCCATGTTCGGCGAGGTCGACGGGACCTTCCTCAATCTCGAGGGCCGGATTTCGCCGGTACGGGCCAAGGTCACCTCGCCGGGTCAAGCCCGGCCAGATTGGATGATCGCTGCCGAAGTGGCCCAAGCGGCCGGCGGTGACCTGGGTTTCACCCGCCTCGAGGAGCTTCAGGCGGACATCTCGGCAACTGTTTCCGGCTTCGAATCAGTGCGGTGGGAGAGCGATGGCGTTGCCTCCGACGGACCGATCCTCGCTTTCCAGCGCTCGTGGCAACTGAGCCTGAGCGAAACCGCACCGATTCCGCCCGCCGACGACTACGGTCTGCGTTTGGTGGTAGACCGCAAGCTCTGGGACAACGGCACGATGACAACCTTCTCAGCGTCGCTGGGTGGCCTTGTCGACGATGCAGTTCTCACCCTCGCTCCCTCTGATCTGGCTCGCCTCGGCGTGGCATCGGGTCAGGAAGTGCAGCTTTCCACCTCGGGCGGAACCAGCCATGCCATCGTTGCTCAGGCCGATGCCCGTATTCCGAGCGGTGTGGCCCACATGCCCTATGGAGTCAATGGAATCCAGGCTCAGGAACTGCTCACTGTGGGCGAGCCGGTGATCGACGTGAGGGTCCAACTGTGAGTCTCGTCGCCTTTCAGAGCGCAGCTACGTCGGTTGGACAGCCGTATCTAAGCGACGGCGTCGATTTCGGCGACGTCGTTCTTGCGGTGGTGAAGGCTGTTCTCGCTCTGGTGGTGTGTTTGGTAGCAACGATGTTGATGGTGTGGTTCGAACGCAAAGTCGTGAGCCGTCTGCAGAACCGGATCGGTCCAAACGTGGCCGGCCCCTTCGGTCTTCTCCAAACCCTGGCCGATGGAATCAAGGCATTCTTCAAGGAAGACAACATCCCCGAGAATGCCGACAAGTTCGTTTTCCGTCTGGCACCGTATCTTTCGCTGCTACCGGCATTCCTCACCTTCACCCTCATTCCTATTGGTGGCGACTTCAACGACGGCAAGAACGGTGCGGTGACGATATTCGGCCGCGAGACCTTTCTCCAAGTTGCCGATGTGCCGGTCGGCGTGTTGTTCTTCCTTGCGATGAGCTCGCTGGGTATCTACGGAATCATGCTTGCCGGGTGGTCCTCGGGCTCGAAATACCCGCTACTGGGTTCGGTGCGGGCCTCTGCGCAGGCGATCAGCTATGAAGCAGCACTCGGTCTGGCGCTGGCGGCGGTCATACTGGTGACCGGCGGCCTCAGCATGAATCAGATCGTTCAGACCCAGGCCGGGGCGGGGTTTGGGGGAATCGTCCCCAATTTCAACATCATCGTTACCGGCTTCATCCCCTTCGCCGTCTTCATCATCGCCGGCACGGCCGAACTCAATCGTCCACCTTTCGATCTCGTAGAGGCCGAACAGGAACTGGTTGGCGGGTTCCACACCGAGTACTCCGGGATCCGATTTGCCCTTTTCTTCCTCAGCGAGTTCATGAACACGGTCACCATGGCGGCCATCGTGGTCACCCTCTTCCTGGGCGGCCCGGCAGGGCCGGCGTTCCTGGGCGAGACACTCGGGTGGTTCACCGGTTTCATTTGGTTCTTCGCCAAGCTGTTGGTCTTCCTTTTCGTGTTTGTCTGGTTCCGAGCCACGCTGCCCCGCTTCCGCTACGACCAACTCATGGATCTCGGATGGAAGCTCCTCATTCCGCTGTCGCTCGGATGGCTGCTGGTGCTTGCCGGGATTCGGGTGGCACGCAGCGGTGACCTCGGCGTTCTCGACACCGCGCAAGCCGATACAGTCCTGGTGATCGTCGTGGCCTTCGGCATTCTCCTCCTGGGGATGGGGTTGCTCAGAGGTGCCATCAACAATGCCCGCCGCGAACGCCTGCTCGCTGCCGGCCTCGACCCGAGTGAGGTGCGCTGATGGGATACTTCGAAGGATTCGCAGTGACCCTGGCCAAATGGGGCGAAGGTGTGACCACCAAGGAGTATCGAGGCGGGCGCAAGAACCGCAAAGGCGAGATCTCCAAGAAGGATCAGAAGGCACCCAAGCCCGAACGTGCCCACGGTCGCCATGTGCTCAACCGCTACGAAGACGGCATGGAGAAGTGCATCGGCTGCGAACTCTGCGCCGGGGTATGCCCTGCGAAGTGCATCTATGTTCGTGGTAGGGACAATCCGCCTGACGATCCCAAGAGCCCGGGCGAGCGATTCGGCTACGTCTATGAGATCAACTATCTCCGTTGCATCCATTGCGACATGTGCGTGGAGGCGTGTCCGACCGAAGCGATCACCGAATCGAAGCTGTTCGAGTTCTCGTTCACCAATCGTTCCGATGCGATCTACACCAAGGACGAACTGCTCGTCGACGACGAAGGCATGCCCCAGAAGCTCCCGTGGGAGGACTGGCGGCCAGGAGAGGACCTTCAGACCTCGGGTTGGATGCGCGCCACTTCTCCGTCGGGCAAAGCCAGCTACCTGGGTACCGGATGGAGCGGTGAACTGGGGTACGGCGTTCGTTACGGTGACCTACCCCAGGAAGAAAAGGATGCGAGTTCAGTCCCCGCTTCCGATGAACACGCTGACCACGACGATCACGGAGGTCATCACTGATGGTTGATGTGATCTCATTTCTCATCGCCGGCGCCATCGTGATCGGCGGTGCCCTGGGCGTCATAGGATTTTCGAACCCTGTGCACGCTGCGCTCAGCCTCATCGCATCCTTCTTCGGCGTTGCCGTCGTCTTCATTATTCAGGAGGCACACTTCCTGGCTCTGGTGCAGGTTGTTGTCTACGCCGGCGCGATCGTGGTGCTCTTCTTGTTCGTCATCATGTTGTTGGGTGTCGACACCGCTTCGGATCTTCGGACCGAACCGTTGGTCGGACAACGACCACTGGGCCTCCTGTTCGGCGCAGCCCTTCTCGCCCTCACTCTGGGGGGACTCTTCCTTTCCGGGCCGGGTGGGGACGAAGGTGCGGTTGCTCTCACCGGCCAGCAGTCGGTCGTACAGCCAATCGATGATCGAAGTCAGATCGAGCAGTTGGGAGAAGACCTCTTCACCCGCAACATTCTGGCATTTCAGGCAACCGCGCTGCTCCTCACCATTGCGACCGTTGGGGCTGTGGTACTGGTACGTAACAAGGGTGGCGAAGACCTCGTGGTCGATGAACCTGGATTGGCGGTCGAGTAGACCATGACCGTCGTGTGCCGTGGGGGAGAGGGCTAGTGGAACTCACCGAGACCTGGTATCTGGTATTGAGCGCGCTGCTGTTCTCCATCGGCGCCACCGGCCTCTTGATCCGCAGGAATCCACTGGTCATGTTCATGTGCATCGAGTTGATGCTGAACGCCGTCAACATCACGTTCGTCACCTTCTCGAAGAGCCTGAATGATCTCTCCGGTCAGACGGCGGTGTTTTTCGTGCTCGTGGTCGCCGCAGCTGAAGTAGTGATCGGCCTGTCCATCGTGGTTGCGGTCCTGCGTCGCAATCCTTCGGCCGACGCCGACGACATCGCGGTTCTGAGGGGATAGCCATGCTCGAATTCGCATGGCTCATTCCGGCCGCCCCACTCATCGGCTTCGCACTCATTCTCGTTTTCGGTCGCCTGCTGGGTGAACCGCTGGCCGGTTGGCTCGGCTTCGGGGCGATGGGAGTGAGTTTCCTCGCTACGGCCACAGTCTTTGCGGGACTCGTGGCCGAGGACCACAGCGAACGATTCTTCGTGCAGACCCTCTTCGAATGGGTCCCCGCCGGCAGCTTCAGCGTGAACGCCGGGCTGTTGGTCGATCCGCTGTCGATAACCATGTGCCTTTTCATCACCGGCGTCGGTGCGCTGATTCACCTCTACTCCATCGGGTACATGCATGGAGATCCGAACTACTCCAAGTTCTTCCTCTATCTGAACCTGTTCGCAGCCGCCATGTTGGTGTTGGTTCTGGGCGACAACATGCTCATGACCTTCCTGGGCTGGGAAGGTGTGGGTCTGTGCTCGTACCTGCTCATCTCGTTCTGGTTCACGAATCCAGCAAATGCTTCGGCCGGTAAGAAGGCCTTCGTCACCAACCGCGTCGGTGACTTCGGATTCATGCTTGCCATGTTCGTCGTGTTTGCCACGATCGGGTCCATCGATTACGCCAACATTCTTTCCGAAGCGCCCGGATTCGCGTCCGGCACGGCCACTGCGATCGTACTTTTGTTGTTGCTGGCAGCGGCCGGCAAGTCGGCTCAGTTACCCCTCTATGTGTGGCTACCCGATGCCATGGCGGGTCCGACACCCGTGTCGGCTCTGATCCACGCTGCCACGATGGTGACATCGGGGGTGTATCTCCTCACACGGATGAATCCGGTACTCGCAGTCGCGGATGGCTGGGCTATCGATGCGGTTGCCTGGGTCGGAGCTCTAACCGCTCTGTTCGCCGCCACTATCGCGGTGGCCCAGAACGACATCAAGAAGGTGCTTGCGTACTCCACCGTCTCGCAGCTGGGTTACCTGTTCTTGGCCGTGGGAGTTGGTGCCTATGTGCCAGCCATTTTCCATATGGTCACCCACGCCTTCTTCAAGGCTCTGCTCTTCCTCGGATCGGGCTCGGTGATTCACGGTCTCCACGACGAACAGGACATGCGTCGCATGGGCGGCCTCGCCCGATTCATGCCGATAACGTCGGCCACGTTCATCGTTGGCTGGCTGGCAATTGCCGGGGTCCCACCTTTTGCCGGGTTCTGGAGCAAGGACGAGATCCTGCTCTACGCCTGGAATGAGAACAAGGCGCTGTGGGCTATCGGCCTCGTAACTGCCCTGCTCACAGCGTTCTACATGACGCGTCAGGTGATCCTCACCTTCTTCGGCCGCACGCGTTTCTACGACCCCACAGCCGAGGAAATCGAGCTCGCATTCGAGGCTCGCCTGTCGTCGGCCGAAGAGGCGACCGGCGAAGCTGAGGCTGCGCTGGCTTCAGCCCATGCCTCGGTCGACAAGGCCGCCGGCGATCTCGAAAAGAAGACGGCCGCAGTTGAAGTCGCATCTACGAAGTTGAGCGATGCCAAGGAGGCGTTCGCGCTCGTCAGCGCAGAAGATGACGGTCATGCCAAGCTGGCCAAGGCGGTCGAAAAGCTGAGAAGGGCGTACCCGAAGGCAAGCGAGAACCTGGCCAAGGCCCAGACAAGCGTCGCCGACGCCAACGCATCAGTCGACACCGCATCTGAACAGTTGGCGGCGGCGAAGTCGTTGTATCGCTCCCTGGCGGCTACGCGCTCGAGGTTGCCACAGCCGGACACGCACGCGACAGCCGTGTCGGTGGCGCCCGAGCTCGGTGATCTCGCGGCTGAATTGCCGGACTCCTATCGGAAGAGGCAGGAGTACCATCCGCACGAGTCGCCATGGACTATGACCGTCCCGTTGGTGGCCTTGGCCGGTGCTGCCACGGTCGCCGGTGGGCTCAACCTGCCCTTTACCAAGGATCTTCACTTCTTGGAGCACTGGTTGGAGACCAGTTTGTTCGGAAACGAGGCCAAACTGCTCGTTGGGACCTCCACCAAGTGGGGGCTTGCGGTGGTAGCCATAGTTTGCGCGCTCGCAGCGATCTATGCGGCCTTCTCGGTGTACCTCCGAGGCAAGGTGGACCCTGGAACGATAGAGAAGACGCCATTCGCTCGAGCTTGGTATGTAGATGAGACCTATGCCCGAATTGCAGGGGGGCCCGGCTACAAGGGCTTTGATATGGCTGCTCTGTTCGACCGAACGGTCATCGACGGCGTTGTCAATGGCATCGCCAGCGCTGTTCGCAGCGCGGCGCAGGCCATGAGGGGCCTGCAAACCGGCTACGTGCGAAACTCTGCCCTCGGTATTGTCATGGGCTCGGTTGGCGTTCTGCTCTGGTTCCTATCGCGGTTGTGGCAATCATGATGTACGCAGCGGAGGCCGCTGAGGCCGCTTCGTTCCAGATCCTCCCTGCGTTGATCGTCGTACCGCTGCTCACAGCGCTCGTCATCGGCCTCCTGCCGTCCGATCGGGATGAATACACCCGAATCACGGCGCTGGTGGGGTCGACGATCACTGGCGCGATCTCGATCTACATGCTGGGCAAGTTTGCGGTCGACGACGGTGGTTTCCAGTTCGTGGTGGAGCGTGACTGGATCAGCGATCTGGGTATCAGTTTCGCACTCGGCGTCGATGGAATCTCGCTGTTTCTCGTGGTGATGACCGGTGTTCTGTTCCCGCTTGGTTTGCTGGCGACCAGCGCGCACCACGACTCCAAGTCCTACCACGTGTGGGTCATGATTCTGATGGCCGGTTCGATGGGGGTCTTCCTGTCGCTCGACATCCTCATGTTCTTCATGTTCTTCGAGATCGTGCTTGTCCCGATGTACTTCCTCATCGGCAAGTGGGGCCATGGCAACCGGGTCTATGCCGCACTGAAGTTTTTCCTCTACACCATGGCCGGATCGGCCCTGATGATGGTTGGAATCCTGGCGGTTGTGTTCCTCACCGCCAGAAGTACCGGTGTTGTCAGTTTCGATATCCGAGATTTGGCTGAAGCTCAAGTTCTGTCCTCCAATCAAGCCCGGGCCGTGCTCGCCACGTTCGCCCTTGCTTTCGCGGTCAAGGTGCCCTTGTTCCCCTTGCACACGTGGCTTCCCGATGCTCACACCGAGGCGCCGACAATCGGTTCGGTGATCCTTGCCGGTGTCATGCTCAAACTTGGTACCTATGGCTTCCTGAGGTTCGGGCTGTACCTGTTCCCCGAGGCCTCCTATGACCTCGCTCCGATCTTCCTCACCCTCGGTGTCATCGGAATCATCTATGGCGCCATCGTCGCCACCATGCAGAAGGATCTGAAGCGACTGATCGCCTACTCCTCGATCGCCCACCTCGGTTTCATCATGCTCGGGCTCTTCGCACTCAATTCCCAGGGCATCCAGGGTGGCGTTCTCCAAATGGTGAACCACGGCATCAGCACCGGCGCGTTGTTCATTCTCGTGGGTTGGATCTACGAACGCCGCCACACTCGTGAAATCGCAGCGTTGTCCGGACTTCAGAAGGCTGCACCACTGTTCGCCGGGGTCTTCACCGTCGTGATGCTGTCCAGCGTTGGACTTCCCGGTCTGAACGGCTTTGTCGGTGAGTTCTTGATTCTTCTCGGTGCGTTCAACGATCGTGCTCGTTGGTGGGCGGTCGTCGCGACGGTAGGGGTCATCCTGGCGGCTCTGTACCTGCTGTGGGCCTACCAGAGGGTCTTCCACGGTGAACCCGATGGTGAGAATGCTTCGATGCGAGATCTGAGTCTCTCGGAGTTCTTGAGCATCGCCCCACTGCTTGGCCTGATCGTGTTCATGGGTGTCTACCCCAAGCCGGTGCTCGACCGGATCGAGCCCGCAGTAGACAATCTCATCGAACACATCGCAGCCAACGTCGACGGCTTCACCGAGGACGAGCCGGAGGCTCCGTCGGAGCACGATCAACGGGATCTCCTGGTCGATGCGCTCCACGAGGCCGAAGAAGAAGCCGAGTCTGAGGGCGGAGAGGTCGAGGAGTGATGTTGGCCCAGACCGTCCAAACACCTGAGGTGCCCTGGTCCCTACTATGGCCCTTCCTACTCACCGCCGTAGGTGCGGTGATTCTGGTAACGATCACCTCACTGGTTCCCCAGGCCAGGGAACGTAGCTTCCCGGCCTTCTACACCGCCACGATGGCGGTGGGCTCGGGCGTATCTCTGTATTGGATCTGGAATCGGGTTGCCGATGCAGGCGGCCGGATCGTCGTTCTCGATGGCGCCCTGAGCATCGACTACTTCACCCTCTTCGTCGCAGCCATCATCTCGGTATCGGTGTTCTTCTCCGCCCTGTTCCTCGATGACTACCTGCGGAGAGAAGGTTTGGACGGACCCGAGTGGTACGTGCTGGTGCTTCTGTCGGCCTCGGGCGGGCTGATGATGGCCGCGGCCGAAGATCTCATCGTCACGTTCCTCGGCCTCGAAATCCTGTCCATTGCCGTGTACGTCCTCGCTGCGCTTCACCTGCGCCGATCCGAAAGCCAGGAAGCCGGTTTCAAGTACTTCGTGTTGGGAGCGTTGTCCTCGGCCTTCTTCCTCTATGGCATTGCCATGATCTATGGCGCCACCGGTTCTACCCGTCTTTCTGAGATCGGTGCGGCGCTCACCCTCGTAAATGATCGAGGTCTGGTCCCTGTGGAAGACTCGTCGCTGTTGCTCGCCGGTATGGCGCTTCTGCTGGTGGGATTCGGTTTCAAGATCTCCGCCGCTCCGTTCCATTTCTGGACCCCCGATGTCTATCAGGGCGCACCAACTCCAATCGTGGGGTTCATGGCTTCGGCTGTGAAAGTGGCGGGTTTTGCCGGCTTCGCCCGTGTGTTTCTGTCCGCCTTTGTTCAGGTGGGCGCCGACTGGAGGCCGGTTGTCGGCGCCATGGCACTGCTGTCCATCGTCGTCGGTTCGTTCCTTGCCATCCGCCAGGACAACGTCAAGCGGATGTTGGCCTACTCCTCGATCAGTCATGCCGGCTTCATCCTCATCGGGCTCTACGCCGCAGGCTCACCCGACGGTGCGGTAGCCGTTCTCGGATCTCGTTCGGTGCTGTTCTACCTGTTTGCGTACACGGTGATGGTGGGAGGCACGTTCGGTGTCGCCACGCTGGTGGGACAACGCGGTGACGGAGCCCACAGTCTCACCGATTACGCAGGGCTCTCGGCTCGCAAGCCGGTTCTGGCGGCACTGCTGGTCGTGTTGCTGTTTGCTCAGGCCGGTATTCCGTTCACCAGCGGGTTCTGGGCCAAATTTGGTGTGATCGAGGCTGCTGTGCGGGGAGAGAGTTATGTTCTGGCCGGTGCGGCGATGGTGGCTGCGGTTGTCGGTGCGTATCTCTACCTGAAGGTCATCGTGAGCATGTTCCTGACTTCGGCCGAAACAGACGATGAGGGTGCTGTGGTGAACTCGGGTGGTTCCATCGTGCTCGCGCCGGCTGCGACTGTGGCAATTGTGGCTGCGGTGTTTGCGACGGTGTTGTGGGGGGTTGCCCCCGACCTCGGAGGCGATCTTCTCCGCTCCGCAGCCACCACATTCAGCCGATAGGCCTCCCCTGCAAATTCCTGTTGAGAGCCACAATCCGTGTGGCTACCGAGGTGGCAGAACAGCCAATTGTGGCTGTGAACAGGAATTATGAAGAGCAGCCACGTCAGCACAGTATTCGCAGCAGCCAACGACATCGCCAGTGGTTTGTGAGCTCGGGAACGCGGCGATCTAGCCTCGTCCAATGGCTGATCGCACTGCGTTTCGTACCTGCCCGCTCTGTGAAGCGGGCTGTGGGTTGGAAATCGAACTGACCACTGCGGCAGATGGACGTGAGCAAGTGAAGCGAATACGGGGCGACCTGCAAGACGTGTTCAGCGGAGGGTTTATTTGCCCGAAAGGATCGACTCTCAAGCACCTCCACGAGGATCCGGACTGGTTGCGCCAGCCCCACGTCAAGCGCGATGGCCACTTCGTGCCCGTCTCGTGGGATGAGGCGTTCGACACGGTCGCCGCTGGACTTGCGCCGATCCTGGAGGCTGGCAACCGCAACGCTGTGGGGGTCTATCTCGGTAACCCAAATGCCCACAACCTCGCCCCCATGTTCTACAACCGTGGGTTCCTCAGGAGCATCGGCTCGGACAACGTTTTCAGTGCTTCCACTGTGGATCAGCGCCCGAAGGAAGTATCAACGGCGATGTTGTTCGGATCCGTTGCTGTTCCCGTTCCCGACTTGGATCGCACGGACTATCTTCTGATGCTCGGGGCCAATCCTCTTGCCAGCAATGGTTCGTTGTGTACGGCCCCCGATTTCCCTGGACGACTCGAGCGAATTCAGAAGCGTGGCGGCCGGGTCGTTGTGGTCGACCCGCGCCGCAGCGAGACCGCCGAAATGGCCGACCAGCACCTTGCTATCCGACCAAACGGTGATTCATATCTGCTGGCTGCATTGGTGAATGTGATGCTGATCGACGGCTTGGCTGACCCCGGGCGATTGGGCCGCCACACCTCAGGACTGGGGGAACTGCCCGAGCTTTTTGCGCCTTTCACACCCGAAGCTGTAGCGGAACGGGTCGGGGTCGGCGCAGAGGTTATTCGTGCTCTGGCGGTCGAGCTGACGTCCGCTCCGACGGCTGCGGTTTACGGACGGATCGGAACGACGTGCCAAGAGTTCGGGACGCTCACGAGCTGGTTGGTCGATGTTGTCAATTTGCTGTCAGGAAACCTCGACCGTGTCGGCGGCGCCATGTTCACAACCCATGCTGCGGGTCAGCCCTCAACCAAGGGAAAGCCGGGGATCGGCAGAGGGTTCCGAATGGGTGGAAAGAAGAGCCGCGTCAGTGGCACGGCGTCGACCTTCGGCGAATTCCCGGTCACGGTGATGACAGAAGAGATCGAAGCCGATGGGGACGGACAGATTCGGGCGATGGTGACCGTGGGTGGGAACCCCGTGAGTTCCAACCCCAACATGGGCCGGCTCGACGCGGCGTTCAAATCGCTCGACTTCATGGTGTCGGTGGATCCCTACATCAACGAAACGACCCGGCACGCCGACGTTATCCTCCCGCCGCCTTCCCCTCTGCAGAAGTCCCACTACGATCTGGCCCTTCTTCAGTTCGGTGTTCGCAATGTGGCGAACTACAGCCCAGCCGTGCTTCCCCTGGAGGACGGCCAAATGGACGAAGGTCGCATTCTCCTTCGCCTCACTGCCATCTTCTCTGGCGAAGCGGCGAGCGGTCCACGAGCCGAAGCCACCGCCGACGAGATCGATCGCCTGACCGCAACAGCGCTCGCTGGTTCGGCTACCAAGGACGACTTCAGCGTGGTGGCGGGTCGAGATCCGGAGCAGCTCGTTACCCAGACCGGTCGAACCGGACCGGAGCGCCTCTTGGATCTCACGCTTCGAACCGGGCCCTTTGGCGACGGTTTCGGATCGAACCAGAGCGGCATCTCAATGGACGTGATGGAAGCGAATCCTCACGGCGTGGATCTCGGGCCGCTCGAGCAGCATCGGATCCCCGATCTCTTGCGGACCCAATCGGGAACCATCGAAGTGCTGAATGAAGCAATCCTCAGTGAAATCCAGCGCTTGGCCGACACTGTCGCGGAGAAGACACCGGAGATGATTCTCGTGGGTCGACGACACGTGAGATCCAACAACTCGTGGATGCACAACGTCAGGGTGCTGACCAAGGGTCGGAACCGGTGCACCTTGCAGATTCACCCCGACGATGCGGACCGTCTGGGACTGGAGGATGGTGCAGCTGCCAAGGTCGTCAGCCGAGTCGGCGAAGTGGTCATCGATTGTGAGCGAACCGACGTTGTGAGACCGGGTGTGGTGAGCATTCCCCACGGGTTTGGTCAGGGGGTCGAGGGTGTCCAACTTCGGGTGGCGTCGGAGTACCGCGGTGTCAACACCAACGTGCTCACCGATGAGTACCTGCGGGATCCGATCACAGGAAACATTGCGCTCAACGGTGTTCCGGTAGTTGTTTCACCCGCTTAGCGACGGGCTGACTCATCCGCCTGAGGTTGCGGAGTCGCCGTCGGGACTGGCGACCAAATCGTCGTACGGATCATCGAGCCAGTGTTCGGGCAGCGCAACGACCTGGGGCCCTCGGGTGTGTCCTCGTGCAACCCTGCGGTTTTCGTGTGGCAATGAAACGTCGGGGACCTGAGCGAGGAGAGCGTCCAGTCCATCGAGCGAATCGATCTGGCCGAGCTGCCGGCGGATTTCGCCGCCGACCGGGTAACCCTTCAGATACCACGCAGTGTGCTTTCGGAACTCTCGCACCCCTTTGTACTCGCCGAACCAGGCCACCAGTTCTTTGGCGTGCTCCGCCATCAGGAGACAGACCTCGGACGTTCGAGGGATTTCCGGCGGCGGGTCTCCGGCGAAGGCGGCGTCGAGATGGGCGAACAACCACGGCCTTCCGAGACAACCCCGGCCGATGACAACGCCATCACAGCCGGTCTGCTCGACCATTGCCAGGGCGTCGGGTGCCTCCCAGATGTCGCCGTTGCCGTACACCGGCACCTCGGCTGGGAGGGCCTCCCGCAGGGCCGCAATCGTGGTCCAATCCGCTGTGCCGCTGTAAAGCTGAGCTGCGGTTCGTCCGTGCAGCGCCACGGCGGCGATACCTGCCTCGCTGGCGATCTGACCGGTGTCGAGGTGCGTCCGGTGGTCGTCGTCGATGCCGACCCTGAACTTGATGGTCACCGGAACATCGCCCGCTGCGTCCACGGCGGAGCGAAGCAAACGACGCAAGAGCTTCCGTTTGTACGGCAGAGCTGATCCCCCGCCGTTTCGGGTGACTTTGCGAACCGGACATCCAAGGTTCAGATCGAAATGGTCTATGCCCTCGGTGTCGAGCAACTTCCTGATCGCTTCACCGACGATCGCCGGATCGACCGCCGCAAGTTGAAGGCTCCGGGGCGACTCGTCATCTGCGAACTGCGTGAGCTTCATCGTCTTTGCGTTGCCCTCGACCACAGCCCGGGCGGAGATCATCTCGCTTACGAACAGACCCCCTCCGTACCGGCGGCACAGGCGCCGGAACGGCGCGTTCGTAACCCCGGCCATAGGAGCCAGAACGACCTTGGGGACGTTGCCCTGCGAGAACAGTCGGGTCGGCAGCACAGCGTCCCAGGGTAGAGGTAGTAGCGGTCTGGTGGAGAGGTCTGGTGCTGCGTCGGTGTTTCAGATTCCGGGATTGATCCCGGTCATCGCAATTGAGAGGTCCCATAGTTGCTGGGCCAGCTCGGGGCTACGGGCCGTGGATGTCGACGTCACTTGTGTTGCCGGTCCGGCAGTCTCGCCTCGCTTGCTGGGACCGTAGTAGTCGCCACCCTGTACACCAGGTCCGGTGGCGGCCAGAAGGGTCGGCCACGAACCGGCTGCCGCACTGTTGAAGATCGGACGAACCAAAGGAACGACCAACTTCATCCACGACGGCATCGTGCGAAACAGCTCGGTTTCTGCGATACCGGGATGGCATCCGACCGCGATGGTGGGCGAGTTTGCAACTCTCAGCCGTCTATCGAGCTCGTACATGAACAGCAGGTTGCTCAGCTTGCTCTGTCCATAACGGGCCCTTGCGTCGTAGCCATTGCGTGCGTCGATGTCATCGAAGTACATCTCGGCCCCCTTGTGAGCGAGGCTGCTGGTGAGGACTACGCGGCTGTGCTCGCGTTGGGCCAGCTTGTCCAGCAGCAGTGCGGTGAGGGCATACGTTCCGAGGTGGTTCACGCCGAACTGGGACTCGAACCCATCGGCGGTGTGTCCCAGCGGTGGGATCATGATTCCGGCGTTGTTTATCAAGACGTCGAGGTGGGGCTCTTCGCCAACCTGTTCTGCGGCAGCCCGGACGCTGGACAGATCGGCTTGGTCGAGCTGAATGAACTCCAGATCGGCACTCGGGACCTGCGTGCGAATCTGATCGATGGCTTCGGATGCGCGGTTCGACGAGCGACAGCCCATCAGCACCCGTGCTCCCCTGGACGCCAACGCCTTGGTGGTCTCGAACCCGAGGCCGGTATTCGCTCCTGTGACGAGAAAGACGCGACCGGTTTGATCGCTTAGGTCGTCGTGGGTGAATCCGTTGGCCATTCCGCAGACCCTAGAGCGCTCGGATTCGGATGGGACCTTTGGCCGTGGAGGGATCCACGATCATCCCCCGCTGGGTGATGACAACCATGTCCCGGGCGACCAATCGCCGTGCCGCAGCACGGGCTGGTTCCATCAGCAGCCGCCAGCTCTTCTCTTCGTTTCCACCCACGGCCTTGGCTGCGTCCGACGGGCAGATGGTCGCACCGTGTGGACGATCGGCAAGCAGTTCGACGATCGCAACCTCAAGGGCACGGTCCGATGCGGTCAGTTTCCGCCTACGGCATTTCTCGGAACAGAATCGGACTTCATCCCAGTTTCGGTCCCACTTCTTGCGCCAGTGGAACGATCTTCCGCAGGATGCGCACGTCTTCGACAGCAGGACGGCCATACGGCCAGAATTTAGCCAATCTCTTCGGAGTCGCGTCGCCCTGAGGCGCGCCGTTCGGCAAAGACCTTGTTCCAGTCTTGCTTGAGCCTGCGGTCGGTTCGGCGGCGTTCGGGTGTGGCGCTCGTTTCCGGATCATCGAGAACCTCGGCAACTGCACTGAGCGCCTGAGTGATCGATTCCGGCACGGCGATGGTGGCCGACACGAAGGTGTGTTCGCTGTCCTGAAGGTAGGTGGCGTCGTAGGTGGCGACGAGGATCACGATTGTGTGAGGGCTGAGTTGGCGGATCTCACTCAGTACTTCGGTGCCCCTCAGGCCTGGCGAGTCGTCGGCGAGAAGCAGCAGATCCGGCTTGAGGATCCGGCACGCATCGATGGCCATCACGGCATTGGCGACTTCTCGCACGATTTCGTAACGCTCATGGGTCTTGACCAGGTGGCGTGCCGCAACGGAGGCACCCGGTTCGGAAACGGCGACAACCGCGGTGTAGACGTCCTTCTGGAATTCCATCACCGGATCTATCGGCAGAATCGTGCTCGCTATTGAGGGTTCGGGGTTCTCGATCACCTGACGACTCCTTCCGATTGAGCTCGCGCTCACGGATACCCGACCTTTGCTTCTGCAGATCGTCGAGGAAGCGCGTACGCTCAGCAGTGTGAGCTTGATCAATGAATCTGACCAATGGATGTTCAACGAGGGAACCCATACCCTTCTGTACGAAATACTCGGGTGCCAGCCGCTTACCGGCTGGACCGATCCAGGTCGCCGTTTCGCGGTGTGGGCACCCAGCGCATCTTCGGTGGGCGTGATCGGAGATTTCAACCAGTGGGGACCTGCTCAGCAACTCGAACCGAATGGGTCGAGCGGCATCTGGGCCGGGGTTGTGCCTGATGCGAAGGTCGGCGATCGGTACAAGTTCCGGATCACGACGTCGTCAGGCCAGACGGTGGAGCGAGCTGATCCGCTGGCGTTTGCAGCTGAATTGCCACCTCACACGGCCTCGGTTGTCACCGATCTCACATACGAGTGGAATGACGCCGAGTGGATGGCCGAACGGCGCAAGACGCAGGCCTACGACAAGCCGATCTCGATGTATGAGATGCACGTCGGCTCGTGGCGTCACGCAGATGCGTACCGCAGCCTCACGTGGGCGGAACTCGCCGAGCCATTGGCTGATCACCTCGATGCCACCGGCTTCACCCACGTAGAACTTCTCCCGATCATGGAACATCCGTTCTACGGCAGTTGGGGCTACCAGACCACCGGCTTCTACGCACCGACCGCTCGATACGGGTTGCCTACCGACTTCATGGGATTTGTCGATGCGCTTCACCAGCGGGGGATCGGGGTCATCCTCGATTGGGTTCCGAGCCATTTTCCATCCGATGACTTTGCGCTGGGCCGTTTCGACGGATCGGCGCTGTACGAGCACGAGAATCCGATGGAGGGCTGGCACCCGGACTGGAAGAGCTACGTATTCAACTACGGGCGCCATGAGGTTCGGTCGTTTCTGACGTCGAGCGCTCACATGTGGCTGGACCGCTACCACATCGATGGAATCAGAGTGGATGCCGTCGCCTCGATGTTGTACCGCGACTACTCCCGTGAGGAGGGCGAGTGGATCCCCAACGTACACGGCGGTCGCGAGAACCTCGAAGCCATATCGTTCCTCCAACACTTCAATCAAACGATCGGCGAACGTTTTCCCTGATGCCCTGACCATCGCAGAAGAAAGCACCGCCTTCCCCGGGGTCACCAAACCGGTCTCGTACGGTGGGCTTGGATTCCACTACAAGTGGGACATGGGCTGGATGCACGACACGATCCAGTATTTGGAGCGCGATCCGATCCACCGGCGCTTTCATCATGGAGAGATCACGTTTCGAGCGGTCTATGCCTTCAGTGAGAACTACGTGTTGGGGCTCTCCCATGACGAGGTGACCCACGGCAAGGGTTCCCTGCTGGCCAAGATGCCAGGCGACGAATGGCAGCAATTCGCGAATCTTCGGGTTCTCTACGGAAACCAGTGGTTGACCCCGGGCAAGAAGCTGCTCTTCATGGGCCAGGAGTTCGGCCAGGGGCCGGAGTGGAATCACGATTACCCAGCTGCGTGGAGCCAACTCGAGTTGCCCAACCATGCCGGCACGATGGCGTGGGTCTCGGCCCTGAACGCTGTGTACGCCAGCGAGCCGGCACTCCACGAAAGTGACAACGAAGCCTCCGGGTTCTCGTGGGTCGTGCTCGACGATGGTGAGAACAGTGTCCTTGCCTGGCTTCGCAGCACTGAAGGGCACCGACCGGTCCTCTGTTTGTTCAACCTCACTCCCATACCACGTCCCGACTACCGGCTCGGCGTCCCAGTTGATGGTGAATGGGAGGTCCTGGTGAACAGCGACGACGAAGGTTTCGGGGGATCGGGTGCTGAGATCAGCCGCCTTCTGCAAGCAGACGGCCACGGTGCCCACGGGAGGCCACACAGCCTCGTGATCGATATTCCACCGCTCAGCGTGTTGGCTCTCGCTCCTGTCTCAGAAGTCGATATCCCCTAACAGCTTGAATGCAGACCGCCTTGTACGGCACTCTGGGCTCATGTCAACTCGGCCGAAGATCAAGAAAAAGCTTTACGAGACCGAACTGAGTCGTCTTCAGCAGGAGCTGGTGAAGATGCATGAGTGGGTTCGTCAGGAGGGCTTGAAGGCGGTCGTTGTCTTCGAAGGACGTGACGCTGCTGGAAAGGGCGGCACGATCAAACGAATAGCTGAGCCGCTCAACCCTCGGGTCGTTCGAATTGCCGCCCTGCCCGCGCCAACAGAACGTGAGAAGACCCAGTGGTACTTCCAGCGTTATGTCGCTCATCTGCCGGCGGCGGGGGAAATGGTGCTCTTCGATCGCAGTTGGTACAACCGGGCCGGCGTTGAGAAGGTGATGGGTTTCTGCACCGATGACGAGTACCGCGAATTTCTGCGGTCGTGCCCCGAGTTCGAACGGATGCTGGTTCGCAGCGGAATCATTCTGGTCAAATACTGGTTCTCGGTGAGCGACGCCGAACAGGAGCGTCGTTTCAAGCGCAGGCTCACCGATCCCAGCAAACGGTGGAAGTTCTCACCGATGGATCTCGAGTCGCGCAGCCGCTGGGCCGAGTACAGCCGAGCCAAGGACGCGATGTTCGCTGCCACCGACATCAAGCAGGCACCGTGGTGGGTGGTGGAATCGGACGTCAAGAAGATCGCTCGCCTCAACTGCATCAGCCATCTCTTGACCCAGATTCCCTACAAGGAAGTCAAGAGCCCCGAGATCGTTCTGCCCGAGATCCCCAATCAAGACGGCTACGTGCGACCACCGATCACCGACCAAACCTTCGTGCCGTCGGTGTACGGCAGCTGACCCTGGCTGCTTGGGTAGTTTGCCCTATACGGAAGGGCCGCCCGACCTGCCGATGATTCGTCCATGGTGACATTCAACCGACTGCTCCTAGCTGCATGTGCAGTGTTGACCATTCTGGGCACTTCGGTTGTCGGGCTGGCACCGGCAAGCGCTGCCGGCGGGTTCTTCCAGGGGTCGGTGGAGCGGGCATACCACGCCGAGGCCGAAATGCTCGACACCATCAACCGGACCCGGGCCGAGTACGGGCTTGGAGCGTTGCGGTCACGGGACTGGGGCGAGTACGAGGGTTACTTGAATTGCATCGCTGCTCAAAACGCTGAGCAGGCTGATCTGGAGCACTACCCGGCATCGTGTGGGCAAGACTTTGTCGAGGCCGAGATCCTGGCCGCTCGATACAACAGCGGTTCAGGCGGGAGCACCAACACCCTGGTGAAGCAGTGGAACGAGTCCGACGGCCATCGACGGATCATGCTGGCCGCTGACGCCGACTACGCCTCTGTGGGCGTGTTCTGCATCGGCAACACATCGTGGGCGATTTCTTGGATCGGGGCTGACCAAGGTTTCATCTCGCAGAACTCCGCCGCCGAACAGAACATCCCGGCCGACTTCTTCACCGACAACGACTACCGCTGTAGTGACAGTGAAGCGGTTCCAGTGAACGGTCCACTGACCGCCTATGAACCCGCCGATTCTCTGGAAGAATTGGTCGCAGGAGACGGCTTCAGCGAAACCGATGCCGACGTTCTTCGGCTGTACCTTGCGTTCTTCGATCGGGAGGCGGACATCGAGGGCGCCAACTACTGGCTCGCACTCAGCGCCGAGGGTGCTTCGATCGACCGCATCAGCGGCGAGTTCGCCATCAGTGCCGAATTCGGCAACACGTACGGGAGTGTTGGCAACGAGCAGTACCTCAACATCCTCTATCAAAACGTGCTCGATCGTCAGCCTGATCAAGCTGGATTCGATTATTGGCTCGGGTTGCTCGACGGTGGCCAACTGGACCGTGGCGGTGTGGTTCGCTGGATTGCCAACGACGTCGAGTTCAGAAGCAGCCACGCCTACGGCGGTTTCTAGATTCACCGGCTGCGGTCAGCGTGGTCGGATGGTGACCCGATTGTCGTGGTAGACGGCGCCGTGTCCACCATCTGAATCTTCCTCTCTCACGGTGACGTTCACCAGCTGAGTCGCCCACCCCTTGCTGATCGAGGCAACCCCCGGCCGGGCTGCACGGTCGTCGATTCTGAGCTTCGCCTCGAACGAGCCTCTGTCGTTGGCCACCGTTACGATGCAGCCGGCCAGAAGGCCATCTCGTTCAGCATCTGCGCTGCACACGACAACCGGCGGAGCAGTTGTGCGGGCCAACGTCTTGGCGGTCTGAGCGAAGACCGTGTTGATGTGCCAGTCGCTGCCGTTGGCGATCAGGTTGTAGCCCGAGCCATTCGCTGACTCCTTCACCCCCCGCCATTCCGGAAGGTATCCCAGTCCGTCGATCTCGGCCTGGCGGTGGGTGAAGTGAAAACGGTCGACGGGGGCTGGTTCGGGCAGCCGCATGAACCCGTTCGTCCTGAGGGACTCCAGCGTGATACCCGACCGGCGGAACTCGTCCGTGTCGAGCAGGGCCCGAGCGTAATCTTCTTCGTTTGCTTGAAGGTTCGGGCTGTTGAACAACGGATCGTGCTCCGCCAAGGCTCGGGCAAGCCGTCGGTAGATCTCGGTATGCGACAAGCACTCGCCCGCCGGAGGGACAGCGGGCTCGTTCCAGTTGAGGTAGTAGTGAGTGAAGCTGTCGTTCATCTCGATCTGTTCGTGCTGCATCGTGGAGGGCAGGACATAGTCGGCGAAATCGGTGGTCGGAGTGGGAAAGATGTCGATGGCAACGGTGAACAAATCATCTCTCGCCAGGACTCGCTTCACCTGGTAGCTGTCAGGGTTGGAAACCACCGGATTGGCGCCACTGACTATCAGTGCCTCGACGGGCTCTACCGGATCCTCGATTTCATCGACCAGCCGCGTCATGACCCGATTTCGAGCCGGCGTCAGACGGAGCTCGGGCATGCGAGCGGCAGAGGTGTTGAAGGCGTACGCCGGACCGGTGCTGTAGACGAGCCCTCCGCCGACATCGCCGAATGCACCGGTGAGGGCGGGTAGGCAACTCACCGTTCGGGCTGCCTGAGCACCGTGGGCGTGCCGCTGCATTCCCTGTCCGAGCTTGATGGCAAGAGGGCCTGACTTCACGATCTGCTGCGCCAGCCCGCGGAGCTGAGCTTCGGGCACTCCGCACACGTCGGCCCCGCGGTCGGGCGTCCAACGATCGAGCAGAGTGTCGAAGTCATCGAAGCCATCGGAGTGAGAGGCGATCCATTGATGATCGACGCCTCCCATCTCACGAACGAGGTGGCACAACGTCAGGGCAAGGGCACCATCGGTCCCGGGTAAAAGGGCGACGTGTTCGTCGGCCCGCTGGGCGGTCCTGGTTCCAACCGGGTCGATCACGACCACACGGGCGCCATTTGATCGGGCTCTTTCCACGAAGGGCCATAGGTGCTGGCTCGTCACCAAGGTGTTCGCGCCCCACAGGAGAATGGTTCCGGCATGAGCCACATCTTCGGGGTCCATTCCGTTGGCGAAACCCTGGGAGTACCGCAGCCCCACGTGACCGCTGACCGAACAGATGGTGCCCAGGTGGTGGGAGGCCCCTAGTACGTGCATCACCCTCGCGCCGGCCGGCAGCCCTGCACCCTGGATGTTCCCCACGTTGCCGGTCCCGGTGTAGGGCCAGATCGCCGATCCTCCTGCACGATCCCGGATCTCGATCAGCCTGGCGGCGATGTCGGCGAGGGCGTGCTCCCAGGAAACTCGTTCGAATCGGCCCTCTCCCTTGGCGCCGACGCGTTTGAGTGGGAACAGCAATCGAGACCGGTCGGCGGCGAACTCGAGCCATGGATTGACCTTCTTGCACAGGCCGCCATCGGTGAAGGGGTGATCGGGGTTGCCGCGCAACTTCACGGCACATTCATGATCGTCGACCGTGACGATCCAACTGCAACCATCGGGGCAATCGAGCGGGCAGGCACCTACGACATCGCGCATACTTCAGTGTGGCCCGCCGAAGGAGCCTCCGGCGACGAACTTCGCACCAAGGACAAGCGCTCGCACGGTCGTCAAACAACGATGGAGCGAAGTGTCCATACCTCAGCGTGGTACGGCTATCCGGGCATGAACAGAGGAGTTGGTCATCGGATTCGACCGGCGAAGAGTGTGGTTCGTCGCGTCCAGCACTATCCCCAGTGTGGGGACCTCAGAATGTAACGCCGGATAGCTTGGGGAGAAGGTCCGCTGCAAGCTACGATCTACGGCCGTGTCAGAGTTCTTGCGACAGTACCTTTTGGTCGCCGTTTTCGGTGCTGCCGCCTTCGGTCTTGTCGCCACCTTCATCGGTCTCGCGTCGATCTTTCGGCCCTCCCGTCCTTCGGTTGGGAAAGTGGAGAACTACGAGTCCGGTGTCGACCCCGTCGGGTCTCACTGGGGCCAGTCCCAGATCCGCTACTACATCTTCGCTCTACTCTTCGTCATGTTCGATGTAGAAGCGGTCTTCATCTTCCCGTGGGCGGTTCGTCTCGAGGCGTTCGGTTGGTTTGGTCTGGTGGAAATGACCATCTTCATCTTCATCCTGACCCTCGGCTTGGCCTACGCATGGCGCAAGGGGGTATTGCGATGGGCTTAGTCGAATCAGGACGGGTGCCGAAGCCGCTGACCACGCTTTTGAACATGAGCCGCAAGTACAGCCTGTGGGTCTACCAATGGGGTCTTGCCTGCTGCGCTATCGAAATGGGTGCGGCGTTTGGTTCACCCCGCTACGACGTCATGCGGCTTGGAGTCATTCCGCTGCCTGCCAGTCCTCGCCAGGCCGACTTCGTGTGTGTTTCAGGAACTGTGACCGACAAGATGGCCCCCGCGGTCCGTCGGCTGTATGAACAGATGCCCGAGCCCAAGTACGTCATCAGCATGGGTTCTTGCGCCAACTGCGGTGGCCCCTACTGGGACAGTTACTCGGTGACCAAGGGCGTCGACCAGATCATCCCGGTGGATGTGTACGTTCCTGGCTGCCCGCCCCGTCCCGAGGCGCTACTCGAAGGAATCGTCATCCTCCAAGAGATGATTCAGAACGAAGACATGGCCGAGAAGTGGAAGGGTGATCCGCTTGCCATCGTCAGCTGATGTGGAGACCACCGAAGACGTAGTAGTCGACCAAGCGCGCACCGCTCTGCTCGAGGGTCTGCAGTCCGACCTCGGTAGCGCTCTCATCGAGCACGCACTCGTGCCCGGTGTTGACCTCACCGTTCGGGTGGCTCCCGATTCGTGGACCGAGACCGCCGAATATCTTCGTGAGGGTCAACGGTTCCGGTTCTTCGATTTCCTGAGCGCTATCGACTGGATGCCATCCCCGTTCGGCCGGTCGATGGATGCAGCGGTCGATATCGACCCCGCGGCCCTGACCGGGGAGGCCGAAGAGATTGTCACCGGGGTCGCTGGCGGCGACACCCGCTTTCAGATGTTGGCTCGTGTGTTCAGCTTGACCACCAATATCGGGGTAACGCTCAAAGCAGATGTGGGCGATGATCTCACCATCGGCACCTGGACCGATACCTACCCCGGTGCAGAGTGGCACGAGCGCGAGGTGTGGGAGATGTTCGGCATCTCATTCACCGGGCATCCAGGTTTGCGCCCGCTGTACTTGCCCACCGACTTCGAGGGTCACCCCATGAGGAAGGACTTTCCCCTGCTGGCTCGCCTCATCAAGCCGTGGCCGGGCATCGTCGATGTCGAACCGATGCCCGAGCCGGAAGAGCCTGCGGAGGCGGGTGAGCCTTCGGGGTCTGATCCGTCCCCCCCGGTCGTGGAAGACCCCGCACCGGTGCCCGAAGCGGCTCCCGCCCCCGAGCCAGTTGTGGAAGAAGTTGAAGTACCCGAGCCGGTTGTGGAACAAACGCCCCGACCCGCGCCAGAGCCCGCGGGCGAGGCGAAGGACACCGGCGGTATTCCGGAACATTTGTTGAAGCGCAGTCGTGAAGCCAAGGGAGACCCGTCATGACAGCCGTGAGCGACCGCCGCCAGATGGCGTATGTGGCCTCCCAGGCAGCTGAGGCCCGGGTGAATCTCGAGCTGGAGACAGAGGGAATGACCCTCAACATTGGTCCTCAGCACCCCGCAACCCATGGGACGCTTCGGATTGTCGCCCGTCTCGATGGTGAACAGGTGATCGAAGCCGAGCCGATCATGGGGTACATGCACCGCGGCTATGAGAAGCTCACCGAGGTTCGCACCTACCCGCAGGTCACAACGCTGGTCAATCGGATCGACTGGTTGGGGAGTTTCGCCAACGAGGTCCCTTTCATCCTCGCCTGCGAGCAGCTGATGGACATCGAGGCCCCACCCCGGGCTCAGTACATCCGAACCATCCTGTTCGAATTGGCCCGGATGGCGCACCTCACCCTGTTCCTCGGTGACCTGGGCGTCCAGCTGGGTGCAATCACCCCGGTGTTCTATGCGTTCCGAGATCGCGAGCACGTGCTGAACCAGATCGAGTCCGCCACCGGCGGCCGGTTCCATCCCAACTTCGATCGCATCGGTGGCGTCAAAGACGACCTCCCCGCCGGCTGGATAACCGAGACCCGTGTTTCGGTGAAAAAGATCCGAGACTTCTGCGACACGATCGAGGGCCTTCTTTTCGGCAACGAGATCTTCCAAGCTCGTACCCGCGGCATCGGTGTGATCCCCGCCGACGTCGGCCTCAGCTATGGCTTGTCCGGAGCGAACATCCGGGGTTCGGGTGTCGATTGGGATCTTCGCCGTGATCAGCCCAACGGCCTCGTGTACGACAAAGCCGACTGGAAGGTGTGGACCCACCCCGATGGCGATGCTTTCGCCCGTAGTTGGGTGCGTCTACAGGAGGTTCGCGAGAGCTGCAATATCGTCGAGCAGCTACTCGACAGCCTCCCCAAGGGCCCGATCATGGCCAAGGTGCCCCGCATCATCAAGGTTCCCGAGGGCGAAGCGTACGTGGCCACTGAGAATCCTCTCGGTGAAATGGGATACTACGTGATCTCCAAGGGTGACCTCACCCCATTCAGGGTGAAGATCCGAACGGCCAGTTTCTCGAACATGTCAATCGCACCGTGGGTGCTCAAAGGGACCTTTGTTCCCGATGTGATCACTATCCTCGCCAGCCTGTATTTCATTCTGGGGGACATCGACCGGTGAGCGCCTTGCTGCAAACACAGATGCTGGCGCTCGACGTCGGATGGGCCGAGTGGCCGATCAAGGTTCTCGCTGTTTTGGGCGTTGTCCTGTTGCCTGCCGGTACCACCGTGTACCTGTACCTGTTCAAGATGGTCTCGTTCATGCAGTCTCGTCTGGGGCCCATGGAAGCCGGTCCGTACGGCTCGATGCAGCTCCTGGCCGAGGTCGGCAAGAATCTCCAGAAGGAAGACATCTTCCCGGCAAAAGCGGATCGGACGATCTTCGCCCTCGCACCCTATGTGGTGCTCACCAGTACGTTCCTTCTTGCTCTGGTTGTCCCCTTCGGCCCCGATGCCGGATTCGCGTCGCTGGACACCGGTCCCTTCGATGCCCGCAACTTCGATGGTGCGGGCGTGTTCTATGCGATGGCCGTTACCAGTATCAGCGTGGTCGGCATTCTCATGGCGGGCTGGGCCAGCGCTTCGAAGTATTCACTGATGGGTGGCCTGCGGGCCGCCGGCCAGCTGATCGCCTACGAACTCCCGCTGATCCTTGCGATCGTGGGTGTCGTGATCCAGGCTGGAACCCTGAGCCTGCAGGGCATCGTGTACGCCCAGTATCAGACCGAGATCTTCGGCTTCGGCGGTTTCGGGCTTCCTTTCATCCTCACCCAGTTCGTAGGCTTCCTGATCTTCATGATCGCCGTTCAGGCCGAGCTGACCCAGGCTCCGTTCGACATGCCGATCGCCGAGTCCGAGCTGGTTTCGGGGTACCTCACCGAGTATTCCGGGTTCCGGTTCCTCATGTTCTTCATCGGCGAGTTCGCGACAGCCGCCATATTCGGATTCTTGGCTTCGGTGCTGTTCCTGGGCGGCTGGACCGTTCCCCCCTTCCTCGTCGACCTGATCGGAATCGACATCAACAGCAACTGGTTCAACTTCATCGGTCCGGCCGTGATGGCTACCAAGATGTTGGTGCTCACGTTCATCATCTACTGGATCCGATTCACCTACCCCCGGTTCCGTGAGGATCAGCTCCAGAAGTTTGCATGGAAGGTTCTGATCCCGATTTCACTCATCAACATCGCCATAACCGGCGTACTCAAGGTGGCGTTCTAATGGGTTTAGTTCCAGGCGTAATATCGGGGTTGGGTATCACCTTCAAGGAGGTCGTGAAGACCATCACCAAAGGTGCCGAGACCGTTCAGTACCCCCACGAGAAGGAAGAGCCCACCGCCCGAGCCCGCGGCGTAATCGCTCTCCACGAGGACAACTGCACCTCGTGCATGTTGTGTGCCCGCGAGTGCCCGGACTGGTGCATCTACATCGAAGGTCACAAGGAACTCGCTCCACCCCGGCGCCCGGGCGGTAAGCCCCGTAGCGTCAACAAGTTGGACCGGTTCGACATCGATTATTCGCTCTGCATGTACTGCGGGATCTGCGTTGAGGTGTGCCCCTTCGAAGCCCTGTTCTGGAGTCCCGAGTACGAATACTCCGAAATGAAGATCGCTGATCTGCTCCACGACAAGACCAAGCTCGGCAAGTGGATGACCACCGTTCCCGAGTTCGAGGCCTACGAAGCGGGTGCCGAGGTCAAAATCAAGAAGGTTCCTGCATTGGAGGCGAAGTAGTTGCTCGCATCTCTCCTCTTCGCACAGAACGCCAGCTGTGACCTGGATCCCAACGCGAACTGTTGGGATCTTCCGGCGAACATCGCGTTCTATGTGATCGCCATCATCGCGATAGGTGCAGCCCTTCGAATGGTGACCACCAGCAACGTCGTGCACAGCGCGCTGTATCTGCTGATCGTGCTGGCTGCCGTTGCTGCGGTCTACATCCTGTTGGGTGCTGAATTCGTCGCCGCCACCCAGGTGCTGGTCTACATCGGTGCAATCCTGGTGTTGTTGCTGTTTGGCGTCATGTTGACCCGTGCGAAATTGGGGGCAGACGAGGACTTGAACTACGAGCAGCGATGGATCGGGCTCGGGGTCGCCGGCCTGCTGTTCGTCGTGATGGCGTACAGCGTGTGGGAAGAGTACGGAACTCAGCAGTCAGCCAAGCTGGTGGGATTCGAACCGCAACGGACCGCTGACGTGGCCGACTCCATCTTCAGCACCTACATCGTGCCATTCGAGGCCGTGTCGGTTCTCCTGCTGGCGGCGCTCATCGGTGCGGTCGTTGTGGCGAGGAGGGACTAGCCCATGTATCTGACCCAGTTCCTGTTGCTCGCTGCGATCCTGTTCTGCATCGGGGTCTATGGCGTGCTCACCCGACGCAATGGCGTCATGGTGCTCATGAGCATCGAACTCATCCTCAACGCGGTGAACATCAACATGGTCGCTTTCGGCGTGTTCAACGCCGCCGACGGCAACGCCCAGGTTGGCGGGTCGGTCTTCGCCCTCTTCATCATTGCGGTGGCCGCCGCCGAGGTCGGCGTCGGATTGGCCATCGTTCTGTTGATCTACCGCAACCGTCGCAGCATCGATGTTGCCGAAGCCAGTCTGATGAAGGGCTGATCGCATGTCACTCTTTGCTGCCGCCGCGGCCGAAACCTTTCAACCCGAGTCGGTTTGGTTCGGTCGGGTGTGGCTCGTTCCCGCCCTTCCAGCGCTGTCATTTGTGATCATCTTGCTGTTCGGCAAGAGATTCAAGACCCAGGTCCACTGGGTGGGACTTGCAACGGTGGGCCTTGGCCTTCTCATCAGCTCGATAACAGCGTTCACCTGGATCACCCAGTACGAAGATGAACAGGATGGCCACAGCGCTCAGAGCGGCTTTGTCGACGACGGCATTCTCACAACCGTCGACGCCTCCGATGACGAAGAGTCGGCCAGCGGCTCGGGCCAAGGCTGCCTGAACGACTCGAACACCCGTGAACCCCAGGATCTCTACGCGGTCGGGTCCGAATACGCAGCCGGCACCGCTCTCGCTACCCAGGAAGTGGCCGTCGAGGCCGGCGAGGGTGACGGCAAGGGCGAACACATCAAGGCCGCGGCGGTCGTGCGGTGCCTCGATTGGTTCACGACCGGATCCTTTGGTGGCGAAACCGCCGGGGGCTCCGACACGCTGAGCTTCAGCATCGGGACCATCGCCGACGGGCAGAGCATCATGATGCTCTTCGTCGTCACGTCCATCTCATTCTTCGTGCACCTGTTCAGCGTCGAGTACGTGAAGGGCGACCGTCGTTATGTTCACTACTACGCCTTTCTGAGTCTGTTCACCGCAGCCATGTTGTTCATGGTGCTGTCGGCGAGCACGCTGCAAATGATCGTCGGCTGGGAACTCGTCGGCGTCTGCTCCTTTGCGTTGATCGGCCACTGGTGGGAAGACAAACCGAACTCCGACGCCGCGCTCAAGGCCTTTCTCACCAACCGTGTTGGCGACATCGGTCTTCTGGTCGGGATGATCGTGTTGTTCTTCGGGGCCGGTCAGACCTTCGACATCATGACCATCAACTACGAGGCGGTCCATGGTGGTATGAGCCAGACCACCATGACGGTCGCCAGCCTGTGCCTGCTCACGGCCGTGATGAGCAAGTCGGGCCAGTTCATTCTTCACACGTGGTTGCCAGATGCCATGGCCGGCCCCACACCGGTGTCGGCTCTCATTCACGCCGCAACGATGGTGGTCGCCGGTATCTACATGGTCGGCCGCCTCTATCCGGTGTTCTGGGAGGGTATGTACATCGCAGGTTCCCCCCTGAACCCCCTCGCCGTCGTCGGGGCCATCACCGTCGTCGGTGGTGGCTCGCTTGCGTTCGTGCAGAACGACATCAAGAAGGTGTTGGCCTACAGCACGGTTTCCCAGCTCGGGTACATGGTGCTCGCCCTTGGCGTCGGTGCTTGGACCGCGGGCATGTTCCACCTCTTCACTCACGCATTCTTCAAGGCGTGCCTGTTCCTCGGGGCCGGTGCGCTGAGCCATGCCTGCCACCACAGCTTCGACATGAAGGCCGAAATGGGCGGGCTGCGCACGCGGATGCCCGTAACGTTTGCCACCTTCATGATCGGCACCCTGGCCCTGGTCGGTGTGTTCCCCTTTGCCGGCTTCTGGAGCAAGGACGAGATCTTGGTAGGCACCGGTGGCTTCCCCAGCACCAACGCAAACGGAAACTACACCCTGCTCCTGATAATGGGACTGATCGGTGCGGCCATGACGGCCGGCTACATGACCCGGGCCATCTGGCTGATCTTCTTCGGCGAGTACCGAGGTCACGACAATCCTCACGATCCGCCGGCCGTGATGAAGGTCCCGCTGATCGTCCTAGCGTTTTTCGCCGTCTTCGCCGGATTCCTGAACTTCCCCGCAGACTGGTTCGGCGGTCTGGGAGAGCGGTACGGACTCAAGTTCGAACAGTGGTTCGAACCAGGAGGCGGTTCAGTCTTCCCGGTCATCGGTCATGGCGATTCAAACCTTCTGCTGGCGGTCATCGCAAGTCTCATCGGGATCGGCGCCGCCGCGTTCGTGTGGAACTACTACCAGAAGCTGTACGCCAAGGACCCGGCTGCAACCGAAGTCAGCGACGGACTGCGAAGCAAGAACAAGGTGGCGGCATCCGGGTACAACCTGCTGGAGAACAAGTACTACCTCGATCAGCTCTACAGCGGTGCGATCACCGGAGCCGTCATCGGCCCGATCGCGAAAGCCGCCTACTGGGCGAATCAGAACGTCATCGACGAAGTCGTGAATATCGCCGGTCGATCCAGTACTGCCCTCGGTCGGGTGGTGTATCGCTTCATCGATCAGGGCGTGATCGATGGCACAGTCAACCTGTCGGGCGAGAGCGCCTCGGAATCCGGTGGTCTGCTGCGCAAGATACAGACCGGTCGAATCCGTCAATACGCCAGTCTCATGTTCGGTGCCGCCGCGGTGTTGGCAGCTGTCTTCATCGTGGCGATCTAGGGAGAAAATGCAATGACAGACTTTCTAAACGACTGGGGAATCAGCCTCCTGGTTTTCCTGCCACTGGCCGGTGCCGTGCTGATGATGTTCGTCCCCGGAAAGGACGAGGAGAGCCACAAAACGATCGCTCTCGCCACCACGTTGCTCACGGCGTTGGTCGGCATCCTGCTGTTCCTGGAGTTCGACTTCGACAATTCGAGCGCGCTGCAGTTCGACGTCAACACGTCGTGGATCTCGGTGGTCAACGCCAACTATCACGTGGCAATGGACGGCATCAGCCTTCCGCTGATTGCGCTCACCCTGCTCGTGACGCCGTTGGTCATCATCTACAGCTGGAATCACATCCCCGAACCGGGGAACGCCAAGGTGTTCCTCATGTTGATTCTGGTGTTGCACACCGGCATGCTCGGAACGTTCGTGGCCCAGGATCTGGTGCTGTTCTTCGTGTTCTTCGAAGTGGTGTTGCTCCCGATGTACTTCATGATCGGTGTGTGGGGAGGCGAGCAGCGCCTGTACGCCGCAATCAAGTTCTTCCTGTACACCCTGTTCGGGTCGGCGCTCATGCTGGTCAGCTTCCTTGCGCTCTACTGGAATGCCGGTAGCACCACCTTCGACATGGTCGGTCTCTCTCAGGAAGTGGCAGCCCGAGACATCGCCCTCTCAACCCAGGTGTTGATATTCGGTGGCATGTTCCTGGGCTTTGGCATCAAGGTGCCCATGTTTCCGTTCCATACTTGGCTTCCCGACGCCCACACCCAGGCGCCAACCCAGGGTTCGGTGATCCTGGCGGCTGTGCTTCTGAAGCTCGGCACCTACGGATTCGTGCGCATCGCCATCCCAATCCTTCCCGAGGCCGCAGTGGAATGGGCGCCCTGGATCGGTCTCCTGGCAGTGATCGGCATCATCTACGGCGCCCTCGGTTGTCTGGCCCAGACCGACATGAAGCGACTGATCGCATTCTCCTCGGTCGCCCACATGGGCTACGTGATGCTCGGCATCGCCACGCTCACCCCATTCGGTATCAACGCGGCGATCTTTGGCATGGTCGCCCACGGCTTGATCACCGGCATGCTCTTCTTCGTTGCCGGCTCGGTGAAGGAGCGGTACCACACGTTGGAGATCAAGCGACTCGGCGGTCTATTGATCCAGGCTCCGAGGATGGGCTGGATTCTCGGGTTCTGCACGATGGCTTCGCTCGGCCTGCCGGGTCTGGCCGGCTTCTGGGGCGAGTTCCCCGCCATCCTCGCTGCCTACAACCCGGCCGAGGGAGTGAGTGCGACCCTGTTCCGGGTCTACATGGTCATCGCTGCCATCGGAACGGTCTTCGCAGCGGGCTACCTGCTGTGGCTCCTACAGCGCACCGCCTTCGGAACCCCGAGCGAAGAATTCGCCGACGATCCTCACATCCACGACGTGGTCGCCACCGAATGGATCGCCTGGACCCCGCTGCTCGTACTCATCGTCGTCTTCGGTTTCGTGCCCGGCATCATCTTCGGAATTACCAACCCTGCAGTGGTTGAGGGCCTTCAGGCGCTCGCCCGCTAAGGATCACGATGCTTTCCCTCCTCGCTCAGATCGATCAGCCGCCCTTCCTTCGGCCCGATATCGACTGGCACGCGGTCGCGCCCGAGCTGCTGTTGCTCGGCCTCGGAGCTCTCGTCACCACCCTGGATCTGGTCTTCCTGGATCGGGTTCGGAAGTACATGCCGACGATCACCGGCCTTGCGTTCCTCATACCGCTGATCCCGATCCTCACCCTGTGGAACCAGAGCGAGGACCTTCCCCGAGTCATGTTCGACGGCGCCTATGTAGTCGATCGGTATTCGCTGGCTCTCAAGATCCTCTTCCTGTTGTCGGGTTACGTCGTGGTGCTGTTGTCCACCGACTACATGGCCGAGGGTGACTACTACGACAGCGAGTTCTACCAGCTGATCTCCGCCTCGGTACTGGGCATGGTCGTGATGAGTTCAGCTCGCGATCTGATCTCGATCTTCATAGCGCTCGAGCTGATTTCCATCCCGGCCTACCTGATGGCGGCATGGCGTAAGAGAGATCTGAAGTCGAACGAAGCCGGGCTCAAGTACATGCTGATGGGCGTCTTCGCCAGCGCGATCATGCTGTACGGCATGAGCATTCTGTACGGCGTGTCAGGAAGCACTGTGCTGGCCGACATCGCTGCGGCCGACATCATGAGTTCAGGGAGCCGGCCGATCGTCACCCTCGCGATCGTGTTCACTGTGATCGGTTTCGGTTTCAAAGTGAGCGCGGTTCCGTTTCACACTTGGGCACCCGATACCTACGAAGGTGCGCCCACTCCGCTCACCGCGTTCCTTGCGGTGGCATCCAAAGCCGCTGGTTTTGTTGCGCTCATCAACGTGGTCCTGGTTGCTCTACCCCCTCAGGCCGACGTCGTTCAGCCCCTCATGTGGTTGCTCTCAGCGGTCACCATGACGGTCGGCAACCTGATCGCAATCCGTCAGGAGAACATCATCCGCATGCTCGCCTACTCTGGCGTGGCTCAAGCGGGCTACATGCTGGCGCCGCTCGCGGTGTACGGCGAGACGTTCAACGAAACCAACCCTGCCAATGCGATCGTCAACTATCTGCTGGTGTACGCCGCCATGAACTTCGGTGCGTTCGCCGTGGTGCTTCTCGTCGCTCGCAAGACGCGGTCGGGTGAGATCAGCAGTTACGGCGGCCTGATGAACTACGCCCCCGGTCTCGGTGCTGCCATGACGGTTTTCTTGTTCTCCTTGGCCGGTATTCCGCCGGTGGGCGGCTGGTGGGCCAAGTTCCAGATCTTCAACGTCCTCACCCAGAACGCGTCATTCTTCGGTATCTCGCTGGCGGTGATAACGGCAGTGAACAGCGTCATTGCAGCGTTCTACTACCTCAACGTTGCCAAGCAGATGTGGTTCATGCCCGAGCCCAACGAGGACCACACGCCGATCGGATTCCCCGCTCCGCTGGCTACCGCTCTTGCCATTACCGTGGTGGCCACGATTGTGTTCGGCATCCTGCCCGGTATCACTGGCGACCTCAGCGACTTCACCAACCTCGCCGCCCGCTAAACCCCCCTCTCTTTCTGCAAATTCCTGCTGACAGCCACATCCAGTGTGGCTACAGCTCGGGCAGAACAGCCATTTGTGGCTCTCGACAGGAATTTCGCAGCACTTCCACACCTCCTAGGCTGACTTCGATGGAGCGTTTCGACCAGTACATGGAACGCGTTCTGTATGGTCCCGACGGCTTCTACACGACCGGTCGGGGAGTGGCCGGACGCCGAGGTGGTGACTTCATCACCAGCCCCGAGGTCGGTCCACTCTTCGGGCTGCTGATCGGCAGGTGGCTCGATGGGGTCTGGGACGACGTCGGCCGGCCGGAATCGTTCCCCGTCATCGACATGGGGTCGGGACCGGGAACCCTTGCCAAGGCAATCGAGCGATCGCAACCGCGCTGCGGTGCAGCCATGCACATTTCCAGTTCGGACGTGGCAGATCCAACCAGTGCGCCGACCTCACTCGAAGGGTCGGTGATCATTGCCAACGAACTGCTCGACAATCTGCCATTCCGTTGGGTCCGGGTCACGGACCGAAGCACAACAGAGGCCTGCGTGAGCGACGGCGCACTGGCGTGGACGCCCAGCCAGCTCACCACGGAGCTCGATGGTGACTTCCCGGTACTGGAGCAGGCGAAGGATCTGCTCGACGGGCTTCTGACCCAAGGTGTGCGACGGATCCTTGCCATCGATTACGGGGCACTCACCACCTCTGACCTCGCCGAGCGGGGCGGATGGTTGCGCTGTTATCGATCCCATCAACGCTCGTCGGATCCCCTGTTCGAGCCGGGTCATTGGGACATCACCACCGATGTGCCGGTTGATCAGCTGCCGACCCCGAGTCGGGTTCAAACTCAGTCTGCGTTTCTTTCTTCCCTCGGAATCGAGGATCTCGTCGACGAGGGGCGGTCCTACTGGGAAGCCAACGCGTCCCGTCCCGATCTCAAGGCGATGGAGATGCGCAGCCGCGTCAACGAGGCTGCAGCCCTCACCGATCCCGATGGGCTCGGTTCGTTCTTGGTGATGGAGTGGATGGCCTAGCCGACTAGCTGCCGACGGTTTCCAAGCTGTAGGAACAGATCTGGTCGTCCCGGAGCTCAAAGAGAATCGTGAACTCCTGGCCATCTACCGTTACCGAGCCCGAAGCGACAGGCCCAACTCCGATAATGAAGTATTCGGTGAGGCCGCCAAGGTCCTGCTCGATCTCAACGGCGCTGAGGTTGCACGTCGAGTTGGTGAGGTTGGCTGCGCCGTCGAAGTCCTGGTCTTGAACTTCGGCCAGGAAGTCATTGGCAGCATCGGATGCGCTCTGCCCTGAGAACACCACAAACGCGGTGCACCCACCGATCAGAACCAAGCCCGCCACGAGGACGATCAGACCCCAGAACAGGCACCCGCGGGTCTTCTTCTGGGGCGGGGCTTGGGGCGGTACTCCGGTGCCGTGGACAGGCGGTGGCATCGATGATCCGTATTGGCCTGGAGGGGGTGTACCCGAATATGACGGGGGCATCCCAATCGGCTGTTCGGGCGGCTCGACTCCTGATGCGCCCATCGGTGGAGCGCCGAAGTTGTCGTAGCTGGGAGGCGCCACGGGCGGAGTCACGTCGGCGGGCGGCGTCGCTGCCGGTGGAGGAAACCCGGTGGGAGGAGCTCCCGACGGGGGTGGTGCGGTCGGAGGACCACCGAAACCTCCCGGGGGAGACCCTACAGGTGGGGGTGTGCTGGTTGGCGGGTCGAACGATGTCTGTGGGGGTGTGCTGGTTGGCGGGTCGAACGACGGCGGGAGATCGAGGTCCTCGACCCCTGCCAGGGGATCCTCCTCGAAGTCGAACGGGTCTCGAGAGTCCTCAGCCATCGCTCCAACTTAGTACCAGCACCACACGTTCCACATGCCGATGGGTGCAGCTCTTCTCGACTGCCAGGACTGCCAGGACTGCTCAGGACCGACAGTGCTACAACCTGGGCACGCTGAGCTGGTCGTGGATCTGGTCGGCATCGGCGTGTGACAATCCCAGTGCGTCTCGAAGATCGCGAAGGTAGGCAGCTTCCTCCATCGTGTCGACGGTGATGGCGATCAACGACACGGCATACACATCGAAGGAGAGCTCGGGCCCGATGTTCGAGGCAAACTCCCTCGCCGACAATCGAGGCGAACGCAGCTCCCGGCGCAGGAAGATCTGTTCCTCTGCGGTGGCATCCTCACCGACCTCAGCAACGATTCTGTTGGCCTCTTCGCCGTCGACGTGGCCATCGGCCTTGGCTGCGTTACACATTGCGCGTACCAGAAGTTCGGCGTCGGCATCGCTCAAACCCTCAGCTGGTGGCGATTGTGGGGAGGACCCCGGATCGTCGTCACGTCCTCCGATGCCGCTGAGCAAACCTCCGAGCCTGCGGATCTGGGACCCACCCAACATGGCACCGGCGAGACCACCGAGCATCGCTCCGTGGCGACCTCCGATCATTCCACCGATCATGCGGCCGCCCCGACCACCCAGCATCGATCCAAGAAGTCCAATCATGAAAACATCCTATCGCCGGCGTCCGACGTGTTTGTTTGTACAACATACAAACAGTAGAGTTGGATCGATGTCGGGTAATCGAAGCGATACCAGAGCCACCAGGGCCGAAGGCGCGGCAACCCGACGTCGGGTGCTCGATCACGCCGTTGCACTTTTCATAGATCGAGGTCTGGCAGGTGTGTCGGTGAAAGCCATCGCCGACGCAGCCGACGTCTTCCCCTCTCAGCTCACGTACTATTTCGGCTCCAAGGATGCTCTGTTCGTCGAAGCGGCGTGCCGAGAGGTGCTACACATCGGCTCAGCGGTCGAGAAGGCTGGAAGCGGGGCCGAGTCACCACCGGGTTACGTCGAAGCGATCGTGAACGCTGCCCTCGAGGCCCCGTCCCTACTGCTGTTCGCCGAGGCGATGTCGGTGGCCCGCTTCAATCCGGATCTCCAGCGCCAGATCGAACAGACTCTGGATCGTCTCCACTCCGAAGGTGCTCGAGCCGTTTCAGAGGTGTGTGACGCCCACAGCTGGAGCCTCGCCACCCCCGCAGACGTTGAAGCCCGCGCCTTCTGGTCAACGGTGTTCGGCGTTGCCCTGCAGCAAGCGGCCACCGCTTCGCACCCGGATCCGGCCACCGCACGGGCCGTGATCTCTCTGTTCTTCACCCTCCACCCTGAGGTGTCACCATGACAACCATCACCGCACCAGGCTCGCTCGCCCCGTCCCCGGAGGAACTGCCCGATGTCCTTCCCACCGGGCGGCTGTTCCGAAGTGGAAAAGCCAAGCCCGGCATACTTCCAAACCTCAGAACGATCGATGATCGGCGCAATGCGATCTCGCTTGTTGCCGTTTACGTCCAGATGTTCGGAAGCTGGGCTCTGGCCGGCTACCTCGATCACCCCGTCATGTGGGCTGCGATGTTCATCTGGTCCACTCGCTGTATCGCGATGGTCGGCATTCTCAATCACGAGGCCGCTCATGCGTTGCTGTTCTCCAACCGACAGCTCAACGACGTCGTCGCTCGGTACTTCATGGCCCCTCTGGTCTTCAGCGACTTCGATGCCTACCGGTACGGACATCTCGCCCATCACAAGGAAGAGCTCGGCCCCGACGAACCCGACGTTTCCCTGTATGCCCCGTATCCCAGCGGCAACCGAATCTGGCGACGGCTGGCCCGTGATCTTTTCGGGGTGTCTGCGGCGAAGCTGCTGCGCTTGATCGCCCGCTCCACTCGGCCGATACGCCATCGGGTGCTTGTCGCTCAACTGGTGCTGTTCCCTCTGGCGTGGCTCCTTACCGGGACCTGGTGGGGTTGGCTCGCGGTGTGGTTCCTCCCATGGGCAACTGTGCATCAGGTGAACAATCGGCTCCGAGCCATCGCCGAGCACGCCGGCATGAAGGCGGGCAGGGATCGTCGGGTGACAACCCACGTTGTGGAGCAGAGCCGGGCTGCGGGGTTCATGCTGGCCCCGTTCAAGACCGGCTACCACCTCGCCCACCATGTGGACACCAGCGTGCCATGGCGCAACCTCGACCTTCTTCACGAGGAACTCGAGCAGGCCGGCTGGATCACACCGAACATCACCCACGCCAATTACCGGGCTCTCTGGCACTACCTCACCACCGGTGTCCGCAGCTGACCCAACCGATGCAAACCACTAGGGTGACGGCATGGAGATACAGCTTCGTCATCAACCCGGCTTCGGTGTGGCACGAGTCCTTCTGAGCCCGGGGGAGACCCTACGGGCCGAGTCGGGCGCCATGATGGCCATGGCCGCCGACACCGATCTCGACGCCAAGATCGAAGGTGGCCTCATGAAGGGCCTGAGACGTTCGATGTTGGGTGGTGAGTCCCTGTTCATCACCCGGGCCACCGCAGGGCCCCAGGGAGGCTGGATCGATTTGGCTCCTTCGCTGCCCGGCGACGTGACCGTCGTTGACATTACGCCGAGCGTGCCGCTTCTGATCCAGAAGGGATCATTCCTTTGTGCCGAGCATGGTGTGGAGATCGATACCAAGTGGGGCGGCTTGAAGAGCCTCGTCGGTGGCGAAGGTGCATTCCTGCTCCATGCCACCGGCCAGGGCAAGGTGGTCGTCGCCTGCTACGGCGCGCTCGATCGGTTCACCCTCCAACCGGGCCAGCAGGTCATCGTGGACACCAATCACATGGTGGCGTTCAGCGAGACGGTGCAAATGGAACTCAAGCGGGCCAGCCAGTCGATGATGAAGTCGGCCAAGAGCGGCGAGGGTCTCGTCTTCCGGTTCACCGGCCCGGGGGAGCTGATGATGCAGTCCCGCAACCCCGACGAGATCGTCCAGTACATGTACAAGAACTGGCCCGGGCAGCGGGCCTGAGGTATCGCCTCCCGGCCAGGTGAGGACTAGCCGATCGGCCAATGCGTACAGCTGAGTCGTGTGACACCTTCGATTCATGACTTCTGGCGGATCGAAAACAAACCTGAAGCGCCTGCTGGCGCTCGGAGCCGGTGCTGCCCTCGTGGCCGGCTCTCTGGCCATCTCTCGTGAGCCCCTGGCGGCGATTGCCGTTTTGTTCATCCTCGTGGTGCCCTTCGAGAAGTGGATGCCGCGACACCCCCAACAAAAGGTCCGCCGCAAGGACGTGGGTACCGATATCGCTCATGGGATCGTGGCCCCCCTGGTCGCACCGGTCGGGATCTTCTTCGCCGCTCTGATCGGCGTTCTCAGCTTCGGATGGCTACCCGGTCTGGCCATCCGACCACTTGTCACGATGCTTCCGGGCTGGACGTCGATGCTGCTCGGGGTCTTGCTGTTCGACGTGGTGATCTATTGGACCCACCGCTTCAGCCACGAGGTGCCGTTCCTGTGGCGTTTCCATGCTGTGCATCACAGCACCGAAACCCTCGACTGGGTGTCCGGACTGCGCCAGCATCCCTTCGACGGCATCATCCTCGCTCCGGCGTTTGCGTTCCTGCTCGGTGCCGGTTTCACCGGCCAATTTGCCGGAGCTCTCACGGTTATCCAGATCCTCACCGGTCTCTTCCTTCACGCCAACGTTCGGTGGCGCCTGCGCCCTCTGCATCGGCTGATCATCACTCCTGAATTCCATCACTGGCACCACACCAATGAGCCCAAGGCCATCCACAGCAACTACTCGGTGTTCCTGCCGGTGTGGGACCTGATCTTCGGAACCTATTTCATGCCGTCGAACCGGCGACCCGAGACCTACGGGATCAGTGAGCACATGCCACCCGGTGTCGCCGCCCAGATGCTGTGGCCGCTGCGAGGAATGGACAACCCGGTCAAGATCATGTGGCGTGCGCTCCGTCATCCGATTCGTTCGATCAAATGGTTGGCGGCGTGGGTCCGCTATCTGTGCGGGCAAATGTGGCGCACCGCTCGTCGACCCACAGCCAACATCACCGGTGTGGTTCCCCATCCACCCAAGGCACCGGCGGTCGACCCGGCCGCAGATCATTGGAATCAATCGGCGTTGGTTGGGGCCTGACGATACGTCGACTGCACCATTCCGCCGGCGAAACCCCGTGTGCTGGCCAGCTCCCACCAAGTGGTCTGTGGCATCGGCCCAAACAGTGAAATGCCGGCACCGAGAAGCACCGGAACCCATGAGATCGTGATTTCATCGATCAACCCCTCGGTGAGGAATGAGGTCACGAGCCTTCCACCGTCGATGTAGAGATCGTGGAGCCCGCGATCGGTGCATTGTTCGATCACTTCAGCGGGCGAGCCGGAGATCACCTCGACCAACTGATCGAGGTCATCGGGTGGAGCTGCCAAGCTCGAGCTCACCACCAGGACCGGTTTGTCGTATGGCCAGGGCCGGAGCCCTGCGACCGCACCGAAGGTGCCTCTACCCATCACCACGGCGTCGATCGATGCCATGTGTTCGGCGAACCCGAAGTCTTCCCCGTCCGGATTTGGAACCTGTTCGAGCCAGTCCAGTTCGTGGTTCGGGCCAGCGATGTAACCGTCGAGGCTGGCGGCGATATAGACCTTGCGCATTCGTTCAGTTCTGAGCCAATGGTGTGAGTTTTTCCAGAGCGTCCATCACCTCGGACTCGGGACCCTGGGGGAGTGCGAAGATGGCCCGCTTGACTCCCCGCTCAGCGAGGGAGTCCAACAGATCCCGGTTTGGCGGGGCGGCAAAGATTCCCAGCTCGATCGTGGCCGGATCGCGGTCGATCGCCTCACAGGCGGCAACGATCTTCTCCCACCCTTTGTCGAGTGTCAGAGCACCGATCGGCATCCATCCATCGCAGAACTCAGCGATGTCGGCTGCGGTCTTGGGCCCGGCGGTGCCTCCGAGGATGATCGGCGGGTGGGGCTGCGAGACAGGTTTGGGCCACGCCCAGCTGGGCTCCAGCTTGATGAATTCGCCTTCGAACGAGGCTTCTTCCTGGGTCCACAGCGCCTTCATCGTGAGCGCACACTCGCGCAGGCGAGCCCGGCGTTCGGTGTACTTCACGCCATGGCTGGCCAGTTCCTCTTTGTTCCAGCCGTAGCCGACGCCGAAGAGCAGCCGGCCGCCGCTGAGATGGTCGAGTGTGGCCGCCTGTTTGGCTGTCCAGATCGGATCGCGCTGGGCCAGGAGCGTGATTCCCGTGGCCAACTTCAGTGTGGAGGTGACCGAAGAGATTGCCGCCAGAGCGGTGAACTGTTCGTGGCTGCGCCAGTACTCCTCGGGTAACGGTGGTGCACCCTCGCGCCCGCCCCAGGGAGTCTTGCGACTCACGGGAATGTGAGAGTGCTCGGGGAACCAGAGGGATTCAAACCCACGAGCCTCAGCCTCCTTGCCCAGCGTCACAGGATCGATGGTGATGTCGGTCGGAAAGATCAGCAGGCCTAGGTCCACGGGAACCGAACCTAGTGAGGGTCGCTGCGTCTGTCTATTCGACCCGCCCAAGGGTCGAGCCGCTCGGATCGACTACTCGCTGCGGAACGCCATCGAATCCGGCGATTCGACGGTGTCGATTTCCCGCAGTCCGGTGTCGAGCTGGCCGATCGAGTCCGGTATCGAGTCCGAACCCGTGAACTGGGCGAATACAGCACCCGAGATCGACGACAGCATCAGAACGGTGAAGATGGTGATCGCCCACATGCGGGACGCCCGCGGTTGCTCGAGAGCGGCGTTCGGATTCACACGATCTCTGTCGACGTACCTCGAGCGGAACTTCATGTGTGGAACTACCCAGCGTCGATCAGCCGACGATCGCTCACCCACCGAACATCTGGTCGAATTCCGCGCCATCGATCGCGCCGTCCATGTATCCCAGTGTGCCGTTGCCTACGAGTTCACGTACCGCCCGGTGGGCTTCGCCCAAGGCGACTCGGATCAGAGCACCGCCGGTGCTCACCCTGCGTACCCCCAGCTCTGCCAACTCGTTCACTGTTGGCGTAGCGGTTGAGATGAGCACGTTGACCGGCGGTCCGATGGAGCACACTCTGGCGATTTGGGCGGCATCGGTGAGCCCGGGCGCATAGATGCAGGTGGCCCCGGCTTCGGCGAAGAGGCGAAGCCTCGAGAAGGTGTCGCTGAAGTCGGCGTTGGTTTCGTAGAGATGGCGTTCGGCTCTGGCAGTGAGAACCATTCCATGAGCGGCCGTGGCCTCCGCTGCCGCTGCAACCCGTTCGACCGATGTCTCGATCGGGTCGATGGCGCCCGTGGCCGGGTCGAAGTCTTCGATGCTGCAACCGGCTGCTCCAGTGGCGGCGAGAGCGTTCACGAATTCGCCCACCCCCTCCGGGTCCGTCCCGTAGCAACGCTCGCTGTCGATGTTCACCGGGACGCCCGCCTGAGCCACCATCAACGCCGTATGGCGAAGGAGTTCATCCGGGGTGACCTGGTAGTCAGCCCGTCCCAGCGTGGCCGCCAGGCCCGAGCTCGTAGTGGCCACAGCAACCGCGCCGGCAGAGACCATCACTTTGGCTGAGGCCGCATCCCATGCGTTCGGCATCACGAACAGACCGGTCTCGTGCAGGGCCCGGAACTGCGACCGCAACATCTGTACCGACGGGTCTTGCTTTGACACAACGGGCCTCCAGTTGTTCAGGAATTGAGGATCTTCTTGATCTCGTCAGAGAGCGGCGCGTTCCCGGTTGCCGCGTACTCGTCGTGGTGTTGTTCGATTCGGTCCGGTTCGTAGCGATAGTTCACCATCATCCCGAAACTCCTCGCCCACCCCGTGGCGGTCGGGTTGGCCCACCAGTTGATCTTGTCCAGTTGCGCTCCGTTTGACAGGTGGAAATGGGCCACAGAATCGACTGCCCGTTCAACAAGGAACATGGGATTGGTCGATGTCCTGCGTTCCTTGGCAATGAACTCCGCAGCCAAGCGGCGTAACTCGGGTCGTAGATCGTCGATATCGGCAGGGTCGGCCGGCAGTTCGACCGGGACCAATGCCCTTACATGGCTGGCGTTTGCGTCGAACCATTCGCGAAAGTCGGGAATCGGACTCAGGGTGACCAGGTTCTCGAGGTTGGGGAATTCTCGTTTGAGTTCATCGACGACGCTCTTGATCAGCAGATCACCCAGCGCAACGCCCGTGAGACCGTAATGACAATTCGAGATCGAATAGAACGTTGCGGTGTCGGCTGCGAACGGGTCAGTTTTGTCGAGGGAGTGATCGAGAAGCGGTTGGAGGGCACCAGGAATGCCATTGGTGAACGCCACCTCCACGAAGATCACCGGATCGTCGGCCATGGCGGGATGGAAGAAGGCATAACAGCGGCGGCCGGTGTCGAGCCGGCCGCGGAGATCGTCCCACCCGTCGATCTCGTGTACTGCCTCGTATTCGATGAGCTTCTCCAACACGACTGCGGGAGACTCCCAGGTGAGGCGTTCCAATCGCAAGAGCCCGACGTCGAAGAAACGGGCCAGTACGTCCCGCAAGTCGTGATCGAGAGCCAAGAGCTCAGGGGTTTCAGTTCGTATGGGGAGTAGCTCTTCGCGCAGGTCGACCAGGAACGAAAGCCCACCTTCGAGGCCGACGAAGCGGCGAAACAGCCGATCTCGTTTGGGTCGGAGGGCGTTGCTCAGCTCGCTCTCGGCCTGTGCCCGCTCGGCACGGTTCGGAGCGGAGCGGACTCGGTCGATCGCCTCATCGATCTCACTGTCATCGTGGTCGTAGTCGTCGGCCAGCGTTTCGAAGAACCGACGCCGACCGTCGGGGTCGAGAGCCATGAAACACGCACCGATCTCGGTAGCCCTGCGGCGGGCAGCCATTTCACCGCCCCGACCCTCGATGGTGGCATCGACCAGCGAACGGAGCCGGCGAGCGTCGCGGTCGGGCAGGTGGGGTTGGAGATGGAGATCGTCGACGTCGCTACCCCGCCAGGAGCGGATCTGTCCCCACATTCGTTCCAACCGAGTCTGCACGGTTCGAGCCTAGGACACCCTCCGGCCACAACCCCGGCGCGGTGGGAGCCCTCGATCCCAGTAGCATCGGCACGTTGAATGATCTCACCGAGCAGTTGGCTGAATGGGCATCCGGAAGCGCCGGCACCGAAGCTGCGGTGGAGCTGCTGATCGAGACCGACTACTGGCTCCGGCGGGCAGAGTTCAGAGACAGCGCCCTGACGATCGTCGGTGATGAGGCTCGGATCGATTGGCAGGTGGCTCGCGAGTTGGCCGAGAGCCTGGTGTGTTCCAGAGGCGAACGGTTCCTGCTGAAACTGGCGTGTTCGCTGGCCGATTCATCGTGCACGGTTGCGATGGCCGAGCTCGGTGCGATCGACGCACGCAACCTCGCCCGCGTGCAAGCAGTATTGCGCACGGCCAAATTCGGCTGGAACTAGTCGGCGGGAAAGAAATCCCGGGGGATCACGAGATCATCCTGTGAAAGCTCTTCGATCGACGTCTTGCCCAACCCGTAGAGCGTGCTGTCGATACCGTTCCGCAGGATGTCGAGGACATTCTCGACTCCGGCCTGACCGTTGGCTGCCAAACCCCAGAGGTAGGCGCGGCCGATCATCACCGCTTTGGCACCCATCGCAAGTGCCTTCACCACATCGCTACCGCGACGGATCCCGCCGTCCATGACAACGTCGACCTGGTTTCCTACTTCGGCCACGATCTCGGGTAGAACCCGGATTGGAGCAATTGCCCCGTCGATGTTGTTGCCACCATGGTTGGAAACCGAGATCGCCGTTGCCCCTGCCTCGACCGCTCGCCGGGCCTCGTCGGCTCGATGAATGCCCTTGACCATGAACGGCCCGTCGAACTGGGTGCGTAACCACGCCACGTCTTCCCAGGTGGGTGGCGGGGTCCCCATCCACGTTCCGTATGCCTCGAAGAATCCTGGCAGATGTCCTTCGGTGGTACGGAAATTCGGAACTCCTAGTTGAGGGATACTGCCGGTCTTGAGCCATTCGAACAACCAGACGGGCTTGATGATGGCCTCGGGAGCGTGTTTCAGCACGGTCTTCAGGTCCACTGACTGAGGAATGTCCGGACTGCCCCAATCTCGCCCATGGGAAAATGACCAATCGAGCGTGAGGATCACACCGATCGCTCCGGCCCTTCTGGCTCGCTCGATGCGGGCCGTCATCGATTCACGATCTCCCGCCCAATACAGCTGGAAGAAGGTCTGAGGATTTGCGGCGGCAACATCCTCGATCGGCATCGAAGCAAACGAGCTCAGACCCATTGGGATCCCACGTGCCGCCGCTGCCCGCGCCACAGCAACCTCACCGTCGGGGTGGACCGCCTGGACACCGGTTGGTGAGATCACCACCGGCATCGATGCATCCTGGCCCATCACGGTGGTGTGCATCTCCCGGCTGGCTGACTGGCCGGCTGTGACGGTGCGGAAGCCCAGTTGGTTGAACGAGTCGATGTTGTCCTGCATGGACAGGCCGGCCTCGGCTCCAGCGATCAGAGCCCCGTACACCGAGGCCGGAAGCCGGCGCTTTGCCCGCTGCTGGGCAACTGCGACCGTTTCAAACCAACCACTCATGCAGCCGATCATAGGAACGGGTACGGGCTCATGGGAAGTGGTACGGGCTCACGAAGAACAAGGCGGCGGCCACCACAAGGCCGACGCGAGCGAGACTGGTTGGTTGGCCGTCGTGGGCTACGGCTTCGAGGGGTCGTGTCCCGCAGGTGGTGGAGGCGAACTTGGCGGCCGCACCGGAGGTGGTTGCTGACGCCAGTCGCCTGATGCGGACTGGGGAGGGTTCGGCGGGTCTGGGCGGGGCGCCAGAACCTGTTCCAGCGATGGAGCCGGCGGACGAGGGCCGTTCTTCGATCCGCTGCCCAGGCCCAACTGCGCGAAGTTGACATATGCCATGTACCCGAAGATGAACAGCGCAAAGACCGAATTCCACGCCAGGAAGAAGTAGCCACCTATGGCGAGCGCCCCGATCAGGGAAATCCAGTTCACCGTTCGTCGTTGGCTCTGCCCGGTGAGGAGTAGGAGTCCGTCGTCGATGATGTGGCCGCCATCGAGAGGAAAGACCGGAGCCAGGTTGATCGCCGCCCAGACCACGTTGACGAAGAAGATCGCGTTCACGATCGTCCGGTTGTCGGCGGTCAGGTCGAGACTCTGAAGTGCCAGCCACGCCGGGCCGCCGAGAAGGGCCATGGTGGTAATAGATCCGGCGGCGGACACCACGATCCTCTGCTTTGCCGACAGGTGACCGCTGTTGTGGCCCATCGTCAGGCCACCCAAGCCGTAGAGCGAAATCGATGGCGACGCACCGTAGTAGCGATACGCAACGGCGTGACCAAGCTCATGGATGAGCACCGAGGCGGTGATGATGAGGATCCATGAGGCGGTGAGGAACAGGTCTTCCTGACCTTGGAAGGCGATGAAGCCCACGAGCAGGAAGAAGATCGGCTCGATTCTGATCGGAAAGCCGAACAGCGTGAAATGCGCGCGCTTCATGCCTCCAGCATGCCCGGCTCAGCTCCACCATCGTGATCGTGCGGGCCAGCAATCCTTCGACCGCCATCAGCCGCGGTCACCGGAGTGGATTGACCTCCTTTGTGGAATTGAACGATGCTACGTCGCTATGAGTAGGCGCATGTGAATCCTCGGGTGACGTTGGCGACAGTCTTTCTGGTGGCGGCGTTGATCGGTGCCAACTTCAGCGTCCTCAAGTTTGCTCTGGATCACAGCACTCCGTTCCTGGTGGCGGGCATGCGGACGGTGATAGCCAGCTCGGTGTTGCTCACCTTTGCGCTGCTTCGGGGAGAACGTCTTCCCGGGCGGAAGGATGATCTGATCAACATCTTCGTCGTCGGCTTCAGCATCACGACCGTGTCGAGTGCGTTGCTGGTCTTTGGTATCAACCGAGTGTCAGCCGGGCTCGGTTCGTTGATGTCCAGCACAATGCCACTGTTCACCGCCGCTCTCTCACTGCTCCTCCTCAAGGTGGAGTTGCCAGGTCGAGCCCTGATGGGTCTCGGCGTCGGTTTTTTCGGTGCGGTGGTACTCGCAACCCCCAGCCTCGGAGGGTCAAGCCAGCTGGTCGGGATCTTGTCCCTGCTCGTCTCAGCCCTTGCGTGGGCATTCGGCAATGTGTACATGAAGTGGCGAGACTTCTCCCGTGTCAGCCCGGTGATGCTGGTTGCGGTCCAACTGGTCTTCTCGGCCATGATGCTCATGCCGTTTGCGTTGGTGGTCGAGGGAACTGCCGAAACCGATTGGGGTTGGGGCCTTTTTGTGCCGCTGTTCTATGCGTCGGTTCCTTCCAATGCCATCACCTTTGCGCTACTTGCGACCGTGGTGCGCAGAGCAACCCCGACCGTGGCTGCTTCCACGGCGTACCTGATCCCGTTGTTTGGTGTTCTGTTCGGGTTCATCATCAGGGGAGAGTCACTCGGTCCGGTGGAGGCATTGGGAGGAGCGCTGGTGGTGGCCGGTGTCACTGTGGTGGTGAGAGCGAACGCCCGCAGCAGATGATGAGCGGCTCGTCGTAGGTGGTTGTTGGCTCATCGGTTTCCGATTCGACCCGGGTCACGACGAGGTGAAACCCTTTCGAACCTGTTGACCCCATTCGGTTCGACCCTGGAGGAACAGCCGAACTCCCCACAGCCGCCAATAGATGGTGAGCGGTCGATAGAAGAACTGCTCGAAGATCCCGTAGAACGCCAGGTTCACTCGAGAACGAAAGCTCGGATAGGCGTGGTTGACCCGGTCATCGAACCACAGCGTCATGATGGTCATTGCGGCTCCAAATCCGTACGCTGCGAGAATCAGCCACAGGGCCCGTGGTTCGACAAATCCCAGTGCGAGTCCGACGACGGTAGTGACGAGCCCAACCGCTTCGACGATGGGAGAGAGGAACTCGACCACGAAGTAGTACGGCATGGAAACCATCCCGGCTGAGCCGTACTTGGGGTTGAACATCATCTTCTTGTGGCGTAGGAGCACGTCCATGAGTCCTCGCTGCCAGCGATTCCGCTGGCGTCCCAGGACTCTCAGGGAGTCTGGCGCTTCGGTCCACGCCACGGGTCTTGGAAGGAACTCCACCCACGCCTTCTTGCCCTGCTCATACCCCGTTCGGCGAAGTCGAACGATCAGCTCCATGTCCTCGCCGATCGAACTCGTCTCGTAGCCACCGGCGTCCAGCACCGACTGTCGATCGAACAGGCCGAAGGCACCGCTGATGATCAAGTTGCCCCCCATCGGGTTCCAGCCGAGCCGGCCGACGATGAATGCCCGTACGTATTCGACGGCCTGAATCGCAGGAACGGCCCTATTGGGTACCACGAGTCGTGGTACGGCCGATGCGTCCACGACAGAGTCGTTCGTCAACCGTACGGTTCCTCCCACAGCGACAGTGTCGGATCGGTTGAGGAACGGCGCTACGAGTTCGTGAAGAGCGTCTGGACCGACCAGCGTGTCGGCGTCGATGGCGCAGACCAACTCCCCAGATGCGATGTTGAGGCCGGCGTTGAGGCTGTCGGCCTTGCCTCCATTGAACTTGTCGATCAGAACCAGACCGTGTTCGGTATGTGATCGGTAGATCGATCGCACCTCTGCGGTCTTGATGATGCGCTGGTAGATGGGGTGCACCGGACGCAGATCGAACTCATCGATCAGCACGTTCACAGTGGAGTCGGGAGAACCGTCATTGATCACCACCACCTCGAGGTTCTGATACGACAGTGCAAGTAACCCTCGCACGGTCTCGGTGACTGTGAGCTCTTCGCTGTAGGCCGGAACCAAGACCGACACCTTGGGTGCGAGTGGAGATGCGAGGACACGACGCCACAGCTGAAACTCGTCGCGTTGGGAGACGCGCCAATGTTCGTATAGGGCGCTCGCGAGAACCGTGAGCTGCGTCAGCGTTATGCAGACCACCCACACGGCGGTGATGATCGGGACCAGCGGGAAGAGCGAACTCACGATGCCAGTACCTCCTGCTGGCGCAGTGCCGATGCCACCAGATGAGCTGAAGGAGACATCGAACCATCCAGCACCTGACGGGCCATGTCGCGGGCGAACGGATCGGTTGCATGCAATGTTTGTCGCAGTACCAGCTGTCCTGCGGCACCCAGCTCGTCCAGCGCATGTCCTGCCTGACGGCGGACCTTGAACGAGGAGTCACTCAGGACGCGACCGATGGCTACCACCGATTCGTAGGCCTCGAGCCGCCTCAAAGCCAAGATCGCCGCGACGCGAACATCGGCGGCTTCGTCGTCCAGCAGTAGATGCAGAATCTCGACTGCGCCGACCCCGGTTCCGGTGCCGAGTGAACGGGCAGCCATTTGCCGGTGGGCTTGGTTCTTCGATGTTGCATACCTCTTCAGTGCTTCCACCAACCGTGCATCGGGGAGATAGGCGGCCACATCCATCGCCTCCCCGACCTGGTCTCCACCCTCGGACAGGAGCTTCAACAAAGGCTCGATAGCAGCCGAGCCGGCCCGAAGTAATGCGTTCTTGGCAGCTAGTCGGACCGACATCGTCGGGTCGTTCAACAACGATGCGACCATCTCGACGTGCTCCTCGGCCTGTTCGGTGGTCAGCGTTTCCACAGACCGAGCCCGCACCAGAGGGTGTTTGTCGGTGAGCAGTGGCGTTCGATCGAAATCGGGATGGGTTACGAGATAGTGAAGCTGGGCGGCCTGAACTCGTTTTCGCCACCTGCGAGATCGCGACCGGCGTCGGATGAGGCGTTCGAGACCGCAGGTTCTCACCAACTGTTGGAGGCGGTCCTCTGCGTCGCCCTTGACGTCGAGGGCCAGCCGTTGGATCACGTCGAGAAGAACGCTCTTCTTGGCGCCGGTCAAGCGGTGATGAACTCGGGCTGCATCTTCGTTGGAGTCGAACAGCAGAACTCCGAAGTCGTCGAGAACAGCGAGACGGCGCTTGGTTCGGACTCGCTCTGAGACATCCAGATAGAGCCCGGAAACGAGGTACAAGAAGAGGGTCAGGGCGACGAGTGACCAGCTCGCGAGGAAGGCGACAAAGTTGAGATTCACGAGTTGCCCAATGCGCGTTGAATGCGGTGGAGCAGCAGAGGCGTACTGAACGGTTTTGCCACGTAGTCCTCGGCTCCGAGTTCGAACACCTGCCGCATCTCGCCCTCGATGGTGCGGGCCGAGAAGACAATGGTCTTCATCTGCCCCAGCCGGCCGGACGCCTGGACCTGACGGAGGAACTGAAGCCCACCGATTCCACGTTGCTCGAGTTCGAGCAGGAGGAGGCGAGGCAGCGGGCGATCCGTACCCCCGGTGAGGTACTTCAGTCCCTCCAGTGAGTCTGTCTGGTGCTCGGTCCGAAGGCCTCGGCGCTCCATCGTGGAACGCAGGACGGCCCCGAGGGTTTCGTCGGGGTCCAGGATGAAGACATCGGCGGGTCGCTCGTTGTGGGGCCGCCAGTCGGCGCCGACAACCCAGGGCCCGTCCTCGGCGGTAACCCGTTCGAGTATTCTCCGACCGCCGGTGATCAAGTCGTCGAGGCCCCGCCCGTCTACCGGGAATTCCATGCACGCGATCCGGCTCTGGTTCGAACGCAGATTGAACTTCCGGCCCAGTGTCTGCATGCGGCTGACCAAAGTCGTCCGATTGACCGCATCGAGCAGAACGATGATGTGTTGGTCATCCAGGCGGGCTACGAGATCACCCCGGCGGAACTCCTGAGAGATCTCCTTGTCTCGCTCGGATCGACGATCTACGGGTAGTTGAATCAGTGCGAGACCAACCGGTGTGCTGCGCCTCATTGCGGCGGTGAGCATGCGTTCGATCAGCACGAGCGCTGGTTGCCATGGGAGTACCGAGTTCTGGTTCTCGGCGAGACCGATCGTTTGACGGTTCCGCCGTCGACCCACTCGCGACCGGAGCAGAGCCGTGATTTCGCTGATTCGCTCACCGCTGAATACGGCGTCTGCTCCGGCAAGGAGGAGCTGGTCGATCTCGTCGGTCGATGTAGGGCCGACGACGACCGCTCCCACGTCACGGGTCCCGATGTCGCTTCGCATCAGTTCGATGAGTTCGCGGGCTGACATCGTGAAGGCATCTTGAAGGATGACAACCATTTCGATTTCCTCGCTGTGGAGCGCGCGCCACAGCGAACTGACCGACTGTTCGGCTCTCACCGGAAGGCCGAGTTCGGACATCTTGGCTGAGAACCACTCGGCTGAGGGGCCCAGCGTCAGCAGCGCAGCTCCCTTTCGCTTGCGGGATCCCAGGAGGTTGATCTCGTCCATCAGCTCGTCGGGGTGCGAGTTGAAGGGCATGATCGTCGTGAGGTACTCAACCGCCCTCAGTCGTTGGGTCAGCGTGTTGGCCGAACTCAAGGCGATCACGGGAGTGTTGAAGAACGATTGCTGCACCGCCCTGAGAAGTGGCCGAGCTGCACGCAGGTCCGGATCGGGAGCAACAACGACGGCGACATCGGGAGGACGTTCGCCTGCGCCCAAGGGCCGCAAACCGTTCTCGTGGTTCGAGACTCGCATGCCCCGGGTGAGGGCAACCCACATGAGCTGATCGCCCTCGATCGAGGGAGGTCCGACGACGAGGAGGTGTCGGCCGATGGGAACTCGATTCAGGACATCGTTGACAGTTGCGCTGATGGCCAAGCGAGCATCGTCCAGCAAGTTGGACAGGGCAATCGATTCGCTGGAGTCGAGACCGCTCTGATCGACCGTGTTGCCGACCATTCGAACAAGATCGGCGGCTGTTGATATCCCAAGCGTTCCCAGAGTCGCGGCGAGGCTGTTGGTCAGCTGGAGGCACTCGGCGATTTCCTCACCGGTGAGGCGGCGCTCGAACAGACCCATCGTCAGACGCTCGAGCCGTCCGAGTTGGTGCTCGAGGCGCGCCTGTATCCGCAGCCACACGTGTTCGGCGAGCTGAACGGAAGGGGCGGAGGCCACTGGGTCGGTCAAAGACATCTGGGGTTCCAGTCGGCACAAAGTCCGTGTACTGCAGCGGACAGGAACGACTATTTGGGCCGGGGTGAAACGTGTCAGGGTTTGATGAAAGGCATTGTCAGCCGACAGGGGACTGTGCCTGTTCTGCGAACTGCCATTGCGAGCGTTCTAATGGTGTGTGTTGTCGGCGGCTGTTCGATTTCGTCATCGACTGAGGGGACCCCCGCGACGGTTCCCTTTGGTGTTGATCTCGACGACCAAGGTGCTCCAACCGTACCTTCCAACCCTGATTTCGGACCCTCAATCGGATCTGGATCCACCGACAGTGGATCTGGTCACTGTTCATGCTTCGTGGCTGTGTGAGCTCCAGCGCCGGACCTTCGTCGAGCCCGGCGATATCGAGGTTGCGCTCCAAGATCATCTGGAACGATCGGGTATCTCGGCCGACGACTACCAGATCTTCGTCTCTGATCTTGCGTCTCGACAGGACTTCCGCAACGCGGTGCTGTTCGACTATCAAACGAACTGTCTCAGAGACTGATTGGGTCCGGGGACCCACGGGTTCTCCCTCGGCGGTGGGTCGATACGCCCTCTTGTTCCAGAAGCTGCTCGATCCGGTCGAAGAACACACCATGGCATTCCGAAAGAGCATCTCTCTTGCAGTCGTTTCGGTGCTGACGATGACATCGATCGCCTCTCCAGCGGCCGCCGACAAGAAGGACGATGACGCCCAACACACACCGCCAGTTCTGCTATCGGACAGGGACGTCGACTGGGTGGCTGGTTCCTCGGCCTGGGTGAGCCTCTCGTGGACCGGGTTCGAGACGTTTCGCGACATCAGAGTCACTGTCGTTCCCGAGTCGAAGGGTCTGACGATTGAGTACCCCGAGAATCACGACGGGTTCACGAGCTTGATCACCGATTCCGACCTGTCGATCAACGAGATCGACCTCACGAATTTCAAGGTGACGACCAACTCGGCGAACCGCGGCCAGAAGTCGGCCTCGGTCTACGTGGAATACACCATCGATGATGCAGCCGTGGACGTTGATCATGACGATCGCATCGGTGAGGGTCGTTTTCGCACCTACATGGGCCGTCTCAAGTTCTCGAACAAGAAGTACCGAGGAGACGACTTCCTCATCCTCACCGACAACGTGGTTGCCACCAGCACCGGAGATGCCACCGACAACTGGATAGAGTTCGGCTACAAGGGGTTGTCGCCGCTGAACACCGATCTCTCGATCCAGGTGAGCGGGAGCGACCTGCCGATCTACTACCCCCAGTCGACCCACACGAGCCTGCACCACGACCATGTACTGAACGCCGGCGAGGCCGACGTCGCCCGCATCTGGCTGGATCCCGAGATGATCGAGCCCGGGCAGGAGAGCCTTGATGTCACAGTCTCGTACAGGAACTACCAGGGCCGATCCAGGTCGGTGACGCACGTAGTTGAGCTGGAGATTCAGTAAACCCTCGAGATCCCCATCCCGATCGTGTCAGCGAGGGCTCGCAGTCCCTCCGACGTTGGGTGCACGCCGTCGGAGCCCATCCATTCGGGGTGCAATGCGACCGCAGAATGCCAGTCGATCAACGACGTGTTGTCATGCTCACTTGAGATCTGAGCGAGTGCAACGTTGGCGGCGTCTTCCCACGGACGGGCAACCTCGGTGTTCACGATCAGGACTTGCTTCGGTGCCAGCGCAGTGAGTTGTTCATCGAACATGTCGAGGTACTCGGGTTGCCAGCCGTTGGTTCCGAGATGGATCACGACAACGTCGGCGGCGTCGAGCGAACCATCGTGTGACGCCTGATCGACGAGCTGGGGCAGTGTGCTTGCCTGGCGGCCCTCTTCGGTCATGAACGTGAGGTGGGCAGAGCCGATCGGAATCCCGCGAAGCCTTATCCCATGAAAGATCGAGTCGCCGATCATGAGAACTGATGTTGGCTGCACCGCCTTCTGGGTGCGGACGAATTCGGGGCTCTGGGCGAAGCCGTTGAGGATCGTTCCCGGGCTGTAGCCCTGATCGAGAAGGTCAACCCAGTAGTCCAGGCCGGCGGTGTCGGGTGAGCGGCCCAGGACGTTGCGGTAGACGAGCGTGACGAAGTCAGCATCGTCCACCTGCCCATAGGTGGCTTGGAACTCATCTGACTGGACGAAGTAGTCCGCAATGGTCTCCAGGCCCACGCCCTGTTGAAGTGCTGAGCCCCAATAGCTCAGTCCCGCGGGATCAGAGGGCCGGTCGAATGCTGCGACGTAGAGCCGGCCGATGGCGTCCTGTTCAGATTCAGCGATTGCGGCGGTCGGTGGAGGAGTGATAAGCGCGTTGGCGACTACCAAGACAACGATGGTAAGGACGATGAGACGCCCCTTCGGTGCCAGCACAGACATTGTGGTCTTGTCTATCAGGGCCGATGATGATGGCGATAGGTGGCCTAGCCCACGATTCTCCCAGACAGGCCGGATTGGGGCAGGCTTGGTCATGGCTGTTGACCTCGGACCTGACCTCCTGACCGCGTCGAAGTCGCTGGATAGTGACACCGTCGAACTTCGTCGAGCGATCCATCAGGATCCCGAGCTGGGCCTACAGCTCCCGAATACCCAACAGAAAATCCTGGATGCGATTGCCGGGCTCGGGATGGAGATCACGCTCGGTCGGGAGACGACCTCGGTAACCGCCGACCTCGATTCCGGGAAGCCCGGTCCGACCATCCTGCTGAGAGGTGACATGGACGCGCTGCCGCTTCAGGAGGACAACGACTTCTCCTTCAAGTCCCAGCACGACGGACGAATGCACGCGTGCGGTCACGACGCCCATGTGGCGATGCTCGTGAGCGCTGCGAAGCTCCTCGCTGAGAACAAAGACTCGTTCAACGGCAAAATACGCTTCATGTTTCAGCCCGGGGAGGAGGGTCACCACGGCGCGAAGTTCATGATCGACGAAGGCGTGTTGTTTGGTGTCGACAAGGCGTTTGCAATCCATGTCTTCACCCGACTTCCCGATGGCTTGATCACGACTCGCGGCGGGTCGTTGATGGCATCGGCCGATCGCTTCGAGGTCACTGTTCACGGCCGCGGTGGGCACGCTTCCGCTCCCCACCACTGCATCGATCCGATCCCCGCAGCTGCCGCCACTGTCACGGGGCTGCATACCCTCGTGAGCCGGGGTGTCGACCCGGTCCAGGCTGGACTCATCACGGTTGCCCACATCGAGGCCGGCACGACAAACAACGTGATTCCTCCCAACGCGTTCATGGAGGGCACCATCCGGACCCTCGACGAGGAAACTCGCGATCTGCTTCATGCGGGTCTGGAACGGGTTGCTCAGCACACCGCCCAGGCTCACGGGTGCAGCTGTACATCGGCCGTCATTCCCGGGTATCCAGTGACCGTGAACCACCAGGCCGAGGCGGATCTTGTCGGTGAACTGGCCTCAGCGGTGGTCGGCGAGGATCACTATTCCGAGTTGCCCAGACCGCTCTTGGGGGCCGAAGACTTCAGCTATGTTCTTCAGCACGTGCCGGGCGCGATGGCGTTCCTCGGTGTCTGCACCCCCGGTGTCGACCACCACCATGCCGCCCCCAACCACAGCAACTTGATGCAGATCAGCGAAGACCACCTTTCTCACGGCGTGGCGCTCTACGCCGCAATGGGCATGCATCGCGATTGACCTCCACGCAGTCGTTCCTTGCCGACCTAGGGCATTCCACGGGATGGCCATTGGAATGGCTAGCGTCTCACCATGACTCTGAAGCGCTGCCCGTCATCTCCGAACTGCATCTCGTCGCAGGCCGACCCGGCAGATTCACAGCACTACATGGCACCGGTTGAGGTGTCTGCGTCGGTAGATGACGTCCTCGATGCGGTTCAGGCAGTTCTCGATGAGTCACCCGCTGCGATGATCCAAGGTCGCTCCCGAAACCGGATCGATTCGGTCTTCACCACGCGGATCTTCCGATTCAAGGACGACGTGTCGTTTCTTGTTGAGGACGGCATGCTGCATTTTCGATCTGCCTCCCGGCTGGGTCATCGCGACCTTGGCGCCAACCGAAAGCGGATGACGGCACTCATCCCTCGAATCAAGGCGAAGCTGTAGGTTTGTCTAGAGCGGCCTGGAGGGGCCATAACTGAATGCTGGCTCAGTTGAGTCGTCTGAGCATGAACTGGGGACCGGCTTCGGTGTACTCGGCACCGAGGATCTGCTGAACGTGGCAATGTAGGCGGGCATTCTGTCGAAAGCCCCCAATCGTCGGGCATCATGAGCGTATGGCTGCGGTGCTAGGAGCGTTGGAGGCGGGTGGCACCAAGTTTCGGGCCGCAGTGATGGACGACGAAACCCTCGAGGTGGGGGAACAGGTGTGGATCCCGACCACCGGCCCAACCGAGACACTTGGCGCTGTCATCGAGTTCTTCGGCGCGCGTTCTGTGGCCGCGCTCGGGATCGCCTCGTTCGGGCCGCTCATCGTTGATCGATCCTCCGATGCCTTCGGGTCGATGGCCTCCACGCCCAAACCGGGTTGGACCGGGGCACCGGTGCTGGCCGAGCTGGCGAACACGCTCTCGGTGCCAGCCGATATCCAAACCGACGTGGAGGCGGCAGCGGTTGCGGAGGCTCTATACGGTGCCGGTCAAGGACACCGGCGGGTGGGTTATGTGACGGTCGGAACTGGGATTGGCGGCGCTGTTGCCATCGACGGCGTGCCATATCGAGGTAGTGACCACACTGAAATTGGGCATGTACCCGTGCGGCGCCTCCAAGGTGACGACTTTGCCGGCCGGTGCCCGTTCCATGGCGACTGTTTGGAGGGCATGGCGTCTGGGCCCGCGATTGCTGACCGCTGGCACGCCGACCCGGCCACGTTGGACGATCGGGATGAGGTATGGGATCTGGAAGCGAAGTACCTCGCGCAATTGGTCAGGGTCTATGCGTATTCCTTTGCTCCCGACATCGTGTTGTTCGGTGGAGGAGTGGGCACCAGGCCCGACATGGCGTCTCGAATTCAATCGGCGACGCTCGAGGATCTCGGCGGTTACTCGGTCAGTCATGCCCAGAACTCCTCGCTGGTCGCCACCGCGGGGTTGGGCGCTGATGCCGGGCTCATCGGTGCCGGGCTGTTGGCCAAGTCGCTCCTCTTTGGCCTGGGTCACTGAGAATCCATGTCGATCGCAACGCATCGTAATGAGGAACGTGCAGACAGGCCTTGGCGGCACCGAGGCCGTTCATTCCAATTCACCCGTGAGGGAAGACGTGCTATCAAGGCCTTGTGTCATAACAGTTGCCCGAATTTGCGGCCTCGTGGGTTGCTGGAAAATATCGCAAGGTCATCCGCAGTCCGATGTGGTGCGGATCGTCTAAGGAGGACGTCATGAGACTTCCAATTCAGGGGTTGGTAGCAGCCCTCCTGGCGCTGCTGTTGTTCTCGTTCGGCGGAATCATCTGGACCAACCGGGCGACGGCCAACGCAGAGATCATCTCGGGCATGGAGTCGATTCTCTCAAACGTGTCGGCAAGCACGACGGCCCGTTCTGAGGACTTTCTCGCTGATGCCCGGGCCAGTGCCGAGATTGCGGCGGTGTCGATCACCGGCGGTGCTCTGGAGAGCTCACAGGAGCTCGAGCGATACTTTGGAGCCCTCCTCGAATCCAATCTCAGCGCAAATGGTGCCTTCTACGGCACTGTGGATGGCGAGTTCGTTTACGTGTCACGGCCTGAATCCGGGAGTTCTGATGGCTTCCGGACCAAGGTGATCAGCGTGACGGATGAGTCGCGAACAGTCGAGCTCGTGTATCGCGACAGCCAGTTCTCGGTGACAGGCTCCGAGCTCGACCCCGCCGATGAGTATGACCCCCGGGAGCGGCCCTGGTTTCAGTCCGCCACACAGGTGTCGGGAACCGTACTCACCGATCCGTATGTCTTCTTCACGAGTCAACGCCCGGGTGTCACGGCGGCCACCCCGGTGTACCGGCCCGATAGCTCGATCGCCGGAGTCGTCGGAGTGGATATCGAGTTGAGCGATCTGTCGGCGTTTCTTGGTGATCTGAGCCTCGGTGAGAACGGTTCGGCGTTCATCTTCAATACCCGAGGTGAGATTATTGCCCTCGAGGATCTGGACCGAATTCGACAGCCTGATGGTCAGGGGTTTCGGCTTTCGTCGGTCGCTGACCTCGACAGTGCTGTGCTCGAGGCCTCGTTCAGGGCCGCTTCTGAGCTCGGTTCAGTACCCGAGACGTTCACCGTGGACGATGGGAGTTCCACGCTCCATGCGTTCGTTGCCCCGATCGACCAGACTGATTGGATTCTGGGTGTCTCGCTGGACGAACGAGACTTCCTCGGCGACGTCCGAAGCGAACAACAGCGCAGCAACCTCATCGCACTGGCGCTGGGACTCACAGGTATTGCGGCCGGTTGGCGATTGATGCAGAACGTGACCGTTCCTCTCACCCAACTCCGGAATCGAGCCCGCGATATTGAGGCTGGAAAGCTGATCGAGACCGAACCGTCGCACGCGGTCGTCAACGAGATCAGGGCTACGTCGGACGCATTCGACCACATGGTGAAGGGGCTCCTCGGCCAGCGGCAGCACGGTTCAGATCGCACCACTGATGCAGGCTCGGTTGAAGAGCCCACCATCGATCTAGACGATCAGAACAACACACCGGATGCGGCCGCAGCGGAAGACTCGCATCGGCAACATCTCCAGTGAGAGCTGGCGACTGAGATCAGCGATGCTGGTCAACGCCATCGACGGGCCAGCGAGATGGCCCGGCGCACCTGGCGGTCAGTCAGATCGAACCACTCGCCGTTCATGCGGTAGTGCTCGAAGTGAGCGTGCAGGTCACGCTCTACGGCCCGCGCGGTCGCCGCAGTTCGGCACCGGATGGCCCGTATGAGATGGAGTGGCTCAGGGTGACCGGTCTGGAGACTGGCGATACGTTGCCGCGGTTGCGCCGAAATGCCGATCTTGGTGGCGGCTTGTTCGTCCTGAAGGAGGTACACGTAGGTTCGGCCCGATCCCCAGGTCGGCAGCGGCAGTCTTTCGATGGAACGAACCAACTCGACCCCGGCGTGGGTCACCATCGTCGAGCCTGTGACCAGCCAGACAACGATACCAAACCAGCCCACAACGAGGCCGGCGGTGAAGAGGCAAAGCGCAGTGAGCGTGACCACGGCGAGCCTGAGCAAGATCCAAATCACAACGATGTAACCATCGGCCGTCGTTACTGTGATTCAAGCGCCGGTTTCAGACCCCGTTCTGCCGTTCCCAAACCACATCCCGCCCAAATTCCGTTCCGCCAGCACGCCACGTGTGCTTCCCGAACGGGATTTCGGCGGAATGTACTGCTCGAACGGAATTTCGGGTGAAGGGTTAAGGCGTGAGGGCGGCGGACGTGCTGATGCGTGGTTCGGTGGCCGCGTGTGAAACATCGTCGACGAGGTCGATCATGTGGGCGTGGCCCACGTTCACCGGTCGGTGCTCAACCGTTTGGCCCCGAGCCTCGAGCCCTGCGATCCACTCCACGGGAGCGTCAGGTTCCAGGATCACATTCGCGGCATCCGGATGATCCCAGGTGTCGAATCCATTCGAACTGGGCGGTTCGAGAATCCAGCGAGGGGCCGCCAGAACCTCGCCAGGCGATTGTTCGTTGTGGAGCAGGCGGGCCAGCATCTGAAGCACGATCTGGGGTTGGGCGTCCCCGCCCATCGTTCCCAAAACGGTTCGGAGGGAACCGTCGGCATGGGTGACCAGCGCCGGCGCCAGCGTGTGGGGCGCTCGCTTGCCCGGCTGATACTCCGCCGGATGGCCGGGGGTCAGATTGAATCCCGATCCTCGGTTCTGAAGGAAGATGCCGGTCCCCGGCACGACCAGGTTCACCCCGAAGCCGGCGGCGTTGCTGTTGATGAGCGACACACCTCCACCGTTGGCATCGGTTGTGACCATGTGAATCGTCCCACCGCCGGCATAGGTGTCGCCGAGGGAGCCGGTGCGGTCCGGCGAGATGTTGGCCCGGCGCTCCGCCAGTCGGTCGGGAGCGATCAGGGCGAAGCCGTCTGCGCCGTCGTAGAGCGAGTCGACGCGGTCGAATGCGGCATGTCGAGCCGACTCGACCAGCAGGTGAACCCACAGGTCATCGTCCACCGCTGGCAGATCGAGCCCATCGGCGATTCCGGCTGCTGCCAGCGTGAGGTACCCCTGGGAATTGGGCGGCACGGTCCACAGACGGTGATCCCAGGCGTCGAGGAACAGGGGAGTGACCCATTCGGCATGGCGGTGCTGAAGATCATCTTGGTTGTACTCACCGGCACCGAGCTCTAGGAGTGCTCGGCCGAATCGCCCGAGGTAGAAACCATCGCGTCCGCCGGAGCGAATGTCGCCGAGAACAGCGGCGGTCGCTGACCGTTGGAGCGTCTCCCCCTCCACCAGGTTCTGGTAGTTGTCGGCACCGTCGACGCCGGCAACCCGCACCGAGGACCGCACCAGGTGATCGGGAATCTCGAACCCGTCCTCCGCAATCTGCTGAGCGGGCTCGAGGAGTCGATCCAGAGGCATCGTTGCGAATCGTTCCGACAGCGCCACCCATCCATCGACACAACCAGGAATCGGTACGGATCGAATGTCGTCCTTGAACGGCATACGGGTGTGGCCCTCTGATCGGAGACGTTGAGGGTCGGCTCCGGCCCCAGCCCATCCCGAAGCGTTCAGGCACGCTGGATCCCCTTCACCCATGTGGACCAGAGCGAAAAGATCGCCTCCCATACCGCACATGTGCTGGCTCACAACCGTGAGCACTGCATTGGCGGCAATTGCAGCATCCACAGCGTTGCCGCCCTCGTTGAGCACGTCGACACCGGCGCGGCTCGCACGGTAGTCGACCGTGCACACTGCACCCTTTGAACTCTGCGCGGTCAGTTGCTGCATAGCGCTGACCCTATGCCAGAGCGGCCGCAGGTTCCCAGCTCACCGTGGCCGTGCCCTACCCTGAAACCGCAACAAAGGTGATCGGAGCGAATATGAAAGAACCCCGCAAGCTGATCGAGGGGCAACCGGTTCTGGTGGTCGTTGACATTCAGGGCGGTGAATCTCAAGGTGATGAGCCATCGGCCATCCCGTTCATGGCCGACTACCAGGAGCGAATGGATCGGGCGCCTGCTCTCATCGAGAAAGCTCGCGAATGCGGTGTGCCTGTGGTCTTCTTCCAGGAGGCGCACCGCCGGAACCTGGTGGACTTCGGCCGTGAGCTCGACGGCGCCGAGGACGTGCATCTCTTGGAAGGCGATCCCGGCACCGAGGTGGCGGCCGCAGTTGGTATGGGTCCCGACGACTACTTCATCCGCAAGCGTCGTTATTCGTGTTTCTTCGGAACCGAATTCGAGATCCTGTTGAAGGGCCTCAAGGCCGACACGCTCATTCTCATCGGCGGACATACCGACGTATGCGTGCACTACACCTTCGTCGACGGCCACCAGCACGACTACTTCTGCCGAGTGGTCGAGGACTGCGTGGCCGGCTCGAGCACCGAGGCTCACGACGCTGCCCTTCGAGCAATGGAGTATTTGCAGACCGGAGCGCGACGCTCCTCCGAGGCGATCTCTTCAGCGTTCGATGACTGGGCTGCAGCCCGCTCGCCCATCGTTGCCTGATTGCTGCTTCTACTCAGCCACGGGGTCCTCGGGCCACGAGTGTTTGGGATAGCGACCCCTCAGATCTGAGCGGACTGCGGCATAGGAGCCCCGCCAGAAACCGGGCAAGTCGTTGGTCGTCTGAGCCGGCCGATCGGCGGGGGTCAACAGTTCGATCGTGATCGGTGTGTGGTTCGGCCCGATGGTGGGGTGGGAATCGAGACCGAAGAGGTGCTGCAAACGGACCGACCACACGGGTCGGCCCGAGCTGTAGTCGACGCTCGGTTCTCTGCCGCTGGGCGTCTCCAGTTTCTCGGGTGCCAGAGAGTCCAGCGACGCTCGTTGTTGCCAATCGAGCAGGTTGAGTAGGCCTTTTCCGGCAACGACCTCGGATGGACTCTGGGCCCTTCCGACTTCCACCCATTCCGACAACCGAACCAGAAGCTGATCCTCGGTTACATCGGGCCACTGGTCCGGCGCTTCGGCGTGCAGCCATCGCAAACGATCCCTGATCGAGTGGCCGGCCTTTGTCCACCGCATCTGGGACGTACCTCGACGGTGGATGGCGTCGAACAAAGCGGCGTCAACCGAGGTTCGATCGGGGTGAGGATTCGGTTCTCGATGCAGAACGATGGCGCCCAGCCGAGTCTCGACGGCGGCAACAACTCGGCGCTGCTGTTCGTCCCACTCGGTGACGGTCACCCGGGTGATGTGGTCCGCCAGCCGTTCGACGACTTGGGACCGAGTCACTGCGACCGCACCCCGCACGTTGATCCGCGGCGCCGAACCGTCCGCCGCCGCCACAACGATGAACTCAGCCCGAACCAGAGGATCGTTCTCGGCCACTGTCACCTCGGTTCCGGTCGCCAGCAGGAAACGACCGGGTCGTCCCGGTCTCTCGATCGCCACCCGGTCGGGCCAGGCCAACAGTAGGGCCTCGCCGAACGACAGATTCTCGGCAAAAGCGGCAACCGATTCGGGTATCCGACCGACTGCCTTCATCAGCAGACGGGCAGCCCGCTCCGCGGGGCGGAGATCAGACCCCGACCACGCCTCGAGGTCGACGGTCGAAGGCCGGATCCCTTCCTCCAACGCTGCCAGTCGACGAACAAGTGCGGACCTCGGTTCGGCAGTCCGACCCTGGACCAGTGCGACCCCAACCCGGGGATGGGCTGGAAGTCGAGCGGCGGCGTGCCCGAGATCGCTGAGCCGGCCGGTTGAGTCGACGACGCCCAGCCGTTCCAGCGACCGCCGTCCGGCTTCCAATCGGTGATCGCCGGGGTGGTCCAGCAGGGGGATGTCGGTGGCCATCGGATCTCCCCAACGGCTCAGAGAGAGCGCCAGCGGCAGTGGATCCCCGGCGACAATCTCGGGGGCGAAGGAGTTGTCGAGATGGCGCTCGTCCTCCACCGACCACATCCGGTGGCAGATGCCCGGTTCGATCCTGCCGGCGCGGCCGCGGCGCTGATCGGCACCGAAACGCGGCACGAAAACGGTTTCCAACGCCCCTAGCCCTGAGGAAGAATCGAACCGTGGCCGCCGGGCCAGACCGCCGTCGATCACCACGGTCACACCCGGGACCGTCACCGATGTTTCGGCGATTGCAGTTGCAATGATCACCCGGCGACTCGCGCCGCCCCGAAGGATCTTGCGTTGCTCGTCCGCCGGCGTGCCGCCGTGAAGACCGAACACGTGAGCCCCACAGTCGGCGAGTTCACGACTGACACGAGCCACCTCACCTCGGCCCGGGACGAATACCAATACGTCGCCATTGCGTTCGGTCAGTGCTCTACGGGTCACGTCTGCCGTGGCGGCTGCCCACGAACGGCGGTCCGGGCGGTGGTGGTGGATCGTCTCCACCGGAAACGTTCTCCCCTCGACCTCGACCACAGGTGCACCGCCCATCAACGATGCGAGCGGTCGGGTATCGATGGTTGCCGACATCACGATGATGCCGAGGTCGGGTCGAACCAGCGAGCGTGTTTCCAGCGCCATCCCCAGCCCGAGATCGGCGTCAACGCTCCGCTCGTGGAACTCGTCGAAGATCACCGCCCCTATGCCGGGCAGCTCGACATTGTCGAGCAGTCGATTGGTGAGGACTGCCTCGGTCACGACCTCGATCCGACAGCTGGGTGAGAATTTCCTCTCGCCCCGAATCGTAAGGCCGATCCTTTGTCCCACCGGCTCTCCCAGCAGGCTGGCGAGCCGCTGTGCAGTGGCTCTCGCCGCAAGACGGCGAGGTTGTAGCAGCACGATTCGGCCTGCTACCTGGTTGGCGACGATCATCGGTACAAGGGACGATTTGCCCGCTCCCGGTTCGGCGGTGAGAACCAGGAGCCCGTCATAGTTGGTCAAGGCCGAACGAACCGAGTCTGCGGCCTGGTCGACAGGTAGGTCGGTCGGAGTCCAACGCAGCTCGGTCAAGCCGTCATCCTAGGAGAACGTGGTGGTCTGCCCGGGGGTGCTCAGGTGCGGTAGATCGGGCCACCACTGCTCAGGCTGGCGTGGCAACGAAGACCGGAATGAGCCGGTCGGTCTTCTCCTGGTATTCCGCATAGGGGGCGAACACCGCCACACTGCGATTCCACCACTCCTGGCGCTCTTTGCCGCTGGCCACATGCACGGCATATTCGTGGGGCTCGGGGCCGTCTTGAATCTCCACGGTCGGCTCGGCCATGAGGTTGTGGTACCAGCCAGGATGTTCTGGAGCGCCACCCTTGGAGGCAACCAGGGCGTAGTTGCCTTCGTGTTCGACCCGCATGAGAGCGATCTTGCGGACCTTGCCACTCTTGTGGCCGACCATCGTGACGATGATGACCGGGATACCACTGTCGCGCAGCGTGTTGGCGCGGGTTCCGCCGGACGCCTCGTATTCAGCGACCTGGTCTGCGACCCAACCCCATGTACTCGGTTCGTAGTTTCCGTCGATTCCCATAGCGGAACGCTACCCCTGTGTGCGTTGGTGCGTTCGACATGGCCCACGAGTTCTGTTGCGCTCGCCGTCAGTCGTGGTCCCGGAAGGAGATGGCGACGCGGCGAGGTTCAGAGCTGGGAGTCGAAGAAGTCGAGCACTTTGTGAAGGGCGGCGTGGGTCGGGTGGCCCGGCACGTCGATCAGGTCTTCGGTCAGGACCGAGTGGGCTGATCGTTTGATACTGATCGCCCGGTCTGGGCTCTTGATCTCGATAGCGGTGAACTTGGGTCCGAGGGCTTCGGTCAGCGCCGCGAACCGTTCAGACGGAACGGTCATATCTCCGGTGAAGCGGAGACCCATCACCTGGCAGCCCTTTTCGATCACCGAGTGGAGGTCCTCGTTCGACACGTGAATCGACCGACGCCGATCAGCCCCCAGCGGCATCGGGCCGGCCGGCTGGGACAAGACCGGAGCCCACACCACCGGATCGGCCGCCATGGCAAGGGCAAACCCGCCACTGAAACACATTCCGAGCGCACCGACCTTTCGACCTCCGAGGTCTGCACTCAACTCTCGAGCCAGCGCCCGCAGCCACCGCGTGATCGGTGGTGATTCGTTCGACGCCCAGTAGGCGAACTCCTTGGCAACGCACACCTTGGCGAAACTCTGAGCAACGTAGGCCGCGGATCGGTCCAAACCCGGGGTGCCGACCAGTGACGGCATCCAGACGGTGGCGCCCCGCTCGACCAGCCTGTCGGCGAAGTTGACCACCTGGGGTGTGATGCCGGGTACCTCGTGTACGACCACGATGCCTCGCTGCGATTCACCATCGGGGGCACCCTTGAAGACCTTGCGGGTGATCCCCTCGTGTTCAAACGATGTTTCGACATAGTCCGAGAGAGCCACGCAGTGACTCTATTCGCCTGTGCCGGATTGGCTCCACCAAACGATGCGGTCGTCTGTCCCACGGTTACGATCGTCGGCCGTGAAGCCATTCCTGCTGTTGTCGTCTCGGCCCGAGGACGAAGCAGCATTTGACGAGTACGACGGATTCCGTGGTGGCGCTGGGCTGGAGTCCGAACAGCTACGGATGATCCGTATCGCAGAAGCACCGCTCCCAAACCTTGACCTCGACGCCTACTCGGGGATCATCGTTGGTGGTAGCCCGTTCAACGCCAGCGATCCGAGCGATCGAGAAATCCGATGTACAGCATCGGGTCGAAGCCGAACTCCAGGCGTTGCTCGACGAGATCGTGGAGCGTGACTACCCGTTCATGGGAGCCTGCTACGGGATCGGCACATTGGGGGTGCACCAGGGCGGCGTGATCGATCGCCGATTCGGCGAGCCGGTGGGGTCCACGTCGATCAGCCTCACCGATGACGGTGTGGCCGACCCCCTGCTGGCCGGGATCCCGCGAGCATTCGACGCATTCATCGGACACAAAGAGGCATGCAGTGTGTTGCCCCCCTCCGCGGTGCTGCTGGCGTCGTCCGCCCAGTGCCCGGTTCATATGTTCCGGGTCCGCTCCAACGTTTATGCAACTCAGTTCCACCCCGAGTTGAGCCGGGAAAGCATCATCAAGCGGATTCGGATTTACCGTCACGCGGGATACTTCCCGCCCGAGGAGATGGACGATCTCATCGATCGGGTCAGCACCGTCGATGTGGAGTTCCCACCCAAGATTCTCCGCAACTTCGTGGAGCGCTACGGCCGTTAGTGTCACACCCCTTCGTCATACTTGAGTCATGGCTTCCTCGGCGGGAAACTCGGGTTCTGGTTCCGGGCTCCTTGCCGAGGAGCGGGCTGTGCTGGCGGAGATCGGTGCGGCTGTCGATCAGGTGGCATCCACCGATCTCTTGGGTGTGACCCGACAGGAACTGGCCGACATCGTCACCAACATGGCGGCGGAGTCGGAGCGGTTGTCGGCGGTGGCGGGCCGGTTCATGGAGCTGGGGGAACGGACGGCGTGTTCCTACACCAAGGGTGAACGCACCATGATCGGTTTGGTCAACGCCAAGGGTCGTGTGTCCCGCTCACGGGCCGCGTCGATTCGCCGTGCCGGTCGAGCTGTGTATCGGTTTCCCAACTTCCATGTGGCGTTGCTGGCCCGCAAGATCACGTTGGCTCATGTCGATCTGATGTCGAAGTGGGCTCGGAAGGCCAACTCGGATCAGGTGCGTGACGCTGAACCGGCGCTCGCCGCGGTGGCGGTGCTCTCGACTCCGGAAGAGTTCGAAGATGCCCTGCGCACTTGGGTTGCGGTCGCTGATCCTGATGAACATCTGGACGAGTTCCTACGAGCTCAGGCTCGTCGCCATCTCCACCTTCAACCCGACCTGTTCTCCAATGTCCATGTCACTGGTGTGTTGGATCCATTGTTGGGTGAGCAGGTGATGAACACGGTGTTCGAGAACGCGAAACGCCTACAAACTGATGATCGGGATCTGTCGATCGCCCAAGCCAACCACGATGCGCTGGTTCAGCTGGTCTCTGAACCCCGAAGGTGAGGGCACAGTTCGTCCTCATCTGGAGATCCTCGTGCCCGACCACGATCACGATGTCGAGTCTGAACCTGGCACCGCTCTTGGGTTGCCGGTGCCCGGTGATAGAGGTTTCTCTGCGGTCCGGTATCCCCGCACCGTGGGCGGGAACCTGATCCCACCCGGCTGTGGTTCGTAATCTGCGCCCGACCGCTCGGGTGCGGCGTCACCGGGTAACCAACAGCGGATGCCTGGTCGACGACAAGCCTGCCGGTCGTCACTTCACCACCCTGCAACGGCGGATGATCCGGCTACGAGACACCCGGTGTCAACATCGTGGTTGCCGAAGACCGACACGAGCATGTGAGTACGACCACATCACAGCATGGTCAGCCCGAGGACCAACCCTGGTCGCCAACGGCCAACTCCTCTGCCCGTTCCACCACCACTGGAAACACCGAAACGACCCTAGCGAACCGCTCTCGAAGTTGTTCCAAGACTCACCCCTTGAGTAGCGAGCGGGGGTCAGACGGCCGTCCATCGGATCCAAACCACGACAACGGCAAACCCGGCCCCAACCGGATCATTGCCGCGCGCCCATATGTGCCGAACCCAAGCGCCCTCCTCAGGCTGGGGGGCTGAGGATATGGGCGGCACATGCGCGGGATAGCGCCGGATACCGGGTGATTGGCTAGGGTCGTGGGCGCTGCGACCTCGTTACGACCACCGAACTCGCCAGTGCGCTGCTGGGGTTGTAGTGTCCGCGGCCACGGCGGAACAACTAGCGGAGATCGAGATGAGCGCATATCTGAGCACGACCATCAAGGTGAAGGACCCCGAGATCTTCGAGGAATACGCCGGCAAGGCCGTTCCGGTAATCAACAAGCACGGTGGTGAAACCATCGTGATGGGTGGCGTCGCCAAGCTGCTGGCTGGGCAGGCGGACCATGAATACGAGGTGGTCATCCAGTTCCCGAACACCGCAGCGGTAGAGGCCTTCTACGAGTCCGACGAGTACCAGGCGCTGATCCCACTGCGCGACAAGGGCGCCGACGTCGTGTTCAAGGTGATCGAAGGATTCTGAGCGGCTCGCAAAGATCGCCTCTGCTCCCTAGCGAAGGAGGGCACTTCCATCGACAACTAGCACGAGAACGACCCTGGGTCGCTCGGTCGTCAACGCGTCGAGCAGTTGAGATCGCGGTGGTCGGTCTGCCAACGCGAACCCAACACCCGCTCGGTGCCGGCCCTTCCCCACGCTCGGAACTCGCGGCGCAGTAACGGCCTCACCCCCGCACATAGCCGGCAAACTGCTCGGTCTGGTGGGTGGCCGGGTTCGGGGCTGAAACACGCATATTCTCGCCGGCCGTTGGTGTCTAGAGGCTGATGCCGAGCCGACCCGGACAGCGAGCAGACGCGGCCCTCTGTTGGCTTCGACACGATGATTGGCCGCTTTGCCCTCACGGTGCGACTCGTCGAGGACGGCACCGTCGTCGAGGTCATTGACCTCGTGCTTGGCCGCTAGTTCTCGCTGTCGAGAACGTCGGCGACGCGGTTGGTGCGGTCGGTGATCTCGGCGTTCAGATCATCGCTGAAATAGAAACGAAAGCCTCTACCGCGCTTCGTCGGGGTGTCCCAAAGTGAACCCACGGTCTGGAAAGGGGTTCGTGATGCAACCTCGATCGGAGGTGTTACTGCGCCGGGTGATCGCAGGCATGATCGTGATCATTCTGGTTGCGTCTGGCTGTGTGTCGGGTGGTGACTCGACTGCAGCGGACGGAGTGTCAACTACGACTGCTGTGGCGGAACCATCAACCACGACTGCTGTGGCGGAACCCTCGACCAGCGTGTCGTGGAACCCGATTCTGGCTACCACGGTTGCCAAGACCGCACCCCCGGCCGCGACCTGTCCGACCGGTTCTGACCCGAGCGTCGCGGGTTCGATCGATCAGCAGCGTCCTCATCCCGGCTGGGTAGGAAGCCTTGCAGCAGCGTTCGACCTGCACGCAGGTCGCATCGTCTATGTCGACCAGCAGGGCGAAACGTGGACGTTCGATGTCTGCGCGAATCGGTGGGACCAGATGAACCCCAATGGGTCGCCTGCCGACCCGGCGGATCTGATCGATGCAGCAGGGAGGCCGAGCGGTGTCCTGGGATCTCTGGTCTACGACGCCGACTCTGACGTAACGGTCGCTCTCAACGGCGGCTACACCGCGGTCTACGACGCCAACACCAACACGTGGACTCGCAACAGCACCGATGACTCGATCAATCCATTTGGGGGCGCGGTCTACGACCCGGCATCGGGTCTGATCCTCACGACCCGCACGTCCTCGGAGAGTTGGGATCTTTGGGCGTATGACGTCGACACCAACACTTGGTCAGCCATCGGGACTATTCCAGGCGACATCCCGACGAGCCATGTGCTCGACTTCTTGGGCTACTCGCAGACGATCGACCGTTTCATCATCGTCGGGTATGTCGACCGAGAACCGGCGACGGTGCTCCTTGACCCCCGGACCGGCGAAACCACCATTGTTTCGACCGACACACCGACGGTGAACCTGGGATGGCCAGGCGCTGTCTATGGCCAGGCAGATGACACCGTCTTCGTCAGCGAATTCGACGGTGGCTTCGCGCTGTGCGGATTCGACACGGCCTCGTTGGCATGGACATGCGAGAAGGCTCCCGTGACTGTGCCCTCGTTCTATTACCCCTTTGTGGCCGCTGTGGGTGACCCGATCAACGATCGACTTGTCCTCATCAACGGCATCTACGGTGAATGGTGGTCGTCGGCCGCGGACGACGTGTGGGCGATCGACCTCGACACCGGCGAATGGGCCCAAATCCTCGCACCGGCTTCTCCCGAGTGGGCGCCCGAGCTCGAGACGTCGATGCCTGCGGCGTCGGGTGTGGGGGATGGTCAGGTGGTCGCTGTCACGGTGTCGGGCGTGTCAGGGCATGTAGGCGACGACTTGGCCGTGGTGGTCTATGAAGGCGGCGAGTTGATCGATCTGGAACGCGATGCGATCGGCGGGTTCTGGTCGGTGATCTCGGGCGACGATGTCACCGTGACCGAGGTTGTTCGCAAGCCTGGACCTTCGGGAGTGGGGCGGTTTCCGTTCGTGTCAGACGAGGCGTTGACCGTCGAACCGGGCGTCTACACCTTGGTGGTGTGGGTCGATGACGCATTGAATCCGGTGAGCCGGTGGGTTCCAGTCAACACCGACGGCAGGGGTCTGTTCGGTTGCCAGCAAGTCTTCGAGGTCGGTGCTGACGCTCAGACCGATGTGGTCGTCTCCGCGGATCTCCAACCCGACGGCTGGAACACCAGCTGCACGAGCCCGTGAATCTGAGCTGACCTGCCAGCGTCGCCTCTCGTTCAGTTTCCGATGACAGGTGCCTCAATGACCTCAGGCAGACCTGACGGATGACCCGTGTGGCGCGCCGGCTCTGGGGCAGAATTCGCTCAGCCCAGACCGGCCGACCTGCGGTGCACTTGCTCGGGATGCGTTTCCCCTAGTCAGAGCGGGCGCTTCGTCCGGGATTTGAACTGTCCTGCGTGATGGGGCTCGGCGACTCGAACCCTCGGGACCGAGCCGCCCATAGGTGCCGATCTCGCGCAGGTGTGAAGCCTTCTGTGCGATGTTGTTCTGAGCTGTGAGATGCTCTGGTGCCGGATCGGGAGTTGTTCAGCCCCGTTTGGACGCGACGATCTGCATCGGGGCCACTAGGCCTGCGGCCACTGCGGTCCGTAGGTTCGTGAACATTTCGACGAAGTCGGGTCCCATCAGGTTCGACAAGTTCACCGGCGGCGGCGCGTCGGTGGCGCGTTGCAGCGCAGTGCTGACGATCGGTCGATGGTCGACCGGCTCCCCCGCCTCGAGGTCGGCCGCACGGAGTGCGCTGAGATAGTCGTCTACGTCGCCGAGGTGCTGGTGATCGTCCGACGACGCCCACGGCATTGGCAGAGTGAGACTCCCAGGAGCGATTCGCATGATGTCATACACCAGCACTTGGCCACCCGGCCGCAGGACGCGAGCCAGTTCGGTGAAAAGTCTGGGCTTGTCGGCGATGTTCATACCAACGTGCAAAAGCGTGACGAGATCGAACTGCTCCTTGGGCAGGTCGAGGGCGAGCGCGTCGCCGACATCGAACGACACCCGGTCGTCGAGGCCGACTCGGGCAGTAAGTTCGGTCGCTGCTTCGACGAACGATGGGGTGAGATCGATGCCCAAGGTCGTTGCGCCGAGTTCGTTCGCGATCGTGCGAGCGGGCCCGCCGATTCCGCACCCGACATCGAGTACCGATCCTGGTGCGTTGATGCGCACCGAGTCGAGCAGTGCGAGAGTCGCGAGCCGTCCGCCGAGATGAAACTCGTCGGCGCCCGACAGTGCCGTCGGATCGAGTGAGTCGATGTCGTACCCCGCGGCGGAGAGCCCGGCAAGAATGTCCGACACCAGTCCGTCGTGTCGGCCGTAGTGAGCTTCGAGTTCGTTCGTCACCACAAGAGTCTCGTCGGACATGCGACCACGCGCCACCTGACTTTCCCACCCCGTGGAGGAGAGCCACGAAGAATCGCTGCACTCGTGCGATGATCGAGGTGGGAGGGGACGTTCGTTGGCGGAGGTCGCCGATCCACCCGCCTCGATTCGCCCAAGGCACCGCTCCCGAAGTCGAGCCCAGCGATGAGTCTGAGCATTCATGAGCGGGTGGCCGCCCGAAGAAGTGCCGATCTCGATCACGTGTCGATGGTCTAGCGCCGAGGCAGTATGGGCGGGTGGAAGTTCGCAACGCAGAGACCGACGCTGAAGTCCTTGGGGCCCCGTTGGAGCTTCCCTGTGGAGTCTTGCTCAAGAATCGGCTTGTCAAAGCAGCGATGTCGGACTCGCTCGGGGACGGATCCGGCCGCCCGACCGATCAACAGGTACAGCTCTATCGGAGATGGGCGATGGGAGGTACCTCTTTGTCAATCATCGGTGAGGTCCAAGTCGATCACCGCTATCCGGAGAAGCCGGGAAATCTCGTGCTCGGCCTCGGCTCCGATGATGCCTTGCTTCGGCAGCTCGCGAGAGGCGGTTCGGAGAACGGCGCCCAGATATGGCCGCAGCTCGGCCATGCCGGAGCACTCGCTGATGATCGGATTTCACGTCCCGCTGGCCCGTCTGCTTTGGACGTCGAGGGCCTTCGATGTGACGGGCTCCCACTCGCCGATGTTGAGGCCTTGCCCACTGCCTATGCCCGTGCAGCGCGACGTGCGCGAGACATGGGATTCGGCGGTGTCGAGATACACGCCGGGCACGGCTTCTTGTTGGGCCAGTTCCTGTCGCCGTTGTTCAACCATCGCGTCGATCGCTACGGCGGCCCGATCGAGTCCAGATCTCGGCTACTCCTCGACATAGTGGCCCAGGTTCGAGCTGAGGTCGGCGCAGATTTTCCGATCGCTGTCAAGATCAACTCCAGCGATCAGCTCGAGGGCGGACTGATCGAAGATGACGCGCTCATTGCGGTCTCGCTGCTCGGCAACGCAGGGGTCGATCTCATCGAGATCAGCGGGGGAACGTACTTCCCCGGAGCTCCGTCGAGCTCTGACCGGCGATCGTCCGGTCCGTACTTCGTCGACTTCGCTCGGCAGGCGCGCACCGTCACGGACACGCCCTTGATGGTGACGGGCGGCTTCAAGACCAGAGCCGAAGCAGCGATTGCCGTCGCGTCGGGGGCAGCAGATCTCGTTGGGCTCGCTCGAACGATGGTCTTGGATCCCGACGTCGCCACGAAGTGGACCCAACCACACGGAGGTGATCCGCAGTTCCCCAGCTTCGAGTCGCCACCGCCGGGTGGGGTCACGGCCTGGTTCACCATGCGACTCACGGCCCTCGCCAATGGAACCGCTGGCACGTTCGATTCGACACTCGCCGAGGCAATCGACGCCTACGAGTCCCGCGACCAGGGGCGCATCGCCACGTGGGCGCGGGCCTTCGATGCAGATGCTCGGGGTCCGGCGCCGGTCGACTGAATGCCCGGCATGGCCAGCTCAGAACAACACTTGCGTCGATGGTGCGGGCCAGTGACTTCTTCGGACCCCATGTGTTGGCGTCGGCCTACGGCGAGCGCTTCTTCGAGCCGCTACTCGCCGGAAAGAAGACCGAGCTCCTGGGCAACCCGGACAGTCGCCATTCCGCGACGTACATGCCCGACATCGCGGAGGCCATGACCGCTGTCGCGATCAGACCCGATCTGTGGGGCCGGGCCTCGCATGCACCCACGGCCGACGCGGTCACCCAACGCGAGCTCGTCGCGATGGTTGCGGCAGCCGCCAGGGCCGATCCTGCCTTCGGAGTGCTCGGCGCCTGGCAACTCCGCGTCGCCGGACTGTTCATCAAGGCGGCCAAGGAAGGCATCGAGATGCTCTACGAGTTCGACCACGACTACATCGTCGATTCCAGCGCAATCGAGACAGAACTTGGACTCCGCCCGACACCACTACCCGAAGCTGCCGCCACCACCGTCGACTGGTTCCACGGTAGTCGCTGAGCCCGATCTGGCGCTGCGCAGCTCCGGGTTGGCCGTGACAAGAGCAAGTCGGGTTGGCGCTGATCCCGGCCACGTCTTGGAACCAGCACTATGCGCTGAGACCAGTGACTGATTCACAAGTCCGGGCAACCCGGATACCACGTCGCTCTAGCAGTAGACCGACTGGCGGAGAACCGGCCTGAGCCCGAACCAACCTGATCAGGCCAGGGCCCGTTCGAGGTCGGTCCAGAGATCCTCGACATTCTCGATGCCGACGCTCATTCGGAGGAGACCTGGGGGGAGGTGTTCCTGGCCGGGGATCGACGCCCGCCGTTCGATGGTCGATTCGACCGCTCCGAAGCTGGTTGTATGGGTGAGGAGCCGCAGCCGTTCGAGCATTTGTTCAGCTGGTTCGGCTCCGCCGGCGATGTCGAAGGTGACGATCGTGCCGAACCCGTCCAGCTGTTCGTCGGGCCAGACCGTGTTGTGGATGGCTGGGCAACCCCGGGTAACGGACCAGCTCGACGTTGGGATGGCCCTGCAACCGTTCGGCCAGGATCTGTGCCGATGCTTCGGCGGCCCGTAAACGAAGGGCCATCGTGCGCGAACCCCGGGTGGCGAGGAACGCTTCGAGGTTGCCGGGGACGGCACCGTTCAGCAGTCGAGCCCGGAACAGCCCTTCCTGGAGATCGTCGTTGTTGCACACGGTCACACCACACAGCAGGTCGGAATGACCGCCGATGTACTTGGTGGCCGAGGTGACCGACACATCGGCACCCCGTTCCAGTGGGCGCTGGTTGAGCGGGGTTGCCACGGTGTTGTCGACAGCCAGGATCGATCCGGGTTTGCGAGGTGCACCACCGATGGTCGTGATGTCGGCGATGGCGAGCAAGGGGTTCGAGGGTGATTCGAGCCAGATGAGATCTGCGTCGGCGGCGCGCTCGATCCACTGGAGGGTGTTGTCGACGGCGATCCGTTCGCTGCTCCATCGTCCCAGCGATTCACCCGCGTTGATGATCCCGGCCACCCCTTGGTAGCAGTCGTCGGGCCAGATGACGTGGGCTCCCACCGGCAGTTGATCGAAGACGGCGGCGATTGCAGCCATGCCTGATCCGAACGCCAAGGCTTGGCCGCCTTCGAGCTTGCCCATGATCGTCTCGAGTGCCACCCAGGTGGGTGTTCCGTCACCTCGGGCATAGCTGTACTCGCCGCCGCTCACGAACGTGGACGCCGCTACCAGCGGGGTGTTGAGAGGATCGCCGGGATTCTCGGGGCGGGCACCTCCAACCAACCAGGTCTCTTTGGACCACTCGTTTGCACTCACGCCATCAAGGTATCGGCGGGGCGCTGGTCAGACCCCGATGAGTCCGGAGACGAACGGCGGATGGAACAGGGCGTGGTAGCCGCCGGTGTGCCAGAAAACCACGGGTCCCTCGAGCCGCCCGGCCTCGATCAGATCGAGGAATCCGGCGAATCCCTTCCCCGAGTACACCGGATCCAGAAGGATCGCCTCGTTCCGTGCGAGGAGCGCAATCGCGTCATTGCCGCTATCGGATGGAATGGCGTAGCCATCTCCGATCTGATCGGTGCTGACCTCCACGTCGGAGGGGTGGAGTCCGAGCGTGGTATCGAGGCGATCAGCGGATCGGCTGGCGAGTTCGAGAAGGGCTTCAGCCGGGTCGGCGTGGATCGCGCCCACATCAACACCGATGATGCGAACGTCTCGGCCGGACAGAAGGCGACCGACCAGGAGTCCGGCGTGTGTGCCACCCGAGGTTGATGTGTGAACGATGGCAGTCGGTTGGATTCCGGCTGCGGTGAGCTGTTGATCCAGTTCAAGGAATGCTCGTGCGAAACCCAGCGAGCCCAGTGGTGAGGAACACCCCAACGGTGCCGCGAAGGGTTTGTATCCCTTGCGGTGGAACTCGCTAACGATGTCGCTGACGCCAGCATTGAGGTAGTCCCAACCGACATCGCCCGCATAACGGATCTCGGCACCGACGATCTTGTCGATAAGCAGGTTGGCGGTGGGCACGGCCGGGCGTTCGCCGGTCAGTAGGAGAACCGACCGCATTCCCGCCGCAGCAGCTGCTGCTGCGCCGGTACGGGCCGAGTTCGACTGCGACGCTCCGGTGGTGACCAGTAGATTCTTGCCTTGGGCCAGCGCTTCGCCGATGACAAGGTCGAACTTCCGGAGTTTGTTGCCTGCCAGGGCGGGTCCTTGAATGTCGTCCCGTTTGATCCAGACCTCGCTGTCGAGGGCCTCACTGAGTCGGTTGAGTCGATGTAGTGGTGTCGGCCAATGGCCGAGACCGGCCGAGGGGAGTTCGCTCAGTGTTTGTCGAGGTTCCACCTCGCCGACGATAGTCAGACCCCCCGTGCTCCACCTCGAGGCCCATCCCAGCGAGCCTCTTCAGGCACGCCGCCATCGTTCATGGCCTTCAGCACCCGGGCGCAGGTGTTGTCGATCTCGGCCAGCGGTGCACCATCGGATCCGGCTGCCGCCCAGGCCGAAAGGGTGTTGGACAACTTGTCGAGCTGAAGAGCCAAGTCCACCAGGTGGATGGACGCCTGCTCGGCGTCGTCGAGTTCAACCATCTCGCCGTAGGCGGCCAGTACGGCGGAATCGGAAGCGACATCGACCAGCCGTGTGTCGGCGATCTTCTGGGCTCCGCCAGGAATGGATCGCTGACTGGTTACGCCGTGTTGTTGTAGTGGTCGAACCATGGGCCGGATCGCCGCGTCGAGTCGGCGCACCAGTTGGAGCACCGCTTCACTCCGCAGCGGATGAGGCTGAGCGAGCCGTACCAATGCGGATCGCAGTGTCCAGTCCCCTACGCGCGGTGCCTCGGCGTAGTTGAGGATCGAGTTCTGTTCGTCGACCTCAACCGGCTTGGCATGTGCAGCGATGAGTTCGACGGCGCGCTTCTCGGGCGTCATGGCTCAGGTGATCCCCTGGAATCTCTTGGCGATCGAGCTGTGAGTGGCAAGTTTCTCCTCCACCCCGCTGGCAACCAATGCGCCGCCCTCCACCACCAGCTCTCCATTCACGATCGTGTGCCAGGCCGCAGTGGGACCGCATCGCAACCACCCTTCGATCAGGTCGTCCACAACACCGGCGAAGATCGGGCCATCCAGTTTCCATACAGCCACGTCGGCCACAGCTCCAACCGACAGCTCTCCCAACTCGCCTTCGCGTCCCAGACATCCAGCCCCACCTCGCGTGGCAACCTCCAGGGCGTCCCGGGCTGTCATGGCGCCGGCACCGCTCACCAGCTTCCCCTGCAGCATCGAGAGCCTGGCTTCTTGCCACATCGAGCCCGAGTCGGCCGACGAGGATCCATCACACCCCAGTCCCACCGGGCAGCCGGCCTGCCGGAGGGCCGCCACCGGAGCAATGCCCGAGGAGAGGATCATGTTGGAGCTCGGACAGTGAGCGACCCCGACGCCGGCCGCTCCCAGCCGCTGAACCTCGGTTTCGTTGGCCCGAACAACGTGGGCTCCCCACGAGCGATCAGACATCCAACCGACGTCTTCGTAGAGATCCACCGGACGCATCCCGAAAGTTGCGAGTGCGAAGCTGTCGTCCTCTGAATTCTCTGCGAGGTGGGTGTGCAGCCGGACATCGAGCCGTTCAGCCAGTTCGGCGGTGCGACGCATGAGATCGGGAGTCACGCTGAAGGGTGAGCACGGAGCCAGCGCAATCTGCACCATCGATCCGTAAGTTGGATCGTGCCACCGTTCCACGTGACGCTGGGACTCGGCCAAGATGTCGTCTTCGTCCCGAACGGCATCGTCGGGGGGAAGACCGCCGTCCTTCACCGACAGGCTCATCGATCCATAGGTCGGGTGGAATCGCATGCCGAGATCGTTCGCGGCGTCTATCTCGGCGGTGAGCAAGTCTCCCGCCCGGGGTGGATGGAGATAGTGGTGGTCGCTCGACGTGGTACACCCCGACAACGCAAGTTCGGCCAGGCCGACCCACGCCGCGTGATACTCGGCCTCCTCGTCGAGATTCGCAGTCCACAGGGGATACAACGTCTGAAGCCATCCGAACAGAGGCAGGTTGGTCATCGGGGAGTAGGCGCGGGTCAGATTCTGAAAAAGGTGGTGATGGGTATTGACCAGACCGGGTGTCACGAGGCAACCGCCGGCTTCGATCGTGTGCTCAGCGGCCGGCGGTCGATCGGCCGCGCCGCCAACGCCGGTGATGAGTCCGTTCTCGATAGCGACCCAACCGTTGCGGAGTTCTCGACCGGTGGAGTCGACGGTCGCCACCAGATCGGCGTTCAAGATAAGCAGATCAGTCACGATCGAAGTGTGCCACCTCTGGCGCTCGCGAGTGGAAGAGATCAAGCTGTTCTGGAGCGACCCGTAGTTGCCGGTCCGTCAAGGGAGCCCGGAGGGAGGGACGAGTGGAGGGTGAGTGAGGAGATGGACAGGAAGGCAACGGAGGCGATGGAAGAGATCAAGCTGTTCTGGAGCGACCCGTAGTTGCCGGTCCGTCAAGGGAGCCCGGAGGGAGGGACGAGTGGAGGGTGAGTGAGGAGATGGACAGGAAGGCAACGGAGGCGAGTGGAAGAGATCAAGTAAGCGTGTTGATGTAGTTGTAGATCGTGATTCTCGAGACACCCATGATCTTCGCGATGTCGTCAACTGCGCCCCGGAGCAGAAACGCACCCACGTTCATGGAGCATCCGGACAGCAGCCTGCTTCTGCACGCGATCCCAATTGCCAACTTCGGTTCCGAGCTCGCGCTCGGCCGCTCGAACCAGATCGGTCAGAGCATTCTTGAGCGATCCGACACCATCCAGGTCGCTGTGATCGGCACCGACCTGAATTCGGAGTGCGCTTGCTCCGGCGTTCATCGATGATCGAATCATCTCTGCGACAGCGTTCGCTATGTCGTCAATCGTGCCCGACGATGTGGAAGAGAACGGGCCCAGATCAACAGAGAGGCCATTCTGTTCGAATGCAGCCACGGCCGCGGTGACGTGACGCCCTGGCTTGCCCTCCTCAAAGGGCTCTACGAGAAATTCGACGTGTGGTTGGTTTGACATGGTCTGACAATCTGGCGAGGCTTCACTGGGTGTTCATCAAATGGTGACACTAATCCGAGCGTCCGTGGGCAGAATCGGAGAACGATGTTGAGAACTCGCATACTTCGTTCGCTCGCGGGGCTCACCGTTCCGGCCCTGGCAGTGAGCGCAGCCCTTGCTATCGGGGCTGTGATGATGCTGCTTCTGGGGGCCGATCCCATCGAGGGATACGGGGCGCTGATCAGCGGTTCGGTCGGTGGCACCGACGAACTGGCGGACACTGCGCTCCGGTCCATGCCGCTGATGCTGGTGGGCGTGGGTATCTGTATCGCCTTCCGTGCCGGCGTGATCAACATCGGTGGCGAGGGACAGATCATCCTCGGAGCAATCCTCTCCACCGTCGTCGCACTGGCGCTGCCGGATCTTCCCCGGATCGTCCTGGTTCCACTCGTCTTCTCGCCGGGGCCGTCGGCGGTGGTCTTTGGGGAGCGATTCCCGGAGCACTGAAGGCGTACGCCGGTGTGAACGAGATCCTCAGCACCATCATGCTCAACATCATCGCCGCCCAGTTTCTCAGTTTCCTGCTGCAGGATCTCTTGATCGAAAAGGGCGAGGGCGGGATCAAGATCCAACAGACGAAACGACTCAGCGAGAACTCCGACCTCCCTCTCCTGCCGGGCGGAACCCGCCTGCATCTCGGCGTTCTGGTCGCCATCGCAGTTGCCGTGCTCGGATACTTCCTGCTCTTCCGAAGTGCCTGGGGCATGCGTCTGCGCTCAGTCGGCCACAATCCCGACGCGTCCCGCTACGCCGGCATGGAAGTGAACAGAAGCATCGTGGAAGCGCTCGCCCTCAGCGGTGCGTGCGCAGGAGTTGGTGGTGCGGTCCTTGTCTTCGGCAGCACATCGCACCGGTTGATTGCCGAGGGCGGCGCTGCCGGTTTCACCCAGAGCGCGGGATTCAACGGGATCGTGGCCGCCCTGTTCGGCGGCCTGCACCCGATCTACACGATCTTCTCGTCATTCCTGTTCGGCGGAATGTTGTCCGGCGGCGTCGATCTGCAGCGCCAGCTCCAGGTCCCATCCGCCCTGATCGTTGCTCTCAACGGCCTCATCGTCGTGTTCGTGGTCAGTAGCCTCAAGCTGCAGAAACGGGTGGCCGCCCGGTTGGACGTGGCGTCAGAATCATGAGCGATTTCTTCACCACCACCGTCCTCATCGCCACGTTTGCTTCGATGATCCGGTTTGCGGCTCCGTTCCTTCTGGCTGCGCTCGGGGAGACGGTCGGCCAGCGAGCCGGAGTCCTCAACCTCGGTGTCGAAGGCGTCATGCTCCTGGGTGCCTACGCCGCCTACTACGTGACGCTGAACTCGGACTCGGCGTCGTTCGGTGTGCTCGTCGCACTCGGTGTCGGTGCTGCCATGGGCGTGGTCTATGCGCTCGTCACGCTGTACTTTCAGGCCGAGCAGGGCATCAGCGGGATCGGCATCTACCTCTTCGGTCTCGGGTTCACCGACCTCCTGTTCCAGAAACAGGTCGGCACCCCGATCTCCATCGACCGACCCGGCGAGTTCATCGGTCCCACTACTCGGTGACATCCCATGGATCGGTGAGATCCTCTTCCAACACAGCCCACTCGTCTTCTCCGCCTTCCTGCTGGTCCCGCTCATCTGGCTGATGATCAACAAGACCACCTTCGGTCTCAACATTCGGGCCGTCGGTGAAACCCCCGAGGCCGCCGACACGTTGGGCGTGAGTGTGAACGCGATTCGAGCCGCTGCCATCATCATCGCCAACGCCCTTGCCGGCGTTGCCGGGGCTGCGCTGGTACTCAACACCGGCATCTTCCAGCAGAACCTCACTTCGGGCCAGGGGTTCATCGCCATCGCGCTGGTCTACTTCGGGGCGTGGCGGGCGTTTGGTGTGATGGGCGGTGCGCTTCTGTTCGGTCTGGTGTCGGCAACCGTCACGCAGTGGAAGACGCTTGGAATCGTGGAGGGTTCCACCTCTGCACTCGCTGCCATGCTGCCGGCGATTCTGACCATCGTTGTGCTCGTCCTCGTCAGTCGTCGGATCGGCGCGCCGGCTGCGCTTACCCGACCCTTCGACCGGTCCTCATGATCCCAATTCACTCAACCCAAAACACCAAGGAAGACCACAATGAAACGACTACTGGCCCTGCTCGCCGCGCTCGCGCTGCTTATGGCGGCCTGCGGCAGCGGAAGCGATGCCGCATCCGACGACGGGGGGTCAGACGATGCAGCGTCAGACGACGGTTCATCTGACGACGGCGCATCTGACGACACTGCATCTGACGACAGCGGATCGGCCGAGCCTTCAAGGTGGCAATCGTCGCTCCCAGCGCCAGCAATGACCTCGCGTTCAGCCAGAGCATGGTTGATGCCGTCAACGTGCTGAAGGATTCGGAGAATCTCGAGATCGCCATAACCGACGGAACGTTCATCGTGGACGATGCCGCTGCTGCGCTGCGGGGCTACGCCGAAGACGGCTTCGATCTGGTAATTGCCCACGGCACCCAGTTCGGTGGGCCGCTCGAGGAGATCGCCAAGGACTTCCCCGACACCGCCTTCGCCTGGGGTACCAGTGACGACACCAAAGGCGCCGCCAACGTGAGTGCCTACACAGTCCGCTCGGACGAAGGTGGCTACGTGAACGGCATCATGGCCGCCAACCTGTCGGAGTCGAAAGTGATCGGCGTGGTTGGCCCCGTTCCAGCCGGTGACGCCCTGCTCTACATCGACGGCTTCGTGAACGGCGTCGCCGCTGCAGACCCGTCCGCCACCGTCAATGTGAATTACATCGAGTCCTTCAGTGACGTGGCCCTGGCGGCGGAAGCGGCTGAGGCGCATATCTCCAACAATGCCGACGTGCTCACTGGCACTGCCCAGATGGTGGTGGGAGCCACCGGCGTGGCCAAGAGCAACTCGGTTCCGTGGTTCGGCACGCAGTCGAATCAAACCTCACTGGGTGAAGACATCGTTGTTGCCTCGCAGGTCTATCACTGGGAGGTTGTCCTCGACGACATCATTGCCGGCGTGCGGGACGGCAAGCTCGGCGGCGAGGTGTACACCCTGACGCTGGAGAACGGTGGCCTCGAAATCGAGTTCAACGATGCGTTCAGCCTGACGGAGTCCGATCAGGGAGGCCGGGGAAGCCGCGGTTGCCGGCCTCAAAGACGGATCGGTATCGACCGGGCTCTAGCCGGTCATCACCCCGGGGAACGGGAGGAGTTTCGTCATGCTCGAAATGAAGAACATCACCAAACGTTTCCCCGGGGTGCTCGCCAACGACCGTGTGAACCTGACGGTCGAGGCCGGTCAGGTCCACACGTTGCTGGGCGAAAACGGTGCGGGGAAAAGCACCCTGATGAAGGTCCTGTACGGGCTGTACCGTCCCGACGAGGGCGAGATCTGGTTCAAGGGTGAACACATCACCCTGCACTCTCCCAACGATGCGATTCAGCGTGGAATCGGAATGATCCACCAGCACTTCATGCTGGTTCCTACCCTGACCGTGGCCGAAAATGTTGCGCTGGGGCTGCGCAAGAATCTGCACTCCGCGCAGATATGGATCCGGTGCGGTCCCACTGAGGGAGCTCTCGGCTCGATACGGGCTCCAGATAGATCCCGATGCCATCATCTGGCAAGCTGGCGGTCGGTGAACGGCAACGGGCCGAGATCCTCAAGGCGCTCTATCGCGACGCTGAGCTCTTGATCCTGGACGAGCCGACGGCCGTGCTCACCCCACCTGAAGTCGACGATCTGTTCGTAACGCTTCGCCAACTGCGGGACGATGGAAAAGGGCTTATCTTCATCAGCCACAAGCTGCACGAAGTGATGGATCTCTCCGACGAGATCACGGTGCTTCGGGATGGCCGGGTCACGGGGGATACCAGGCCTTCGGAAACGAGCCGGGAGCAATTGGCCCAGATGATGGTGGGCCGGCCAGTGGAACTGACCCGTACTCTTGCGCCGGTGGAGCTGGGCACCGAACGCCTCGAGATCTCCGGACTGTCGGTTCGTGGTGACCGTGGAACGATTGCGGTTGACGATCTTTCGATCTCGGTTCGATCAGGAGAGATTGTCGGTGTCGCCGGGGTGTCTGGCAATGGTCAGCGGGAACTGGCCGAGGCGATTCTTGGTCTACGGCACATCGAGGCCGGATCGATCAAGGTGCACGGCAGCGAACGAGCCGATCCCACGCCTCGGGGCGTACGCAAACTCGGGGTTTCCTATGTGCCCGAAGAACGTATGAAAGATGGGGTGGTGGGCGAGTTCACCGTTGCCGAGAATCTCCTTCTGGTCGACTACGACAAACCGCCATACACCAGCCGTGGTCTTCTCAATTTCGGGGCGATCGGTGACCGCTGCCGAGACCTGGTGAGCCGTTTTTCGGTGAAGACCCCGTCGATCGAAGAAAAGACCCGGCATCTCTCAGGAGGCAACATACAAAAAGTTGTGATCGCCAGAGAGTTCACCTGTGATGCTGATGTTCTGGTGGTGGCCCAGCCCACCCGCGGGGTCGATATCGGGGCCGCTGAGTACATCCACGAACGTTTGTTGGAGCAGCGGGAAAAGGGAGCTGCCATCCTCTTGATCAGTGAGGATCTCGACGAAGTCCTCCAACTCTCTGATCGCATCGTTGTGCTGCTCGAGGGTCGAGTGATGGGCGAAGTGCCTCGAGATCAGGCCAACCCCCAGGCCATTGGGCTCCTGATGTCGGGAGTGACTGCATGAGCTCGAACAGCGCAATGACCAGGCGGAGCGTCCAGCACTTTACAAATCGTAAAACTCTCCTACGCTGGTGAAGTGACGTTCCCCCGACCCGATCTCGCCGTCGACATCGATCGACTGCTCGGGCGATTGGCTGATCTCGCTGCCATCGGAGCGATCGAAGGCACCGAGGGATGTGCGCGGTTGGCTCTGACCGATGAAGACCGCCAGGGCCGTGATCTCGTGGTGGCACAGATGCGCGACCTCGGGCTCGACATCTCCATCGATGGAATCGGCAACGTTGTCGCCGTAATGGCGGGCGAATCCGAGGGCCCTCCGGTGATGACCGGCAGCCACATCGACACCGTTCGCACCGGTGGCCGCTACGACGGCAACCTCGGCGTGTTGGCCGGCCTCGAAGTCATCGAGGTCCTCAAGACCGCCGGTATTACCCCCCGACGGCCTATCGCAGTTGGGTTCTTCACCGACGAGGAAGGCGCTCGATTCCCTCCCGACATGCTGGGGAGCCTGGTGTACGTGGGTGGAATGCCACTGGAGCAGGCGTTGGAGATCGAAGCGATCGACGGACCTACCGTGGGCGAAGAACTCACCCGTATCGGCTACATCGGGTCGGCTCCGCTACCGGCAGCCGCGCCCTACGCGTTCGTGGAACTCCACATCGAGCAGGGTCCGGTCCTGGAAGCCGAGGGCGTCACCATCGGAGCGGTGACAGGCGTTCAGGGCATCAGCTGGCAAGAGGTGACGGTGAAGGGTCAAAGCAACCACGCCGGCACCACTCCCATGCACCATCGCAAGGACCCCGGCCTAGTAGCGGCCGAGTGTGCCAGCTTCGTTCGTGAGCTTGCCATGGACATCGGTCACCCTCAGGTAGGCACGGTCGGACGGATCGAATTCCATCCCAACCTGGTGAACGTTGTGCCCGCCACTGCCACGTTCACCGTGGACCTGCGCAATACCGACGACACTGTCCTTCGCCACTCCGAACGGCGCTTCGCCGACTTCCTCGAGTCAGCTGCCGAGGTGGAGGAATGTACGTTCGAAACCCGGGAGCTTGCCCGGTTCGAACCGGTTGTCTTCGATTCCGAAATCGTTGCTCTTGTGGAGACAACCGCCAAAGAACTTGGCCACAGCGTGATGCAGATGCCCTCGGGTGCCGGCCACGATGCCCAGATGCTCGCTCGGTTGTGCCCTACCGCCATGATCTTCACACAGAGCCAGGGCGGGCTGAGCCACAACCCCGACGAGTACACCGCACCCGACGACCTCGAGGCTGGTGCCAATGTGCTCCTGCACACACTTCTTGCACTGGCGATGAACCCCATACCGGAGACAAACTCATGACGCAGAACTCACTCACCACGTCACACCCTGGCTTCCAACCTCATGGCAACACTGCGCCGCTGACGCCGATGTCGCTTGGGCGTCTTCTGCAGCGCATTGACCACGAATGGCATAGTCGCAAGCGCATTTTTGATCTACCAACCGCCCGCTTCTGGCAGCCTGATCCCGATGTCGACTTGAGTTTCGAGTTTCTCGGGCGGCGCTGTGCTTCACCGATCGGGCCGGCCGCTGGACCCCACAGCCAGTTGGCCGAGAACATCGTGCTCAGCTGGCTGGGTGGTGCCCGCCTGTTCGAACTGAAGACCGTGCAGATACTGGATGATCTCGAGATTCAGCGCCCCTGCATTGATATGCAGACCATTGGATACAACATCGAATGGAGTCAGGAACTCACCGTTCCTCAGAGCCTCACCGAATACGTGAAAGCTTCGATGCTGCTGCGGGTGCTGCGAGAGTGGGAGCCGCTGCAGGAGTACGTGGGGTCAGACCCCGGCCCTCACGTCTTCGATATGAGCGTTGGCTATGACCTGGCCGGTATCTCCGACCCCAAGGTGGCCTCGTTCATCCGAGGCATGCGCAATGCGTCATCCGAGATCGATGCCATGCGGGCCGAACTCAGCGGACCGTGGCAGCAGTTCACCGACCTGGATTTCCAGACCGACCTGGCCGACACGCTGACGCTCAGCACGTTTCATGGCTGCCCGCCCGACGAGATCGAAGGCATCACCAAACACCTGATCGACGAGCACGACCTCGACGTGATCGTGAAGCTCAACCCCACGCTGCTCGGGTACGAGACCGTGCGTCAGATCGTGAACGACGAGCTCGGGTACCGCGACGTCGAGGTGAAAGAAGCAGCCTTTGCTGCTGACCTTCAATTCGACAGGGGCATCGAACTGATCGCCGAGTTGAACCAATATGCCGCCGACCGAGGCCGCCGGTTCGGGATCAAACTCACGAACACGCTGGTGGTGAACAACGCGAAAGCGTGGATGCCAGAGGACACCATGTACCTGAGTGGGCCGCCCCTTCACGTGATCGCCATGACCCTCCTCGACCGGTTGACCCCACACCTCCCCGACGACGTGATGGTGAGCTTCAGCGCCGGAATCACAAAGGACAACCTGGCTGACTCGCTGGCCGTTGGAGTCAACCCGGCCACGGTCTGTTCGGATCTGTTGAAGCCCGGCGGTTATGGCCGGCTGGCCCCGATGCTGAAGGCACTCACCAAGGAGATCGCCGAGAGCGGCGCTTCATCCCTGGTGGAATGGAAAGCGCAACACCTCCTCACCGCCGGTGAATATTCGGAGCGGATCAGAACCAATGGTGAATACCATTTCACGGCCAATGAAAAACTGCCTCGAGAGGTGGACCATCAGTTGGAGATGTTCGGTTGCGTCGCCTGCAACTTCTGTATCACCGTGTGTCCCAACGATGCATTCTTCAACATCGCCAGCCCTCAGGAAGAGATCGAAGGCAGACAGCAGTACTTTGTGCTGTCAGAGCTTTGCAACGAATGCGGAAACTGCATGACGTTCTGCCCCGAGGACGGCGATCCGGCCCAGGTGAAACCAAAGCTCTACACCGACCCCGAGGTCTTCGCTGCTCGCGAGGACCAGGGTTTCCTTGTCGACGACGGCCAGGTGATCGACGCTCGCGCCGATTCCGAGACCGTCGCCGTTGTGCAGAATCTTCTCGACTCCGGAAGTCCGCTCTCGTGAACCGATCAGTGTGGTCTGATCCCCACGCTTCGAGGGGTCTGACCCCGTGCCAGCCTGAGGTCCCTGCGTGACCAATCGAAAGGTGATCGTCGGGGCAGCACAGATGGGGCCGATCAGCAGGGACGAACCACGTTCCAGCGTGGTCGCCAGGATGATCGAGCTGCTCAACCAAGCCTCCGTTGTCGGCTGTGAGTTGGTTGTCTTCCCCGAGCTCGCACTCACGACCTTCTTTCCACGGTGGTACACCGAGGACATCAGCGGCCACGACCAGTATTTCGAAACATCGATGCCCGGTCCTGAAACTCAGCCGCTCTTCGAGGCCGCGAAGAACCTCGGCATCGGCTTCGCTCTCGGATACGCCGAACTCACCGAACCCGACGAAGCCGGTGAGGCACATCGCTACAACACCACGATCCTGGTCGACCGGGACGGCTCGATCGTCGGCCGATTCCGGAAGGTCCACATCCCGGGCCACGATTCCGACGAACCGTGGCGAGCGTTCCAACACCTCGAACGCCGCTATTTCGAAGAATCCCACGAGGGTTTCCCCGTGTTCAAGGCGTTCAACGGGATCGTCGGGATGGCCACCTGCAATGATCGGCGCTGGCCCGAGACGTATCGGGAGATGGGTTTGCAGGGAGTCGAGATCATCATGATCGGCTACAACACCCCCCTCCATTACCGCGCCCGACCCCAGTCAGAATGCACTGCAAGGTTTCCACAATCACCTCGTGATGCAAGCCGGTGCCTATCAAAACGGCACCTGGGTGATCGGTGCGGCCAAGGGCGGCACCGAAGAAGGGGTTGAGAGCCTCGCTCAGAGCTGCATCATTGCACCGAGCGGCCAGATCGTGGCTCAGGCCGTCACGAGCGACGACGAACTCATCAGCGCCGTCGCCGATCTCGACTGGTGTCAGAAATACAAGAAGACACTGTTCGATTTCGATCTCTACCGGCGCCCCGAAATGTACGGGCGAATCTCCAGACCAAAAGGCGTTTCTCATGTCGACTGAATTCCTCCTCAATGGTTCGCCGGTCTCGGTCGGTAGCGATCACGAGCATCTCCTCACCGCATTGCGGGACGAACTGAACGTGCTGTCACCCAAGGACGGTTGTTCGCCCTCGGGTCAGTGCGGCGCCTGCACGGTGTTGGTCGACGGCAAGGCACGGGTTGCCTGTCAGACCAGCATGGAGAAGACCGCTGGTTCCGAAGTGCTCACCCTCGAAGGACTCAGCGACGCCGAGCGAACCCGGTTTGGAGAAACCTTCGCTGCATACGGGGCGTTGCAGTGCGGGTTCTGCACGCCGGGCATCGTGATGCGGGTCAAGTCGATTCTCGACAAGAAACGAAACGAGGACGGCACCAGCGATGTAACCCGCGACGGGGCGGCCCGCTTGATGGGCGGGAACCTGTGCCGATGCACCGGTTACACAAAGATCCTCGATGCGGTCGAAGCGCTGGCCAGAAATGAAGTTCCGGTGGCGCTGCCACCAAAGGGGGTTGGGTCGCGAGGCATCAAGTACGAAGCCGAACCGCTGGCTCTCGGCAGCCGCCCCTTCATCGACGATCTTCGGCCCGAGGGTCTCCTGCACGGTGCGGTGCATCTCACCGATCACGCTCGTGCCGACATCGCGGCTATCGATACGTCCGCAGCCGAAGCCGTGCCCGGGGTCGTTCGGGTCTTCACCGGTGCCGACGTTCCCGGCGAATTGCGGGGCGGCATCATCTACAAGGACTGGCCGATCTTCATTCCGGTGGGCGGCCGGACGAGTTACCTCGGCGATGTGTTGGCGCTGGTGGTCGCGGAAACCCGAGCGATCGCTCGGCACGCTGCAACCTTGATCGAGGTGAGGTACGACGTACACCAGCCGATCACCAATCCGGCCGAGGCGGTGGCATCCTCGGAAAGCGCGGTATGGCAACTCGATGGCAACGTTCTTTCCACCTCAACGTACGCACGTGGTGATGCGGAGGCTGGGCTGGGCCGAGCGGCCCACCTGCTCACCGAGACGTTCCAGACCCAGCGCATCGATCACGCATTCATCGAGCCCGAGTCCACGCTGGCTGTCCCGGTTCCCGCCGGTACCGAACCTCCCCTCACCGCTGGGGCCCGCATTCCGGCCGACTTCGATCGCATGCTGGTGTACAGCGGTGGCCAGGGAATCTGGGACGATCGCGACGACATCGCCCGCATCCTGGACATTTCGAACGAGACGGTACTCACCGAGCTGGTGAGCAACGGTGGAGCCTTCGGTGGCAAGGAGGACATGAGCAACCAGGGTCAGACAGCGCTTGCCTGCTGGCTTCTTCAAAAGCCGGTCCGCACTACGTTCAGTCGCGAAGAGAGCTTCCTGGTTCACACGAAAAGGCACGCCATCCGCATGACATACGAACTGGGCTGTGACGCCGACGGCAAGCTCACCGGTTTGCGTGTCCGGATGCTGGGTGACTCGGGTCCATACGCGTCGGTCGGCATGAAGGTGCTCGAACGAGCTGCCGGCCACGCATCGGGCCCGTACGTGATCCCGAACATCGACGTCGAGGCGGTCGCCGCTCGAACCAACAACAGCGTCTGCGGAGCATTCCGCGGGTTCGGAGCGAATCAAGCCCAGTTCGCCATGGAAGGCATGCTCGATCGACTGGCCGAGAAGGTCGGTATCTCCGGCTGGGAAATCCGCAAACGCAATGTTGTCACCCCCGGGGTTGTGTGGGGGCCGGGGCAGCGCCTCGATGATGGCTGCCTGGGTGCCGAGGCGTGTCTCGACGCGGTGAAGCCTGCATACGACGCCGCCAGGACCGCCGGCAAGAACGTGGGCCTCGGCCTGGGGTTGAAGAACAGCGGCCTCGGCAACGGCTTCAATGAGATCGCCAGGGCAGTTGTCCGGTTCCGCGACGATGGCAGGGTAGAGGTACGCCACTGCTGGACCGAAATGGGCCAGGGCGTCCATACGGTCGCCCAGCAGGTCGCCACCGAGGAACTGGGTGTTGCAGCCGAACAGATCGAAGTGATCGTCGACTCCACCCGCGACCTCGGTGCCGGTCAGACCACCGGCAGCCGTGGAACCCTCATGGGTGCCGGTTCGGTGGCCGATGCCTGCCGGAAGGCGATGGCAGACGGATGCCAGGTCGGCGTCGACTACCAAGGGGAATACCGGGTCGACTGGACAAACTCGTTGTCGGAAGGACTGGAGAACCCGATCATTCACAGCACGTTCGGTTACGCCGCCCAGCTCGTGATCATGAACGACGACCAAGTGGTCGAGAAGGTGGTGGCCGCTCACGACGTCGGCAGGGCTGTCAACCCGCTGCTCTGTGAAGGGCAAGTTGAGGGGGCAGTGCACATGGGTCTCGGGTATGCGATGACCGAGGGCTTTCCCGTCGACGAGGACGGACGACCGCTGAACACAACCCTTCGCTCGCTCGACATCCTGCGACCCAAGGACATGCCCGAGGTGGAAACGATTCTTGTCGAGTCTCCAGACCCTGGCAGTCCCTACGGCATCAAGGGTGTGGGGGAGATCGGGCTGGTCCCGACCGCGGGCGCCGTGGCCGCGGCCATGCACGACGCCGACGGAATCTGGCGCAACGAGTTACCCATGGTCAACGAATCCAACCGGGAACGGAGATCCGCATGGGAGTAACCCCTGGCCTCGTTTGTTCACATCACCACCTCTACTCGGCGCTGGCTCGCGGCATGCCGGCGCCGCCCCGTACCCCCACCGAGTTTCTGGAGATCCTCGAGCTTGTGTGGTGGCGCCTGGACTGCGCCCTCGATGACGACGTGATCTACTGGTCAGCCAAACTGGGGGCGCTCGAGGCGCTACAGCGGGGCTGCACCGCAATTGTTGACCACCACGAGTCGCCGAATGCGATCGACGGTTCGCTGTCGATCATCGCCGACGCGTGCGCCGAAGTTGGTGTGAGGGTGAACTGTGCATACGGCGTCACCGATCGCCACGGGCCCGAAGGGGCGGCTCGGGGCCTGGCTGAGAACGATCGTTACCTGTCCTCGGGTGGGCGGGGCATGGTCGGAATCCATGCAGCGTTCACGTGCGAGCCCGAGACGATCGCAGCGGCGGCCGAGCTGGCGAGGAGTCACAGTGTGGGGGTCCACGTGCATGTGGCCGAGGGACCGGCCGACACGTGGCAGGACCTCTTACCCCACAGCGCCGATGACTGGTGGCTGATACACGGTGTGCATCTGCCCGATGATCACGGTCTGCGAGGAACGATCGTGCACAACCCACGATCGAATATGAACAACGCGGTTGGATACGGAGCGCCCGTCCGGTTTGCCAATCCGGTCGGCCTGGGAACCGACGGCATCGGGGCCGACATGCTCGATGAATTCCGGGTGGCCTTTGTACGCGCCCGGGAACACGATGTGACCACAACCCCCGACATCATCTGGGAATGGCTCCAGCACGGTTACACGCTGTTCCCCGAAGCGAAGGACGATGTCGTTGTATGGGACTACGAGCCGATGGACCCGTGGCGGCTCGCCTACAGCCCGGGCGTCTCGCCAGTCACTGTCGAGATCGGCGGTCAGATCGTTTTCGAGAATGGGTCGACCACCCTGGTGGACGCCCTCGAAATCAAAGCCAAAGCGGCCGAAGCTGCCCAGAAGTTATTTGCCAGGTTGTAGGAGTTGTGAAAATGAGTCAACAAGAGCGAGCTGAACGACGAGCGGCGGCGCCCCGGCGCCGGAACGTAGGAGTGAAGTAATGATGCAGACCCGGCCGTTGGCAATCTTTGGAGAGTTCGCCGACGGTGGTGAAGAGGCGTATACCAATGCCAAGCAACGGTTCAAGGAGCAGAACATTGTGCTCCCGACCTTCGCTCAACTCCGCGACCCGTCCACCATCCCAACCGACATCGTCGAAAAGCTGAAGGGTGTCGAAAAGGATGCCGCTGATCCTCTGAATCTGTTTCGGGTCCATTGGTTCAATGAGCACGCCGATACCGATGGCGACAACTTCCCCGGGTTGGTCGACGTTCCAACCCATGTCGAACTGCCCAAGGAACTGACCGGCGTGGACGCCCGAATCGTGCTGGCTTTCGGCAACCGCTTCCCGATGATCCGCGCCCACAAGGTGCTGGCCGCCTACAGCTGCCTCGCAGCTCGGGTGGTGACCGGTCGTTTCGACCCCACCACCCAGCGAGCCATCTGGCCTTCAACCGGCAACTACGCGCGCGGCGGAATCGCCATCAGCCGACTCATGAACTGCCGGGGCGTTGCGATCCTGCCCGAGGGCATGAGCAAGGCCCGTTTCGATTGGTTGAACAAGTGGACGCTCAATCCTGAAGAAGACGTGATCAAGACCTTCGGTACCGAAAGCAACGTCAAAGAGATCTACGACGAATGCAATCGACTCGAACAGGATCCACACAACATCATCCTGAACCAGTTCTCCGAGTTCAGTAATCACATGGGCCACTACGCAGTTACCGGTCCGGCGCTGGAGAAGGTGTTCCATCACGTCACCAAAGATCGGCCCGGGACTCTGGCGGCCTTCATCAGCGCCACCGGTTCGGCCGGCACGATCGCGGCCGGTGACTATCTCAAAGACGTGTTCGGCTCTCGCATCGTGGCCCTTGAAGCCCTCGAATGCCCCACCATGCTCTACAACGGTTTTGGCGAGCACAACATCCAGGGCATCGGCGACAAACACATTCCACTGATTCACAACGTCATGAACACGGACCTCGTGGTCGGGATCAGCGACCGAAGTACTGATGGGCTTGACCTCCTGTTCAATTCCCCAGCAGGCCGACGGCTGTTGCGGGAACGGGGGATCGCCCCAGAGCTGGTCGACGCCCTTGTGGACTTCGGGTATTCGTCGATTGCCAACACCCTCGGAGCAATAGTTGCAGCGAAGAAGTGGGGCCTCACTGCCGACGACGTTGTCGTGTCGGTCGCAACCGATGGATCAGACCTCTACGACGCCGAGCGGGAGGAGTTCGTTGCCCGTACCTATCCGGCAGGCTTCGATGACGTTGAGGCCGACAAGGTCTTCATCGACCATCTCGAGAATGTCGGGACCGAGCACACCCTCGACATGGACGAAACGAACCGCAATCGCGTGTTCAACCTCGGCTACTACACCTGGGTCGAGCAGCAGGGGATCGCAATTCCGGATTTCGAAAGACGACGTAGTCAGGACTTCTGGAACGGTCTCCGGCCGCTGACCGACACGTGGGACGAGATGATCAACGAGTTCAATGCGTAGCGATTGCGCTGTCTCGAACAACATGAATCCTTTTCTGAAATACCGCACCCGTCTGGACTCCTACCAACACGCAGTAGCCAACGGGCTTTCCGACCGGTGGTTCGTAGGTCAGGTCGAAGAACTCGACGCTGCGGTGGCAGCGGTTGAGGGCCACGGATTCGAAGAAACACCCATCGTTGACGGTTCGGAACTGGCCCGAGCCGCCGGGCTCGACCTCGAGTTGTTCATCAAAGCCGAACCGCACAACGTTGGTGGATCACACAAGGCTCGACATCTTTTTGGTGTGGCTCTGCATCTCCTGACCAACGAAGCTCTCGGCGCAGCGCCACACCAGGATCTCGCTATCGCCTCCTGTGGCAATGCGGCACTGGGCGCAGCCGTAGTAGCAGCTGCGATGAAACGGAACCTCGAAGTCTTTGTCCCGGTCTGGGCGGATGAATCGGTCATCAAACGACTGGCCGAACTGGGTGCCTCGATCAATCGATGCGAGCGGCAACCCGGAGAACTGGGAGATCCCTGTTACAACCGCTTCACCGAGGCGGTGGCGACCGGCGCAGGGCCCTTCAGCGTGCAGGGAACTGACACTCCATCGACCTTTGACGGTGGCCGCACGCTGGGGTGGGAGCTTGCCGAGCAGGTTCCCGACCTGGATGCGATCTACATTCAGGTCGGCGGGGGAGCGCTGGCGACCGCGGTTTCGATGGCCCTTCCCGATGTTCGATTACACCCGGTTCAGGCCGAGGGCTGCGCTCCGCTCCGCCGGGCCTGGGACGCGTTGTCCCCCGAGTTCGACTTTGACAAAGCCCAAGCCAACCCCGGTGACTACATGACGCCGTGGAAGGACCCCAAGAGTTTCGCCACCGGCATCCTGGACGACATCACCTACGACTGGATCCCGCTGCTCAGGCGAACCCGAGCCTCGGGCGGGGAACCGATCGTGGTCCCGGAGGAGTTGATCGTGAAAGCCTACGAAATGGCACACGAACACACCGCAGTGCCGGTGTGCGCCACCGGTGCCGCCGGTCTCGCCGGGTCTGCTCCATCAACCACCGGATCACCGTGAGCGAGTGGCTCTTCTCTTCACAGGATTGGACCGACTTCCATGACCCTTGCCGAATACTCCGTTCCAGGCCACGCCGGTTCGATTCATGTGCGCAGCTGGGCGCCGACCAACGATCCGACCGCAATCATCATGATCCTCCACGGTTACGCCGAGTACGGCGGACGTTATGCCCATGTGGCCGAACACTTCGTTTCACGAGGATGGGCCGTGATCGCATCCGATCACGTCGGCCATGGTCTCAGCGAGGGCGAACGAGCGCTGATCACCGACTTCGCTTTGGTTGTCGATGACCTGGGAAAGGTTGCCGATTCGGCCCGGGAGCGTTTCGGGAGCGTGCCGATGATCATGATGGGCCACAGCATGGGCGGCCTCCTGACTGCCCGTTTCGTACAGCGCTGGCCGCAGCGACTGGCCGGCGCAGCGTTCCTCGGCGCAGTTCTCGGCGATTGGAAGTGGGCCCGCGAGGTGCTTTCGTTCCCCGAACTCCCCGAGGAGGACAGCGATCCGATGGGGATGTCGCGTGACGAAGAGGTGTGTCGGGCCTACGACGCCGACCCGTTGGTGTATCGAGGCCTCTACAAACGACAACTGCTCGAGTCAGAAGTGGAGGCCCTCGATCGGTTCCGAGCCGAGATCGATCGAATCGTCATTCCGGTGGCCTTCTTCCATGGCGATGCCGATCCCTTCGTTCCCTACGCCGACTCGCTCCAGGCCGTCCTTGATATGCCCTCGCTCGACAAGAGGATCAAGCTGTACCCGGGCGCCAAGCACGAGCTGGTGAATGAAACCAACCGGGAAGAAGTGATCGCCGACCTCACCCATTGGGTGCAAGGTGTGCTGCACTAGAACCATGGCAGCGATGTTTGAAGCCCACCCGGTGCAGCGGGTCGGTCGATCGGTGGCAACCGTCCATCGCCCTTCGTCGGTCGAAGACGCACTGAGACTGCTGGCCGAGGATTCCTCCCGCAGGCCGCTGGCCGGGGGAACCGACATTCTGCTCGATCTTCACCGCGGCGGTCCCGGTCCCGCAGTTGAGCTCATCGACCTCACCGCCATCGACGGGTTCGACCGTGTTGAAGAAGGCGAAGATGCCTTTGTTCTGGGTGGCGGCGTGCGGCACGGGCAGGTGGTGGCAGACCCCCGATTCATCGAACGTGCCACACCGCTGGCTCAAGCCTGTCTCGAGATCGGGTCCCCCCAGCTCCGTAACCGAGCCACGATTTCGGGCAACCTGGCCACGGCGAGCCCTGCCAACGATTCGCTATCGGCGCTGATCGCGCTCGAAGCGAGCGTGGAGTTGTCTCGCTGGGACGGCAACGCTGTCAGCTCCCGCCGGGTTGAGGTTGACCAGTTCTTCACCGGATTCAGGACCACCGTTCTCGCCGACGACGAACTGATCACGGCGATCAAGGTGCCAACACTGACCGAAGGTATGCGGGGGCTGTGGGTCAAATTGGGAAATCGAAGGGCGCAGGCAATTTCGGTGATCCATGCTGCCTTCGTTCTCGGATTTGACGGAGAGCGAGTGCGGCACGGTCGGATGGCATTCGGGAGCGTTGCGCCGGTGGTGAAGCTGGCCGAAGAGAGTAGTGCTCTGCTCGCCGGTGCGGTTCTGGATCAGGATTCAATCGCCGAGATCGCCACGTCCGTGGCTCGAGAATTCACGCCGATCGACGATGTTCGAGCCACTGCTAACTATCGCCGGCAGACGCTCGGCACGGTGGTAGCCCGCTCTCTGGAGGCTCTTCGAGATGGTGTCCATCGAGATCAGTGGCCGGTCTCCCCCCCGAATTTGTCCTCTTCTGGCTCAACCGGTTCCTCGACCATCAACACCGCAATCGACGATTCGACCCCTATCTCCGTGACGGTCAACGGAACCGAACTGTCCGCCGCTGGAGCAGCCTCTACATCCTTGCTCGATTGGCTTCGAGATCGAGCGCCTGCCTCGCTCGATGGCACCAAGGAGGGCTGCGCGGAGGGCGAGTGCGGTGCATGCACGGTACAGATGAACGGTGCGGCCGTCATGAGCTGCATCGTGCAGGCGGCCCAAGCCGACGGCGCACAAATCACAACCGTCGAAGGCCTTGCTGAAGGGGAGCAGCTTCACCCGATTCAACAGGCGTTCATCGATGAGTTCGCAGTGCAGTGCGGCTTCTGTATTCCCGGGTTCTTGATGGCCGGCGCAACCCTGCTGGACGAGATTGACACTCCAACCGAGGAACAGATCAAGCTCGGACTGAGTGGCAACCTATGTCGCTGCACCGGCTACTACCCGATGGTTTCCGCGGTCAAAATCGCTTCGGCTCAAACGGCAGACCGAACATGAGCGCCTCGCATATCAACGGAGTGGGCTTCGACGGGCCTCGGTTCGATGCCGATGCCAAGGTCACCGGTGAAGCCAGTTACCCAGCTGACGCTGTGCCGGCCGACGCCCTGCATGCCGTGACCGTGTTCAGCAACGAACCCCACGCTCGAATGACTTCGATGTCTACCGCACGAGCCGAGGGTGTCGAAGGTGTCGTGGTCGTCATCACCGCCAAAGACGTACCGGTGAATGAGTACGGCTTGACCAAGACCGATCAACCGGTACTGGTCGGGCTCAACGACACAGGCCGCTCGGCTGTGCCAGGCGATGTGAGCCGATGGGAGGCCGACCATGTGGCGGTGATCGTTGCCGAAACAGTCGCCGCTGCCAGATCGGCTGCAGCCCTCCTCGATATCGAGTGGGAGCGCCTACCCCTGGTCGACACTATCGAGGCCGCTCGATCCGACGAGGTGCTGCTGCATCCTGAAGAGGGCTCCAACGTCTACCACCCACTTCGAATTCGCAAAGGCGATGTGGGCGCCGGGTGGGCTGAAGCCGATGTGGTGATCGAAGGAACCTATGAGCTGCCTCATCAGGAGCATGCCTTTCTCCAGGTGGAGTCGGCAACAGCATGGATCGACGAGCAAAGGCGCGTGACGGTTCGAACCAGCGGGCAGTGGGTCCATGAGGATCGCGAGCAGATCGCCCATGCACTCGACCTTCCCGAAGAGGAGGTTCGGGTCATGTATGCGTCGATGGGTGGCGCGTTCGGCGGCAAAGAAGACATGAGCCTCCAGATCGTGCTGGCCCTTGCCGCACAGAAGGTGGCTGCCATGGGGATCCACCGGCCGGTTCATTGTCGATGGAGCCGGGAAGAGTCGATCATCGGCCACCACAAGCGGCATCGGGCCACCATCCACGCCAAGCTCGGCGCCACACGCGATGGCGTGGTAACGGCGGTGGAAGCTGATGTGTGGCTCGACGCCGGTGCATACAACTACACCTCGAACAAGGTGCTGGGCAACGCCCACCTCAGTGTGGCCGGAGCCTACGAGGTGCCGAATGCCGCGGATCGACAGCCACTGCGTCTACACCAGCAGTGTTCCCGGGGGAGCCTTCCGTGGGTTTGGCGGCCCGCAGGGGGCGTTCGTCGCAGAGACTCAGATGAACAAATTGGCTGCTGCCCTCGAGATGGATCCGATCGAACTGCGCCGGAAGAACACGTTGAGAGAGGGCAGTCACGGGATCACCCAGGCGATGATGCCAGCGGGTGTCACACTTCCCGAGGTCATCGACGCCTGCGCCCGCGCTGCGCTTGAACCGGCGGATCCCTCACCGTTCGCGTCGATCGCCAGCCTTCGGCCAACCACGAGCGACCTTCGACGGGGAAGAGGTTTTGCCTCCGGATTCAAGAACGTGGGATTCAGTTTTGGGTTCCCGGAGCGGTGCGTTGCCGAGATCCGCCTGCACGGTGACGAGGGAGATGTTTCGCCAACGTCGGCCGAGATCTTCCATTCCGGGGCTGAGGTCGGGCAGGGAGCCCATCAGGCCTTTCGGCAAATGGCCGCAGAGGCTACCGGCGTGCCCTTGGAGAACGTGCGTGGCACCTTTTCCGACACCGCCAAGACCGGGGATTCAGGCTCGGCGTCTGCATCTCGGCTCACGTGGATGGCCGGGAACTCCATCCTCGGCGCTGCTGAAGAAGCCGAAAAGGCCTGGCGCGATGGAAAGCGTCCGGCGATCGGTGTGTTTCGGTTCACGCCACCGCCGACCGAGGTCCTCGACGAAGACACCGGCGCCGGTCAGCCCAACTTCGCCTACGGCTACATGGCCCAGGCGGTTGACGTGACAGTTGATACCGGTACGGGGATCGTGCGCGTCGATCGGGTGATTTCCACCCACGACGTAGGAAAGGCCATCAATCCCAAACTGGTCAAAGGTCAGATCGAAGGCGCGGTGGTCCAGGCTCACGGCTATGTGCTGAGCGAGGATCTTCAACTTCGGGACGGCCGGATCACAAATCCCCGGCTGTCGAGCTATCTCATTCCCGGAATCGGCGACGCCCCCGAAGTTGTGGAGAGCGTGATACTCGAACTCGCCGACCCTCTGGGCCCCTGGGGAGCGAGAGGTATGGCTGAGATGCCCTACATCACCTACGCGCCGGCTGTGATTGCGGCGGTGTTCGATGCAACCGGCGTTTGGTTCGACGAGTTTCCGTTGACACCCAGCCGGGTTCTGGCGAAGTTGGCGGCGGGCTGAGAACTGGCCACGGTCCCAGGGACCGTGGCCAGTTCGAGCTGGGATCAGGCTTCGCTGGCTTCGACCTCGTGGGTCTCGACCGCTTCCCTCTCGCTGGAGGATCCGGTGTTGATTGCCACTTTGCGGGGCTTGGCCCGTTCGGCCACCGGGATCCGCACGGTGAGCACACCGTCGTGGTAGTCGGCTTCGATGGCGTCGACGTCGAGCTCTTGACCGAGAGCGACCTGACGGCGGAACTTGCCTTGGCGGCGCTCTGAGAAGTAGGTCTGGTCACCCTCCTCAGGCCGCCACTTGCGTTCGGCACTCACGGTAAGAACGTTGCGCTCGATGTCGATGTCGAGACTGTCGGCGGCCACGCCGGGCAGATCGAAGTGGAGCCAGACGTCTTCGCCGCGGCGGTAGGCGTCGACGGCGACATTGCCACCCGTAGTGCGGACAGTTCCAAACTGGTCCAGCAGGCTGTCGAAGAGACGAAATGGATCATTCTGGGTCTGCATGAAATGTACCTTTCGGGTAGATCACTGGAGATTGACTGAGTGGTCGACTTGACCACTCACCTATTCAACGTCACCTATACTGAATCTGTTTCAGAAATCCTGAAAATCTTCGAAAAATGTCGGGGCTGGAAACATGGCCAGAAACCGGATCGATCTCGACGCACTTCTGGCGGTCGCACTCGAGATTGTTGACGACGACGGACCGTCCGAGCTCACCCTCTCCAACGTTGCATCCGAGCTCGGCGTTCGGCCCTCCGCTCTTTACACACACGTCGACGGGGTTGATGGTTTGCATGATGTTGTGGCGGTCCGAGCCCGATCAAATCTCACCAAATCGGTCCAGAGTTCGGCGATCGGCGTAGCCGGTGCTGATGCGGTCCACGCCATCGCATGGGCCTACCGAGACTTCGCTCAGCAGCATCCCGGCCAGTATCGGGTCACGATCACCCATGCCTCCAACCATCCCGACGGGACCGCAGGAATACACGACGTTTTCGAGGCGGTCTTCACCGCAATTGGGTTGTCCGATTCCGACGCCAACGCCGCCGCCACCAGCGCCCACGCATCGCTACACGGGTTCGTCTCGATGGAGGCCAACGGTGCAATCTCCGACGACGACCATTTTTCCCACCTCGTTCGATTCCTCGTCCGACTCTGCTAGCCATCGAGCAACCAGTGGTTGTTCAACTTGACGTTGAACCGCCTGCATGGTGGGGTTTACGCGTGACCGATGCAGATGCCTTCCTGGCCGCCCGTGACTTCCTTCAGGAGAATCGCGCCGACTACCGAGCCGCCTACGACGGTTTTGTTTGGCCCTCTCTCACCGATTTCAATTGGGGCTTCGACTACTTCGATCGGGTCGCGCTTGGCAACGACCAGCTGGCGCTCCACATTGTTGAGGAGTCCGGCGAGACATCGAAGCTCACCTATGCCGAACTGAGCGCCCGATCGAACCAGGTGGCGAACTTTCTGGTGCGCCATGGTGCCAAACGTGGTGATCGAATCCTGGTGATGTTGGGCAATCAGATCGAACTGTGGGAGTCAATGCTTGCAGCCATGAAGATCGGTGCTGTCGTGATTCCCGCAACCACCCTTCTCGCTGGGGCCGACCTTGCCGATCGTATGGAGCGTGGCAACGCCGCAATGGTGATCACCAACGCCACCGGGGCGGCCTCGTTCGAGGGTGTCGATGTCGGGCTTCTGAAGGGCGTTGCGATGATCGGGGTCGGTCTGATCGACGCCGACTGGGTTGACTACGCCAACTCCCACAGCGAGAACCTCAGCTACGCGCCAGCGGAGAAGACCGAGGTCACCGATCCACTGCTCGAATACTTCACATCGGGAACCACAGCCCGGCCCAAACTGGTGCAGCACACCCAGATCAGCTACCCGGTCGGTCACCTTTCCACCATGTACTGGCTCGGCCTCCAGAAAGGCGACGTGCACTGGACGATCAGTAGCCCCGGATGGGCCAAACATGCCTGGAGTTGTTTCTTTGCTCCCTTCATCGCCCAGGCAACGGTGTTTCTGTACAACTACACCCGGTTCGACGGGGACACCGTGCTCAACGTGTTGGTCGACAACAAGGTGAACACACTGTGTGCACCCCCCACCGTCTGGCGATTCCTGATCCAGGAGAATCTGGGCGCCTACGACGTAGCGCTGCGAGAATTGATCTCGGCTGGCGAACCCCTCAACCCAGAGGTGATCGAACAGGTCCGAGCAGCCTGGGGCATCACAATCCGCGACGGCTACGGCCAAACCGAGACGACCGCTTTGGTAGGCAACAGCACCGGCCAGGAACTGAAGCCGGGTTCGATGGGTCGACCGATGCCGGGTCACGTGATCGAGTTGCTCGACCCCGATGGATCACCGGCCGCCGAAGGCGAAATATGCATCAAACTCGGCGACTCCCGCCCGGTCAGCCTGATGGTGGGCTACGTCGACGACGATCAAAGAACGGCCGAGGTGACCAGGGACGGCTACTACCACACCGGCGATGTCGGACAACGGGACGAAGATGGCTACATCACCTACGTGGGTCGCTCCGACGATGTATTCAAGGCATCGGGCTATCGGATCAGCCCATTCGAGCTCGAGAGCGTGCTGATCGAACATCCCGCGGTAGCGGAGGCGGCGGTTGTCCCCTCACCCGATGAGCTGCGGGGATTCGTCCCGAAGGCCTATGTGATTCTGGCGCCGGGGCACGAGCCAACAGACGAGACGGCCCAGTCGATCTTTGCGTTCATGCGAGACAAAGTGAGCGGCTACAAACTCGTGCGCCGGCTGGAGTTCAGCGATCTCCCCAAAACGATCAGTGGCAAGATACGGCGCGTTGACCTGCGGGGTCAAGAGGATGACCGAGCGGGAACGGGATCTCGGTCTTCAACCGAGTTCACCGAGTCCAAGTAGCACCGCCCGGCTGGTCCGGCGCTCAGTAGCGTTCGGGTTCGGACAGGAGATCTCGCTGATTGGGGGAGGGGAAACGGACCCGGAAACGGCTGTCGCCGACGAACCGTTGCACCCTGACGACCTCGATGTCCAGGAGGTCCCGATGGTCCTCGCTCAACGGGCGCAGGATCTCCAGGGCCAGCTCGCCGTCGGCTCGCTGCACCCAACCACCGACCACCTCACCGTCGGCCCAGATCGTCGGGCCGATGTTGCCGTTCCGGTCGACCACGCGGGCGGCGATCTCGTCGTTCAGGTACCAATGGCGTTGTTTCCACCCCATCGCCGAGGGATCAAGGCCCGGGAGGAGCCCAACCCACGGTTCGGGTCGCTCGGCTTCCGCCATCGGTCGACCATCCCCGGCTGCGACCCAACCGACCGGGCCGTCCTCCAGGCCGATCTGTTCGGCCCCGATGTCGGCCAGCGCCGTGCGGGTCTGTGCGGCCGTCCAGCCCGTCCACCAACGGAGGTCGGCGTCGGTCCCCGGACCGAATCGTTCGAGCCAGTGCTGCAGCAGCTCGGCGGCGCCCGCTCTCAACGTCATCGTGTCGAGGCCTCCCGGCAGCCACCGATCGGCTGCGGACCACCGGTACTGGGACCCGATCCACGAGCCGAGCGGACGGGCCCGCACGACCGATCCCTCGAACCCGGCGAGGAGGATCAGCCGGGCGTGAGCGGGGATGTCCGTACTCGCTCCGGCGCTGGCTGGAAAGGTGATCGGCACCCGCAGGTGGGGCAGGGCGTCGCCCAGTTCCCTCGTCGTCATGAGGTCCGTTCGCTCGACGGCGTCGAGGACCTCGGTCATCGCTGCGGGCAACCAGGTCTCGGGATCGGCGATCTCGGAGTTCTCCTCCAACATCTTCAGCAGCTTGCGCCGTTCGGCCCCGGCGATCTTGCGGGTCGACGACGCATGAGCTCGTCTCGCTGTGTCGGGGTTCATCACCCATGCCGTGCGACGCATGGCATGGTGTCGTACCAGCAGCCGGCTCTCGTACAACGCCCGCTCGACCGCCTCGATCGAAGGATGGATCATCCGGGCGCATGCGGCGAGGAACACCGTCGCCGGGTCCGATGCGTGCAGGGCGACCACGCTGTCGGTGAGCTCGCTCAGGTCGTCGGTGCGCTGACCCGGTGTCAGGCGGTGGCGAACGCCCAGGCGACGCCGTCGCTCGAGGTCGGTGAGCATTCGACCAAGCTAGCCCTGTGTCCGGTCTGGCGGACCGGTCTGTCGGTTGGCTCGGGTCGTTGCGTGGCGCTCTAGCGACCCCGCAATGCCTGGATCTTGCGACGCTCGCGTTTGGTTGGGCGGCCGGCCCCGCGATCCCGCTGCCCCGAAGCGGCGATCGTTCCGTAGGTCGGCAGTTCGACCGGCGGGCTGTGATCCACCACCGCTTCGGCTGCCAGCGCCGCACCCACTCGTTTCTCGAGCAACTGGGCCACCTCGTAGACCAGTACCCGGTCCTTGCGTCTCGCTTCGACCCGATCGCCGAGCTTCAGCTTTGTCGCGGGCTTGCACACGTCGCCATTCACTCGGACCCGGCCACGCGAGCAGGCGTCGTTGGCCTGGGCGCGAGTCTTGAAGGCACGAACTGCCCACAACCAGCGGTCGACGCGCACTGAATCAGCCATCGGGCCAGCCTAGATTCGTTGCCGGCCGGGAACTCTTTCGCTGATCTCGGGCGTTAGGTAGGGACAATGCAAAACGGAGTCAAAACAGCAGTTCTTCTCGGAGGTATGGCCGGCCTCATCATGCTGGCCGGACAACTCTTTGGCGGGTCCAGCGGCCTGACGATCGCGTTCGTGATCGCTCTGATCACCGTGGGCGGTAGCTACTGGTTCAGTGACAAGCTGGCAATCCGCTCTGCCAAGGCGGTCGAGGTGTCCCAGCAGGAGATGCCCGAGTACTACCAGATCATGCACGAACTCACGAGTTCGGTCGGCATGCCGATGCCCAAGCTCTATGTGTCACCGGAGCAGCAACCGAATGCCTTCGCCACCGGCCGAAACCCCAAGAACGCGGCGGTCTGCGTGACCTCGGGGTTGCTTCAGGCATTGGAGTGGCGGGAGATCCGGGGGGTTCTCGCTCACGAACTTGCCCACGTGAAGAATCGTGACATTCTCACCGGCTCGATCGCTGCCGGCATCGCCACGGTGATCTCCTACGCAGCCAACATGACGTTGTGGATGGGTGCGTTCGGAGGCAACCGTCGGGACAGCAACAACGGCAACCCGATCATTGCGATCGCCTTCGCGCTGCTGGCGCCGTTGGCGGCCGGGATCCTGCAGATGGCTATCAGCCGGAGCAGGGAATTCGAGGCCGATCGCACCGCAGCCCGCTGGCTGAACGATGGCAACCCGCTGGCAGATGCGCTGACCAAACTTCATGGCTACAGCCTCAGGATTCCCAGCGACATCCCCCCGCCCCAGGCATCGCACTACATCATCAACCCTTTGAACAACCGCAAGGTGTCGTTTTCCAACCTCTTCACCACCCACCCACCGGCGGAGGAACGGATCCGCCGCCTCCGCACCAACGAGTGGATGTAACCGTTCGCTCTCGACCCACCACCCAAATTCCGTTCCAGCACCACATCCCACCCAAATTCCGTTCACAGACCACCCCAGGTGTGCGGCCCGAACGGAAGAACGGCGGGATGTGCTGGCCGAACGGAATTTCGGTGCAGGCGAGGCGAGAGGCACCCGGGAGGGAACTACAGCAACTTCTGCATGACGGCGACGTCGAGCCAGCGGTTGAACTTGCGGCCCACTTCCTTTTCGATTCCGACAAGCTCGAAACCGACCGCCTCGTGTAGTCCAACACTGGCGGGGTGAGCATCTGCGATTCGAGCCATCATGGCGTGGTAGCCGTGATCGGTGGCCACGTCGATGAGACGAGCCATCAACGTGCGCCCGACACCTAGGCGTTCTGAGCCCGGAGCCACATACACGCTGTTTTCAACCGAGGTTCTGTACGCCGGCCGTGGCTTGTAGGGGCTGAGGCTGGCGAACCCCACCACGTGGTCGTCCTCATCGACGGCCACGATCACGGCGAGCGCACCGGACCGTTCCGACAGCCACGCCTCCTGCTCCTCGAGCGAGCGCGGAACCATGTCGAAGGTCACCGTCGTCTTCGTGACGTAGTGGTTGTAGATGGACGGATCGCCTCAGCATCGCTGGGCCGAGCGAGCCGAGTGTCGATCATCGAAGCCGAAGCGTCTCAGTCGCGAAAGTTGTTGAACTGCAGGGGCAGATCGAGATCGGCTTCCTTGAGACCGGCAATGACGTCCTGAAGGGCGTCCCTCTTCTTGCCGGTGACTCGCACCTGATCACCCTGGGTCGAGCTCTGCACTCCCTTGAGCTTCATCTCCTTGATGCGGCTGTTGATCTTCTTGGCCATATCGGATGAGATGCCGGCCTTCAGATTGATCCGCTGGCGGGCCCTTCCGCCCGAGGCGGCCTCGACGTCGTCGTAGTCGACCGACTTCAGTGAAACGCTCCGTTTCACAAACTTCTCTTCGAGCACCTGCCGCAGTGCCGCGAGGCGATCGTCGCTGGCGGACTCGATGGTGATCAGGTTGTCCTTGTCGTTCAGATCGATCGAAGAGTCGGTTCCCTTGAAGTCGAAACGGTTGTTGATTTCACGGCTGGCCTGATCCACGGCATTGCGGACTTCCTGCATGTCGATTTCAGAGACCACATCAAAACTCGGCATGGAGACACCGTAGCGATCGGCTACCCTCGTCGTTCGCACTCACAGCGAGTGTGACAACATTGGGTCGGTGCCCGAGTGGCCAAAGGGAGCGGACTGTAAATCCGCCGGCTTCGCCTACGGAGGTTCGAATCCTCCCCGGCCCACAGCGTTTACCCCTTCAGGGGGAGCGTTCCACGCAGGTTCCGAGCAGCGCCCGGGCCTGCGTGTTCGGTCATTCGGGTTGTGGTTTGTGTTTGGGCAGAATGTCCTAGGTGGGGAGGGGCTGTGTGCTCAGTCGGGTGGTTGGTTGGGCTGTGACACTCGTTGGTCTACTCCTAAAGGCGGTTTGGCAATGCGAAAGTTCGTTGTTCTTGGTGTGGTTCTTGTGGTGTTTGCTGCGACGGCGGCGCCCGTTGGGGCTGCGGCGGGGTCGGTGGTGATTAATGAGATCATGTATAACCCGGCGTCTGATGTTGATGAGCACGAGTATCTTGAGCTCCACAATCCGGGTGATACGGCGGTGTCGTTGGCGGGTATGTCGTTCACCTCTGGTATTGAGGGCACGTTCGGTGATGTCACGCTTGGAGCTGGTGAGTATGTGATTGTGTCGCCGTCGTCGACGGAGAGTCAGAGCATCTATGGGGTGCCTGCGGTGATGGAGTACACGGGCGGGATCAAGAACAGTGGGGAGACTGTGACCCTGACAGCAGCGGATGGGGTGTCGGTTGTTGATTCTGTGACCTATGCCGATGCTCCGCCTTGGCCGTCGTCACCAGATGGGGATGGCCCTTCACTGGAGTTGCTCGATCCTTTGTCCGATAATGACGACCCGACCAGTTGGGCTGGGTCTACTACTCCGACTCCTGGTGCTGAGAACAGCGTCTTTGGGGATGAGCCGACGGTGCCCGGCCCAGAACCGGCAGATCCGAGCATGGTGATCAATGAGCTTCATTACAACCCGGTTGATGGGTTCCCCGAGTTCCTCGAACTGTTCAACGCCACCGATGAAGCGATCGACCTGTCACTGTGGGAGCTCGACGGGGTCGGTCTCACGATCCCGGATGGCACCATTGTTGAACCCAACGGTTACATCGTGTTCACCGATGACCTGGCCCTGTTCCTTTCACTGAATGATCCTGGCAGTGACTACCTTGTTATCGAGTATCTCGGCGGCCTCAAAGGCGGCGGCGAACTAATCGAGTTGCGCACCCCTGATGGCACCGTGATCGATTCGGTCGACTACGACGACTCCAGCCCGTGGGAACCGCGACCCCGATTCCGGTATCTACTCTCTGGAGTTGGCAGACCCTGCCCTGGATAACAGCCTGGCCGAATCGTGGCATGCCTCGATCCCTGAACAGGGCACACCGGGTGCAGCCAACAGTGATGGTCAGGAACCGACCTTCACTGGCATAATGGCCGATGCAACGACGCTGGAGGAGATCCAGCAGGCCACCGACTACAACCAGGCCGAACACGAGGACATCCTGCGGTTGTATGCGGCGTTCTTCAACCGGCCACCTGATGCTGCTGGTGCACGGTATTGGATCGTGGACATCTATGAAGGGCTCGGAGCCAACCTTGACCAGATCGCGGCAGAGTTCGCTCTCAGCCAGGAGTTCCGGTAACACCTACGGGTCGGTGAACAACAGCGAGTACCTCCAGATCCTTTATCAGAACGTGCTGCTACGGCCACCAGACATCGCTGGTTTCAACTACTGGCTGTCACTACTCGACAACGGGCTCCTCAACCAAGGGTCAGTCGTCCGCTGGGTCGCCGCCGGAATCGAATTCGAGACCAGAGTCCAATTCCCCGACCTGACTCCCTAGAACCGACAACCACCACGGCTCAGACGCTGGTCGAACCAGTTTCGACCAGCGTCAGCCCAACCAGATCAACACTCAGCCCAACCAGATCAACACTCAGCCCAACCAGATCAACACTCAGCCCAACCAGATCGAACACGAGCCTGAGGGTTCCCCGGGTTTGGCGGACGGGTTGGTTGTGGTGATTATGCCGCGGTGGCGGCTTCGTAGTCGATTGGGCTGAGGTAGTTGCAGTAGGAGTGGCGGCGCCTCGGGTTGTACCAGGTTTCGATCCATTCGAGATCTTCCCGTTGCGGGTTGGGTGTTCGGTGATGTCCATACACCACAACCGGTTCGGTTCGGCCGGGTCAAACGCCCGCTCGACCAGATCGGGGTTCGGGGTTGCCTTGGGGTCTGGTTTGGTGCAGCCCCGCAGCCTGCGTCGGTAGATCCCCTGTATCTGCGCGGCCCGCATGAGGCGTTCAACCCGTTGGCGGCCACAACGCTGTTGACGGCCCAACACCAGTTCGGCGTGAACCCTCGGTGCGCCATAGGCGTATCGGGAGTCGATCCAGATCTGGCGGATCGTCTCGGTCATTGCAGCGTCATCAGCCTCCTTAGCAGTCACAGGCACAGCAGCGCGTTGATAGAACCCCGAGGTCGATACGTTCATCACCCGGCACGCCACCGCTACCGGCATGTCCGAGCATCGCTCACGGATGAACGTGTAGATCATTTTGGGAGGACGTTCTCCCGAGCGAAATACGCCGATGCCCGTTTCAGGATCTCGACTTCCATTTCAAGGACCTTGTTCCGGCGACGCAACTCGGTCAGCTCGGCTCGCTCGGCAGTGGTCACACCCTCGCGTTTGCCGGTCTCGATCTCGTGCTGACGGATCCAGTTCCGCAGACACGAATCGGCGATCCCAAGATCCTTGGCGAGCCGGGCGATCGGGTTGACCCGCTTACCGTTCTCGTCGAGCTGGTTCGCCAACTCCACAGCTCGACGACGGAACTCCGGCGGATGAGCTTTGGGCATCAGGACTCCTTTCCGAGCCGGCCATCCGACTCAGGCTAGATGTCCGTCAAACCAAGGGAACCTCAATGACACAGACCCGAAGAAAGCCGAAGCCGCCTTCAAAATGTCGTTGGACCGTTCAAGCTCACGGTTGCGTTGCTCGAGCTCTTTGATCCGGGCCTTGTCAGCAGTCGATGAACCCGCACGCACGCCCTGATCGATCTCGGCCTGAGCGACAGCCTTACGAAGCGTCTCAACGCCCATGCCAAGCTGTTCAGCGACACGCCGCACCGTCCCATAGGACTCGCCAGTCTCTTCACGGACAGCAAACACCATCCGCACCGCCCGATCCTTCATCTCTTTCGAGTAACGCTTTGCGTTAGGCGACACGCCATTCTTTGTAGTCGTAGCCATTGCTCTCATCCTCATTCAAAAGTCGAGAGCCTCCAAGGATCCCAGAGGGGTTCACTAGTCAGGTGCATTGGTTCCCGGAGTCTGGGGAGGTGACGTCGTCGAGTTGTCGGAGCTCGACGAACTCGCAGTCGTGGCCACGCCGGCGGCTGTGGCCGCGGCAGTCCCGCCGTGGTCGAGCCATGCGGAGCAACGATCGTCGAAGACGTCGTTGTCCCGATCATCACTGGATCGGGGGACATCGAAGCCACGAGCAATCCCGCGGCTCCGATACCAGCGATGATCTGGGCGGTCGGAGCTACGTCTGGGCGCGCTGGAAGGAAGGGCGGTCGTGGCTGTGGCTGGGGGCTGCTTGGTTTGTGGGGTTGTGTTTGGGTGGTTTGTCTTAGGTTGGCTGGGGGCGCTGTGCTCAGTCGGTTGGTTGGTTGGGCTGTGACACTCGTTGGTCTACTCCTGAAGGTGGTTGGTAATGAAGAGGTTCGTTGTTCTTGGTGTGGTTCTTGTGGTGTTTGCTGCGACTGCGGCGCCGGTTGGGGCTGCGGCGGGGTCGGTGGTGATCAATGAGATCATGTACAACCCGGCGTCTGATGTTGATGGGCACGAGTTTTTGGAGTTGCATAATCCGGGTGATACGGCGGTGTCGCTTAGCGGGATGTCTTTTCACTGAGGGTATTGGTGGCGCGTTTGGGGATGTTTCTTTGGGTGGCGGTGAGTATTTGATTGTGTCGCCGTCGTCGACGACGAGTCAGAGCGTGTATGGGGTTTCTGCGGTGTTGGAGTACACCGGCAAGATCGGGAACGGTGGGGAGACTGTGACCCTTACTGCTGCGGATGGGGTGACTGTTGTTGATTCGGTGACCTATGACGATGCTGCTCCGTGGCCGTTGTCACCTGATGGGGATGGTCCGTCGTTGGAGTTGGTCAATCCTTTGTTCGATAATGATGTTGCGGCGAGTTGGGGTGCGTCCACGGTCCCGACTCCGGGTGCCCGGAACAGTATTTTCGGTGACGCACCGGCGGTTCAGTTCGGGCCGGTCAGCGTCAGCCCTTCGTGGCCTGATGCGAATGTTCAAACCACCGTTTCTGTTGATATTTCCGATACCAGTAGTGCGACCCTGTTTTATCGGGTGATGTTTGGTTCTGAGGTGTCGGTTCCGATGTCCAGGTCGGGGTCTGTGTTTTCGGCCCAGGTTCCGGGTCAGGCTGCTGGTTCGTTGGTCCGGTATCGGATCGAGACAGGCAGCGGTGCCTCGTTGCCGAGTGCTGATGACAGTGTTGATGATCTCGGGTTTGTGGTGAAGAAGCCGGTGACGACGAATCTGCCGACGCTGGAGTGGTTCATCACCGATGAGGATTTCGAGGGGCTGTATTCGGAGGAGTCTCGTGTTGGCCCGGACGAGCTGTTCTTCCCGGCGACGGTGGCCTATGACGGTGTTGTTTACACCGGTGTTCAGGTGAAGATCCGTGGCGGTAGTTGGGCTCGTGCCAACAACGACAAGCAGGGGATCTCGGTCGAGTTCCCGAGCGGCCACGATTTTGTTGCCCCTGATCTGTTTCCGTATCCGGTTGATGAGTTCGCTCTCAAACATGATTTCAGTGTGTCTCGGGCGACGGTGTCCTGGGATGTGTTCGATCAGGCCGGTTTCGCTGATTACACCACCTTCAACGTGCGGGTGCAGAAGAACGGTGTGTTCCATGCCCAGTATCGGGTGAAAGACAAACTCGATGGAACCTGGCGATCCGAACAGGGATACGACACCGGACAGTTCTTCAAAGCCGAAGGCGGCTTCAAATACGATACGCGATCTGGGACAAGAAGAGTCCCGATGATGGTGATTACACCGATATTGATGATCTTGTTGATCTGGTGAAGGACAATCCGTCGGCGGCGGTGTTGTGGGAGACCTTTGATGTGCCCAATATCGTGAACTACTGGGCTGTGTCAGCGGTGATCCGCCACCAGGACCAGGACAACCACAATTGGTACGTCTACTTCGACGAGTTCGGCACCGGAGAGTGGAGCCTTGTGCCCTGGGATCTCGATCACACCTGGGGCTCCGAACGGGAATCTACCCTGCAGCGGACAGCTCGATGGTCACGTTGAGCTGCCTGGAGAATCCTCTGTTCGATGTGTTCTGGGATGTTCCTGAGTTCCGGACCATGTATTTCCGGCGTATCCGGTCGTTGTTGGATGGTCCGCTCGCTCCGCCCCGGATCGAGGATATGAATACTGCTATCCGTGCCGGTTTGGAAGCTGACGCTGAGGAGGAGCGCCTGGAGTGGGGTAATAACCCGTTGTGGGGCGATGATCTGGACTTCCTTGGTGAGGTGCAGGATCGTCGGGACCTTTTCGAGGGCGAGAGTCTGGTGCCTGACTCACAGCCGGCTGCTCCGGGCATTGTGATCAACGAACTTCATTACAACCCTGTTGATGGGTTCCCTGAGTTCTTGGAGTTGTTCAACACGACCGATGAATGGATTGACCTGTCACTTTGGGAGCTCGATGGGGTCGGTCTCACAATCCCGGGCGGCACCATTGTTGAACCCAACGGTCACATCGTGTTCACCGATGACCTGCCCCTGTTCCGCTCACTGCATGATCCTGGTGCTGACTACCTTGTCATCGAGTATCCCGGCGGTTTGAAGGGTGGGGGAGAACTCATCGAGTTGCGCACCCCTGATGGCACCGTCATCGACTCAGTCGATTATGACGACTCCAGTCCATGGGAACCAGTTCCCGATGATGGTGTCTACTCCCTCGAACTGGCAGACCCGGCCCTGGATAACAGCCAGGCCGTGTCCTGGCATGCCTCCATCCCCGAGAACGGGACACCTGGACAGGCCAACAGTGATGGCCAGGAGCCAACCTTTACTGGCACTATGGCCAGGGCGACGACGCTTGAACAGATTCAGCAGGCCACTGACTACAACCAGGCTGAGCACGAAGATGTCCTTCGGTTGTATGCGGCTTTCTTCAACCGTCAACCCGACGCCGCTGGTGCACGCTATTGGATCGTCGACATCTATGAAGGGCTCGGAGCCAACCTCGACCAGATCGCAGCCGAGTTCGCTCTCAGCCAAGAGTTCCAGAACACCTACGGATCAGTGAACAACGAAGAGTACCTGAGGATCCTCTATCAGAACGTGCTCCTCCGGCAACCAGACACCGCCGGTTTCAACTACTGGCTGTCACTACTCGACAACGGGCTCCTCAACCGAGGATCAGTAGTCCGATGGGTCGCAGCCGGCGAAGAATTCGAACGCCGAGTCCAATTCCCCAAACTCACCCCCTAGCAGTCGAGCGCCGCTCCGCGTGCTCATTGGGATTATTTCAGCCCGGCGGCCCGGTCACACCGGGCCGCCGGGCTGAACGAGCGATCGGCGCCGTAATCCACACCTCGGCTGACGGCGACCCGCCCACCAGCCGTCGTCAATTTGTCACCGTGACCTGAACAGGGGTCATAGGCCTCCCGATACGTCGCCTTGTGAACAATTGCCCTTCAAGATCCGCACCAGACGCTGGCACTCTTGTCGCAGAGAGTGAGGTGCCCACTCGCTCCGTAACCACGGGTCATTTTCGATCCCAGGAGGAACCCTGCCATGTGGCGAAGTGTCCTGATGACCGCGATGGTGCTGTGCGCCATCGGCACCGCTGTTCCAGCATCTGCTGCGACCGGGTCGGTGGTGATCAATGAGATCATGTACAACCCGGCGTCTGATGTTGATGGGCACGAGTTTTTGGAGTTGCATAATCCGGGTGATACGGCGGTGTCGCTTAGCGGGATGTCTTTCACTGAGGGTATTGGTGGCGCGTTTGGGGATGTTTCTTTGGGTGGCGGTGAGTATTTGATTGTGTCGCCGTCGTCGACGACGAGTCAGAGCGTGTATGGGGTTTCTGCGGTGTTGGAGTACACCGGCAAGATCGGGAACGGTGGGGAGACTGTGACCCTTACTGCTGCGGATGGGGTGACTGTTGTTGATTCGGTGACCTATGACGATGCTGCTCCGTGGCCGTTGTCACCTGATGGGGATGGTCCGTCGTTGGAGTTGGTCGATCCTTTGTTCGATAATGATGTTGCGGCGAGTTGGGGTGCGTCCACGGTCCCGACTCCGGGTGCCCGGAACAGTGTTTTCGGTGACGCACCGGCGGTTCAGTTCGGGCCGGTCAGCGTCAGCCCTTCGTGGCCTGATGCGAATGTTCAAACCACGGTTTCTGTTGATATTTCCGATACCAGTAGTGCGACCCTGTTTTATCGGGTGATGTTTGGTTCTGAGGTGTCGGTTCCGATGTCCAGGTCGGGGTCTGTGTTTTCGGCCCAGGTTCCGGGTCAGGCTGCTGGTTCGTTGGTCCGGTATCGGATCGAGACCGGCAGCGGTGCCTCGTTGCCGAGTGCTGATGACAGTGTTGATGATCTCGGGTTTGTGGTGAAGAAGCCGGTGACGACGAATCTGCCGACGCTGGAGTGGTTCATCACCGATGAGGATTTCGAGGGGCTGTATTCGGAGGAGTCTCGTGTTGGCCCGGACGAGCTGTTCTTCCCGGCGACGGTGGCCTATGACGGTGTTGTTTACACCGGTGTTCAGGTGAAGATCCGTGGCGGCGGTTGGGCTCGTGCCAACAACGACAAGCAGGGGATCTCGGTCGAGTTCCCGAGCGGCCACGATTTTGTTGCCCCTGATCTGTTTCCGTATCCGGTTGATGAGTTCGCTCTCAAATACAACTCCACTGTGGCCAGGCCGATTGTGTCCTGGGATGTGTTCGATCAGGCCGGTTTCGCTGATTACACCACCTTCAACGTGCGGGTGCAGAAGAACGGGTGTGTTCCATGCCCAGTATCGGATCAGGGAGAAACTCGATGGAACCTGGCGATCCGAACAGGGATACGACACCGGACAGTTCTTCAAAGCCGAAGGTGGTTTCAAGTATCACGACGACAACGGTGGTTTCGACAAGAAGAACCCCGACGACGGTGATTACACCGATATTGATGATCTTGTTGATCTGGTGAAGGACAATCCGTCGGCGGCGGTGTTGTGGGAGACCTTTGATGTGCCCAATATTGTGAACTACTGGGCTGTGTCAGCGGTGATCCGCCACCAGGACCAGGACCACCACAACAAATACATCTACTTTGACGAGGCCGGCACCGGCCAGTGGAGCCTGGTCCCCTGGGATCTGGACCACACCTGGGGTTCAGACGGCAACACGCCCTGCGAGGGGCAGCCGATGGCGACCCTGTCATGTCTGGGTAATCCTCTCTACGATGCGTTCTGGGATGTGCCTGAGTTTCGGACCATGTATTTCCGGCGTATCCGGTCGTTGTTGGATGGTCCCCTGGAACCGCCCAGGATCGAGAACCTGAACTCGGCGATTCGTGCCGGTCTGGAAGCCGACGCCGAAGAGGAACGCCAAAAATGGGGCGAGAATCCGCTGTTGGAGTCCGACGGTCTGCAGTTCTTGGGGAGTGTTCAGTCCCGTCGTGACTTGTTCGATGGTGATAGTCGGGTGCCCGACTCACAGGCTGCGGCTCCGGGGATTGTGATCAATGAGCTTCATTACAACCCTGTTGATGGGTTCGCTGAGTTCGTCGAGTTGTTCAACCCCACTGGTGAATGGGTTGACCTGTCGTTGTGGGAGCTCGATGGGGTCGGTCTCACAATCCCGGGCGGCACCATTGTTGAACCCAACGGTCACATCGTGTTCACCGATGACCTGCCCCTGTTCCGCTCACTGCATGATCCCGGTGCTGACTACCTTGTCATCGAGTATCCCGGCGGTTTGAAGGGCGGGGGAGAACTCATCGAGTTGCGCACCCCTGATGGCACCGTGATCGATTCAGTCGAATACGACGACAACGCCCCGTGGGAACCCCTACCCGATTCCGGTGTCTACTCCCTCGAACTCGTAGACCCGGCCCTGGATAACAGCCAGGCAATATCGTGGCATGCCTCCATCCCGAGAACGGGACACCTGGACAGGCCAACAGTGATGGCCAGGAACCGACCTTCGCTGGCACGATGATCTATGCACGGACGCTGGAGGAGATTCAGCAGGCCACCGACTACAACCAGGCCGAACACGAGGACATCCTGCGGTTGTATGCGGCGTTCTTCAACCGGCCACCCGACGCCGCTGGTGCACGGTACTGGACGTCGACATCTATGAAGGGCTCGGAGCCAACCTCGACCAGATCGCGGCAGAGTTCGCTCTCAGCCAAGAGTTCGAGAACACCTACGGATCAGTGAACAACGAACGAGTACCTCCAGGATCCTCTATCAGAACGTGCTCCTACGGCCACCAGACACCGCCGGTTTCAACTACTGGCTGTCACTACTCGACAACGGGCTCCTCAACCGAGGATCAGTCGTCCGCTGGGTCGCCGCCGGAATCGAATTCGAAGCCAGAGTCCAATTCCCCAAGCTTTGATCCCCTAGACACCACAACGAACGATCATCTGAGATTCGGGATCGGTGACCTGGCTGATCGCAAGACCTGCACCACCCGTGCCAACGACGAACTGATGCGTCGTACCGAATATCAGATGCTCGTACATGTGCTCGTGGCCGGTGAGGATCACATCGACATCAGCCTCCACGATCATCTGGTGTATGGCAGCACTGCGATACTCGAGGTCGTAGTTTGGCCATGACACCGGATACGGCCCTTGCATCGCAACCACGGTGCCCAGTGGTGCGGTCAAAGCTGGGGCCGCAACCTCTGCTGTTGGGATCATTGGCACCGCAGCCGCATTCAGGGGCAACTCGCTGTGAAGTCGCATCTTCGATTACAACTGTTGCCGCTCAATTTACCGGATCATTGGAAAGGGTGTATCGAACATTTCCATTGACATCGAAGTACGTAACAGTAGATGTTGTGCTGGTCCACTCGACCAAGGCCGCACCATAGGACCCCCACGGTTCCGAACTGGTCAACAGTTTGATCGTCACGGGCCCCGAACCATCCGACGCGTTCATCAACGACGTGTCCGTCTCGGTGATTCCGGTGTGATTCCAGCCGCCCGTCGACACCAGCCACTGACGGAACCCGTCGGCCTGCGGGGTCCATTCATGGTCGATCTTCTTCGTCACCTCGAACAAGGCGCTATGGCCAACAAAGATGTAGTCGACCCCGCCCTGATACAGCTTCTCATACAACGGGTCCAGGACAGTGTTGTCGTTGTACGTGCCGTTTGGCCACGACCCGTCCCGGTCATAGGACGATTTCCGCGGATGGTGCATCACGGCATAGGTCGGGCCGTCATGTGCCACCGAAAGAACCCCGGACAGCCACGCCTGCTGTGCGTCATCAATCCCCGGTTTCCACCGATTGTTCGGGTCGGTCGAATCGAGAATGATCCAACGGGCCCCGTTGTTGACCTCGACGTACCATGCCTGATCGCCGTGGATCCCGAACGTGGCCTCCCAGCCCGCCCGGTCGATGTCGTGATTACCCGGAGCCGGCAAATACTTCGTTCGGTCGGCCGGGTCGATGCCGAGCGGGTCGAGCACAGTGTCCACGAACCCACCCGGCATGGCGTACCCCTGATCTTCGTTCTCTTGGAGACAGTCGCCTGCGTGGACCACGATGTCGCCGGTCTGCCACTTCGAGGCGATCATCGACGTAACGGCCTCAGCCCCCTCCGGCCTGTTCGAACCGAAAGGGCATGCCGCCGTACACCCGGCACGACCACTGGACGGACCTGTAGCCAAAGATTCAACACTGGTCGACGTTGTCGGAGTAGTCGTGCTGGGAGCGGCCTGGGAAGTCGGTGGTGACGAAGGAGAAGTGGTTCCCGGAGTCTCCGGCGGTGACGTCATCGGAGTAGTCGTGCTGGGAGCGGCCTGGGAAGTCGGTGGTGACGAAGGAGAAGTGGTTCCCGGAGTCGCCGGCGGAGAGGTCGAGCCATTCGGAGCGTCGATCGTCGGAAGCGTTGTTGCTGGGCCTTCAACCGGGTTTGTCGTCCCGCTGCCCCCGTTGCCGGTAGACCCTCTCGACTCGTCAGCGGGCGAAGGTGATCCAAACCAAGTTCGGGCTCAGATGTTGCTGGATCGGATGTGGAGTCTGCGACTGTGTCGGCGGCATCCTCTTCGATGAACGCAAGCGGTCCACTCCGTACGATCACTGGATCCGGGGACACCAGAGCCACGAGCAATACCGCGGCTCCGATACCGGCGATGATCAGGGCGGTCGGAGCGACGTTCGGCGCGTCGGAAGGAAACGGCGGGCCATATGCGAGCATCGACTGATTTGAGTGGCTCCTTAACCTGCGGTGCGGTCGAACGATGCCGCTTTCGGATCGGTTCAGGGAGACGAAGCCAGCCGTGCTGAACTACCGTCGCCGCCATGGCACCAAGAAGTACGTGGAGTTATTGCCCGAGCGAAGGGCGAACCGGTCACCATCGAAACAATCGTCGTTCCCGATCCCGGCCCGGGCGAGGCGGTGGTGAAGATCCAGGCCTGCGGGGTCTGCCACACCGACCTCCACTACCGCGAGGGCGGGATCAACGATGAATTTCCGTTCCTGTTGGGTCACGAGGCAGCCGGAATCGTGGAGTCGGTGGGTCCCGATGTAACCGACGTTGCGCCCGGTGACTACGTGATTCTCAACTGGCGAGCGGTGTGCGGCAACTGCCGCTCCTGCCTGAAGGGCAAACCCCAGTACTGCTTCAATACCCACAATGCCACCCAGAAGATGACCCTCACCGACGGGACCGAGCTTTCGCCGGCGCTCGGAATCGGGGCGTTCTGTGAGAAGACGCTCGTGGCCAGCGGTCAGTGCACCAAGGTGAACCCCGACGCCAAACCCGAAGTTGCCGGTCTGCTTGGCTGCGGTGTCATGGCAGGTCTCGGAGCAGCCATGAACACCGGCGAGGTCGGCCGAGGTGATTCGGTGGCAGTGTTCGGTTGCGGGGGAGTGGGTGACGCCGCGATCGAGGGTTCTCGGGTTGCAGGAGCGTCGACGATCATCGCGGTCGATCTGGACGACACCAAACTCGAGTGGGCCAAGGGGTTCGGGGCCACCCACACGATCAACGCCACCAAGGAAGATGCAGTGGAGAAGATCCGCGAATACACCGGCGGCAATGGAGCCGATGTGGTGATCGAGGCCATCGGGCTACCCCAGGTCTACGAGCAGGCATTCTACGCCCGTGATCTTGCCGGCACCGTGGTTCTGGTAGGAGTGCCGAATCCCGAGATGAAGATCGAACTCCCTTTCATCGACGTCTTCGGACGGGGAGGGGCGCTCAAGTCTTCTGGTACGGCGACTGCCTCCCGAGTCGGGACTTCCCGATGTTGATCGACCTCTACCTGCAAGGACGATTGAACCTCGACGGGTTCGTGTCCGAGACCATCGGCCTCGACGACGTCGAAGCTGCGTTTCACAAGATGGAACAAGGCGGCGTACTTCGCAGCGTCGTGGTGATGTGATGACGGCACGAATTCGACCGCGTATCACATCCGGGATCTTCAGCCTCGACGGCGAGGACTTCAACGTAGACAACAACGTCTGGCTCGTCGGAGATGATGACGAGGTCGTCGTCATCGACGCTGCCCATGACCACGTGCCGATCCTCGAGGGGGTCGCAGGGCGAAAGGTCAAAGCGATCATCTGTACCCACGGCCACAACGATCACATCAATGCAGCCGGCGCTCTCTCGGACGAGACCGGGGCCCCGATTCTGCTTCATCCCGACGACGAGATGTTGTGGCAGGTTGAGTACCCGCACCGGCGTTTCGACGACACATTGCGGGACGGTCTCAAGCTCGAGATCGGCAATCACGAGATAGATGTGCTGCACACCCCCGGACATTCACCCGGTGGTTGCTGCCTTCTTCTGCCCGCCGACGGTGTGGTGTTCAGCGGCGACACGCTTTTCAACGGTGGCCCAGGCGCCACCGGTCGGAGAACCGGCACAGTACGAGGTGATCGTGGAAAGCATCACCAACCGGTTGTTCACCATGCCCCACGAGACCGTCGTGAACACCGGCCATGGCCAGTCGACGACTATTGGTGCCGAGGTGGTGAACCTGGCCGACGCCGGCTGAGAAGTTACAGGCAGGCTCCAACGATCAGATGCGACCGTTGGAGCCTTGATGCCCGCACGCCCAGGGCCTAGCGGATTTCAGCCCCAGGTGTGAGCTGGTACAGAGTTCCTGGCTGCGATCGGAGCATGTGTCTCTGCGTTGATGCGCCGGGCCGGACGGTTGCGATCACCGAGCTTGAGCACCGTCGCAGCAAACCGTTCCGCTAGTTGGTCGGCCCAGCCGGTGACCCTTACGTCGTCGGTCATGATGATGACCTGGCCGGTGTGGGCGTGGTCGCTGACCATTGAGAGAACGGCGGCAACGTCGAAGTCGTCCAGGATTGTGAATGGATCGTCGAAGATCGCCGGAAGTGACTCGCCGAGGTGCGATCCCGTCCGGTCGAGATGACGCCGAACTCGGTCGACCATCTCGGCCGGGTCGGTGATCGAGGCGGCATCCCGATAACGACCGCGTGCTGCGGCTTCGATTTCACGGCGGTGGGCCACGGCCCACTCGAGAGAACAACCCCCACCAGCTCCTGCCAGCACTCCTCGGCGTACCAGTCGATCTCGTGCAGCTTCCAATGACCCGGACGATCTTGAGGCTTGGCCGTGAGTGCCTCGACCTGGATGAGTCGAAGAGGTTGAAGTAGCTCTCCACCCCAGCTTCGTTCAGGATCTGGATACTCGGCCTGACCGGCCTGCTCAAGAGCTCCTGGTAGATTCTGAAGAGCTGGCGCCGGCACCTGCCATCGAGAGTGCGAGGAAAGGGACTGCGGCGAACGGGTGAAGAATGAAGATCCCGATGAATGCCAGCAGAGCGAGGGCGGCTGAGCTCGCCATCAGCGCAGCACGCGTCTTCTCGATGCGCTCGTTGGCCCGCTCCACGGCAAGGTGGCAGTCCTCGATCGCGTTCGACGTACGCCTCGTAGCTCTCCGTACTGTGCGATTCCCCGGACTGGTTGGTTACTTCGACCTCGACCTCAGCCAACGTGAGCGCTGTCGCCCATAGTCTGTCTTGGTCAAGGCGTCCCAAACGCCGAATGAGCTCGTCGATGTGCTTTTCAGCCTCCAAGCTCGTGACACCCAGGCGAAGGAATGAGCGGAGGTTGTCCTGACCGACACCCAGACTCCAGCTATCGAAACCGACCCGTCCTCGGCCCGGAAGAACTCGCTGACGTCTTCTTCATTGAGGGCATCGACCACGCGGCTCGGTCCGTCGATCGGGCGCTGGACCATCAGGATCCGACCGGTGTCTTCGAGCAGCTCGGCGTTCAGGCCAGGACGTCCGGTGCCCAGAGCGGTCGCAATCTCCGCAGTGAGCGCCTCGCGTTTCGAGCTGGCCCAGCCCGGTCACAAGTGTTATCCGGGGATGGAGTGGCATTCTCCATCGTGTCGGTTGATGTCGCTACTTCCAGCCGATCGATCCTCATGACCTAGTGATTCGGACAAATGGACTATGCGACTTGAGTCATTTGGACCTTTCTTCCTGGTCCTTGGGAACTATTCCTTGGCCCACAGGCCTATTTCGCA
>CAWDOA010000015.1:0-106645 GCA_963803875.1 uncultured Acidimicrobiales bacterium | reverse complement strand
TCCACTCGGTAACAACCCTCTTCGACCGCAACAACCGAGTTGGCCACACCGAACGTGAGGTTGTGATGAGCGTGGATGCCGATCTGTGTCTCGGGCTGCAGGGCGGCCCGGTAGGCCTGCATGCGCTCTCTGACATCACCCATGGTGAGGCGTCCACCGGAGTCAGTGATGTACACGCAATGGGCCCCGGCCTCCTCCATGACGACCGCCTGCTGGGCCAGAGCCTCGGGCTCGTTCATGTGGGACATCATCAGGAAACCGGCAACATCCATCCCGAGCTGGCGAGCCATCCCGATGTGCTGGATGGCGATGTCGGCCTCGGTGCAGTGGGTGGCGATTCGTACCGACCTGACCCCCAGGTCATTGGCCCGCTTCAGGTCCTCGATGGTGGCAATCCCAGGCAACACCAGGGTGGTGAGAATGCAGTTGGTGAGCACCGACCCCACTTCTTCCAGCCACTCCCAGTCGGTGTGGGCGCCGAACCCGTAGTTGAACGACGAGCCCGAAATCCCGTCGCCGTGGGCCACTTCGATTGCATCGCAACCAGCGTCATCGATCGCTTTTGCGATGTCGTGCACATGCTCGAGTCCGTACTGGTGGCGGATGGCATGCATTCCATCCCGAAGGGTCACGTCCTGCACATAGATTCGCTTGGGTTCGGTCGTCGTTGTCATGCTGGCACCTTCAATTGGGCGAGCCGTTCTGCGGTCTTGATCGCCGCACTCGTCATGATGTCGAGATTGCCCGCATAGGCCGGCAGGTAGTGTGCTGCCCCTTCGACCTCCAGGAAGATCGAGATCTTCCAGCCGGTGAACTTGCGGTCGAGATCAGGAATCCGGATCGGGTTCGAGTCGTCGAGCTGCTCGAACTGCACTTCCTGTTTGAGGCGATACCCGGGAACGTACTCGTTGACGACCTCGACCATCCGCACGATCGACGCTTCGAAGGCCTCGGGCTCCCCGCTTTCGGTGAGGCAGAACACGGTGTTCCGCATGATGAGCGGAGGTTCGGCGGGGTTGAGCACGATGATGGCCTTACCCATCTGTGCACCGCCAACTTCTTCGATTGCCTTGGAAGTTGTTTCGGTGAACTCGTCGATGTTGGCGCGGGTCCCCGGACCGGCCGAGCGGGAACTGATCGACGACACGATCTCGCCGTAGGCGACCGGTGCGACCCGATTCACCGCCGCCACCATTGGCACCGTGGCCTGGCCGCCGCAGGTCACCATGTTGAGGTTCGGGGCCCCCAGGTGCTCTTCCAGATTGACCGGCGGAACGACGTAGGGTCCGATGGCAGCCGGGGTGAGGTCGAGGATCTGCTTCCCGCTGGCCTGGAGGATCTCGTTGTGCTTTGCGTGAGCGCCAGCTGAGGTGGCATCGAACACCAGCTCTACATCGGCAAACACATCCATGCCCACCAAGCCGTCGATGCCGTCGGAGGTTGTCGCCACCCCGATCCGCTTGGCACGGGCCAGCCCATCGGAGTCGGCGTCGATCCCGACCATTGCGATGACGTCGACGATGTCGGAGGTTCGTTTCGACTTGATCAGCAGGTCGGTTCCGATATTGCCCGAGCCGATCACCGCACACTTGATCGCTGGCACTGTCATCATTCAGCCTTTCGCAGCTTGGTGGAAACCGTTCCCAGAATTCCCATCTCGGCGAACACCGAATCGCCCTCGGCTATGGGAATCATGGGACCCAGCGCACCGGACATGATGCACTCCCCCGCCCGCAAAGGGGTTCCCCGTTTGGACATCATGTCGGCAAGCCAGACCGCGGCATGGATCGGATTGCCGAGGCACGCAGCACCGATGCCGGTTGACACCTCTTCACCGTTGACATGCATCGCCATCGGCACTTCTCGCAGATCGAGGGCGGCGAGAGGCACAGGCCTGCTACCGACCACGTACACGCCGCAGCTGGCGTTGTCGGCCACCGTGTCGGTCATCCGGATGTCCCAGTTCTCTATGCGCGAATCAACGATCTCCAATGACGGCAGCACGTACGCGGTGGCATTGATGATGTCGACTGCGCAGTGCTCCCCCTTGTCCAAGTCGTGTTCCAGCACGAATGCGATCTCCGCTTCGGCCCGGGGTTGGATCAGGCGTCCGGCGGGAATGTCGATGCCGTCGGCGAAACACATGTCGACGAACAGAGTGCCAAAATCTGGACTGCTGACGCCGAGCTGCTTTTGCACGACCTCGGCGGTGAGGCCGATCTTTCGGCCGGCGATCCGCCGACCGTTGCCGACATCGGCCTCGGTGTTGAACGTTTGCACTGCATAGGCCAGATCGACATCGGTCTCAGATCCGAACATGTCGCGAAGCGGTGCGATCGGCGTGTTGGTTTCCGCCGCGTCTCGCAACACGTTGGCAGCCTTCTCGATCAGGGCTTGATCCATTTGTGTCCCCTGTCCCCTTCATCGGTTGTTGAGAACCTAGCGCCGCTTCGACGCTGACGTTCGGTTCGGTCCCACCGAGCGGGACATCGACCTTCAGCGATCACGGCGGGTTCAGCTCCTCAGTCGTTTCGGCGAAGGATCGAAGAGTGGCCCCGACACCGCCCGCCTCTAGACACAAGTGTCCAGGCCGGGATAGTCTGCGCGCATGACTGAGCCCACTACCTCATCATCGGATCGGAACGAGCGGCAATCAGTTCAAGAACGCGGGAGCAGCTGGGAAGTTGATGGCCGATCTCATCGAAGCGGTTCAAAGCGGGTACGACCACGACGCCTCGCCCCTTCAGACCACTGGCAGATACACCGGGAGACCAATCGACATGAGTTTTTGTAGTCGCAATCGCAAGATCAACACCAGCTCATCGATGTCGGTGCAAGGCTGATGGCGCGCCGTAGGCGAGAGGGACCCCGTGTCCGACCGGCGCACAACACCGACCACTATCGACGATTGAAGAATCCGTTCGAGCCGTTGCGGGTTCTGTCCGACGATCATGTTGCCCATATCCACGAGTCGGCCGTGAGGTATCTCGCCGAGGAAGGCATGCGGGTGCTGTTGGGCGAAGCTCGTGAGATCTTTGCCACCGCCGGCGCATCGGTCGACGACGAAATGATCGTCCGACTCGATCCGGAACTGATCACCGAGGCTCTGGCATCGGCACCCTCGGAGATCGAACTTGGGGCGCCCAACCCTGATCGGTCCGTGACGGTCGGCGGGAACAACCTGGTATTGGCTCCGGTTGGAGGCCCGCCTTTCGTCTCCGATCTTCACCGCGGGAGACGGCCGGGCACCCTTGCCGATCAAGAGAACTTTCTGCGACTGGCGCAGTCCTACGACGTGATCGGAGTGAGCGCACCCTCGGTCGAACCCGCCGACGTTCCACTCAACCATCGACATCTCGTGTCCGGTCGAGCCACCCTCACCCTCAGCGACAAGCCACCATTCCTCTACTCGCGGGGAAGAGACCGGGTACGGGACGGCTTCGACCTCGTGAAGCTTCGATACGGCATCGAATCCGATGACGAGTTCGCCAAGGGTGCGTACTGCTGGACCAACATCAACACCAACTCGCCTCGCCAGCTCGATATCCCCATGTCGATGGGCATCATCGACTTCGCTCGGATGGGCCAGATGAACATCATGACCCCGTTCACGCTGGCCGGCGCCATGGCCCCGGTCACGCTGGCGGGAGCGCTCGTGCTACAGCACATGGAAGTGCTTGTGGCCGTGACCCTGGCCCAGTTGGTACGGTCGGGTGCACCGGTGCTCTACGGTGCGTTCACCTCGAACGTCGACATGAAATCTGGTTCACCCGCATTCGGAACGCCCGAAGCAATGAAAGGTGCACTCGCCAGCGGCCAGCTCGCCCGGCACGTCGGATTGCCATGGCGTTCCTCGGGATCCAGTGCGTCGAATGCCGCCGATGCGCAGGGTGGGTACGAAACGATGATGAACACCTACGGCGCCTTCCTCGGCGGTGCCAACTGGCTCATGCACGCTGCGGGCTGGCAAGAAGGGGGGCTGACCGCCAGTTATGAGAAGTTCATCCTCGATGTCGAGATGTGCCAGATGATCGCCGAGGTGTGCTCACCGGTTGTGGTCGATGAGGCCGAGCTCGCACTCGACGCCATCACCGACGTCGGACCGGGCGGCCACTTCTTCGGCACCGACCACACACTCGCCCGCTTCGAAACTGCGTTCTACCAACCCCTCGTCTTCAGTCGGACGAACTTCGAACAATGGACCGAAGAAGGCGGCCTTCGTGCCGATCAACGTGCAACGGCGATCTGGGAGAAGGCGCTGGCCGCCTATCAGGTACCCCAGGTTGCTGACGATGTTGTTCTGGCGATCGACGATTTCGTCGAACGGCGCATACGGGAAGGCGGCGCTGCGCCCGACTGAAACCACGCCGAACTGAAACCGACAACATCAGGAGCCCGCTTCGGGAGCGAGGTGATCCATCGCTACGGTCGTGCACCCTTGCATATCATCATAACATAAGGATATGTTTATGAATGTATGATCAAGGCCGATAGGTAATCCATGAATCAGCTTCTCCTCGCGTTGCGAGCGATCGCAGAACCAACCCGTCTCCGAATTCTGGTGGTGCTCGACCGGGTAGAGCTGACCGTTGGTGAACTGTGCCGTGTCCTGGGCCAGAGTCAACCCCGCGTCAGCCGACATCTGAAACTCCTTGTCGAGGCCGACGTTCTCGAGCGAAATGCCGAGGGGACCAGTGCGTTCTACCACCTTGCCGACCGCCCCATCGCTCGGGAGTTGACCGACACGGTGCGGGAACTGCTCAGCACGGGCGACCTCGAGCAGGGTGTGCTCGCTCGCGACATCGAGCGCCTCGAGTCGGTGCGGGCCGAACGGGCCGAGTCCGCCTCGGCCTATTTCGAGGAGATCGCCGACTCATGGGAGCACGTGCGCCAGCTCCACGTGTCGGATGCGGTGGTCGAGACCGAACTTCTCAGAGCCACCGACGGTCGCCCCATTCGTGAGTTCCTCGACATCGGCACCGGCACGGGTCGCATGTTGGAGGTTTTTGCCGATCGGATCGAGCGGGGGGTTGGTATCGACCTCAGCTCGCGGATGCTCAACCTGGCTCGGAGCCGCCTCGACGCCGACGGGCTCCGACACTGTTCGGTGCGACACGGAAACATCTACGACCTCGACATACCGTTCGGATCTGTCGATGTCGTGGTCGTGCATCACGTCCTTCACTTCCTCGACGATCCACCGTCGGCGATCGCTCAGGCCGCCAGGACGTTGGGTCCGAACGGGATGATGTTGATCGTCGACTTCGCACCCCATCAAATGGATGTGCTGCGTAAGAAGCACGCCCATCTCCGACTCGGCTTTGCGGACTCCCAGATTCGCCGGTGGTGTGAGAAGGCCGGACTACACACCATCTCGGTCGAACACCTGAACCCAACCTCAACCACCGAGGGTGAGCCGTTGACCGTGTCTCTGTGGACCGCCTATCAAGCCGCTGACGCAGCGACTGCTCTACCCGTCGATCTGAACCTGACCTTGGAGAACGCATCATGACTGCCCCAATTGACGCCGTCGAAGAGGCGGCCCGTCGACTGTCCGGACGTCCCTGGCCCGTGACACCCATCAGAGGCAATATCGGCCTGTCCTTCGAGTTCTTCCCCGGGGCAACACCGGAGGCGAAGACACGGCTGAGGAACTGCGCACAGCAGCTGGCACGGTCCGAACCCCACTTCGTGAGCGTCACCTACGGTGCTGGTGGTTCCACCCAGGAGCGAACTCACGACGCTATCAACGACCTCAGCGAGGCGATCTCGCCACCGGTAGCCGGCCACCTCACCTGTGTCGGGTCAACAACCGAGCAGACCCAGGCCACCATCGATCGATATACGAAGGCGGGGGTTTCCAGGATCGTTGCACTTCGCGGCGACCGACCCAAGGACGCAGAGGGGCCCATCCCCGTCGGTTATGCCGACGCCGCTGAACTCGTGGCTGGGATCAGAGCTCGCAGCGATGGACACGAATTCGAGATATCCGTTGCCGCCTATCCCGAGGTCCATCCGATGGCCGCGAGCGCTGAGGCCGATCTGGAAAATCTCAAACGCAAAATCGATGCCGGCGCCGATCGTGCCATCACCCAGTTCTTCTTTGACAACGACGTCCTCCTGAGGTTCCTCGATCGTGCTCGGGCGGCGGGGATCACTGCGCCGATCGTTCCCGGGATCATGCCCATCGTGAATTTTGGAAACGTCGCCAACTTCGCCAAGCGCTGCGGAACCCAAATCCCTGAATGGATGCCGCAACTGTTCGAGGGTCTCGACCCGGCGTCGGACACACACAGGACGATCAGCGCAACCATCGCAGCCGAACAATGTCGGGCACTAGCCGAACATGGCATTCGTTACTTTCACTTCTACACAATGAACTGCGCCGAGCTAACGGCCGCTACGTGCCAAATTCTCGGCGTGAAGACCTCGGGATCCTCATCACAGGAGGTACTGGCATCGTGACCAGGACACCAAACCAACGAATCGAAGCGCTCAGATCCGAGCTCAAAACCAGGATTCTCATCATCGATGGGGCGATGGGAACCACAATCCAACGGCATCGGCTGGTCGAAGCCGATTTCCGAAACGATCAACTTCACGACCACGGGTCTGACCTGGCGGGCAACAACGATCTCCTGAACCTCACGAAGCCAAATCTGATCCAGCAGATCCACGCCGAGTTCATCGACGCCGGTGCGGACATCCTCTGCACCAACACGTTCAATTCGACAAGGATTTCACAGGCCGACTACGGCATCGAGGATCTGACGCACGAGCTCAACGTTGCCGGGGCCCGGCTGGCGCGAGCAGCCGCCGACGCAGCCGCCGAGGCGGACGGTCGTCAACGGTGGGTGGCCGGTGTCCTGGGTCCGACCAACAAGACCGCCAGCATCTCACCCGATGTCAGCGATCCCGCATTCCGAGACATCACCTTCGAACAGCTTCGCCAAAGCTACGCCGAAGCGCTTGACGGGCTTGTAACCGGTGGCGCCGATGTCATCCTCGTCGAGACGATCTTCGACACGCTCAATGCCAAGGCGGCGCTGTTCGCAATCGACGAGTACGCCACCGAACACGATCTCGACCTGCCGATCATGATCTCGGGAACGATCACGGATCTATCGGGTCGAACCCTCTCGGGGCAGACCACCGAAGCGTTCTGGTACTCGGTCCAGCATGCGCAACCGATCTCGGTCGGGCTGAACTGCGCCCTCGGTGCCAGCGAACTGAAGCCCTACATCGGCGAGCTGTCCCGGGTAGCCGACACGGCGATCAGCGCCCACCCCAACGCCGGCCTGCCAAACGAACTCGGCGAGTACGACGAAACGCCCGAGGCGATGGCGGCGGTGATCGAGAAGTTCGCTGCCGCCGGCACCGTGAACCTGGTCGGCGGGTGCTGCGGTACGACCCCGGACCACATTCGCGCCATCGCTGCCGCCGTCGGCCAGCACCCACCTCGCCAGATTCCAAGGGTCCCCGGGGCGACCAGGCTCTCGGGTCTGGAACCGATGACGATCACCGAACAGAGCCTTCTGGTCAACGTCGGCGAGCGGACCAACGTCACCGGCTCGGCCCGATTCGCCAAGTTGATCCTCAACGGCGAGTTCGATGCGGCGGTGTCAGTCGCCCGTGACCAGGTTGACAACGGGGCTCAGATCATCGACGTCAACATGGACGAAGGGATGTTGGACTCAGAGGCGGCGATGGTTCAGTATCTGAACCTCATCGCCACCGAACCGGACATCACCCGAGTCCCGGTGATGATCGACTCTTCCAAGTGGAGCGTGATCGAAGCCGGACTTCGGTGTGTGCAAGGCAAGAGCATCATCAACTCGATCTCGCTCAAGGAGGGGGAGGCGGAATTCATTCGCCACGCCGTTCTGGCCCGCCGATACGGTGCCGCCGTCGTGGTGATGGCCTTCGACGAGGAGGGCCAGGCCGACACGTATGAGCGAAAGGTCGAGATCTGCCAGCGGGCGTATCGGATCCTCACCCAGACGGTGGGGCTTAGCCCCTATGACATCATCTTCGATCCGAACATCTTTGCCGTGGCCACCGGAATCGAAGCTCACAACGACTACGGCCGGGCATTCATCGACGCTGCGCGGGAGATCCGCCGAACCTGCGATGGCGCAAACGTGTCGGGCGGTTTGAGCAACCTTTCGTTCAGTTTCCGTGGCAACAACGCGCTACGGGAGGCGATGCACGCCGTCTTCCTGTTCCACGCCACGAAAGCCGGACTGAACATGGCGATCGTGAACGCCGGTCGGCTACCGGTCTACGAGGACATCCCTGACGATCTGATCGAACGGATCGACGACGTGATCCTCAACCGCCGTCCCGACGCCACCGAACGGCTGATCGACGTGGCGTCCGACGCCAAGTCCTCCGCCGCGGCCAAAGCCGAGGACAAAACATGGCGGACCCTCTCGGTCCACGATCGATTGGTCCACGCTCTCGTCCACGGGTTGGACGAGTTCGTCGTCGATGATGCCGAGGAGGCCCGCGTCAACGCGTCGAGTGCGCTGAGCGTGATCGAGGGACCGCTGATGGACGGCATGAATACCGTGGGTGATCTGTTCGGTTCGGGCCGAATGTTTCTCCCCCAGGTTGTCAAAAGCGCCCGCGTGATGAAGAAAGCCGTCGCCCATCTCGAGCCATTCATGTTCGGCGAGGGTGGTAAACCCCGCGTGGTGGGCAAGGTCGTGATGGCAACCGCCAAGGGAGACGTGCACGACATCGGAAAGAACATCGTCGGAGTTGTCCTCCGGTGTAACAACTACGAGGTCACCGACCTGGGTGTCATGGTCCCAGCGGAAAAGATCCTACGAACCGCACGCGAGATCGATGCTGACGTCATCGGCGTCTCCGGCCTCATCACGCCGAGCCTGGATGAGATGGTGCACGTGGCCGGACAGATGCAGGCTGAGGGATTCGACATTCCCCTTTTGATCGGTGGGGCTACCACCAGCCGAGTCCACACCGCGGTGAAGATCGACCCCGCCTACGACAGTGCTGTCATCCATGTTGTCGACGCCTCGAGGGCGGTGGGTGTTGTCTCCAAGCTGCTCGGCGAGGATCGAACCCAGTTCGTCTCCGAGACAAAGGCCGATTACGCCCAGGTGCGAAAGGGTCGGGCTGATGCCAAGAATGCACCCCGGTCGCTCGACCTCGAAGCCGCTCGTGCCAACAAGGTGAACATCGACTGGGCTACGTCGACCCCGACCGAACCCACCTTCACCGGAGCGGAGACGATCAGCGACATCACACTCGAGACGTTGCGGGACTACATCGACTGGACCCCGTTCTTCCGCACATGGGATCTGGTCGGCACCTATCCGCGAATCCTCGATGATGATGTGGTCGGCACGGTTGCTCGCGGCCTGCTGCGTGACGCCGAGGAGATGCTCGACAAGATCATCCAAGAGAAGTGGCTACGGGCATCGGCGGTAGCTGGATTCTGGCCGGCCAACAGCGCCGGTGATGACATCACCGTGTTTACCGATCGAACCCGAACCCAGCGGTTGGCAACCCTTCACACACTCCGCCAGCAGGTTGTCCACGCCGACGATCGCCCCAACTTCGCGCTCGCTGATTATGTCGCACCTGCCGAATCCGGGATCAAGGACTACATCGGTGCGTTCTGTGTGTCGACCGGTGCGGGTGTGGCCGAGCGGTGCGCAGCGTTCGAGCGAGCCCACGACGACTACCAGAGCATCATGCTCAAGGCTTTGGCCGATCGATTGGCCGAGGCGAGCGCAGAGTATTTGCATCATCGGGTGCGAACCGATCTATGGGGCTACCAGACCGACACGTTCACGAACCAGGAGCTCGTGAAGGAGCGCTACCGCGGCATTCGTCCCGCTCCCGGATATCCCGCCTGCCCGGATCACACGGAGAAGCGGACGATCTTCGATCTTCTCGAGGTCCCGGAGCGCATCGATGTCCACCTCACTGAGAGTTACGCCATGAGCCCAGCGGCGTCGGTCAGTGGGCTCTACTTCGCCCATCCCGACAGCCGCTATTTCGGTGTCCGAAAAGTCCTCGCCGATCAGCTGGCAGACTATGCAGCCCGAAAAGGGATGACAGTTGAAGAGGCTGCAAGGTGGCTGGCTCCGGTGATGTGAGGCTCATGCCGGCATCCGATCGAAATATCGTTGATCGGCGCAGACATGAAGACTGCGCTGCGCAAGACTGAACCTATGTCGTCAGATCCTTCCGCTACACAAACGCGGACCAAAGCCACACGCCAGGACTGGGTCGACGCGGCTCTGACAGCGCTCGACACTGAACCGATCGATCAGATTCGCATTCTCGGTCTGGCCGGTGGCCTGGGGGTCTCGAGATCCAGTTTCTACTGGTATTTCGACAACCCCGAAGAACTGAGAACTGAACTGCTCTCGTTGTGGGATCACAACACAACATCGATAGTGGAGCGCGCCGGGCGCGAAACCGAAACCATCGTGGCCGCCTGCTTGGGCGTCTTCGAGTGCTGGGCTGACCCCCGGCTGTACCACGCCGTCCTCGACCTTTCTGTCCGAGAATGGGGCCGTCGCAATGAACTGATCGCAGCCAGGGTCGCCGATGCCGACGAAGCCCGGCTTGACTCGCTGGTCGAGATGTTCCAGCGTCACGAATTCGAGCCGGTCGAGGCCACTGTCAGAGCGCGGCTGCTGTATCACAGCCAGGTGGGATACTACGCCGTCAACACTGATGAGCCCATTCGCGAAAGGCTGCGGCTGCTGCCGAAGTATCTCGCGGCCATGACGGGACAGGATGGGACCAAGGCAGAGATCGCGACCTTCCGCAGACTCCTCGCCCGAAGGGTCAACCTCGGCTGAACCATCGGTGCCTCAGTCCAGAGTGACAGAGTCCAAATCGTCACAGACGATCAGATCACCCTGGTAGCCGCCTTTTCGAACGTCGTCGAAGAAGCGTTGTTTGTCAGCTTCAGAGTGAGGTTCAGGAATCAGGTGCGTCAGCATGAGAACAGGGATACCTAGTTCGGAAGCCTGGGCGCCTATCTCCCGGGTATCAGCGTGGTATTCGATGATGTAGTGCAGATGGGACGGACGCTTTCGGATTTCGTCAGTCCGCATCGCCTCATACACCAGCACGTCAGAGCCGGCTGCGAGGACAGCCATTTCGGGACAGACGGTTGTGTCGCCACTGATCACAACCACACCGTCGGGGGTTTCAATCCGGTAGCCGACCGCGCCGACCACTGGCTCGTGACGTACCTGACCGACCGTCACTCGCACCTCGCCCTTGGACCACACGTGGGTTGGTTCGTCGGGAACATCGAAGCCGACCAGCTGCACGTTCGGAGCGGGAGTTCGACCGTTGTGTTGCGACCTCACCGCGAGATCATGATCCCAGATGTCGAACATCCGATCTACAAACCGGGCGGTGGAACCGTTGGGGGCGATCACCGGCACTGGGCGGTTGTCACCAAATCGATCCATCACCCAGTGCGACAGGAGAATGTCGGTGAGACCCACGAGGTGATCGCTGTGATAGTGCGTCAAGAGGATGGCGTCGAGCTGTGCCGGCTCGACCCCGGCGGCCATCAATCGGGCCAGCGTCATACGCCCCGCGTCGATCTGGATGTTGGTGTCGGCACCGTTTGTGTTCGAGTACTGAACCAGGACGCCGGGGCCGGCCCGTTCTGCACTGGGCTGGGGCGTTCCGGTTCCTGTGATGATCACTCTCGTCGTCATGTTGTCACCGCGCCGGCTCCCCGTTCTCGCGATCGAGAAGAACGTCGAGCACCTCGTTCAGCGACGGGGTGGGCTGGTCTTTGAACTTCGCCATCTTCTGATAGATCTCGGCTGCGCCGTGGTGGAAGTCGGCCGGCAATCCCGCCGCGGCGAACGTTGCAGCTATCTCGTACATCTCGCCATGCCACCGCCACGCTCGATCGGAGGCGGTCTTGACCGCGGACTCGGATCGTTCTTGGTGGTCTGGTCGCGAAATCGCCCATTCGTCGTGCAGATCGTCGGTGACGCCGAACGATCGGGCAACGGCGTTGATGGCCAGCAGCAGGGCGTGATTGTGTTTACCCCACGCCGCGAAACACATCTTGAGTGCTGACGCGGCCCCGACGCCGCCCGCCATTACGTGAACATCGAGCGACGAGTTGTGCCATCGCTGCGCCACCGCCTGCGCTGCCTCGCCATCACCTGAGAGGTACAGCCGGCTTGTCCCAGCGTCGTGAGGTGGGGGACCAACGATCCCACCGTCGAGGAAGTTGTCGAACAGCGCACCGATTGACTGCGTGGTTTCTGGAGCGATGGCGTTGGCATCGACATACAGCCCTGAGAAGCCGAGATCGGCCACCTCCGCCGCCATGTTGAGCGCCTGATCCGGTGGACAGATCGACACGATCACCGACGCCCTATCCACCATCCCCAACACCGTGGTGCAGTCGACCAGCCCTGCCTCACCGGCACGGCGAGCCGTTTCCGTTGAGCGACCTTCGCTGGCCCACAGCCGATCACCCGAGCACGCCGCCCCAACAGCCGAACCCATCGAGCCCGGATGCAAGAACCCGATCGCACCTTCCATCGAGCCGTTCTAGCACGCCAGCCTTGTTGAATCGAACCGACCTTGCTCGTCGTTCAGCGTGGAGACCCTTTCGAAAAACCTGTTGAGAGCCACATCTGGCCGTTCTGCACGCGTGAGAGCCACAACCAGTGTGGCTGTCAACAGGAATTTGGGGAACGACGGGCTAGGCGTCGATGCGTTCGATGATGGTGGCGTTGGCCAGGCCGCCGCCTTCACACATCGTCTGGAGGCCATACCGCCCGCCGGTGCGCTCGAGCTCGTTCACGAGGGTCGTCATCAGCTTGGTGCCCGAGCACCCGAGTGGATGACCCAGCGCGATGGCGCCGCCATTCACGTTGGTCTTGTCGAGGTCGGCGTTGTGCTCCTTCTGCCATGCGAGCACAACCGAAGCGAAGGCTTCGTTGACCTCGAACAGGTCGATGTCATCCATCGACAAACCCGAGCGGTCGAGGATCTTCTCGGTGGCGGGGATCGGGCCCTTCAGCATCGTGACCGGGTCGGTTCCAACCACCGCGAAACTGTGGAAGCGAGCCCGCGGTTTGAGTCCCAACTCCTTGGCTTTGGCTGCGCTCATGATCAGAACCGCAGATGCGCCATCGCTGATCTGACTGGAGTTGCCGGCGGTGACTCGGCCGTTCTCCTGGAACGCAGGCTTCAGGGTGGCAAGTTTCTCTGCGGTCGTACCCTCACGGATTCCTTCGTCCTTGGTCATCATGATGGTTTCGCCATCGATCGTCACCGGGACCGGGATGATCTCGTTCTCGAATCGGCGCTCTTCGGTAGCCACAGCAGCACGACGCTGGCTTTCTGCGGCAAAGCTATCGAGGTCCTCACGGGTGATGCCGTACTCGTCGGCGATCATGTCGGCACCGATGCCTTGCGACGGCAACCCGGTGTCTGCATAGCGGTCCTGCACTTCCTGGGGGAACGGGAAGCCAAGATCGGTACCCATGGACGACAACATCGGAACCCGGCTCATCGCTTCGACGCCGGCTGCAACAACGACGTCGTAGGCTCCCGACATCACACCCTGGGCCGCGAAGTGCACGGCTTGTTGGGAAGAACCACATTGGCGATCCACCGTTGTTGCCGGTACCGATTCGGGCCAGCCGGCGGCCAGGACCGCATTCCGACCGATATTGAACGTCTGCTCCCCCACCTGGGAGACGCAGCCCATGATCACATCGTCGATGATTGCCGGATCGATGCCGTTGCGTTCCTCGAGTGCCTTCAAGACATGCCCGGCCAGAGCGGCAGGGTGCCAGCCGGCCAACATGCCGTTCCGCTTTCCGGCCGGCGTCCGGACCGCATCGACGATCACTGCTTCTTGCATTTCCATGGTTTGCTCCTAGGTGTCTTCTGAAAGTTGTGGTGGGTAGGGCTCGTTTCCGAGCAGGTTTGTTTGCATTCGGACAAGCACAGCCGCGAGCACTTGCCGCTCACTTCTGTCGATCCCGGTTCGAAGCGTGGCGGCTACCTCGCGATCGATGGCACTGATGTGGCCAGCCATCTCCTTACCCTCGGCGGTGGCCGATACGAGCCAGACACGACGATCCTGCAGGTCGGCTCGGCGTTCGACCAGGCCTCGCTCGGAGAGCCGATCGACGATCGCTCCGGCGGCAGCGCGGCCAACGTCGAGTACCGCAGCCAGAGCCGTCTGGGAGGTTCCTCCCTGCTCGACCACGTACATCAAGAGACTGGCCGAGGTGAGGTTGAGGTCGAGGTCGGCAAACGCATCGTCGTAGGCGGTTCGAATACAACGGGCCGTCGCCATCAGTGTGCTCTCAACCCGATGCCATGGATACCGCTCGAGTTCCGCCGTTGCCAGTTCAGAGCCACTCGATTTCGACGCGTTCGCTTCCATGACTGTATGGCATTATACAGTTTGTCGCGCTACAGTCCACGCCCTACAGTCAACCTATGGCAGCCGACAGTACTTCCGAAACCGCCACCCTCTCGCCCGAGGAGGCAGAAGTCTTTCGAGCCCGGGTCCGTGACTTCCTCGACTCCAATACCGTTGCCAACCCCTCCTACAGCGACGCTCGCACGTTCTACATGAGCCTGGCCGACGCAGGGCTTGGAGGAACCACGTATGCCACCGAGTTTGGAGGCGCCGGGCTCACCAAAGCCCACGATCGAATCTTCCGTGAAGAGACGTCGAAATACCCGTTCATGGGGACCGAATTCATCATCAGTCACGGAATGTGCCTGCCGGTACTGAATGACTTCGGTACCGAGGAACAAAAGAAGACCTTCATGCCCGACCTCATCTCCGGTCGCACACTGTGGTGCCAGATGTTCTCCGAGCCCGGGGCCGGCTCCGACGTCGCCAGCCTCCAGACCAAGGCCGAGCGTGACGGCGACGAGTGGATCATCAACGGTCAGAAGGTATGGACAACGCTGGCCCACAAGAGCGACTACGGAGTCCTCATCGCCCGCACAAACCCTGAAGCGGTGAAACACGCCGGAATCTCCATGTTCATCCTGCCGATGAACGCGCCGGGGGTGGAAATTCGGCCGATCCACCAGATCGACGGTGGTCGCCACTTCAACGAGGTGTTCTTCAGCGACGTCAGAATCCCGGCCGATCACCTCCTCGGCGAGGCGAACAACGGCTGGAACCAGGCAACCGCCATGCTCATGTACGAGCGGGTTGCCATCGGCACGGTAGGCAGCGGAAAGATCAACCAGCCGGTCTTCAAACTCCTCAAATCGGCGGCCGGGGCAAACGGTCAGTTGGACAATCCGGTCCTTCGCCAGCAGATGATGGAGATCTACAGCATGGAGACCACCAAAGCCCTCATGGCCATCCGAACCCGAGCCGAGATGAAAGCCGGCAAAGCACCGGGCCCAGCTGGGTCGCTGGGCAAGCTCTTCGGGTCCAAGATCCACTGGCGTATGCGAGAAGTGCTCATGAACATGCGAGGACCCGCATCGTTGGCATGGTCGGCTGATCCCGAGGCATCCGAGGGCTCTGATGCCGGCAGCGAATTGGCCCGCTACACGTTGAACTCGTTTCAGTCATCGATCGCAGGCGGGACCGATGAGATCCAGAAGAACATCATCGGTGATCGGGTTCTCGGACTCCCCCGCGACATCTCGGTCGACCGCGGCGTGCCCTTCAACGAGCTCACGGTGGGAACCCAACGGAACTAGCCGCCCGGGGATCTCGCAACACCGCTTGACGTTTCGATCCAGTGGTTTAAGCTTCGCATCCTGTGCTTTTTTCACAGAGCGGAATCTTTCCACTCTGTGGCAAAGGTAGGATCGGCCCGAGTGGGCCACATCCACTGGCAAACCCCAGGGATTTGCCCGAAGCCGTGACCAATACGAAAGTGAGTCCCCGTGGCATTTCCCTCGGACCTAGAAATTGCCAAGGGTGCGAACCTGAAACCCCTTACCGAGATCGCATCGGAGTCGGGAATCCCCACCGAGTACCTGGAGCTCTACGGAGTCGGTGCTGCCAAGATCGCCCTCGATGCCATCCCGGCCATGCAAGATCGGCCCCAGGCCAAGTATGTGGTGGTGTCGGCCATCACCCCCACCCCACTCGGGGAAGGCAAGACGACCACCACGGTCGGGCTGGGTCAGGCCTTCCAGCACATCGGTTCCAGCGCCACGATTGCAATCCGTCAGCCATCGATGGGTCCGACCTTTGGAATCAAGGGCGGCGCGGCCGGCGGTGGCTACAGCCAAGTGGTGCCGATGGAGTTGTTCAACCTCCACCTCACCGGCGATACGCACGCCGTCACCGCCGCCCACAATCTGTGCTCGGCCATGGTCGATGCCCACCTCTACCATGGCAACGAGACCGGACTGGACATCCACAACACCTCATGGCGCCGGGTCCTCGATATCAACGATCGTGCACTGCGCCACGTCGTGGTGGGATTGGGTGGCCGCCTCGATGGAGTTCCCCGCGAGACCGGCTTCGACATCACCGCTGCGTCAGAGGTCATGACTGCCCTGGCTCTCTGCACCGGGCTGAAGGATCTTCGGGCTCGCCTGGGTCGGATCGTGGTGGGGTACACCAAATTCCCCGGAGATCCCGTCACTGCCGAGGACATCGGCGCAGCCGGCTCGATGGCTGTCATCCTCACCGAGGCGGTCAAACCGAACCTGATGCAGACCCTGGAAAACACACCCGCTCTAGTGCACACCGGCCCGTTCGGCAATATTGCCACCGGCAACTCGAGCATCGTTGCCGATCAGATCGGCAGCCGGATGAGCGAGTTCCTACTCACCGAAGCGGGATTCGGTGCTGATATGGGAGCTGAACGGTTCTTCAACATCAAGTGCCGGTACTCGGGCCTCGCTCCGGACGCAGCAGTATTGGTAGCCACCGTCCGCGGCCTGAAGGCCCACAGCGGGAAACACAGGATCGTCGCCGGCAAACCCCTGCCCGAGGCGCTGCTGGCCGAGAACCCCGACGAAGTCCACCAGGGTGGAGACAATCTCCGCAAGCAGCTGGAGAACATGCAGCTCCACGGAGTGTCCCCGGTCGTGGCCATCAATGTCTTCCCCGGAGACCACAGCGCCGACATCGATGCGATCAAAGAAATCGCCGCAGAATTCGGAGCCCGGGCCGCAGTCTCCACTCACTTCTCCGACGGTGGTCGCGGAGCAGCAGACCTGGCCGAAGCGGTTCGCGAAGCCGCCGACGAGCCGAGCGAGTTCCGACTGCTCTACCCCTCGGACGCATCGCTGAAAGACAAGATCCATGCGGTTGCCACCAAGGTGTACGGCGCCGACGGAGTCGAGTATTCCGCAGTCGCCGACAAACAACTGGCCGCATTTACCGAGCAGGGATTCGACGACTTACCCGTCTGCATCGCCAAGACCCATCTGTCGCTCTCCTCCGATCCCACCAAGAAGGGTGCGCCAACCGGTTGGACACTCCCGGTGCGAGAAGTCAGGGCATCGGTGGGAGCGGGCTTCATCTATCCGCTGTGTGGGGAGATGCGCACGATGCCCGGACTGGGCAGGGAGCCCGCCGCCAAGAAGATCGACATCGACGAAAACGGCGAGATCATCAATCTCTCTTAGGAAGATCACTACATGACCACTTCAGAACAGAACTACCGCCGCAAACTCATCCAGGAGATGACCTACGAGATCATCCCCATGAAGAGCGCCGAGATTGCCATCTCCGACCTTCCTCCCGGGGCACGCGTATCAATCACGTGTTCACCGGTGAAGGGGATCGACGCCACGATGGCCCTGACCGATCGGATTCGCGGTCTCGGACACCACCCGATACCCCACATCGCCGCTCGTCTGGTCGAGTCAACCGAGCACGTTCAGCTCATCGCCAAGTGGCTTCGAACCGAAGAGGTCGGAACTTTTTCCTGATCGGTGGCGATGCTCCCCATGCCGCAGGACCCTATGCAGAGGCGTTCACATTCCTCCGTGATCTGCTGGACGCGGACCCCGGTCTTCACACCGTGGGGGTTGGCAGCTACCCCGACGGGCATGCCCTCATCGAAACTCCGATACTTCGGGAGGCCTTGTTCAAAAAGCAGAGCCTCATAACCGAGGCCGGGCTGAAGGGTTACGCCAGCACTCAGATGTGCTTCGATCCCGCCACGATCACCAATTGGTTGCAGGGTGAACGAGATCAGGGCTTGACCCTGCCGATCGAACTCGGCATACCGGGAGTCATCAACCAGGCCAAGCTGCTCACAATGGGCCTCCGATTGGGCATCGGAGCATCGCTGCGTTATCTGCGCAAGAACAAGGCCAGTGTCTCTCGGATGCTCGCCCCGGGCGGCTACGACCCCAACCAACTGCTCGAGCCGCTCGGACCCGACCTCCAACGGCTTGGGGTTGCCGGGGTTCACTGCTTCACTTTCAACCAGGTCGAAAACACCAGGATCTGGGCCGAAGCGAGCATCGAGGACCTCGCCTAACTCCACTGCGCCAGCCCGTTTCAACATGTTGTGCGTTATGGGCCATACTTTTAGCGTGAATAGCGCGGCAATGATCGAAAGGGCCTATTTTTGCACCACGGCCCAGCTTGGGTTGGGTGCTGGGAGTACACAGCTGAGCGAACTCCTCCTGGAACTCATTGGAACACAACTGTGTCTGGTAGAGGTCCGCCGTCCGGATGGACGGTATACCTTTGCCGTCGATGCCGACTGGGCTGAGATGGCTATCGGACTGGGACAGCAAGGGGTAGCCGACGAAGAGCTCGCAGGGCTTCAACTGCCGCGATCTGCTCTACGGGCTGTGATCGCTGGTTGGCCGGCCGATTGGGATGGCGACGGTGAGCCTCGGCTCGGGGTTCACCTGTCCGAAGATCTCGTGCCCCACGTTTCACTGTCGGGTCTCGCAGCCAGCGAGATCCGTGCATGAGGCATTCGGGGGCGAGATCATTTGGTGCCCGATGTCGCCAATCAACTGATCCAGCTGCTACAACATGGTTCGACATCGCTCCGGGGTCTGTGATCGGCATTCCCGACTCGGCGGCAAGCGCCGCCCGTCGCTGAGTCAAGCCGATCCAGCTCCGGAGCGGTGACTACGCCCCAGACGGTTCACTACATCCCCCCGGCTAGCACCTTGAGCGTGCATACTCTGCGAACCAGTTGGTTTCCCTCCGTTTTCCGAGCAGGTTTTCGTTGACCAAATCGCACAGCCTTTTCTCGATTCTGGGTTCTACCTGGGCGCTCTTCCTGGGGCTTGGGTTCCTCATGATGGGCAATGGACTGCAGTCATCGCTGGTAGGCCTTCGGGCCGAGTCCGAAGGCTTCGGCACGACGGTGACCGGCATCGTCATGTCGTTCTACTTCGTCGGTTTTCTGTTCGGTACTCGGGTTGCCAACAAGGCGTTGCAGAATGTCGGACACATTCGAGTGTTCTCGGCGTTGGCGAGCATCGCTTCCAGCTCGGTCTTGGTCTACGCACTAGCGATCAACCCAATCACGTGGGCAATGATGCGCTTCGCCACGGGAGTCTGCTTCGCCGGACTGTACGTCGTGGTCGAAGGCTGGCTGAACGACATGGCCACCAACACCAATCGTGGTCGGATACTGGCGATGTACATGGTCATTTCAATCGGCGGGGTGGGCGCCGGACAGTTGTTCCTCAACACCGGCGCCACCGCTGGACCCGACCTCTTCATCGTGTCCAGCGTGCTGGTTTCGCTGGCGCTCGTGCCGATAGCGCTCAGTGGCGCCAGCGCACCACCGGTTCAAATCAACCCGGCCTTTCCTCTTCGCAAGATCTGGCACATTGTCCCCACCGGTCTGATGACATCGTTCCTGTCCGGCATCGGCAATGGCGCGCTGTTCGGTATGGGAGCCGTATACGCCAGCGCCGCCGGTCTCTCACCCGGCGCCATCGGCCTCTTCATTCTCATGCCCATGGTCGGCGGCGTCGTTTTCCAGTTCCCGATCGGAGCACTGTCTGATCGTGTGTCACGACGGGGTGTCATCTTCGCGGTGGCGGCGGTCGGCGTTGCGGTTCCGTTGTTTCACCTGGGGATCGCTCCGGGAACAGCGGCCTCCTATGGTCTCATGCTCCTGTTGGGCGGGGTGATGTTCCCCCTGTACTCACTGGGTATTGCGTACACCAACGACTGGCTCCCAACCGATGAGATTGTCGGAGCGGCCGGGCAACTGGTGCTTACCAATGGTGTCGGAGCGGTCGCCGGTCCGTTCATTGCCGCCGCCTTCATAAGCGGTTTCGGCAACGAAGCGTTCTTCCTGTCGATGGCGCTGGCCCACGGGGTACTGTTTTGCTACCTCGCATATCGGATCGCTGCCAAAGATGCGCTCCCGGTGGACAAACAGGGCGAGTTCATCCCGTATCCCTCGCGGGGCTCTGCGGTAGCGGCTCAGCTCCTGGTGCGTCGCCGCAAACGCAAACAAGCCTCCACCAAACAGGCTAGACGTCGCACAGTTACTAACGGAGGGTGAGCAGACCGGCGGTCCCTTCGGTGGTTCGTCCGATCACGCTGGCATGATTTCCGCTTGAAGTGAGCCGTTGCTGAACCGCTGCCGTTTCACCGGGGTCCACACCGAACACCAAACCTCCCGAGGTCTGGGCGTCGGCGAACATCAGGATGGTGGTTTGGTCCAGCGAGCCGGTCTCGACCTGGGGGCCGATCCAGTCCCAGTTTCGTCTGGTGCCCCCGGGGATGAAGCCATCTTCAGCCAGGCTTCTGGCCCCGTCGAAGAACGGAACGGCTGCCACATCGATATCGACCGCGACACCGGACTCCTTGGCCATGCGGCCGAGATGACCGAACAGCCCGAATCCGGTGACGTCGGTGCAACCGGTGGCGCCGGCGTCCATCGCCGCCTTCGAGGCTGCCGCATTCAACCGGGTCATCGAAAGCACCGCTGCACCGGCAACGTCGAGGGGGGCGCGATCAGCCTTGATGGCTGTCGTGATGATCCCTATGCCGAGCGGTTTGGTGAGAATAAGGTCCTGGCCGGGCACGAGACCGGCGTTGGTGAACATCTGTCGGGGATCGACCTCGCCCGTGACGGACATTCCGTACTTGGGTTCGGGGTCGTCAACCGTGTGTCCGCCCGCTATCACGAAACCTGCTTCGAGTGCGATCTCACTTCCGCCCTCCAGTACTTCTCCCAGAAGTGACGACGGCAACACGTCCACGTTCCAGCAGACAAGATTGAGAGCGAACAACGGTGTACCACCCATGGCGTAGACATCGCTCACGGCATTCGCTGCGGCCACCCTGCCCCAGGTGCGGGCATCGTCGACGACCGGGGTGATGAAATCGGCGGTCGCCACGATGGCGCGATCCTCCGACAGCCGCCAAACAGCGGCATCGTCGCCGGACGTCGGCCCGACAAGAAGATCGGGGTGCGGCGTGGGTGTCAACTGGCTCACAACGTGAGCCAACTCGCTCGGTGCGAGTTTGCAGCTTCAACCGGCGCCGTGACTGAACTGGGTCAACCGTGTCGGACGATCGGTCATGGGTCAACGATAGGGGCGAGGGCCACCCGACCCGACCGCACCCAACCGGGGCGTCAGGAACGCATCCGTTCACCGGCGGGATCGAACAGCGCTTGTCCGAGTTGCTCGGCCGGGCGGCGCACACCGAGCACCTCGATTTCGAACCTGCCACCGGAGCCCTCGAGGGTCGCCGGCACATATCCCAGAGCTACTGAGGAGCGGCTGTGATGTGCGTAGCCACCGCTGGTCACCCAACCGACAACCTCACCGTCGTGCCATATCGGTTCGTCACCGATGACATCAGCATCTTGAGCATCGATCACGAAGCTCAGGAGCCGCCGTTCAGGTCCACGGTCTTTCTCTGCCGCAGCTGCATCACGGCCGACAAAGTCTTTTCCGAGCTTCACGAACGTTCCGAGGCCCGCCTCGTATGGCCCGTAGATGGGCCGGAACTCGCGCGCCCACGTACCGAAGTTCTTGTCGAGCCGCAGCGAATTGAGGGCATGTGCCCCGAAGAGCCGGATGCCATGGGCTTCACCCGCTGCGAGTACCTGGTCGAACACGACCCGCTGATACTCCGCCGGCATCCAGATCTCGAACCCGAGATCGCCGGTGAAGGTGATCTTGCCAACCAGGCAGGACACGTGCCCCACGTCCATCCACCGGGTTCTCATGAACCCGAACGATTCGGCGCTCACGTCTTCCTCGACCAGAGCAGCCGAGCACGTCACGGCTCTTGGGGCCGGCGATCGACAGCCCGCACCATCGCAACCCGAGGGTTTCAAACGACACCGAGTCGTCGGCGGGAAGGTGGCTCTCGAACCAGCGTTGGTGATACCGCTCAGCCGCGCCCGACCCGAAGATGAAGAACTCTTCGCCGTCGGCGGTGCCGAGGCAGGAGACAGTGAAGTCGCCGATCAGCTTGCCTGCCGCGTTGAGCATCGGGGTGAGCACGATCCGGCCGAGCGCCGGCATCGTGTTCGCCAGCATGGAGTCGAGCCAGGATCGAGCCGACGGCCCGCTCACTCGATACTTGGCAAACCCGGTCGTCTCATAGAGACCGACCCCGTTTCGCACCGCTGCAACCTCAGCTCTCACCGCGTCCCAGGCGTTGGACCGCCTGAAGGTGATGGCTTCCACCGGGTCCTTGCCTTCATCTTGGAACCACAGGGCGGTCTCGAGACCGAACGAGGAGCCCCACACGGCGTTGTGATCCTCGAGCCGGTCATGGATGGGCGAGGTCTGAAGAGGCCGCCCACCTTGGAGATGTTCGTTCGGAAAGGTGATACGGAAACGGCGACCATAGTTCTCCCGCACCTTGGTGTTGGTGTAGGACAGCGTGGCGAAGTCGCCGAACCGGGCTACATCCATTGCCCAGATGTCGAAGCCGGGATCGCCCTCGGTCATCCAGTTGGCGAGAGCAAGTCCGACCCCGCCGCCCTGGCTGAGCCCGGCCATGACAGCGCAGGCATTCCAGTAGCCGGGGAGGCCACGCATCGGGCCGAGCAGTGGGTTGCCGTCGGGGGTGAATGTAAACGGTCCGTTGATGACGGTCTTGATACCTGCCTCTGCGAAAACCGGGAAGTGTTGGAAACCGATGTCGAGCGAGTCGGCGATCCGCTCGAGATCGGGTGGCAGGAGACGAGCTCCGAAATCCCAGGGTGTCGTCTTGGGACTCCACGGTTTGCCGTGCTTTTCATAGGTGCCCAACAGCAGGCCGCCGGCTTCCTGCCGCATGTAGATCTCGCCGCCGAAGTCGATGGCGTGGAGCATCTCACCCTTGGCAGCGTTGTACTCGGCTATCTCAGGTATGTCCTCGGTGAGGAGATACATGTGTTCCATCGCCAGAACGGGGAGTTCGAGACCGACCATCCGCCCGACCTCTCGGGCCCAGAGGCCGCCGGCGTTCACCACATGCTCACAGTGAATGGGGCCCAGCTCCTCGGTGATCGTGGCCGGGTCGCCCATCGCGGTTCTGCCAACGTGAACGATCCAGCCGCCATCGGCTGCCCGCTCGATGCGATGGGCCCAGGAGTACCGATAGATCTCCGCACCGGCCCGGCGAGCGGCGGTGGCATAGGCGTTGGTGACCCCGGTGGGATCCACATGCCCTTCGTGAGCGTCGTACATGGCCCCCACGAAGTACTTCTCCTCCATGATCGGAAGAAGCTGCTTGGCCTCGGCCACGCTGATCAGTTCGGTTTCCATTCCCAGGTAGCGGCCCCGCGCATGGCTCATCTTCAGCCAGTCCACCCGCTCTGGCGTGTCGGCCAACATCACTCCACCGGTGATGTGAATGCCACAGTCCTGCCCCGAGACCTCCTCGATCTCCCTGTAGAGCTCGATCGTGTACTGCTGGAGTTTGGCAACGTTGGGATCGCCGTTGAGGGTGTGCATACCGCCGGCGGAATGCCACGTGGATCCGTGGGTGAGTTCGGCTCGTTCGAGCAGAACCACATCGGTCCAGCCGGCCTTGGTCAGGTGGTAGAGAATTGATGCGCCAACCACTCCCCCGCCGATGACAACAACCTGCGCCTGAGTCTTCATGTGGCTATCCGACCCGGTTTGTCAGCCGCTGATCATCTTGTAGGCGGCGTAGGTGTTCTGCATCAGACAGGCGATGGTCATGGGTCCGGTGCCGCCGGGCATCGGAGTGATCGCTCCCGCGACTTCCTGTACGGCGTCGAAATCGACGTCGCCCACGATGCCGGCTTCGGTGCGGCTTATCCCAACATCGAGGACGGTCGCTCCGGGCTTCACGTGATCGGCGGTGATCAGCCTCGCCATTCCGACCGCCGCGACGATGATGTCGGCTTCCCGGCAGACCGACACGAGATCTTTGGTGCGGCTGTGAGCCAGCGTCACCGTTGCGTCGCAGCCCTTGCGGCCCAACAGCAGAACCTGGGGTAGTCCAACAAGAGTCGATCGGCCGACGACGACCGCCTTGGCTCCAGAGGTGTTGATGTTGTAGCGCTCGAGCAACCGCATGACCCCGAGGGGGGTGCAGGGAACGTGCCCCGGCTTGCCCCGGACCAGCCGTCCCATCGAACGCTCGGTGAGCCCATCAACGTCCTTTTCCGGCGGGATCAGGTTGAGCACGGCTTCGGCGTCGAGGCCGTCGGGCAGCGGCAGCTGAACGAGAATCCCATGAACCGACCGATCGTGCACCAGCTCGGCGACAGCTGCCTCGACCTCGGCTTGGGTGGCGTCAGCGCCCAGCTCCACGTGTTGGCTCTGCAACCCGGCCTCGACCGCCTTTTTGCGTTTGGAGCCGACATAGACCCGCGACGGCTTGTCGTCTCCGACCAGCACAGTTGCCAAGGTGATCTCGGGCGATCCTTCGGCGGCCACCTTCTCGGCCAGTTGAGCGATCAGTTCGTCACGCACCAGCTTTCCGTCGATGAGGATTGCTCCGCCCGCAGTGTGCTCGACAGTTCCCAACGTGTTCTCCTGTGATCGGGGTTCAGCACGCAAAGTGCCAGGCAACACCCTAGGCACGAACGTCGGCTGACAACGCCCATCCCACAGCACGACTGGGAAACAGCCATCTGTGCATCGCGGCGCAGGCCGCGGCGCGTTTCACCCCTTCGGCAGGAGCGCGGCCAGGCCTTCGGGGTCGGCGACGCTGACCCAGAGTGCCTCATGATCCTTGAATCCGATCACCTTCGGGATGCGCTCCACGAACTCGATGCACACCCCTCGCCGATGATTGGTGCCAAAGGTCAACCCCGTGTCGGCGAAGCTGAGCCGCAACCCGACTGCGGTGTACCACCGATGCGGGCCAGTGATCTGGCCGTGGTGCACGTTGGAGAGCGGGGTTCGAACCCGCACCCGGCCGAATGTTGCTATCAGCTCATCATCGGTGACCGTAACGCCGTCCTCAGCACCTATGCCCAGGGCCTTGAGCATCAGGTACCAGCGGTTGTCGATGTCGTAGGGAAAGAATCGATCGGTCATTGGTCTAACGCTAGACCACTGACTCGATCAATCACTGTCTGTGAGCCCAGCACCCGCACCGGTGCAACGGGAATGAGCTGAACTGGGTACATACGTGAGGGCTGCCCATTTGGATATCTGTTCCCACGCCGGCGGCGCCGGTGCGGTCGATTCGGTGGGGGCGATGTCTTCAGTGCCGCCGTGAGGATCCACGATCCATGCTCCTTCACCGTCATCGGCCGATGGGTCGAAGTAGACACCGCAATCGACCCGTGCGGCGAGCGCCCGCAGCATGAGCGGTGAGCTGCAGTCGGTTGTCTGCACTGACAGCGCATTGGCCGCCGCGAGATCGACTGCGGGCAGACCGAGCCGGTTCACTGCGATGTCGGAGTCGCCGGCGACAGAGAGCACACGTACGGCCTCAGTGATTCCGTCGAAGCCACGGGCACACAACCACCGTGCCGCCGCCCCGATCTCGACTGCGATTCCGAAATCGAGATCGCGACCCTGAGCCGCTTTGGTCACGATCGTTTCAACTTCGTTCATCGACAGCAGCATCACAGCACCGGAAGCCACCAATCGTCCACGTCGGGGGCGTCGAGTTCACCAAACAATGGCGCGCCCTGAAACAACGTCACCCTGGTCCACAAATCGGACTTGGGGTCGAACTTGGACGCCCCGAAGAATGAGAGCTTGCACCGCAGCATGTCGATCGGCAGGCAGTCCGCCCCGATGAGATTGTCCCGGATCTCGCCATAGGGGTGTCGGTCTGCGGTCTGGACTCGCTGAACTGCAAACCGGTGGGTCGGCCACGCCGAAAGAAAGGCGGCGACCGTGTCGTCAGCCTCAACCCGATGCAGATCGGCCGCCAACGCTGCCACTCGGCGGGCGACATCGAGCGGTCGTTCCAGCTCTGCACCATCGTCAGCGAACCGATCGCCGAGTCGAGGCTCGAGTTTGTCCTCCGACGTGTACCAGAACAGCCGAGAGTTGGCCGGATCCTGATAATCGAGCTCGGTAGCCCACGCCCACCGTGACTCGATGAGGTGTGCCAGTTCTCCCACCCGCATCGCAGAATCGATCCGTCGACCCTCTGACGCAGTCATGCAATCGGCGAGCCCGTCGACAAGGTGGGGATAGGTCTCCAGCAGGGCCGATACGAGCAGCTCCACACACTCGAGCGACCATCGATCCGCCACCGCCATCAATCGATCCCACGGTTCGCCGGCGGTCAAGAACGGACCGGCCACGAGCTCCCCAACTTCTGCCAGGTCGGAGCGCAGCACCGAAATCCGTTGTTGCTGGCGAACGTCGGCGACGTTCCACTGGCCTACGTGCGTCGCCGCCCGGTCCAGCAGTTGTCGGAATCGTTCGACCTCGGACCGCTCGGCCAGCCGCACAGCTCGCACCCGAGCCAGCGCCGTCTCGCGGGCCAGCATCCAGTTGTTGAGGAGTTCGGGATGGCTCACCAGGAAAGGGGCCATTCCCAAACCGGTGGCGTTTCCGATTCCGAGGTGGCGTTTCAATTCGGGGTCCATACGAACCGCGCTGTCTGGAGATCGACGGCTGGCTACATGCTCCACCAGGTCGTGGGTGAACGCCCGGATCAACCAGACCGCCAGCATCTCGGCCCTGAACGCTCCGCCGACGACGGGTCGATCTTGAATCAGGTGGCGATCGGCGATGCCGAACTTGCCATTGCCGTAGACCGCGGTCGTACGCATGAGATAGCCGATCGAACCGATCTGATCGGCATCGGGTTGAAGGCCCGCGGCCAGGCGCTCCACAACATGATCGAACAACCGGACCGAGCGGTTGGCTCTGCTCAGCACCAGATCGGTGACGGCATAGCGGGCAGCCTCCTGACGCGGGGCCGCAGCTGACAGCCGATCCACCTCGGACTCCGAAGGAACGCCGTCATAGAGCACGAAACTGCTGTCCCACGCCTCGGCGATCACGCGGTCGGTTCGCCGGGAGGGATCGAGCGGAGTGGAGAAGCAGCACAGACTGTACGAGCGGCCATCAACATCGACGGTGTAGACCGCACGGCCGAAGCCGAGGCCGTCGAGGTCAAAGACCGTGCGACGACAATGAGCCTGAGACGCCGACAGATCCCTGAGCAGGGCCCTCATGAAACTGAGTCGAGTGGGAAAGAAGCTTCCCATCCGGTCGAGCCGCATGACCACGGAGGGATCGCGAAGAGCGACCCGGGGGTGGAGTTCACCCACTCCACAGACCGGATCGGCATCGATCGCGCTCACACCATCACCCCGAACGAGGCATCGAAGAACCGGAGCCAGTTCTCACCCATCAGCCCGCCTACCTCGTCAGAAGAGAATCCGACGTCTTCAAGCCCCGCGGCGATGTTGGCGAAGTCGAGGTTGGAACCGAACCAGGATGGCTGAGCCGGGAAGCCCGCCGCGCCGGCCGAACCCTCGCCGTAGTCCAGGTCCTTGGTCCACCGGCCATTGCGCATCCACTCCACCACGCTGTCGGGCTGGTTCTGGCACAGGTCGCTGCCCAGACCCAGATGCTCCACTCCATATCGCTCAGCCGCCGCAGCCACCATCTGACAGAAACTCTCGACGGTGCAGTTGGATCCTCCGGCGAGATGGTGGGGATACAACGAAAACCCGACCATTCCTCCTGCGTCGGAGAGCGCTCGGAGAACGGCGTCGGATTTGTTCCGCAGGGCGGGATGCCACCAGTGCGGATTGGCGTGGGTGATGGCAATGGGACGATCCGACACCTCGATCGCTTCCAAACTCGACCGTTCGGCGCTGTGGCTCATATCGATCACCAGACCAACCCGGTTCATCTCGGCGATGGCTTGACGGCCGAACCGAGTGATCCCCGGGTCATCGGATTCATAGCACCCGGTGGCGAGCAGCGACTGGTTGTTGTAGCTCAGTTGCATGAACCGCACACCGAGGGTGTGGACGACTTCGATGAGCCCGAGATCGTCTTCGATGGGCGACGGGTTCTGGAATCCGAACAGGATTGCCGTCCGACCCTGGGACTTGGCTTTTCGCACATCGTCACCGGTTCGTGCGAGAACGATCAGTTCGGGGTGCCGTTCGAACCACCGATTCCAGTCCTCGATGCGGAGCACCATCTCCCGAAAGTTCTCGTGATAGGCGATCGTCACATGCACAGCATCGATTCCACCCCGCCGCATCTCGTTGAAGATGGACGAGTCCCAGTTGCTGTACTGAAGACAGTCAATTCGTACGGTGTTCATTCGCAGGCGGCCCCCTTGGCTCCTGACAGTACGGCGCTTCTGACAGTACGGCGCTTCTGACACTACGGTACGGGCACCCCATCTGCCGAAGCCGGTCCGGTTACATGAGATCTCCTCGATCTCAACCACTCCACGTGACCCATGGCTACCAAGAGAGAGATTCGACTACACTGTCCCAGATGAGTCGCAACCCGGTCATCCGGTTCCCGTCTTCGGGCGCGAGCGAGCCCCGAGCGGAACCGCCGGTGGTGGGACACTCGATCCCTCGTGATGACCCGACCCACGGTGGATTGGGGCCGGTCGAGCGCCGAAAGGTCAAACCGGAAACGCTGGGGGCCTTTGAACGCGAGTGAGGTGGACCGCTGCCCGATTCGTGGTCAGGCAGCCGCCCGAGTCTTGCGCAGGATCGGATCGGCAAGTCCGAGCACTCTGTCGGTCGATCGGAACACCAAGCCCGAGACCCCGGGGGTCTCGGAGTCGACGAGATTTCCCATCACCTGAAGCGTGATGTTCGCTATCGCTTGAGTTCCCACCGCAATTCGAAGCCCGCTTCGCAGAATCAGAGGATGGCCGATCAGGAACGAGAACCTTCGGCCGGTCCGGAGAAACGCATCGAATCGCTCCCCCACTTCGACGTCATACTTCGCCGGTGCGGTAGCCGGGTCGGCCAGGAAGAGGTCCGACGCCAGCATGCCGGACTCCAGCCCGTAGTCGATGCCCTCACCATTCATGGGGTTCACGAGACCGGCGGCGTCACCGACGGCAACCCAACCCTCACCATGACGCCTCTGGGCGCTCATCGGAAGGCGCCAGGCACGGGGTCGATCGAGATTGGGACCGAGCTCCCAGTCATCCTGCACCAGGCCGCGGTAACTTTCCAGCAGCTTGTTGAGGTTGAGTTTCCTGAATCCCTTCATCGTGCTCAGCGCTCCGACGCCGATGTTCACCGTGCCGTCGCCAGCGGGGAACATCCATCCGTAGCCGGGTACGGCAATACCGTTTTCGTCGCGCAAGGTGAGGCATGCCTCCAGATGTTCTGACCCGTGCCGGGGCGACTCGGCATAGGTGCGTATCGCCAACCCGAACGGTTCATCCGCAACCCGCTCGGCGCCCAACATACGAGCGACTGCACCGGGTGCACCGGTCGCTGCGACCACCAGATCCGCGGTGTGTCTCTCTCCGCCGGCCTTCACTCCCACCACCCGACCGTTTTCGATCTCGGGCAACGCTTCGCTCTGCCAGATCACTTCGGCGCCGGCCTCGGCGGCAGCATCGATCAGCGCGGCGTCGAGTCGTTTGCGGGGCCACACGGCGCCATAGTTGGGAAACTTGGTGCCTGAGGGCCACTCCAACTCACGAACGGTCTTGTTGGCGATCATCCGGAGCCCGGCTATCCGGTGGGCATCGGACATATCGATCTCGAGTTCATCGAGAGCGGCGACCGCACGAGGTGTCAAGCCATCGCCACACACCTTGTCTCGCCCGTATGAAGCCTTGTCGAACACCCGCACCGACGCACCGCCTCGAGCCGCCCGGATCGCAGCTGCGGCACCCGCGGGGCCACCGCCGATAACGATCATGTCCGTGTGGCTCATGGGTACCAGAATGGCCCGGACCGGCCGCCATTCCTCAACCAAGCGTGCGTGACAACCGTCCCCTTCGGAGCGTCATTACTCCAGCGACACGATTCGAACGTGGTCCCCGGTGTCGAGGTCGAGAGCGTCGAAGCCTTCCTTACCGATGGTGAGCATGCCATCTTCCACCCGACCTGGGGTCCTGATGAGGCGAAAGTCCTGGAGAGCCGGGATGCACACCAACAGGTCAGGGCCGATATCGGAGCCTCCCTCATCGGGCGGCGCTACCGGCACAACCGTCGACTGCGCCACAGTCCGAATGTCGGTGAGAGGAGCTATGACTTGGGGTCCGGCGTCGAAGACATCCACGTAGTTCTCGAATCGGAATCCTTCCTTGATCAACATGTTCATCGCAATGGCACTGGCGTCATGGGGTCGGCCGACCACAGCTCGGGCCTCGTCGGGAAGCAGATCCAAGTAGATGGGGAACTTGGGCATCAGGTTGGCGATGAACTGTGCGCCCTGGACTGCGCTCAATGCGTCGGCTTCGGCGAAGTCGAGTCCGAAAAACCGCTGCCCTACCGCGCTCCAGAACGGGCTGGATCCGTCGCTGTCCTGCCAACCCCGCATCTCGGCAATCACGCGATCAGAGAACAGGTCGGGGAAGCACGCCATCAGCATGTAACGGGCCTTGGCCAGCATCTTGCCAGCCCCACTCCCTCTCAGGTCCGGGTCGACGGCGAGTGTTCCGATCTCGGTCAGACCGGTGTACCCGTTGGACAGGTTGAGAACCGCACAATCGAGGTGGTAGGCGATCGACGGGGCATGCTGCACCAAGCGATCCATGTGGTAGGAGAAGAAGCCGAACGGCTGACCGATCTCCGGATAGACCGCTGACACCCCGAGGATCGCCTTGGAGTTGAGGTCCTCCAGAACCAGAAGGTACTGGGCATCCGCATTCCGAACAGTGCCCGAGAAGCTTCCGGCTGCGGTTTCGACCTTGGCGGCGATGACCTCGGGGTCGGCCGGGAACGTGGTCATTCCCGGTCCCAAGGCATTCGCGAGACGAAGTACGGCGTCAGTATCGCGGTGATGTGCTGGTCGTATCAACCACATCTGTAATCCACCTCATGCGGGTTGGCGGGACCGACGCCGATTCGGTCGGTGCTGCCGACCAAGGTAGAACACCGGGGCGGATTCAGCGGAGCTTCCAGATCAGTGCCCGCTCGATCCGGCCCTGGAATCGGTCATCGGCTTCCAAGGTCACTCCGCATGCGGGCTTGTTCCCTATGGTGATCGCGTTGCCGATCCCGTCGGGCAGTGCTCCGCCACAGGTGCCACCACCGTTTGGATTCGAAGTGCCGAACTCTTCCTCTGTGATGCCCCTTGTGGTGTCGAAGACCACCACCTCGGTCCCATCGACGGGTTTGCGCACCACGGCGGATGCCTGGTCCGTCCGACCGTCGACATCAACCGACAGTTCGTTCTTCCTGTCGTCGAAGAAACATGAGATCGCAGAAGGCTCGCCGGGGCGGATCTCCGTCGAGGAGTTCACCCGGAGGAAGCGGTTCGCTTCATCGCGAACTACACACTGGGCCTTGACCCTGCCAGATCGTTCATTCACCAGCGACATCTTCCATTGTCCACCGGGGTTGCCGGCGAGGCCCCGTTGCATGAGGTTCCAGGAGAGCCGACTGTCGTTGGTTACAAGCAGCTCGTGGGCGGTCTTCGTGAGGGTCAGCCCCTCGACCTGAAAGACGAACACCGAACCGGCCGGGTTGAGGTCGTCGCTCTCGCCGGCCGCCACGAGGTTCACCACGATGTCGGCGTCGTCACCGGTGAAGTCTCGCCCCACCGGGCCCACCGGATTCGGTCCATCCCCGCCTCCTTCAATGCCGTGTTGGAGTATGGCGTCGGGGCGTACCTCGTCGACGATCCTTCCGGGCGACACCGACGACACCAGCGAGAGTCCGTCCACCAGTGCGGGTTCGACGACCGAAGTGCTCGTTGTGGTCGACGTCGTTGCGGGAAGCACGGTGGTCGATTCCACAACGGTCGTAGTAGGTGCGGCGGATGATCCACTGGAGCACGCCGAGGCGAAGAGCACAACGGCCAACCCAACAGCTGACCCCACATTCACTCGACACGACCGGAAGATTCTCAGCCTCACTGGTACTGCCTACGAGCCGAAGGGCAGCGTGCCGACTCCGATCAGCACCAGCCCGGCCATCCCGGCGAGCAGTCGGTACCAACCAAAGATCTCGAAACCCTTGTTGTTGAGGTAGGAAACCATCCACCGAACCGCGATCACGGCCGAGACGAACGCCACGACCAGGCCCACCAGTGGTGTGAACCAGCCGAACGTGGAAATCAGGTCACTCCCATCCTGCAATCCCGCGAACGCGGTTGCAGCGGTCAGAGTCACCAGCCCGAGCAGAAAGCTGTACTCCACCGCGGCCCGCAGCGAGAGCCCTACGAAAAGGCCGGCGATGATCGTGATCAAGCTGCGGCTCGTGCCGGGCCAGAGAGCCAGCGCTTGCATCACGCCGATCGTCACCGCATTCGTGATCGTCAGCTCGTGCAGCTCCTTGCCGGGGCGATTGAAGAAGTTGCTACGACCGAGGAAGAGAATCAGCAGTCCGCCACCGATCCATGCGATGGCGATGTAGCCAGCTCCGAACAACAGCTCCTTGACGAAATCGAAGAGGGTGACGGCGAGAATCGCCGTGGGAACGAACGACGCAAGCAACGCGAACACGAGTCGCCGGCCATCATCGGATCTACCGAGCAGACCTTCGACCATCTGAAGAATGCGTTGTTTGTACACCACCAAGACCGCCAGGATCGCCCCCGCCTGAACACAGATCGCATACGCGTCCATGAGTCGCTCAGCTTCGGCAGTTTCGTTGAGACCCAACAGTTCGTTGGCGACCAGGATGTGGCCGGTGGAGCTGACCGGCAGGTATTCCGTGACCCCCTCTACCAGGCCGATGATGATGGCGTCGACCACTGTGAAACTGATGCGTCGGGTCCCCCGTTTGGGCAAGCGCCAACGCAGGAGCTGCTGCGAGCGCGACGAGGAAGGCACCGAGGGGAACGACGGTGAAGCGTCGAAGTGGGGATGTCAGGACTGTCTTGATTCCTTCGATAGTTCCACCATCGGCACTACAACCGGTGTTTTCAGCTGCAGATCACACCTGTCCGGATCGGCCTCCAGCGGCCCACACCAACCAGCCCACACCGATCCCGACGTAGACGACGTACCCCACTGCCCACGGCACAACAGTGTCGCTGATCATCGAGCCCACGAGCGCGGCCAGCAGCGAGCCGCCTGCCGTGGTGACGAAACCGATGACCCCCGATCCGACGCCGGCCCGGTTGCCCAGAGGTTGAAGGGCCAGGGAGTAACAGGTTGGCGTAAGGAGCGTCACGAGGGCATTGCCGACCGCCATGAGGCAGAACCAAATGAGAAAGGGCGGCACACCATCGGCACCGAGGGCAACGATGAGCATGACCACGTTGGCGAGGATCGTTCCCGTCGATGCCCCAACGGCGACTCGATGAGCTCCGTACCGGACGATGAATCGGTTCACCGTGAAGAACGAGATCGCCATGACGATCGACGCGGCTGCAAACCAGAGCGAGAACTGATTGCCTCGGCCATAGATGGTGTCGATAACCGGCTGGGAACTGCCCAGGAACACGATGAACCCACCGAATCCGAAGGTCATTGCCATCGTGTAGCCAAAGGGAACCCGATTGCCGAAAACATCCCGGAAACCCGACGCAATTTCGGTTGGATTCAGTCCACGACGATTCTCGGGAGCGAGCGTTTCACCGAAACGAAGAGCCCACATGATCTGCACGGCGGCGAGGATGATGGCGGCGGCAAAGACCCACTGCCATGAGCTCACCCGAACGATCGCATCGCCAACGATCGGTGCCACGACGGGTCCCATCATGAACACCCCCATCGTGATCGACATCACCCGTGCCATCTGATCACCGGCGTAGAGATCGCGGGCGATGGCCGATCGCAACGCTGCGGGGGCCGAGGCACCCAAACCCCAGATCAGCCGGCTGATGAACAACAGCTCGATCGTTGGTGCCAGAATCGAGCCCACCGCACCGAGCGCGTACAGCCCCATGCCAGCCAGCAGAGTTGGCAAACGCCCGAATCGATCTGCCACCGGTCCGACGACGAGCTGACCGGTGGCCATTCCGACGAAGTACACGGTGACGATGAGTGAGATGCGGTTCGAGTCTGGCTCCAGTCCGAATGCGGCCCGCAATTGGCCAAACGCCGGGAGCGCTGCATCGATGCCGAACGCCAGAATCATGCCCATGAACGCCGTATAGGCGATCACGCTCCGCTCCGATCGAACCGCCCGGTATTCGACCGACGCCGAAGCCGGAATGGTCACTACTGGGTGTTCATTCGGCGGAATTCCTCGGCCAGGTGACCGTTGGGAAGTCCAGCCTGGAGCGCCACCCGCTCTCCCCAGCTCCGGATCAGCCCGGGAATCCGATCGAGGTCGCCCATCTGACTCTCGTGGCAGAGCAACGCCTCGATCTTGCGTTCGTAGGCGTGGGTGATATCCACGAAGTGATTGGACTCGGGCCCGCCCATGAGCCAGGTTTCGGCCACCGAGTGAGGTTCGAGACCTTCCTCGGCCATCAACGGGATGTGAGCAAACTCATTGCGACTGTCGGGGTAGACGGCACTGAGAGTTGCTTCGCCGGTTGCAAGATGATCGGGGTGGCTGCCGTAGACCCGGTCGAATTGTCGAATTGGGCTCTGTGTGACCACGCGATCGGGCTTCACCCGCCGAATCACCCGGGTGAGCTCTTTCCTCAGCCCCATCGTCACTTCCACCGCACCGTCGGGATATCCCAGGAAGTGGACCTCCTCGACACCCACCACCTTGGCAGCCTTGGTCTGCTCGACCCTTCGTATCTCTGCCATCCGTTCGCGACTGATCGTGTTATCGGTGCCGCCCGCCTGCCCATCGGTCACGAGGCAGTACACGACGCGGTGTCCGGCATCGGTCAGCGTGGCAGTTGTTCCCGCGCATCCGAAGTCCAGATCGTCGGGATGGGCCGCGATGTTGAGGATTGTCAAAGCAGGTGAAGTGAGGGGCGATGGCACTCCTCCAATCTAGAAGGTCCAGTCGGTCATGGACATACCGGTCACATCCCACAGGTGATGGAGCGGATCGTGGATCTCGTACCGGGCGAAGGACTCCACAGTGAATACGGCACCATCGGACCGGGCGCCCGTGCGACCGAGTTGCTCATGGCTCACCGATTGGAACCGGCTGGCGATGGCTTGGGCACCATCGGCCAGTTGCCCGGCAACGAACTGCGGATCCTGGAGGTCGTACCGGTCGGCCTCGGCCGTTGTGTTGGGGTTCCAATTGGCGAAGGTCGGGTTGTCGACGCTCACCATGAGCTCGAGCCGTTCGAGGAACAGGGCGAAAACGTCACGTACGTGACAGCCGTATTCCAGGGGGCTCCACGTGTCGGGCTCGGGTCGGGCGCGGACCCAATCACGATCTCGGTTCAGCACCTCCACCCACGCTTCACCGCATCGGCGGTTCAAGGCTGCGACTTGGCCCATTGTGAGCGACCCGACGTTGGCTCCGCATTCGTCGCAGGGCCGGTCGAGCACCCACGTCCAGTCTTTGTCATCAGCCTTGCCGGGCTGGGGCTCGTGAGCAGTCATCTCTCCATCCAAGCAGCTGCTTCGCCCAAGCGGCCGGTTCATCTTGCCAGCAGTGTGGCGCCGACCTGTCCTTGCCAAACGAACACATGTTCCCATAGGCTGATCGGATGACCGCCATGCAGCTCGACCTACTTTCATCGGGTGAGCCCGATCTGCCCGATATCCACGCGATTCCTGATCGGATCGGGCTCGGTGGCGGTGCGTGGATCGATCACAGTCCCAATTGGCTACCTGGTGCGGACCTCTGGTTCGATCAGCTTCAGCTGAACGGTGAATGGGTAGCTGATCAACGGGTCATGTACGACCGCATGATCGATGTACCCCGGTTGGTGTGGTTCTCCGACTCACCAGAAGATCGGGTCGAGGGCCTTGGCGAGCTACGACGCTGGTTCGAGGACCACTACTGCCGGCGGATTCGGTCGGTCTCGGCCAACTGGTATCGCAACGGCCAGGACAGCGTGGCACTCCACCGGGATCGCGTGCCCGCACCCGGCGACACCATCGTTGCCATCGTGTCATTGGGTGGCCGGCGGCCCCTGCTGGTCAAACCCGACGATGGCGGTCCGTCCCACCGCTTCACGCTCGGACACGGTGATCTCTTCGTGATGGGCGGCACCTTTCAGGCAACCCATCAACACGGCGTTCCCAAGATCGCCCACGCCCAACCTCGAATCAGCGTGATGTTCCGCACCTGAAGCCGCGGACTGGCCGCGGCGTAGTGCGGCACACCGACGAGCCCCGAATGTAGAGTTCCCCACCATGAGCATGATTGGCACCAGGGTGACCCGCATCGAGGACCCCGATCTCCTCACCGTCGGAGGGATGTACGTCGATGACCTGGCCCCGGCCGATGCTCTGCATGTCACCTTTGTTCGCAGCATGATGCCCCACGCCAGCCTGGCTGCGGTAGACATTGCCGACGCGGAGTCCCATCCCGACGTGGTCGCAGTTTTCACCGCCGACTCCCTCGGTGTCGAAGCCATGGCGCCGAGGTTCGGAATGCTCAATCAAGCGATGAAGCGGAGCTGCCTCGCTCACGACGTCGTCCGCTATGTCGGCGAGCCCATTGTCGCGCTAGTGAGCCGGACCAGGGCGGGGGGCGTCGACGCCGTCCGAAGGCGTCGTCATCGACTACGACGAACTCCCACTGGTTCTACGTCCGGAGGACTCTCTCACCCCCGGCGGTCCGGTGGTATTTCCCGATGCGGGCACCAACGTGGTGTTCGAGATCCCTGCCGAACAAGCCGAGGCCACCTTCATCTCCGATGCGGACATCACAGTCGAACTCGAGTTCCGCAATCACCGGATGGCGCCGGCACCGCTGGAACCTCGGGCGACCGTGGCGAAGTGGGAGACGATTGACGGGATAGATCATCTGACGCAGTGGAGCAGCACCCAGGGCGCCCACGGGACCCAGGGCGGACTTGCGCAAGCCTGCGGGGTGGAACCCGCTCAGGTTCGAGTGATCTGTCCCGACGTGGGCGGAGGTTTCGGGGCAAAGAACGGCGTCTACCCCGAGGACATTGCGTGTGCACATATCGCCCGCAGACTCAGCCGACCGGTCCGGTGGGCAGAAACCCGAAGCGAATCCATGGTTGGGTTGGTGCACGGTCGAGCCACGACCTTTCGATGTGTGCTGGGCGGCACTCGGGACGGCACCATCACCCACTACTCCCTGTCCGTAATCCAGGACTCCGGAGCACATGCCGACATCGGCGCCGTGCTCCCGATGTTCACCAAGATCATGACCTCGGGCCCTTATGACATCCCCAATGTCCGGTTCGACTCGAAGAGCGTGATCACCAACACCGTTCCCGTGGGCGCCTATCGAGGTGCGGGACGGCCCGAAGCAACCCACGCTCTGGAGCGGATGCTCGATGTGTTTGCCGCCCGCCTGGAGATGGATCCGGTTGAACTGCGTCGCAGGAACCTGATTCGATCCGACGCCTTTCCGCTGACCACTCCAACCGGTGCGGCAATGGACTCCGGGGACTACGAGGCGGCCCTGAACGCTGCGTTCGATGTGGCGGAGTACGACGCTCTACGAGCCGAGCAGGCGGCGCGGCGGGACGATCCGTCAGCCACCTCCCATTTGGGGATTGGAATCTCGACCTACGTCGAAATCACCAACCCACTGGGCAACAGCGAATATGGCAGCGTCGAAGTTCTCCCCGACGGGACAGCGCTCGTACTGACCGGATCGTCCAGCCACGGCCAGGGCCACCACACCGCATTCGCTCAGTTGACGTCGGATCGGACCGGCATCCCGATCGACAAGATCACGGTGCGCCACGGTGATACCGCCGAAGTGCCACGAGGGGGCGGGACCGGCGGATCCAAGTCTCTCCAACTGGGGGGAAGTGCCGTTGTCGGAGCATCCGAGGCTGTGGTGGACGCCGCCAAAGCGGCCGTGGCCGACATTCTGGAAGCCAACCCGGGCGACATCGTTCTCGACACCGACACCGGCGACTTCCATGTGGTCGGCACCCCTTCGATCTCGGTCGATTGGGCCCGCGTTGCAAGCACGTTTGCAGACCGCGATGACCGCCTCTTCTCCGAGATCGACTTCAAGCCGGCAGGTGCCACCTTTCCCTTTGGTGCCCATGTCTGCGTTGTCGAAGTTGATGCCGAAACCGGCGCTGTTGAGATTCGTCGGTTCGTCGCATGTGATGACGCCGGGACCATCATCAACCCGTTGCTGGTAGAGGGCCAGGTGCATGGAGGGGTCGCGGCCGGTATTGCCCATGCGATGTGGGAGGAGTTCGCCTACGACGAATACGGCAACCCGATCACTGCCAACTTCATGGACTACGGGATTCCCTCCGCCGCCGAGTTCGGGATGTTCGACCGAATCCCCATGGAGACACCGACCCCGCTCAACCCACTTGGCGCCAAGGGGATCGGGGAGTCTGGGACGATCGGGGCAACTCCAGCGGTTCAGAATGCGGTGGTCGACGCCCTCGCTCACCTCGGGGTGCTCCATGTCGACATTCCGGTCACTCCCGAGCGGGTGTGGACAGCGATGACCTCATAGCGGGCGGGCCGATCACCAGCGATGAAGCAGTCGAGCCCGCTCGATGAACGCCTGTGTGAGCGGATGCTCGGGTTCGACCAATACCTGTTCCACGGGCCCGGCCTCGACCGCCTTCCCATCGTGGAGAAAGACGAGCCGATCGGCGGCCGCCCGGGCAAATGGCATGTCGTGGCTCACGATCACGACGGTCACGTCAGTAGCAGCGATCTCGGCGATCAGTTCCATGATCCCCCTGGTCAGTTCGGGATCGACCGAGGCGGTGGGCTCGTCGAGCAGAAGAAGTTCAGGATCGGTGCACAGCGCTCGGGCGATTGCGACCCGTTGCTGCTCTCCCCCCGAAAGCTGCGCTGGGTGCTTCCGGCGGTGTCGCTCCATCCCGACGTGCTCGAGAGCGACCATCGAACGCTCCCGCGCCTGGGCGGCGGAGCGACCCTTGACCAGACGTTGCGCAATCGAAACGTTCTGTTCAACCGTTAGTAATGGGAACAGATTGAAGTCTTGGAACACCATCCCACATCGCCGGCGCAAGTAGTGGCGCGCCGCTTCGTTGTCTTCGACCTTCTGACCGAGCACGATCAACTCGCCGGCGGTGAGTGGCTCCAGCCCGTTGATGCATCGGAGCAGGGTTGACTTGCCCGAACCACTGGCGCCGATAACGACGACAACTTCGCCGTAGTCGACATCGAGATCGACGTCGGCGACGGCGGGATGGGTGCCGTAGTACTTACACAGCTGCCGGGCTCGAACCGCTCCGGTGCCGACGGCAACCGGTGCCGGCTCGAGGAACAGCGGCGCGTCGACCTGAGCCTGAAGTAGTGCTTGAGTTTGGTTGAGCTCGATGCGCTGGGCCATTACTGCCCCCCGGGTTGAGGGTACGGCACACCCGACCCCTAGACCAGCAGGTCGGTATTTCGTCGAAGCGAGGGGATGAATGTCTCCCGTAGATTGTCCACATCCTCGAGCAGTTCGGCGAGGTAGGGGGTCACGGGCATCGACCGAACAGCCCTGAACTTGCCGTCACGGGTTTGCTGCTGTACTCGCCAGGACGATTGGGTCTGGATGTAGCGGAATCGGGCCAGCGAAAGCACGAGATCACTGTGCCGCTCTATGAGTTCGATCGTGGAAGAGCCGAGTACGAGATCGTACTCGAAGTGGGTTTGAGCCCGGTTGCGTCGCTCGTGGTTGAGATCGTTCAGCCAACGACGAGCTCTGAGTCGGTCGATGTCTGGAATCATTGCGCGCTCTCCCTCCCACGAACCCGTTCAACCAAGCGTATTCCACCGATGGGACGAACCGCGCGATACCTCAACTTGACGTTGAGGGACGCCGCGCCTGTGGTCAACTACCTGACGTGAGATCGACCGCGCCCACGACCCTTCTCGGCCTGGTTCTTCTGGGTGCCTGCACGGCGGGCGTTCAGGACGTGGCGACAACCAACCCAACCGGTCTGGAGGCGAGTTCGATGCCGACACCTGCGCCGTCTGCAACAACTGCGCCGCCCACAACGTCCAACTCGGCTACGACGGCCACTCCGCCTATCACCACACTGGAGGAACGACCGCTGCCGGCGAACGCAGCCGAACTCAGCCGCGAGCTTTCTCAGGCGGAACTGATGGTTCGTGTCCAGGATCAATCGGGCGACGAGAGAGCCGGCTGGGGTCGGAGACAGCAACGGCTGTATCGGCATCTCGCAAGGAACCAAGACTGGGCCGAGAGTGTGCTCGCCGACGCCGACCGCCCTGTTGGGCGGGCAATCGAACTCAACTGGACAGCCCGCCAAGAGCTCTCCGGATTGACCTCGAGTGGGGTGCTCAGCTCGAACCTGCCTGCCTGGCGGATCAAGCCGCCACTTCCCCCAACCGAACTCTTGGGGTATTACCGGGCCGCAGAGGCAGCGACCGGGATCGGCTGGGAGTATCTGGCGGCGATCAACCTGGTGGAAACCAGGATGGGCAGGATCGAGGGACTCTCGACCGCCGGGGCCACCGGACCGATGCAGTTCCTTCCTTCCACGTGGGAGGAGTGCTGTGTTGGCGATCCAAACGTCGACCGGGACGCGATCCTGGGTGCGGCCACCTACCTCGTGCACCGGGGCGGTCCGGGTGACATGGCCAGAGCGCTCGAGGGATACAACAACTCCGGGTACTACGTTCGAGCGATCTCGGCATACGCCGAAGTGCTGAAATCCGACCCCGAGGCATTCCACGGATACCACGCCTGGGAAGTGTTATTCCGTTCTGCGGCCGGGCTGGTGCGACTCCCGGTCGGCTACTACGAAACCGACGCCGTCGACGCTGCTGCGTGGATCGCATCGAACCCCGAGCATCTGCTCGAGTAGGCGACCAAAACGCGGCTGACCCACCCGGCATATGCCGGATGGGTCAGATACTGCGGGAGTTCCCCGGGGGGAGGGGGTTCTAGATTTCCTTGGAGATGGCGTTGACGAGTTCGCCCTTGCTCATCGTGGCTCGGCCGTCGACGTCGAGGTCTTTGGCCATTTCGTAGAGTTCAGCCTTGGTCTTCTTGATCAAGGCCTTCTTTTCGGCCTTGGTCTCAGAATCCTCGACCCGCTTGGCGGTCTTGTTGACCGTCCTGGCAACCGATGTATTCGTCTTGGCTGCTGCCTCTTCGGCTTTGTCAATCGCAATTCCGAATTGACCGGCAACGGTCTTGACACCGGAGGTGGCAAACTCGTAGGAGTCTTCGGCGAACTTGGTGGCAGCATCGACGAAGCGGTCGACGTCAACCTGGGCGTTCTTGGCGATTGACTTGTAGGTGTTGCTGGCGGCCTCGGTGAGGTCCTCCAGGGTCTCCACAACGACAGTTCCGACACGGCCGCTGCCGTCGAATACTCGCTCGGTCACAGCACGATTAAGGCGGAGGGCCGCCTTGGGTACTGCGGGCAGGTCTTTTTCGACCTCGTCGAGACGGGCGTTCAGAGTGTCGATTCGTTCGTTGATGGTGGCGGTGATTTCCATGGTGCGTTCGCTCCTTAGGGGCGGGTTAGTGGGCACCGAGCCTCTTTGCTGAGTGCTAACAAAAGTATATTCCTAGCTGCTTGCAAAAGTAAACACCCAGCAAGCGTGACCTTTGCTACATCGTTCGGGACAGGTGAAGGCCGGCTCGGGCAGCGCACCCCTACGCTGGGTCATATGGCCGAACTGCTCCCCAGGCATCGACACAAAGGGTCGATCGTGATGGCGGCGATGATTGGGATCGCTGACGCCCTCGGATGGGACCAGGTCGAAGAGGTCCCTGAGATCTACGCCGACAGCAGCGGTGAGGCACCCGATCTCGACCTCACGTTCGGGGATCTCGATCCACTCGACTGATCGCCGACGCGGCGATCGACCGTCACAACCAGAAGTCGGCTCCACCGGGAACCGAGAAGTGGCACCCGATCATAGGTGTTGGGGTTTGGTTGACGAGCACATCTGATCCGATCGCTTCCAGCGCCCCCCTCAGCTTCTCGGGCTCCGGGTGGCCAAGTATGATCTCTTCCACCACGACCGACCGAGCCAGCGCCGATCCGGGGTGGGCCGTGTGTTCGCCCCATTGGATCAGTGCCGGTAGCGCTCCCTTCATTTCCGGGTCCGGCGGAATCGCAAGACGCCAGCTCAGTTCGACGCCATCACTCCGTGTCCGACTCATCGCTCGGACCATGCCCGGATCAAAGCCGGCGTTCTTGACCGCTATCGTCGCAGCCGCGATATCGGGGACCGCCAAGACAAAGGCACAGAGCTGGACCGAGTTCGGTTCCAGGCCGTCGATCCCAAACGGTCGGGGCTGGCCTGGATCGGGTTGCTGTGGATCGTGCGAGATCAATTCCACGTAGGTCGTGTCATCGACACCGATCAGAGCATTACGAGTCCCAAAACCGACGTGTCGTCCGCCACGGGCTGGGTCGATCCCGGTCTTGTGCTTCCACCACGCCACCAGTAGGCCGAGATCGGAACCGCCGATCACCACATGATCCAGAACGGCGCTCATACGCCATGTTTTCACACCTTTGTGATCCGTCGAAGATTCGAGAAGTTTTCTCCCCGACTGAAAGGAAACCGCCCAAACCGGACACAAGACTTGTGTATGGCAACAACCGACGAGTTCCGCCGCATGTTCGAGTCCACCTATCCCAGTGTGGTTGCATACGCCCGCCGTCGAACCGTGTCCGCCGCCGACGCCGATGACGTCGTCGCCGATATCTACGCAACCGCCTGGAAGCGGGCCGACACCGTGCTGGCGGTCGATGCCCCTCTGGCATGGCTGTATGGCGTCGGGCTCAACGTCCTGCGCAACCGGAGGCGAGGATCACAACGACATCTCCGGCTCGTAACCGAGGCCACGTCGGCAGCCCAGACGCTGCCCCCGATCGCCGATCCCGCCGAAGCACTGATCGTGCGCGAAGCTCTGAACTCCCTGCCCGATGACGACGCAGAACTGATCCGTCTGATCGCCTGGGAAGGACTCAGCCACGCGGAAGCGGCCGAGGTTCTGGGCTGTTCCACGAACGCGGTCGGAATCCGACTCTTCCGTGCCCGGCAACGCCTCGACGACGCGCTCTCATCATCTTCCCCCTCCCCAACTCAACAGAAAGCGAACAACCCATGACGACTCCCCACGATCCTGCTGATCTCAGCGATGTACGGGCCGCCGATCCGGTCAGGATGGCAGACCTTCCGTCGGCTTCGTCCCCCCAGGCCCAGGCCCTCCTGCAGCAGACGATGCAGGGCGCCATGACGGCCGTTCCCCCTGCCCGCACCGGCTTGCGCTCCCGCCTTCCGCTCCTCGGAGCGGTAGCGGCCGCCGCGCTGCTCGTCGCTGCCACGTTCGCTATGTTGTCGCCTTCATCCACCCGGCCCGCGTTGGCCACAGTGAAAGCCGCGGCCCAGGAAGTAGCGGTTGCGAATTCAGGGCGAGCAGTCACCACATTCAGTCTGCAAGGGAGTGACGGCGTGGACACCATGTCGGCCGCCGGGGAGATCGAGTTGCTCTTCAACGGCGACGACATCGCCGTGACTCTGGATCTCGACGACCTACCGAACCAACTGGAAGGCCAGGGGGATGACTTCTTCGGCGGAATCGAAACCCGAATCGTGGATGGCGTTCTGTACGTGAAGGGCGGGCCCTCACCAGACTGGATCGGCCTCGATCTACCTCAGGTCTTCCTCGACCAGATCGACACGGTCGATCCTCGTTCGGTTCTGGACACCGTTCAGAGCTTGGTTGCGGCCGAGGCGATCGGAACCGACACAATCGCCGGCGTGAACGTGACCGTGTTCGAAAGTACGGTTGATCTGAGCGATCCGAGTCTGTCCACTTCGGGATGGATGAGTGGGCTGGAGAGCCAACTCGATCTCGAAACCGATGGCACGATAACGGTGACCCTCTCGGTCGACGACGCCGAACAGCTTCGCCGGATCGTGGTTTCGGGTGATCTCAACGACGCTCAGGACGACGGATCTGCAATGTTCTCGATCTCTACCGACTTCACCGACCTCAACGGTGTCGACCCAATCGTGGCGCCCGAAGGCGTGGTTGCCAGCCCGATGCTCGACGGCTTCGGTGAGTCCGGGGACAACTGAGGTTTCCGCACCGCTGACAAGTCCCCCAAACGCTCCCGGATGAGTGGGGCGAGGTCTTCCATCCTCTTGCGGTTGCTGTGGAAATCAAAGAAGCCGAGGCGGCTTGCGCTCCGAAAGTGCAGCAGTCCGGCCTCCTCGTCGCACGTGAATGTGACATCGCTGCGAAGTCGCAGCACACGGCTTCGGACCCGCACCTGGAGGAGATTGTGGGCCCGGCCCGAAATCAGCATCCGGCGGCTCGAAATCGCGATGTCGGCGACAACATTCAGCACACGTTCGGAAGGAAGCTGGCCGATCTTGATCGCCCGAATGAAGTGATCTGTATCGTCTCTCGCCGCTTGCGTGGAAACACAAATCGGCCGTGACGGGCACGGTTGAAGCTCCACGTGGACCGACGGTACTCCAGGCAAAGGCACCCGTCACTGGGTGAGACGGCCCAAGGGCGTGTCTACCGCGCCCGGTGACAGATCTAGTCGTGGGACGTTCGGCCCTGTCCCGCAGCCGGGGACGTCGTGACAGTTGGCCCATGGACCCCGATGACCCGACGACCGTCAGGGGGCAGACCGCAACGGCCAATGATCTCGTCGAAGAACTCAACGGTGGACAAACCGAGCCGAGAGGGTTCGGTCTTCTTGTCGTCCTCCTCACAACCTTCGCCTTTGCGGCTGCTCTGTTCGGGTTGTTCGCCAACGTGGAAGTAGACGGGCAAGGCCCGGTCACTCGCACATGTGGTTCGGTATTCGACAGCATCGCCGATCGATCAGGGTGGGAAACCTGGTGGGCGCTCGACGTCGACGACCCCGATAGCGGTGTCCGTTCGGCTCTATTGCGTACCGACAACTGTCCCGGTTCGATCAATCGGCAGCTTGGAATCGTGATCGCTCTGGCCGCCGGGGGTGCGGTGCTCAGCGTGGCGCGCCGCCGCACGGGGGTACGACCCACAACCGGCCGCCGATCGGTCGGCGGGCAACTCAGCCGACTCGGACGAGCTACTTCGATCGCCGCTGCCGGCCTCGGTCTTGCGGGAATCGCCGGAATCATCGTGCTGATTGCCGACGCAGACTCGACGTTGTTTCTCTACACCGATCGAGTCGTCGTCGCCGTCATTGGTCTTGTCGTCCTGGTTCCCACGTTGGCGCTCTACGCGATCGGCAGGGTTCTGATGTTGGCCGGCCCACCACTGGACCGAGTCGAGGCCACCAAACCGACCGAGGACGAAACTGATGCGTAGGCGTGCGCTTATCGCGACGCTGGTTGCCACAATTGCCGTCGGCTGCGCATCGAGTGCGCCGCCAGCTGTGCTCGATCAGAACCAGCGCTTCACAGAGACCATCGAACTTCCGGCTCCGCAGCTGGATGGTCCGATGTCAATCGAGGAGGCGCTGGCCACCCGTAGATCGCATCGGGAGTTCGAGGAACGAGATCTCTCCCCCGCCGTCCTCGGTCAGCTCTTCTGGGCGGGACAGGGCATCACCGACGGCGCCGGTCACCGAACCGCACCGTCGGCAGGCGCCCTCTATCCAATAGAGCTGTACGCCGTGTCGGATTCACATCTCGCTCACTACCTCCCGACCGAACACGCAATCGAGCAGCGCAGCGACCGGACCACCCTCGCCGATATGGGTGACGCCGCTTTCGACCAACAATGGGTCCGCAGGGCTCCGGTGGTGCTGGTGGTCACCGGAGTTGTCGCTCGAACCCAAGCGAAGTACGGCGGCGTCGCAAACGAACTCATGATTCGGGAAGCGGGCCACGTGGCACAGAACATTCTGCTCCAAGCGACCGCAATGGATCTCGCCGCTGTGCCGGTCGGCGGCTTCGACCCAAAGAAGATCGGTCGAGTCATGGCCCTTCCCCCCGGCGAGGAGCCGCTGTATCTGATACCGGTTGGACTCCCCGACTGAGGCTGTTTCCCTCAGCTTTACCCGCTTGTGACACGATGAGCCATCATGGGTATTCCTCTCCGCCAGTTCCCGGCCGGAATTTCGGTAGCGATGACGCTCGGTCTTGTGCTGTCGGCGTGCGCTGGCAGCACAGCGGCGACTCAGTCAGAGGTGGGCACGACCGCCACAACTGGCCCACTCGACGAACAGCTCGCGGAACCGCCCCAGACCACTTCGACCACAGCAACGACGGTTTCGTCGGACCCAATCTCGTCCGAGCCAGCAGAAACACCGGCGACAACCGATGTGGTCAACAACTTCCCCGATGCCACCGTCACCGATGTGGGCAGCGGCGAACCATTCAATCTGCGTTCGCTGGCCGACACGGGAACGCCGGTGGCGATGTGGTTCTACTACCCCCATTGACCCGGCTGCCGGGCGGAAGCGCCCGAAGTTGAGCAGTTTGCTCAACAGAATCCGCAGATCAAAGTCATCGGAATGGGGGCACTCGACGACCTCGAGTACGCACAGGACTTCCGAGACGGGACGGGGGCCACATTTCAGCTCGTTTGGGATGAAACGTTCGAGACCTGGCGAACCCTGGGGGTCAGCAGCCAGCACACAGTGATCGTCTTCGACTCCGACGGAACTCGGCTGGACACCTGGAACGGTTTCGACGGTGAACGGATCCTGAACACGGTTCAGTAGCTCTCTCGTCATTCGAAGCTCCGCTGCCAGATATACGTACATTTGCTTCCGGTCCAGTAGCTTCGAGACGTGAACACCGTTGCCACAGCCGCAGACCTCGAGGGGGTCCAGCGTCGAACTCTACGGATTCTGTTCACCAGTTCGATAGCAGCACGCGCTGCCACATCGGTGATGTTCTTCATCGCGGTACTGGCCATCGACGACATCCTCGGCAGCGGCCGCTGGGCCGGTTTGACCACGGTGGCCATGACCTTGGGCACGGCGTACAGCTCGTCGGCGCTCAGTTCATACATGGACCGTCATGGGCGCAACCCGGGTCTTTCCATCGGCTACGGCGTAGCGGTCGCAGGAGCATTGGTAGCAGCACTGGGAACCCAGGTTCGGCTGGTGCCGGTCCTGCTCCTCGGCATGGCGGCGGTGGGAGTTGGACAGGGCTCGACCAACTTGTCGCGCTACGCCGCCGCAGATTTGGCACCACCCAGCCAGCGATCGCGGGCCATCAGCTTCGTCGTGTTCGCCTCCACCATCGGAGCGGTCGGCGGACCTCTTTTCGCCGGGCCCGGCAGCTCACTGTCCGAACGTTTCGGGTACGAAGAGTTGGCTGGCCCCTTCATCATCGGAGCGATCTTCTTCGCCATCGCCGGCCTCATCGTCTGGACCGGTCTGCGCCCTGATCCGCTGAGCTTGGCCCAGGCGCACGAAGGTGGCGAACAGAACCAACGACTCGGTTTCCGCCCGGCGCTGAACATCGTGATCGCCTCGTCCGGCGCCCGTCTCGGACTGATCACCCTCACTGTCAGCACCGCCGTGATGGTGTCGGTGATGGCCATGACCCCACTGCACATGGAAGCCCACGGTCACGGCACCGACAACATCGGTTGGGTGATCTCGGCCCATACCGCCGGCATGTTCGCTTTCGCTCCCCTGGCCGGTTGGTACAGCGACCAGAAGGGCCGGCTTTCCGCGGTGTTCGTGGGAGCCGTCATCTTGCTGATATCCACGATCGTGTCGGCACTGGCGGTGGATGCCCCGAACGTCCTGATGTTCCCCGGTCTGTATCTGTTGGGCCTGGGTTGGAGCTTCGGCATCGTCGCCGGTAGTGCGCTGGTCACCGAATCGGTGAGAGCCGAAGAACGGGTGTCTGCCCAGGGAGCCGCCGACGTTGCGAGTGCGCTCGCCAGCGGCGTGGGTGCCCTGTCATCGGGATTTGTGTTCAGCATGGCCGGCTTCCATGTTCTTTCCCTGATGGGTACCGCAGCCGCCGGTGGACTACTGGTTCTCGCCTTCGTTCGAACCCGAACCGCTCAGCTTTCGGTAGGGGTGTAGAAGCGAGCCGTCGAGTGCGACCCAAGGGCTCGCTTCAAGATTTCCATCCACGGCTGCAACACATCGCGGCAGCTCGGCGTCGTAGGGGATGATGGAGCTAGTGAGAGATACGCCGAAGCGTTCCGGAGGAGACCGCCCGGATCGAGAACCTCTTTCGGGCCGAGTACTCGGGAATGGTGCGTCTCGCATTCACGCTCGTGGGAAACAATGCGGAGGCTGAGGAATTGGTGCAAGACAGTTTCGCCGACGTCCACCGCCGGTTCGACGAGATTCGCCGGCCGGGGGCGTACCTACGTACCTGTGTTGTGAGCCGCTGCCGGTCAACACTCAGACGGCGTCGGGTGATGCAGATGCATCCTCCGGAACCGCCCGAGGACCTACCGGCCAGCGCCTCACACCTCTGGGACGTATTGCAGATGTTGTCCGAGGATCAGCGGCTGGCCGTTGTGCTTCGGTACTACGGCCAGTATCGGGCGTCGGAGATAGCGGGCATCATGGACATTCCAAGCTCTACGGCCAGGTCACATCTCAAACGTGGCCTTGCAGCGCTTCGCAAGGAGCTCGAATCATGAGCCGTTTCGACGACCGTCTCGAGCAAGACCTCTCACACATTGGCGACCGGGCAACTCCATCACCAACCGCGTGGGAAGCCATCCAAACCCGGATCGCCGAGCAAGCGGACGAACCTGAGATGGAGATCATCCTGTTGGACAAGAACAGGCTGCAGAAGCCCCGATCCCAACGAGGCTGGGTGCTCTCTGCGGCCGCCGCCCTGATCGTGATAGTGGGAGGGGCATTCGCATTGACCCGGTTGGGCGATGGCGAATGCCCTCTAGTGACGAGTACGGAGACACCGGTCACGAGCGACGCTCCGACAAACACCGATGACGAAGCGGCCGCGCTCACAGATGCAGTGTCGACTTTGGCGTCGGTGTCAGTCGTGGTGCCCGGCACCGAACAGTGGACCGACACCGGCATCGACCTCAGCATCCACGACAGGGTGTTGATCGAGGCCGACGGCGCCATCACCCCGTCGGCGCCGTGGGGACCCCTCCATGACCCGAACGGCGACCCACGCACGATCGCTCGGCAGTACAACCTGGAAGGGCTCAGGGACGTGAACCACGCCGGCTTGATCGGGCGGATCGGCGAAGCCGGGACACCATTCCAGGTCGGCAGGCTGCTTGTGTCCAGAGCCGACACGGACGGGCGCCTCTTCCTGGGGATCAATGACACCGACGTCGCGAACAACGATGGCGAGTTCACTGCCACCATCACCGTGAACCCGGATAACTCCGCGACCGGAATCGCGGTCGCCGAGGCCTACGTTGCCGCTAGGAACTCCTACGACGGCGAAGCGGTCGAGGCACTGTTTTCCGACAAACCGGTCATTCGGGACGACCTCCAACGAGACGTCAACGGCGAGTTCCGCCGCTTCGACGAACTCGACTTCGTCTTCAACGCTGACTTCGACCGTGTCACGGGAGTCAGGCACGTCGATGCCGCGTGTGCGCCCGGGGCTCCCGGCCGTGTTCGATGCACCTACACATGGGAGAACGCATGGAGCCAAGCGCTCGGTGACGACCGGTACACCAACAACAGCTTCGTGTTCGATTTCTCCGATGGGAAGATCGCAGGCCTGACAAACACGTTCGCCCAGGGGCCCGTCGATGGGTTCGAGAACCACATCTCGGAAACCACGCTCCTGTGGCTACAGACCAACCATCCCGACGACGTACCGAGGATGTTCGACTCCAACGGCTTCGCACAGTCCAGCGCAGAATCACTGGCGCTGTGGGAGAACTACACCGAGGAATTCGTACTGTCCACCCCGGGTGAGGACGGCTGACCTTCAAGGAAACCACGCCCGGTCACAAACGAAGTAACACATCGGCTCCAGATCGGAGCCAACGACGGCAGAAATGCCAAAAGGGGAACAATCATGCGCACAGCAGTTGAGCAGCTACCGATCGCCCACGAGGCACTCGGCGAGATGATCCGCGGCCAGGACTGGGGCGGGATGACCAGCGCCTACATGGAATACCCAACCGGGTTGGACTTCTGCCCGCTGCTGGAGGGCCTGGAGCGAGACCATTGTCAGTGCCCGCATTGGGGCTACGTCATCGAGGGTCGCGTCCGTGTCAACTACGAGGACGGCTCCGAAGAGATCGTCGGCACCGGCGAGCTCTACTACTGGCCGTCCGGCCACACCATCGTGGTCGAGGACGCGGTGCGGATGGTGGAGTTCAGCCCCCACGATCAGATGTCTGAAGTCCTCGCCCACGTCGTCGCCAAGCTGTAACCACAGGCCGCCCGGCCCGAATGGCGGGCCGCAGCGAGGGCGGCGGCACCACTCAATGTGACCTCTACACGAACAAGAACAAACAACGGAGCAAATCAAATGACCGATATCCGCACTACCGCCAACAACTGCATTATCTCACCGAACTTCCTCACGATGCCGGTGAGATTCTTGGTTGCCGTCGCCCCGTTGCTGTTAATGCTGGGAGCATGCGGCGAGAGCGACGACACGAGTTCGAGCGACACGACTTTGAGCACGGCCAGTGAAGTCGCACAGGTCACGTTCGATGGGTCGGAATGCGTCTACTCAGGTCCAGAGGAAGTGACCACCGGCGCCGTCACCATAGAACTCATCAACAACACCGACAATACCGTGGGCCTTTCCGTCGGTTCCATCGGTGAGGGCAAGACTATCGAGGACGCATTCGACGACTGGGGGGTTGATATGCCGAAAATCGGTGGCAAGCCGAACTGGATAACGGATACGGGATGGCAGCCCTGGGCCCAACCAGGTGAGACGATGGAGTGGGAGGCAAACCTCGCCGCCGGGCCGCACATCGCGATCTGCGGCACCACAGAACCCACTAGGGCCGGATGGTGGGGGGGCGGGTTCACCGTCGTCGACGGGTGAACAATGAATCTCGGCGAGAACGGCCGTCCGAGGGCTACAGCTCCGAGAGCTTCTGCCGAAAGGCGGCGGCTCGTTTCAACTTGAGATCTTCGTATCCACGAACATCCATCGGAAGCCGAGCAACAGCTACGGCGTCGTCGACCGACATCTCGCCTGCGCTGGCCCGATTCAGCGTCGTGATGATCGCCGCTTCGAACTCCTCGATCATGGCCCGTTCGACAACCCTCACTTCGGCTCGGCCGAAGGGGTCGAGTTTGGTGCCGCGCAGTCGTTTTCCCTTGGCCAGTGCTTTCATGGCTGGCAGCCCCACCGCCACCGGCACACCCAATTTCGTGTCCATTCCCAGTGCCTTCAACATCGGGGGGTGCAACTTCCACGTGGCTTTGGCCCCGGGTCCGCCGACCGATGCGGCCGCTGCCGCTCCCTCGGGTGCAATCAGAAGGCGGGCGACCTCGTACTCGTCCTTGTAGGCCATGAGCTTGTGAAATCCCCTGGCAACCGCCTCGGTGAGTTCGGCCGACTCGAGGACTGCAGCCTTCTCCACCAAATCGAGGAATCGACGGGCGTACCGCTCACTTTGGTAGGCGACGAGATCAGCGGTGAGCAGGCTGATGACAGCTGCCGGTTCGAGACCGGACTCTGCGATCCGATTCGAGAGCTTGGTGGAGAGCGTGGGTACCACCATCTCGGGCCCGGTACCCGCCGCAGAAGAGTCTGCATATGCGTCGGGATTCACGACCCAGTACCGACCGGCAGCGAAGGCGGCGAGATTGGCATCCACCGCCACGCCGTTGAGCCTGATCGCTTCTTGGATAGAGCTCACCTGAACCGGTAGAACACCCGCCTGAACGGCAACGCCGAGAAGGAAGATGTTGGCGGTAGCGGTACCCCCGAAGTATCGATCACAGATCGAACCGGCGTTGACGTACACGTTCTCCCCAGCCCGGGTGGCCTCGTCCACCCGGTTCCGCAGCTCGGTCAAGTCGGGGTACAGAAGATCAGGTCTACCCACCATCGAACCGGTGGGCACTTCGGTTGACGAAGCCACGGCAACGGTTCGATCAGGGTGAGCGATCGACAACGACTTCACGCTCGCGGATGCAAGGAGGTCGAAGCCGAGGAGCAGGTCGGCCCCGCCCTCTCCGATCAAGTTCGACGGTGCCGGCGATCCTCGCCGCAGGCGAATATCACCCGACACTTGGCCGGCCTTCTGACTGAGGCCGGTCTGGTCGAGACCGCGGACGTCGAAACCATCGAGCATGGCTGCGGTCGCGACGATCTGGCTGGCGGTGACCACGCCGGTTCCCCCGATGCCCACCACGCGCATGTCGAACGTCTCGAGATCGGAGTCCTGAGGCGGGTCCGGCAGCTTGGGCACGACGGGGGCAACTGCGGTCGAGGTCCGATCGGGATCGATCTCGACGGTCATGAAACTCGGACAGTCGCCGTTGAGGCAGCTGAAATCGAGGTTGCACGACGATTGATCGATGGTGGTCTTCACCCCCAACGGTGTGTGGATCGGTTGAACCGAGAGGCAGTTGGATACTTCGCCGCAGTCGCCGCACGCTTCACATATCCGGTGATTGATCACCACCCGCTCTGAGGGTGTCGTGACCAAACCCCGCTTGCGTTGTCGGCGGGTCTGAGCCGCACAGTCCTGATCGTGAAGGAGCACGGTGACGCCCTCAACGGTGCTCAGGTAGTCCTGGGCCTCCAGGATTCGACTGCGATCCCAGACCTTGGTTCGACCGTTCGGGCCGGGGGTCAGGTCGACGCCTTTGTACTTCTCGATGTCATCGGTTGTGATCAGAACCTCTCGCACGCCGTGAGCTGTGAGGATCGTGACGATCTCGGGAACGCCGACCCCTCCGGCGACATTCTGGCCGCCGGTCATGGCCACGGTTCGGTTGTAGAGCAGCTTGTAGGTGCTGTTCACCCCGGCGGCGATCGATGCCTGGATGGCCAATTGGCCACTGTGGAAGAACGTTCCGTCACCGAGGTTCTGGATGAAGTGTTGCCGGTCGACAAAGGGTGCCATTCCGATCCACTGCACGCCCTCGGCCCCCATGGCCCCGATGCCGGCCGACTCTCCCACCTTCTCCTCATCCATGAGCAGAACCATTCCGTGACACCCGATCCCAGCACCGACGAGTGCGCCTTCGGGAACCTTGGTGCTGTGGTTGTGCGGGCAGCCGCTGCAGAAGTAGGGGGTACGACTGATGTTCAACGGGATCAGGTTCCTCTGCCGCTCCGGTTCGGGTGGAGGAGCCAGACGATCGCCAATTCGTGGGGCGAGTCGCTCGCGGAGGCCTTCGATCATGGAACCTGCGTCGAGCAGACCGAAGGACTTCATGAGAACCCGACCGTCGGGGTGTTGTTTGCCGATCACCAGCGGTTGGTCTGGGCCTCCATAGAGAGCGTCCTTGACCAACCATTCGAGGGTCGGATTCTTTTCCTCGACGACGATGATTTCCTCGAGCCCTCGAGCGAAGTCGCGGATGTTGTCCCGATCGATCGACAGTGGCATGTGCATCTGAATCAGCCGGATTCCAGCCCGCTCGATGTCCTCTGGAGTGGTGAGGCCGAGGCGTCGAAACGCTTCGAGCAACTCGTGGTAGGTGTAGCCGGTCGCGACCATGCCGATCCATGCATCGCGCGGATCGATCGTGGTGTGGTTGAGTCGGTTGGCGATTGCATATCTCTGCGCCAGCACCAACCGAGTGGTTCTGAAGTCTTCCTCAAGATCCAATGTGTACGGGGTGAGTAGGCGGCCGTGCGGTTCGGGAATGAACGCGGCACCACTGGGATCTCCGGGAATCGTCAGGTCGGGGGTGATCGGTTCCACCCGGTCCAGCCCCAGGTCAACCGTCCCGTTTCCGTCGGCCACCGCGGCGACAATCTTCATGGAAGTCCACAGTCCGGTGAGACGACTCAGGACCACCGCATGGCGGCCCAGGTCGATCACCTCCTGCACATCACCGGGATAGAAGAGCGGCATGTGGAGGTCGTAGATGGTGGCGTCTGAACTGGTTGGCAAAGTGGAACTCTTCGCCCCCGGATCGTCTCCTACCAGTGCGATCGCACCGCCGTACCGGGAGGTTCCGGCAAACACAGCGTGACGCAAGACGTCGCCCGATCGGTCGAGTCCTGGAGCCTTTCCGTACCAGATTCCGAGGACACCATCGCGTTTGAAATCGCGCTGGCCGGCGGCCAGTTGACTTCCCATCACCGCGGCTGCACCCAGCTCTTCGTTGATCCCGGGCTGAAGGAGGATGGGCAGGTCGGGAACGGTTCGAGCCGCCCGAGCAACCTCCAGGTCATATCCGCCCAGCGGCGATCCCGGGTACCCGGAGATGAAGGCTGCGGTGTCGAGGCCAGCAGCACGGTCGATCCGAAGTTGTTCGATGGGGAGGCGGGCCAGCGCCTGAACGCCGGTGAGCAGCACCCGTCCGTGATCCTCGGTGTAGCGATCGGTGAGCTTGTAACCAGTGACAACCGTCATAGAGTGACCTTGTCATAGGGCCGAACCGGTGGCAAGGTCAGAACAACCAGAGTCTGCGCCAGGTCGTGCTGACAAGGGACCTAACCGCCAGCCCCCGCGATGGCTGCGGTCCTGGAACTGTTCCTTCGGTCGCCGATGGTTAACTATGGCCATGGAACTTCGCATATCCGACGCAGCAAAAGAAGCGGTGAGGAAAAGTGGCGGCCGAGCAGCCATCGACTTCATTGCTCCGGTTGGTTGAGGCGGGTCCTACGAGGTGTCGGTCGACACCTACCTCAAGGGAAAGAACACCAGCGTGTACAAGCGTGTCTTCGACGATGACATCGAGATCATGGTGTCGCCCAAGCTGATTCAGTACGCCAACGTCGTCGAGCTCGTGACCCAGAAGAAGCTCCTAGGTTCCAAGCTGGCGGTCATCGCCCATCACGTGCATGGGCCCGCCTGCCACCACTAGGGCCCCCGAGGCTGGGGAGAATCGTCAGACCAACTCCAGGAGCGATTCAGTTCATCGGAGCCCTGGCCGATAGTCCGTTGTGACCACCCGCGCCCGCGTGCGACCTGCGCTCGCTCTCACAGCTGTGTTGACCATGATCTCGAGCATGCTCGGGTCACCGGCAGCCTCGCACGGGCAGCTTGACGACGCATTCAACCCACCGAGCAACCCACCGAGCCGAGCAGTCACGAACACCCTGGGTATCGAAGCCCTCAGTCCCAGTGAGCTGGCCGAGCTCCGAACTCGAGCAATCCCGTCCGAGCAGGTCGATCCTTGGAGATCGGGCTCATCGGTGGCCGAGTCCTGGACGTTGTCGACAGCCGCAAACCTTGCCGCCCAAGACACCGAGCTCGCTCGACTCGGATTGGAAGCCGACGCTGCCGTGGGGAGAATCGAGGTGAGCGGCTGGCACTATGCGGCTGCGACGAATCGTGAAAAAGTGGTCGCCGATAGGCTCACCGCCCTGGTTGTGGATTCCTTTGTGAACGGCGAGTCCGATGCGCTCGACAAGCTCACCGGAAGTCAAGCGCGGATCTATATCGACGCACCGATCGAAGTGGCCACCGAGACCCTCTCTGCGACCCGGGAGCGACTGGATCAAGCTGCGCTGGCGGGTCAGTCCACGGTTCTCGCTCGACAGGGCGTAGCCGATCAGGTTCGAACCAAGGTGCGGCTCCAGGGATATGCAGTGGAAGAGGCCAGCGAACTCGATTCGGCCGCGAGGCGGGTTGCGCTGGATCATCCGATTGCGATTCGGGACCGCCGGACTCAGACCTTGGAGGTGTCTGGCGAACCGCCAGACACTCTGGCGGTCGGTGGATTCTCGGTCAGCCCGACAATCGCCGGACCACTGAACGAGATGCTTGCCGCGGCGGCAGAGGCAGAGATCATCTTGGGAGGTTGGGGTTATCGCAGCACCGAGGAGCAGATACAGATCCGCATCAATCACTGCGGCGAAACCGGCTTTGCGATCTTCGACGGACCCTCACCGAACTGCTCTCCCCCGACCGCCCGACCCCTTCACAGCCAGCACGAGCTGGGACTCGCTCTCGACTTCACCGAGAACGGGGTGATCCTGAATGCCGGATCTCCAGGATTCCTGTGGTTGCAGGAAAACGCAGCCACCTACGGGTTCTTCAATCTTCCCAGCGAGCCGTGGCATTGGAGCACCACCGGCCACTGAACCACCTCGGGCTGGGGGTTGGGTGAGATCAGCTCACCCCGCTATCTGGGACCGAGCCTCAGCCGCAAAGGCATCGTGGTCATTACGTCGGTCGATCGCATCGGCCGAAGGCGCTATGAGGATCACTGGCTTGCCAGCCTTTCTCCACGGCGCTACTTCGGACAGGACTGCGGCGCGGTGGCTTCTGGGCAGGACGCCGCCTCCGGATCGAGACGCCATGGGAGCGATCACGATCAGCAGATCATGATCTTCGGTTGCTACTAGGTCGGCGTTGGTGGTTGACCACACCGCTCCATCAACGTGCTCGACCCCACCCAACAGAACCGGCGGCGCAAAGCCGGGGATGGCGGCTGAGGCGTACAGTTCAGCGACCGGAGCGGCAGCACGGGCCAACACTGCGATTCGTCGAGACCCATCGGATCTGCGGCACGACACCGTTCGAACCCCAGGGTGATACGGGCCGGCAGCAACCGGGTAGTCAGGCGTGTGAGAACCGGCTGGCACAACCCGACCGACCACTCGCCCAATGAGTTGGCGGGGACCGGCGAGAACTCGGTCGGCCATGGTGGGTGCAGACGGAGCAGCGTGGGCGGCCAGCTCGCGCAGGCTCTCCAGCACCGAGGCGTTTACATCAATCGGTTCCGGATCGATGCGGGCTGCGTTGAGAGCACCCACACTGGTGCCGACGACCGTGGTGCTCATGGCCGGAACAAAGCCGGTTCGCTCCGTGAGTGCGGCCAGGCCAGCGCGGATGAAGAACCCACCCTGGGTGCCGCCTGCTCCCAGCACAAGACCGATTCGACGCTCCGGATCCCCATCCTCTGGACTCACCACCACATCATGCCCCAACCCGGCATGACTCGGGCTCAGCTCTCCATGGCGCGACGGGCCAGATCGTCGAGATCGATTCCCGCCAGGATCGCATCATCGGAGGGCTCTCCGGTTTCCCGCAGATCGATGGGGGTGGCGAGGTCGATGTGGGGACGCAGGATCTCAGACCGGCGGCACACCCACCCCAACAGCTGTTCGGCGGTGGGACGTGATCCCAGCACGACCCGCAGCAACGAAACGTGTGAACCAGGAACGACAATGGCGGGACCGACGGCCGCCAGGCCACCGTTGCGAGCAATTGTCCGCACCAGGACCGCATCTCCCGGCGTTGGTGACTGGTCCAACGCATCGATGTGTAGCTCGGCCCCGCTGTCAGGATGCCGAAGTTTCCATGTGTGAGGGCTAGCGGACAGAATGTCAAAGGCGTCTCGGCTCTGAGCAACGAACGTGGCCAGGATGGTGGCGTCTGACTCGGTGAGCAGGCTGCGCCGGGCCGCCAGATAGGAGGCTGCGCCTCCGGCCTCGATGGCCAGCACATCATGAACAAACGGCTCGGCCAGGGCATCTGGAAAACTCATGAGTTCCCACTCGGTACTCACGATGTCTGCGAGCCGATCCATCTGAACCGACCACGGTGGCTGGGACAGGTAGACCTTGAGCCGGATGTCGATCACTTCGAGCTGTTCGGCGAAAGTGAATCTGAGCCGCTTGGCGCAACACGAGCGATACTTCTTGCCCGACCCACACCGGCACGGATCACCGCGGTCAGCCTGGGCTCGATCCCGTTCAGCTTGATCGAGCAGGTACTCCATTGCACCGAATGCAGGGATGTCGGAGGGGAGGACATCCATTGCATCTTCGATTCTCGAAGCGTCAAGGAACAGAAGCCCCAACTCTCGCCTGGCCGGGAGGTAGTCCTCATCGACCTTGTGGGCGTGCTCGAAAAATCTGAAGGCGGCAGCCCCGTCACCCAGGCGAAGATCTATCATTCCTCGGAGGTAGTTGACCCCGGGATATTCGCCGTGCTTGCGGCCGAGTGTCTCGACCAGGCGGCGCTGGTCCATCCACTCGTCGATCGATGCAACGCTTCGGCGGCTGCCAGTACTCCGCGAACGCAGCTGCTACACGGCCCGTGAGCAGAGCGGCAAACGACGTGGCATTGATCGTTGATCGGCCGCCGACCCATTGCTGCCACTGAAGCACCGCCAAACGAAAGTCGCCGGCCTCGTCGTTGGAGAGATTGTGCTCATCGATCACGCGGTCGATCACTTGTTCCGTGACGGCCTCACCGACCGGTGTCCATTCGTCCCCGCTCCTGCCCCACTCACCGTGTTGACCCCGAAGGCCGGCTGCGGCAAAGAGATCTGTAAGCGGCAGCGTCGGATCCCGAAAGCACTGGTCGTTGAGTGAAATCGCATACGCGACCAACGTGCGAGCCGTGACCGCCCGACCGGAACCTAGCCAGTGATCGCTGGCGGAGCGGAGCGCCGCTATCTCGACCTCGCCCGAAACCAAACGACTGGATCCCATGGCGTCAACGTGAACGCGATCCGGCGGAAGGAAACCGAAGTCGACGGTGACGACGTCCTCCGGAACGGCCAATGCGAGGTAGTGGCCACCCGCCTCGAGAGTGGAAGGAACCGCCCCCACGACCACGATCTGACGCTCGGCGGAACGCAGCACAACCCCGGCCGGGTCTTCGAGGTGTTGTTGAGCACCGAGCAGCGGCGCTAGATCATCGTGATTCTCAACCAGTAGGGGCGAGTCGACGCGAACGGTATAGGTTCTGCCGGCCACCAATGATGCCCTCGAAAAGACGAGGTCGTCGAGAAGTTCGAGCTGTTCAGCCGCGACGACCACCTGACCGATATCGGCCTCCGATAGTTCCGGATGGGTAGTTGCGAGGTGGGCATGGAGTTGAGCCAGCGAGGCGATGCGGCTGACGTCCACGACCTCGATGATCGCTGCCAGCGCACCACCCTCGACCCCTGTTCCCACTCCGTAGCTCCCTCTCACCGTCCGCGGTGGCATGGTTCACCGCGATCGTAGGCGAGACCTCCCCTGTGGTCCGGTGACCACACCCCAGAAATGGCTCGTCGGGAACCCAAAACCGCTGCGCAGGCCGCCTTGTTTCGCCCTACCATCAGCTCATGTCTGCCAATGCCAACCAAGAAGCCGCCAGCAAACCGTTTGGTACCGTTTTCGGCGCAGTTATGGCCAGCGCAGGATTCGATGGCACCTCATGGGCTGAGCCTCGCATGGTGAGCACCGACGAGTTGTTGCTCCACCCAGCCACCCACGCACTGCACTATGGCAGCAGTTGTTTCGAGGGACTGAAGGCACACCGCCAACCGGATGGATCGGTGGCAACCTTTCGGGCCAGCAGACATGCCGAACGGATGCACGGCAGTGCAGAACGTCTCATGCTGCCCCGTCCCCCGGTCGCCCTCTTCGAACGAATGGTTGCCGACACTGTGGCGGCCAACTCGGCGATCACCCCTGAACCACCCGGCTCGCTGTATCTGCGCCCCACCCTCATCGGAACCGAACAGAACATCGGTGCTGCGGCCCGACCTTCCACAACCGCACTGTTCTACATTCTGGCCAGTCCGGTCGGACAGTATTTCTCCGGTGGTGCGCTCCGACTGGCCATCGAAACCAAGTTGCCGCGCACCACGCCGCAGTTTGGAATGGTGAAGACGGGCGCCAACTACGCAATGGCCCTCGGAGTGCTGAATCAAGCCAAAAACAACTACAACGCCGACCAGGTTCTCTTTGCGCCCGGTGGGTTCGTCGAGGAAACCGGGGCTGCAAACTTCTTGGTACTCGCCGACCGCACGATCATCACCCCGCCACTGACCGAGGGATATCTCCACGGGGTCACCCGCGACACAATTCTGACGCTGGCCGGTGAACTGGGGTTCGAGGTAGAAGAACGCCCGTTGTCGGTCACAGAACTGCTGGAGTTGGCGGCTGCCCCTACCACTGAAATCGTACTTTCTGGCACGGCGGCCATCGTCGCCCCGGTTGGCACCCTGATCTACGAAGGAACTGAGCAGGCCGTGGGGGGAACTGAGGCCGGTACTCGAACGGCCCAGATTCGTGATCGCGTCACACAGCTTCAACAGGGGCTCGCCAACCGCCCGGAGGGCTGGTAGCCACTCAGCTGACCGGGACACCTGGGTCGGGGGGACGATGTCCGAAGAACAGGAACAGGAACCGGATCACAGGCAGGAAAAGAAACCGCCGGTTGCCCAGCACCCGCAGGTTGTCTTCTTCAAAACGCTGCATCGAGCGTCACCGCGTCTGAGCACGGCCTGGTGGGGACTTCTACTGCTCGGAGGGGTTCTGCCAGCAGCCTTCGCCCTGATCATCGGAGCGGTGATCGATGCCATCGACACCAATAGTTCTCTCACCGGTCCGCTCATCGCGGTCGCAGTTGTGTTCATCGCAATGCAGGTCACCAACCCACTTCACGTGGCCATAGGCCAGAACCTCGGCCGACGGGCCGCTGACTGGATGAACGATCGCTTGATCCGAGCCACCACCGCACCACCCGGGCTTTCCCACCTGGAAGATCCGAACCTCTCAGCCGAGATGTCCATGGCCCGAGACTTCGACCTCGGCATCATGGCCCCACCGCTGTTCGTCTCCATGAACTTCATCGCCGGTGGCCTCCGCCCACTCATCTCGGGAGTTTCGGCCGCGATTGTGTTGTTCGGCTTCGGCTGGTGGGAGCCGCTGATCCTGGTTGCGGGGTGGGGTGCCACTCACTGGCTCCTCAAGGAGAGCGGGGTGTGGAAGGACCGAAATACCGACGAGGTGCGAGATGCCCAGCGGCACGCCGACTACGCCTACCGGCTGGCGGTCGATGCACCAGCGGCCAAGGAGCTCCGCCTTTTCGGCTTGGCGGACTGGGTGGTGGATCGGTTCGCACAGCGACGTCGACATCTCTATGACCTGCAGTGGGAAGCAACCAAACTCCGGGAGCGATCGGTTGGGGCCAGCCTCGTCGCAGTGGCTGCAGCCAATGGTCTGGTGTTCTGGCGTCTGGCTGCCGCGACCGTTGACAGCGAACTGTCGGCCGGCCAGGCCATCACCTACCTGGTCGCTGCCATCACGGTCTCCTCCATCGCCTTTGGTGGGCTCAACTGGGCGCTGGACGCTGCATCGGCTCCGGCAGCCACGGTTGAACGGCTGGCCACCACCTTTGCCGACTACCACACCCTGTCACCGTCGACGCCCCAAGCGACAGCTGACACGGGGGTTTCAAGGGTGCGGTCTCGAGGTTCACACCAGATCGAGTTCACCGACCTCGAGTTCACGTATCCATTGGCCTCGGTCCCGGTACTGTCCGGGTTGAACCTCACGGTGCACGCCGGTGAGTCGTTGGCCATCGTCGGACAAAACGGGGCTGGCAAAACCACGTTGGCCAAGCTGCTGTGCCGGTTCTACGACCCACAGCACGGTTCGATCCGAATCGACGGCGATGACCTGAGAACCCTCGACGTCGACAACTGGCGGGCCAGGGTCACTGCCGTCTTCCAGGACTTCGTACGTTACGAACTGCCACTGCGCGAGAACGTGGCCCCCCTCGGGGCGCCCGACGAGCTGATCCTCGAAGCGCTGGATGAAGCAGGGGCGACCGGTTTGGCCGAGCTGGATACGCCCCTGGCCAAAGGGTACCCCGGCGGCACCGACCTTTCGGGCGGGCAATGGCAGCGGGTGGCGCTGGCCCGCGCCATATGTGGTGTGAAACAAGGGGCCGGCCTTGTACTCCTCGATGAACCAACAGCCCAGCTCGATGTGCGGGGCGAAGCCGAGATCTTCGCCCGACTCCTCGAAGCGACCAGAGACTGCACCACCATTCTGGTTTCTCATCGGTTTTCTACTGTGCGGCTCGCCGATCGGATCGCGGTGGTCGAGAACGGTCGAGTCATCGAACTGGGCTCCCACGACGAGCTCATGTCCCTCGGCCGGCGATACCGGACGATGTATGACCTCCAGGCGTCACGTTTCATCGAGCCGAGCGTCAACAACACCGATGGCGAGAGCCTGAAGGTAGGCCATGGCGGGGAGGCGCTGACCTATGACAGCCTCGACTGACCTGCCGCCGACGCTGCCATCGCTTTGGCGGACCTTCCGGATCGGCTTTCGGGCCGAGCCGAAGTTGCTGGCTCTGTCCCTGCTGATGACCGTGGTCACCGCCCTACCCGATGCGCTGATCGCCCTGTGGCTGGCCCTCCTGACCGACGGGGTGCTGGAGGGCAACAGCGCCAAGATCTACTGGGCCGCGTTTGGTGTTGGTGTGTCCGCGGTCCTGATGTGGTTCCTCGGCGTGATCCTGGAGCGGGTGGACCGGCGGTTCCGGGACCGGGTTGGTATTGCCCTGGAAACCCACGTTGCTTCGCTACAAGCCAAGATCGGCAGCATCGAACACCACGAACGGCCGGACTACCTGGATCGGCTCGCGGTACTGCGGGACCAGGTGTTTGCACTCGACCACCTCTTCATGTCGTTGTTCTCCATGGGCGGTTGGATCGTACGGCTGGGGGTGACGTTGATCCTGCTCAGTACCATCCACCCTGCCCTTCTCCTGCTCGGGCTGTTCGGCCTGCCGATGATCGCCACCGCAGCATGGCGACCCGGGGTGGAACGACGCACCGAAGAAGAGGTGGCGGTCCACAACCGGCTTGCCCGGCACCTCTTCCTCATTGGGACAACCGCCGCACCCGGCAAAGAAGTTCGGCTACAGCGCCTGGGGCCGACGCTGGTGAGGCGGCGGACCCAGAGCTGGCAGCAGTGGTACGGACCGACCTCTCGGGCCCAATACGTCACCGCCGTGTGGAGTGCCGGCGCCTGGGCCCTCTTCGGTATGGCCTACGTGGCAGCGATAGTCTTCGTGGCCACCGACGCCGATGTCTCTGCTGGAGCGGTCGTCTTGGTACTGGCGGCCGGGGTTCGACTGAGTGGCTACATCGGTGCTGCGGTGGGTGAACTCGGTTACCTCCGGGGGATCTGGCTCGACTCCTCACGCAAGCTGGGCTGGCTTGAACTTCTGGCCGAGGCTGCCGACGAAGCGGCAGATGCCGATGTCCCCACTCGTCTCGAGCAGGGCATCCGATTCGAGGGAGTCTCCTTCGCCTATCCCGGGACCGAAAAGCTGGTGCTGGAGGACGTGTCCCTGGAGTTGCCGGCTGGGAAGGTGGTGGCCATCGTCGGCGAAAACGGGGCAGGCAAGACCACGCTGGTCAAGCTGCTGGCCCGCATGTACAAGCCGGGCGCAGGCCGAATCACGGTTGACGGTGTGGATCTGCAACGGCTTCCCGCCCCAGACTGGCGCCGCCGACTGGCCGGGGCCTTCCAGGACTTCTTCCAGTTCGAGTTCAAGGCCCAGACTTCGGTCGGGCTCGGAGATACCTCCCGGGTTGAAGACCGAGCTGCAGTTATCGGGGCGGTTGACCAGGCCGGGGCCACCGACGTCATCGACCAGCTGGCTCATGGCTTGGACACCCAGCTCGGTCGCACCTGGGACGAAGGGGTGGAGGTTTCCCACGGGCAGTGGCAGAAGCTCGCCCTGGCCCGCGGGTTCATGCGGGATACGCCGCTTGTCCTGGTTTTGGACGAGCCGACCTCAGCGCTCGACGCCGAAACCGAACACGCGCTGTTCGAGCGATATGCAACCACCGCCCGCGTGGGTCAGGGAGAAGGCCGAATCACCGTCTTGGTGTCCCACCGATTCTCAACGGTTCGGATGGCGGACCTCATCGTTGTGCTCGACGGTTCCCGGCTGGTGGAATACGGCTCTCACGACGACCTGGTCAACGCCGGTGGGACGTATTCGGAGTTGTACAAGATCCAGGCGGAGTCGTACTCATGACCGAATCTCTCCGCCGCAATGTTGACCGATCGAAGAAATCAACGGTGGGGTGACCCTGCTTCGCACCACATGTCGTTGCAGCGATGGCGCGACGTCAACGACCGGTGAAGCGGGCCGGGCGTTTGTCTAGGAACGCTTCGACCCCCTCGACGTAGTCGGCGCTGTGGGCGCACCGCTCCACCGCCGCCTCGGCTGCTTCGATCTTGCGCTCATCGTAGAACGCCTCAACGGCCAGATTCGCGGCTCGCTGGCTCAGCGGAGCTCGCTCGGAGATAGTCCTGGCCAAGACGGCAACTCGGTCATCAAGTTCGTCGGGGGCGACGACTTCATTGACGAGGCCGATGTGTAACGCCGTATGTGCATCGATCAGGTCGCCGGTGTACAGCAGCTGTCTGGCCCATGCCGGTCCGATCAGCCGAACCAGGGCGGCCACACCATCGAGCGGGTAGCCGATCCCCAACCGAGCGGGCGGAACTCCGAATCGGGCGTCTTGGGCTGCCACCCGAATATCGGCGCTGACCGCAATCGCAGTCCCACCTCCGACGCAGGCACCTCGGACCTTGGCGATCGATGGTTGTGACAACGCTGCGATGTCAGAGTAGGCGCCGTTGACAGTGGCGTTGTAGCTCTCCTGATCCCCCGGTGTGGCGCGGGCCTGCTGAAACTGACTGATATCAGCACCGGCCACGAACGAGTCACCTTCGCCGGTGAGCACCACTACTCGGTCGCCGCCATCGGCGAGGTCAGAAGCCGCAATGTCAGCGCATATCGTGCGTAGCTGGGACCACATGCTCAGGGTCATCGCATTCTTGCGGCCGGGCTGTGAAAACGTAATCGTGGCGATCCCGTCGGCCCGTTCCAGTCGTGTGAGAGCGGTCATGAGAACTCCGGACGGCGCTTCTCTTGGAGCGCCCTCACGCCTTCGGCAGCGTCGGGTCCCAGGAAGTTCAACATCTCCAGCGCCAGGGAAGCATCGAAGGCCGGTGCGGTCTGACTCATCCACAGGTTGAGCGATCGTTTGGTGAACCGCGCCGCATCCTGCGGGCCACGTGCGATCTTGTCGGCAACGCGTTCGGCCTCGGCCAACAGGTCCGCAGCGGGTACCGCCTTGGACACCAGGCCGATTCGATCCGCAGTTTCGCCGTCGATGAAGTCCGAAGTGATCAGGTAGTACTTGGCCTTGGCCATGCCGCACAACAACGGCCAGCAGATCGCAGCATGATCCCCCGCCGCAACGCCCAGCCGAAGGTGCCCGTCGGTGAACCGAGCTTCGTTCGCCATCAGCGAAATATCCGCCATGAGGCCGACCGCAAGTCCAGCCCCGACAGCCACACCGTTGATCGCCGAGATGATGATCTTCTCGCACTGCATCATCCGGTACACGATGTCGCCAGCCTCTTTGAGAACGCCACGGATCGTCTCGTAGTCGCCTGCCATACCCGAGATCCACTCGAGATCACCGCCGGCACTGAAGGCATCACCGGCGCCGGTGACGACCACGACGCGAACCTCGGGATCCTCGTCGATGTCGAGCCACACCCGACTGAGCCCACGGTGTAGCTCGGCGTCGGTGGCGTTCATACGCTCAGGTCGGTTGATGGTCATCCACAGCACACCGTGGTCCTTCAGTTCGAAGTGAAGTCCCGGATACGCAGCGTTGTAGTCGATCACCTTCGCAAAGGTACCCGCCGCCATCTACGATCGGTGGAGCGATCACGGTTGCGATGGTCGGCGGTATCTCGGCGGTCGGGTCGCTCCTGGTGACGATCTCGAGATCACCCCCCTCGGCGTGGTGAACGACCTGTACAGCACCCCATGCGTGATCGGTGATCGGATGCTGTTTGCCGCCAACGGCAACGATGAGTTGTGGGTGACCGACGGGACCCTGGAAAACACCCGTCTGGTCAAGGCGCTCGACGGTTGACGCCACGACCTCGATAGCGAGCGTTCAAATGCCGGTGGGCACAGCCTCTACCCCACCTCCGGATCGCGTTGGCTCGAGCAACCTTGGAACTGACCGATTGGTGCGACCGCGTTGGGTCGATCGGTCGGTTCAGGTTCCGACATTGGGCAAGGGCAGGCCGAGAATGCCAGCTGCCTTGTCGACCACGTCGGCATCAACCCACACCTGGTAGCTCTCCGCCGCCATCAGGTTCCGGGAGGAGAAGTCGCGGGTTCCTCGCTGGGCAAGGTGGCCGACGGCGGACCAGGTGCCACCGACGACCGCACCCACCATCAGGTAGGTGAGAATGATCGACAAACCGGACGCCCCTTCCTCCAGCTCCACGAAGAACAGCAACAACAAACCGATGAACGATCCGAACCACGCGCCGCTGAGAGCACCCTCGCGGAATGCCGTCGCTGCGGTTTTCCGTCCTGTCACGTGTTCGACGCGCCGCAGTCGATTCCACACGATCGACGTCGCCGCAACCGGGAAGCCGGCGTCGGAGAGCGTGTCGATCGCTGTTCTGGGCGTCGTTGTACTCGGAGTACTCCGACAGAAGCGTCGGAGGGCCGACTTCGGAATGTCCGTCGGCTGCGTGGGAAGACTCAGGAGGCAAAGACATCGGGATCAGCTCAGTATCTTCTGCAGATCGAGAACCAGAAGAATGGACACCAAGATGATGACGCCCACGTTGAGAGTGCTCATCGGTATCTTCCAGCGATGATCCGCGGCCCAGAACCGGCGAATGCTGTAAACGTTGAAATAGATGGCGACGAGGCTGAGCACCACACCGACCCATGGGCCGACGCCGGCGAGACCGACTATGGGGGCCGCAAACGGGAAGATCACATACGTGAGCACACAACGAGTAGCCGAAATCAGAATGCTTTGGGAGAAGACCTGCTCGGCGTCCTCCGACGCCGTGGCGTCGGTCTCTGGAACAGCCGGTGACGATACGAGTGGGGTAGCCATCACCGACGCAGTGTAGAGCTCCCTACGTCACTGGAACCTCTCGAGGAGGCTGTGAAATCAGGCGGCTGGTACGGTTGCGTCGACGGTGAGGTCGAGCACCGGCTCGCCCCCGGATCGGTCGCCCAGCAGGTGGCTTTCCAGTACGATAGGCCCTGGCGCTGACCACTCGCAGCTGCGTTTCCAGCGATGCAGACCGATCCCGCTCGGCATCCAGCGCCGAGCGCAATTCCGTGAGCATGAGTTCGGCATGACGCTGCCGCTCGGGAAGCTCTTGGAGACCAGCGATCATGACAGCGGCCTGATCGATCTCGGCGGTGAGAAGCTCGACTTCGGTCTGCGATGCGTGATCGCGTGCATCGGCCCGAGCAAGGCAGCGTCGAGCTCTGCGAACCTGGAAACGGGTCTGACGCAGCTGATCCTGGCTCGTCTCGATCACGTCGGCGGCCTCGTTGAGCAGAGCTTCGAGCTCTCCGACCCGGCTCGTGTCACCCACGATTGATTCTGCGGTGGCCGGCTTGAACAGCTGTCGGCCAGGCTCGGAATCGGTGAGCTGCTGGTTGAGGTCGGCGATGATCACCTTCGGCCTGGGCCCATGCCGAACGGAGCTGGGAGGCACTGCGAGCCTCGCTTGCCAACTCCGCCACACGGCGACGGACCCGATCGAGGTGGTCTTCAAGACTGGAGATCTTGCGGCGTTGCTGTTGCACCAGGTCGGTGGCTGCATCGAGCTTGCCGTGGGTCTGGACCGCCTCGGCGGACTGCTCGGCCAGGCGGGCGAGATCGGCTTTGAGTTGCTCCACCTGGTTTTCGAGGTGATCGCGTTCGGCTAGGGCGTCGTCGAGATCGGTTGCGAGGCGATCCACTTCGCGGGTCTTGGCCTCGATGGCCTCCTGCAAATCAAGGTTGGCGTGAGCGGCCGATCCAGCTCGATCGAGTTCGCCAGTGAGGTAGGCGATCTCATTTCGAGCATCTGCGAAGCGAGCCTGCACGTTGTCGAGGCGAAGCGACCTCTCCAGATCGTGGGCGAGAAGACGCTTGGTCTCGGCTTGGAGTCTTTGGGACTGTCGCTCAGCAGCCCAGCTACGACCCCACCGCCAGCGGATCCAACCAACGAAAAGACCCAGCACTGCGGCAAGGCCGATGGGCGCGATCAGAACGGTGGGCCATGAACTGAGCTGTTCCAGCGCCTCGCCGGCAATTCTTTCCACCGAATTGGATGGCGGATCGGCCTGCACGAAGATCGCAGGAGGGTTTCCATCGACGCCGCGAGCATCGCCGAGTTCAGGGAGATAACGATCGAGGATCGAGGTGGTACCTCCAACTATCCCGGCGACGCCGGCGAGCAGAAGCGTGACCACAATCGCAAGCCATGCCCACAGCGGGGGGCGTACCGACCGATTGGAGACTCCGGCTGGTTCGGCGTCATCGTCAACCTCGCCCGATTGATCCTCGTTCGGGCCGAGAACCGAGACCCACGCATCGTTGCGCTGAATCACGTCAACTTGATCGCCGGACATCTGGAATTTCTATCATCTGGGCCCGGCAAAGTTGGGGACCTCGAACCTCAAGCCAACCACCGGTTGGCGATCACGACCCCGACCAGTTGGGTGACCGCTTTTCAGCAAAGGCGCGCGGCCCCTCCTGGGCGTCCTTGGAGCTGAAGACGGCACGGGAGTGCTCTTTCTGCGCCTCATAGAATTCTTCGTCGGTGAGGCCGTGGCTGAGGTTGATCAGTTGCTTGGACGCCGCCACCGCCAGCGGTGCGTTCTTGGCGATCCGTTCGGCAAGTTCCATGGCCGTCTCGACCGCTTCACCCTTGGGGCAGAGCCGTGCCACCATCCCCAGCGAGAACGCCTCTTCAGCCCGTATCGGCTCGGCGGTGAGAGCCATCTCCATGGCCCGCCCATGCCCGACCCGGGTGGGGAGCCGCAGCAGCCCGCCCGCTGCCGCGAAGAGGCCAACCCCGACCTCGGGTATCCCCAGTTTGACGCCTTCGGAGGCGACCAGCAGATCACAGGTGAGTGCCAGCTCCAATCCCCCGGCGAGCGCAAATCCTTCGATCGCACCGATGAGCGGTTTCTTCGAACCGTTGCGGATGAACTCCATCATCGGCCCGATGTCCTCGCCGCGGGCAAACGCCTTGAGGTCCATCCCGGCACTGAAGCCTCGCCCGTTCCCGGTGAGGATGCCGACCGTGAGCGAGGGGTCCGAATCCAACGTCTGAATAGCCGCCACCAGCCCGGCGGAGAGCGCGCCATTGATCGAGTTCATCGCCTCGGGGCGATTGAGGGTGATGAGAAGCACCCGATCCCTGACCTCGGTGAGTACTGCTTGTTCGATCTCGTCGCTAGCCATCGCAAGAGTCTGCCCGATGGCTCGGACGACTCGAAAATCGGCCCTGGAGTCCACCTGCTGTGAATCCTGCTTTGCTACACCTGAGTAATGCTGGAGCAGGAGTGGCTCGCGTTTGCAGCGGCCGGTTCGCTGGGTGCCACGGTGGCTCTCGCCCTCGCGTTCCTTCGCTGGCGCTATCGCAAGACGCCTGTAGACCCGGAAAGAGTGGCAGTCACTCGTATCGGGCTATGTGGACATGGAACATCAGGTCGCCGAGGTCAATCTGGCGCGTCACGCCCCGCTGGCCGAGCTGGCAGAACTGCGAGAGCGGCTTGAACACGCTGTCGATGAAAACGATCGACTTCGCGCTCGGCTGCGCGACCTCGAAGGACATCTGGAGAACGTCACCAGCGAGGCCACGCAGCTGGTGAGCAGCCTGCGGGACAACGAGCAGCGGTGGGAACAGGCAGAGGCAGAGGTGGTGCGCACCGCCGCCACCCTGGACGAGGAAGTCACTCGCAGCTTGGCGTTGCAGGATGCACTCCTGTCCGAACGGGCTGAGGTCGAGACGCTGCGCGTGACCAACAACGAACTCACTGCCCGACTGAGAGAAGTTGTTCCGGTGTCGGCAACGGTCGATCTCCGAGACGACGGCTCGCCGCCGCGTCGATCGCGACGTCGACCGCTTCGCGCCGGACGCTTGTTCAGCCAATCACATGGCACCCTTCCCGACTGACCACGACCACGTCATTTCGTACTACTGGGCGTCAGGATTGTCGTGACCACCGTCACAGCGCGAGACTGGCTACATGATTCTCAGCACAATGATGGAGCCTCAGCTCACGATCAACTCACTGTTCCGTCATGGGCGAGACGTTCATAGCGAGGGCCTGGTTCTCACCTACCACGGGTCGGGTGATATCAGACAGGCGACCTTTGCCGAGGTTGCTGACCATGCCGATCGACTAGCGGCGGCGATGCGCAAGCTCGGTGTGGAGAGCGGGGACAGAGTCGGCACCTTCATGTGGAACCACGATGCCCATATGGCTTCGTACCTTGCGATCCCGTCGATGGGAGCGGTACTCCATACCCTGAATATCCGACTGTTCCCTGAGCAGTTGGCCTACGTCATCAATCACGCTGAGGACAAGGTGATCCTCATCGATGGCTCGATCGCTCCTCTCCTGGCCAAGGTTCGAGACCAGCTCACCACGGTCGAGCACATCGTGGTCCGCGGCGAAGGCGACACCGACGGGTTGGGTGCCACGCTGGACTACGACGAGTTGCTCGGCGCAGAGGATCCCGGCTTCGACTACCCCGAACCCGACGAGCGCTCGGCCGCCGCCATGTGTTACACCAGCGGCACAACCGGCAACCCCAAGGGTGTCGCCTACAGCCACCGGTCCACGTATCTTCATTCGCTGGCTTGCCACTCGGCTCAGACGCTGCAGTTCTCCCAGCAAGAACGGGTGCTCCTCATCGTTCCTCAGTTCCACGCCAACGCATGGGGCATGCCCTATGGCGCTTGGAGTGTGGGAGCCGACTTGGTGATGCCCCAGCAGTTCCTTCAAGCGGCTCCGCTGGCCGAGTTGATCGAAGCGACCCGCCCGACGATTTCGGGCGCGGTTCCCACGGTCCTCAACGACATCCTCCACAACGCCCCCGATGCCGACCTGTCCTCGTTGCGATACGTGGTGTGCGGTGGGTCGGCAGTGCCGCGTGCACTGATCGAAGGCTTCCGCTCCACCTTCGATGTCGACATCGTCCAGGCGTGGGGCATGACCGAGACCTCTCCGATCGCCGCGGTCGGATGGCCGCCCCGAGGTGTGGCCCGAGAGGACGACATCGACATCCGAGTGAAGACGGGTCGAATCGTTGCCGGAGTCGAAATTCGCATCTGCGACGACTCGGGTGCGGCTCTGCCGTGGGACGGCGAAGCTCAGGGGGAGATCGAGATTCGTGGCCCATGGATAGCGGCCAGCTATTACAACGACCCGACTGATGAGAAGTTTCACGATGGCTGGCTCCGCACCGGCGACGTCGGATCCATAGAGCCGAACGGGTTCATCCAAATCTCGGATCGCGCCAAAGACGTGATCAAGAGCGGTGGTGAATGGATCAGTTCAGTGGATCTGGAGAACACGTTGATGGGTCATCCGGCGGTGCGGGAAGCAGCGGTGGTCGCAGTACCCGATGACAGATGGGATGAAAGGCCCCTGGCCTGCATCGTGGTGCAGGAAGGTGCCGAGCCGCCGACGGTGGACGACATGAAGGCGTACCTCGAGGGCAAGGTGGCCAAGTGGTGGATTCCCGAGCGCTGGGCATTCGTCGACGAGGTGCCCAAAACCTCTGTTGGCAAGTTCGACAAGAAGGTGCTCCGGAAACGGCAAGCCGAGGGTGACCTGGCGATCCATACCTAGTCAGGCGTGAAATGCTCATGTCCTCATCGGGCTCACCCCGGACGGCATGCGGAGGCTAGCTTCTTCCACCATGGACCAACTCCTCAATGGCTTGGCTCAGTTCCAGGCCGAGATCTATCCCCAGTACGTTGCATTGTTCGGAGAACTCGCCGGTGGACAATCACCCGATGTGTTCTTCATCACCTGCTCGGACAGCCGCATTGACCCATCGCTGCTGACCCAACAGCCCCCGGGTGAGTTGTTCGTCGCCCGCAACGCAGGGAACATCGTTCCTTCTTCCACCACCCAGGACCTCAACCCCGACGGCATCGCAGCGGCGCTCGAGTTCGCCGTCGAGGTGCTCGGGGTTCGGAACATCGTGGTGTGTGGTCACTCAGACTGCGGCGCGATGAAAGCTGCCCTTCACCCTGAGCAGCTGGAAGGAACGACCTATCTGCGCTCCTGGATCGAACACTGCACCGCAGCGGTGGAGTCGCGCGACGATGACCTCGATGAGTTGATCCGCCGAAACGTACTTCTCCAGCTGGAACATCTCGAAACGTACGGTTTGGTTTCCGAGCGGGTTCGGGACGGGGCATTGTCGCTGCACGGATGGGTGTACGACATCGGTACAGGAACCGTGGCCATCCACGACGGCGAACAGTGGACCTGACGGCCTACGACAATTGCGCCAAACTGGCGATCGATACGCCCGTGGAGCGGGAACTTCGATCGCCAGTTTGGGTGAAGTCAGTCGAGACCGACAACGGCGATGTGGCTGTCGGCGAGACTACCGACGAAGAGTCTGCCGCCGGCGGCACGCACCCCGGTTGTGATGGCGACCCGGCCTGTCGGGTCCTGGAGGTTGTGGGTCACGGCGCCGGTCTCGTCGTAGCCGAACACCATCCCGTGCCGAACCGGTTTTGGTTGGACCGATTGAGGCAAGCGGTGGGCGATGTGTTGCATCCAGGTGCGGGAGCTCATGAGCTCCAGCGGGGCTTGGCGCGGTGATGCATGTGCCACCCACAGCGTTCCGTCGGCGAAGGAGAGGTTGTCGGGGAAGCCCGGCAGGTTGTCGACGAACACGTCGGTCTGGCCAGCCCGATCTCCTGTGAGCCAGTGACGGTGGATGCGGTACCGTCCGGTCTCGGCAACAAAGACCGAGGCCTCGGCGCTGTCGAGGGCGACTCCGTTGGCGAAGTGGAGCCCGTCCCTGAGCACGGTCGTCTCGCCGTTCGGGCTGCGTTTGATCAGACGGCCGGTCGTCCGGCCCTCGATCAGATCAGTCACGTACTGATCAAGCGGCCAGCGCATCGACGATTCGGTGAAGTAGATCGAACCGTCGCGTGCTACCGATGCGTTGTTGGTCAGCATCAGCGGTGAGCCGTCGACCGCGTCGGTGAGGACATCGACGGCGCCTGCCGGCGATACGCGGTCGAAGACCGAGATACGCGTTGCAGATCAGGAGGTCGTCCCCGTAGAGCTCGATGCCGAGGGGGCGCCCACCCACGTCGGCGATGGGTGTGATCGACCCACCCGGGTCGATGCGCAGGATCGTGCCGTCCTCGGTGCCCGTGAGGAGGTTGCCGTTGGCGTCGACCACAACGTCCTCGGGACCCGCACCGGGAATGGTGATGAGCTCGGCATCTCGCAGCCGCTGATTCTCCTCGAAATCGCCAGTGAGCGACGGCGCCTTGGGTGGACTCCATGGTGCGGGAGAGAACTTCGTCATCGGACCAACCTAGCGAACCGCCGTACCCGGCCAAGGCAACGTGCCATCGGTTCCTCAGACTGGCGATCAAGATGCCCGTGGAGCGGGAACTTCGATCGCCAGTTAGGGACAAGTTTGACAAGCGGCTGGATGCCCGCACCTTGGCGCGCAGACAGCAGATGCCTTTGGCAGACCATTGGCAAGACGACACCCCACATCTCACCCCGCGAGACCAAGAATCAGGTCAAGTACCTCGCGAACCTGGCCGACATTCTGAGTTCATGCCTGACTTCGAAAAAGTAGATTGATGTCCAACAAGCAACAATCCAACAACCACGGCTCAACACAGCTAAGTGGGGTTGCGCTGCTTCTTGCCCTACTAGCCATTGCGCTGGTTTATGTGGTTCCCGCCCCTCAATCCGATGTTGGTTTTGCGGCTGAAGATGCCAGTCTCGGCGGCGGTGCCAGCAATCGAGTTGCTGATAGCCCGCCGGCCGGTATTGGCTTCGTGGCTGAAGATGCCAGTCTCAGCGGCGAAACCACCAACGAAGCTGCCGAGAGCCCGCCGCCCCGCATCGACATCGCAGCCGAAGATGCCAGTCTCAGCGGCGAAACCACCAACGAAGCTGCCGATAGCCCACCGCCCGGTATCGACATCGCAGCCGAAGATGCCAGTCCCAGCGGCGAAACCACCAACGAAGCTGCCGATAGCCCGCCGCCCCGCATCGACATCGCAGCCGAAGATGCCAGTCCCAGCGGCGAAACCACCAACGAAGCTGCCGATAGCCCACCGCCCGATATCGACATCGCAGCCGAAGATGCCAGTCCCAGCGGCGAAACCACCAACGAAGCTGCTGACAGCTCAGCAGCCGGCAACACAAACGTCGAATTCGAGGCAAATATCAACACCCAAAAAGTCAAACTGCCGGTCTACGACACCGCCTGGGAGCTATTCCAGGGGCTGCCGCTATCAGACGTTGACGAGTACTTTGGCTACCTCCGCGACAAGGGCTACGCCGGGGTTTGGGCCTCAATCCTCCCGATCGGCTATCAGGTCGGTGGTGCAAACGCCAACAGCGCATTGTCGGTCATAGACAGCGGTGGCAACTTGGTAGCTGAACAAGTAGGCGACAATGTCCAACTAACGACCGGCCACATCGACCATATCAAAGCGTATTTGGACAAGGCGCAACAGTACGGACTGGAACTCAACCCCATTGTCGCTTGGACATCCAACAATGTCCGGTCGGTCAACGCTGGCGGTAATTGTGGGCAGACCGACGACAACCCCACCCGGAACCCAATTATCGACGAAAACAACGCCTACGCCTATGGCCAAAGCGTCGCCGAAGGCTTGGGCACGCACCCGGCTATCGCCTATTGGGTTTTCGGCGGCGACGACATCAACGGTTGCGACTCGGCCCAAGTTTGGGTCAACATGAGGGAAGGGCTACGAACCGCCGACAACGGCCAGCCGACCACGTATCACACTGGCGGCGACTACAACAGATTCAAGAACGAATCATGGAACGAGTTTCTGTCACCGCAGACAGGGTGGGGTGACGTTACAGCCACTCACGCTCTCGCTGATCTGAAGGCGGAGACGGGCAAAGTCACGTACGCATCCGAAATGCGTTACTACCTCGACGTGGGTTACACCGCTACCGAGGTCGGCACCGAAACTCAGATCGCCTTCGATGATGGCGTTGACGCAATGGTCTACGGCGACATTCGCCGAGCGTTCGTGGGCATGGACACCCTCTTCTACAGCTACCCAGTGCCGGGCCACATTCGCGACACGTTCAACTCTCCCGGCGAGGATGCGTTCTTTGATGTGGTTGGGTTGTAACACTAACTGTGACGACCGGGGACAGATTTGACCAGGAGGTGGCTCGGGACGCGAAAAGAGAGGTGGATTGACCACCTCTAGCTCGTGCCGTCGGATGACGCCCCATGTAATCGATTTCTAGGGACAGAACTGGGCACACTTCACTTCGCAGTCAGACATCCAGCAACCGCCCACACCGCTCCCTACCGCCTCAAACCTTCCGACGACGCCTGATGCCGTTAGCACACCATCAGCAACACGACACCGTTGCCGTTCAACTCCGTGCATCGAATTGCTCGACGTCATAGCTGGCGAGTGCCTTGTCCGCGGTCACGACGGTTGCTGAATAGATCTACATCTCCTGCTCCTCGCAGCTCGGCTCGGCGGCGTACGACGAGACCAGCGAAACATGGACCGATGCTAGGGCGAGCCGATCTCCGAAAGCCGACGGTGTCGCAATCCGCAGCCCCGGGTGCCCTCAAGGGCACCGAATCCTGCGGATTTGGTTTTGCGGCGCAGAGTATGAACAAGTATGAATTTGACTTGGCTGTCGAGCGTGTAACCGTCTCCCTAGAAGCTGAGCTGGCCGAAGCCGTACGCGAAGCCGCCGAGGCGGACGCACAGAACCTGTCTGCCTGGCTCGCCGACGCAGCACGCCGCCGGCTCGCCAGTCGCGGGCTACGCGACGTCCTCACCGATTGGAAACCCAGCACGGTCAGTTCTCCGAAGACGAACTCGCCATCGCCCGCTCTCGCATCGAGTCGTGACCGCTGGAATCGTTTTCGATACCGGCGCACTCATCGCCCTCGACCGCAACGACCGACAGATGTTGTCTACTACCAGCCGAAATCCAAGCACATACGAGAATTGAGGACTTCGGTGTTGCCGCGAGTGGTAGCCGTTCTGTTCTTGTTCCTGATCACTGCGTGTACAAGTGACCTTTCTGATGCCGGTTTCGGCGATGTTCGGCAAGACGAGTCCTGTGAGCGAAAGGACTCCGATTACGCCCCTGACCTCATTGAACTAGCAGACAGTCCCATGACAGCGGAGGAGGCGCTGCAATTCGCCATCGCGCAAGAACGGCTACCTGCCGATGGTTATGTCAAGAGTCCACAATCCGATGATGTCACGAGGACCTACTACGTCAGTGAAGGAAGAGAGGCCAGCGTGACTGTCCATCTGCGCTGGCACCCGACAGCAAGTTCGTGGTTTCCCGAGAGGATTGTTGCGTGCATTGATGCGCTGGAAACGAGTGACCTCTAAGTCCGCAGAGCCTTGGGGGGCTCGGAAATCGGCGCGTAGGTGTTGACCAGGGGCGATGCCGCCACCCTCTCTTGTGTCACATCTATCGCATCCTCTACCACCTCATCATGGGACAACTAGGGACAGGTTTGACCAGGAGATGGATCGGGATGCGAAACGGGAGGTGGTTTGACCACCTCCCGTTCGATGCTTTGAGCTGGAAGAACTACTCGATACGGAGTCCCGAGATGGCCCGGGAAACGACGAGCTGTCGGATCTGCTCGGTGCCTTCGAAGATGTCGTAGGTCCTTCACGAGTGTTCAGCTGGTGACATTCCGTGCCGCTGAACAGGGACTTCTCTGCATCGACATCTAGCTCGTGACGCTGAATGACATCCTGTGTGGCCGGTTTCTAGGGACAAAACTAGGGACAGATCAATCGCCTTAGACGGCATCGAAGAAGGAGGTTCAGGAGGTCGCAAGACTCCTCACCGTCGATCAAGTCGATCGGCGGAGCACCATCTCGCGTCGCCTCGGACTTTGAGGGCGGCCTGAAGACTCCGGTGGTAATGGCCAAGCCCTGCGACGCAGCCCGGGTCAAGCAGGCGCCAACGAGAACAGCTGACCCGACCACGGGTCATTGTCAGCGCACTCGACTTTGGCTTCGGCTGAGAGGCGCGGGTTCGGTGAGGTGTGGTCAACCGGAACGGGCGACTGGATCCTCTCCAACGATCCGCTTTTCGATCCCGATCTCTCGAGCAACATCGACTGGGAACGCATCGCACCGAGTAGGTGAAGGCGAAATCGATTGCTCGGCTCGACCAGCGAATGTGTCGGCGGGCGAGTTCGACCCAAGTGCACGTGCGCCACCGGGAGCGATGACCTGGTCGCTTCGTAACGGGCAACCCCAGGTCACCGGACCCTGGTTTCACACATCTTGTTGGCCAGTGTCGCCGAGGCTCCCCATGACCGGAGAGGTCACCAAGCCCGAGGCGGTTCGTTTGTCAGCGCCTTGACAGTCAGGTTGTTACTGGTGTTTGGAATCCGCAGGTCTGAGTTCTCAACTATCTCCTGGTACCAGTCGCACTCGGACACGTACTCTTGGTATGCGACGGCACAGCCGGACATGTCTGAGTATGCCCAGAGTGCGACGCAGCGGTCCCGGGAGTATGGCAAGAACATACGATCGGGCAGTAGACGCTCGACGATCGGTGGCAGCTTGCGGTCCGGGTTGAATCGTGGGCGCATGGATGCGCCCGCGTGAGTAGTTGTGAGATACCAAACGATGAGATCACGATGAGTACTGTCCACGTGGACCGGGGCCCCATCACTGGCCATGTGCAAGTACAGGAACGTGTGCTTTTTCGTAAGTTGATGCAGGAACCGCCCGACAGTTTCCAGACTCGATTTCCACAACCTGCGCGACTTCGGCGCTAGGTGGGAGCCTTTTCGAACGGCGAGACCGGCGCTGTGCTCAAGATGGTCCTGGGGGTAGACGCCGAACTTGAGAAGTGGGTACGGCGACTGTTTCCAGTCGGGGCCTCCGTAGGAATATCTATCTTCGAGTCGGCTGTCCTTGTGCCAGCCGCGAGCAAGGAAGCCGACGGTGCATGCGCTCTCAAAGAAGTAGACGGGAGGACTTCCGAGGAGTTCCTCGGCCAGTTCAACGACCCCGTCGCATGTGACCAGCCATTCCAGGCCGGGAACCGAGAGTAGATCGCGGCGTCTGGTGCCGTTGGAAAGGATGGCGTTGCGAATTTGTTCTGTCTCGTCCTCTGAGAAGAAGTCCTTGACGACGACAAAGCCGTCAGCACGCAATGCGGCAGCGACGCTTCGACCGATCTTCGGCCGGCCGCGTTTCAGTTCGTGTACCACGTCTCGCGCCTCCTACCGTTCTTGTCGAGTGCTGCAGCGCAGTTACCTTCCATCGACCAGACCAGCCACACCCTTAACTCACCGCCTCAGTCGCCAGTGAGCATGCCTAGAGCGACCGACGGACAGGATCCTCTAGTACGCACTAGCGATTCGACCCGGTGCGCAGTATGAGGTGACCGGGTCTCTCGCTGCAGCGTCGCCATTGCCGACGATCAGAAGACAGCACCGGCGCACGAACCACGACGCCCGTTTTCCGCGTCATGGGTGTTGGGCGTCTAGTGAACCTCGATGAGTGCGCCCCAGTGGCCAATCCATCCATCGGTTGGGAAGGTGTTGGCAAGTACGTATCGCGTGTCGGCCTTGAGGGGGATCGGTGATCTCATCGTGGACGACGCCGTCGCGGTAAACCGCAACCTCATCGGCGGGAGCGATACCCATGAAAAGCGCGGCGGACCCCGTCGCAACACCCTCCACCCGGACATCATCAGGCGCCGAGACGAACTCGGGCATCGTGTTCCAACGCAGCAGCTCGACGTCGTCGGTGATCACTGCACGGAACGACACCTCGATCGACAACGCGTCGGTCAGGTTGTGCTCGCTAAAACGGGAGAATGTGACCTGGCCGTTGGGGCAGGCACCCACAAGCCGGCGGCAGGCCGTTACTCTCCGAAGATCGAGCGGAGGAAGGTCATTGCATCGGCGACAGCTTTCTTTCTCGCCGCCGGGTTGTAGCCGATCGTCGCTCCCCGCTCGATGCAGGACGCACCCAACGTCGACGGGTCCCCGGCGGTGGTCTCGGTGAGAACGCCGTCAGTCTCCGCTACTCCGCGGGCTCTGTGCCCCCGCCACAGCGATGTCCATCGTCAGACCACGGTCGTCGAAGCTATGGCGACGCGTCCTCGTACGCGAACAAGTCGATGTCCACACCACCGGCCATCAGGCGCGAAACGGGAGGTGGCCTGGCCACCTCCCGTTCAATACTCTGAGCTGGGGAAACTACTCGATTCGGAGCCCCGAGATCGCCCGAGCTACCACGAGCTGTTGGATCTGTTCGGTGCCTTCGAAGATGTCGTAGGTCCTTCGCCAGCGTCCAGCCAGTGAGATTCCGTGCCGCTGCGCAGGGACTTCTCGGTTTCGGGGTCTAGCTCGTGCCGTTGAATAGCACCCCGTGCAACCGGTTTCTAGGGACAGACCTAGGGACAGAGTCTTCGACTACAGACTGAGAACGTTTCGTAGGATCTCGTCTATCGCGTGTCTGCTCACCGGATCGAGGCGACCAAGTCGGTCTACCAGACGAGCGATCGACACCGCACGAACCTGCTCAGCCTGAAACGCCGTCGGCACGATCAGACCCGAGTCATCGTCGGGTTCCACAACGACATGCAACGGCAACGGCCGAATCGTCGCCGTCCCTGGAACTACAATCACCATCCTCAGATTCGGATGGTGCAACCGGTCATCAGAAACAATCAGTGCTGGACGACGGAACGCCTGCTCAGGATCCTCGGGATCAGCCCCGAAATCGACCGACCAGACGTCACCCCGAACGAACCGCCCCTCAGCGCTCATCCAAACCATCCGCCGACGCAGCTCCCATCGGCTCACTCTCGGTCTGATAGTCGGCTACCTCTGAAGGACTCAGCCCGTCGAGCGCATCTCGAACCGAGGACCACCACTCATCACGACCAAGCCGATGCACCGCGTCGGTGACGACCTCGAGCATCGTCGTGCCTCGTTGCTCAGCGATCCGGGCAATCTCGTCCCTTAGCTCGCTGGGAACCCGCAAGGTCGTAGTCGTCTTCGACGTCGACATACTAGTAGCCTACCACGGCTACTTCGTGAGCGATAGGACGTGTGGCTATGCAGTCCAACGAAGCAAAGAATCAGCGCAACAACCGGCCAAGACCGCAATTGCTGGGGACAACTAGGGACAGGTTTGACCAGGAGATGGATCGGGACACGAAACGGGAGGTGGCTTGACCACCTCCCATTCGATGCTCTGACCTGGTATTACTACTCGATCCGAAGCCCCGAAATCGCCCGAGCGACCACCAACTACTGGATCTGCTCGGTGCCTTCGAAGATGTCGTAGGTCCTACCCGAGTGTCCAGCCAGTGGCGTTCTGTGCCGCTGAACAGGGACTTCTCGGTTTCGGGGTCTAGCTCGTACTGTCGGACGACACCCAGTGCAACCGGTTCCTAGGGACAAAACTAGGGACAGATCAGCTTGACTCTGGTATAACCACAGTTATACTCTCTCTGGTGAAGACTGCAGTATCACTCCCCGACGATCTCTTCGAACGAGCCGAAACCGAGGCTGCCAAGCGCGGGATGACACGATCGGGCTTCTACGCAAAGGCAATTGAGAGCTACATATCAAGCCGCTCGTCTTTCTTCTCCGACATGCAGGACGCGATTGACCGTGGGGAGTTCACCGACGAACCCGATGAGTTTGCTGACATGCGAGGCCACGCCTTGCGATCGATATCGGAATGATCGCGCCCGGTCGTGTTTGGTGGGCGACGCTCGACAAACGCCGTCCTGTCCTCATCGTCTCATCACACGACATGTGCGACCTGGACGTCGATCAAATCCAGGTTGTTCCACTCTCACGTCGACTTCGGAATGCCCCAACACACGTGCAACTGACCGCCGGCGACACCGGACTCAACCAAGACATGGCAGCAGTCGCGTCCGAAATACTGACGATCCGACGAGCCGAACTCACCGACGACATCGGACCCTGCGACCAAGACACCTACCAGAAAATCCGACAAGCGTTGAGCGCCGTACTCGATGTCCCCGACGACTGAAACACAGACACTTGCCAGCACGAGGGTCCCAGTGCAAGCACATCAACCAAAGGAGCCTTGTCGGGATGTCAACCCAGTCAAAGCACTGGAACAGCAACTGGTTGTCTACTACCAGCCGAGATCCAAGCGACATGCGAGAATTGAGGACTTCGGTGTTGCCGCGAGTGGTAGCCGTTCTGTTCTTGTTCCTGATCACTGCGTGCACAAGTGACCTTTCTGATGCCGGTTTCGGCGATGTTCGGCAAGACCAGTCCTGTGAGCGAAAGGACTCCGATTACGCCCCTGACCTCATTGAACTAGCAGACAGTCCCATGACAGCGGAGGAGGCGCTGCAATTCGCCATCGCGCAAGAACGGCTACCTGCCGATGGTTATGTCAAGAGTCCACAATCCGATGATGTCACGAGGACCTACTACGTCAGTGAAGGAAGAGAGGCCAGCGTGACTGTCCATCTGCGCTGGCACCCGACAGCAAGTTCATGGTTTCCCGAGAGAATTGTTGCGTGCATTGATGCGCTGGAAACGAGTGACCTCTAAGTCCGCAGAGCCTTGGGGCTCGGAAATCGGCGCGTAGGTGTTGACCAGAGGCGATGCCGCCACTCTGATGCCGCCACTCTTGTGTCACATCTATCGCATCCTCTACCACCTCATCACTGCCCTCGCCCTTCCCGCAGTCCGCTCGGGTCGCTCCAAGGACCTCGAGATCATCGTGCTCCGCCACCAAATCACCCTGCTGCCCCGACAGCTCGGACCTACCTCAGCTCAACGACTATGATCGGACCTTGCTCGGTAGAACGAGGCCAAGACACGGTCCCTGCCACCGTCCAACCGCAGACCCGAGGTCCCGGCGCACAGCGCTCGAGCGGAACCCCTATCACCATCTCCCGCGACTCAGGAAAACGCCGAGACACAACGGCAGGTCCTGCTGGACCTGCACCAGCGGGAGGTGCCCCAAAGCCCAACGAGCCACAGCGGTTACTCGAGGCAGTGCATCGGAAGCGTGATCTGCCGAGGACAAGACTCACGGCGCGGGCCACATCAACGCTTCCACTACTGACCGCGACCGGTACTCCCCACAAGGTCCTGCGGCTCGGCCACGCCCATCCCAGGTTCACTAGGCCCACCTGCTGGCACCCGCCTCCGCTCACGCTCACTCCTCAGAACCAGCCAGCCGCCGCCGATCACCGCCGGAAGCCCAACAACCAACAACGCCAAGCCGATGGGGAAAAGGACCGAGAGCGTCGCAACGCCAAACCGGACATCGGCCGAAACCCCGGGCGAGCCGTCGGCGTTCATGATCACCAAAGCCCACTCCCCACTCTCGAACGTCCAGTCCAGGGTCTGTTCACCGCTACCACTCACCGACGCCACCCAGAACCCCTCGGTCCCCGGAGCGGCAGGATCGACAGTGCCCTCGTTCCTGGTGTACACCGCATCGACGATGTCGTCCTCGAAGGAGTCCCACTCGGTGATCTCATCGTGGGCGACGCCGCTCAGGTACCCCGCAGCCGCATCGGCGGGAGCAATGCCGATGAACAGCACGTTGGACCCCGTCGCAACAGCCTCCACCCGAACATCATCGGGCGTCGAGACGAAATCGGGCATGGTGTTCCAACGGAGCAGCTCGGCGTCGTCGGTGACCACTGCACGGGACGACACATCGATCGTCAACGGATCGGTCAAGTTGTGCTCGCGAAAAACTGGAGAATGCAACAACGACGCTATGCCGTACACCACGACGACCAGCCCTACCAACACCAGCCCAACTCCCAAACCGGCCAGAACACGGGTTCTACGCGTCACCAGAACCACCTCTTTCGGTTCGTGAGCACCCGAGAACTCGGATGTCTCTACCTTCTTCATTGCACATCCACGTCACCGCCACCAGAGCCGAAAGACAGATCCAGCCCAAGATTCGTACCTTCCATCTCTCGCTTGTCCAGACCTACCGAGGTGGAGGCCCCAACGGCCCGGAAGCGATCCGAGGGACTAGGGACCACTAGGTACAGATTGGATCACCAGGTGCAGCGGGACGCGAAACGGGAGGTGGGTTGACCACCTCCCGTTCGATGCTTTGACCTGGTATTACTACTCGATACGAAGACCTGAGATCGCCCGAGCGACGACCAGCTGTTGGATCTGCTCGGTGCCTTCGAAGATGTCGTAGGTCCTCTGCGGTCGTCCACACGGGGACGTTCCGTGCCGCTGAACAGGGACGTTCTCGGCTCGAACGTCCAGCCCGTACACGCTGAGTGACACCCCGTGCAACCGGTTTCTAGGGACAGAAACTAGGGACACAAACCCGCCCGCTCCGACGGCGATTCAGAGTCGCTCGCTCGTGCCGAGCAGCACACGACATTCAAGACCACCGCAGCGGCTCCACGCCCCCGGTCTGGTGGTGTACTCACGAATCCTTCGGACGGGGATTACAACCCTTACCCTCAGCGAACTCGATCCGGCTGGATGCCGATAGAACGCCACCCGCTTCTCGGCGCCGACCGCCGTCGACACGGCGGGAGCAGCCGGTGAGTCCGGCGTCAGGTGTCGGCCTGGGGCACCGAGATGGTGGCAGCCCCCCTGGCCGACGCATCGCTCAGCAGCATCCGGGGCGTCGAATGCCGATCTCTACGACGTCGCCTACTCGTCCTTCGACTGAACGCCCCGGCGCAGCGCGAACTATGACTCCGGCGGCTCAGTCGGCAGGGGTATCTCTCCGCCCTTCTTGAGCCGGCTGCGCATGCACGTACCCTGGGTCGCGAAATACGTGTTCCCGGCCTCGGTCGTCCACACCGTGTCCTACAGTGAACCTATCCCGTTGTAGTACACCCGGTAGTACTCCCAGTACGCCGCGCTGGTACCGCAGTTCACCGTCCGCATCACGATCCAGCCCGGTCCACCGGCATTCCTGAGTGTTCGTTGGCCAAACAGGATCGGGCGCAACACACTCAACGATGTTGTTTCCACCGTCAGTACTGCAATAAGGATCGGCGGGATAGACGGGATGGTCAGGATCTGGGATCTCCGTAGCACCCGGAGGACCGGCTGAAACGGCTGTCGCCATCCCGAACATCAAAACCCGCTCACCAACGCAAGTGTCAGCTTCATTTTTGTATTCATAGGGCGAATCTAACCCAAAGCGCTCGATCAACCCAAATGGCCGTTTGGGATGAATCATGGACATTCGCGGAGATGTTCGGCGCTTACATCTTGAAAGCCTTGGACCGAGACAGCGAAGTCCCGGCGCCCAAGGCCGAACGGCACCCCGGTCACCTCCCGCTTCACTCCGGCCCCCGCGGGAGGTCGGAGCCGAGCGGCTAGGTCCTTCCGGGACCTGCAGTTGTGTCTCCACGTTTTCTCGATCCACGGGAGGTGGGGATTGTCTGAACGGTCGTCAACACGACTGGCTTGATCCCGAGGGTGTCATGGGCGGGTTGTCGCGAGCGGTCGCTGATGCTGTCCCCAGGCGGTAAAAGGTCGAAACGGGAGCATCAGATGCAACGGACACTAGGCGAGTATCCAGATCTACTGACCGTCGAGGAGGCAGCCGAGTACCTGCGGATCAGCCGGCCTTCCCGTAGTTCAGCTGGGCCGCTGCCTACGCGTTCCACGCCGTGCGCTGGCCCGGTTTGTCGCGGACGGCGGGAACAGAACCGCCGAACGGCCGACCGCTACCTACCGCTAGGCCTGATCCCCGTCGAGCACGCCGGCCACGGTGTCAGCGATGCCTTGGTCAAGTCCCTCGAGGGCATGGGCGTAGGTACGCATCGTCGTGGTCGGATCGGCATGGCCAAGTCGAGCCGCGACCGAGCGGACGTTGTGGCCGCCGGCAATGGCGTGCGTGGCCGACCAGTGCCTGAGATCGTGCAGCCGCCACTTCGGATCAATGCCAGCCAGCTTGCGGGTTCGCTTCCACCACCAACCGATCTTGTCCGGGCTCGGAGGATGCTCGTCCTCGCCAAACATCCAAGGCGACATCTCAGATCGCTCCTCACGGGCTGTCTCGACGAGCAAGAGCGTCTGCTCATCGAGCGCCAGGCCCCTCCGCTCCCCCGTCTTGGTCGGCGACACCCTCAAACGCTGCGGATCACCAACCGGATGAGTCCGATCGATCGTGATGGCCTGGTCGATCACGAGCCGTCCGTCGATGATTCGATCCCATCGCAAGGCAGCCAGCTCGGAACGTCGGGCACCCGATACCGCAGCGAGTCGCAGGGCGAGATGCGCCCACGGATGGACCTGCTCGGCCGCCGTGAGAGCCAGAGCGACCTCGTCGATCGACATGACACCTCTCGGTGCCTTCTTCTTGCGTTGTGGGTTCGCATTCGCCACCGGGTTCGTCGGTAGCAGCTCCCACCTCACCGCTTGTCCGAACGACGCACGCAGCAACGTGTGCAGATTCCTGATCTGAGCCTCGCCAACACCGGCCTTGTGCATCCGCAGATGCCAACGGTCGACATCGGCCACCGAGATACCGCTCACTGGCTTCTCGGCGATCTGGTCGGCCTTGATCCGCTCAGCCCTGCTGGCATAGTCACGCTTGGACGACAGCGACCATCCCGGACCCTTGTGCTCGAGGTACTCATCCAGCAGCTCGGCCACCGTCAGCTTCCCAGAGCGTGGAGCGGGACGAGAGGCAAGCTGGGCGGCCAATCGCTCGGCGTCGCGCTTGCCGCCACGAACTGTCTTCGAAGCTTGCACCGGCTTTCCTTCGACGTCGTAGCCGACGAAGACTCGCACCTCCCAGTAGCCGGGCCGCTTCTCTCTGATCGACGCCACATGTGGGACCGTAGCACCGAAAACTAGGGACAACTAGGGACAGATTTGACCAGGAGGTGGATCGGGACGCGAAACGGGAGGTGGCTTGGCCACCTCCCGTTCAACACTCTTGAGCTGGGGAAACTACTCGATCCGTAGCCCCGAGATCGCCCGGGACACCACCAGCTGTTGGATCTGCTCGGTGCCTTCGAAGATGTCGTAGATCTTGGCATCTCGATGCCACCGCTCCACCGGGTATTCCCGGGTGTAGCCGTAGCCGCCGAGGATCTGCATGGCCCGCTCGGTGGCCCAGACAGCTACTCGGCCGGCCTTCAGCTTGGCCATCGATCCCTCAGCGTTCTTGAACTCCTTCTGGCGTCCAAGGAGCGCAGCCCGCCATACCAGCAGGCGGGTGGCGTCGATCTCGGTGGCCATATCGGCCAGCATGAACGCAATGCTCTGGTTCATGATGATCGGTCGACCGAACGCTTCGCGCTCTTTGGCATAGTCGAGCGAATACTCATAGGCCGCTCGGGCGATACCCACCGCCATGGCGGCAACAGCCGGCCGGGTGGACTCGAAGGTCTGCATCGCAGCTTGGGAGTGAATGTGTTTGCCTTCGCGCACCTTGGCAAGACGCTCGTCGAGCTTCTCCTTGCCGCCGAGGAGGCAGCTGCCCGGAACGCGTACGTCGTCGAGGATCACCTCTGCGGTATGGCTCGCTTTGAGGCCGTGCTTCTTGTACTTCTGACCCTGGCTCAGTCCGGCCGTGTTCGGGGGGACGATGAACGATGCGTGACCCTTGGCTCCCAGGGCCGAATCGATCACTGCCACCACAACGTGGACATCGGCAATCCCGCCGTTTGAGATCCACGCCTTCGTGCCGTTGAGGACCCACTCGTCTGTCGCCTCGTCGTACACGGCTCTGGTGCGGTAGCCGCCGACATCGGAGCCGGCATCGGGCTCAGAAGCGGCAAAAGCGCCAAGCTGAACATTGTCGGCATCGCCGTAGCACTGGGGCACCCATTCCATAACCTGTTCGGGGGTACCCGAGGCTGCGATGCCCGCTGCGGCAAGGCCCGAAGCCATGATCGCCATGCCGATGCCGGCGTCGCCCCAGAACAGCTCCTCGAGCGCCACCGGGCTCGACAGGCCGGTTGGATCGTTCATCATGAGTTCGGCCATGAACTCCCAGCCATACAAGCCGATCTTGGCTGCCTCTTCGAGAATCGGCCACGGGGTCTCCTCCCGCTCGTCCCATTCGTGGGCGGCTGGGCGGATCACGTTGTCAGCGAAGTCGTGCACCCACTTTTGGAGCTGTAACTGGTCTTCATTCAACCTGAGCGAGAACTCGGTCATCGCGGTTCACATCCGATCTGTGGAGGGGTTGCTTTGGGGGATAAACATCTTCCCATCGGCAGAAGTTACCGATGAGTAATAGGTTCACCATAATCCAAGTTACCCGTTGGTAGCAACACCCGAAGCCGGGTTTGCGGCCCGATGCCGCTGCGGTCGATTCTGTTGCCACAATGAAACGGTGGAGTCAGAGGAAGAGGGCCAATGGTCCTGGTGGCAACCAGACAACCCCGAAGACCCACAGACCGCACCGGTGAGAGCCGCCCTCCTGGTCGACCCCGCTGAGGGCCAGCCTGATCCAGGGTCCCCCTTGGAGCCGGAGCGCATTCGACAATCCAACGATCGGGTGAGGATCGTGTTGATCGGTCTGGTCGCCGTCCTTTCGATCACTCTGGCCGGTCTGAGCTATGCCCGAGTCGCCAACATCGGTTCGGTCAGCGATGCAGCTGCCGTCGTCACCTCTACCACCACGACTGCTGACCCCACAACCACGACGGCAGACCCTGGCAGCACCGCGGAGCCGGCTACGCCGACATCAGCCCCCACCACCGCAGCCGCCGACCAACCCCAAACCACCCAGCCGGTGTCGACTACAGCCACGACGGCACCGGGGTCATTGGAGCCGCCCTCTCCCCCACAGGACGTCGAAGTGATCAGTACATCGAGTACCGGCGCCGAGATTCGATGGCGCAGCGAGGAATGTGCGGGATCCCGGTATCGAGTGGGAGAATTCGACGAGGGCACCGGCGGCTATCCCGACGTCGACCGATGCTGGTTCAACCACGTGATTCTGGCTGGCGACCCATCCTTCTCACCGCCACTGACTCCGAACACGAGCTACACGGTGACGATCCAAGCGGTCAGTCGCGCCGGCGTAGCCAGCGAACCGGTGGAAGTCCAGTTCACGACCAATTCCTGAGTTTCAGGCCGGCACACCCACTGCGTCACACACGTAGCGCATGAAGGCAGCGCTGGCGGCCAATCGGTCTCGGTAGGTCTCCATGAAGGTTCCCGATGTGATGTCCCGCTGGGTGAGCTTGGAGATGGCGATGAAGTCCTTACGTTTCAGATCCTCGACGAGTGGATGATCAGGATCGAAGCCTTTTGGGGGTCGTTTCAGCGAATCGCCTTGCAGTTCGTAGGTGCTTGCGAAGTCGCCGGCGTGAAGAATGGATGTCCACTCAGCGGGATTTGACGCGATGTAGTCGCGGATTTCGTAGGCGAGTTTGGTTTCTGGTCGCCACAGACCTGCCCCCGTGAAGCAGTTCCTCGGTTCGAGGTGCAGGTAGAAGCCGGGGGCGTGGGCGTCCTTGGCTCGCTCGTGGCGGAAGTGGATTCCGACGTGGGTCTTGTACGGCGTCTTGTCCTTGCTGAAGCGCACATCGTTGTGGATTCGGAACAGGGACCCGCCAACGGTCTTTGCGCTCGCTTCGAAATGGGGGCTGATGCCCTTCAATGGTTCCCTGAAGTCGTCGATGAAGCGCAGCGCAGGCTCCCGAACGAGGTCTTCGTAGCGCTGCTTGTTGGCGGCAAACCACTCCCGGGTGTTGTTCTCCTTCAGCTCGGCGAGAAACGTGAAAAGGGCGGGGCTGAAGTAGGAAGCCACGTTTGATCAGCTGACTCTGGTGAACGTAGGTGAGGATGTCGTTGATCGAGCGGGGTCGAAGCGGTAGCCGTGCTCGTCGAAGTCTCTGAGCCCGCGCATCGAACCAACCCGGTTACGCACGATCCAGCCGGCCATTGCACCTCGGGCGTGTTTGGCGAAGAAGGCTTTCACCTTGGGTTCCTCACCCGGCTTGCCATCGAGGAAGCGAGGTGAGATCAGCGTGCCGTCGAGCTCGTTCGATTTCACCGAACTGAAGTACTCGTTGCTGGCAAGGTTGACCACGGCCCGGGGCCCGGGACTCTCGGCCAGATCCTTGTTCAACATGTCGGTGATCTCGGATCCCCAGAATTCGTAGAGGTTACGTCCTCTACCTGTCTTCAGTTTCGAGCCCATCTCGAGTCGGTACGGCTGCATGAGGTCGAGCGGTCGAAGCACGCCGTAGAGGCCCGAGAGGATTCGAATGGTCTTCTGGGCGTGTGTGAAATCCCGCTCGGTGAACGACGAGGCCTGCAACCCGCGATACACGTCGCCGCTGAACGCCAAGACGGCGGGCCGGGCGTTGTCCGGGGTGAAGGGTGTGCACCAATCGTGGAACCGCGCCGCGTTCTCTTCAGCCAGCGGGGCTGAGATGCTCATGAGCTTGGCGAGCTTCTTGGGTCCCATAGGTGCCAGCACATCGATGAGATCGCCAGACCGATCGAGCATGCGAGGTTCGCTGTGCTTCTTGGTCGGTAGCGGCGTCTCGTAGTCCAGGGACTTGGCGGGAGAAAGGAGAATCAGCATTGGTTCAGTTCTATCAGTCGTTGAGGGTTTCTTGGAAGGCCAGCGCACTGGCGCGGAAGCGGAGGTCGAGGTCCCCGCCGATGGATTCGCGAATCTCGCGTCCAACGTAGAGGCTCCGGTCGAGGTCGTACACGGTGACCGCGGCTGCGCTGCGACGCCGCCCGTCAGCTTCCAGTTGGGCCGCTTCATACCCGGCAACGAAGCGACCGTCGGGGGTCCAGTCGAATGTCGTCGGACCGGCCGTGGTGAACAGGAGCTCGCTGGCGTCATTGACCGATGCCGGGTCAGCCGCCAGAAGGAGCACCTTGCCGCCGCGGCTGTCATCAGAGCCCCGCCCGACCACGAGCGCCACCGCGTACTTCCCGTCCGGGGATCCCGACATCGCAGCGACTTCAGCGCTGGAGTCCACCCAGACGTTCGGCTCGAACACGGCATTGCTCGTGTTGACGATCGTTGGTTGGTCTGCGCCGTCTATCAGGATCCGGTTCGCTCCCAGCTCTCCCTTGGCGAGCCCGGGAACTCCCTGAACCAACGGGTCGAGGACCGTTGTTGCCAGGGATGAGGTATCGAGTTCGTAGGTTGCCACGGTGGTGAGCGGGGCTGGCCCGGGCTCGTCGAACGCCATACCCCAGTCGCCCCAGAGGCGCAGGCGACCGGGGAACTCGGCTCGGAATCGTCGGCTGATCACCCTCTTCTTCGTGTAGTCCTCGGAGACGACGTCGGTAACCGTGGGAGCCAGGGTGTTGAGTTTTGCGAACGCGATCACACCGGGATCGGTGGGGTGCCATCCATACCCGTTGATGTCCACCGCAACAGGGTCCATCACCCAGTTCACCCCGCCGGGACGGCCGACCATCAGCACATCCTGGTTGAAGACGTTCTTGTAGATCCCGGCCAACCAATTGCCAGATGCATCGAATGCCATCTCATCGAGCGCACGGTTTCCGGGAGGGAAGATGTCCAGCTTCGGTGCCGGTCCGTAGAACTGGAGCGGTTCGCCGGGTCCCGCTCCCACGGTCCCGGCCACCACAACGGCGTCGAGCGCCCCGTCGATCCCCGAATACCGGTTGTCCGCCTGAACATCCCCGGAGCCATAGGCCCGAAGCCCATCGAACTCTTCAACCCCCGCAGCAGCATCGATGGCCGCAGGATCCTCCGACGGTTCGCCCACAGCGGTATCCCCGGAATCAGACCGCCCTGTCGATCCGAACACAAGGGCGGCGATCGTAGCCGGCACGATCACGATCGAAAGCACAACCAGCAGCGGACGAAGTCTGGATCGTTGGGTCCTGGACACGTCGGTCTGACCAACGACCTCGACATCGTCGAGTAGCGTCACCGGACCCGTGGAGCTTCGCTGCACGTCCGACAGACCTTCGACGCGGGACCGTTTGCGCCGGCCGCTCATCGAATCCAACCTTCCACCTACTCGACCGTACCGAAGGATCGCAGTGGTGGGCCGATCGGGTTGTGAGACTCTCTTGCCCAGCCTCGAGAATCTCGGGCGTGTCTTCCGGTGGTTATCCCCCGGGCGGGCGATAAGCCGGTGACTGCTTCACTGCCTCGTCGACTTCGGCGGTGGTCATCAGCACGGTCGTGCGAACCTTCACTGCGCCCGATGATCCCACCGTGAGAGCTACCGCGGTGGCTGCCTCATTGCTCGGCAAATCTGCGATCAAGAAGACATCGTCCTTGCCCAAGGCGAAGTACATCGATTCGACCGAACCGCCCACGCTCTCGGCCAACGCTTCGACAGCCTTGCGCCGACCCGAACCGCCATCGGCCATGAGGCCCTTGGCCCCTTCGGTGTTGTATCTACCGGTGAACAAATACTTGGGCACGATTCCCATCCTTTTTTGCGAAGCGAGTTGTTCTACTGCTGTCAGCATGCGCCTGGGCTCGCCGACCGTCAATCGAATCGGTGCACCTGGGCACTATCGACCCCGAGCTTCACAGCGTCATCGATTCGTAGCGAGCTGTCGGTCTCGATCACCAGCTCACCGATCCCATAGATCGATTCGTGAAGGCGAACCACGGACCGCCACCGCCCATCGACGAACCGGCTCGAAAGCACCGTGGCGGAAACGCCGTCGGTTGCGACCGAAAGTGCCGTGAGCGGAACAGCGGCTTCTTCGCTGACATTGGGGTGTCCCAGGAAACTGGCGATCCAAGCAGAAGCGGGTGTTCGCCACAGCGATTCAGAATCACCGGTCGCTACGACCGCGCCCGCTTCCAGTATCAACATCTGGTCGGCCACCAGCGCAGCCTCTTGCTGGTCGTGGGTGACATACAGGGCGGTGGTCCCGACTGTTCTGAGCAGAATTGAGAGTTCATCCACCAGTCCCTCTCGCAGCCGTCGATCAAGAGACCCCAGCGGCTCGTCGAGCATCAGCAGCGACGGTCTGGGCGCCAGGGCTCGGGCGAGAGCCACTCGTTGGGCCTCGCCACCCGACAAGGTTGCGACCGATCGATTTCGAAACTGCGGCAACTCGACCAGCTTCAGGAGTTCGTCCACCCGGCTGTCGATTTCGGTGGAGGACCATCCAGATTCCACCAGTCCGAAAGCAATATTGTCCGCAACCGACAGATGGGGAAACAGTGCATGACTCTGGAACATGAGCCCGATCCCGCGACGATGGCTGGGGATTTGGGAGATATCGACTCCGCCCAACACGATCCTCCCGGTCGAGGGAACAAAGCCGGCAATGGCCCGCAGCAGGGTTGACTTGCCGCTGCCGCTGGGTCCGAGCACGGCAAGTACCGAGTTGTCCGGGACCGTGAACGACACATCGCCCAAGATCGATTGCGGACCGATCCGCACCGATAGGTCCGTCACTGCCAGCCCGCTCACAACCAGCTCCCCACCGGTGAGCCTCGAAGCCGGTCGATCACGATCACGAGGCAAACGATGACACAACCAAGCAGAACACAAAGAGCCGCCGCTTGCCCCTGAAGAACTGCAGCCGGCTGGCCGATCAGGCCGAAGATTGCCTGGGGGGCGGTGTACGACGAACGACCACGGGCCAGGAAGCCACTGGCACCAAACTCCCCCAGACTCACCGCTCCTGCGAATCCCATTCCAGCGGTGGCGGCGGGCCGCAGCAGCGGCACCAGAACCCGTCGGATCACCCTGTGGGCTGACGCTCCGAGGGCTGAACCGGCATCGAGCAGTGAAGTATCGAGCGAACGAACCGCAGGCAGGACCGACCCGACAACGAACGGGATGCCGATCACGGCATGGGCCACGATTACCAGCATCGGTGAGCGACGCAGTTCGAAGAACGTGAACCCGACCAGATATCCGAACCCCAACGTCACCGCTGAAATCCCGAGCGGAACGAGCACTGCTGTCTCCACCCAACGCGACAACCTGATCCCGGTGCCAACCGCTACCGCAGCAAGCGACCCCACGGCGCCGGCAAGGACCGCAGCCGCGGTGGCAAAGAGCAACGAGTTGCCGAGGGATCGGAGTGGGCTCACCGGGAGCACGTTCGGGCGTTCGACCAGTGCGGCAAAATGGTCGAGCCCAAAGGAACCATCGACATCGAAGCTTCGAACGACAAGCGTTACGAACGGCAGCAACAGCAGACCCATCGTGGCTGCCAGTACCGCTCCCACATACAACCGCTCGCCGACCGAGCCGATCTCCCGTCGGCGGATGAGCAGTGCCCCGGATCCGGGGGTATGGATCCGTCGTTGAAGTCGCTGGTTGAGAATCGCCACGGCGGCGACGGCGACAGCCTGAATGACCGCCAGGGCAGCCGCAGAGCCGAAATCACTGCGGGTGATGGCGAAGCGATAGATCTCGGTCTCCACCGTCGCCCGACTCAGGCCACCGAGGATCACTATCACCCCGAACGAGGTGAATGTGAAGAGGAAAACGATCGCCGACGCCGCCAGCAGTGCCGGACGGAGCAGTGGCAGGGTCACCCGCCGGAAGCGACGACGAGGCGATGCCCCCAGCGCCGCAGCGGCCTCCATCATTCGCTGGTCGAGTACGGCCCAATACCCCCCGACCATACGGACCACCACCGAGACGTTGAACACCACATGGGCGATCAGGATCGCGACCAGGGATCCATCCACTCCGTCGACGGTGATTCCAAGCCGTCCCAACAATCCTCGGACGGCCACCGCCACCACCACCGTCGGCAGCACGAAGGGCACCAACACCGCCGCCATGATCGCTGATCGAAATCGGACCCGGTAGGTGGCCAGTACATGGGCCAGTGGCAGAGCTGCGATCACTGTGAGGACGGTGGACAGACCTGCTTGGAACAGCGTGAACCCGACGATTCGCGCTGTGCCCCCAGCTGACAACAGGATCTTCTCGTCGGCAAATCGGCGAATCATCGAAATTGCCGGATACCCAACCGCAAGAGCGAGGAACCCCAGAACGGCCAGTGACATGATGGTGGCGGCGCGGGGACCGACGATCCGGCCCAGACTTGTTGAAGGCGCCGTTGGGGTCATGGCGTTACCGGAAGATCTCCAACCACTCCTGGGTCCAGCGAGCCTGGTTGGCGGCGATCTCTCCGGGTGGCAACGAGAGTGGCTGATCCACCGGAACCGCCCATCGGGCGAAGTCGTCGGGAACAACCGCCGTCCCGTTGACCGGTTCCACGAACATGTTGAGTGGAATGTCGGCCTGCACTGCAGGCGAGAGGAGGAAGTCGACCAGCTTGCCAGCATTGCCGGGTGACCCGGTTCCGGCCAAGACGCCGGCAAATTCGATCTGGGCGAAGCAGGAATCGGTCACGATCGAGCTGATCGTGGGGTCCTCGCCTCCGAACAGACCCTCGAAAACCGGCGAGGACGCATAGCTGTTCACGATGGCCTTGTCACCTCCGGGATCGCCACCCACGTACTCAGCCCACGCTTCGCTCCACCCCGACGTGATGGACACACCGTTGTCCCTCAGATCGCGCCAGTAGTCCTGCCATCCGTCCTCTCCGTAGGTGGCGATCGTTGTGAAGAGGAAAGCCAGACCCGGCGTGGACGACTCTGGATTCTGGGTGATGAAGGTTGAAGCGAACTCGGGTTTGCGCAGATCATCGAGCGATAGGGGTGAACTCCCCTCAGACAGTTCGTCGTCCCGGTAGTTGACGCACACGTAACCCGTGTCGATCGGGGTGAGACGGTTGCCGGTGTCGAGCTTGAACCGGTCAGGCACATCAGCGAGTCCCTCTGCCCGGTGGGGTTGGAACACATCAGCATCAAGCGCCCGCTGCATGAGCAGGTTGTCTACGCCGAACAACACGTCTCCAATGGGATCGCCCGCGGTCGCAATGGCACCGGCGACAACCGAGCCGGCATCACCCGAGGACACCACCTCCACGGTGATTCCGGTGTCGGCGGTGAAGAGTTCGAACGTTCCGTCGGACAGGACGAAACTCTCATGGGTCAAGAGGGTGATCGTGTTGGATTCGTTGTCACCGCATGAGCAGGCCACCAGGCCAAGCGCTGCGAGGACCAGGGCGATTCGTTTCATGGTCGGTTCCCTTCGCCGGCATTACCCGGACAGGTTCAGTGGGTCGGCCCTTGTGGCCCTCTCAGCCTGCGACGTGCAAGCTCCCCGGTGCTGGGGAAAGTATACCGGCTCGGTCCCAAGCAGCTGGCAAACTGGATCACATGCTGAATGCCCGATCACTCGTGGGCCTCCTGGCCGAACCTCATCGATTACGGATTGTGGCAACGTTGGTTCTCGACGGACCCCAGAACGCGGCGTCGATAGCCAAACGCTCGGGGGTGGACCTTCGCGATGTCGTGCACGGCCTGGACCGACTTCAGGCCACCGGTCTCGTGGAGGAGATCGACAGCGAGTTCGTTGTTCTCGAGGCGGCGTTCAAGATGGCCGCCCGCCGGGAAGCCCCAGCGACCCCTGCATCCTCTCACCCCGACGAACCGCAGGAACGGAGGCGGGTCCTCGACCAGTGCCTCAAGGACGGTCGACTGGTACACATGCCCACGAAACGATCGAAACGTATGGTCCTACTGGAAGAATTGGCCCACCGCTTCGAGCCGGGTGAGCACTACACCGAGAAGCAGGTGAACGCCTCGTTGGCGTCGGTCAGCAGCGACACCGCGACCTTGCGCCGGTATCTCGTGGACGAGGGCCTCATGGATCGAGCTGACGGGGAGTACTGGCGCAGCGGCGGCCCCGTGCGCTAGCGGTGCGTGGATGAAGCTCAGTCGCTGATCTGGTTGAACTTGCGAATCGACAGCACGGCAAACACAGCGATCATCCCCACCGCCCAGACGATCGAGATCATCACCGAGTTCCCTGGGTCGTTGCCGTTGTACAGCGCCCGTGCAGCGTCAGTGACCTGGGTGAACGGGTTGACGTCGGCCACCCACCGCAGCCACCCGTACTTCAGGGTCTCGGGTTCGATGAACGCCGACGACACGAACGTCATGGGGAACATCCAGATGAAGCCTGCGCTGTTGGCCGACTCGACCGAGCTGACACTCAGACCGATGAGCGCTTGCACCCAGCTGAGGCCGTAGCTGAAGAGCAGCAGGAGAACCGTGGCACCGAGGGCCGCCGGCAGGGAGCCTTCGAATCGGAATCCCAGCAGGAATGCGACCAGCAGCATGGCGATGAACGTGATCACGTTGCGGAGCAGGTCGGACAGGGTTCGCCCGATCAATACCGAGGACTGTGCGATGGGGAGGGACCGCAGCCGGTCGATGAAACCTTTGGAGAGGTCCTCGGCGATGCCGATGCTGGTGAACACCGAACCGAACACCACCGTCTGGGCGAAGATCCCGGGCATCAGATACTGGTCGTAGTTCGGGAAGCCGGGAATTTCGATCTCACCGCCGAACACGAAACTGAACAGCAGCACGAACATGACAGGCTGAATCGTGGCGAAGATCAGCAACTCGATGTTGCGGGGAATGATCCGCAGATGACGACCGGCTTCGGTGAGCGAGTCGATAACAACGCCGCCGATACCTGTTGATCCCAGATGCTGGTCGTGCTCGATCGAGTCGGGAGAGGTTGTGGTAATGGCCATCAGACTTCCTCATCTTGTCTTGCTTGGGCTGCCTTGCCCGTGAGCACGAGAAACACATCGTCGAGGGTCGGGCGGCGCACTTCCACGTCCATCACGTCGACCCCGGCGGCGTCGAGCGCACGGATGATATTTGGCACCACTCCCCCGCCGGCGTGAATTGGAGCGGTGATGGTGAGATGAGATCCCGGTTCGTGGTCGACCGCGCCGGTGCAGTGGGGCCGTATTGCCTCCATCGCCCTACGGAGGTTCTCCCGTTTCACGATGGTCACCCGAACCTTGTCGCCGCCGATCTGATCCTTCAGCTCATCCGAAGTACCTTCGGCAATCTTCCTCCCGTGGTCGATGACGGCGATCTGCTTGGCCAGCACATCGGCCTCCTCGAGGTATTGGGTGGTGAGGAGCACGGTGGTGCCCTCCTCCCCCAGACGGTCGATGAACTCCCACATGCCGATCCGGCTTCGAGGATCGAGCCCGGTAGTGGGTTCGTCCAGAAACAGGATCGACGGTCTCGCGACGAGGCTCATGGCGATGTCGAGCCGCCTGCGCATCCCGCCGCTGTAGCCGTTGGCTGGCCGGTCGGCTGCCTCGACGAGGTCGAACATCTCCAACAGCTCGGAGGCTCGCACCTTCAGTTCGTTCTTGCCGTGATGAAAGTAGCGACCGACCAATTCCAGGTTCTCCCGGCCCGTGAGCCGTTCCTCCACTGCCGCGTACTGGCCGGTGAGCCCGATGCGGGTGCGGACCGCTCGCGGGTTCTTCGATACGTCGATCCCGTCGACCACAACCCGACCGGCAGTCGGAGTTGCCAGGGTTGTCATCACCTTCACCGCGGTGGTCTTGCCGGCACCGTTGGGTCCGAGCAGGCCGAATATCTCACCCTGACGAACCTCCAGATCCAGTCCGTCGAGCGCTTTGGTTTCCCCGTAGTGCTTCTTCAATCCCTCGGCGAGCACAGCAGTCATTTCGTCAAACTAACCGACTCGGATCATGTCCGATAGCCATTTCTTCTTCGGCTAGGACAGGAGCAGGCGCAATGAGATTGCGAGACAGGTGATGATCAGAACGGGTTTGATCAGTCGGGCTCCGTTGGCGATCGCAACGTGCGCGCCGAGCCATGCGCCCGCGACCTGGGCCAGGCCCATCAGAAGTCCAATTCTCCACTCGATCGCCCCGTTGACCGCAAACACGACGAACGCTCCCAGGTTCGATGCCAAGTTCAGTACCTTGGTGTGAGCCGTTGCTCTCAGCACTCCGAAGCCGACGAGTCCCACGAACGCCACCATGTAGAACGAGCCGGTTCCCGGACCGAAGATCCCGTCGTAGAAACCAATGGCTGGGATGGCGGTCACACCAAACAGCGCCGGGACCATCCGTGCGTGACGATCCGAATCGTCGATACGGGGCTTGAATGCGAAGAACAGGGCGATGCCGATCAGCGCCACCGGGATCGCACGCTCCAGAACGGCGGCCGGTAGTTGGGTCGCTACCAGGGCGCCGATTGCCGACGCACCTGCGGCGGTGACAATACTCTTGACCATCGTAGAAGGCGCCACCAACCCTGATCGGGAATAGGACACCGCCGCCGTTCCGGCCCCGAAGATCGCCTGCACCTTGTTGGTTGCGATCGCCACCAGAGGACCAGCACCGGCGAACAACAGCGCCGGGATCGTGATCAGTCCACCGCCCCCGGCAATGGAGTCGATGAATCCGGCGACGAGGGCTGCACCGGCGAGCAGCACGATGGTGAGGGCATCCAATTCCATCTCGTCCCCCTACCGGTTGCGTACCTCTTCGATGGTAGGGGCTACCTTTCACACAATGAGCCTTCGTTTCGGCCGCCAGATGCTCTCGATTCCCGGTCCGTCCACGATCCCGGACCGCGTGCTCAACGCCATGCATCTTCCGATGCCGAACATCTACGAGGGAGACCTCGTCGACGTCGCATTCGAAGTGCTGGACCGCTTGCCGGCCATGGCCCGCACCACTGCCGGTAGAGCCTTCATCACCATCGGCAATGGCCACGCCGGGTGGCAGATGGCGATCAACAACACCCTGTCACGCGGCGACCACGTGTTGGTCCTCGAGTCCGGGCGTTTCGCTCATGTGTGGGGGCGTATGGCGGCTCTGGGTGGGGTCAAGGTCGAGACATTCGAAGGAACCCTTCGGGGGCCGGTGGATGTCGACGCCTTCGCAGCCCGAATCTCTGAGGACCGAGACCGGTCGATCAAGGCCGTCATGGTGGTCCTCACCGACACAGCGACATCGGTCATGAACGACATCAAGGCATTGGGAAAGGTCCTTCAAGATGCAGACCACCCAGCCCTGTTCATGGTTGACGCCATCGCTTCACTCGGTTGCGACGTGTTCGAAATGGACGAGTGGGGAGTCGACATCACGGTTGCCGCTTCCCAAAAGGGCATGATGGTCCCTCCCGGGCTCGCCTTCTGCTGGGCCGGCCCAAAGGCACTCGACGCCTACGCCACGGCAGATCTGCGCACCGGCTACTTCGACTGGGCTCCACGGATGAAACCAGACGCCGTCTACGAGCTGTTCGCCGGCACTCCCCCGATCCAGCATCTGTACGGGATGCGTGAGGCTTTCAACATGATCGACGAGGAGGGCGGCCTGGACAAGGTGTGGTCGCGGCACACAGCACTGGCCGACGCCGTGCGAAGCGCAGTGGCCGCCTGGTCCTGCACCGACGGACTGGAGTTCAACATCGTCGATCCTGCCGCTCGATCCAATGCCGTGACCACGGTGCTCACGGGCTCGATCGATTCCACCGACCTGCGCCGCCGAGCTGAGGACGGGGCCGGCCTGGTGCTCGGCCTGGGTATCGGTGGTATCGGCGAGGCGTTCCGTATCGGCCATATGGGACATCTCAACCCTCCTCACGTCCTGGGCACGCTGGGTACGATCGAGTCCACGCTGCATGCGCTCGGTGCTCCGATGGGTTCGTCAGGCGTGGCCGCAGCCGCTAAGTCTCTCAGCCAATATCTCTAGGGGTGAGCTGACACCTATAGGTTGAACTCATGACGGATCTCAAAGTCGGCGTGCAACTTCACCCCCAGGCCACCACGATGGCCGAACTGCGGGATGCCTGGATCCGGGCCGATGGTATGGGTGTCGATTCACTCTGGACCTGGGATCACTTCTACCCCCTCTACGGCGATCCCGACGCAGCACACTTCGAGTGTTGGACCGTCCTGGCGGCGATGGCTGCCACCACCAGTCACGCCACGATCGGCCCGATGGTCACGCCGATGAGCTACCGCAATCCCGAACTGTTGGCCGACATGGCCCGCACGGTGGATCACATTTCGGGTGGACGGGTGATTCTCGGCATGGGCTCGGGCTGGTTCGAACGTGATTACGACGAATATGGCTACGAGTTCGGCACAGCACCATCACGGTTGAAGGTCTTCGGGGACGAACTACCCCGCGTGATCGATCGTCTCGGCAAGCTCAATCCACCTGCACTGGGCCCGTTGCCACTTCTGATCGGAGGCTCCGGTGAGAAGGTGACGCTGCGACTCGTGGCCGAATACGCCCAGATGCACAACATCGTGGGCAAGACCCCCGAAGAAGCCAAACGCACCATGGAAGTACTCGATGAGTGGTGCGAGAAGAAGGGCCGGGACCCCGAGTCGGTGGAACGAACCGCCCTGGTCGACGACAAGGTCGACATCGATGCTTGGAGGGAGATCGGGGTGCACCATCTCATCCTCATGAGCGGCAACCCGTACAACCTCGACACTGTGGACAGGATGCTGGCTGCTCGGGCCGGCTGAAATATCGGCCCACGACAACACTGAGGCTGTTCTGTCTGCTGGGGCCTACAGAGGATGTGGCCCCCAGCCGAAATTTGGGTGGTTAGATCCCCAGTTGGCGGATGGCGGCGGCGACCGGTCCGGGGTGCTTGCGGTGGACCGAGTGGCCGGCGCCGGGCACGATCGCCGAGTGAACCACGTTGAGCTTCTTCTCGAACAGTCTCTGCGATGCGTGGAACCGTTTGTCGTGTTCGCCCACGACGGCCACGACCGGCACCGTGATGGTGTCCAGCTCGTCGATCACCCAGCTGTCCACGTGCTTGGATGACTCCTCGCTGCCGGGCGGGATGTCGAGCTTGGCCGCTGATGCGTCGACGGCGGCATTCCACTGATCCCTCGCCTCGGCGTTGCGGAAGCCGGGGCCGGCCGCGATCAACACCAGGCCGGCGACCAGGTCGGGGTGTTGCAGAGTGAACGCCAGACTCAGGTAACCCCCGAGGGAGTGTCCGGCCAGCACGACCGGGCCATCCACACGCTGCACCACGGTGAGCAGGTCAGCCAACAGAAGATCTCGGCCGTACTCTCCAGGCGGAGGTGCGTCCGATTGTCCATGGCCCCGGAGATCCCAGGCGATCGTGGTCCGGTCGCCCAGTTCGACTCGCACACCGTCCCACACGGTCTGATTGTCGATCCACCCGTGAGTGAACACGATCGGCGTCGACGCCGAATCGACCCGCTCTTCTGTGACGTGTATCGAAACCACGCTCGCCAATCTCGCACGAGCAGCCCGCCGACTCACAATCGTTGCCGCCGCCCCCTGTGACAAACGAGCACTTCACCGATTTCACAAGTGCCGCCGCCCGGTCCACAATCGTTGGCGATGCATCGCTTGAACGGCCCCTATTACGACGATCTCACCACCGGCACGGTTCTTCCCCAGCTGCCGGCGGTCACGATCACCCACGCAGACAACGTGATGTACCGAAGCATCACCGGCGACGAGAACCGCCTCGCCGCCGACCAGTCCGCCTACGCGTCAGCGTCGGGCAGTTCAGGTGCGCTGGTGAATCCCGGGCTGATGGTGCAACTGTCGATCGGGCTCAGCACCAGCGCCACCCGCCACGCCATCGCCAACCTGTTCTACCGGGGAGTATTGGTGGCTCGGCCGGTGGAGGTCGGCGAGACGGTGCAGACCACCACCACCGTGCTGGGCATGGCCGACAGCCGCCCCAAGGGCGATCTCAACCGAGGCAAGGTTCTGCTGGGAATCGAGACCGTCGGCACCAACGGTCCGATCGCCAGCTACCAGCGTTGCGCTCTGCTACCCGCCCGCGGCAACGCTCCCGGCTTCACCGACGATGTGGGCTCTGCCACCTCGGCTCCCGATCCCGACTACTCATCAGTCATTCCAGTATGGGATCTTTCGGCACTGCCCGACCTGCCGGTCGCGGTCGGCGACACGATCGAGGACCCCATGTGGGACCACGTCGATCTGGCACCGGCGTTTGCGAGGATGACATTCAACCAGGCGATGGTCCACCGTTCGGAGTTCGCCACGACCTACGACAGCCGCTTGGTGTACGGGGGCCACGTGATCGCCTTGGCCCAGGCCTCGACCACGAGGGTCTTCCCCGGTACGGCCACTGTTCTCGGGTTGGAAGCGCTGCAATCACACCGCCCCGGCGCTTCGAAGGTGACACCGTCAGCTTCACCCACAGGCTGGTTGCTGCGGATTCGGTTTCGGCCGGCCAGATGCTGACGATCGAGACCGCCGGCTATCGCCGGAGCGAGGGCGCCGAACCCGTGCAACTGCTCGACTGGGAATACGTGGTGCTCCACGAGTAGCGTGGGTCTTCCCGAAACTGCGTACGGAGTGCACCGAGGGCTGCTTCTGGCGTGTGGAATCCACCGGATCGGTGGGCTGGATACGCTTTTTGGGCTAACGAATGGAACGGTCGAGCCAGTGGAAGGTACGCCAGGCCACGTGATCGGGCTGGAGGGTGCCGGCCGCGATCTTGGCCGCCTCATCGCTGATCGGCTTTCCGTGCGGCGCCTTCACATGAACTTCGGCTACTCGTTCGGCGGTCACGAACGAGGCGACCGCCGATTCGACCGTGCGCCCAACGGTCAGAAGACCATGGTTTCGCAGAATGACCAGCTTGTTGTGACCCAGCGCCGCTGCGATTCGATGTCCCCCCTCGATCGAGAGAACTTCCACTTCTTCGTCGTCGAACAGTGCTTGATCAAAGACGAAGCCGCAGCTCTCCTGACTCAGCGCCCGGAACGGTTCAACGTTGGCTGACCACGGCGTCCCGAATTGGGTGTGGGTATGGGCCGCTCCCATCACATCGGGACGAGCGGCATACAGCGGTGCGTGAATGTTGTAGCCGGCGGTGTTCACACCGCCGGTTTCGTTGCCGTGTTTGTCGGTGACTCGTCCGTCGGGACCGACCAGCACCAGCCGCTCGGGGGTGGCGTCGGCGAAGGTGACGCCGTAGTCGAGCACCCAGAAATGGTCGAGCTTCTCGGGATCCCGGGCGGTCACATGACCATCGCCGAGCTGACCCCATCGCATCGCAGCGAAGATCTGGTAGCCACGAGCAACAATCTGTTTGCGATGGGCCCGCTCCTCCTCGACCGATCGCGGCGCGTTGTACGCTTCGACCCCGTGAAAGGGCGGGTAGTGATCGATGTAGGTTTCTTCTGACACTGGTCTCTCCTATGGCACGGTGACAATAACGGCGGAATCGGAGCCGGCGCCCCGCCCGAAGAGGCCCATTAGGGTCTGGAACCAAGCGATGAGATGGTACTGAAAGCCGTACTTGGCTTTGACCGAAGCCTTCACCCGCTCGAAGTCGGAACCTCCCACGACCACCGTGGCGGTTCCGTCAACGGCTTCGGTGCCATCCACAGGTTTGCCCCTGGCATCGCTGGGCTGCAATTTCACGTTGGGGTTGCTGGCCAGACGTTTCACTTTCCAGCTGGAGGACGCCGTGGTGAATCCCATCGTCCCGTCGCCGAGATCAACGATCCATACCGGGGTTGCCTTCGGTGATCCATCGCTGCGGAACGTGGTGAAGCTCACGTAGGTGCTCCCAGCCAGGCTGTTGTCTCCCATGGCCTGAGCGTACTTGGATCTCGTGTGGGACGGCTTCCTCCGGCTACGACCCCAACGCCCATTGTGTGCGTTCTCGTCACACGTCGTTGGCCGGAGATCGATCAGAAGACGGTGGCACTGGGTTCGACCACGTATTCTCTGGAGTGATGGATCGGGCAGCCCCATACTGGAAACGTCCGGCACAAGACCCATGGCGTCGTTTCCAGTCAGCGGCCCTCCTGGTCGTCACGATCGTGCTCGTGGGCTGGATCGGCTATCGACTTCTTGGCCTGCCCTGGTTCGACGCGCTGTATCAGACCGTGATCACCATCACCACAGTGGGGTTCACCGAAGTGGATCTCGGACTGGCCAACCAGACGTCGTACCGTCTGTTCACGCTCTTCCTGGTTGTCGTGGGCGTCGGTGCAGTGCTGTACACCATCAGTGTCTTCGTGGACACGTTGATCGAAGGAACCTTGAACGATGCTTTCAGGAGTAGACGAATGACGAACGCTGTAGCGAAGATGGAAGGCCACATGATCATCTGCGGGTGGGGTCAGGTCGGCCATTCCGTTGTTGACTACTGCCGCCGCCAGGGAACCGATGTCGTGGTCATCGATCGCGACCCGCAGGAGGACTACTCCGAGCTCCCTTTGATCGTGGGCGATGCAACCAGCGACAGCGTTCTCCGGGCTGCCGGCGTGGAACGGGCGCCGAACGATGGTCCTTGCCCTGGACCACGATGCCGACAATCTGTTCGTCTGCCTCTCAGCCCGGTCTATTCGCAAGGATCTTTTCATCGTGGCAAGGACCAGCGATCAGAAGAACGAGACGAAGTTCTTCCAGGCCGGCGCCAACCGGGTCATCAACCCTCATGAGATCGGTGGATCCCGCATGGCGGCGCTGGCGTTGCAGCCTCACGTTGCGGAGTTCCTCGACGAGGTCCTCCACGATGACCAGCACGACGTGAGCGTTCAGGAGTTCATGGTGAACGAACTCTCGTCGATGGCTGGGAACAAACTGATGGACCTGCCGCGAAGGTGACCAACGCTCGCTCATCATCGCCATACGCACCGGAAACCGCGTGTATCACACAAACCCGTCACCCCACACGGTGGTGGCACCCGGTGATGTGCTGATCGCGCTGGGTAGCTCTGCCGAACTCAAGTCGCTTCGAAGTCGCATTTGACTGCGACGAATCCTGATCGATGCATCGCGCACGGACCCGATTTCATTCGAAGCGATCGTGGATGGGCTCAATGGCCGCCCTCACTAGGGAAAGATCCTCTATCAGACCGCCGAGTCGTCGAGGGCCGGCTGGCCCCAGCTGGATTCATTTCAGCAGGTCAGGGCATCGGTCGACCCGATCGAGCCGTTCGCAATGCCTGTCCGAGTCGGGTCCCGGAGTGGCCCGATCGCCGAGGTGACTTCGGACCCTGTGGCACACTGCAGTCAGTGCACACAACGTGCGCAGAGTAATTGGCCCACGAGACCCATTTCCTGAGCCGAAGTCACATCCGAAAGTGAGGCCGATTGCAACCGGTACGTCTGTCACCCGACGAGAAAGCCGAGGGGCATCGCTGTGCCGATCCTGCAAACTACGCGGGTGACCACGCGCTCCTCGCGTACCTACTCCAGGATGTTCGGTCGCTGATGCGCAGGTGCCGCAAGGGCGAGATCAAGATCGAACCTCACGAAGTTCTCGCATGGGAGGTTCACGGCCTGCAGCGCCGCGTTGTCATGTGCGACCCAAAAGCACTGTTGGAAAGCGAATTGGTGAACGTTGTTGGCTTCTTCGGGGATCGTCGCGCCGATGCCGATGTCACCACCCTCGACGGGGTGGAGGTCGATCTGTTGGCCGAGTTCCACAACTATCCAGGGATCATGAGCTACAGCTCCGTAGAGCTGGTTGATCACCATTGGGCCAACCTTGTGGTCCACTCGGTTCCCGAAGACCGTGAAGCCTGGCGCGGGAGCTCGGCCCACAAGTACGCCGTAGATCGGGTTGCGCCCAACGTCTACCACAGTGTTCGCATTCACAACGGGTGCATTCGAGGCGGGGTGACGGGCACGGGTCACGTGGAAATCGAAACGACCAAGTACTGGGACTACGACGTCACGCCGACGTGGGAAGCGGTGCGGCTCCTCACACCGCCCGAGGTACCACTCGAGCCACGTGCCCCAACCATCACCGGTGTCTCTGCCGAATCGTGATCTTCACCACGCTGCTGGCCGAGAACGCTGACGAGATGCTGGCCGCAACCAGCGAGCGAATGGGCGCAACCTTCGATGCGACCCTCCCGTGGGAGGAGCGACTGCGGCGGGCTACAAGCGGCGAATTCGACGGGGTGTGGGTGTGCGGACTCCTCGGCATGCGGCTCATTCAGAGCGGAGATCTCGCCGGTTCGGTGGGAGCTGCACCGGTGTTCCAAGGCCGGACCAAGGCTGTGTATCAATCGGTGGTTGTCGCCAGGCAAGCGAGCGGTTATGCCTCACTGGCAGACGTGGCGGGTGCGGTTCTGGCCGTGAACGACTACGACTCGTGGTCGGGCTACGGTGCTCTGGTTGAGCACCTCCAGACCCATCGTCGGTCGATCGATCTCTTCAACCGAGAGGTCGAAACCGGTTCCCACGTTCGGTCGATCGATGCATTGCAGCAACGCCGCGCCGACGTCGCCGCGATAGATCACACAGTATGGGACTGGGCTGCTGGGCGCGGCTACACCGAGGATTTGGTCGTGATCGACAGGACCGGTCCGTGGCCCGCTCCACCGCTGATCACGATCAATCCCGAGGTAGCCCGTCGTGTGATAGCGACCGA